>NZ_JAAGPI010000027.1 GCF_017104715.1 Burkholderia sp. Ac-20365
GGCCACCTGCGCCGCCGCGACGGTTGCGGTTGCGATCGCCGCCGCGTTCGCCCGTGCGCTCACCGCGCTCGGTGCGTTCGCCGCGTGCCGGCTTCGCCGTCTTCTCGGCAGGAGCGGGCGCGGGTGCGGGCGCCGCCGGCTGCATGCCGAACAGACCCTTCAGCCAGCCGATGAAGCCGCCCGTAGCAGGTTTGACTTCGACCGTCGCAGCAGAGGGCGCAGGCGTGCGAACCGGTGCGCTCGGCGCCGGCTTCTCGGGCGTAATGCCCTTCACAGCGGCTTCCTGCTTCGGCTTCACTTCTTCAGTGCGCTTGCTGTAACCCGTTTCCGATTCCAGTTCGCGAGCGGCTTCTTCGGCCATCTTCCACGAGGCGCGCGGGTCGTCGAGGCGCGCGTCGTCGTGACGCAGGCGCTCGAGCTTGTAGTGCGGCGTGTCGAGGTGCTTGTTCGGCACCAGCACGACGTTGACCTTGAAGCGCGACTCGATCTTGTTGATTTCCGAGCGCTTTTCGTTGAGCAGGAAAGCGGTGACTTCGACAGGCACCTGGCAGTGAATCGCTGCCGTGTTTTCCTTCATCGCTTCTTCCTGAATGATCCGCAGCACTTGCAGCGCGGACGATTCGGTATCGCGAATATGACCCGTGCCGTTACAGCGCGGGCAGGTCACGTGGCTGCCTTCCGACAGCGCCGGACGCAGACGCTGGCGCGACAGTTCCATCAGGCCGAAGCGCGAAATCTTGCCCATCTGGACGCGCGCGCGGTCGTGCTTGAGCGCGTCTTTCAGACGCTGCTCGACTTCACGCTGGCTCTTGGCCGACTCCATGTCGATGAAGTCGATCACGATCAGGCCGCCCAGGTCGCGCAGACGCAGCTGGCGCGCCACTTCGTCGGCGGCTTCGAGGTTCGTGCGCGTGGCCGTTTCCTCGATGTCGGCGCCCTTGGTGGCGCGTGCCGAGTTCACGTCGATCGCAACCAGCGCTTCCGTGTGGTCGATCACGATCGCGCCGCCCGATGGCAGCGGCACGGTGCGCGAGTACGCGGTTTCGATCTGGTGCTCGATCTGGAAACGCGAGAAAAGCGGCACGTCGTCGTGATACCGCTTCACCTTATTGACATTGTCCGGCATCACGATGTCCATGAAGGCGCGTGCCTGGTCATGGATTTCCGTGGTGTCGATGAGAATTTCGCCGATGTCCGGCTGGAAGTAGTCGCGAATCGCGCGAATGACGAGGCTCGATTCGAGATAGATCAGCATCGGCTGACCTTGCGAGCCGCTTTGCGACGCGGCTTCGATCGCGCGCCACAGCTGCATCAGGTAGTTCAGGTCCCACTGCAGCTCTTCCGCGCTGCGGCCGATACCCGCCGTGCGCGCGATGATGCTCATGCCTTCGGGCAATTGCAGCTGGGACATCGTTTCGCGCAGTTCCTGGCGGTCGTCGCCTTCGATCCGGCGCGACACGCCGCCGCCGCGCGGATTGTTCGGCATCAGCACGAGGTAGCGGCCGGCGAGCGAGATGAACGTGGTGAGGGCAGCGCCCTTGTTGCCGCGTTCTTCCTTCTCGACCTGAACGATCAGTTCCTGGCCTTCCTTGAGGGCGTCCTGGATGCGCGCCGAGCGCATGTCGATGCCTTCGCGGAAGTACTGACGCGCGACTTCCTTGAACGGGAGAAAACCATGGCGATCTTCGCCGTAGTTGACGAAACAGGCTTCGAGCGACGGCTCGATGCGCGTCACGATTCCCTTGTAGATATTGCCTTTACGCTGTTCGCGCCCGGCAGTTTCGATGTCGATGTCGATGAGTTTTTGCCCATCGACGATGGCGACGCGCAGTTCTTCCTGCTGCGTCGCATTGAACAACATGCGTTTCATTGAACGGCTCCAGAGCGGCTTTGCCTGTCCGGACCGACGGCGCACGGGAACGAACCCGGCCAGCCGGCGGCAAGGACAGCGGCATGCCGCGCCTTATTGTGTTTTCACAAGCACGCTGGAGCGGGAAAGATGGCGGGAGAATTGCCTTGAATGGGCGCCGTCCGAAAGAAAATGGACGCGCTGCCGCAGGGCACATGCGAACACGGCTTCAAATAATGGCCCGACACGCCGCGGGTCCTGGCAGCCGACATGCATCAGCCTTCGTCCACGTGCGCTGCCGCGCCAGCTGGGCGCGCGTCCGGACGGGTTCGAAGGCCGCGGTCTTGCCGCAGCGGGAAAGCTCGCTCACAACGCGCGCCTGTCCCGCTCGGGGTGTCTCGCATCATTTTGACGTCGCCTTATCCTGCACTTTCCGCAGGACGCCTCGGGCGCACGCCGTATTTTCGCCACCGGCCGCTTCGCGCTAAAGGGTCTGAAAGCCGCCCTTGCCGAAGCTCGCCAGTCAAATTCTTTTTAACCAAAATTCCGTTACCGACGGTGCCGACTGTGACCGAACGTGCCTGTGGGCGCCGTCCCTGCCGTGTCGTGCACCGTGCGTGCAACTTGTTGCATCTCATTTTCAGGGCGAGCAACCAGCCCCCAGCGCAAGTAAAATGACGTTTTATAGCTTGCGCCTGTGCAATCCACCCGCGATTCGGTTTAATGCGCCGATCCTATATAGTCGGCCGCCGCAGACTGCTGGGCAAATTATATTCAGAATGAAAGAGTTAGGCAAAACATCCCAGAAATCGGTTGCCAGCGCCGTCGCGAGCGATCAGGTGTCGATGATCGAAATCGACGACAGCGCTGCTGGTCAGCGGATTGACAACTTCCTGTTGCGCGTCTGTAAGGGCGTGCCGAAAAGTCACATTTACCGGATTCTGCGCAGCGGTGAGGTGCGCGTGAACAAGGGGCGCGTCGACGCGCAGTACCGTCTGGCCTATGGCGATCTGGTGCGCGTGCCGCCCATCCGCGTCGCGAAATCCGATGAGCCGGTGAACGTGCCGGCGCCGTCCGCGCATTTCGACATCCTGTTCGAAGACGATCATATGCTGGTCATCGACAAACCGGCGGGCGTGGCCGTGCATGGCGGAAGTGGGGTCGCATTCGGTGTGATCGAGCAGATGCGGGCCGCGCGTCCGCAGGCGAAGTTTCTGGAACTCGTGCACCGGCTGGACCGAGAGACCTCGGGCGTGCTGATGCTCGCCAAAAAGCGCGCCGCGCTGGTGAACCTGCACGAGCAGATTCGCGAAAACCGGATGGACAAGCGCTATTACGCATGCGTGCACGGCGAATGGGCGAGCGACTGGGGCCGCCGGCGCGCGGTGAAGGAGCCGCTCCACAAATATCTGTTGGCGGACGGCGAGCGCCGTGTTCGCGTGCAGCCCGACGGCCTGCCATCGCACACTATTTTCAATCTCGTCGATCGCTGGCCCGGTTATGCGCTGCTCGAAGCGGAACTGAAAACCGGTCGGACCCATCAGATTCGTGTTCATCTGGCGCATTTGGGGCTGCCGATCGTCGGTGACGCGAAATACGGCGATTTCGCGCTGAACAAGTCGCTGGCGCGCGCCAACGCGAATCCGGGAATCAAGCGTATGTTTCTGCACGCGTACCGGCTGAAACTCACACACCCGGCGACGGGTGAAACGCTGCAACTCGAAGCACCGTTGCCCGCGGAGTGCCGGCGCTTCGTCGCGCAACTCGCCGCTCTCGGCGGCGCGGCGGATCAGCACACACAACCACAAACTGAGACAGGGACGCATGGCTCGACAGCAATTTGATCTGATCGTCTTCGATTGGGACGGCACGTTGATGGACTCGACGGTCCACATTACGCGCAGCATCCAGGCGGCTTGCCGCGACCTCGGGCTGCCCGTGCCGGCTGATGAAGCCGCGAGCTTCGTGATCGGCCTCGGTTTGCGCGACGCGCTCCAGATCGCCGCGCCGACGCTCGATCCGGCCGACTATCCGCGCCTTGCCGAGCGTTATCGCTTTCATTACCTGGTGAAGGATCAGACGACCGAGCTGTTCTCGGGCGTGCGCGAAATGCTCGCCGACTTGCGCGATCAGGGCTATCTGCTCGCCATCGCAACGGGGAAGAGTCGCGTCGGCCTGAACCGGGCGCTGGATCAGGTGCGGCTCACGAGCCTGTTCGACGGCACGCGCTGCGCCGATGAAACGTTCTCGAAACCTCATCCGGCTATGCTGCAGGAATTGACGCGTGAACTGGGGCAGGATCCGGCGCGCACGGTGATGGTTGGCGATACCACACACGATCTGCAGATGGCGATCAACGCCGGTGTGTCGGGCATCGGCGTCACTTACGGGGCGCATCCGGCGGATTCGCTGACGGCGCTGGAGCCGAAATTCGTCGCGGACAGCATCGCTTCGCTGTCGGGCTGGCTGCGGGAGCACGCATGACGGACGCGGCGCATGAAGCAGTGCGCGTATGCGCATCGGAAGAGCTGGTCGACGGTGGCGCGGGTGTGCGTCGCGATGCGACGTACGCGGGCGGCGACGCCGTCGTGTTCTTCGTTCGCTATGACGGCGTCGCCTACGGCTATCTGAACCGCTGCGCGCATGTGCCGATGGAGTTGGACTGGAACGAGGGACAGTTCTTCGAATCGTCCGGCTTATACTTGATGTGCGCGACACATGGCGCGATTTATGCGCCGGATACGGGTAAATGCGTCGGCGGTCCGTGTCGTGGCGGAAGGCTGCGTCCCGTACGTGTGGATGAGCGCGATACGCCGGAAGGCCGCGCGGTGTTCTGGCTCCCGGATGCCGATGTGTGTCCGGTATCTGCCTGATTTCTCTGGATAATTCCCCGAAACCCGTTTCTTCCGGCGACACAGTATGTCCGATAATCTGACTCCCGATCCGAACGAACCGGCCGCGACAGGCCGCGATCCGCGCCGGGCGCCCGCTGGCGAGCCGAACTGGGAGCGCGCCGCGCTCGAACGGATTGCGTTGGCGGCGGTCAACGAGCAGCGCGCGGCGCGTCGCTGGCGCATCTTTTTCCGTTTCCTGTTTCTCGGCGTGCTGGTCGTGATCGCGTGGGCCGTGCTGGATTTCAGCGGGGAGAAGGTCACGACGACGTCTGGACGGCACACGGCGCTCGTGACACTTGACGGCGAAATCGCGGCAGAAACCAACGCGAACGCGGAAGATATCGACGCGGCACTAGCCAGTGCATTCGACGATGCGGGCACGGCAGGTGTGATCCTGCGGTGTAACAGCCCTGGTGGAAGCCCGGTACAGGCTGGGATTATTTACCGCGAGATTCGCCGATTGCGCGCCAAATATCCATCAATTCCGCTCTATGTCGTCGTTAGCGATATGTGCGCATCCGGTGGTTACTACGCCGCCGCCGCGGCCGACAAGATTTACGTCGACAAGGCGAGCATCGTCGGTTCGATCGGTGTTTTGATGGACGGCTTCGGATTTACAGGTCTGATGGATAAGCTCGGCATTCAGCGTCGGATGCGTACTTCTGGCGAGAACAAAGGCTTTTTCGATCCGTTCTCGCCCGATACGCCGAAGATGGACGCACATGCGCAGGCGATGCTCGACGAAATCCACGCGCAGTTCATCGATGCCGTAAAGCAGGGGCGCGGCAAGCGCCTGCAAGATTCCCCCGATATCTTCTCTGGCCTGTTCTGGACGGGGCAAAAGAGCGTCGATCTGGGTCTTGCCGATGGTTTCGGCGATACCGATTACGTCGCGCGGGAAATCATCAAAGCGCCTGATGTCGTCGACTACACGGTGAAGGAGAGCATCACCGATCGCGTTGCGCGCAAGTTCGGTGCGGCCGTCGGCAGTGGCGCGGTGCATGCGATGGCGGCCATCGGCAAGCTGAATCTGCGATAAGGCGGTCTTAAGCAGCGACCATGAATGGTCGCTGCTTTCTCTACGTCAGGCCGCCAGGATCAGGAAGATCGCGGGCCGTTTGTGGAGATCCGGCGCTGGCTTCTTTTTCCAGTCGGCAACTGTCCGGCTCAGGATCGTTTCGCTTTCGAGTGTCAGATCCACGGCGACGCAAACCAGCGTCGACGGTGCGCAGGTGGCGATCAACGTATCGAGCAGCGCGCGATTCCGGTACGGCGTCTCAATGAAAATCTGCGTCTGCTTGCCTTTGCGCGACTGCTGTTCGAGGTCGCGCAGACGCTTTGCGCGCTCGTTGGCATCGACGGGCAGGTAGCCGTGAAACGCAAAACTCTGACCATTCAACCCTGACGCCATTAGCGCGAGCAGGATCGAACTCGGCCCGACGAACGGCACGACTTTCACGCCGCGTTCGTGCGCGCGGCGTACGAGCAGGGCGCCGGGATCGGCCACGGCCGGGCAGCCGGCTTCCGACACGAGTCCGGCGTCCGTCCCCGCCAGCACGGGCGCAAGCAGCTTGTCGATTTCACCTGCCGGTGTATTGACGTTCAGTTCGCGAATCTCGATTTCCTGAATCGGCCGCTCAGTGCCGACTTTTTTCAGGAACGCGCGCGTCGTTTTGGCGTTTTCGCCTATGTAATAGTGCAGGGCCGCGGCGCGGGCGCGAACGGGTGCCGGCAGGACCGCGTCGAGCGCGGTGGCGTCGCCGTCACCCAGCGTGTTCGGGATCAGATAGAGAACGCCGCTCATTGCGCTACCTCCAGCAGGGGGTAGCCGACCGCGAGCAGCATGCGCGTGAGCGCGATCAGCGGCAGGCCGATCAGCGCTGTCGGGTCGTCAGATTCGATCGAATCCAGCAAGGCGATACCGAGGCCTTCTGCCTTTGCGCTGCCCGCGCAATCGTAGGGCGTTTCGGCGCGCAGGTAGGCGTCGAGCGCGGCGTCGGGCAAGTTACGAAAGCGCACGCGGGTGACGACGTCAATCGCTTGCGCGTTGGCCGATCCGCTGTCGAACAGGCAAAGCGCGCTATGGAACAGTACTTCCCGTCCGCGCATGCCTTGCAGTTGCGCGAGCGCCTTTTCGTGCGTACCGGGCTTGCCGATCTGATGGCCATCGTAGGTCGCGACCTGATCCGAGCCGATCACGAGCGTCTTTTCGTCTCCCGGGAGCGCGTCCGCGACGGCGCGCGCTTTTGCCTGCGCGAGCCGCAGTGCAGTCGATTCGGGTGTTTCGCCCGCGAGCGGCGTTTCGTCGATGGCGGGCGCAGCGACCTCGAACGGGATGCGCAACCGTTCGAGCAGCTCGCGCCGATACGGCGAACTCGAGGCCAGAATCAGGCGGGGCGGGCGTTTGAAGGAATCCGGCATGCTGGGAAAGAACCTTGATATATAGAGGAAACTGGGGCTGAAAAAGTGCGGCGGGGCGCTGTCTGCGCGGCCGGCCTTAAGTGTTTGACTCGAAAAGACAAAACAGATATGATTTTGGGCTTTTCATCGGTATGCTTTGCCAAATGGCGCGCCGGATCGACGTAGAAGGACGCAAAACGCGTCATCTCGGCGGCAATATAAACAAGGCATAGCGGACTTAACCGGCTGAAATCCTTGCCGACGCAGGAGCGCACATGACTGAACATCCTGGCAAACCTGCTGGTCTCGTCGACCCGCGTGCAATCGACCTGTTCGAATTTGCCCGCAGTGGACGGCAGGCCGCGGGTGCCGTGCGCGTCTCGCAACTGCCGCGCATGTTAAACGAAGTCCCGCAGGAAGCGCCAGACCGCGACACCGCGTTCACCTGGCAAGCCGAAGGGACGACGCAGCCGGAATTGCAGGACGACGGCACCGAGGGTCCGCAGCCTTATCTGAGGCTCGCGATTCACGGCGCCGCATGGCTCGAATGTCAGCGTTGCCTGTCGCCGTACGAGCAGGCATTCAACGTCGATGCGACTTACCGGATCGTCAATACGGAAGAGGAAGCTGAAGAGTTTCCTCTGGACGAGGATGAAGTCGATGTGATCGTTGGGTCACGCCAGTTCGATCTTGTCGACTTGATCGAAGAGGAATTGCTGCTTTCGTTGCCGCTCGTGCCCAAGCACGACGTCTGTCCCGAAGTGCACGAGAGTCTGACCTCGGGCACGGCCGGGCTGGAAGGCGAAGACGCTGAAGGCGAAGCCGAAGAGGGTGAAGAACCCAAGCGGCCGAATCCTTTTGCTGCGCTGGAAGGCCTGAAGTCGGGCGGCTCCGACGACAAGAAGCACTGAACAGTTGCATGGGAGCGCGACAGGGCGCGCCGGGCACGATGGTTTAGCCACGTGGCCTATGGCGGTTGCCGTGCCGGGCTGTGTTAGAATTCGGAAAATTTTCAGGAGTTATCATGGCAGTTCAACAAAACAAGAAGTCGCCGTCGAAGCGCGGCATGCACCGCTCGCACGATTTCCTCAACGCAGCGCCGCTGGCTGTTGAGCCGAGCACGGGTGAAGTGCATCTGCGTCACCACATCAGCCCGAACGGCTACTATCGCGGCAAGAAAGTCGTCAAGACGAAGAACGACTAATCGACCAGCATTGCGCTCGTTTGGGTTCGACCCAATTGGCGTTACGCGTGGCGATCGGCTCGCTTGACATTTTCCCGGTTCATCAAAAAGGCGGCATTCAACTGCCGCTTTTTTGTGCCTGAAATTCGTCGCATTCCATGACTGTAAAGCTCACGATAGATTGCATGGGAGGCGACCACGGCCCGTCCGTGACCGTTCCCGCTGCCGTCAACTTCGTTCGCTCGCACCCCGATGCGCACCTGATGCTCGTCGGCATCGAAAGCGCGATTCGTGCTCAGCTGAAAAAGCTGAAAGCGACCGACAACCCGGCACTCACCGTCGTCCCCGCGTCCGAGATCGTTGCAATGGACGATCCCGTCGAAGTCGCGCTTCGCAAGAAGAAAGACTCGTCGATGCGCGTGGCGTTGAATCGCGTCAAGGACGATGAGGCGCAGGCCTGCGTCTCCGCTGGCAACACCGGCGCGTTGATGGCCGTTTCCCGCTATGTTCTGAAAACGCTCACGGGCATCGAACGCCCGGCGATCGCGTTCGCCCTGCCCAATCCCACCGGCTACACGACGATGCTCGACCTCGGCGCGAACGTCGATTGCGAGCCGCAGCATCTGCTGCAGTTCGCGGAGATGGGGCACGCTCTGGTTTCTGCCGTCGAAGGCAAGGACCGTCCGAGCATCGGGCTCCTGAATATCGGCGAAGAGGTCATCAAGGGCAACGAGACCATCAAGCGTGCGGGCGAACTGCTGCGTAGCAGCACCCTCAATTTCCGCGGCAACGTGGAAGGCAACGATATCTACAAAGGCACCGTCGACGTGATCGTCTGCGATGGCTTCGTCGGTAACGTTGCGCTGAAGACGTCGGAAGGGCTCGCGCAGATGCTCTCCGACATCATCAAGGAAGAATTCGGCCGCTCGTGGCTGACCAAGGTGATGGCCGTGCTGGCGCTGCCTGTGCTGCTGCGTTTCAAGAAGCGCGTCGATCACCGGCAATACAACGGCGCAGCGCTCCTCGGCCTGCGCGGGCTCGTGATCAAAAGCCACGGTTCGGCCGATGCTTACGCGTTTGAGTGGGCAATCAAACGCGGGTATGATGCCGTCAAAAATGGCGTTCTGGAACGCCTCGCCCGCGCGATGGAGGAGAACGCGGGTTCACTCGAACAGGCGAAGCGCGAGACTGGCGGCGCGGGTTCCGCGAACCAGGCGGCGAGCCCGATTGCGGGTCCGGTTGCCGGACAGCCGGCCGAGCCGTACAGCGCACAATCCTCGAAGGCATAATGGCTCAATCCACTACCTATTCCCGCGTGCTGGGCACCGGCAGCTATCTGCCGCCCAACCGCGTTTCCAATCAGGAACTGGCTGATCGTCTCGCGCAGCAGGGCGTCGAGACGAGTGACGAATGGATCGTGGCCCGCACGGGCATCCACGCGCGTCACTTCGCCGAACCTGATGTCACCACCAGCGACCTCGCGCTGATCGCATCGCAGCGCGCGATCGAAGCTGCCGACGTCGATCCGCAATCCATCGACCTGATCATCGTCGCGACGTCGACGCCGGACTTCGTTTTCCCGAGCACGGCGTGTCTGCTGCAGAACAAACTGGGCATCAGGAACAACGGCGCGGCGTTCGACGTACAAGCCGTATGCTCAGGTTTTGCCTATGCCGTTGCGACGGCTGACAGCTTCATCCGAAGCGGGCAACATCGTACTGCGCTGGTGGTCGGTGCCGAAACGTTCTCGCGCATTCTCGATTTCAACGACCGCACCACCTGCGTGCTGTTCGGTGACGGCGCGGGTGCCGTCATCCTGCAGGCGTCGGATGAACCGGGCGTGCTGTCGAGCGCGTTGCACGCGGACGGCAGCCATTCGAACATTCTCTGCACGCCGGGCAATGTAAACGGCGGCATCGTGCAAGGCAGCGCGTTTCTGCATATGGACGGTCAGGCAGTGTTCAAGCTGGCCGTCAATGTGCTCGAAAAGGTCGCTGTCGAAGCGCTGCAGAAGGCGGATCTCAAGCCCGAGCAGGTCGACTGGCTGATTCCGCACCAGGCCAACATCCGCATCATGCAGAGCACGTGCCGCAAGCTCGGCCTGCCGCAGGAGCGGATGGTCGTCACCGTGCACGAGCACGGCAATACGTCGGCGGCGTCGATTCCGCTTGCTCTCGACGTCGCCGTCCGCGACGGACGCATCCAGCGCGGTCACAACGTGCTGATCGAAGGCGTCGGCGGCGGCTTTACATGGGGCGCGTCGGTCATCCGTTTCTGACGACCGCGCGCGGCGGCGCCTGAGCGCCGCTTCAAGTGGCAGCGCATGCATCGCGTGCGCGTCACGCACATTTGAACTCATCGAATTGGGGACGATATGAAATTTGCGTTCGTTTTTCCGGGGCAGGGCTCGCAGTCGGTGGGCATGCTCAACGCGTTCGCCGACCACGCGATCGTGCGGGAAACCCTCCAGGAAGCGTCCGATGCGCTCAATCAGGATCTCGGCAAGCTGATCGCCGAAGGTCCGGCTGAAGACCTGAATCTGACTACCAACACCCAACCCGTGATGCTGACGGCTGCTTACGCGATCTTTCGCGCGTGGCAGGCGGCAGGCGGCCCTGCGCCTACAATCGTGGCCGGTCATAGCCTGGGTGAATACACGGCGCTCGTCGCTGCCGGTGCGCTGAAATTCCGCGACGCTGTGCCGCTCGTGCGTTTCCGTGCTCAGGCAATGCAGAACGCGGTGCCCGTCGGTCAAGGCGGCATGGCGGCAATTCTCGGTCTCGACGACGATACCGTGCGCGAAGTGTGCAAGGAAGCGTCGGCGGCGGGTGTCGTCGAAGCCGTCAACTTCAACGCGCCTGCGCAGGTCGTGATCGCCGGCAGCAAAGCCGGCGTTGAAAAGGCGTGCGAAGTAGCGAAGGCGAAGGGCGCGAAGCGCGCGTTGCCGCTGCCCGTGTCCGCGCCGTTCCATTCGTCGCTGCTCAAGCCCGCGTCGGATCAGTTGCGCGAATATCTGGCGAGCGTCGATGTGCAGGTGCCGTCCATTCCCGTCGTGAACAACATCGACGTGGCAGTCGTCAATGAGCCTGCTGGCATCAAGGACGCGCTGGTTCGTCAGGCGGCCGGTCCCGTGCGCTGGGTCGAATGCGTGCAGTCGATCGCGAAGCAGGGCGTCACGCACGTGATCGAATGCGGTCCGGGCAAGGTGCTGGCCGGTTTGACCAAGCGTATCGACGGCAATCTGATTGGTGCGTCGATCGTCGATCCGGCATCGCTCGACGAAGTGCTGAAAGTCGTCAACGGCTAAACGTCTATCTGAAGGCAGCAAAGAATCAATCGGCCCTGCGTGTGCAGGGCATTGTGGAAAGCAACGATGGAAAAGACTCTCGACAAACAGATTGCGATCGTGACGGGTGCCTCGCGCGGCATCGGTCGTGCAATCGCGATCGAACTCGCGCGTCAGGGCGCGATGGTGATCGGCACGGCAACCAGCGAAAGCGGCGCCAGCGCGATCACGGAAGCGTTCAAGGCTGAAGGCCTGAATGGCCGCGGCGCTGTGCTCAACGTCAACGACGCAGCGGCAGCCGAAGCGCTGATCGACGGCACCGTGAAGGAATTCGGCGCGCTCAACGTGCTGGTGAACAACGCAGGCATCACGCAGGACCAGCTTGCGATGCGCATGAAGGACGAGGACTGGGATGCTGTCATCGACACGAACCTCAAGTCCGTGTTCCGTCTGTCGCGCGCCGTGCTGCGCCCCATGATGAAGGCACGCGGCGGTCGCATCATCAACATCACGTCGGTGGTCGGCTCGGCGGGCAATCCGGGGCAGGCGAACTACGCGGCGGCGAAGGCCGGCGTGGCAGGCATGACGCGTGCACTGGCTCGTGAAATCGGCAGCCGCAACATTACGGTGAACTGTGTTGCGCCGGGTTTCATCGATACCGATATGACGAGGACGCTGCCTGAAGAGCAGCAGGTCGCACTGAAGTCGCAGATTCCGCTCGGCCGTCTTGGCAGCCCGGAAGATATCGCACACGCCGTGACGTTCCTCGCATCGCCGCAAGCCGGTTACATCACCGGCACGACGCTGCACGTGAACGGCGGCATGTACATGTCGTAATCAAATTCGGTTACTATCCGCGCCGCGATACCTTTCGAAGCGCGGATTGACCGGCTTTACAGCAACCAAGTGCGTCGCTTTTTTACAGATGCAAACCTGATAAAATGCGCGCACCTGTATTTATGAACTTTTTTCCCTTGGAGGGGTTAATGGACAATATCGAACAGCGCGTCAAGAAGATCGTTGCAGAGCAACTCGGTGTTGCAGAAGCGGAAATCAAGAACGAAGCATCGTTCGTGAACGACCTCGGCGCTGACTCGCTCGACACCGTTGAACTGGTGATGGCTCTCGAAGACGAATTCGGTATGGAAATTCCGGATGAAGAAGCCGAGAAGATCACGACGGTTCAGCAAGCGATCGACTACGCTCGCGCCAACGTCAAGGCCTAAGGTCATTCGCGCCTGCCAGGTTGCTTCGGCTGCTGCCAGAACGGCGGCTTCCGTTGTGCCGGCAGCCCTCTCGTGCCGTTCGTCGGCGCATGTGGGGCAGGCGTCAATGTCAATGCGCATGCGCGCAAGCCTGACGGCCTCGTTCAAGGCGCACCGGCCGATGCTGCATTTATCGGTTCTCTCGCCATTGCGCTTACTGGTGCATGTTCCGGCGTTTTCGCCAGTGCACTGGTCAGCGTATTCGTCAGCGCCCTGGTCAGCGCGTTCGTCAGGTTAAACAGCCACAGGGCTCACAGGGCGCTTTCCTGTGCGCTGCTGTGGCTTTTGTTTTGTCATCTATGGAAAAGGGGTTACCGTGAGCCGTCGTCGTGTTGTTGTTACAGGCCTGGGGCTTATTTCGCCTGTTGGCAATAATGTTGCCGACGGCTGGGCCAATCTGGTCGCCGGCAAGTCTGGCATCGCCAACATCACGAAGTTCGATGCGTCGAACTTCTCCACGCGTTTCGCCGGCGAAGTGAAGGGCTTCAATATCGAAGACTACATTCCCGCCAAGGAAGCGCGCCATATGGATACGTTCATCCATTACGGCGTGGCTGCCGGCATCCAGGCGATGCGGGACAGCGGCCTTGAGATCACCGACGAGAATTCGGAGCGCGTGGGCGTGGTCGTCGGTTCGGGCATCGGCGGTCTGCCGATGATCGAAGTCACGCAAACGGAACTGCT
Source organism: Burkholderia sp. Ac-20365 (assembly GCF_017104715.1). Lineage (GTDB taxonomy): Bacteria > Pseudomonadota > Gammaproteobacteria > Burkholderiales > Burkholderiaceae > Paraburkholderia. Next base: position 13,562 of record NZ_JAAGPI010000027.1, read on the forward strand.
GAATCGTGGCCCGCGCCGCATTTCGCCGTTCTTCGTGCCGGCGTCGATCATCAACATGATCTCCGGCCATCTGTCCATCAAGTTTGGCCTGAAAGGCCCGAATCTGTCGATGGTGACGGCCTGTACGACGGGTCTGCACTGTATCGGCGAGGCTTCGCGCCTGATTGAATACGGCGACGCAGACGTGATGATCGCCGGTGGCGCGGAATCGACCGTTTCGCCGCTCGGTATCGGCGGTTTCGCGGCGGCACGCGCGCTGTCGCAGCGCAATGACGATCCCGCAACGGCGAGCCGTCCGTGGGACAAGGACCGCGACGGTTTCGTGCTGGGCGAAGGCGCAGGCGTGATGGTGCTCGAAGAGTACGAGCACGCGAAGGCGCGCGGCGCGAAGATCTACGCGGAAGTCAGCGGCTACGGCATGAGCGGCGACGCATACCACATGACCGCTCCGCTGGAAGATGGCGATGGCGCACGGCGTTGCATGATCGCGGCGCTGAAGAACGCTGGCGTGAACCTCGACGAAGTGAACTATCTGAACGCGCACGGCACGTCGACGCCGCTGGGTGACCTCGCAGAAACCACGGGTATCAAGCGCGCCTTCGGCGATCACTCGAAGAAGATCGTCGTGAACTCGACGAAGTCGATGACGGGCCACCTGCTGGGTGGCGCTGGCGGCCTGGAGTCGGTGTTCACGGTGCTAGCCGTGCATCATCAGGTGTCGCCGCCGACCATCAACATCTTCAACCAGGATCCGGAATGCGATCTCGACTACTGCGCGAATACCGCGCGGGAGATGAAGATCGATGTCGCGCTGAAGAACTCGTTCGGGTTCGGCGGCACGAACGGTACGCTGGTTTTCAAGCGCGGCTGATCGTTGACGGGGGCATCTCCGCTGCCGGTCATGCCGGCGTCCGCTCCTGATACCGCACTGAACGGCGGACCCTCGCAGCGCATTGCGCTGCGGCGGTCCGCCGCGTTGCATCTGGCGGCCGCGTTTTTCATCGTGGTTGCTGTGGCGGCCGTCTGGATGACTGTCGCGCCGCGCGTTGGCACAGCCAGTGCCACGGTGGCTGGCATGCTGGTGTTCGCGATTCTGGCCTGGTCGGCTGTCCGTCACGCGCACGATCAGCCGGGCGCCCTTAAAATCGGGCCGGAATGGTTGTCGATCTGGAGCCGGGCGGGAATATTGCGCGCTCAGGGCCGTATCACTGGATGCAGCCAATGGAGCGACAGCCTGTTGATGCTACGGCTCGAGGAAGACAGCGGTGCGCTGCATCGGGTCCTGATCGCGGCAGACATGCTGGAACGGGGCGATTTTCGCCGGCTTGCCGTCCTCGCCAGGCACGGCGCGCACGTCTGAGCGGGCCAGCCAGCGCGGCCGGAGCCTTGACTGTAAAGACTGTAACGGCTGTTACGCGCGTAACGTGCCGCGTTGAAGGGGACGCTACAATGGTGCCCCGCTACACGCGCAAAAGTTAACGGATTTATCAGGTGAGCGAAAAAGAAATAGATCAGGTGCTGGTTGAACGCGTCCAGAATGGCGACAAGGCTGCGTTCGAGCTTCTGGTCTCCAAGTACCACCGCAAGATCATCCGCCTGATCTCGCGCCTCGTGCGGGATCCCGCCGAGGTCGAGGATGTGGCCCAGGATGCCTTTATCAAGGCATACCGGGCGCTGCCCCAATTCCGCGGAGAATCCGCGTTCTATACGTGGTTGTACCGGATTGCCGTCAACACGGCCAAGAATTACCTTGCGACCCAGGGCCGGCGTGCGCCCACTTCGACGGAAGCAGATGCTGAAGAAGCTGAAACTTTCTCGGATGCCGACCAACTAAGGGATATCAACACGCCCGAGTCGATGTTGATGAGCAAACAGATCGCTGAGACGGTCAATGCTGCAATGGCGGTTTTACCGGAAGAGCTGCGCACCGCCATAACTCTTCGTGAAATTGAAGGTCTGAGTTACGAGGAAATCGCTGAAATGATGGGTTGCCCGATCGGCACCGTCAGATCAAGAATTTTCCGCGCTCGTGAGGCCATTGCGGCAAAATTGCGTCCGCTGCTTGACACACCCGAAGGCAAGCGCTGGTAACGCTGTTCGAAACAGCAGCCAGCCGGCCTCGCGGACGGCGGCGCAGTCTCTGGGTTAAGTGGTGTCACTACGTGTGTCTGTAAAGATGGGGAGCATCATGGGGTCGGTTTCGATGCCAATGCAAACAAATGCGCAAGCAAGCTCGCGCGCCGAGCGTCTGTCTGCTTTCGTCGACGGGGAACTGTTCGACGGCGAGCATCCGAACACAATTCTGTCCGCGCTGGATCGTGAAGACCGCGCGAACTGGTCGTGCTATCACCTGATCGGCGACGCGCTGCGTTCGGACGATCTGGCTGTTAGTCCGGCCACGAGCAGCGCGTTCCTGAACAGTTTTTCCGCCCGCTTCGAAAGCGAAGTGCACGTGCTGGCGCCCACGTCGGCGCCTGCTACGCGCCGTCTGCTGGCACTGCGCCGTCGCGTCATTCCTGCGTTTGCCGTGGCGGCAGCAGCGGCGACGCTGACGTGGATCGTGATGCCGCAGCTCTCCGGCGTCGGTACGGGGGCCAGCGTGACGCAGGTCGCGTCGGTCGCACCGCAGTCGGACTCGATGCAGCGCGTGGCAATGGCGTCGATGCCGGCCGCGACGGCGGCTCAGGCCAATGCATCGGACGGCAACATCATCCGCGACGCGAGTCTCGACCAATATCTGGAAGCGCATCAGCAGTTCGGCCTTCAGCCCGTCGTATCGGGTTCGATGCCGATGCTCCGCGCGGCCTCTCTGACCACGCAGGGCCACTAGTCTGATGCAGAGTCTGCGGTTGAAAAAAACGACTATCTGGGGGCGGCTGCCAGCGTTTCTGTTCTGTGCAGCCGTGGCGCTATCCGCCACGTCGCGCGCGTTCGCGCAAACCGACGACTCTGCCACCCGGCGCAGCGCGTCCGAGCTGCTGAACAGGATCCATCAGGCCGCGCAGCAGCAGAACTACGAAGGCGCGTTCGTCTATCAGCGCGGTGACTTTGTCCAGTCCTCGCGCATTTCTCATTACACGACGCGTAACGACGGCGAGTTCGAGTCGCTCGAAAGCCTCGACGGCAAGCCGCGCAAGATGCTCCGGCATAACGACGAGCTGTACACGTTCGTGCCCGAGCGGCATTTGTGCGTTGTCGAAAAGCGGCAGAACAAGGATTCGTTCCCCGCGCTGCTGTCGGCGACCGGCGAGCAGGTGCTGACGGTCTACGAGCCGAAGATGCTGGGTACGGACCGCGTCGCCGGTATCGACAGCCAGGTGATCGAGCTCGACCCGAAGGACGCAAACCGCTTCGCCTACAAGCTGTGGGCGGACACAAAGACGGGTCTCCTGCTGCGCGCGCAGACGCTCGATCCGAGCGGTCAGGTTCTCGAGCAGATGTCGTTTTCGCAGATTCGCATCGGCGTGCCGGCCGATAAGGCGCCGATCGCCTCCGGTATCAAGAATACGGCCGGCTGGACGGTGGTGCGCCCGCCCGTCGAACCTGTGGATATGGAGGCGCAAGGCTGGCAGATCACGTCGCCCGTGGCCGGTTTCCGCAAGATTCGCGAGTTGCGCCGGCCGATGGCGGCGCATGATCCGTCCAATCCGCCTATCCCGGTCGACCAGATGGTGTTCTCGGACGGTCTTGCTGCAATATCCATCTTCGTCGAGCCGGTCGAAAAGAGTACCCGCAAGGAAGGCGCCGGAAGCAGCGGTGCAACGCACGTGCTGGTCAAGCGGCGCGGCGATTTCTGGATCACGTTGCTCGGGGAAGTGCCTCAGACCACGTTGCAGCAATTTGCGGCTGCCATAGAATACAAGCCTTCCAGGTAATCCTTCGGTTCGCTACGACATGACGATTCTTTCGGTGCGCAAATTCTTCGCGGCCGCAGTGATGGTGGCTTGCCTGCCGCTCGCGCCGCATACGGCGTCGGCGGCGTCTGCTGCCAATCTGCCCGATTTCACCGATCTGGTCGACAAGGTCGGGCCAGCCGTCGTCAACATCCGCACGACGGCGAAGGTCTCCAATTCCACGCGCGGCTTGCCGCCGGGCATGGACGACGGCGATATGTCGGAGTTCTTCCGGCGTTTCTTCGGCATCCCGATGCCGAACTCGCCGCAGTCGCCCCAATCGCCGGGCACGCCCAATTCGCCGCGTGGCGGCGGCAACAGCGATCAGGACCAGTCGCCCGACAGCGGCAATGACACCGAGCAGAACAGCGGCGTCGGCTCAGGCTTTATCCTGTCGGCGGATGGTTACGTGATGACGAACGCGCACGTGATCGACGACGCCGACACCATCTACGTGACGCTGACCGACAAACGCGAGTTCAAGGCCAAGCTGATCGGCGTCGATGAACGCACCGACGTGGCCGTCGTCAAGATCAACGCTGCGAACCTGCCGACAGTGCAGATCGGCGATTCGAACAAGGTTCGCGTGGGCGAGTGGGTTGTCGCCATTGGTTCGCCATTTGGTCTCGAAAACACGGTGACGGCGGGCATCGTCAGCGCGAAGGGGCGCGACACGGGTGACTATCTGCCGTTTATCCAGACCGACGTGGCCGTGAATCCGGGCAATTCGGGCGGTCCGCTGATCAATATGCAGGGCGAAGTGATCGGCATCAACTCGCAGATCTATAGCCGCACGGGCGGTTTCATGGGCATTTCGTTCGCGATTCCCATCGACGAAGCGATGCGCGTGGCCGATCAGCTTAAGACATCGGGCAAGGTCGTGCGTGGCCGGATTGCCGTTGCAATCGGGGAAGTGACGAAGGACGTCGCTGATTCGCTCGGTCTGCCGAAGGCGCAGGGCGCGCTCGTCAGCAGTGTCGAGCCGGGCGGCCCCGCCGACAAGGCCGGCGTGCAGCCGGGCGACATCATCCTGAAGTTCAACGGTCACAATGTCGACACGGCGACGGATCTGCCGCGCATGGTTGGCGATACTAAGCCGGGCACGAAGGCGACGATCACGCTGTGGCGCAAGGGTCAGACGCGCGAAGTGCCCGTGACGGTCGCCGAAATGCAGCCTGAGAAGACGGCCAAGGCCGATCAGAAAAAGGCGCCGACGCCGAAGCCGCGTGCATCGAATGCACTGGGCGTGGCTGTCAGCGATATTCCGGCCGATCAGATGAAGTCGCTCAAGCTGCGTAACGGCGTTCAGGTCGATGCTGTCGACGGTCCGGCGGCGCGTGTCGGCTTGCAGCGCGGGGACATCATTTTGCGCGTCGGCGACACGGACATCACCAGCGCGAAGCAGTTTGAAGAAGTGACTGCGCACCTCGACCCGTCGAAGATGGTCGCGCTGCTGGTCCGTCGCGGGGAGAACACGCAATTCGTGCCGGTTCGCCCGCGCGCGGCGAAGTAAGCCGCGTGACCGACGCGGGGACATCGCTCACGCTCTACGGGCGCACGTGGTGTCACCTCTGCGACGACATGCGTGCCGCGCTCGAGCCTTTGCTGGCCGAGTTCGGTGCGCAAGTCGAAGTGATCGACATCGACGCCGATCCCGCGCTCGAAGCGCGTTACAACGATTGGGTTCCCGTGCTGATCCACGAGGGCGTCGAACTATGTCACTACCACCTCGACGAAGCGCGGGTGCGGACGGTGTTGACAGCGCATCGTGCAAGCTTGCCGCGTTGAACAGCACCTGCGCGCGGGCCGACGCAGCAGGCACGAACTGCGCGGCCAGATAGCACGAATAACGCCCGCCACCCGTAAGTCCGCGCCGGGCGACACCCTTTTCGGCTAAAATAGATAGGTTTTTCACTTACTTACAAGGCGTGCTCCGCTATCGTCAGAGCGCGCCTTTTTCGCTTGATCGGCACTGAATGGATCATATTCGTAACTTTTCGATCATTGCGCACATCGACCATGGCAAGTCGACGCTCGCCGATCGCATCATCCAGCTTTGCGGCGGCCTGTCGGACCGCGAGATGGAAGCACAGGTGCTCGACTCGATGGATCTCGAGCGCGAGCGTGGCATCACCATCAAGGCACAAACCGCCGCCCTGTCGTACCGCGCACGCGACGGCAAGGTGTACAACCTGAACATGATCGACACGCCGGGCCACGTCGACTTCTCGTACGAAGTCAGCCGTTCGCTGTCCGCGTGTGAAGGCGCGCTGCTGGTCGTCGACGCAAGTCAGGGCGTCGAGGCTCAGACAGTTGCTAACTGCTACACGGCCATCGAATTGGGCGTCGAAGTGGTGCCCGTGCTCAACAAGATCGACCTGCCGGCCGCGAATCCCGAAAACGCGATTTCCGAGATCGAAGACGTGATCGGGATCGACGCGACCGACGCCACGCATTGCAGCGCGAAGACGGGCCTCGGTGTCCAGGACGTGCTCGAAGCGCTGATCGCGAAAGTGCCGCCGCCGAAGGGCAATCCGGACGATCCGCTGCAGGCGCTGATTATCGACTCGTGGTTCGACAACTACGTCGGCGTCGTGATGCTCGTGCGTATCGTCAACGGCACGCTACGTCCGAAGGACAAGATCCGCATGATGGCGACGGGCGCGGAATATCCCGTCGAACACGTTGGCGTGTTCACGCCGAAGTCGAAGAATCTCGAATCGCTGTCCGCAGGGCAGGTGGGCTTCATCATCGCGGGCATCAAGGAATTGACGGCGGCGAAGGTGGGCGACACTGTCACCACCGTGAAGAGCCCCGCACCTGAGCCGCTGCCTGGCTTCAAGGAAGTGAAGCCGCAGGTGTTCGCCGGCCTCTATCCCGTCGAAGCGAATCAATACGACGCGCTGCGTGAATCGCTGGAAAAACTCAAGCTCAACGACGCATCGCTGATGTACGAGCCGGAAGTGTCTCAGGCACTCGGCTTTGGCTTCCGCTGTGGCTTCCTCGGTCTGCTGCACATGGAGATCGTCCAGGAACGTCTCGAGCGCGAGTTCGACATGGACCTGATCACCACCGCGCCGACCGTGGTTTATGAGGTCGTGCAGCGCGACGGCACGACCATCATGGTCGAGAACCCGGCCAAGATGCCGGATCCGTCGAAGATCGAGGAAGTGCGCGAGCCGATCGTCACCGTGAACCTGTACATGCCGCAAGACTATGTCGGTTCGGTCATCACGCTTTGCACGCAAAAGCGTGGCTCGCAGATCAACATGCAGTACCACGGCCGCCAGGTGCAGCTGACGTACGAAATCCCGATGGGCGAAATCGTGCTCGACTTCTTTGACCGCCTGAAGTCGGTGTCGCGCGGTTATGCGTCGATGGACTATGAGTTCAAGGAATATCGCGCGTCGGACGTCGTGAAGGTCGACATGCTGATCAACGGCGACAAGGTCGACGCGTTGTCGGTGATCGTTCACCGTTCGCAGAGCCAGTATCGCGGTCGCGAAGTCGCCGCGAAGATGCGTGAAATCATCCCGCGTCAGATGTACGACGTCGCGATTCAGGCAACCATCGGCGCTCACATCATTGCGCGTGAGAACATCAAAGCACTTCGTAAGAACGTTCTGGCAAAGTGCTACGGCGGTGACATTACGCGTAAGAAGAAGCTGTTGGAGAAGCAGAAAGAAGGTAAGAAGCGAATGAAGCAAGTGGGCTCGGTTGAGATCCCGCAAGAAGCTTTCCTCGCGATTCTGCGCGTCGAAGACAAATAAGACTAAGAACTGGAACCCTATGAATTTTGCGCTGATTCTTTTTGTGCTCGTAATCATTACGGGCGTGGCATGGGTCGCGGATAAACTGGTTTTCCTGCCGAAACGGCGCCGGGCAGCGGAAGCCGCCGTCGCCGAATTCGACAATCAGCAGGCACGCGTCGGTGAGCGCTTCGCCGACGAGAACGCGCCCGCCACGCGCGCGCGTCTGCGTGACGAAAAGCTGCGCCAACCGTGGTGGCTCGAATACACGGCGAGCTTTTTCCCGGTGATTCTCGTTGTGTTCGTCGTGCGCTCGTTCGTTGTCGAGCCGTTCAAGATTCCGTCGGGTTCGATGGTGCCGACGCTGCTGGTTGGTGACTTCATCCTTGTGAACAAGTTCGATTACGGCATCCGTTTGCCCATCACGAATACCAAGGTGACGGAAGGGCGTCCGCTGCAACGTGGCGATGTGGTCGTGTTCCGCTATCCGAAAGATGAGTCGGTCGACTATATCAAGCGCGTGATCGGTCTGCCGGGCGACGTTGTCTCATACGAAGACAAGAAGCTCACGATCAACGGCAAGCCGGTGCCTGAAACGCCGCTGCCCGATTACTTCGATGAAGAGCGTATTGGTTACGCGAAGCAGTTCGAAGAAGATCTCGACGGCCGCAAGAACCGCATTCTCAATAACCCGGCTGTGCCGCCGTTCATCGTCGGCGCTGAAGACTTCCCTTATCGCGATAACTGCAAGTACGACGCGCGCGGTGTCACCTGCAAGGTGCCGCCTGGCAACTACTTCATGATGGGCGACAACCGCGACAACAGCGCCGACAGCCGCTATTGGGGCTTCGCGCCGGACAAGAACATCGTTGGTCGTGCGTTCTTCATCTGGATGAACTTCAGCAACCTGAAACGCATTGGCGGCTTCCATTGATTGCTGCTTGCGCATCGACATCACGATGCGCACTGAACCCGCGCAACACGTCGCGCATCACACGCGACGTGTTATCACGCTACTTTAAGAACGCGCGGTAACGTCGCTACAACACGCTTTTTCGGCGCCGGGGCTGCGAGGCTCACTCTCTCCGCCCCGTGATGCGCCCGCGTTATACTCTGCACATGCCCCTATCTCCGTTGGAAAGCCGTTTGCGCTACGAATTTCGCAATGCGGAATTGTTGCGCCAGGCTTTAACTCACCGCAGTCACAGTGCCACGCATAACGAGCGGCTGGAATTTCTCGGCGATTCCGTTCTCAACTGCGCGGTGGCCGCGCTATTGTTCCAACGTTTCGGGAAACTGGACGAGGGCGATCTGTCCCGCGTTCGTGCGAATCTGGTCAAACAGCAGTCGCTGTACGAAATTGCTCAGGCCCTGAATATTTCGGAAGGCTTGCGGCTCGGCGAAGGCGAGTTGCGCAGCGGCGGCTTCCGCCGCCCGTCGATTCTCGCCGATACGCTGGAAGCCATTCTCGGCGCGATTTTCCTCGATGGCGGCTTCGATGCCGCACAGACGGTCATCAAGCGCCTGTACGTGCCGATTCTCGATCACATCGATCCGCGCACGCTCGGCAAGGACGCCAAGACCTTGCTGCAGGAATATCTGCAGGGCCACAAGATTCCGCTGCCCACCTATACCGTCGTCGCGACGCATGGTGCGGCGCACAATCAACAGTTCGAAGTCGAATGTACGGTGCCGAAGCTGGATGTGAAGGTGTCCGGTTCCGGTGCGAGCCGTCGCGCGGCAGAGCAGGCTGCGGCAAAGAAAGCGCTGGACGATGTGATGGCCGCTGCGCCCGCCGTAGTAGCCAAGCCGAAGCGTTCGAAGAGCGCGCGTGCAGCCAAGCAGGCGGAGCCTGAAATCGTCCCGGGCGTGACGGGCGTGCAGGCCGCGCTCGATCTGCGCGCACCCGACACGCGGCGGGCCGAACGTGCGTCGCGGGCCGCGTCCGAATCGAAACCGGCGATGCCGGATCTGCCGTCGGCGGGTCAGGCTGCGGCTGCCGCACCGCTAGCTGTCATCCGGGCTGCACACGTGGAATACAGTCAGGAAGCCGCGGGCGGCGACAAGGCCGAGCGCTCCACGCGCGCATCGGACAAACCGGGCGAGAAGCCGGCCGCGGACAAGAGCGCACAAGACAAACCGGAAACGGTCGTAAAGCTCGCCGAGCGCCCTGGTCCGGACACGCCGTTGCGGGCGGCAGACAAAACGCCTGAAAAGTCCGCCGACAAGGTTTCGGACAAACCCGCCGACAAAGCGGCGGAAAAGTCCGAGTCCACACTTCGCTTGCCTGAAAAAACGGCCGACAAAGCAACCGAGAAGCCGGCCGACAGAACCGACTCCACCACCCGCGGCGCGGACAAATCCGCGCCCCGTGCCCGCGACGCCGCGCCTGGCGCGAATGCGGGCGATCTCGAACCCGGCGTCGCTGGCGCGGTCCATACGCGCGTGGCCGACGCTGGTCATTGAACGCAATCCGACGTGGATGCGCTGCACATGACGCGCGTCCGCACGAACCTGCCGTAGTACGAATATGAACGCTCCCACTTCCACTGGTTTTCGCTGCGGCATGGTCGCGATCGTCGGCCGCCCGAATGTCGGCAAGTCGACGCTGATGAACGCGCTTGTCGGACAGAAAGTCAGCATCACGTCGCGCAAGGCGCAGACGACCCGCCATCGCATCACGGGCATCAACACGATCGACGACGCGCAGTACATCTTTGTCGATACGCCTGGTTTCCAGACGCGTCACAGCAGCGCGCTGAACCGTTCGCTGAACCGCGCAGTGACGTCGACGCTGTCATCCGTCGATGCCGTGCTGTTCGTGATCGAAGCGGGCCGTTTCGGCCCCGACGACCAGAAAGTGCTCGACCTGATCCCGAAGTCCGCGCCGACGCTGCTGATCGCAAACAAGCTCGACCGCGTGGGCGACAAGGACTCGCTGTTTCCGTTCATGCAGCAGATGAGCGCGCTGCGCGAGTTCAAGGAAATCGTGCCGCTGTCAGCCAAGAATACCGACGACATCAAGCGCCTGCTCGCGACCGTCAAGCCGTATCTGCCTGAAGGCGAGCCGATCTACGGCGAAGACGATCTGACCGATCGCAGCGAGCGCTTCCTCGCTGCTGAAATCCTGCGTGAAAAAGTGTTCCGCTGGACGGGCGACGAACTGCCGTACACGAGCACCGTGCTGATCGACAAATTCGAGACGGAAGGGCGCCTGCGCCGCATTTTCGCGACGATCCTCGTCGAGCGCGATATGCACAAGGCGATGATCATCGGCCAGAAAGGCGCGAAGCTGAAGCAGATCAGCACGGAAGCACGCCTCGATATGGAGAAGCTGTTCGACGGCCCCGTGTATCTCGAAACCTTTATCAAGGTGAAGAGTGGCTGGGCCGACAACGAAGCGGGGCTCCGCGCCTATGGTTACGAGTGACGGCGCATCCGGACCTGAATCTGACGCGTGGATGACGCTGCCGAACGAAACCCGCGCCGACGTCGATCCTGACGAAGCGGCGCATGCTCCCGACGAGCAGCCAGACACATTCGAGCCAACGCCACCGCGTGCGAAGCCCACGCGCAGCACGCGCTCGACGAAACGCAGCGCGCCGCGCAGCGACGAAGACTTTGCCGAAGGCGGCGACCACGCGGAAGCGGCGCTGCGCAAGACATCCGCGCGTCGTTCGGCGTCGCGCGTACCGCGTGCGTCCGCCTCCGAATTCCGCATCTCCGAGCAGCCTGCGTTCGTGCTGCACAGCTATCCTTATCGCGAAACAAGCCTGATCATCGACGTGCTGTCGCGCGATCACGGCCGCATCGCGCTCGTCGCGAAAGGCGCGAAGCGTCCGCATTCCGCACTGCGCGGGGTGTTGCAGACCTTTCAGCCGTTGTCGCTCGCGTGGTCCGGCAAGTCTGAAATGCGCACGCTGACGGGCGCCGAATGGGTCGGCGGCATGTTGCCGCTGGCGGGCGACGCGCTGTTGTGCGGCTTCTACGTGAACGAACTGCTCGTCAAGTTTCTCGCGCGCGAAGATCCGCATCCACAACTGTTCCATCACTACGTCGTGACGCTCACGCGCCTCGCGCACGACGAAGCGCCCGTTCAGGTGCTCCGTTCATTCGAACGCGTGCTGCTGCGTGAAACCGGCTATGCGATGTCGCTCAATCGCACGGTCGCGCGCAAGGCGGTGGTGGCTGAAGGCCGTTATGTATTCGATCCGGAGCGCGGCGTGCGCGAAGCATCGAATGAGTATCCCTCGAACTGGCCCGTGATCAGCGGACAGACCTTGCTCGACATGGAGCAGGACGATTACCATCGTGCGCAGACCGTCACGCAAAGCAAGACGCTGATGCGCTTTTTGCTCAACACCTATCTGGGCGGCACGCCGCTCGCGACGCGCCAGATCCTGATCGACTTGCAGAATCTATGAGCTTCTTTCTGACTTCTCCGAATGTGATCGACCTCGGCGTGAACATCGATCACGTCGCCACGCTGCGCAACGCGCGCGGCACGTCGTATCCCGATCCGATCCGCGCCGCGCTTCAGGCAGAAGAAGCGGGCGCCGACGCTATTACGCTGCATCTGCGCGAAGACCGCCGCCACATTGTCGATGCCGATGTGCGTGCCTTGCGTCCGCAACTGAAGACGCGCATGAACCTCGAGTGCGCCGTCACGCAGGAAATGCTCGACATCGCCTGTGAAGTGCAGCCACACGATACGTGTCTCGTCCCGGAAAAGCGTCAGGAGTTGACGACGGAAGGCGGTCTCGATGTCGTCGGGCATTTCGAGGCTGTGCGCGCCGCGTGCAAGCAACTCGCGGACGCGGGCTCGCGCGTGTCGCTGTTCATCGACGCCGACGAAGCGCAGATTCGCGCCGCGCATGAAGCGGGCGCGCCGGTGATCGAGTTGCACACGGGCGCCTACGCGGAAGCGCATGACGCGAGTGAGCAGCAACGCGAGTACGAACGCATCGTGCGCGGTGTGGAGTTCGGTGTATCGCTGGGTCTGAAAGTGAATGCGGGCCACGGTCTGCATTACACGAACGTCCAGCAGATCGCGGCGATCGATGGCATCGTCGAACTGAACATCGGCCACGCGATCGTCGCGCATGCGATCTTCGCGGGTTGGGATAACGCCGTGCGCGAGATGAAGGCGATCATGGTCGCCGCGCGTCTTGCAGCGCGTGCCTGACGAAGCACGCGTTTTGATAAACCGCGGTACTCAACGCACATAACGGACAGCGACGGCACGCGTATGGCGATCTACGGCATCGGCACCGACATCGTTCAGGTCAGCCGCGTTGCGGCGGTGATGGAGCGCACCAACGGACGCTTCGCCGAGAAAGTGCTCGGCCCTGACGAGTTACGCATCTATCACGCGCGCAACGCGCGTTCGCAGGTGCGCGGGCTCGCATTTCTCGCTACGCGCTTCTCGGTCAAGGAAGCGTTCTCGAAAGCGATCGGCCTCGGCATGCGCTGGCCGATGACCTGGCGCGCATTGCAGACGCTGAACGAACCAAGTGGCCGTCCGATGTGCGTCGCGTCGGGCGAACTCGCCGACTGGCTTGCCGAACGCGGCATCACGTCGCAAGTGACGTTATCCGATGAGCGCGATTACGCGGTGTCGTTCGTGATTGCCGAGACGCCCGATCCTTCTGCCTGATTCTTCTTCTTCCGGCGCGGCGCGTGCAGAACGACGCCGCGCTCTTCACTCTTTTTCCCGAACACGATGAAACTGACTCCTGGTCCGGTGATGCTCGACGTCGTCGGCAAGACCCTGAACGCCGACGACGAGCGCCGCCTCGCGCATCCGATGACCGGCGGCGTGATCCTGTTCGCGCGCCACTTCGAGAACCGCGCACAGCTCGTCGCGCTGACCGATGCGATACGCGCGATCCGCCCCGATCTGCTGATCGCCGTCGATCACGAAGGCGGCCGCGTGCAGCGCTTTCGCACCGACGGCTTCACGGTGCTCCCCGCGATGGGCAAGCTCGGCGCGCTGTGGGATGAAGATGTGCTGCGTGCGACCAAGGTCACGACGGCCGTCGGCTATGTGCTCGCGTCCGAGCTGCGCGCGTGCGGCATCGACATGAGCTTCACGCCCGTGCTCGATCTGAACTTCGGCCACTCACAGGTGATTGGCGATCGCGCGTTCCATCGCGATCCGCGCGTCGTGACGCTGCTCGCGAAGAGCCTCAACCACGGTCTCGCGCTCGCGGGCATGGCGAACTGCGCGAAGCATTTCCCGGGGCATGGATTCGCGACGGCCGACTCACACGTCGCCGTTCCCGTCGACGAACGCACGCTCGACGAGATTCTCAGCGAAGACGTCGCGCCGTACGACTGGCTCGGACTGTCGCTGGCGTCGGTGCTGCCGGGGCACGTGATTTATCCGAAGATCGACAGCAAGCCGGCCGGTTTTTCGCGCGTGTGGATTCAGGACATCCTGCGCACGAGGCTCGGCTTCAAGGGCGCCATTTTTAGCGACGATCTGTCGATGGAAGCGGCGCGTCAGGGCGGCACGCTGACAGAGGCGTCGACAGCCGCGCTTGAAGCGGGCGTCGATATGGTGCTGATCTGCAATCAGCCAGAAGAGGCGGGCAAGGTGCTCGAAGCGTTGCGCTTCACGCAGTCTGAAGCGTCGAAGCAGCGTCTCGAACAGATGCGGCCGCGCGGCGGCGCGCTGTCATGGGATGACCTGATGGCCGAGCCGCAGTATCAGCAGGCGAAGACGCTGTTGCGCGAAGCATTCCCAAGCCAGGCGCCCGATAGTCGCGGCAAATAAAAAAGACGGGTTCGTACAGAACCCGTCTTTTTTTATCGCGTCAAATTTCAGTTCAGACGCATGCGCTGCAGCTTGTTATACAGCGTCTTCGGACTGATGCCGAGCAACGACGCCGCACGGTGCCGCGTCCCGCCGACGGCATCGAGCGTCGCGCGAATCAGCATTTCCTCGACGTCGGCGAGCGGCGTACCGACCGTCACCTGCACGCGGCCACCGTTCAGATCGCGGCCGCCCGAGCCGTTGGCTTCGTCGGCGCGCAACGTTTCCAGTACATCGCCGGACGCGTGATACGCGCGCCGCACGCGATCCTGCAACTCGCGCACGTTGCCCGGCCATTCGTACGCCAGACATTCGCGGACGAAATTCGGCCCGATCAGCTTGGTCGCATCGGCGACGCCGCGCGCGTTGGCTTCGTCGTTCAGTTCATCGACGAGTGCCTGTGCGAAGAGGGCAGGGTCGTCGCCGCGTTCGCGCAGCGGCGGCAGCGACAGCGCGGCCGCTTCGAGCCGCAGGCCGAGATCCTGATGCAGCGAACCCTCGGCGACGGCAGAGCGTGGCGCCTTGCGGGTCGACGCGATCAGCCGGAAGTCCGTCGCCACCTGATTCGTGCCGCCGACACGCATGAACGTCTGCGAATCGAGCGCGTTCAACAGCGCTTCCTGCTGGGCGCGCGGCAGCATCGTGATTTCGTCGATGAAGAGGGTGCCGCCGCTCGCCTGTTCGAACAGACCAGGCTCGCGCTGCTCCGCACCGCCGAACGCGCCGCGCTCGTGGCCGAACAACAGGCTTTCCAGCGACCGCCCGCCCGCGACGGCTTGCGCCGAGCGGCAGTCGAGCGTGACGAACGGCCCTTTGCGGCGCCGGCTCATCTCATGCAGCGTGCGCGCGGCGACTTCCTTGCCAGTGCCCGCTTCGCCGGAGATCAGCACGGCCGCTTCCGTCGGCGCGATGTGCTCGATCGAATCGTAGATGTGCTGGATCGCGCCACTGCGGCCGATCATCGGCCCGAAGCGACCCATCCGGCGCAGCCGGGCGCGCAGGGTCTGCACTTCCTCGGTCAGTTCATAAGGACGCGGAATGCGTGCGAGCAGGCTGCGCAACCGCGGGATGTTGACGGGTTTCAGCAGGTAGTCCCAGATCCCGTGACGCAGGCCTTCAATCGCGCTTTCGACCGTCGCGTTGCCCGTCATCACGATCACGGGCAATGCGCCGCCAGGCGGCTGCGCGGGCAGATGCTGGAGCAGGTCGAGCCCGCTGCCGTCCGGCAGGTTCAGGTCGACCAGCACGACGTCAGGGATGAAGCGTGTCAGGGCTGCGCGCGCTTCGGAAAGCGTGATCGCGGTATCGACGGAGAAACCGTCGGCGGCGAGAATCGCGGACAGGCCTGACAGGCTATTGGGATCGTCTTCGACAATCAGGGCATGTGGCATAACGTGCGCAACTGTTCAGATGGACGGATGCCCGACGCGCGCGGCTCGCCAGGGGCGGCACTGCACGCATGGGCGCTTGATGAGTGGGCTTGAGCGGCCGATGCTCCCGGTCAGGCGCGATGGCTTGAGTGACCCGTTCAGGCGCGACTCCGTCAGAAGTCCCGGTTGCGGTCGAAGAAACGGCGCACTTCGAGTTCCGCTTCGTCGCGGGTCTTGCCATAGCGCTCCTGGATCAGCCCAGCCAGTTTGTCGGCACGGCCTTCCGCCTTGGTCAGTTCGTCGTCGGTGAGTTCGCCCCACGCGGCTTTCGCCTTGCCGATGATCTGTTTCCACTTGCCTTCAGCGATATCGTTGTTCATGGCACACCTCCCGTGTTTTCCGAATGAACGAAGCCTTATAGGCCTGAATCATCCGGCAAGCAGAAGTTGTGCCACCTCGAACGGTCTTGGTAAACCTTTGTGAGTGCGGACTGAAAAAGCAGGACCGACGCGCTGACCTGGCAAAATTGCATGACTGGCCGGTAAAGTTTTCCACCACCATACACGGTCGCGAAAAAAAGAAAAAGCGCCCCGAAGGGCGCTTTTAATTCAAAAACCCTGGCTTGACTCAGGGTTTAAGACGAATGCATCGCGGCGCGATTCAACTTTATGCGCGGCTGCGGTATTCGTTGGTACGCGTGTCGATTTCGATCTTGTCGCCGATGTTGCAGAAGAGCGGCACTTGCAGTTCGAAACCGGTGTTCAGCTTGGCCGTCTTCAGCACCTTGCCCGACGACGTATCGCCCTTGACAGCCGGTTCCGTGTAGATGATTTCGCGAACCAGCGTAGTCGGCAGTTCGACGGAGATCGCCTTCTCGTTGTAGAACACGACTTCGCAAGCCATGCCGTCTTCGAGGTAGTTCAGCGCGTCGCCCATCATTTCGGCTTCGACTTCGAACTGGTTGTAGTCGGCGTCCATGAACACGTACATCGGGTCAGCGAAGTACGAGTACGTCACTTCCTTGCGATCCAGTACGACGACGTCGAACTTGTCGTCCGCCTTGTACACGGTTTCCATGCCTGCGCCCGTCAGCAGGTTCTTGAACTTCATCTTGACCACAGCGGCGTTACGGCCCGACTTGTTGTATTCGGCCTTCTGCACGACCATCGCGTCGGTGCCGATCATCACCACGTTGCCGGTGCGGAGTTCTTGAGCGATCTTCATAAAACTGTCCTGTACGAAATTAGGTGCTTCAACTTTGTGCTCAACGGCATACGGCGCAAGCGGGTTCGGCGCCCGACGCGCGTCCGGCATCCGTCCTGGAGGATGGATCAAACCTGGATTGCGCGGTGAGCGGGGCCGGTGCCTGCCGGAACGACGCCAGCGATTGCCGTGACGCGTGGTTCCGTGCTTCGTCCGTCTGCTTCTTTTTACCCGAAGCGGGCGCGTACGCGTGTGACACGGACTGACTTGGCTTTTGGGCCTCGCCGTCGTGCCGCGCTTGCGTCGTCGGCCGTTGGATAACCGCTTATTTTAACTGACTTTTTGCGAATACGGCGAGATTTCCGGCGAGATCGCCGATCGACGCCAGTTCACGCGCCCAATCGGATGCGCGTGCGTCGAGCAGCGGGCGATAGCGTTGCAGTTCGGCCCAGTCGGGCGTGCCGTTGCCGTTCCATGCGTGCCAGAAGCGGGCGAGCGCGTCGCGGGCGGCGGCGGGAAGCGTGTGTGCGTAGTGGGCGAGGGCGGCGTCGAGTTTCGGCAGATGAGCGTCGTCGGCTTGCGGATAGATGTGCCAGACGAATGGCCGCGCGGCCCACTGCGCGCGCACGAACGAGTCTTCGCCGCGCACGAAGTTGAAATCGCTGGCCCATAGCAGCTCGTCGTAGCCGGGCTGGTCGGTGAAGGCCAGCGCGTGCGCGCGCAGGCTGCCGCGGGCTGCGTGCGTACCCGCCGCAAACGACGGCAGACCGAAGAATCGCGCGACGGCGCCCGAAATGCGGCCTTCTGGCACCAGCAGCACGACTTCGCTGTCGGCGTCGCGCCATTGCGTGAGCAGGCTGTCGACGGCGGGGTTTTCGTAGGCGAACAGCGAGACCACGGTGGCGTCTTTCGACGGCGGCGCGCTGCCCGTCTTTGCCTGCCACCACGTCGCGCGCGCTTCGGCCGATGATTCGAACGCCGCGCGGCGCGCGTCGAGATCACGCTCTTTCAGCACGCCGCCCGTGCCCTTGCCGAGCCCCGGAAAGAAAAACGTCTTGTTGAGCGCGTGACGCGGATGCGGCGACGGCCGCAAGTGAAAATCCGCGACCCAGTCTTCGCCGCTCAGATACTCCAGATTGAACCAGACGGGCGCGCGCTCGCGCCGCGCCATTGCCTCGATGTACACATGCGGCAATTCGCACGCGAACGCTTCGATCACGACATCGGCCACCTGCAGCGTATCGCCCGCATGCGCGGGCTCGTGCCAGTGCTCGATGACGATGCCGTCCACGGATTGACGCGGGCTTTTTACATCGACGGAAGCGTTGAGTTTATGAAACGCATGCAGATCGTCGACGAACAGTCGCACCTGCCAGTCATGCTCGCTCGCGAGTTGCCGCGCGAGCCGCCAGCAGACGCCTATATCGCCGAAGTTGTCGATCACCGCGCAAAAAATGTCGCACGCGATTGTCGACGGCTGCGGCGCTTGAGTGGAAGCGGTGGACATGATGGCGGCGCCTGGGTTCGGGCGAGGTCGGAATGTTCTAAACTGGCGATTCTAAAGCACATCGCCCACATCACGCGCCGTTTGTCCGTGGCGCCCAATCCGATTCTGCATGACCCGATCCGATTCCTCTCACGCAGCCGGTTCCGCCGCGAAATCAGGTGTATCCGAAGCCGGCGCGCCCGAAGCCGTCGCCGAAGACTTCGACCCGAAGAAGGTGCTGCGCCAGCTGCCGCACATGCCGGGCGTCTACCGTTACTACGATGCGCAGGGCGCGGTGCTGTACGTGGGCAAGGCGCGCGACCTGAAGAAGCGCGTGTCGAGTTACTTCACGAAGACCTTGCTGTCGCCGCGCATCGCGATGATGGTGTCGCGCATCGCGAAGATCGAGACGACGGTCACGCGCTCCGAAGCTGAAGCGCTGCTGCTCGAGAACAATCTGATCAAGGCTTTGGCGCCGCGTTACAACATCCTGTTTCGCGACGACAAGTCATATCCGTATCTGAAGCTGACCGGGCATCAGTTCCCGCGCATGGCGTACTACCGCGGTTCGGTCGACAAGAAGAACCAGTACTTCGGACCGTTCCCAAGCGCATGGGCCGTGCGCGAGAGCATTCAGATTTTGCAGCGCGTCTTCCAGTTGCGCACCTGCGAAGATTCCGTGTTCAACAACCGCACGCGGCCGTGTCTGTTGCATCAGATCGGACGCTGTACGGCGCCTTGCGTCGGCGCGATCACCGAAGACGATTACGCGCGCGATGTATCCAATGCGTCACGCTTTCTGCTCGGACGCCAGTCGGAAGTGATGAAGGAACTTGAGCAGAAGATGCACGCGTTCGCCAGCGAACTGAAGTTCGAGCAGGCAGCGGCCGTGCGCAATCAGATGAGTTCGCTGTCTACGGTGCTGCACCAGCAGGCCATCGAGGTGGGCGGCGACAGCGACGTCGATATTCTGGCAGTCGTCGCGCTGGGCGGACGCGTGTGCGTGAACCTCGCGATGGTGCGCGGCGGCCGGCATCTGGGCGACAAGGCTTATTTCCCGACGCATGTCGAAAGCGCGTTGACGGCGGAAGAGGGCGGTCTCGACGATGCCGATGCGATCGTGTCGGCCGAGTCGGCAACGGTAATCGATGTCGAAGCGGAGCTGGGCGAAGAGTCCGATGAAGTCGTGAGCGTCGAGGAGGCCGCAGCGGAAGAAGGCGGTGAAGAACCGAATGAGACGCAAGGCAAGCCGCGCCGCACGACGGGCATCGAATCCGAAGTGCTCGAAGCGTTTATCGCACAGCATTATCTTGGCAATCGCGTGCCGCCCGTGCTCGTGGTCAGTCATGCGCCCGCGAGCCGCGAGCTCGTCGATCTGCTGATCGAACAGGCTGGCCACAAGGTCACGCTGCTGCGCCAACCGCAAGGCCAGAAGCGCGCGTGGCTCGCGATGGCCGAGCAGAACGCGAAGATCGCGCTCGCGCGGCTGCTGTCGGAACAAGGCTCGCAGCAGTCGCGCACGCGCGCGCTGGCGGACACGCTGTCGCTCGAATTCGAAGACCTCGCGCATCTGCGCATCGAGTGCTTCGACATCAGCCATACGATGGGCGAGGCGACGCAGGCGTCGTGCGTCGTCTATCACCATCACAAGATGCAGTCGTCGGAGTACCGCCGTTACAACATCACGGGCATCACGCCAGGCGACGATTACGCGGCCATGCGTCAGGTGCTCACGCGCCGCTACGAAAAGATGGTCGCGCAGGCCGCGGCGAACGCAAACGACGAAGCAGCCGAACTTCAACCTGAAGCTGCCGCCGATCCCGCCGTTATCGCAGACGGCGCGGAACCCGCGGCCGCAGGCGGTCTGCTGCCGAACATCGTGCTGATCGACGGCGGCAAGGGGCAGGTCGAGATCGCGCGTCAGGTCTTCAACGAACTCGGGCTCGACCTCGGCATGCTGGTCGGCGTGGCGAAAGGCGAAGGGCGCAAGGTCGGGCTGGAGACGCTCGTGTTCGCGGACGGCCGGCCGTCGCTGGAACTGGGCAAGGAAAGCGCCGCGCTGATGCTCGTCGCGCAGATCCGCGACGAGGCGCACCGCTTCGCGATTACTGGCATGCGCGCGAAACGCGCCAAGACGCGGCAGACGTCGCGCCTCGAGGAACTGGAAGGCGTCGGCGCGAAGCGGCGTCAGCGGCTGCTTGCGCGCTTTGGCGGGTTGCGTGGCGTGGTGGCGGCGAGTATCGACGACCTTGCCAGCGTCGAAGGCATTTCGCGGGCGCTCGCTGAGCAGATTTATCGTCAGTTGCATTGAGGCGCGAGACCGGCGAGCGGCGGCCCGCCGGGCCGTTGCTTGTGGCTCGCCCGGTGAACCGGCACAATTGCATCTCTTATCTCAGAACGTAGCGCCTGCCCCATGCCGTTTAACTTTCCGATTTTCCTGACGTGGCTGCGGATCGTGTTGATTCCGCTCGTCGTGGGCGTGTTCTATCTGCCGGACATGATGATGAGCCCGGCGCACCGCAACCTCGCCGCCGCGACGATTTTCATTCTCGCCGCGCTGACCGACTGGTTCGACGGCTTTCTCGCGCGTAAATGGAATCAGACGTCCGCGTTCGGCGCGTTCCTCGATCCCGTCGCCGACAAGCTGATGGTGACGGCCGCGCTGCTGGTGCTCGTGCAACTGTCGCGCCTCGACTCGGCGATCGCGCTGGTGATCGTCGGTCGCGAGATTGCGATCTCGGCGCTGCGCGAATGGATGGCGCAGATCGGCGCATCGAAGAGCGTCGCGGTGAATTCGCTCGGCAAGTTCAAGACGGCGTGCCAGATGACGGCGATTCCGATGCTGCTGTTCTACGGCCAGCTTTCGCTCGGCGTGGTCTCCATCGATACGCGCGTGTGGGGCCTGTGGCTCATCTATCTCGCTGCGTTCCTCACGATCTGGTCGATGCTGTACTACATGAAGCTCGCGTGGCCGCAGATTCGTGAACGGGGCGGCATGGCGTGAAGAAAATACGTTGAGAGAAAGGCATGACTAAAATTTTCAATCTCTCGTACAAAAAGAGTTGACACGATTCATAGGCTTCGACATAATCTCGCTTCTCCACTGCACGCACTAACAAACAGCGCGAAACACTGGAGAGCAGTAGAAGCAAAACGCGGGAGTAGCTCAGTTGGTAGAGCGCAACCTTGCCAAGGTTGAGGTCGCGAGTTCGAGACTCGTCTCCCGCTCCAGATTCTTGAAGCAGCGTTTTGTAAGTAGCAAGCAGGACGTTGTGAAGTAGTAAAGCGCAGGTTTATGCGGGAGTAGCTCAGTTGGTAGAGCGCAACCTTGCCAAGGTTGAGGTCGCGAGTTCGAGACTCGTCTCCCGCTCCAAACACAGGGGGAAGCCAAGCTTCCCTTTTTGTTTGATGCTTCGTAAGAAGCGTTGAGCAAAGGTGATCCTGAAGTGATGTTGTTCAGGTCATCGCACAAAATCTGCGAGCCGTTGCAAACGCAACAGAGTTACGGTTCAGCAGTCCGCTTGTGGCGCGATAGCAAAGCGGTTATGCAGCGGCCTGCAAAGCCGTTTAGACCGGTTCGACTCCGGTTCGCGCCTCCAGAAGCAAAGAAAAGCCCCGCTAAGTCGGGGCTTTTCTTTTTTCCGCGCATGGTTTGCGCCAGCGCAACGTTCATGACCGGGCGGCACGTATGCAAAGCAAAGAGACTTCTTCTATCGACTGGCGCTGGAAGGCTTTCGACGATCTGACCAGCATCGAGGTCTACGACATGCTCGCCGCGCGTGCGGCCGTGTTCGTGATCGAGCAGAACTGTCTGTATGGCGATATCGATGGACTCGATCTCGACGCATGGCATCTGTTTGCGTATGGCGCTCCCCGATCGTCTGACGCGCGAGCGAAGCTGGCGGGCTATCTGCGCGTGCTGTTGCCCGATGCGGAGGATGCGGACATCCGCATCGGCCGTGTGCTGACGACAGCCGATTTCCGTGGTCAGGGTCTGGGCAACGCCATGCTCGAGAAGACACTCGCCCATATCCGCGCGCAATGGCCGGATACGCCGATACGTTTGCATGCGCAGGCGCATTTGCAGGCCTTCTATGGTGCATTCGGCTTCGAGCCGGTTTCGGACGTGCACGAAGAGGATGGCATCCCGCACATCTGGATGCGTGCTGCCTGACGCTTCCCGCGCTTCAGAAACCGATCAACGATCAGCGTGCGCGACGAGTTGCGTTCCAGCAGACGTCTGTACGCGAGCTTCCCGCTCATCGCGCAGGCGCGCCCGTGCCGACAGTCGCATCCAGTGACGCAGCGCGAGCACCGCGCCGATCACGCTCATCATCGAACCCGGAATCCATAGCAACAGCCCGCCAATCTGCTGATCGCGCATCGGGCTGAGCCACGTGAACGCGCGTCCGCAGATCGAATAAACGGGATACAGCTCGCGCGGCGAAAAGAAGATGAAAGCGCCGAGTACGATCTGCGGCGGGATCGCCGCAATGACCACCAGCACGCGTTTGCCCGGCGACAACCGTGCGGGCGGCGCGGGCCGCGAATCGAGCACTAGCCACCAGAACAGCAGCCCGTCGATCACCATGCTCCAGTTCATCACGCGATACAGACGCCAGTCGAGCATCGCGATGAAGTGAATCGGCGAGAGCAGCCAGAAATAGATCAGCCCAACGAACAGAACGACCGCGACGACGGGGTGAAAGAGCACGTCGAGCGTCGCGCGTATCCAGCGTGTGTGCAGCGCGGGTCGCACGAAGCATTGCCGCCACGCGAAGGGAATGCCCGCGCGCAGCGCCGCGCCCGGATACGACAGCGCAATGAAGAACGGTCCGAGGTGATGCAGCACCAGATGCTGCGCGCGATGCATGAAGAACTCATGCTCGAAGAAATAATCGAGCCGCGTGTGCAGTGCGATGTAGAGAGCGCTTAGCCCGAACCAGAACGAAATCTGCCGCGCGACCGACACCTTCGCCTTGCGCACGCCGCGCACGAACAGCAGCGCGGCGATGAGCATCGCGATCACGACGGTCGGCGATGGCTCCCAGGGCTCGAGCCAGTAGAGCAGGTTCATCGCGGACACGGGAGCAGGTTCATCGCGGGCAGCGAAGCAGGCTCATCGCGTTGCGTTACTTCGTCTGCGAAGGCGGCTTCACGGCAAACGGCGCATCGACCGTTTCGCCGTCGGAGAACTGCAGCTTCAGATGCACCGTGTCACCTGGCGCGATCTTGCGCTTTGCCTCTTCAAGCATCACGTGATAGCCGCCCGGCGCAATCGATGCCTGGCCGTGCGCCGGCACCGTCAGCTTGTCGACCATCACCATCTTTTGCGTCGAGCCATTCGACACTGTCTGATGCAGCATCGCCATGCCGTAGTCGGCGCTCGATATGTCGACGAGATCGATCGGCTTGTCGCTCGAGTTGGTCAGCGTCACATACGCGGCGGCCGGCAGGTTGTTCGGCAGCCAGCGCACCCATGCGTTCTGCACGCCGATGGCCTGCTTGCTATCGGCGGCATGCGCGCCGATGCTGCCCGTGGCAACGAATGCGAAAGCGGCTGCGCAAACCAGCGTGTGAATCCGTGAGAGCGTTTTGATTTGTTGTGTCATATCGAACCCGTGTGAAATCAGGATTGGTCTTTGATGATACGGCGCACGTCGGCGGCGATGACGTCGGGCGAGTCGTGGTCCGTGGCGAGCAGACGCGCGCGATTGCGCGCGTCGAAGATGTAGACGGCCGAGCTGTGCGTCACCTCGTAGTTGCCGTTCGGGTCGCGCTTTTCCATCTGATACGCGACGCGGTAATGCCGTGCCATGTCCTCGATCTGCGCATCGGTGCCGGTGAGTCCGCGGGCATGCTGCGCATCGAATGCGTCCACATAGTCGTGCAAGGCGCTGGGCGTGTCGCGCGCGGGATCGACGGTGACGAACAGGATGCGCATCTTCTGCGCGTCCGGTCCGAGCTTGCCGATCACCTGCATCAGCCGTCCCATCGTTTCCGGGCAGACGTCCGGGCAATGCGTATAGCCGAAGTAAACAAGCGACGTGCGTCCCTTCAGTGAGTCCGCCGCAACCGCCTGGCCGTCATCGCCCGTCAGCGTGAAATCGAGATCAGGCAGATGACCGCTCACGTCCGTCAATTGCCACGGCTCTCCGCGATGCGAACATCCCGCGCCGACGAACGCCGCGCATAACGCAGCAGTCAATGCAGCGAGACGCCGGCGCGTGGAAGCGCGCAGGGCAGGCGATCGTAAGTGAGAGACCAGTGCTTTCGGGAACAAAGGCTGTTTCGATGACTCGATTAAAAAGAGGGACGCAAACCGGAACGCGACTTGCTCGCCGCAACAGCATGACCGCGGTGACGCAAGGTGTGATTCGATGGCGGACGCCGTTGCGACTCTATCGCAATTTAAGGCGCGTCGTTGTACCGTCGCCCTATGAGGCGGATAGCGAGTCACTATGCCGCAGCGCGCCGAGAGGCGTTGTAGGCGGATCGTGCGGAGTTTGTAGTCCATTCCTTCGCACACGCGCCAGAACGCCCGTCCGTGCGGCACGAAAACTTACTTTCTCGAAAAAACGACCGATGCGCGGTAAGATGCGCACACTTTTCCGGCTGCAAGCGGCTGAGAGGCAACGTACACCGATGCAAGCACTTCCCGCTTTTCTGTCTCCGACGGAGACCGCATTTTTCTTCGATTTCGACGGCACGCTCGTCGATCTGGCACCGACGCCCGACGGCGTGCTGGTTCAGCCCGAGGCAATCGCCTTGCTCGCTGAACTGCGGCGTCTGACGAACGGCGCCGTGGCGATCGTGTCGGGGCGCGGCATCGACAGCATCGACCAGTTTCTGGGCATGCCCGATATGCCCATTGCCGGCCTGCATGGCGCCGAGCGGCGCGATTCGAACGGCGATACGCAGCGCATCGGTTTTAACGACGAGCGGCTGCTGCGTATGGAGCAGGTGCTTGCCGAGGTCGTCAACGCGAATCCCGGCATGCTGCTGGAAATCAAGGGCGCGGCGCTCGCGCTGCACTATCGCAATGCGCCCGACCGCGAGCCGGTGGCGCGCGAAGCGACGAGCAAACTGGTCGCCGATTACCCGGGCGCCTACGTGCTGCAGCCCGGCAAAATGGTCTACGAAATCAAGCCGAAAGACGTCGATAAGGGCCGTGCGCTGCGCGCGTTTCTCGATGAACCGCCGTTCACGGGCCGCACGCCCATCTTTGCCGGCGACGATCTGACGGACGAAAAAGGTTTTGCCGTCGTCAACGAGAAAGGCGGTTTGTCGATCAAGGTCGGCGGCGGCGACACGATCGCGCGCTCGCGCATCGGCTCGGTGAGCGCGCTGCTCGCATGGCTGTCGGAAATCGTCGCAGCGGCGCGCAACGCATGATGACGTCTGTTTATCCGCGTCCTGCTCGCATTCAGCAAGGAAGCCTCGCGTCATGAGCCGACTGATCATCGTATCGAACCGCGTCGCGCCGATTTCGGAAGGCGGCCCCGCGGCGGGCGGCCTCGCTGTCGGCGTGTACGACGCGTTGAAGGAAACGGGTGGCATGTGGTTCGGCTGGAGCGGCGACGTGCTCGGCTCGGGCCAGCCACAGATCAAGCTCGAAGAGCGCGGCCCCGTCACGTTCGCGACCATCGGCCTCGTGCGGCGCGATTACGACCAGTACTACCGCGGCTTTTCGAACGCGACGCTGTGGCCCGCGTTCCACTATCGTCCCGATCTGCTGCAGTTCGACCGGCATGATTTCGAAGGCTATTGCCGTGTCAATACGTGGCTCGCGCAACAGCTCGTGCCATTGTTGCGCGAAGACGATGTCATCTGGGTGCACGACTACCATCTGATTCCGTTCGCACAGGCGCTACGCGCGGCGGGCGTGAAGAACCGGATCGGCTTCTTCCTGCACATTCCGTTTCCGGCTGCACAGGTGCTGCTCGCCGTGCCGCCGCATCGCGCGCTCGTCGAGGCGCTGTGTTCGTTCGATCTGCTCGGCTTCCAGACCAAGTCCGATCTGCGTGCGTTCTGCGATTACATCGTCAACGAGGCGGACGGAAAGGTCGATGCATCGGCGCAAGGTCCGACTGTCGTCAGCGCGTTCGGTCGTACGCTGCGCGCGGCTGCGTATCCGATCGGTGTCTATCCCGACGAGATTGCCGAGCTTGCGAAAGCAGGTGAGGGCGACAAGCCCGTGCGCACGATCGAAGCGACGCTGCATGCGCGCAAGCTGATCATGAGCGTCGACCGGCTCGATTACTCGAAGGGACTGGTCGAGCGCTTCCGCGCGTTCGAGCGCCTGCTCGAACATTCGCCCGCGTATCGCGACAAGGTGTCGTTCCTCCAGATCGCGCCGCCGACGCGTTCCGATCTGCACGCGTATCAGGAAATCCGTCTGCAGCTCGAAGGCGAATCGGGGCGCATCAACGGCCGCTTCGCCGAACTGGACTGGACACCGATCCGTTATATCCACCGGCAATACGAGCGGCCTGTGCTCGCTGCGCTGTTTCGTACCGCGCATGTCGGCTATGTGACGCCGCTGCGCGACGGCATGAACCTGGTCGCGAAGGAATACGTGTCGGCGCAGGACCCGGAAGATCCGGGCGTGCTGGTGTTGTCGCGCTTCGCGGGCGCGGCGCAGGAGTTGACCGGCGCGCTGATTGTCAATCCCGTCGATATCGACGGCATGGCCGATGCGCTCGGCACGGCGCTGTCGATGCCGCTCGCCGAACGCAAGGCGCGCTATAACGACATGATGGTGCAACTGCGCGAGAACAACGTGTCCGTGTGGCGCGACAACTTCATGAGCGATTTGCAGCAGTTGCCGCACGCGCGGGCCCAGGTGGAGAGCGAAGCCGCCGGGAGCTGACGCTTTCTATCGTGCACAAATAGAAAAAGCCGCTTGAAAGCGGCTTTTTCTTTATCCGTCGGGTCAGTTCAGACGCGCATCACGCGACATGCTGCTCGTCGAACTTCTTGCCGCCGACATGCAGCGTCGAATGCTTGCCGAACTGCTTCGACAGCAGATCGCGATAGAGACCCGGACGATTGCGCAGTTCTTCGGGACTGCCGTCGTCGATCACCTTGCCCGCGCTCATCACGATGATGCGGTCGAAATTGTGCAGCGTCGACAGACGGTGTGCGATAGCGATCACCGTACGGCCGACCATCAGACGGTCGAGCGCCTTCTGGATCGCTTCTTCGGACGCGCTGTCGAGCGCGGAGGTCGCTTCGTCGAGCAGCAGGATCGGCGCATTCTTGAGGATCGCGCGCGCGATCGCGATACGCTGCCGCTGGCCGCCCGACAGCTTCACGCCGCGGTCGCCAACGATCGTATCGAAGCCTTCCGGCATCGCCTCGATGAAGTCCGAACAGCGCGCTTCGCGCGCGGCGGCGAGCACTTCATCGCGCGTCGCTTCGGGACGGCCGTACGCGATGTTTTCGTAGACCGAGCGATGGAACAGCGAAATATCCTGCGGCACCAGTGCGATCGAATGGCGCAGGCTGTCCTGCGAGATCGCCGAAATCTCCTGACCGTCGATGAGGATCTGTCCGCCCTGTGTTTCATAGAAACGTTGCAGCAGCGCGAGCACCGTCGACTTGCCGGCGCCCGACTTGCCGATCAGGCCGACGCGCTGGCCTGCAGGAATGTCGAGATCGAAGTGATCGAGAATCGGACGGCGCTTCGGATACGCGAACGTTACCTTGTCGAAGGTCACGCGGCCGCCTTGCGGCACGAGTTCGACGGCGTCGTTGTGATCGGGCATGCCGTGCGGCTCGAGCAGCGTCTTCACGGCTTCCGCCAGGCGCGCGACGTGCTGCGTCACATCGACCAGCGCGACGGCGAGGTCACGCGTGCCGTGCAGGATCGTGAAGCCGAGCGAGCTGACCAGCACGATATCGCCCGAGGTTGCCTTGCCCTGATCCCACAGCCACAGCGCCCAGCCGAGGAGCCCAGCCGACAGCAGAGCGGTGATGACCGCGTGCAGCAGGCGCAGCTTTTCCAGATACAGCAGGCTCTGCTGGCGCGCGACCATTTCCGACTTCACCGTCGCACTGAAACGCTTCTGCTCGCGAAAGGTCATGCCGAACGCGCGTACGAGCCCCATGTTGCCGATCACGTCGACGAGTTCGCCGTCGACGGCGGCCGCCTTGGTCGCAAAGGTGTGGTGCCGCGCCGAGCCGCGTCCTGCGAGCTTGAACAGCACGACGGAGAGAATCGCCGAGCAGGTCAGCAGGCCAAGCGCCATCAGCGGATTGACGGTGACGATCATCACGATCGCGCCCGCCACGGCGATGCAGGGCGGCAACACGTTCCACGCGGTGGTGTTCTCAGCCGTGTAGACGGCGTTCGACGTCGCCGTGATCCGGCTGGCCAGCGTGCCCGGCTGCTTCTCGGCGTAGTAGGTCGGCGAATGGCCCGTCAGGTACTGGAAGAGGTCCTTGCGCAGATCGCCCGTGACGGCCACGAACGTATGCGCGGCAACCCAGCCGCCGACGCGCCACAAAAGATTGTCGGCTGCGATCAGGCCGACGAGGATCGCGAATGCGCCCCACAGCGGCCCCGGATGATGACGGCCTTCGCCGAGCACGTCGATCAGGTGCTTGATCGCGTACTGCGAGGCGAGTGCACAGCCCACGGCCGCAAATACGCTGCCCAGCACGATCAGATGCGCGACCGGGTGGCGGCGAATAAAGCGGAAGAGGAACGCGAGCGGCCGGTTCGCATAGCTCGCGAGCTTTGCGTTATGGGCATTTCGCTGGGCGATTGTCAGATGTTCCAATTGTTCGTTTGATCGGTCGGTTTGTGACGGGTCTGAATCGGGTTCAGGTCGTGCAACGGTTGTGCCTGGGAACGGCCCGTAACACCAGCGTAGGCCTCGCATTGTAAACATGCAAAAGCCATTTCGCATGGCGGTACGGCCAAAGGGGGCGCGATTATTTTCGCGACAACGTACCGGTAAGGTTTCCCACGCTTGACCCGCATGCGGCCAAGTGGTTCACGCCAGCGGCGTGCATTTTCAAGATATAATTACAGATTGCATACGAGCCGGCAAAGCTGCGGCCTCTTTCGGGGCTTGCAGTGGTAGACGCTTCATCGAAGACGTCGTCGATCGGCTTGCGGCGCCAGCGCCGATGCAGGGCATCCAATGTAAAACGCCTTGAGAAAACAAGGGTTTGCAGAGTGTTTCGCGTTTGTAACAACGTAAAGACTTTGAAATGTTGGAGCCGGTCCACCAGGTAGGCATCGATAATGCATGCTCGGTCGGTTCAGGAAATATCTGACAGTTTGTCAACGTTCGTTCGATAGCCGCGTTTACGGCTTTGAGCACAGACTTTGACACTGACCAAGCTGGCGTCTTACCAAGCGATCCATCGCAGGAATTTCTCGAAAGAATCAGGCTCGTGTCTGGTGCAGCGTAGGGCTGCATGCCGAACCGGGCGCCCTGGCGAGCAAGCGAAGTCGCTTTTTCCAAACTGCAGTCTTTTTGCCTGATTTTTTACGAGGAGTTCTCCATATGCGAATCGCTCAAATCGCTCCCTTGCACGAGGCGGTTCCTCCCAAGCTCTATGGCGGCACGGAACGTGTCGTGTCGAACCTGACGGAAGCACTGGTCGAGCTGGGACATGACGTGACGCTTTTTGCGAGTGGCGATTCGCAAACCTCCGCGAAGCTCGAAGCTTTCTGGCCGCAGGCGCTGCGCCTCGACCCGACGATCCGCGACGTGATGGCGCCGCACATGCTGCTGCTCGAAGAAGTGCGCCGCCGCGCGGACGAGTTCGACGTGCTGCATTTCCACATCGACTACTACCCGTTCTCGTTGTTCGCGCGTCAGCCGGTGCCATTCCTGACGACCATGCACGGCCGTCTCGATCTGCCCGAACTGCAGCCCATTTTCAATGCGTTCAATGACGTGCCCGTCGTGTCGATCTCGGACAACCAGCGCCAGCCGCTGCCGCAGGCACACTGGCTGTCCACCGTGTATCACGGTCTGCCGGAAAACGTGCTCACGCCGATCCCGAACGTCGAGCCGGGCTACCTCGCATTCCTCGGCCGCGTCTCGCCGGAGAAGGGTCTCGACCGCGCGATCCGTATCGCCGGCCAGGCAGGCATGAAACTCAAGGTTGCGGCGAAGATCGACAAGGCCGATCGCGCTTACTACGAAGAAGTCATCAAGCCGCTGATGGCGCTGCCGCACGTCGAGTATATCGGCGAAATCGGTGAGGCCGAAAAGCGTGAGTTCCTCGGCAACGCGCATGCGCTGGTGTTCCCGATCGACTGGCCGGAGCCCTTCGGTCTGGTCATGATCGAGGCGATGGCTTGCGGCACGCCCGTGATCGCGTTCAAGCGCGGCTCGGTGCCGGAAGTGATCGAAAACGGCGTGTCGGGCTTCGTCGTCGAAGACGAAATCAGCGCGGTCGCTGCCCTCAAGCGTCTCGACCAGTTGCCGCGCGCGAAGGTGCGCAAGGCTTTCGAAGACCGTTTCTCGTCGAAGGTGATGGCGCAGAACTACGTCAAGACGTACGAAGAACTGCTGCACGCAAAGCGCCGCTCGGTGCTGCGCGAAGTCAACGCAGGCTGATTCAGGTTTAGAAGGGCGCGTTCTGGTTCTCGCGCGTCGCTTCTGATGCCTTAGCAACGCCCCGCATGTGTCGAACATGCGGGGCGTTGTTGCATTTGCGCTGCACGCCGGTGCAGGACGCGCGCCGAATCGCACGAAAAACAGGCGTTCGCGCTCCTGCAACCGTGAGACGAATCGGTAATATCCCTATAATGGCCGTGCCGCAAATCCGGCGCTGCCGGTCGATATGAGGAGATTGCTTTGGCGAGAACGAAACAGACGCGTGCGAGCGCGGCGCCCGGCGCCGGCACGATGTTCGCGCTGCGCGCCATCGGTCTCGTGATACTCGCGCGCTGGCTCTTCTCGATGGGCGAGATGGACCCGCTCACCGCCTTGCAGGCCATGGCCTCGTCGCCTTGGGCTTGCATCAATCTCGTCTTCCTGTTTCTGCTGATTTTCCTGCCGGGCGCAAAGGCGCGCGCCGAGCGGCCGTTCCATCCGCTGCCGCAATGGCTGCGTCAGGCGCTGCGGCTGTTCGCGTTCCTTGGTCTGCTGTTCGCCGTGTGGTCGGTCGGTGCGTTCGTCTGGGCGGCCGGCTGGCGGCGCGCATTCAACGCGGTCGCAGCGACCAATGGCTGGCTGATTGCCGCGCCGACGTTGTACGCCGTGGTTCTGTGGATTTGCCGGCCGCGGGCGCTTTGGCGCACGAATATCGCCGCACGCCGCTTCGCGATTGGCCGCTATGCCATTTCGATCGATGCCGTCACACGCACGGCCATCGTGTGGGCCGAGAGCCGCAAGCTGGGGCAGTACGACGCGCGAGAACTGTCGGTGCGCTGGCACGACGGGACACAGCGCACGGCCGGGTTGGCGCGCGCGGCGCACGCTGTCGATCTGTCGGGCGCGCAGGCCGCGACCGTGCCGCCCATTTCGAATGGGCACGCGACGCTCGAGCGTGCGGGTGTCGGCGGTCTTCTGCGTCGTCCAAAAGTTGAGCTGATGTGGGATTCGCCCGCTGCCGCCGGCCACAACCGTCAAACGGTGTTCAGGACGGCGCTCACCACAGAGGGCGACCGTGTCGCCGCGCGCGCACTCGACGCGAATCTGCGCCAGGCGTGAGTTTTTCCGCTGGGCGCCGTGTGTGCGCTCAGGCATTTCCGACGTTGTTGTGAAGTGCTAGCCGCTTTGCATCGATCGTGGAGGTGTCCATGCTGATCCGCTGGCTGCTCGCCGCTATTCATCTGCTCGGTTACGGCTTCGCGCTTGCCGCGATCATTGGGCGCACGCGTGGGCTGCGGCGCCTGACCGGGCCGGAAGGGTTGCAGCGCGTATTCATCGCGGACAATGCCTGGGGCGTCACGGCCGTTGTCCTGATCGTTACGGGGCTCGTGCGCGTTTTCGGTGGTTTCGAGAAGGGCGCTGAGTACTATCTGCACGAGCCGCTCTTTCACCTGAAGATGGCGGCACTCGTGCTGATCCTCGCGTTTGAAATCGCGCCGATGATGACGCTGATCCGCTGGCGCGTCGCGCTCAGTAATGGAGAGACGCCCGATCTTTCCCGTGCGCGTCGGGGATTGCGCGCGGTATCGGTGCGAGTGCGTAGGGCGTCGTGCTTTTGCTTTGGCCCGTGCTGACGGACCGCAGGAAAGAGGCAGAAAATGAAAAAGGCCCTCGGCTTTCGCCAGAGGGCCTTTGTTCTTCGGGTTCAACGTACCCATGAATCTGGTGGGTAGTACTGGGATCGAACCAGTGACCCCTGCCGTGTGAAGGCAGTGCTCTACCGCTGAGCTAACCACCCGAAGAGAGGCAGATTATGTCAGTCCTTTCGGACTTCGGCAAGTACTTTTTTAAGCAATTTGCACATCGGCTGTTGCGGATGCATTTTCCACAGCCGGTTGCGTGCGCCACACGCTCGTTCCCTTCACCGATTTGTCCAGTCCGTCGAGCAGTGCTTCGTGCGCGGCGAGTTCGTCCGGCGCAGCCGTCAGCACCACGAGTTCGAGCGTATCGAGTTTCACGCGCTTCCCGCCGCCGGCATCGCCCTCATCTGCATCGCCGATCATGTCGATCACGAGGCTTTCCTGGCCACGTGTCATCGCGAGGTAGACCTCGGCGAGCAGTTCCGAGTCGAGCAGTGCGCCGTGCAGCGTGCGGTGGGCGTTGCTAATGCCAAAGCGATCGCACAGCGCGTCGAGTGAATTGCGTTTGCCGGGGAACATCGACTTCGCGCGCACGAGCGTATCGATCACTTCGCCGCAGTGTTCGGAGAAAGGCGGCAGGCCGAGCAACGAGAACTCGGCATTGAGAAAGCCGATATCGAAGGGCGCGTTGTGGATGATCAGTTCCGCGTCCTGCACGAAGTCGCGCAATTCGTTGGCGATCTCAGCGAACTTCGGCTTGTCGCTCAGGAATTCCGTCGTCAAACCGTGGACGGCGAGTGCGCCCGGATCGCTATCGCGTTCCGGATTGACGTAGAAGTGCAGGTTGTTACCCGTCAGCCGGCGGTTCACCAGCTCGACACAGCCGATTTCGATGATGCGGTCGCCCGTTCTCGCGTTCAGTCCTGTCGTTTCCGTATCGAGGATGATTTGACGCATGTCGGTATTGCCTGTCTGTGTTGGTGCGTGAAAAGAATGGGGCGGTGAGGCGAAGTTATAAAACTCAAAGCTCGGCCAGCGATGCGACGCCGCGATTGGCAAGCGCATCCGCGCGTTCGTTCTCCGGATGGCCCGCATGGCCCTTGACCCAGCGCCACTCGAGCTCATGTTGCTGCGTGAGCGCGTCGAGCCGCTTCCAGAGATCCGCGTTCTTGACGGGCGCCTTGGCGGCCGTCACCCAGCCTTTTTTCTTCCAGCCGTGAATCCACTCGCTGATGCCTTTCTGCACGTATTGCGAGTCGGTGTGCACGACCGCCCTGCACGGGCGCTTCAATGCCTCGAGTGCGGCGATCACGGCCATCAGTTCCATGCGGTTGTTGGTCGTGTTCGCTTCGCCGCCGAACAATTCCTTTTCCTGCGTACCGTAGCGCAGCAGCGCGCCCCAGCCGCCGGGGCCGGGATTGCCCTTGCAGGCGCCGTCGGTGAAGATTTCGATCAGATCAGAACTCATTTTGTCTTGTTGCGGGTGTTGGGCGTGGCGGCGGGCGCGAGGCCGGCGGCCAGCACGGGCTTTTTGACTTTCAGCGGACCGACGAGACGCATGCCCCGCACGCGCTTGATCGCCGTGACCATGTAGACGGCACCGAAAATCGGCCACCAGCGGTCGCCGGCGGCTTCCATGAACTGATAGCGCGACAGCCATTTTTCGCCGACGAGGGGCGGACGATAGCAGCCGAAGCGCCCGCGTTCAAGGTCGAATCCGAGCAGCTTGATCCAGTCCTTCAGGCGCGTGAACGCGATCAGGTCGTGTGCCGCGGGCACGAACGGACGGTTTGCCACCTTGCCGAAAGATTGCCGGGCGCCCCACAGCGACAACGAATTGAAGCCGAGGATGATCAGCTGCCCTTCGGGCATCAGCACTCGCTCGGCTTCGCGCAGCAAGCGGTGCGGATCGCGCGTGAACTCCAGCGTGTGCGGCATCACGATCAGGTCGACGCTTTGCGCTTCGAACGGCAGGTCGAGCAGGTCGCACCAGACGGCGCTGCGTCCCGCTGGCGCGTGACGTTCGGGCATGCCGCCCGCGACGCCGCGTGGAAATGTGTACGGCGCGCTCGCGCCGCTCTCGGCGTCTAGCACGAGGCCACGGCAGGGCATGCGGTTTTCGCGCAGCGCGTCGAGTTGCGGCAGGCCCAGTTGCAGCGCGTGATAGCCGAATACGTCGGACACGACGCGGTCGAGCTGCGCCTGCTCCCACTCCAGCACATAGCGTCCGGGCGGGGAGGTAGTCCAGGCAGGCCAGTCTATAATCGATCGGTCAGACATGTTGAAGAATGCGTCGCCTATGAATTCGCTCGAGTACGTACCTGTCCCGGCATTTGATGACAATTACATCTGGGTCGTGTCCGACGGCCAGCATGCCGTCGTCGTCGATCCGGGCGACGCCGCCCCGGTAAAGGCTTATCTGTCAAAACGGGGATGGCGGCTGAGCGCTATTTTACTCACGCACCATCACGCCGACCACGTCGGCGGAGTGGCCGATCTGCTGGATGGCCAGGTTGTGCCCGTCTACGGGCCCGCCGGAGAAGCGATTGCGCACCTCACGCACCGCCTCAGGCAAGGCGATGAGGTTCACATCGCGGCACCCGCGCTCGATTTCACGATCCTCGACGTGCCCGGTCATACGAGTGGTCATATTGCGTATTTCCAGGCGGCCGATCCGCGCGGCACTCCACACGTCTTCTGTGGCGACACGCTGTTCGCTTGCGGCTGCGGCCGGCTGTTCGAAGGCACGCCCGCGCAGATGCTGAGGTCGCTCGATGCGCTCGCCGCGCTGCCGGGCGAAACGGAAGTGCATTGCGCGCACGAGTACACGCTGTCGAATATCCGCTTCGCGCTCGCGTGCGAACCGGGTAACCGGGAACTGCAGGCGTGGCGCGACGAAGCGTCCGATCTGCGCGCGCGGCATGTGCCCACGCTGCCCACCACGATCGCTCACGAGCGCGCCGTCAACCCGTTCCTGCGCGCAGGCGAACCGGCCGTTCAGGCAACGCTCGCCGAGCAGTTGCACGAATCAGTGCCGGATCGCTTGACCGCTTTCGCGTTGATGCGTGAATGGAAGAACAGGTTCCGCTGACCAGGCGAAACATGGGGGTATGCTCATCCCAATCGTAGAAACAAACGCCAAGCCTCAGATTTGGCTACGTTTTTCACATTTTTCTGATTGACGTAAGGGGCGCACTTTCGTACTATCGGCTGCAAATTCCAGCCCCTTTGGAAGCCGAGACGTTCATGAGATTCATCTTTTGCGCGTTGTTGGTCCTGACGCTCGCCGCTTGCGCGAGCCAGGGACCAGCAACGAATAGCCTTTCCAACGCTTCCAATCCTGCTAGCCAGCAAGCCGTAGCCGACGCCCTTCGCAAGACTGCCACCGCTAAAGAAACCATCAACGTTGACCAGGGTTCGGTCGACCAGTTGACCAGCGCAGACAGCGATCTCTGGGGCCGTATCCGCCGTGGTTTTCAGATGCCCGACCTGCAGAGCGACCTCGTCGACATGCAGGCGAACTGGTATGCCCAGCGCCCGGACTACGTCCAGCGCATGACCGAACGGTCGCAGAAGTACCTCTACCACATCGTCGAGGAACTCGAAGCGCGTCATATGCCGACGGAACTGGCGCTGCTGCCGTTCATCGAGTCCGCGTATAACCCGCAGGCTTTGTCTGTCGCGAAGGCGGCGGGCATGTGGCAGTTCGTGCCGGGCACAGGCCGCACGTACAACCTCAAGCAGAACATGTGGCAGGACGAGCGCCGCGACGTGCTCGCATCCACCAGTGCCGCGCTCGACTATCTGTCGCGTCTGCACGATATGTTCGGCGACTGGTATCTGGCGCTCGCCGCATACAACTGGGGCGAGGGCAACGTGCAGCGTGCGATCGCGCGCAACGAGGCGGCCGGGCTGCCGACGGACTATCAGAGTCTGCGCATGCCGATGGAAACGCGCAATTACGTGCCGAAGCTCCAGGCCGTCAAGAACATCGTGATGAATCCGCAGGTCTTCGGGCTCACGCTGCCGTCCATTCCGAACCACCCGTATTTCGTGACGGTCACCACGTCGCATGATATCGACGTCGACACGGCGGCGAAGCTCGCGAACATGACGCCTGACGAGTTCCGCTCGCTCAACCCGTCGTTCAAGAAGCCGGTGATTCTCGGCGCGACGCAGCCGCAGATCCTGCTGCCGTTCGACAACGCCAGTGCGTTCGAACGCAATCTGAAGTCGTACTCCGGTTCGCTGTCGTCATGGACGACCTACACGGTCACAGAACGCTCGCGCCCGGCGGCGATCGCCGAAAAGATCGGTGTCGATCCCGACACGCTGATGGCCGTCAACAAGATTCCGGCCGGCATGCGTCTGAAGCCGGGCTCGACGATCGTCGTGCCGCGCGCCGATGATGACGACGAAGATATCAGCGCCGACGTCGCCGAAAGCGCCGTGCTCGCGATGGAGCCGGACGTGCCCGACACACGCAAGATGCTGATCCGCGTTCGCCGCAAGCAGTCGATGGCAATGATCGCGGACCGCTACGACGTGTCGATTGGGCAGTTGAAGGCCTGGAACCGCACGAAGCGCGACATGGTGATGCCGGGTCAGGTGGTCGTGCTGCACGTGCCCGTCGGCAAGGCGATGCCGAGCGAGCCGGGCCCGCAAAAACTCGCGACGGTGCCCGTCGGCGGTGGCGTCGAGAAGGCGAGCGCGCAGGTCGCAGACACGCGTTCCGAATCGCGCTACGATAAGAAACGAGGCCGCGGCCACACTGGCGTGGTGAAGGTGTCGGATCCCGTCAGCAAACCCGCCGCCACGAAGGGCAAGGTGACGAAGGTTTCGACGGATGCGGCCAGCAAGGCGTCGAAGGCCGATTCTGGTAGCCGCCATAAAGTCTCGGCCAACGCGAAGAAGGGCAAGTAAACAACAGCGGCCTTCTCGAGGATGACCGAACATGCGCTGCGGGGGCAGCGCGTGAAGTGCGCTCCGATCTCTCCTCGTTTTCATTGACGCCGTCACCTGAGGTGACGGCGTTTTTCATTCTGCTGACGGTTCCCGCATCGCGTGCGCGGTCTTGCACCGCAATGGACGCGATTGGGCTATCGTTCACCCTCAGGCCCGCCCGGCCGTTTTCCCACCGTCTCATGTTCCCGACGCCGCTTCGTGTCTTCCTGCTGTTCTCCGCCGGTTACTTCGTCTCGTACGTGTTTCGTGGCGTGAATCTCGGTTTCGCGCCGCTGATCACGCATGAACTGGGGCTGACGGCCGCCGATCTCGGTCTGCTGACAAGCCTCTACTTTCTCGGCTTCGCGGGAGCGCAACTGCCTGCCGGCGTGCTGCTCGATCACTACGGCGCGCGCCGCGTGACGGCGGGCATGCTGCTATTCGCGGCTCTTGGCATTGGCGTGTTCGGCACGGCGCATGGCGTCGGCGCGATGATGGCGGGGCGGCTGCTGATCGGCGTCGGCGTATCGGTGTGCCTGGGCGGCGCGTTCAAGGCGCTCGCGCAGCATTTTCCGGCGGCGCGCCTGCCGCTGATCAACGGACTCGTGATGGCTGTCGGCGGGCTGGGTGGCGTCGTGGTCGGTTCGCCGTTGACCTGGATGCTGACCTTCGCCAGCTGGCGCACGATCTGCCTCGGGCTCGTGGTGCTCACTTTGTTCGTTGCCGCGATGCTGTGGGCGTTTGCTCCAGAAAAGAAAGAGACACACCATCAGGCCAGCCTCGTCAGCCAGTTCAAGGGGACGTGGCACATCCTGCGCAGCGCGGCGTTCTGGAAAATCGCGTCGTTCTCGGTGGTGACGCAAGGCGTGTTTTACGCGATGCAGTCGCTATGGGTCGGCGCGTGGCTGCGCGACGTATCAGGCTTCCAGTCGCACGAAGCAGCGGCGCTCGTCTCGGTGCTAGGGTTCGCGATGATGGCCGGCTGCGTCGGTTTCGGCGCGGCGGCACGCAGCATGGAGCGGCGCGGGTTGTCGTTGTATGCGTTTTGCGGCGTCGGCATGGTGCTGTTCGTCATCACGCAACTGCTGATCATGTTGCGGGCGCCGCTGCCCGCGGGACTGCTGTGGGCGGCTTACGGGATTTTTGGCGGCGTCGGCATCCTGAGCTACGCGGTGCTCGCGCGCCATTTTCCGCCGCATCTGATCGGCCGGGCAAATACCACGCTGACGCTGATCATTTTTCTGCTGATCTTCGGCTTCCAGATTGGCGTGGGTGCCGTGCTCTCACTCTGGACGCCCGTCGACGGACACTATCCGCCGGCCGCGCATCTGGCTGCGTGGAGCATTCTCGTCGCGCTGCAAGTCGCGAGCGCCGTGTGGTACGTCCTACCGAGCCGAGTACTGTCCAAAAGTCCGGCGCACGCTCACGCCGAGCATCAGCCGTAAGCCGCCGGGCGCATCCTGAAATTGGGTGAAATGGTCGTGGAGGCTCGTCGCGAGGCAGGCTGCGCGCACCCGGAGCGTCCGATCGCGCCCCGTTCGCCTCATGTACGCCCATCTCGCATTTGGAGAGAGGGGCCATTTCAGGCTATAATTTCAAGGTTTGAGCTTATCAACCCGCACCCTAGCGCCTACCTCTCCCACACCGTTCATCCGCCGCGTTTCGTTGTAGTCCCGGTTGTTTTTCATGCGTGAAATCTCCCGGCTACCGTCGCCCGGCCCGCAACCCGCCAGTTCGCCTACACGATGGGCCAACTGCCAGATCCGCGGCGCCAGATGCGACTTCCCGCTAACAGCGACAACGCGAGCGAGCCTGCGCGCGCATCATTGATGCGCCTGACGCGGCCCGCACGGATAGACAGGTCGGCAACAGGGTGTTCCCCAAGGAGTCTCCCGTGTTGCCGTCATTTTCTCCCGCTCTGCTCGCGCTCGCCGACGGCACGGTCTTTCGTGGTTACTCGATCGGCGCGCCCGGTCATACGATCGGTGAAGTCGTCTTCAATACGGCTATCACCGGCTATCAGGAAATCCTGACCGACCCCAGCTACGCGCGCCAGATCGTCACCCTGACGTATCCGCATATCGGCAACGTCGGCGTGAATGCCGAAGATGTCGAAGCCACGAAAGTCCATGCCGCCGGCCTGATCATCCGTGATCTGCCTGTTCTCGCGTCCAACTTCCGCATGGAGCGCACGCTCCCGGATTACCTGAAGGCGGAAGGCGTCGTCGCGATCGCCGGTATCGACACCCGTATGCTCACGCGCGTACTGCGCGACAAGGGCGCGCAAAACGGCGCGATTCTCGCAGGCTCGGATGACGAAGCGAAGGCAATCGAGCTGGCGCGTTCGTTCCCCGGTCTCGCGGGCATGGACCTCGCGAAGGTCGTGTCGACGCAAAAGCCGTACGAATGGAAGCAGACCGAATGGCGTCTGGGCAGCGGTTACGGCATGCAGAACACGCCGCGCTACCGCGTGGTCGCATTCGACTTCGGCGTGAAGTACAACATTCTGCGCATGCTGGCCGAGCGCGGCTGTCAGGTGACGGTGCTGCCGGCGCAAGCCACGGCCGCTGACGCGCTCGCGCTCAACCCGGATGGCGTGTTCCTGTCGAACGGCCCGGGCGACCCGGAACCGTGCGATTACGCGATCGCGGCGACGCGTGAATTCATCGAGCGCGGCATTCCGACGTTCGGCATCTGTCTCGGCCATCAGATCATGGGTCTCGCCGTCGGCGCGAAGACGATGAAGATGAAAACGGGCCACCACGGTGCGAACCATCCGGTGAAGGACCTCGACGACGGCCGCGTCGTCATCACGTCGCAGAACCACGGCTTCGCAGTCGACGCTGACACGCTGCCCGCGAACGCGAAGGTCACGCACGTGTCGCTGTTCGACGGCACGCTGCAGGGCTTCGCGCTGACGGACAAGCCGGCATTCTGCTTCCAGGGTCACCCGGAAGCGTCGCCCGGTCCGCACGACATCGCTTATCTGTTCGACCGTTTCACCGCGTTGATGGATACGGCGAAGGGCAACAAGTCGGCAGCGGCATAAGCAGACGCTCGTAAAGCAGCGACGGAAAAGGCGCGCCCCGCGACGCCGTTCGATCACGGTCCAAACGGACGGGTTGAACGGCACACCGCCAGCGCGCCAACAGTAAGAACTCAGGAATACATTAGCGAGAGCGTTATGCCCAAGCGGACAGACATCAAGAGCATTCTCATTATCGGCGCGGGTCCGATCATCATCGGCCAGGCGTGCGAGTTCGATTACTCGGGCGCGCAGGCGTGCAAGGCGCTGCGTGAGGAAGGCTACAAGGTCATTCTCGTCAACAGCAATCCCGCGACGATCATGACCGACCCGAACACGGCCGACGTCACCTACATCGAGCCGATCACGTGGGAAGTGGTCGAACGCATCATCGCGAAGGAGCGCCCGGACGCGATCCTGCCGACCATGGGCGGCCAGACCGCGCTGAACTGCGCACTCGATCTGCATCACCACGGCGTGCTGGAAAAGTACAAGGTCGAACTGATCGGCGCATCGCCGGAAGCGATCGACAAAGCCGAAGACCGTCAGAAGTTCAAGGACGCGATGACGAAGATCGGCCTTGGCTCGGCGAAGTCGGGCATTGCGCATTCGATGGAAGAAGCGATGGCCGTGCACGCGGAAATCGCGGCCTTCACGGGCGGCAGCGGCTACCCGATCGTGATCCGTCCGTCGTTCACGCTCGGCGGTTCGGGCGGCGGCATTGCGTATAACCGCGAAGAATTCGAAGAGATCTGCAAGCGCGGTCTCGATCTGTCGCCGACGCGCGAACTGCTGATCGAAGAATCGCTGCTCGGCTGGAAAGAGTACGAGATGGAAGTGGTCCGCGATAAAAAGGACAACTGCATCATCGTGTGCTCGATCGAAAACCTCGACCCGATGGGCATTCACACGGGCGACTCGATCACCGTCGCGCCTGCACAGACGCTCACGGACAAGGAATATCAGATCCTGCGTAACGCATCGCTGGCCGTGCTGCGCGAGATCGGTGTGGACACGGGCGGCTCGAACGTCCAGTTCTCGATCAATCCCGTCGACGGCCGGATGATCGTGATCGAAATGAACCCGCGTGTGTCGCGCTCGTCGGCACTGGCTTCGAAGGCAACCGGCTTCCCGATCGCCAAGGTCGCGGCGAAGCTCGCCGTCGGCTACACGCTGGACGAACTGAAGAACGAAATCACGGGCGGTCAGACGCCGGCTTCGTTCGAACCGACCATCGACTACGTCGTCACGAAGATTCCGCGTTTCGCATTCGAGAAGTTCCGCGAAGCCGATCCGCGTCTGACCACGCAGATGAAGTCGGTCGGTGAAGTGATGGCAATCGGCCGTACGTTCCAGGAATCGTTCCAGAAGGCGCTGCGCGGTCTGGAAGTCGGCGTCGACGGTCTGGATGAAAAAACCACGAGCCGCGACGAAGTGATCCGCGAGATCGGCGAAGCCGGCCCGGACCGTATCTGGTACGTCGGCGATGCATTCCGTCTGGGTCTGACGCAGCAGGAAATCTTCGAAGAAACGGCAATCGACCCGTGGTTCCTCGCGCAGATCGAAGAGATCATCCGCAAGGAAAAGGCGCTGGAAGGCCGCACGCTCGCGAGTCTGACGAAGGAAGAAATCAAGTATCTGAAGCAGAGCGGTTTCTCGGATCGTCGTTTGGGCAAGCTGCTCGGCGTGACGGGGCCGGACGTGCGCAAGCGCCGTATCGAACTGAACGTGCGCCCGGTGTACAAGCGCGTCGATACCTGCGCCGCCGAATTCGCGACCAAGACGGCTTACATGTACTCGACCTACGAGGAAGAGTGCGAAGCCAACCCGACGACCAACAAGAAGATCATGGTGCTGGGCGGCGGCCCGAACCGGATCGGCCAGGGCATCGAGTTCGACTACTGCTGCGTGCACGCCGCGCTCGCGATGCGCGAAGACGGCTACGAAACGATCATGGTCAACTGCAACCCTGAAACCGTTTCGACCGACTACGACACGTCGGACCGTCTGTACTTCGAGCCGCTGACGCTCGAAGACGTGCTCGAAATCGTCGACAAGGAAAAGCCGCTCGGCGTGATCGTCCAGTACGGCGGCCAGACGCCGCTGAAGCTCGCGCTCGATCTCGAAGCGAACGGTGTGCCTATCGTCGGCACGTCGCCGGACATGATCGACGCGGCGGAAGACCGCGAGCGTTTCCAGAAGCTGCTGCAAGACCTCGGTCTGCGCCAGCCGCCGAACCGCACCGCACGCGCCGAAGACGAAGCGCTGAAGCTCGCTGACGAAATCGGCTATCCGCTCGTCGTGCGTCCGTCGTACGTGCTGGGCGGCCGCGCAATGGAAATCGTCCACGAGCCGCGCGACCTCGAGCGCTATATGCGCGAGGCCGTGAAGGTGTCGAACGATTCGCCGGTGCTACTCGACCGCTTCCTGAACGATGCGATCGAATGCGATGTGGATTGCATCTCGGACGGCGACACGGTGTTCATCGGCGGCGTGATGGAGCACATCGAACAGGCAGGCGTCCACTCGGGCGACTCGGCCTGCTCGCTGCCGCCGTACTCGCTGTCGCAGGAAACCGTTGCTGAACTCAAGCGTCAGACGGGCGCGATGGCGAAGGCGCTGAATGTGGTCGGCCTGATGAACGTGCAGTTTGCGATCCAGCAGGTGCCGCAAGCCGACGGATCGAAGCAGGACATCATCTACGTGCTCGAAGTGAACCCGCGCGCATCGCGTACGGTGCCGTACGTGTCGAAGGCAACCAGCCTGCCGCTCGCGAAAATCGCGGCGCGCGCGATGGTCGGCCAGAAGCTCGCACAGCAGGGCGTGACGAAGGAAGTGATTCCGCCGTATTTCAGCGTGAAGGAAGCGGTGTTCCCGTTCGTCAAGTTCCCGGCTGTCGACCCGGTGCTCGGACCTGAAATGCGTTCGACGGGCGAAGTGATGGGTGTGGGCCAGACGTTCGGCGAGGCGCTCTTCAAGTCGCAGCTGGCAGCGGGTTCGCGTCTGCCGGAATCGGGCACGGTGCTGCTGACGGTGATGG
The DNA here is from genome assembly GCF_017104715.1 of Burkholderia sp. Ac-20365. GTDB lineage: Bacteria > Pseudomonadota > Gammaproteobacteria > Burkholderiales > Burkholderiaceae > Paraburkholderia. Next base: position 57,295 of record NZ_JAAGPI010000027.1, read on the forward strand.
ACGCCGACAAGCCGAAGGCTGTCGAAGTCGCGCGTATGCTGCATGAGTTGGGTTACCCGCTCGTGGCGACGAAGGGCACGGCGGCGGCGATCGAAGCAGCCGGCGTTCCGGTGAAGGTCGTGAACAAGGTGAAGGACGGCCGTCCGCACATCGTCGACATGATCAAGAACGGCGAGATCGCACTCGTCTTCACGACGGTCGATGAAACGCGTGCCGCCATCGCCGATTCGCGTTCGATCCGCATGAGCGCGCAGGCGCAGAAGGTCACGTACTACACGACGATGTCGGGCGCGCGTGCTGCTGTTGAAGGGTTGCGTTATCTGAAGGACCTGGAAGTCTATGATTTACAAGGACTCCATGCTCGCCTAAACTAAGGCTTCAGATTTCTGTCAAAGACGTAAGTGCCGCGGTTAAGCGGCGTCCCTAAGGTGTCAGATCGGGCTTCACGCCACGCTTCCGAACCTGTACGGGATGCACTTAACCGCGGTGATTTTTTTTGTGGCTGTCTTTTGCCAAAGAGTTGTTTATGAGCACTATTCCATTGACGAAGCGCGGCGCAGATCAGTTGCGCGACGAATTGCAGCGTTTGAAATCGGTTGAACGTCCTGCCGTCATCAACTCCATCTCGGAAGCGCGCGCGCAGGGCGACCTGTCGGAAAACGCCGAGTACGACGCTGCGAAAGAGAAGCAGGGCTTTATCGAAGGCCGTATCGCCGAGATCGAATCGAAGCTGGCGGCTGCGCAGATCATCGATCCGTCCGCGCTCGACGCCGAAGGCCGCGTCGTGTTCGCCGCGACGGTCGACCTGGAAGATCTCGATTCGGGTGATTCGGTTACCTATCAAATCGTCGGCGACGACGAAGCCGATCTCGAGCACGGTCTGATTTCCGTCAGCTCGCCGATCGCGCGTGCGCTGATCGGTAAGTCGGAAGGCGACGTTGCGGCCGTGCAGGCACCAAGCGGCGTGCGCGAGTACGAAATCATCGCGGTTCGCTACATCTGAGGCGGCTGCCGTGTCTTCGATGCCGCATCGTCTGTTCCGCCTGCTCACGGTCGTGTGGGTCGGCAGCCTGCTGACCATCGGCTACGCTGTCGCGCCCGTGTTGTTCACCTCGCTTGACCGGATGACGGCCGGCGCCGTCGCGGCGCAGCTGTTTCGCATCGAAGGCGTGATTGGTGTTGTATGCGGCGTGATGTTGCTGGCGCTGTGCAACGTGATGATCCGGCGCGGCGGTGACGCGTACCGGCGTCTGCGCTGGCTGGTCGCCGGCATGCTGGTGTGCGTGCTGGTCGGCTATTTCGCGTTGCAGCCGTTCATGAATGCGTTGCGCATCGCGGCACAGGAAGCGGGCACGGATGTCGGGCATTCCGTGTATGCGAGCCGCTTCGGCATGCTGCACGGCGTGTCGAGCGTGTTCTATCTGATCGAGAGCCTGTTGGGCATCGTTCTCGCGTGGAAATTGCCGGCGGGAACGGGTGTTGCCGTGGAGTCCGGTGCGGCGCGTGTCGCAGGGCGGACGGCGGGGTAGAGCGTCGAGCGGGATGGTGTCCTGTCAACGGGTTTCGCCCACTGATCTTCCGGGACGCGGTGAATCGCCGCATAAAGCGGCGTGCAGCGATTTCTCCTGAGTCGCCCCGGCTCAACAGCCAGCCATATGGCAAACCGGCGTTTCGCGCCGGTTCCGGTTACTTCGACGTCTGGTGCATGCGCTTCGCGCTGGTCTGGCGCTTCTTCGCCCGCTTGATGTTGCCGCCCGCGGTGACGCGCTCATTGCCGCGAACCACCATCTTCTGCGCTTTGGGCTTGCGCATCGGATTTTCCGACGGCTTGACGACCTTCACGACGCGCGGTGCGCGTCCTTTGTTCGATGGCTCGTCGCCCATCGCTTCGCGCGCGCTCGGCAGCGTGCCTCGCTTCGTCTTTGCAGCGGGAGCGCGTTCGGTGGCCACCTTTTCGGGCTTCCAGATCACTAGCAGCTTGCCGATATGCTGGATCGGCGCCGCGTTCAGGCGATCGCAGATGTCGTCGTAGATGGCAATGCGCTCTTCGCGCTCGTCGCCGAACACGCGGATCTTGATCAGCTGGTGCGCTTTCAGGTGGACCTTGATTTCGGTCAGCACGGCGTCGGTCAGCCCTTCGGCGCCGACGATCACGACCGGCTTGAGCGCGTGAGCCTGGGAGCGCAAATCGGCGCGTTGTTCGGAAGAAACTTTGAGGGCTGGCATGAGAAGTGAAAGACTCGACTAAAATGGCGGCGCCCGCGAGCAGAAGAGATCTGTCGATCCGGCGAAACAGCAGGCGGCGCGCGAGAAAATAGAAAACTGCGATGAATACGGCGCCAGGCACGGCGCGACAGGCGACGGCGGCGCGGACTGCAAGCAGAACCACGAGCGCGGAAGACGGCCTTTGGCTGCAGCCGCGCGAATTAAACGCGTATTATCCGCTAAAAGCGCGGCATTACGTAGCAAGAGTTCAACGTTTAATGGCAAAAAACAAGTTCAACACGTCGTGGCTGCACGACCACATCAACGATCCGTACGTGAAAATGGCGCAGCGGGAGGGCTATCGCGCCCGCGCAGCCTACAAGCTCAAGGAAATCGACGAACAGGACAAGCTGATCCGTCCCGGTCAGGTGATCGTCGATCTGGGTGCGGCGCCTGGCAGCTGGAGCCAGTACGCCCGTAACAGGCTCGCGCAAGGCAAGAACCGCGACTCGCAGCGCGAGGGCGGGATCGACGGCGCAGTGATTGCGCTCGATCTGTTGCCAATGGAGCCAATCGCCGACGTTCACTTCATCCAGGGCGACTTCCGTGATGACAGCGTGCTCGAACAACTCGAAGAAGTTGTCGGAGAACGCGATGTCGACCTTGTAATTTCCGATATGGCGCCCAACCTGTCGGGCGTGGCGGTGGCAGATGCCGCGCGGATCGAGCATGTATGCGATCTGGCGCTGGAATTTGCGCAAAACCACCTGAAACCCGATGGTGCCCTTTTAGTCAAATGTTTTCACGGCAGCGGTTATAGCCAGATTGTCGAAAAGTTCAAGCATCAGTTCAAAACGGTGGCTGCGCGCAAGCCGAAGGCGTCCCGGGACAAGTCGTCCGAGACGTTCATCCTCGGCAAGCACCTGAAGCGGCCCCGTTGAACAGGGTGCAGTAATTTGAGCCCGCGTCTCCGGGGAGCCGGAAAATAAGAGCGCTGAGGTTGCGCGGTACGCTATTTATGCGGTAGTGAATGCTTATGGCAGGGGTCTTCGGACTGGATTAGAATGCCTGAGTGGTGCCGCAAGGCAAATGTAGGCGCTTGTCTATGAGTGAAGGAGTGGTGCTTTGAACAACAACATGTTTTCGAAAGCAGCAGTGTGGCTGGTGATCGCACTGGTGCTGTTTACGGTGTTCAAGCAGTTCGACAAGCCCCGTGTCCAGGAAGGCGTTTCGTATTCGCAGTTCATGGACGACGCGAAAAGCGGCAAGGTCAAGAGCGTGATCGTTCAGGGGCGCAACCTCACGGTGACGCCGGCCGACGGTCAGAAGTATCAGATCGTGTCGCCGGGCGACATCTGGATGGTCGGCGACCTGATGAAGTATGGCGTGCAGGTCAGCGGCAAGGCTGATGACGAGCCGAATGCGCTGGTGTCCGCGCTGTATTACCTCGGGCCAACCATCCTGATCATCGGATTCTGGTTCTACATGATGAGACAGATGCAGGGAGGCGGGAAAGGCGGTGCTTTCTCGTTCGGTAAATCCCGTGCGCGTCTGATCGATGAGAACAATAACGCCATCAATTTCTCGGATGTCGCTGGCTGCGACGAGGCGAAGGAAGAAGTGTCCGAACTGGTCGACTTCCTGCGCGATCCGCAGAAGTTCCAGAAGCTGGGTGGTCGCATCCCGCGCGGCGTGCTGCTGGTCGGCCCACCGGGAACCGGTAAGACGCTGCTGGCACGCGCTATCGCTGGTGAAGCCAAGGTGCCGTTCTTCAGCATCTCGGGTTCGGACTTCGTCGAAATGTTCGTCGGTGTTGGTGCGGCACGTGTGCGCGACATGTTCGAGCAAGCCAAGAAGCATGCGCCGTGCATCGTGTTCATCGACGAAATCGATGCGGTCGGTCGTCATCGTGGCGCCGGCATGGGCGGCGGCAACGACGAGCGCGAACAGACGCTGAACCAGATGCTCGTCGAAATGGACGGTTTCGAGGCGAACTCGGGCGTGATCGTGATCGCTGCGACGAACCGTTCGGACGTGCTGGACAAGGCGCTGCTGCGTCCGGGCCGTTTCGACCGTCAGGTGTATGTCGGTCTGCCGGATATCCGTGGCCGCGAGCACATCATGAAGGTGCACCTGCGCAAGGTGCCGATCGCGAACGACGTCGACGCGGCAGTCATTGCGCGTGGCACGCCGGGCTTCTCGGGTGCCGATCTCGCGAACCTCGTGAACGAAGCGGCGCTGTTCGCTGCGCGTCGCGGCAAGCGCATCGTCGAAATGCAGGACTTCGAGGACGCGAAGGACAAGATCTTCATGGGTCCGGAGCGCAAGTCGGCCGTGATCCGCGAAGACGCGAAGCGCGCGACGGCTTACCACGAGTCGGGCCACGCAGTGATCGCGAAGCTGTTGCCGAAGGCTGACCCGGTGCACAAGGTCACGATCATCCCGCGCGGTCGTGCGCTGGGCGTGACGTGGCAGTTGCCGGAGCACGACAACGAAACGTACTCGAAGGATTATCTGCTGGACCGTCTGGCCATTCTGTTCGGCGGCCGTGTCGCGGAAGAGTTGTTCCTGAACCTGATCAGCACGGGTGCATCGGACGACTTCAATAAGGCGACGTCTACCGCGCGTGCAATGGTCGCGCGTTTCGGTATGACGGATGCGCTGGGACCGATGGTCTACGTCGACGACGAGAACGATCAAGGGCCGTTTGGTCGAGGTTTCACGCGCACGATCTCGGAAGCGACGCAGCAGAAGGTCGATGCCGAAATCCGCCGCGTGCTGGACGAGCAATACAGTCTCGCAAGACGTCTGCTCGACGAGAACCGCGACAAGGTCGAGGCCATGACGGCCGCGCTGATGGAGTGGGAAACGATCGACGCCGATCAGATCAACGACATCATGGCTGGTCGCCCGCCGCGCTCGCCGAAGAGTTCGCCTTCGCCGGGCGATGCATCGGGCGGCAGCAGCCCGGGCACGGAAGTCAAGCCGGGCAGCGCGACGGCTCCGGCAACCTGATAATCGGTTAACGGTGTTTTACGGGCCGGTGTGTTTTCACACCGGCCCGTTTTCATTTCTAATGCTGCTCTGATCGCGATACAGTCATATCGCGGCCGTTCCTAATCACAACGTCTCGTAGCAAGTCTCCTCTCGTGTCAAACGCCGATTCCCCGCTTTATCCCATTCCCGAACCGATGCAATGCGGCCGGTTCACGTTTTCGTTCGAACGCCCGTTGGTGATGGGCATCCTGAACGTCACGCCTGACTCCTTTTCCGATGGCGGTCTGTATGGCGAGTCCAGCAAGGCGCGTCAGCAGGCGGAGCGCATGTTGGCCGATGGCGCCGACATCATCGATATCGGCGGTGAGTCGACGCGGCCCGGTGCGCCGCCCGTGCCGCTCGAAGATGAGCTGGATCGCGTGATTCCGCTCGTGAAGGAACTGGTCGCTGCGGGCATTCCCGTGTCCGTCGACACGTATAAACCTGAAGTTATGCGCCATGCGCTGGCGGCCGGCGCTGATCTGATTAATGATATCTGGGGGTTCCGGATGCCCGGCGCGATCGACGCCGTCAAGGACAGCCAGTGCGGTCTGTGCGTTATGCATATGCTCGGCGAACCGCAGACGATGCAGGTCGGCGAACCGGCCTACGAAGACGTCGTTGCCGAAGTCCGAGCCTTTCTTGATGAACGTGTCAACACGATGATGAATGCCGGTGTTGCAAAAAATCGCATCAGCGTCGATCCGGGCTTCGGCTTTGGTAAGACCGTCGAGCATAATTACGCGCTGCTCGCGCACTTGCCTCAGACTGCGCCGATTGTCGGCTCGCCGCTGCCCGTTCTGGCCGGCATGTCGCGCAAGTCGATGCTGGGCGCGCTGGTGAACCGGCCTCCGCGGGAACGCGTGGCAGCGAGTGTCGCTGCCGCCGTGTGCGCGGCGGAGCGGGGCGCGGCGATCATCCGCGTACACGATGTCGAGCAGACGGTGGATGCACTAAAAGTATGGGCGGCGACGCGCGACGCAGCGCGGCGCGCCTGATCTCCACGCTTGGGAGGAAAATTCCAATATGGCACGTCGATATTTCGGAACGGATGGGATTCGGGGCAAGGTCGGTGAAGGTCCGATCACGCCGGACTTTGTACTGCGGCTCGGCTATGCAGCCGGCAAGGTGCTCGCGGGCGCCGACACGTGGGCGAAGACGGGCAGCCGGCCGACGGTGCTGATCGGCAAGGACACGCGCGTGTCGGGCTACATGCTCGAAGCCGCGCTGGAGTCGGGCTTTTCGGCGGCGGGCGTCGACGTGATGCTGGCCGGCCCGATGCCGACGCCGGGCGTCGCGTATCTCACGCGCGCACTGCGTCTTGCGGCGGGCGTCGTGATCAGCGCGTCGCACAACCCGTACTACGACAACGGCATCAAATTTTTCTCGGCCGACGGCAACAAGCTGCCGGACGAAGTCGAATCACAGATTGAAGAGCAACTGGAAAAGCCGCTCGACTGCGCGCCGTCAGAGCGCCTCGGCAAGGCGCGGCGCCTCGACGACGCGGCCGGCCGCTATATCGAGTTTTGCAAGAGCACGTTCCCGCAGACATTCGATCTGCGTGGCATGAAACTGGTGGTCGACTGCGCGCACGGTGCCGCGTATGACGTTGCGCCGCACGTGTTCCACGAACTCGGCGCGGACGTGATCACGATCGGTGTGTCGCCTAACGGCTTCAACATCAACGATGCCGTCGGTGCAACGGCGCCCGACGCGCTGGTGCGCGCGGTGCGTGCGAACAAGGCGGATTTGGGCATCGCGCTCGACGGTGACGCCGACCGCCTGCAGGTGGTCGACGCGAACGGGCGGCTCTACAACGGCGACGAGTTGCTGTACGTGCTGGTGCAGGATCGGATCGCGACGCAAGGCAAGGTCGAAGGCGCCGTCGGCACGCTGATGACGAACATGGCCGTCGAAGTTGCGCTGAAGAAGATGGGCGTGAAGTTCGTGCGCGCCGCGGTCGGCGACCGCTACGTGCTCGAGCAGCTGCGCGAGCACGGCTGGGAACTCGGCGCGGAAGGCTCGGGCCACATTCTGTCGCTGGATCGGCATTCGACGGGTGACGGCATCGTTTCCGCGCTGCTGGTGCTGGCGGCCATCAAACGCAGCGGGCGATCGCTCGAACAACTGCTGGAAGGCGTCAGCCTGTTCCCGCAGAAGCTGATCAACGTTCGCATGCAGCCGGGCGCGGACTGGAAGGGCAGCGATGCCATCCGTCGTGCGATCAGCGAGGCGGAAGGCGCTCTCGACGGAAGCGGACGTGTGTTGATCCGCGCATCGGGCACCGAGCCCGTCCTGCGCGTGATGGTCGAAGCAGCGCGCGAAAAGGACGCGTTGCATCACGCCGAGACGATCGCGGCTGTCGTGAAGCAGGCAACAACCTGATCCGCAGCTGGTGAATTCGACAGAAGGGCGGCGGCATGCCGCCCTTTTTTACTTCCGGCCTACCTCTGACAGCTGCGTCGCAACGCCGCAGCATCCGTAGTTGTACTGCAAAGCCCGCAAACGTTGGCTTCCCGCCAATTTCGCGCGTAAATCCGCCTATCCATCCCGCATCTGCTCCGACCGTAGAAACCCTGACATAGCGCCTTTCATGGCCGTAATAGAACTGTCACGGGAAGTTCACGGTTAGTCACATGACTGTCACAATGGGTCACTATTCTTCGCGGTGTCGTTGCACACGCTCACAACCACGGAGAAAACATGAAACTGATGCAAACCGCGTTCGCTGGCATGGCTGGCGCTCTCTTTGCGATCGCAGCGCAAGCCGCCGACATCACCGGCGCGGGCAGCACCTTTGCAGCACCGATCTACACGAAGTGGGCAGATGCTTACCAGAAGACGGGCGGCGGCAAGGTCAACTATCAAGGCATCGGCTCGTCGGGCGGTATCAAGCAGATCGTCGCGAAGACGGTTGATTTCGCTGGCTCGGACGCTCCGCTGAAGGACGACGAACTCGCGAAGGAAGGCCTGTTCCAGTTCCCGACGGTGGTCGGCGGTGTGGTTCCCGTGATCAACGTGCCGGGCGTGAAGGCTGGCGAAATCACGCTGTCGGGCGAAGTGCTCGGCGACATCTACCTTGGCAAGGTCAAGAAGTGGAATGACCCGGCAATCGTCGCGCTGAACCCGAAGGTCAAGCTGCCGGATACGGACATCGCCGTGGTTCGCCGCGCTGATGGTTCGGGCACGTCGTTCATCTGGACGAACTACCTGTCGAAGGTCAACACGGAATGGAAGTCGAAGGTCGGTGAAGGTTCGACGGTCAACTGGCCGACGGGCACGGGCGGCAAGGGCAACGACGGCGTCGCAGCATTCGTGCAGCGTCTGCCGGGCGCAATCGGCTACGTCGAGTGGGCGTACGCGAAGCAAAACCACATGACGTTCGTCGACCTGAAGAACTCGTCGGGCACGGTGGTCGAGCCGAAGACGGAAACGTTCAAGGCAGCGGCAGCAGGCGCAGACTGGTCGAAGTCGTTCTATCAGATCCTGACGAACGAGCCGGGCAAGAACGCATGGCCGATCGTCGGCGCAACGTTCGTGCTGCTGCACACGACGCAGGAAAAGGGCCCGCAAGGCGCCGAAACGCTGAAGTTCTTCGACTGGGCGTTCAAGAACGGCAACCAGGCTGCAAACGATCTGGACTACATCACGCTGCCGGAATCGGTCGTGTCGGAAATCAAGACGCAATGGAAGGCGAAGGTCAAGGACGCATCGGGCAAGGCACTGGCCGAGTAAGCCTCGATTCGTAGCAGTAGACGCAACGCAGCACCCACCGCGCGCATCACAGCAACACGATGCGCGCGGCCGGCCGCCCGGCTTCGATGAGGCCCGGCGGCCTCAGTTCTGGCCGTGTGGCATACGCCATGCGGCAACCGGAAACAGGTTTATCAGCTCCCATGTCCGACCTCCCTCTCACTTCTGACGCGGCCCGGTCGACTCCGCCCGGTAGCACGACGCAGAAAGCGCCCAGCCGCGCGGGCGATATCATTTTCGGCGGCGTCGCGCGGCTTTCCGCCATCGTCACGTTGCTGCTGCTCGGCGGCATCATCGTGTCGCTGATCGTCGCATCGCTGCCGACGATCCAGAAATTCGGCCTCTCATTCCTGTGGACGGCGGACTGGGATCCACCGTCCGAGCAGTTCGGCGCGCTGGTGCCTATCTACGGCACGATTGCGACGTCGATCATTGCGCTCATCATCGCGGTGCCTGTGAGCTTCGGCATCGCGCTCTTCCTGACCGAACTCTCGCCGGCCTGGCTGCGCCGGCCGCTCGGCATCGCGATCGAACTGCTCGCCGCGATTCCGTCGATCGTGTACGGCATGTGGGGTCTGCTCGTGTTCGCGCCGATCTTCGCGCAGTATTTCGAAAAGCCGCTCGGCACGCTGCTCGGCGGCATGCCGATCATCGGCGCGCTGTTCAAGGGCCCGCCGATCGGCATCGGCATTCTGTGCGCGGGTGTGATTCTCGCGATCATGATCATTCCGTACATCGCCTCGGTGATGCGCGACGTGTTCGAAGTCACGCCCGTGCTGCTGAAGGAGTCGGCGTACGGCATCGGCTGCACGACGTGGGAAGTGATGTGGAAAATCGTCCTGCCGTTCACGAAGACGGGTGTGATCGGCGGCGTGATGCTAGGTCTCGGCCGCGCACTCGGCGAGACGATGGCCGTCACGTTCGTGATCGGCAATACGAATCTGCTCGACAACGTGTCGCTGTTCTCGCCGGGTAACAGCATCACGTCGGCGCTCGCGAACGAATTCGCGGAAGCTGCGCCTGGCTTGCACACGGCCGCGCTGATGGAACTCGGCCTGATCCTGTTTGTGATTACCTTCATCGTGCTGGCGATTTCGAAAATCATGCTGCTTCGCCTCGAGAAAGGGGAGGGCGCGAAATGAGCCAGTCCTCATTGAACATGCCGGGCAGCACCGACGTCGCAGCGCTCGAAGCGATGCGCACGAAGCTGCAAAAGCGCCGCAAGGTCACCAACGCAATCGCGCTGACGATGTCGCTGGCCGCGATGGCGTTCGGCCTGCTGTGGCTCGTGTGGATTCTCTATACGACGCTGCGCCTCGGTATCGGCGGCCTGTCCGTCGAACTCTTCACGCAGTCGACGCCGCCGCCGAACACGGATGGCGGCGGTCTCGCGAACGCGATCGTCGGCAGTCTGATGCTGGTCGTGCTGGCGACTTTTGTCGGCACGCCGATCGGCATCATGGCGGGCGTGTATCTCGCCGAGTACGGCCAGAAGGGCTGGCTCGCGAGCATCACGCGCTTCATCAACGACATTCTTTTGTCGGCGCCGTCGATCGTCGTCGGTCTGTTCGTCTACGCGCTCGTGGTCGCGAAGATGGGTCACTTCAGCGGTTGGGCGGGTGTGATCTCGCTCGCGCTGCTGCAGATTCCCATCGTGATCCGCACGACGGAAAACATGCTGAAGCTCGTGCCGAACGCGCTGCGTGAAGCGGCTTTCGCGCTCGGCACGCCGAAGTGGAAGATGGTGCTGTCGATCACGCTGAAGGCGTCGGTGGCAGGCATCGTCACGGGCGTGCTCCTCGCGATTGCGCGTATTGCCGGCGAAACGGCACCGCTGCTCTTCACGGCGCTGTCCAATCAATTCTTCACGCTGGACATGAATCAACCGGTTGCGAACCTCCCGGTCACGATCTTCAAGTTCGCGATGAGTCCGTTCGCGCAGTGGCAGTCGCTCGCGTGGGCTGGCGTCTTTCTGATTACGCTCGGAGTGTTGGGACTCAACATCCTCGCGCGTACGATCTTCTCGAAAAAGTAAGGGCGGAGCGATCCGATGAACATGGCAGAAACTCACCTGAATCCCGTCGAACGCCCGGCGGCACCCGCTGGCTTCGATCCGGCGCAGAGCGGTCAAGCGGCAGCGCCTTCGCGCCCGAAGATCGAAGTCAACAACCTGAACTTCTTCTACAACAAGTATCACGCGCTGAAGAACATCAACCTGCAGATCCCCGAAGGCAAGGTGACGGCGTTCATCGGCCCGTCGGGCTGCGGCAAGTCCACGTTGCTGCGCACGTTCAACAAGATGTACGCGCTCTATCCGGAGCAGCGCGCCGAAGGCGAAATCCTGATGGACGGCGAAAACCTGCTGACCACCAAGCGCGATATTTCGCTGCTGCGCGCGCGTATCGGCATGGTGTTCCAGAAGCCGACGCCGTTCCCGATGTCGATCTACGACAACATCGCCTTCGGCGTGAAGATGTTCGAAACGCTGTCGCGCTCGGAAATGGACGATCGCGTCGAGTGGGCGCTGACAAAAGCAGCGCTGTGGAACGAAGTGAAAGACAAGCTCGGCCAGAGCGGCTACGGTCTGTCGGGCGGCCAGCAGCAGCGTCTGTGTATCGCGCGCGGCATTGCGATCCGTCCGGAAGTGCTGCTGCTCGACGAACCGTGCTCGGCGCTCGACCCGATTTCGACGGGCCGTATCGAAGAGCTGATCGCTGAACTCAAGAGCGACTATACGGTGGTGATCGTCACGCACAACATGCAGCAGGCGGCGCGTTGTTCGGACTACACTGCCTATATGTACCTGGGCGAACTGATCGAATTCGGTGACACCGAAAAGATCTTCATCAAGCCGGTCCGCAAGGAAACGGAAGACTACATCACGGGCCGTTTCGGCTAAGTGCACAGCGAACGAGCTTAGGGAGTACGACATGTCCGACAAACACCTGTCCAGCCAGTTCGACGCCGATCTGAACGCGGTTTCTTCGAAGGTGCTCGAAATGGGCGGCCTCGTCGAGGCGCAGATCGTCGCCGCGATGAATGCGCTGAATGAATTCGACATCGGTATCGCCGACCAGGTGATCGCCGCCGAAGACCGTCTGAACCAGATGGAAGTCGAGATCGACGAAGAGTGCAGCAACATCATCGCGCGACGTCAGCCGACAGCACGCGATCTGCGCCTCGTGATGGCGATCTCGAAGACCATCACGAACCTGGAACGCGCCGGCGACGAAGCCGAGAAGATCGCGAAGCGCACCAAGCGTCTGTCGGAAGACGGCGCATCGCGCACGATCAATATCGCTGAAATCAAGCTGTCGGGCGATATGGCAGTGAGCATCCTGCGCCGTGCGCTCGACGCATTCGCGCGTCTCGACACCGTGGCCGCCGCGCAGATCGTGCGCGACGACAAGGCGATCGACGAGGAATTCCGCGCGTTCGTGCGCAAGCTGATTTCGTACATGACGGAAGATCCGCGCCTGATCTCCGTGGGCCTCGATTTCCTGTTCATCGCGAAGGCGATCGAGCGGATCGGCGACCACGCGAAGAACATCGCCGAGTTCATCATCTACGTGGTGAAGGGCACGGACGTGCGCCACATGGGCCGCGACGCGCTCGAACGTGAAGCGCTCAGCTGATCCGCTGGCGTACTAGCAGACTTTTACACCGCATACCGTTTATCAAGAGGCGCCGATGCCCAGCAGTATTCTCGTTATCGAAGATGAACCCGCTATTTCCGAGCTGATCTCGGTCAACTTGCAACACGCGGGCCATTGTCCGATTCGTGCGTACAACGCCGAACAGGCGCAGAACCTGATCAGCGACGTGCTTCCCGATCTCGTGCTGCTCGACTGGATGCTGCCGGGCAAATCGGGTATCGCGTTCGCGCGCGATCTGCGCAACAACGAGCGCACCAAGCACATCCCTATCATCATGCTGACGGCACGAGGCGATGAGCAGGACAAGGTGCTCGGCCTCGAAATCGGCGCGGATGATTACGTCACCAAGCCGTTCTCGCCGAAGGAACTGATGGCGCGCATCAAGGCGGTGCTGCGCCGCCGCGCGCCGCAGTTGACGGAAGACGTCGTCGCGATCAACGGCCTGAAGCTCGATCCGGCCACGCACCGCGTCGCCGCGCATGCGGAAGGCAGCGAGATCAAGCTCGATCTCGGTCCGACGGAATTCCGTCTGCTGCACTTTTTCATGACGCACCCGGAGCGCGTGCATAGCCGCACGCAACTGCTCGACCAGGTGTGGGGCGATCACGTGTTCGTCGAAGAGCGTACCGTGGACGTGCACATCAAGCGTCTTCGTGCCGCACTCAAGCCGGCGGGTTGCGACGCGATGATCGAAACGGTGCGTGGCAGCGGGTATCGCCTGGCCAAGAGCGCATAAGGTAAACTGATCGAAAACCACGAAGCGCGCTGCGGCACCTCAACGCAGCGCGCTTTGTTGTCTCTGACGTCTACAGGTTTGTCTTCTAGGTCGCAGGAACACATGAACATCATCTGGGCGCGTTCCCTGGTATCGCTTGTGCTCCTCGCAGTGCTGTGCGCGCTCGTCGGCGTGTTCGTCAGCACCAAGGCGGCGTTGACGCTCGCCGTGCTCGCGCTGCTTGCGCAAGGCATCTTCAGCACGTTTCACAAGCAGCGCCTGTGGCGTCTGCTCGACGCGCCCGTATATGGCGAGGTGCCGAGCGCGCCTGGCATCTGGGGTGAAATCTATTACCGGCTGCACAAGCTTGCGAAGCGCTGGCACGCGCAGGTGCGCCAGGTCGAGCAGCAGCATTCGCGCTTCATCCAGGCGATCCAGGCGTCGCCGAACGGCGTGGCGATGCTCGACGATCACGATCAGATCGAGTGGTGCAACGCCATCTCCGAAGAGCACTTTGGCCTCGACGCGAAACGCGATCTGCGCCAGCACATCACGCATCTCGTGCGTCATCCCGACTTTGTCCGCTACCTGAATTCGCATCACTATGAAGAGATGCTGATCATGCGCGGGATGGGCGACAAGCGGCAGAACGTGATTTCCGTGCAGGTGTTTCCGTACGGTGAAAATCGCAAGCTGGTGCTGTCGCAGGACATCACGGAGCTGGAGCGCACGGATGCGATGCGGCGCGATTTCGTCGCCAACGTGTCGCATGAACTGAAGACGCCGCTGACGGTGCTCGCCGGTTTTCTCGAAACAATGCGCGAGTTGCCGCTCGACGAGAGCGAGCGCGTGCGGTATCTCGATCTGATGATGCAGCAGGCGCAGCGGATGCAGCATATCGTCAGCGATCTGCTCGTGCTGGCGACGCTCGAAGGCGACAACAAGCCGCCTAGCAGTCAGGTGGTGGATATGCGGGCCGTGCTGCGGCATTTGCAGGACGACGCGCAGAGTCTTTCTGGCGGACGGCATCGGATTGCGTTCGATACCGATGAGGCTTTGACCGTGACGGGTGTCGAGACGGAAATTCTCAGCGCGTTTGGCAATCTCGTGACGAATGCGATCCGGTATACGCCTGACGGCGGGTCGATTGGCGTGGGCTGGCGTGCTCAAGGTGGGCAGGCGGTTTTTTCTGTGACCGATAGTGGGCTCGGGATTCCTGCTGCGGATATTCCGCGGTTGACTGAGCGGTTTTATCGTGTGGATAGGAGTCGCTCGCGCGATACGGGTGGGACCGGGCTCGGGCTCGCTATCGTCAAGCATGTGCTGCAGCGGCATGATGCCCAGCTCGATGTGAAGAGCGAAGAAGGGCGAGGGAGTGTGTTTACCGTGCGGTTTCCGGTCGCGCGGACGGCGCGGTTGCAGTCGAATGCTGCTTGAGGTTTTTGTTTGTCTTGCGACGGTTGGTTTGGTTTGCTAGTGCGTTCGCTGGCATCCGCGTTTTGTTACTGGTGCTTCACGCGTTGCCCCTGTGCGGGGCGGCACTTACTTTCTTTGCCGCCGCAAAGAAAGTAAGCAAAGAAAGCGGGCTAACACCGCCCGTTCTTGACCACCGCCTGAGGGTCCCCAACCGTTCTTATCCTCCACACGGCAACCTCTCAGTCCGCGCCCGTTGCTAGCGCTCCGTACGGACGCCTCACCCACTCCAATCACCCGTAACGCAGCAAACGACAGCGAATGGTTACGGCCGCCCAGGTGGCAAACTGTGTGTAGGTCGTAGTGCTGTATACGTCAGCGCTCCTACGACACCGATCGTGTTTTCCAGTCCGGAGTGGTGCGCATACGCCGCGAAAGCCTACACACAGTTTGCCGCTATAGAACGTGGGCGATTTGATCGCGCATGCGACGACGCGGGAGTGTGAAGCAGGTGATGAGCCGATTCGAAGCGTTGGCAGTGGGCGTCGAGAAGAGCGACGCCGTGTGAAGCGGAGGAACTGTTGGGGGCCCTCAGGCGGAAACAAGGATTAGCGGTGTTCAGCGGCTTTCTTTTGCCTACTTTTCTTTGCCGCGGCAAAGAAAAGTAGGTGCCGCCCCGCACAGGGGCAACGCGTGAAGCACGAAGGCAAAACGCGGATGCCAGCGAACGCACCAGCAAACCAACCCAGGCGTCGCAAGACAAAAAAACCTCAAGAACAAAACTTCGCCAACAAACTCATCTGCGCATTGCGCGAAGACTTCCCTGGCCGGCGGCGCCGATAATGCCCATCACTCTGCATGAGCCATGCAGCCTGGTTATCACCGAGAAACGCGGACAAGCCCTCAGCAATAACCCGCCGCTTCAACCGCCGGTTGTTGATCGGAAACGCAACCTCAACCCGCCGGAAGAAGTTCCGATCCATCCAGTCAGCGCTAGACAGATAAACCTGCTCACGACCGTTATCGTAGAAGTAGAAAATCCGGTGATGCTCGAGGAAACGTCCCACGATCGAGCGGACGGTAATGTTCTCCGACAAACCCTCGACACCGGGCTGCAAAGCGCACACACCCCGCACGATCAGATCGATCTTCACGCCCGCCTGCGAAGCTTCATAAAGCTCGGCAATCACAGTCGGCTCCAGCAGCGCATTCATCTTCGCAACGATCCGCGCGCGCTTGCCCGCACGCGCATGCTCAGCCTCGGCGCGAATCGAATCGACGAGCCGCGGATGCAGCGTGAACGGCGACTGCCACAACTCATGCAACGCCAACTCACCGCCGATGCCCGTCAGTTGCTGAAACACGTAATGCACGTCTTCGCAGATTTTCTGATCGGCCGTCATGAGGCCAAAGTCGGTATAGAGACGCGCCGTGCGCGGGTGATAGTTGCCCGTGCCCAGGTGCGCGTAGCGCTTCAGGATCGACTTGCCACCTTCCGACACGCGACGCACGATCAACATCATCTTCGCGTGACACTTGTGGCCGACCACGCCGTACACGACATGCGCGCCGACCGCTTCGAGCTGCGACGCCCAGTTGATGTTCGTCTCTTCATCGAAGCGGGCGAGCAGTTCGACCACCACGGTCACTTCCTTGCCGTTGCGCGCGGCCTGCATCAGCGCGTCCATCAGCGGTGAATCGGTGCCCGTGCGGTAGATGGTCTGCTTGATCGCGACCACGTTCGGATCTTTCGCAGCCTGCAACAGCAGTTCGAGCACCGGCTGGAAGCTCTCGTACGGATGATGCAGCAGCACGTCGCCCTGATCGATCACGTCGAACAGGCTCGCGCTGTTGGCGATCTGCAGCGGCGTTGCAGGGATGTGCGGGACGAACTTCAGATCGGGGCGGTCCACCATCTCCGGCAACTGCATCAGCCGCACCAGATTCACGGGGCCATCGACGTGGTAGCAATCCTTCTGCGACAACCCGCTCTCGTCGAGCAGGCGTCGTACGAGCGCGGCAGGCGTATCCGCCGATACTTCCAGACGCACCGCATTGCCCAGATGCCGCGCGGGCAGTTCGCCCTGCAGCGCGACGCGCAGATTCGTGATTTCGTCTTCATCGACGAACAGCTCACTGTTGCGCGTGATGCGGAACTGGTTGCAGCTGCGCACGGTGAGGCTCGGAAACAGCTCGCCGACAAAACGCTGCAGCAGCGAACTCAGCAGCACGAAGCCATGCGGATAACCGGACAGTTCCAGCGGCATGCGCACGAGACGCGGCAGCGCGCGCGGCGCCTGCACGATGCCCATCACGGCCTGTCGCCCGAATGCGTCCTTACCTTCCAGCTCGACGACGAAATTCAGGCTTTTGTTCAGCACGCGCGGAAAAGGGTGCGCGGGATCGAGGCCGATCGGCGTCAGCACGGGCAGCAGTTCATTGACGAAGTAATCGCGCGCCCATTGCGTCTGCGCTTCGTTCCACGCTTCCGTGCCGTGAAAGTAGATGCCTTCGTCTTCGAGCGCGGGCAGCACGGTGTCCTGCAGCATCGTGTACTGACGATGCACGAGCTTCTGTGCGCGTTCGACCACGAGGTCATAGCAATGCTGCAGCGACATGCCGTCGGGGGACAACGCGCCCGGGTTGTCGCGCATCTGTTCCTGAAGACCGGCCATGCGGACTTCGAAGAATTCGTCGAGATTGCTACTGGTGATGCAGATGAAACGCAGGCGTTCCAGGAGAGGTACGGCAGGGTCCGCGGCCTGAGCGAGCACGCGCTCGTTGAACCCCAGAATGCCCAGCTCGCGGTTCAGAAGAGGATAGCGGTTGGACATCGGTGGTGAGAATGAAATGTCGGGAGTTGACTCGAAAGGACGCTCGGAAATTCTCACAGTATGATGACAGGTGCGTGAAATGACTTTTGTCATGATTTTACGCTTTTGCCGCCCCATGTCGTAAATATGACGCAAGCATGTGTGACGATATCGCTCGACAATGGCGGAGGTGACAGCGTAATGACGAGTACGCTTAAAATGGCGACTTTGAACAACGCGCTAACGAACGCGCCCAACCTGGGTGCTTCAACTGCGCGCATGAGGTCCTCACACCCGATGGTCAACACTCCGCCACTGCTTGCCGCCGTCGATCTCGGCTCGAACAGCTTCCGTCTGATCGTGGGCCGCGTCGAGGAAACCGAAGCGGGCAGCCAGATCTATCAGGTCGACGCGCTGCGTGAGCCGGTGCGGCTCGGTGCGGGCCTGTCGCGCGAAAAAATGCTCGACCGTTCGTCGCAGGAACGCGGCTGGGATGCATTGAAACGCTTCGGCGAACGTCTGCGCGATTTCCATCCGGATCATGTACGCGCTGTCGCGACCAACACGTTGCGCGTCGCGAAGAACGCACAGGAATTTCTTGGCGAAGCAGAAGCCGCGCTCGGCTTCCCGATTGAAGTGATCGCAGGCCGCGAAGAAGCGCGCCTGATTTATGCAGGCGCTGCGCACTCGGTGCCTGCGAGCGCGGGCAAGCGGCTCGTCGTCGATATCGGCGGCGGCTCGACGGAATTCATCATCGGATCGCACTACACGCCGATCAGGATGGAGAGTCTGTACATCGGCTGCGTGAGCCACAGCCGCCAGTTTTTTCCCGCAGGCAACGTCGACGAGTTTACGATGCGCCAGGCCGAGCTTGCCGCCTCGCGCGAAATTCAGATCATCTCCGCCGACTACAAGGCGGAGGGCTGGGAGCAGGGCATCGGATCGTCGGGCACGGCGCGCGCACTGGCGGAACTCATCGAGGCGAACGGCTTCAATGATGCGGGCATTACGCATGGCATTTCGCGCGGCGGCCTGGAGCGTCTGAAGCGCGCGCTGATCAAGGCGGAGAACGTGAACCGGCTGAAGCTCGTCGCGCTGAAGCCGGACCGTGTGCCGGTGCTGGCAGGCGGCCTGTCGATCATGATTGCCGTGTTCGACGAACTGGGCGTCGACTATGTCGACACGACCGATGGCGCGCTGCGTCTGGGCGTGCTGTATGACCTGCTGGGGCGTTCGCAGCATCAGGACATGCGTACGATCACGGTCGAAGGCTTCATGCGGCGTTATGGCGTCGATCGCGCGCAGGCAGCGCGTATTGGCGAGCTTGCGGTGCGTTTTTACGATCAGCTCGACGAGCCCGATGCCGAGGTGCGGGAAGAGAATCGCATGTTCCTTGGCTGGGCAGCGGCGCTGCATGAAATCGGTCTTTCGATATCGCATAGCGCGTATCACAAGCATTCGGCTTATATCGCGAGCAATGCGGATATGCCGGGTTTTTCGCGCACGGATCAGGCGCGGCTGGCGGCGCTCGTTGTGGGGCATGCCGGGAAGCTTGGCAAGCTGGCACAGACGCGGGATCTCGAATGGAAGTTGCTGTTTTGTTTGCGGCTGGCGGCGCTGTTCTCTCGTCGGCGGGCAGATGCGGGGTTGCCTGAGATTACTGTTGCCGAAGCCAACGGCGGGTATGAAGTGCGGCTTCCTAACTCTTGGGTTGTCAATAATCCGCTCACCGACTATAGCCTCATTCAGGAGGCGGCTGAGTGGGAGAAGATTCGGACGCCGTATCGGGTTGTGTATACCGAAGAGTGAGCTCTTTTGTCTGCGACGCTTGGTTTGGTTTTGTTGTTAGCGGCGTTTGCGGTTTGGTTTGCTTTTGTTGTCGCTGGCATCCGCGTTTTGTCTCTGGTCTGCTAGCGTTGCCCCTGTGCGGGGCGGCACTTACTTTCTTTGCCGCCGCAAAGAAAGTAAGCAAAGAAAGCGGGCTAACACCGCCCGTTCCTACCACCGCCTGAGGGCCCCCAACGGGTCCTCTCCTTCACACGGCAACCTGCTTTCACTGCCCGTTGCCAGCGCTTCAGCTAAGCGCCTCACCCACTTCAATCACCCGTAGCGCAGCGAACGGCAGCGATTGGTTACGGCCGCCCAGGTGGCAAACTGTGTGTAGGTCGTAGTGCTTCACACCTCTGCGTTCTTACGACACCGATCGTGCTTTTCAGTCCGGAGTGAAGCGCATACGGCGCGACAGCCGACACACAGTTTGCCGCTATAGAACGTGGGAGATTCGGTCGCGCGTGTGGTGACGCGGGAGTGTGAAGCGGGTGAGGCGCTCAATAGGAGCGTTGGCAACGGGCAGTGAAAGGCAGGTTGCCGTGTGAAGTGGAGGAACTGCTGGGGGCCCTCAGGCAGAAACAAGGATTGGCGGTGTTCAGCGGCTTTCTTTTGCCTACTTTTCTTTGCCGCGGCAAAGAAAAGTAGGTGCCGCCCCGCACAGGGGCAACGCTAGCAAACCAGATACATCACGCGGATGCCAGCGAAAACAAAAGCAAACCAAACCAGGCGTCGCAAGACAAAAAAAGCTCACCGGCCCAATGCATCTCCAAGAAAATGCCGCGCATACCGCGCATTAATCTCCGAGAGCCTGAAGAGAGTCAAAAAATCAGCAGTATTAAAATCAGGATCCCACGCGGGTGCGCCGCAAATTTTAGCGCCAAGCCGCAGGTACCCCTTGATAAGCGGCGGCGGCGCGACCTTGGCGCCAGTCTTCAGTTCATCGACAGGCAGCGCCGTATGCGGAAACGCCCGATACTCCGGCGTCGTCAGCGCATCCTCCTGCAGGGAGGCATAAAGATTCGCCGCATAGTGCCCGCCATCCGCCATGGCGACACTCGCGCAACCCAGCATCGTCTCGTAACCGTTGTGCTGCATGTAAGAGCCAAGACCGGCCCACAGCGACATGATCACCGAACCGCTGCGATAGTCGGGATGCACGCACGAGCGGCCCACCTCAACCATCTTCGAGCGCAAGTGCGTCAGACGCGATACATCGAACTCGCCCTCGGCATAAAGACGGCCAATACGTGCCGCCTGGTGCGGCGGCAGCACGCGATACGTGCCCACCACCTTCAGCGTGTCGAGATCGCGCACGATCAGGTGATCGCAGTAAGCGTCGAACGAATCGACGTCGAGGCCGGCAGGGCCGGACAGGCGTGCGCCCATTTCCTCGGCGAAGACCCGGTAACGCAGACGCTGCGCTTCGCGAAGCTCCTCGTCGGTGCGCGCCCACGACACTTGCAGACGATGCTGGGCGGTGACCGTTTCTTCCGAGCGCGGCAGGCGGCGGCGCGGCTCGAGGATCGATGCGAAGGGCAGGGTAGGCGTCGGCAGTTCTCGCATGTGGCGTTCCTGGTCGAAAGTGTGAAATTCGCTTCGACGCCAATGTAGTAACGGCGGGTGACGCTCACGTGGCAACGTCGTGACGATTCGATGACGTGTCGTAAGCCCGACGCTTTCGCCTTGCCTTCGATGCCTGCTCCGTTCATTACCACTATGCGGTACGGATCAGATCAGATCCGGGGTGATGACCGCGCGCAGGATCGCCTGTCCGTCGCTGCCGCGCACACGGCTCTCGATCCACCAGATCGCCGATTTCTTGATTGACCAGCTCGCGCCGCTATCGGCGAGCAGCCGCGCGGCGACATGGCCGAGCGTCGGCTGATGGCCGACGATGACGACGGTGGGCGCAATGCCGTCGGGCCAACCCGCCGCTTCGAGGACGGCGGCGGCGCTCGCATCCGGCGCGATCTCGCGCACCACGCGGTACTGGTCGGTCAACGATTCGGCCGTCTGCACGGTGCGCGTGGCAGGGCTCGCAAGGATCACGGCGTCGTCGGGAAGGCGCGCACGCAGCCATTTCGCGGACGCCTGCGCCTGTTTGCGGCCGCGCGTGGTCAGCTGGCGCGCAAGATCGCTCGCGGCGATGTCTTCGGCTTCGGCGTGACGCCAGAGGATCAGGTTCATGGCGGTGTCTCCATTTGCTCTATCGGCGGTCAGGTTCGACAAGTATGGACAACGCAGGGCGAGGCGAGTTTGATTATTTCCACTGCGGTTTTTCGCGCGCGTACGTTTCGGCGTCTTGGCCGCGACGCTGACCTGAGTGCGAATTTCGCGCTGCAAAAAGCAAAAACCCGCGCCACCAGAAACAGTGACGCGGGTTTTTGTACAGCATTGATGGTCGGAGCGATAGGATTCGAACCTACGACCCTCTGATCCCAAATCAGATGCGCTACCAGGCTGCGCTACGCTCCGACGCGAGCCCGAGATTCTATCCGCATTGGTATCGGAAAGTCAAACCCGAAAGTGCGACGCACAATCCGCCCCGTCCAGAAGGTCATATCTGACCCATCAACAGCAACACGATCACGACGATCAGCACCACGCCGAGGAGCCCGGTCGGGCGATAACCCCATTCGCGGCTGTACGGCCAGCTTGGCAGGGCGCCGATCAAGAGCAGGATCAGCACGATCAGCAGAATGGTTCCGAGGGTCATGTTATCTCTCCTTATATGGCCGGGCCACAAATGGAGACCGCGCTGGCGCGTACGGACAGCGTCCGTGGGCGCGCCGGCGGCCGGAGTATCGAGCGCGCGGAATGCGCGTTCCGTGGCTTACACGGCAGCAAGCCATGTGCCCGGCATATCGCGGGCTATGAACGCAGTGGGGCGGGGAATGGGCGCAGCAAAAGAAATCGCGCGCGGCTACCAGGCCGGCGCGCGAGTCGGAGAAATGTTCAGGCAATCAAAAACGGCGCGCCGCAAGCGCGGCGCATGTGCAGTCAGTGTCTGCGGCGCATCCTGTCGAAGACGTGATGCTCGGCGAGCCAGTGATGCATCATCCCTTCGCCCTGATGTTCGCGGCGATAGGTGCGCGACTCGAACACCGAGAGCACGACGAGCACCAGCAAACCCACACCCAGTCCAACCAGACCTGCGATCGATTCGGCATCCATGGCGGCCTCCTTCGACAAACGCGACCCTGCTGCGTACATAGTAGAACAGCCACAGCAAGATGGCGCAAGGCGGGCGACGCCCAGGTTCGGCGGCGCACATTGCGCTTTGCGGGTAAACTCGTGCCCCGCGACGTCATCCGTCGATGCTCAAACTTGGTTCAAAAAGTCCATGAAGCGCTTCCTGCTCGCTGCCTCGCTGTTTTCGATGTTCGCCCTGTCGGCGTGTGCCGACGATCCGACCGTCCACCATCACGTGCCGCCGAAGGATCCCGCCGATTACCACGGCGTGCCGACCGACACCCGTCCGCCCTCGATGATCGACGCGCCCGCTGCGCCTCAGTAAACGCGCGCTGCGCCGTTCGACGGCGCCAGCCTATGTGGTATTGCCCGGCAACACAGCGGGCCCGACATCGCGGGCCAGACGCGGCAGCAGGCGCAACAGCGTAAGGCCGCGCGCAGCCATGAAGATCATCAGCGCGGCCCATAACCCGTGATTGCCGTGCGTGCCGGCGAGCGCCCACGAAGCGGCGAGAAACACGCCGAGCGACACCACCATCGACGTCATCAGATCGCGCGTGCGCGTCGCGCCGATGAACACGCCGTCGAGCAGAAAGCCCCATACGGACACGATCGGCGAAAGCGCGGTCCACGGCAGGAAGGCTTCCGCCGTCGCGCGTACCACGGCCTGATCGGTAAGTCGCTCGATGATCCACACACCCGCCATCCAGTAGACGACTGAGAACGCGAGCGCGCCCAGCGCCGACCATAACAGCGTGACCTTGACGGCCTGCCGGAAAGCGTCGCGATCGCGTGCGCCGATGGCCGCGCCGACGAGCGCTTCCGCCGCATGCGCGAAGCCGTCGAGCCCGTAACCCATGAAGGTCTGGAAGTTCAGCAGCAACGCGTTGGCGGCCAGCGTCGCGTCGCCTTGCCTTGCGCCCAGATGCGCGAACCAGCCGAACGCGCCGAGCAGGCACAGGGTCCGCACGAAGATGTCGCGATTGATGGCTACCATGCGCCTGAGCGCCGCGCGATCGAACAGCGCAGCGCGCTTCAGCGGAGGCAGGCCGCGCACGCGCATCTGCCAGAGCAGCAGGGCGCCGAACACGAAGCCGAGTGCATCGGCTGTCGCTGTGGCCGCGCCGATGCCCGCCACGCCCCAGTTGAACGCATAGACATAGAGCAGCACGGCAACGATGTTCACCGTGTTGATGAACACCTGCGTCGCGAGCGCGACCCGCACGCGCTGCGTGCCCAGCAGCCAGCCGAGCACCACATAGTTGCCGAGCGCGAGCGGCGCGGCCCAGATGCGCGCGTGGCAGTAGGCGCGGGCGTGCCGCTGCACGTCGTCGCTGCCGCCGATCGCGCGTACGGCGAATTCGATCAGCGGCGTTTGCACGGCAAGGATGACGGCGCCGATCGCGAACGCGAGCAGCATCGCGCGCACGATGTTCATGCGCAAGCCGGCCTGATCGTTGGCACCGAATGACTGCGCGACGAGCCCCGTCGTGCCCATGCGCAAGAAGCCGAAGCCCCAGAACACGAAATTGAAGAACAGCCCGCCGAGCGCCACGCCGCCGAGGTATGCCGCGCTGTCGAGATGGCCGGCGACGGCGGTATCGACGGCGCCGAGGATCGGTTGCGTCAGATTGGCGAGGACGATAGGGAAGGCGAGCGTCAGCACGCGCCGGTGCCAGCGCGTGGGCACAGCGGCCGCGGGGTCGATCGCGGCGCCGTCGTCGGCGCGATCGCTCAACCGCGTTCCTGCACGCAGACCCACGGCGACACGACGACGGCCCACAGCTCGGGCTCGCGCGCGGCGAAGTCGGCCGCCGTCTCTGCCTGCACGCGTTCGACCAGTCCCGCCGACAGCCATTGCGTGACCTGGGTCGTATCGTCGCTGGCGATAGCTTCGGCGACGCTCACCAGATCGAGATCGCGCGCGACGCGCAGCAGCATGCCGCGCGCAAAGAAGCGTTCGAGATCGACCCAGTCGATCTTCGCGGTTTCACCGAGCAGTTTGTGGTACAGCGGGCTTTGTGGGGTGTCGGGGGATGTCATGACGTTGGCAACCAGCAGGGCATGTCGTGCTTATCGTGCATTTGGTGCACATCGGACGCGTCGGCGGCATGCGCCGGCACGGGCGGGCGTAACTATAAACCATAGGCGACGGCGGGCCACTTCGCTCGCGGGATGCGTATTTCGCGAGACATGCCGCTCATCGAATCGCGTGATGGAGTTTAAAGGCGCGCTATACGGAAACTCGGAAATTCGTTAAATCTGATGAATTGCCGGAGAGGTATTGCAACCGAAAGGTGCGTTGGCGCACCAAGTTCCGCTATTGCCGCGATTGAACTAAAACGCGTGATTTCGACGAATATCGCAGTCCAGATCAATTCGCGCCTTACATTATCACGTTGCTCCGAAAGGCCCGTCCGACGTGGGTTTGAGAGCAACCGGGTATTGCGCGAATTGCGCATTTTTCGAGAAGCAGTGCGTTGATTCGGTTTGCAGAATGACAGGTGCGTCATTCACTTCGACATCCAACCGTGCGCCGACTCACACTATTTGCACAATTAATCGATTGCGTGGGTATAGGGGCGTTGCTAGATTTCGTCTCGGCGCATGGTGAACCGGTCCTTTGCCGATATGCGCCGAACCCCCGTTTGCCCGGCCTCGTGCCGGGCATTTTTTTGCCCGCGCGGACCGGCGTGCAGACGACGGGTTGCGACTACTGCTTGCAGCGGACCACCATCGAACGGTTCTTCACGTTGGCGCCGAGCACGCCGCCCAGGGTGCCGCCCGCAGTCCCGCCATTGTCGACATCCTTCGAGACCACGTCGTAGCCATAGGCGCCGCATGCTTCGCCCGCGCGCTTGTAGCATTCGCCCCAGTTCTGGCTCGCGTCGCTGCCGCTGCAATTGATTGCAAAGCCTGTGTCGCCGTTCGGCAGATAGGTGAGTGTCGTCGATCCCGAACTGGCGCAGCCTGCAAGGCTCGCCAGAGCGACGATCGCGAGGCTTGCCGCCGTCGCATGTACTGCCGCAAGGGCGTTTTTCATCGGAGTGTCCTCTCTGTGTCGTTGCGCGGATGAACGCGGTGTCGACAGGCGTGGCACGGAGCGTGCCCGCCTGCCCATGTGATGGAGCCGCGTGCGGCCGCCTGAGTTCCTTCGCGGTTCCCGTCTCGGCGCCGGCGCAAAGCGTCAGCGCGGCGGCAGCGAGCGCGCCGGGTCGATCGAACGGCCCGCGTAACGCAGCTCGAAATGCAGCATCACGCGGTCGTTGTCGGAGTCGCCCATCTCGGCGATCTTCTGACCTTGCTGGACCGTCTCGCCTTCCTTCACGAGCAACGTGCGATTGTGCGCGTAGGCCGTCAGGTAATCGGCGTTGTGCTTGATGATCAGCAGGTTGCCGTAGCCGCGCAGGCCGTTGCTCGCATAGACGACCGTGCCGCCCGCCGCAGCGAAGACGGGTGTGCCTGCGGCGTTGGCGATATCGATGCCCTTCGAATTGTTGCCGTCGAAGCCTCGCACCACGTTGCCCGTCGCCGGCCAGATCAGCGAGATCGACGACGCGGGCGATGATGGCGCATCGGCAGCCGTGCCGCGGGGCGCAGACGAAGCGCTCGCCGATGTGCTGGCCGACGTGCCCGCACTGCTACGCGCCGCACTCGTGCCCGCCGTCGCGGTGCCGGCCGGTGGCGCGACGCGCAGCACCTGGCCGACCTCGAGCGAATCGGGGTTCGACAGATTGTTCCAGCGCGCGAGGCTCTGCACCGACGTGCGATTGCTACGCGCGATCTTGTACAGCGTGTCGCCCCGTTCGACGCGGTAGAAGCCCGGACCTACGGGCGCCGAGCCGCACGCGGCCAGTGCTGCGACCAAGGCCGCGCAGACCAGCCGTCTGATTTTTGTTGTCAACATTGGACCTCGCAAGACGCCGCCGCGCGCCGATCCCGATCACGCGGCAGTTGCAAAACGTCAGATTTTAACGGTTTTGCAAGGTGCCACCCGTTTTCGGGCCCAGGCGGCGCGCAGCCGCGTGCCATTCAACGACTCAGGGCAGCGTGCCGACGCTGATACGCAGCGACGCTGTTTCGGTATCGCCCGCTTCGAGCCAGCGCAGGCCCTGGCCGTTGTGGATCGCATCGGGCAGGCCGAGCCAGGGCTCGACGCAGAAGAAGTCCGATTCGGGCTTTTCGGTCCACGTCGTGACGGCGAACCAGGGCACCGAGCCGGGTCGCTGCAGATCGATCGTGATGCTGCGGTTCAGGCCGAGCGCAACGAGGCGCACGACGTGATCCGGCGCGCCGTCGAGGCAGTGGAAGCGGTCCTGAATGCCCGCATCGTCGAGCCGGTAGTCCGGTTCGCCCGCGACCGCCGCGCTGAGCGAGCCGTCGGGCAACTGGTGGCGGCGCAGCGTGCGCGGCAGTTCGAGCACGGTTTCGCCGCGCTGTTCGTGCGGCAGCGTGAAGTAGAAGTGGTGACCCGCGTAGTAGGGCAGCGGCGCGCTGCCGGCGTCGCCCGTGTTGGTCGTGATGAAGTCGACGTCGAGCGTGTGCGCATCGACGAGCGTGTACTTCGCCTCGAACCGGAAGCTGAACGGATAGCCGGCGCGGGTCGCGTCGCTGTCGGTCAGCGTCATGGTGATCGAGCGGGCGGTTTCGTCGACGCTCGCTTCGAACGGGAGGTCGCGTGCGAAGCCGTGCATGGGCAGCTCGCGCACGGTGCCTTGTGCGTCCTTCCAGCGTCCGATCTGTCCGTCGACGAAATGGCGGCCGAGAAACGGAAACAGCAGCGGATTGCCGCCGCGCACGCGCGCGGGCTGGCTCCAGTTGGCGTTCTCGGGCCAGAAGATCACCGACTGGCCGTCGATGTCCCACGACAGCAGGCGGCCGCCCGCCTGAGGCGCGAAGCGAAGGAGCGAGGCGTCGCGTGCGATCTCGATGATGTCCTGTTGCTGGAATTGAGGCATGGCGATGGCGATAGAAAGCGGTTGAGAGGGCCGGCGTGCACGATTGTGGCGCGAAAAGTGCGGCGACGCCTATTGTGCTACGGGGAAACCCTTCTGGGGAAATTGCGGGTGTTACCGCACAGTCAGCGCCAACGATAATGTGCTCGAACACCGGCTGCGGCCGGGCCCGATCACTCGGTTTTCTGGAGGGGCGATGGATCTCGCAATGGCAATGAGCGTGGCACTGTTCGGTATGTTTACGGGCAGTACGATTTATTTCTTTTATAAATTTGCACGCTGACACGGGGCGACGAGAATCCACGTTGAACCGTCGGCACGTACCGACGGTCCACGCAGCCTCCGCACGCAGGCCCGCCTTTCAGGCGGGCCTTTTTGCTTTCATCGCCGTAATGAGTCTTTCGATCTTTTTGCGATGCGGAAAGATTCTGTTAAAAGCGAATTTTTGTCCTTGGCGCTGCCGGGTCGGCCCTTCATAATCGACCCGCCTTCAGAAGCCGGACATCATGCTCCGGCAAGCTGTTCAACCTCCCCACTTTTCAAAAGGACCGACGCGTGAGCCTGTCGTTTTTGATCTTTTTGAGCGTGCTGCAGGGCGTCACGGAACTGTTTCCGGTGAGCAGTCTTGGTCACACGCTGCTCGTTCCCGCCCTGTTCGGCATGCATATCGACAAGCATGCGCCGCAGCTGCTGCCGTTTCTCGTCGCGCTGCATCTGGGTACGGCATTCGCGCTGCTGTGGTACTTCCGCGAGCGCTGGGTCGCGCTGATCAGCGGCTTTTTCGCGTCGCTGTCGGGGCGCCGCAATGACGATGGCCACATGATGTGGGCGCTCATCATCGGGACGATTCCGGCGGGTCTGGTGGGACTCGTGCTCGAAAAGCGCCTCGAGCGTGTATTTCACGATTTGCGTATCGTCGCGATCGCGCTGATCGTCAACGGTATCCTGCTGTGGTTCGGCGACCGGCTGCAGCGTGCGCGCGCGCACCAGGCGCCGGAGAAGCTGACGTTCAAGCAGGCGTTCCTGGTCGGCCTTGCACAGATCGGCGCGCTGATCCCGGGATTCTCGCGCAGCGGCCTGACGATGATCGCGGGCAACGGCGCGGGACTCACGGCCGAAAAGGCTGCCGAATTCTCGTTCCTGCTCGGCACGCCGATTATTTTCGCGGCGGGCATTCTCGAATTGCCGAAGCTGTTTCATGCGCCTGGTCAACTCGCTGACGCGCTGCTGGGTGGCGTGCTGACGGCGATTGCTGCGTATCTGAGCGTGCGGTTCCTGATGCGCTATTTCGAAGGACGCGGCCGTCTGGCGTCGTTCGGCGTGTATTGCGTGATCGCAGGCGTGGTGTTTCTCGGCTGGTTCATTACGCATCCGCAACCGGTCTGATTGCACAGATTGATCGGTTATAATCGCGGGCCTGGCGTTGCTGCCGGGCCTTTTTGTTTGCGCTGCATGGTTTGGTTTGCTGCTCATGCCCTGGCTGCTCTGGCGAGAGCTTGAGCGTGGATAAGCCAGGTTAAAATTCCGGTTTCGCCTCCCCATAGTTCAACGGATAGAACACGGGTCTTCTAAACCTGAAATCGAGGTTCGATTCCTCGTGGGGGGGCCATCAGGTTTTTGTTTTTGTTTTTGGTTTTGTTTGTCTTGCGACGCTGGTTTGGTTTGCTCGTGTTGTCGCTGGCATCCGCGGTTTGCCTTCGTTGTTCAGGCGTTGCCCCTGTGCGGGGCGGCACTTACTTTCTTTGCCGCGGCAAAGAAAGTAAGCAAAGAAAGCCGCTCACACCGCCAATTCTTGACATCTACCCACGGGCCCTCAACAGCCCCGTCCCGTCCGCGGTATCTCCCTTCTCGATGCCCGCTGCCAACGCTTCGAATTGGCTCATCACCCGCTTCACACTCCCGCGTCGCCGCCTGCGCGATCAAATCGCCCGCGTTCTTTAGCGGCAAACTGTGTGGCGGGTTTCGCGGCATACACGCACCACTTCGGACTGAAAAGCGGGATCGGTGTCGTAAGAGCGCCGACGTGTGAAGCACTACGACCTACACATAGTTTGCCACCTGGGCGGCCGTAATCATGCGCTGCCGCTGGCTGTGTTACGGGTGCTTGAAGTGGGTGAGGCGCCTGTTCAAGGCGCTGGCAACGGGCAATGAATGGCAGATTGCCGTTTGAAGTGGAGGACCCGTTGGGGGCCCTCAGGCGGAGGTCAAGAACGGGCGGTGTTAGCCCGCTTTCTTTGCTTACTTTCTTTGCGGCGGCAAAGAAAGTAAGTGCCGCCCCGCACAGGGGCAACGCCTGAAGCACCATTAACACAACGCGGATGCCGAAAAAAAACCGAAACGAACCAAAAAGAACCAAAAAACGCCCGTACTTAGTCGCAATGACAGGCGACGGGCCCACCCATTCCCACTCGATTACTTATTGATATCGAGCGCGTTCGTCAGATCGCCCATCGCCTGACCGCCGTTGGCAACGAGCGCACTGTCACGCGCCGAGAGCCCTGCCAGCGTCGGCAGATTAAACCGATGCGTGATAAACCGCAGGATAGAAGTCGTGTCGTACTGCGTATGATCGACGAAACCCTTCTTCGCGTACGGCGACACGATAATCGCCGGAATGCGCGTGCCCGGACCCCAGCGGTCGCCCTTCGGCGGCGCGACGTGATCCCAGAAGCCGCCGTTCTCGTCGTACGTCACGATCACGACCATGTTCTTCCACTGCGGGCTGTTCTGCAGATGCGTGATCACATCCGCGATGTGCTGGTCGCCCTGCGCCACGTCCGTATAACCCGCGTGCTCGTTCAGGTTGCCTTGCGGCTTGTAGAACGCGACTTGCGGCAGCGAGCCCGCGTCGATGGCCTTGATGAACTCCGAACCGTTCAGGCCGCCGTCGAGCAGATGCTTTGCGCGGTTGTCGGTGCCCGGCGCGAGATCGGCGAAATAGTTGAACGGCTGGTGATGCGGCTGGAAGTTCGGCGAGCTCAGGTTCGCGCCGTAGACAACGTTGGTCGTGTTGTTCTGCACGGCGGCGACCGCGGTTGACCATGCGCCGCTGTACCACGCCCACGTCACGCCCGCGTTGTTGAGCAGGTCGCCGATGTGCTGGTTCGTCTGCGCCGGCAGTGTTGTCGCTGCCGTCGGATCCGCAAAGTTCGTGTCACCGCCCGCAGCCGGCTTGTTGCCGCTCGGCTGGTACGGCGGCTGCATCGTGTTGACCGCGTAGAAGTCAGGCGTGAGGTTGCCCGAGTTCATGTAGCTCGGGACGCCCGTCTGCGCAGATGCCGGCGAGGTCGGTTTGAGCGTCAGCGAGACGCCATCGGCATTGACAGTCGACACCGAGCCCGACGCCGGGCTCGTGTTGGCGTTCGCATAGAACGGCGTGCACGCGCAGATCAGCCACTGGTGATTCAGGAACGACCCACCGAATGCGCCCATGAAGAAATTGTCCGCCAGCGTGAACTGCTGCGCGATCTTGTAGAGCGGCAGCTTGTCGGCGTTCGGCGTGTAGTGACCCATGACCAGACCGCCCGAGTCGGCCCACGCGGCGAACATGTCGTTCTTGCCGCCATGGATCTGCATCTGGTTCTCGTAGAAACGGTGATACAGGTCGCGCGTCGTCGCGCTGAGCGGTGCGTTGAAGCCAGCGGGATCGTCGATCGCGAAAGGCGTGTTCGGCAGGTTCGCCGTCATCGCCTGCGTGATGACGGGCGTCACGCCCGCAGCCGTCAGGCCATTCCAGATCGGCGGCAGCGTCGCGAGCACGGAACCGTCGCGGTCGAGCTGCTGCGAATTCGCGGCCGTCACGTTCTGCAGGCCATTCGCACCCGGGAAGTTGCCGTAGAGGTTGTCGAAGCTGCGGTTTTCAGCGTAGATCACCACGACGTTCTTCACGGAAGACAGCGTCGGCTTCGAATTGCCACCACATGCGTACAGCCCGATCGCTGTGGCGATCGCGATAGGCGTCGCCCAGATCAGTTTCTTGTTCATGATTTATATCTCTCTCGCGTTGGGGACCGTAGCGAATCCGCGTAGGGATCGCCGGCGGCGAGAGTGTCGCAAGGCTTTTTGACAGAACGATTAATTTCTTACATCACGTTTCCAATTGGCTTGTGTTTGTCAATGTGTCGTTTGGTTTATGTCATTTGGACGAAATATCCGTGAAATAACCTCCCGCAGTCGATCAACACGAGCAGGTAAGAAAGATATGCGGCGCGATGTGGCGGGGCTTCGGACAGGGCAGGGGTGGCGTGCGCGATGGCTTGGCACGCTGTGCGTTTCGGTGATGCTGGCGGGTTGCGATGCGGGCGGCGCGTCGGCCGACGCCGCGCATCCGGCGGCGGCGATAAGTGGCGCGCAGATTCAGAAAGTATCTGCGGATGCCGCCCCGGCATCGCCCGCCGGCGCTCAGACGCGTGCCCAGGTCTACGAGTCCGTCAGGAAAATGACGGCTGTCGGCAAGCAGCTTTTCTTCGATGCGTCGCTGTCGGGTTCGGGCAAGCTTGCCTGTGCGTCGTGCCATAGCCCGCAACATGGATTCGGCCCGCCGAACGCGCTGTCCGTGCAGCTGGGCGGACTGGATATGCATCAGCAGGGCATGCGCGCGGCGCCCAACATCAAGTATCTGCAAAAGGTGCCGTCCTTCGCGCTGCACTATCACGATTCCGACGATGAAGGCGACGAAAGCGTCGACGCGGGTCCGACGGGCGGCCTGATGTGGGACGGCCGCGTGAACAGCGCGCACGAACAGGCGCGGATGCCGCTGACGTCGTCGTTCGAAATGGGCAGCACGCCGCAGAAAGTGGCGGCGGCGGTGAAGGCCGCGCCGTACGCGAACCAGTTCCGCGATGCGTTCGGCGAGCACGTGTTCGATAGCGACGACAGGACCTTCAAGGCCGTGCTGCAGGCGCTCGAAGTATTCGAAGAAACGCCCGAGCTGTTCTATCCGTACACCAGCAAGTACGACGCGTTTCTCGCCGGCAAGGCGCAGCTGACGAAGGCCGAACTGCATGGCCTGCAACTCTTCAACGACGAAACTAAAGGCAACTGCGCGAGCTGCCACATCAGCCAGCGCGCGCTCGACGGCTCGGCACCCGCATTCACCGACTTCGGTCTGATCGCGCTCGGCGTGCCGCGCAATCGCGCGCTGACTGTGAATCGCGATCCGCAATTCTACGACCTGGGCGCATGTGGCCCGGAGCGTACCGATCTGAAGGGACAAGACGAGTATTGCGGCATTTTCCGTACGCCGTCGCTGCGCAACGTCGCGCTGCGCCAGACGTTTTTCCACAACGGGATTTATCACTCGCTGGAAGAGGTGGTCCGCTTCTATGCGGAGCGCGATACGAATCCGGAGAAGTTCTACCCAGTCGTGAAGGGCAAAGTGCAGAAGTTCGACGATCTGCCGAAGAAGTACTGGACGAATCTGAATACCGACCCGCCGTTTGATCGCAAGCTGGGCGACAAGCCCGCGCTGGATGAATCAGAGATCAAGGATGTGGTCGCGTTCCTTAAGACGCTGACGGATGGGTACCGGCCCGAAGCGCCTCAGCAACACGCCGACGCTCACATCGTCAGCAACAGATAACAGCCGGCGATCAACACGACGAACGACGCGAGCAGGCACACGAGGCCCGCTCGCGTCAGCATGCAAGGCCAGCGGCTGCGGCGCTGGCGCAGGCCATGAATGCGCACGATGGTCGGCACGGGCGCAGGATCGATGCGCACGACGATCGTGCCGAGCACGACGCAGATCAGTGTCAGCATCGCGGCAAAAAACTGGAGAGTGAACGAGAGGTCCATGAACGTGAGGGGCAGCGCGTAAGTGTTTGAATAGCCGTCGAAATCGACTTGCGTCATGTTAGGGGCCGGTATCTGGAGCGCCTATGAGACGCGTCCTAAAATTACTCAAACAGGCTTCGCAGCGGGCTTGCAACGCGAGGGGTTATCTCGATGAATGGTTGCCGCCGCGCGCGCTGGAACGGCCAGTGGGCGCCCCAGCGAAGCCGCGCTGCGAGGCGGCGTGCTATGCTTTTGAGGTCCAGATCGCGGGCCATCGGAGGCCGCGCCGATCCTTCCGAAACCGACTTCTGCGGAGCACTTCATGTCGATGAACATCCGGGCCGTGTTTCAACTTTCCGTGGGCGGGTTGCTGCTCGCGGGCGCAATGGGCGCGCATGCCGCCAATCTCAACTTCCTGAACGACACTCCCATCGCGTACATGAAGCAGGCGGACAACGATTCGCTGAGGCAGGCCGCGTTCGAGACGCTCAATACCAAGAAGGACGGCGAGTCCGCGACATGGAACAACGAAGGCCTGCGCAACAGCACGCGCATCGAGGCGCAACTGACGCCTGACGCCACGTCGAAGTCGGGCGACCGCACGTGCCGGCAAATGCATGTCGTGTTGAGCGCAAAAGGCCAGGCGATGAATCTGAACCCGCAGTTCTGCCGCGAAGGCACGGGCCAGTGGGTGATGCAGAAGAAGCGTTGAGCGCGCGTACGGTCTCTTGCGGCGTCGTTCTGCTCGATCCCGACGGGCGGGTGCTGCTCGCGCACGCGACGGAAACCACTCACTGGGACATTCCAAAAGGGCAGGGCGAGGAAGGTGAAGCGCCGCACGTGACGGCGCTGCGCGAGATGGAAGAGGAAACGGGAATTACCGTCGACGCAGGCCGTCTGACGGACCTCGGTCTGTTTGTCTATCGGCGGGACAAGGATCTGCATCTGTTCGCCGCGCGCGCGCAGGCCGATGAGCTCGACCTCACGCGCTGCGTCTGCACGTCGATGTTTCCGCGCCGTTCCGACGGCACGATGATTCCCGAGATGGACGCATTCCGCTGGGCGGCGCCCGGCGAAGTCGAGCATTACGCGAGCCGCAGTCTCACGCGGCTCTTTGAGACGACGCTATCGCTCACAGACCTGCACCGCACGCTGGACGCGAACGCCCCATAACGCGTGCGTTCAGTCGAGCGCCTTGTCGTTGGGATGCGCGAACAGCGTGCGCATTTCCGACGACAGCGGATAGTTCAGGTTGATCCCATGCGGCGGGATTGGCTGCGTGAACCAGACGTTGTAGAGGCGCTCCGCCTCACCCGAAGTCTGCATCTTCGAGATCACGCGGTTCACCAGTTCGCGGAGCGGCGCATCGCCCTTGCGGAACATGCATGCGTAAGTCTCGTAACCGAGCGGCGTGCCTGTGACGATGAAGTCGTCGGGGCGCGGGTCGGTGGCGCGAAAGCCGTAGAGAATCGGCTCGTCCATGACGAACGCGACGGCGCGGTCCGCCTTCACGGCCGCGAACGCATCGGAATGATCTTTCGCGCTCGCAATGCGCATGTTCAACTGCTTCTCGCTGTTCAACTGGCGCACGAGCCGTTCGTCGGACGTGCCCGCCGTGGTGACCACCGGCTTGCCCGCGAGATCGGCGAAGTCAGTGATGCCGGCATTCTTGCGCGCGATCATGCGCACCGCATACTGGAAGAAGCTGTTTGAAAACGCAGCGACGCTTTCGCGCTCGCGTGTGTGCGTGGTCGAGCCGCATTCCAGGTCGATCTGGTTGTTGACCAGCATCAGGAAGCGGTTTGCCGACGTGATGGGGACTTCGCGCACCTTCAGGTTCGGCATCGCGAGCGACTTTCGGATTTCTTCGACGATGGCGAGCGCGATCGTCTGCGAATAGCCGACGGTACGGTCGCCGCTGGAATAGGAGAATGGGATCGACGCTTCACGTACGCCAAGCGTGATGACGCCGTCGTCGTGAACTTTCTTGAGCGTGCCCGTCAACTCCTGGGCATGCGCAGGCGCAGTAAGCGCCCCGGCCGCGATGACTGCGACGGCCACCAGCTTGTATTTGATTGCAACCTTCATCGTTCCCCCTGGGCCGGCAGCGATCACTCCGGCTGCCTTGTCGGGCCGTCGCGTGGCGATGTCCGTCGCGATCCGCGGCGGCATGCGCGCCGAAGCGCCGCATGCCGCGCGTGACAAACCAGACAATCAGCTTACGCCGGCTTTCCCCAACTGTCGCGCAGACTGACGATCCGGTTAAATACGGGTTTGCCCGGTTTCGTGTCGTAACGATCGGCGACGAAGTAGCCGTGACGCTCGAACTGGTAGCGTTGCTCCGGCTCGATATCGCGCAGGCCGGGCTCGACGAAGGCCTGCATGATGCGCTTCGAATCAGGGTTGAGCGCCTCGAGGAAATCGCGGCCGCCCGCGTCGGGCTGGGCTTCCTTGAAGAGGCGGTCGTACACGCGCACTTCGACGGGCACCGCCTGGGTCGCGCTGATCCAGTGGATCGTGCCCTTCACCTTGTAGTTGTTCGCGCCTTCCGTGCCCGAGCGGCTGTCTTCGAAGTAGTTGCAATGCACGGCCGTGATCTTGCCGTTCTCGTCCTTGTCGAAACCCGTGCATTCGACCACGTAGCCGTACTTCAGACGCACCTTGTTGCCCGGGAACAGACGGAAATAGCCCTTCGGCGCGACTTCCATGAAGTCTTCGCGCTCGATCCACAGTTCACGCGAGAACGGGAACGTGCGCACGCCGCGATCCGGGTGATGCGGATGGACGGGTGCATTGCATTCTTCCGTCTTGCCGTCCGGATAGTTGTCGATCACAAGTTTGAGCGGATCGAGCACGCAGGTCGCGCGCGGCGCCTTGTCGTCGAGGTCGTCGCGCAGTGCGCCTTCGAACACGCTCATGTCGATCCACGAATCGACCTTGGTGATGCCGATGCGCTCGCAGAACAGCTTGATCGCGTCCGGCGTGAAGCCGCGCCGGCGCACGCCGACGATGGTCGGCATACGCGGATCGTCCCAGCCATCCACGTGGTTTTCCGTCACGAGTTGCAGCAGCTTGCGCTTGCTGGTGATCGCGTACGTCAGGTTCAGGCGCGAGAATTCGATCTGTTGCGGCAGCGGACGCGTGAAGATGCCGGCGTCGGCGAGTTCGTTGAGGATCCAGTCGTAGAGCGGCCGGTGATCTTCGAACTCCAGCGTGCACAGCGAATGCGTGATGTTTTCCAGCGCGTCCGAGATGCAGTGCGTGTAGTCGTACATCGGGTACACGCACCACGTGTCGCCCGTCCGGTAGTGGTGGGCGAAGCGGATGCGGTAGATGACCGGGTCGCGCATGTTGAAGTTCGGCGACGACATGTCGATCTTCGCGCGCAGCACGTGCTCGCCTTCCTTGAATTCGCCCGCCTTCATGCGGCGGAACAGGTCGAGGTTTTCTTCGACGCTGCGCTCGCGGAACGGCGACGGCGTGCCGACTTCCGTGGCCGAGCCACGGTTCGCACGCATTTCCTCAGCCGTCTGGCTATCGACATACGCCTTGCCGCGCGTGATCAGCAGCTCGGCGAATTCATACAGCTTGTCGTAGTAGTCGCTTGCGAAGTACAGGTGTTCCTTGTTCTCGACGTTCCATTCGAAGCCTAGCCACTTCACCGCGTCGACGATCGAGTCGACGTATTCGAAGCTTTCCTTTTCCGGATTCGTGTCGTCGAAACGCAGATGGCAGATGCCGCCATAGCTTTGCGCGATGCCGAAGTTCAGGCAGATGCTCTTCGCATGGCCGATGTGCAGGTAGCCGTTCGGCTCGGGCGGGAAGCGCGTTTCCACCCGCTGGCCCCACTTTCCGGAGCGGTTGTCGTCGTCGATGATGTTGCGGATGAAATTCGAAACGGGCGCGTCATTGCGCTCGGCGTCTTTGCGATCGTTGTTCATGCGAGAAGGAGAAAGTCGGTCCTGGACACTATATGCGTCCGTTAGTCTGTCAATTCTACCTGACGACACATTCCACGACAGTCTTTAGGCTTATGTCATGCGGCGCGCAGCCTCGAATGGTCGTCATCGCCCCGTTTTCGGGGGCGCAATCGGGCGCTGTAACAGGAGGTAAATTGCGTTGGCCGGGCGTCGCGCGGACGCTTAGCATGCGTCGCGCACGGTTCCGCCGTGGCCGGTTGTCTTCGGTTGACGCCGATTGCGGCCCAGTGTGGCCGTTGGCGTCTGCGCCCCAGACGAGCGCTGCTCGCCCACCAGCTGGCGCGCCGTTTTTCGGCAGACGCTGCATTTCCGTTATTCTGTCGTGGGCCCGGGCCGCCGTTGCCCGTCCCGCCGCTTCACGCGAGCTGTCCTTTCTGCGAGCCGGACGCACGATGCCGCAGCGCTCGCGCGAGCCAGTCCATCTTTCCCGGAGTTCCTCGGATGTCCCTTCCGATGTTGCGCGCGCCTCGCGCGCTTTCCGGCGCCGACACGCATGTCGAAT
Organism: Burkholderia sp. Ac-20365; assembly: GCF_017104715.1. Lineage (GTDB taxonomy): Bacteria > Pseudomonadota > Gammaproteobacteria > Burkholderiales > Burkholderiaceae > Paraburkholderia. Next base: position 95,120 of record NZ_JAAGPI010000027.1, read on the forward strand.
CCCATGCGGGCGCCAGTACCGATGCCTGCGCGGACGCGAACCGCGCCGCGCCTCGTCGCGCGGTGACGCGCTTTGCCACGACGCTTGCGTTCACGGGCGCGCTGCTCGCGAGCCTGGTCGCGGCGCCCGCCGTCGATGCCAAAACGTCCCAGCCGAAGCCCGTGCTCGATGCGTCGGCGGTCGCCACGCCCGATCGCTATGCCGCCGACGCCGCGCAGCAGATTTTCGCGGCGGGCGGCAATGCCGTCGATGCCGCCGTCGCGATCGCCTTCACGCTCGCCGTCACGTACCCGGATGCGGGCAACATCGGCGGCGGCGGGTTCATGACGGTGTACATGGACGGCAAGCCGTACTTCCTCGACTACCGCGAAAAGGCGCCGCAAAGCGCGACGCGCGACATGTATCTCGACGACAAGGGCAACGTGATCAAGGGCATGAGCCTGGTCGGGCATCGCGCGGTGGGCGTGCCGGGCACCGTCGACGGCATGTGGGAAGCGCAGAAGCGCTTCGGCAAGCTCAAATGGAAGCAGGTGCTCGCGCCCGCCATCAAGTACGCGACCGACGGCTTCGCCGTCCAGCCGTGGCTGCAGCAGCGCCGCGAATTCGCGTCGAAGAACTTCGGAGGCAAGACCAATTTCGATGCGTATTTTTCGAATCTGAAAGCGGGCGCCGTGTTCCGCCAGCCCGAGCTGGCGCAGACCTTGACGCGGATCGCGTCCGATGGCGGCCGCGAGTTCTACGAAGGCCAGACGGCCGATCTGATCGCCCGGCAGATGTACGGCCACGGCCTGCTGACGAAAACCGACCTGCTGCAGTACAAGGCCGTGTGGCGCCAGCCCGTGACGGCGAACTGGAACGGCTATCAGATCATCACTGCACCGCCGCCTAGCTCGGGCGGCGTCGGGCTGATCCAGATGCTGAAGATGAAGGCCGACCTGAAGCCGCAATTCGACGGTGTCGCGCTCAATTCCGAGCCGTACATCCATCTGGTCGCGCAGATCGAGGACCGCGTTTTCGCAGACCGCCAGCAGTACATGGGCGACCCCGACTCGTATCGTGTGCCCGTCGACAAGCTGATCGACGACGCCTATCTTGGCAAGCGCGTCGAGGACATCACGCCGGACGAAGTGCCGGGCGCTTCGCCCGTGAAGCCGGGCCTCGGCGATTCGATGCCGGAAAAGGCGCAGACCACGCATTTCTCGGTGGTCGACAAGTGGGGCAACGCGGTGTCGAACACCTATACGCTGAACGGGCCGTTCGGTTCGGGCGTGGTGGTCGACGGTGCCGGCTTCGTGCTGAACGACGAGATGGACGACTTCGAGATCAAGGCGGGCGTGCCGAACCAGTTTGGCGTGACGAGCGGCGATGTGAACACGATTGCACCGGGCCGCCGGCCGTTGTCCTCCATGACGCCGACCATTCTGACGAAGGACGGCAAGGTGTCGCTCGTGATCGGCACGCCGGGCGGCTCGCGCATCTTCACCTCGATTTTCCAGGTGATGACGAACCTGTACGACTTCAACATGCCGCCCGCCGATGCGCTCGCCGCGATGCGCTTTCACCATCAGTTGCTGCCGCAGAAGACGATTTACTTCGAGCCGTACCATCCGATCGACGGCGAGCTGGCCGAGCAGCTGAAGACGCGCGGCTATGAACTGCAGGGCCAGACATTCAACGGCGACGTGCAGATGATCCGCGTCGACGGCACGACGCCACAACCGGCTGCAGACCCGCGCGGCGTAGGCGTGGGGCGTGTGATTCAATAGCGCTGGCGGCGCGCGCGCCGCATTTCTTCGATAACTGATAACGGACGGGGTAGAAACATGGCGTTGGAGCAGCAAGGCGTGATCGTGTTGCCGGGTTATATGAATTCCGGCGAAGGGCACTGGCAGACGCGCTGGGAAGCGCGTTATCCGGCCTTCTCACGTGTGTCGATGCGCGACTGGGATCATCCCGTGTGTACCGGGTGGTGCGACACGCTCGACGCGACGATTGCCGCTTCAGATGCGCCCGTTCTGCTTGCCGCGCATAGTCTTGGCTGCCTGACGGTAGCCTTCTGGGCGGCGCGGCATGCATCGAAGGACACGCTCGCGAAAGTGAAGGGTGCGCTGCTCGTCGCGGTGCCTGATCCCGCCGGGCCTGAATTTCCACGTGATGCACAAGGCTTCGATGCCGTGCCGATGGAGAAGCTGCCTTTCCCGTCGATCGTCGTCGCGAGCACCGATGATCCGTACGGCGGCGTGCCGTTCTCGCAAGCTTGCGCGGCGGCCTGGGGCAGCCGCTGGGAGAGCATCGGTCCGCGCGGCCATATCAACGCGGACAGCGGTCTTGCCGACTGGGACGAAGGGCAGGGCTGGCTGGCATCGATGGCGTGACTCGCGGGGCGTCGGGTGGGTAAATTCGACGACGCCCGCCAGTCCGCGTTGACGGTTTAATCGCGCGATGCGCCGCCATGCGCCTGAACGCATAACGGCAGCGCACCGCGCGCAGCTGCCCGTCAGATCACCGAACGGCCACGCAACGCATCGATCTGCGCATCGTCGTAACCCAGCACGTCGCGCAGGATCGCCTCGGTATGCTCGCCGAGCGTCGGCGGATGCGCCTGCGCCTGCGGCGGCGTCGCGCTCATGCGGATGGGATTGCGCACCAGCTTTACCGTGCCGCCCGACGGATGCGGCAACTGCACCTGCAAGCCGCGGGCAACCACCTGTTCGTTCTCGAACACTTCTTCCAGATCGTTGATCGGCCCGCACGGCACACCTGCCGCTTCGAGCGCATCGATCCAGGCATGCTTGCTGCGCGTACGCACCATCTCAGCCAGGATCGGCACGAGGATCTCGCGGTTGCGCACCCGCGCGGGGTTGGTCGCGAAACGGTCGTCGTCGGCGAGCTCCGGGCGGTTGCCCGCTTCGACGAACTTGCGGAACTGGCCGTCGTTGCCCACTGCGACGATGATCCAGCTATCGCTCGTCTGGAAGGTCTGATACGGGACGATGTTCGGATGCGCATTGCCCCAGCGCGCAGGCGCCTTGCCGCTCGCGAGGAAATTCGAGTTCATGTTGGCAAGCATCGCGACCTGCACGTCGAGCAGCGCCATATCGATGTACTGGCCTTCGCCCGTGCGATCGCGGTGCGCAAGCGCCGTCAGCACGGCGACGGTGGAGTACATGCCCGTCATCAGATCGGCGATCGCGACGCCCGCCTTTTGCGGGCCGCCGCCCGGCTGGCCGTCCCGCTCGCCCGTGATGCTCATGAAACCGCCGATACCCTGCACGATGAAGTCGTAGCCCGCGCGCTGCGCGTACGGCCCCGTCTGCCCGAAGCCCGTCACCGAGCAGTAGACGATGTCCGGTTTCACAGCCTTCAGCGACTCATAGTCGAGCCCGTACTTCTTCAACTGCCCGACCTTATAGTTTTCCAGCACGACGTCGCTCTGCGCTGCCAGTTCGCGCACGATCTGCTGCCCTTCGGGCGTGGCGATATCGACCGTCACGGAGCGCTTGTTGCGGTTCGCCGCGAGGTAATAGGCGGCTTCGCGGGTATCCGCGCCGTCCGGTGTTTTCAGGTACGGCGGCCCCCAGTGGCGCGTGTCGTCGCCGGCGCCCGGCCGCTCGACCTTGATCACGTCGGCGCCGAAGTCGGAGAGCGTCTGTGCGCACCACGGACCGGCAAGCACGCGGGTCAGGTCCAGTACGCGGATATGGCTGAGTGCACCCATGTTCTGTCTACGTCTCCCATGTGATGAGGCGCGCCATGCGGGCGCTGCCTTTTCGATCGATGTGGTGCATCTTAAGCGATCGTCCGGGGCGGGCCTATCCAGCCCGGCGGCATAGGACGGATGACGTGCAGGGCCCGTGGCCATTTTCGGGACGAAAAACGGGCGTGCACCTGGCCGATTGGCCAGCGCGCCGCAACGCCCGCGCCACGGCGCCGCGTGACAGCGCTGATCCCGTATAATCGACCGTTCAGGAAACAATCTATTGCGACGGCCGGTCAGTGTTCCGCGTCCGTCGGCTCAAGCCAGGACCGTCCCCAAAGCACGCTATGAAAGCCGCCGAAATCCGCGAGAAATTCCTCAAGTTCTTCGAATCGAAGGGCCATACGATCGTCCGTTCGTCGAGCCTCGTGCCCGGCAACGACCCGACGCTGCTCTTCACCAATTCGGGCATGGTGCAGTTCAAAGATGTGTTTCTCGGCGCCGAATCGCGTCCGTACTCGCGGGCCACGACGGCGCAGCGCAGCGTGCGCGCGGGCGGCAAGCACAACGACCTGGAAAACGTCGGCTACACCGCGCGTCACCACACGTTCTTCGAAATGCTGGGCAACTTCTCGTTCGGCGACTATTTCAAGCGCGACGCGATCCACTACGCGTGGGAACTGCTGACGGGCGTGTACGGTTTGCCGAAGGACAAGCTCTGGGTCACCGTCTATCAGGAAGACGACGAAGCCTTCGGCATCTGGGAAAAGGAAGTCGGCGTGCCGGCCGAGCGGATCATCCGCATCGGCGACAACAAGGGCGCGCGCTACGCGTCGGACAACTTCTGGCAGATGGCCGACGTCGGCCCCTGCGGTCCGTGCTCGGAAATCTTCTACGACCACGGTCCGGAAGTATGGGGCGGCCCGCCGGGATCGCCTGAAGAAGATGGCGACCGCTACATCGAAATCTGGAATCTCGTGTTCATGCAGTTCAGCCGCGACGCGCAGGGCAACATGACGCCGCTGCCCAAGCAGTGCGTGGACACGGGCATGGGCCTCGAGCGTATCGCTGCCGTGCTCCAGCACGTGCACAGCAACTACGAAATCGATCTGTTCCAGGCGCTGATCAAGGCCGCTGGCCGCGAAACGGGCATCGAAGACCTGTCGAACAACTCGCTGAAGGTGATCGCCGATCACATCCGCGCGTGCTCGTTCCTGATCGTCGACGGCGTGATTCCCGGCAACGAAGGCCGCGGCTACGTGCTGCGCCGTATCGTGCGCCGCGCGATCCGCCACGGCTACAAGCTGGGCCGCAAGGGTTCGTTCTTCCACAAGCTGGTCGCGGACCTCGTCGCGCAGATGGGCGACGCGTATCCGGAACTGAAGGACGCCGAGCAGCGCGTCACGGACGTGCTGCGCCAGGAGGAAGAGCGCTTCTTCGAAACGATCGAGCACGGCATGTCGATCCTCGAAAGCGCGCTGGCCGATCTGGAAGCGAAGGGCGGCAAGACGCTCGACGGCGAAGTCGCGTTCAAGCTGCACGACACGTACGGCTTCCCGCTCGACCTCACGGCAGACGTCTGCCGCGAGCGTGAAGTGACCGTCGACGAACCGGCATTCGACGAAGCAATGGCCCGTCAGCGCGAACAGGCTCGCGCGGCCGGCAAGTTCAAGATGGCGCAGGGCCTCGAATACTCGGGCGCGAAGACCACGTTCCACGGCTACGAAGAAATCGTCTTCGACGACGCGAAGGTGACGGCGCTGTATGTCGACGGCGCGTCCGTCAACGAAGTCACGAAGGGCCAGCAGGCCGTCGTCGTGCTCGATCACACGCCGTTCTACGCGGAGTCGGGCGGCCAGGTTGGCGATCAGGGCGTGCTGGCGAATGCGAGCGTGCGCTTTGCCGTCGCGGATACGCTGAAGGTGCAGGCGGACGTCGTGGGTCACCACGGCACGCTGGAACAAGGCTCGCTGAAGGTCGGCGACGTCGTGAAGGCGGAAATCGACGCGATCCGTCGCGCGCGCACGGCCCGCAACCACTCGGCCACCCACCTGATGCACAGGGCGCTGCGCGAAGTGCTCGGCGGCCACGTGCAGCAGAAGGGCTCGCTCGTCGACGCGGACAAGACCCGCTTTGACTTCGCGCACAACGCACCGATGACGGACGACCAGATCCGCCGCGTCGAAGAAATCGTCAACGCGGAAGTGCTGGCCAACGCGCCGGGCATCGTGCAGGTGATGCCGTACGACGAAGCGGTGAAGGGCGGCGCGATGGCGCTGTTCGGCGAAAAGTACGGCGACGAAGTGCGCGTGCTCGATCTGGGCTTCTCGCGTGAGCTGTGCGGCGGCACGCACGTGAATCGCACGGGTGACATCGGCTTCTTCAAGATCGTGATGGAAGGCGGCGTTGCGGCGGGCATCCGTCGCGTCGAAGCGATCACGGGCGACAACGCGGTGCGCTATGTGCAGGAACTCGATGCGCGCATCAACGCGGCAGCCGCGGCGCTCAAGGCGCAGCCGTCGGAACTGACGCAACGCATCTCGCTGGTTCAGGACCAGGTGAAGTCGCTGGAAAAGGAACTGGGCGCGCTGAAGTCGAAGCTCGCAGCGAGCCAGGGCGACGAACTGGCCGGTCAGGCTATCGAAGTCGCCGGCGTGCAGGTGCTGGCGGCGACGCTGGAAGGCGCGGACGTCAAGACGCTGCGCGAAACCGTCGACAAGCTCAAGGACAAGCTCAAGAGCGCGGCCATCGTGCTGGCCTCCGTCGAAGGCGGCAAGGTCAGCCTGATCGCGGGTGTCACGGCCGATGCCAGCAAGAAGGTCAAGGCGGGCGAACTGGTGAACTTCGTTGCGCAGCAGGTCGGCGGCAAGGGTGGTGGCCGTCCGGACATGGCGCAGGCAGGCGGCACCGAGCCGGCTAATCTGCCGGCCGCGCTGGCAGGCGTGAAGGGCTGGGTCGAAGCGCAGCTCTAAGCAGCCGCGCCGCGCGCCAAGCGCGTACGTTTCGTATCAACAAAAAGCCGCGAGTCGATGAGACTCGCGGCTTTTTTATTCGCTGCGATCGTTCACGCGGCGTGCGCTTCGGCAACGGCTTCCTGCACATTTCCGCTCGCAACCAGCATCCCGCGCAACGCATTCAGAGCCGACGAGAAATGGCCGCGGCGCCAGACCAGCAGCGTGTCGATGGTGCCGAGTTCGGCGAGCGAATGAACGGCGATATCGTTCGATTCGGGCAGCAGCGCCAGCACCGAGCGCGGCGCGACAGCCACGCCCGCGCCCGCCGCCACGCACGCGACGATCGCGTGATAGGAGCCCAGCTCCAGCACCCGCGCCGGCCGGATGCCACGCTCCATGTACCACTTCTCCACATACACGCGATACGCGCAGCCCGCCTCGAATGCGATCAGCGTCGACAGCGAGATGTCGCCCGCGTGACGGATGGGCGGATGGCCGCGCGGCGTCACCATCACCAGTTCCTCCCGGAACACGGGCACGGCCTCGAACAGATCGCCGATCCAGCCGGGATCGAGCGGCGTCGCGACGATCGCCGCGTCGACCTCGAATTCGCGCACGCGGTCGATCAGCTTGCCCGTCGTCCCTGTCTCCAGTTCGAGCGCGACGTCGGGCCATGTCTGGTGATACTCGGCGAGCAATCCGGGTAGCCGCGTCGCGGCGACGCTTTCCATCGTGCCGAGCCGCAGGCGGCCGCTCGGACGCGCGTCCTTGACCGCATGGCGTGCTTCGTCGGCGAGTGCCAGTAGCCGTTCGGCGTAAGGCAGCAGCGTTTCGCCGGCAGGTGTCAGCACGAGCCGACGTCCATCGCGGATAAACAGCTCCGTGCCCAGTTGCTCTTCGAGCTGCCTGATACGCGTGGTCACATTCGATTGCACGCGGTTGAGCTTCGCGGCGGCGCGCGTGACGCCGTTTTCCCGCACGACCGCGCGGAAGATGGTGAGAGCGGCAAGATCCATCAATCTCTCCGGGAGATTCAATCTATCCGTATTATTCATTTTAAGAGATTGAAGGGTCAAGCTACGATGCAATCGAAAACACAGATTGCCGTGCCGCCCCATATCGGCGTGGCCAGCCTCCGCCATGTCATCGATGAACGATCTCGCCTCCCGCACTTTCCCGCGCCAATCTCCCGATGCCGCCCGCCGCACCGCGCTCGCCTGCATGGCGGCGCTGGCCGTCGCGCTCGGCGTCGGGCGCTTCGCCTTTACGCCGTTGTTGCCGCTGATGCTTCATGGCGGCGAACTCGACATCAGGCACGGCGGCTGGCTCGCGTCGCTCAACTACGCGGGCTATTTCCTCGGCGCGATCACCTGCGTGGCACTGCGCATCGACGCGGCCCGCGTGGTGAAAGCCGGTCTTGCGACGACGGTGCTGCTCGTGCTCGCGATGGGCGTCACGCATCAGTTCTGGGTCTGGGCCGCGGTGCGATTCGTCGCGGGTGCGGTCAGCGCGTGGACCTTCGTGTTTGCATCGCAGTGGGGTCTGCGCCGGCTCGCTGAACTCGGCGCGAACGAGTGGGGCGGCGTGATCTACACCGGCCCGGGCATCGGCATCGCTGCGACGGGGCTGCTGGTCAGCGCCGCGGGCGGATATGGCGCGTCGGCGGGCTGGATCGGGTTCGGGCTGGTGTCGGCCGTGCTGACGGTGCTCGTGTGGCGCACGTTCGAACCCGTATCGAAGGCGAACGTCGGCGCGAAGGCTTCACCCGGCAAACCCGCCGAACTGCAAACCGACGCGCAACGGCGTCATGCACACCTGCATCGCGCAGACGCCTTCTGGCTGACCGTCCTGTATGGCGTGCCCGGCTTCGGCTACATCATCACCGCGACCTTCCTGCCCGTGATCGCGCGCGCCGCGTTGCCCGCCGACTCACCATGGCCCGACCTGTTCTGGCCGATGTTCGGCGCCGCACTCGTCGTCGGCGCGTTGGCGGGCGCGCGTCTGCCGTCGCACTGGGACAATCGCACGCTGCTGGCCGGCTGCTACGTGCTACAGGCGCTCGGCATCATCGCGGGCATCGTATCGCCCACGGCGGGCGGTCTTTCGCTCGGCAGCGCGTTGATCGGCTTGCCGTTCACGGCGATCACGCTGTTTGCGATGCGCGAAGCGCGCCGTCTGCACGGCGACAATGCGGCGGGCCTGATGGGCTATGCGACGGCGGCGTACGGTCTCGGACAGATCGTCGGGCCGCTCGTCGCCGCGCCGATCGCGGCGCACACCGGCTCGTTCACGCTGGCGCTGTGGCTGGCGGCGCTCACGTTGATTGCTGGCGCCGTGGGTTTGATCGCGGTGGCGATGCTGCGCCCGGCGCATCGCGTCTAGGCGGGAAAGCAGGACAGAGGAAAAGCGAGAAACGGCACGGCACGCTGGATTGAACGCGCAAAAACAAATTCAGCACCCGCCGCACTAAAATGTCCGCTTTCCCGTCATCTTCGCGCGCCCATCGCCGGGCGCGCCGCCCGCCATGCAACATTTTGCGTCGGACAACTACGCCGGTATCTGCCCCGAGGCGCTCGAAGCGCTGATCGCCGCCAATAACAGCGGCCACGAACCAGCCTACGGCGACGACTCATGGACGCAGCAAGTCTGCGACCGTCTGCGCGACCTGTTCCAGACCGACTGCGAAGTGTTCTTCGTCTTCAACGGCACGGCGGCGAACTCGCTGGCGCTGGCGTCGCTGTGCCAGTCCTATCACTCGGTGATCTGTCACGAACTCGCGCATATCGAAACGGATGAATGCGGCGGCCCCGAGTTCTTCTCGAACGGCTCGAAGCTGCTGACGGCGCCCGGCGTCGGCGGCAAACTTACGCCGGACGCGATCGAAGCGGTCGTCACGCGCCGCGCCGATATCCACTATCCGAAGCCCAAGGTCGTCACGCTCACGCAGTCGACGGAAGTCGGCACGGTGTACAGCGTCGAGGAAATCCGCGCGATTGCGGCAATAGCGAAGCGCCGTCATCTGAAGGTGCATATGGACGGCGCGCGCTTTGCGAACGCCGTCGCCGCGCTCGACGTGCATCCGTCGGAAATCACGTGGCGCGCGGGCGTCGACGTGCTGTGCTTCGGCGGCACAAAAAACGGCTTGCCGGTCGGCGAAGCGGTGGTGTTCTTCGACCGCGCGCTGGCCGACGATTTCGCGTATCGCCTGAAGCAGGCGGGCCAGCTCGCGTCGAAGATGCGCTTCATCTCCGCGCCGTGGCTCGGCCTGCTCGACAACGACGTGTGGCTGCGCAACGCGCGCCACGCGAACGCGATGGCGAAGCTGATGGAATCTCGTCTCGCGGAGATTCCGGGCGTGAGCATCATGTTCCCGACGGAATCGAACGCGGTGTTCGCGCAATTGCCGCCGCACGCGGCCAAGGCGATGCGCACGCGCGGCTGGAAGTTCTACGAGTTCATCGGCGCGGGCGGCTGCCGGCTGATGTGCGCGTGGGACACGCAACCCGAAACGGTCGAGCGCTTCGTCGCCGAAGTCCGCGAACTGTGCGCTGCGTGAGCCTTTAACCACGCGCACAAGCCATCCAGAAACCATGACCGACTACCGATTCTGCCCGCGCTGCGCGACGCCGCTCGTCGAGCGCGCCGATCCCGCGCATGAAGGCGGCCGCGTGCGTCAGAGCTGTCCCGACGACGCATGCGGCTACGTGCACTGGAACAACCCGCTGCCCGTCGTCGCCGCGATCGTCGAGTACGAAGGCAAGATCCTGCTCGCGCGCAATGCCGCGTGGCCCGAAGGCATGTTCGCGCTGATCACCGGCTTTCTGGAGAATGGCGAGACGCCGGAAGCGGGCATCGCGCGCGAAGTGAAGGAAGAGACGTCGCTCGTCGCCGATGCCGTCGAACTGGTCGGCGTGTACGAGTTCATCCGCAAGAACGAGCTGATCATCGCGTATCACGTGCGGGCGCGTGGCGAGATCGCGCTGTCGCCGGAACTGCTCGAATACCGGCTGGTCGAGCCCGCGAAGCTGCGTCCGTGGCGCGCGGGCACCGGCTTCGCGCTCGGAGACTGGATGCGCCGCCGCGGCTTGCCGTTCGAGTTCGTCGAGCGGCCGGGGCAGTGAGCGCGGCAACGCGCAACCCGTCGCTGTGATGTCATAGTCAGGCGCTTGCGCCGGTTCCCACTGCGTGAGCGCTATCCTCGATAACAACGTTGCATAAAAACGCTGGATAACAACGGAGACGCATCGACATGGCCTACATCTACTATCTGACGCACATTCATCTCGGTTACGACGCGCTCGCGCAACTGCCTGCGGAGTGCGAGCGCTCGTGCATCAAACGGCCGCTCGTGGTGACGGACAAGGGTGTGATGGCGGCGGGCGTCGCGCAGCAGGCCGTCGACGCGTTGAAGCTGCCCGGCGTGCCGATCTTCGACGACACGCCGTCGAACCCGACGGAAGCCATGGTGCTGGCCGCTGCGCAGCGTTATCGGGAGGAAGGCTGCGACGGCCTGATCGCGATAGGCGGCGGTTCGTCGATCGATCTGGCCAAGGGTGTCGCGATCATGGCGACGCATCCGGGCACGATGACGGAGTACGCGACGATAGAGGGCGGCAGCAACAGGATTACTGCCAGCGCCGCGCCGCTGATCGCCGTGCCGACCACAGCGGGCACGGGCAGCGAAGTGGCGCGCGGCGCGATCGTGATCCTGAACGACGGACGCAAGGTCGGTTTCCATTCGTGGCATCTGCTGCCGAAAGCGGCGATCTGCGATCCCGGCCTCACGCTGGGATTACCTTCGATGCTGACGGCCGCCACCGGCATGGACGCGATTGCGCACTGCATCGAAACGTTTCTCGCGCCGTCGTTCAATCCGCCCGCCGACGGCATTGCGCTCGACGGCCTCGAGCGCGCGTGGGCGAACATCGAACTCGCGACGCGCGACGGCCAGAACCGCGATGCGCGCCTGCACATGATGAGCGCATCGATGCAAGGCGCGATGGCGTTCCAGAAAGGGCTCGGCTGCGTGCATTCGCTGTCGCATCCGCTTGGCGGCGTGAAGGTGAACGGACGCACGTCGCTGCATCACGGCACGCTGAACGCCGTCGTGCTGCCCGCCGTGCTGCGCTTCAACGAAAGCGCGGAGACAGTGGTCGCGAATCGCCGCTACGCGCGCATGCGCCGCGTGATGAATCTGCCCGACCATGCCGATCTCGCCGAGGCGCTGCACGACATGACCGCGCGTCTCGGATTGCCTACGGGCCTGCGCCAGATGGGCGTCGACGAAAGCGCGTTCGACAAGGTCATCAAAGGCGCGCTGGCCGATCACTGCCACAAGACGAATCCGCGCGAGGCGACGGCAGACGACTACCGTCGGATGCTGATCGAGTCGATGTAAGCCGCCTGCTCATCCAACCGGACACGCCATGAACAAACCCGCTCCCGCGCCGCGCTCGGCTTACCCGCATTTTCTCGCCATCGGCACGCGCTGGATGGACAACGATGTCTACGGCCACGTGAACAACGTCGTCTATTACAGCTACTTCGATACCGTCGTGAACGAGTATCTGATCCGCGCGGGCGTGCTCCACATCGAACACAGTTCGACGATCGGCCTCGTCGTCGAAACGCAATGCAACTACTTCGCGCCGATCGTGTTTCCGGATCGTATCGATGCGGGCTTGCGTGTCGTGCGGCTGGGTACGTCGAGCGTGCGCTACGAAGTGGGGTTGTTCCGCGAGGGTGATGCCGAGCCCGCCGCGCAAGGGCATTTCGTGCACGTGTACGTGGATCGCGACACGCGCCGTCCCGTTGCGCTGCCCGACGATCTGCGCGCCGCGCTCGAGCCGCTTGTCGTCGTGCAAGACGCGCAAGATTCGCAGGCAGGCTGACGCGTGCAGTCGTTCGTCATCGATGTATTGAACGGCGTGAGCTACGGCTTGCTGCTGTTCATGCTGTCGGCGGGTTTGACGCTGATTTTCAGCATGCTCGGCGTGCTGAACTTTGCACACGCGAGCTTTTACATGCTCGGCGCTTATGTCGGGTTTTCCGTCGCGTCGCGCATGGGCTTCTGGTGGGCGCTCGTGATCGCGCCGCTCGCCGTCGGAGCCATGGGCGCGGCGCTCGAACGATGGCTGCTGCGGCGCGTGCGGCCGCATGGGCATCTCGCTGAACTGCTGCTGACCTTCGGCGCGGCTTATCTGATCGGCGAAGGCGTGAAGCTCGTGTGGGGCTTGCAGGCGCTGAGCGCCGCTGTGCCCAAAGCGCTCGATGGTCCTTTGCTCGACGTGTACGGCGTTGCGTTTCCGCGCTATCGCGCGTTCATGATGGCCGTTGCGATTGCGATGCTCGCCGTGCTGCACGCGGTGCTGCGCATATCGAAAGCAGGGCTCATCGTGCGCGCAGCGCTCACGCATCCACAAGCTGTCGAAGCGTTGGGTCATAACGTGCCGCGCGTGTTCACGGGCGTGTTCGCGGCGGGCACGGCGCTCGCCGCGCTCGCGGGTGTGATCGGCGCGCCGCTTTTCGTGCTCGAACCGGCGATGGCCGAGTCGGTCGGATCGATCGTGTTCGTGGTGGTCGTGATCGGCGGACTGGGGTCGCTGGGCGGCGCGCTCGTGGCATCGCTCGTGATTGGCTGCGCGCAGACCTTCGCGGTCGCCAGCGACCTTCCGCTCGGCGAACTGTTCGGCGATGTCGACAATGCACTGCCTGCTGCGTGGAGCGCGTTGACGCTCGCGCAACTCGCGCCGCTCGTGCCATACGTGCTGCTGGTCGCGATGCTCGCGGTGCGCTCGCGCGGTTTCTTCGGACAACGCGACGACGATGCGTGACACAGGCAAAGCACACGATGCGTCGCGTGCGTCGTCACCCTGGCGCGCGATGCTGCCATGGGCCGCGCTCGCGGCGCTGCTGATCGTGCCGCCATGCGTATCGACGCAAAGCTGGCTGGTCGCGTGGCTTGCGCAGACGGCCGCGATGATCGTGTTCGCGCTGTCGTACAACCTGCTGCTCGGTGGCGCGGGACTGCTGTCGTTCGGGCATGCGGCTTCATCCGGCATCGGCGCGCTGATCGCCGCGCATCTGTTCAATCACGTCGGCGTGCCGTTGCCGCTGTTGCCGTTGCTGGGCGGCATCGGCGGCGCGCTGTTCGGTGCGCTGTATGGCCTCGTCGCGACACGCCGCTCGGGCACCGCGTTCGCGATGATCACACTCGGCATCGGCGAACTCGTCGCGGCTGCTGCATGGACTTTGCCCGACTGGTTCGGCGGCGAAGCGGGTGTCGCGATCGACCGCACGGCGGGCACGGCGATCCCGGGCTTCACGTTCGGCCCGGCGCGCGAAGCGTATGCATTGATCGCGCTGTGGTGCGCGCTCGCCGTGCTCGCAATGTATCTGCTCTCGCGCACACCGTTCATGCGGCTCGCGCATGCCGTGCGCGACAACCCCACGCGCGCAGCCGCTATCGGCTGCTTTCCGCGTCGCGTGCGCTATGAGGTCGTCGTGTGGTCGTCGTTCTTCGCGGGTATCGCGGGCACGCTCGGGTTGATCAATGTCGAACTGGTGTCGACGGAAAGCGTCGGCATGCTGCGCTCGGGCTCGGTGCTGATCGCGACGGTGATCGGCGGAACGGGCGTGTTTTTCGGCCCGGTTGCAGGCGCCGTCGTGCTGACGTTTTTCAGCGTCGTCGTGGCGGGCGCGACGCGCGCGTGGTTGCTGTATCTCGGCCTGTTTTTCGTCGCGGTCGTCATGTACGCGCCCGATGGCATCGCGGGATGGATGCAGCGTCAGACGGCGCGCATTGCACGCGATGGCTGGCGCGTCTGTCTGCCGTGGCTTGCCTGTCGCGCGGCGAGTGCATGCGCGTGGTCGCTCGCCATCGTGCTATGCGTGCAGTGGGCGTACGCGCAGCGCTTCGGCACGGAAGAGCGCGCGAGCTTGTTTACGTCGATCGATCCGCGATGGCTGACGGCTGCCGTGCTGTGCCTCGCCGCAACCGGCTGGCAGGCGATGCGTGCGGCTGCGCGTATCGATGGAAAGCTCGCCGTTCAGCAACATGCGGAGGCGCGCGAATGATCCCCGCTATTGCCGTGCGGCGCCTCGACAAGCGCTTCGGCGCGACGCGTATCCTGCGCGGCGTCGATCTGCTGGTCGAGCCGCACGAACGTCACGCGCTGATCGGTCCGAACGGCGCGGGCAAATCGACGCTCTTCAATCTGATTGCCGGTGCCGCACGACCGAGCGCGGGCCGCATCGAACTGTATGGCGCCGATATCACGCGACTCGCGCCGGCCGCGATCTGCAGGCGCGGACTGGCGCGCAGTTTCCAGACGACGAGCGTGTTCGCGAAGCTCAGCGTATTCGACAATCTGCGCTGCGCCGCGCAGATGGCGAACCGCGATCGCATGCGCTGGTGGCAGCGCTATTCGCAGACGCGTGAAGCCGACGCGCAGGCAGAAGACGTGCTCGACGCAGTCGGCCTGAACGACCGGCGCGATGCGATTGCGGGCACGCTGAGTTACGCCGATCAGCGTGCGCTCGATCTCGGTTTGGCGCTCGCAAGCGGCGCCCATACGCTGCTGCTCGACGAGCCGACGGCGGGCATGAATCGCGCTGAAGCCGCGCGTGCCGTCGAACTGATCCGCACGGCAACGGCGGGACGCACGCTGCTGATGGTCGAACACGATATGGACGTCGTATTCGGTCTGGCGGATCGCATCAGCGTGCTGGTGCAGGGCGAGGTGATCGCGACGGGCACGCCCGATGCAATCCGCGCCGATCCCGCCGTGCGCGCGGCCTATCTGGGCGATCCCGGCAACGCGGCAGAGGGAGCCGCGCGATGAACGCGTTGCTGGAGATTCGCGACCTGCGCGCGTGGTACGGCGCGAGTCAGGTGCTGCATGGTGTGAGCTTGCGGATCGAAGCGGGCGAAGCCGTCGCGCTGGCGGGCCGCAATGGTTCGGGCCGTTCGACGCTCGCGAAGGCGATCATGGGCTTCGTGCGCACGCAAGGCGAGATCGCTCTCGCGGGACAAGC
Organism: Burkholderia sp. Ac-20365; assembly: GCF_017104715.1. Lineage (GTDB taxonomy): Bacteria > Pseudomonadota > Gammaproteobacteria > Burkholderiales > Burkholderiaceae > Paraburkholderia. The sequence continues at coordinate 110,807 of NZ_JAAGPI010000027.1, forward strand.
GCTCGAAGGTCTGCGTGCGTTCGAAATTGCGCGGCTCGGCATTGGTTATGTGCCCGAGCAGCGCGACGTGTTTCCGACGCTCAGCGTGCGCGAGAACCTGCTTCTCGGCGTCAAACCGCGTCCCGGCAAACAGGCTGCGCGCTTCACGCTCGACGACGCGCACACGCTTTTTCCCGTGCTGCGCGAACGCGCGCGCACGAAGGCGGGCGCGTTATCGGGCGGCGAGCAGCAGATGCTGTCGGTGGCGCGTGCGCTGCTTGGCGACCCCGATCTCGTCGTGATCGACGAACCGACGGAAGGACTCGCGGGGCAGGTCGTCACGCAGCTTGCTGCGGCATTGCAACTGTTGCGTGAGCGTGGCGTCGCGATGCTGCTGATCGAACAGCGGCTCGTGATCGCGGACCGCATTGCGAGCCGTATCGCCGTGATGGGACATGGCGAAATCGTCTTCGATGGCTCGCTGGAATCGTTCCGCGCACGGCCTGACGTGACGCGCGAATGGCTCGGCGTCGGCTGATTGCGCGGCGCACTACGACGCTTTACCGTTTGACTCGAATCGACGCGATTGCGCTGGGCGGCTTGCGACGGGCGTTTGCGGCGCATCATTTGAAGCGGTTCGAACGCTCCCGCGTTTGGTGAGCGTCCTCCAGAAATCTTGTCGGCAGCGCGCGGACAAACAAAGACAATCATCGAAGGCGCATGGCCGGACCGCGCGCGTGATCGAACGCGCCGGCAAGAGGAGGGGACATGAACGACGGGATACGCGTGCGTGGCGTTTCGTGGCGAACGGATATCGCGCGCTTCGTCGCGGCTGCGGCGATGCTGTACGTCTCACTGATCGTATCGGCGTGTGCGGATGCCAATTCTGCTGCGCCTCAAGCGCACGAAGCGTCAGATACGATTGCATCATCAGGCGTGCCTTCGATCGAAACGGCAAAGCAGAAGCAGTTATCGAACGAACAGGCCGTAGCGAATCGCCTGCCGTCTGCGAGCGACATGAAGATGAGGCGCGTGCGTGCGTTGACCTTGCGCGATTCGGGCATCGACGGCTCGATGATGTTCGCGCGCGACGTCGATTTTCGTGTGACGGGCGAGATCGGTTTTCAGATCCACGCGATGGCGGCGTCGCTGGCGCCCGCGCGTGCGGGTGACCCTGTCGTATTCGACGATCCGAATAGTGTGACGATCAACGTGCATCGCGGCGACGTGACGCTCGACAGCGCCAAGCTCACGGCGATTTTCGACCGCTATCTGTTTCAGTATCAGGGCTCGCCGTTGCGCAATATGCGCGTGGTGCCGGAGCTGGTCAGCCTGTCGATCTCGATGATCCGACGCAATACGACATTCACATTATCGGCGGCGAGGTGGTTGAACCATGGCCCGCGATGGCGGCGCTCTTCAACGATTACCTGCTCGACTATGCGCCGAGGTCGCTGAACGATATGCAACTGAAGCCTGTCGATGGCGCGTTGCAGGTGACGGGCGGCATCAAGTTGTGGAATCGCTTTCCGGGCGTGTGGCTGCCGACGACGATGCGCGGATCGATTGATGTGCGTGATGAACGGCACCTTGTTTATAGGCCTGATTCGGTGAAAGTGCTGGGTGTGCCGCAGGCGGGGATGTTGAAGGCGCTCGATGTGCCGCTCGCGTCGTTGACACCGTTTGTGCGCAAAGGCGTTGCGTTGCAGGGGAATGAGCTGGTGTTCGATCAGTACACGGTGTTTCCACCGCCGGTTTTGCAGGGGCGGCTTGCGAGTGCAGATGTGACTGATGAGGGCCTTGTGTTGAGGTTTAAACGCGATGCGTCGATGCCTGTGGCGCGGCCGCCGGCTGGGGCTGGGACGAGCTTTGTCTGGATCGAATCCGGCGATGTGAAGATGTTTGATTCACTGGTCGTGAATGGCCGGACTTTGATTCGCGATTCTGGTGTTGTCGGCGCGGCGTCGATGAGGTTTGATCTTTATGCCTATCGGCGTGATGTGGCTAAAGGGAAAGTGATGATGGGGGAGGATGGAGGGTTGGTGGTTGATGTCGCAAAGCGGTAGTGGATTTGGTTTGTCTTGCGACGGGTTGTTTGGTTTGCTTTTGTTTTCGCTGGCATCCGCGTGATGTTTTGCCTGGTTCAAGCGTTGCCCCTGTGCGGGGCGGCACTTACTTTCTTTGCCGCCGCAAAGAAAGTAAGCAAAGAAAGCGGGCTAACACCGCCCGTTCTTGACCACCGCCTGAGGGCCCCCAACAGTTCCTCCACTTCAAACGGCAACTTCTCAGTCCTCGCCCGTTGCCGGCGCTTCGAATCGACGCCTCACCCACTTCAATCACCCGTAGCGCAGCCAGCGGCAGCGAATGATTACGGCCGCCCAGGTGGCAAACTGTGTGTCGGTCGTAGTGCTCCACACGTCGGCGCTTCTACGACACCGATCGTGCTTTCGAGCCGCGACCCTGGTTTTCAGTCTGGAGTGGAGTGTATAGGCCGCGACAGCCGACACACAGTTTGCCGCTATAGAACGTGGGCAAATTGATCATGCATGTGGCGACGTGGGAGTGTGGAGCGGGTGAGGCGCTTAGCCGAAGCGCTGGCAACGGGCATTGAATGGGAGAACGCCGTCTGAAGCGGAGGAACTGTTGGGGACCCTCAGGCGGGAACAAGAACTGGCGGTGTTGAGCGGCTTTCTTTTGCCTACTTTTCTTTGCCGCGGCAAAGAAAAGTAGGTGCCGCCCCGCACAGGGGCGACGCTTGAAGTGGTAAGTCACATCGCGGATGCCAGCGACAACAAAAGCAAACCACCCCAGCGTCGCAAGACAAACCAAACCAAACCAAACCAAACCAAACCAAACCAAACTCTCAACCCTTTGAGTCCCTCTCAACGATCCACTCATGCTTAGGATCATTCTTGAAATGCCACGTCCTGGTAGGCCCAGCCATAACATTGAGGTAATAAGAGTCATACCCATAGGGCACAACAACAGGATGATACCCACGCGGTACCATCACGACATCGTGATCCTCCACAGCGAGAGACTCATCGATATCCCGCGTATCGGTATACACGCGCTGAAACGCAAACCCTTGCGGCGGATTCAGCCGATGATAATAAGTCTCTTCGAGAAAGCTCTCGGCAGGAACATTGTCAGTGTCATGCTTATGCGGTGGATAGCTGGAAGAATGCCCACTCGGCGTCCGTACCTCGACAACGAGCAACGACTCAGCCGCCTCGGTCTGAGGAAGAATATCGCACACGTACCGCGTATTTGCGCCCTTGCCGCGCACAGAGCGCTTCATCTGCGAAGGCTCGATCAAGCGCGCAGGAAGCTCGCCTTTGGCAGGCGCACTCGCCACACCAACCTCGGCAAACCGGTTCGCCCGCACAGTCGCCCGCGTGCCAGGCGGCAAATACACAGCAACAGGCGCGCTATCCTCGAACACACTGTCGCGCGAGCCGAGACCCGACCACGTCTGGGCATCGGTCTCGATATCGACGGCACCCGCCATCACGACAATACACACCTCGCGCGACGCTTCCAGCACATGCACGACCTCGTTCGGCTCCATCCTGTATGCAGCAAAGCCAACATACCGCCAGCCCGCCGATTCAGGCGTCACACGCGCAATGGTCTGGCCTTCACGCTGTGCTTTCACAAGCAAACTCATGCTGCCTCCTGTGCGACATCGAGCGGCGCATCGACCAGCGTGCGCAACGTCCGATAACCCTTCTGCGCATAAGCATACGACGGTGCGACTGCAGGATCCTGCTCCGCTTCGACCACCAGCCAGCCGCGATAGCCGTGACGCTTGAGCGTATCGATGATAGCGGCGAAATCGATCGAGCCGTCGCCCGGCACCGTGAATGCGCCCGCAATCACGGCATCAAGAAAACTCCAGTTGCGATTGCGCGCAAGCTTCATCACGGCAGGGCGCACGTCCTTACAATGCACATGACACACGCGGCCGATATGGCGGTTCAACACACTGAGCGCGTCGCCGCCCGCGAACGTGATGTGGCCCGCGTCGAACAGCAGGCCGACGTCGTCGCTCGTTATCGACATCAGGCGATCGACATCGGCCGGTGTTTCGACATACGCGCCCATATGGTGGTGATACGCAACCCGCACGCCCTTGCTCAACGTGTAGCGTGCGAACTCATTCAGGCGCTGTGCGTACGTGTTCCATTGCTCGTCGGTGAAAAAACGCGGGCGCTGGTAGAGCGGCTTCGGCGAGCCCTGGATCGTGTTGTGCACTTCGCCATACACCATCACCGTCGCGCCATTTTTCGCGAGCAACTCCAGATGTGCATCGGCAGCCTTGCACTCGTCCTCGATGCTGCGACTGAAATCCGCCAGCCGTCCCGAATACCACCCCGATACGAGCGACAGGTCGTACTGTTTGAACAAGGCCTTCAGCGCTTCGGGCTCGCGCGGAAACTTGTTGCCGAGCTCGAACCCCTGATAGCCGATTTCGCGGCCCTCCGTGAGTGCGAGGTCGAGCGGCGTTTCGCCGCCCAGCGACGGCAGGTCGTCGTTCATCCACGACAGCGGATTGATGCCGATGCGTACTTCGAACTGACTCATGTGCGCTTCCTCACTCGTTGTCCTTGCCGCGTGCGCTGATATGCGCTTCGTAATCGGCGCGTGCGCGGCGCACGCCTTCGCGCGATGACACTTCCGGCACGGCGACTTCCCACCACCAGCCGCCTTCGTCCGTGGTGCGCGCGGCGTCGGTGTCGATACAGATCAGGTAGGTGCGGTCCGCCGCGCGGGCACGCTGCATTGCCGCTTCGAGTTCCTGCACGTTCGCGACATGCTCGGCCTGTGCGCCCATCGCGCGCGCGTGCGCGGCGAAGTCGATATTCGGCGCGCCGGGTGCGCCTTGCACGCAGTCGTCGAACATGTTGTTGAACGGTGCGCCGCCGCAGGCTTGCTGCAAGCGGTTGATGCAGCCATAGCCGCGATTGTCGAGCACGACGACGATCAGCTTCGCGCCCAGCATCACCGACGTCGCGATTTCGCTGTTCATCATCAGATAACTGCCGTCGCCGACCATCACGATCACTTCGCGCTCGGGTCGCGCGAGCTTCGCGCCAAGGCCGCCCGCGATCTCGTAGCCCATGCACGAATAGCCGTACTCGACGTGATACGCGCCCGGCCGTCCCGCGCGCCACAGTTTGTGCAACTCGGCGGGCAGCGTGCCGGCGGCGCACACGACGATGTCGTCGGTTGTGGAACGCTCGTCTGAGCGTTGCACCGCGCCGATCACGTCGGCGTCATAGGGCAGTACGTTGTCGCGTTGCGGTGCGTTCGTGAGTGTGTGCACGATGTCGCGCCATTCGTTCGCCAGCTGTTGCGCGCGCGACGTCCACGCTGTGTCCGCTCGCCAGTCTTCCAGACGTGACGACAGCGCATCTAGCGCGAGCCGCGCATCGGCCTGCACGATGCAACCGCGATGCTTGAGACCATCGAACGCATTCGCATTGATGCCAATCACCTGCGCCTTCGCAAAGAGCGTATTCGAGCCCGTCGTGAAGTCCTGCAGACGCGTGCCGACTGCCAGCACGCAATCGGCTTCGTGCGCGATTTCATTCGCGCCGGGAGAACCCGTCACGCCGAGCGACCCGAGATTCAGCGGATCGTCCCACGCAAGCGAGCCTTTCCCCGCCTGCGTCTCGGCGACGGGAATGCCGTGCTTCGTTGCGAACGCCTTCAGTGCATCCGTCGCGTGGCCGTAAAGCACGCCACCACCTGCGACGATCATCGGGTTCTTCGCATCGCGCAGCACGCGCAGCGCTTCGTCGAGTTCATGTTCGACGGGCGCGGGCGAATGGAACCGGACGACTCGCGGCGCGAAGAAATCGGCAGGGTAGTCGTAGGCGGTCGCCTGCACGTCTTGCGGCATCGCGAGTGTGACGGGACCGCACTGCGCGGCGTCAGTCAGCACGCGAATTGCGCGCGGCAACGCGTTGAGCAACTGCGCCGGATGCACGATCCGGTCGAAGTAGCGCGACACGGGCTTGAACGCATCGTTCGCGGAGATGCCGCCGTCGTGGAAGTCTTCGACCTGCTGCAATACCGGGTCCGGCGCGCGCGACACGAAGATATCGCCGGGCAGCAGCAGCACGGGCAAGCGGTTCACGTGCGCCAGTGCGGCTGCCGTGACGAGGTTCGTCGCGCCTGGACCGATCGATGTCGTGACGGCCATCATGCGTCGCCGGAAGTGCGCCTTCGCGAACGCGATCGCGCTGTGCGCCATCGCCTGTTCGTTATGCGCGCGATACGTCGGCAGTTCGTGCCGATACTGATAGAGCGCTTCGCCAAGACCGGCGACATTGCCATGCCCGAAGATCGCGAACACGCCGCCGAACAAAGGCTCGGTGCCGGTGCCGTCTTCCGTCTCCACCCGTTGCGCGGCGAGATAGCGGACCACGGCCTGCGCGGCGGTCAACCGGATCGTGCCGTCGGCGGACACTTGTGCGGCCGTGTCGGAAGCGCTCGTCACATCATGATGCAACGCACGTTGATTCATGCTGCCTGCTCCTGACGGATGGTGTGCGAAGCCGCAGGCGCTGTGCCGCGGTTTTCGCGCCACGACTGGATCAGCGTTTCGAATGTGCGGCGCACGCGCGCAATCAGTTCTTCATCGCCGATCTGGCCAGCGAGCCACGCCTGGCTCGGTTCATAGTGAATCGTGCGGCCGACGGTGAAGCCCTTGCATGTCCTCGATTGCGCGGCCGCGCGGAAGCCTTCGATCATCTGATCGACAGGTGCCGACAGGCCGAGCAGCACGACACCACGGCAATACGGATCGCGTTCCTCGATCAGTGCGTCGATGGCTTGCCATTGCGACGCTTCCATCGGCTCGAGCTTCCACCACTCCGGATAGAGGCCGATGTTGTAGAGCCGCTTCAACGCGCGATACACGATGTCCGGCCCGCCAGCCAGATGCTTCGGCGGAATCACTTCGAGCAGCAGTTCGTGGCCGCTTTCCTGCACGGCGTCGTAGAGCGCGCGCAGTTGCGCTTCCTGTTCGAGACGCTGCTCGATCGGCTCATCCGGATGGAACTGGACGAGGCACTTCACCACGTGTTCGCGCGGCCAGCTCGTGAGCGTCGTGCCGATCGAGCGTCCGTGATCGAAGACGAGCGGCACCGAGCCCGGCAATTCGACAGGGCGGCCGATCCACCAGCCGCGTCCCGTCGCTTCGTTGAGCGCGTCCTGACCGTAACGGTCGTCGATCAGCACGGCGATCTTGCCTTGCAGGCCAAGCGACTGTTCCGTCTGCTTGACGGCTTCGACGAACAGGCTCTTCAGCTTCGAAATGCGTGAAAGGTCTGCACCCGTTTGTTGAGCGAGTTCGAAGAACTGGTTGCGATGATCGAATGCAAAGCCGAGGACTTCGTCGTAGGTCTTGCGCGCAGGCGTCACGCGATGCAGACGTGCTAGCGTCGCGTCGCGATCGGGGCGGCGCATGCGCGCCGGGTCCACTTTTGCTTCGCGCAGGAAATAGTCGAGTTCAGCGGGCGTCGGCATGGCAGGCGCGCAACCATGACGTGACACGACGAGCGCGCCGCTCGCATTCGCGGCGCGCGCGCAGGCTTCGAGCGGCTGATCACGCAGCCAGCCCGATAGAAAGCCCGATGCGAACGCGTCGCCAGCGCCGAGCACGTTCAGCACTTCGACTTCGACGCCGCCTTGAATCGGCGCATCGTCGAGCGAAGCGGGCACGGCGCCTTCGATGATCTGGCAGCCGAGCGGCCCGCGCTTCACGACGAGCGCCGCTGATGTCACCTTGCGCACCTGCGCGAGCGATTCGATCAGCGTGTCCTTGCCGCCCGCGATGCGGAACTCTTCTTCCGTGCCGATCACGAGATCGAAGAGGGGCAGGATGCCTTGAATATGCGCACTGACGCTTTCGTTCGCGACGAAACGTGTTTCACCATCGGCCTTGCCGGTGAGTCCCCACAATACCGGTCGATAGTCGATGTCGAGCACGGTGCGCACGTCGTTCTTGCGCGCGTATTCCAAAGCGCGGCGGCTCGTGCGATTCACCTGTTCCGTCGAAAAGTGCGTGCCTGTGATCAGCAGCGCTTTCGATGAAGCGATATATGCTTCGTCGAAGTCCGCTTCATCGACGGCCATGTCCGCGCAGTTCTCGCGATAGAAGATCAGCGGGAAGGTGTCGCGATCTTTCAGGCCGAGCAGCACGAGTGCAGTGAGACGTTCGTAGTCGGTGCGCACGTGACCGACATCGCAGCCTTCCTTCGTGAGCGTCTCGGTGAGAAAGCGGCCCATGTGATCGTTGCCGACGCGCGCAAGCATCGATGCATTGAGCCCGAGCCGCGCGCAGCCGAATGCGATATTCGCCGACGAGCCGCCCAGATATTTCGCGAAGCTCGCGACGTCTTCGAGGCGTGCGCCGACCTGTTGCGCGTACAGATCGACGGCGAGGCGGCCCAGGCATATGACGTCGCGGGCGCGGCCTGCCGCGAAGCGGCTCGCGCTTTGGGGCGTGGTGGTACTGGTAAGAGCCATGAGTGTGTCCTGAGTGTGCGGGGCTAGCCGTGGTTAGATCGTCGCGCCTTCGAGTTCGCCGATCATCTTCTGCATTTCGGCGCCGCCCGCCATCATGTCGAGTACCTCGTCCTTCGAGATCGTGTCTTTCGTGTACGTGCCCATCGACTTGCCGCGATTGAGCAGCGTGAACGAATCGCCGATCGGATACGCGTGGTGCACGTTGTGCGTGATGAAGATCACGGAAATGCCTTTCGCGCGCGCCTTGTGAATCAGCTTGAGCACGTTGAAGCTCTGCTTCACGCCGAGGGCTGCCGTCGGTTCGTCGAGAATCAGCACGCGTGCGCCGAAGTGAATCGCGCGGGCAATCGCGAGACATTGCCGTTCGCCGCCGGACATCGTGCCGATCGGCTGATGCGGATCGCGCACGTTGATGCCCATTTCAGCGAGCTTTTCTCGCGCGATTTGCGCACTCGTGTCGAGGTCCATCACGTTGACGAGGCCGAAGAGTTTCTTTTGCGGCTCGCGCCCCATGAAGAAGTTGCGTGCCACGGAGAGCAAGGGCACCAGCGCCAGATCCTGATACACGGTCGCGATGCCGAGGTCGAGTGCATCGCTGGGCGATTCGAAGGCCACTGGCTTGCCGTCCACCAGGTATTCGCCGGCAGAGGGCTGATGCACGCCGGCGAGCGTCTTGATAAGCGTCGATTTACCCGCGCCGTTGTCGCCGAGCAGGCAGTGCACTTCTCCGCGCCGCAGGCGCAGCGTCACGCCCGAAAGTGCGATCACCTTGCCGAAGTACTTGCTGACGTTTTCGAGCGACAGGATGATGTCGTCTTGCTTGAGAGTGTCGGACATGATCGTCTCCCGATTACGATTGCGCGACGCGGCGGCGCACATAGTGGTTGAACAGCACCGCGATCAGCAGCATCACGCCGAGGAACACGCGGAACCAGTCGGAACTGACGTTCGTATAAGTAATGCCGATCTGCACGACGCCGAAGATCAGTGCGCCGAAGCACGCGCCCACTACCGATCCATAACCGCCCGTCAGCAGCGTGCCGCCAATCACCGCAGCGATGATCGCTTCGAATTCCTTTTGCAGGCCACGGTCCGCAGCAGCAGAGCCGATGTCGCACACTTGCAGCACGGCAAACAGGCACGAGCAGAAAGCCGTCAGTACGAAGAGGGAAATCTTCACGCGGCGCACGGGCACGCCGACGTTCTTCGCGGCATTCGCATCGCCGCCCACAGCGAGCACCCAGTTGCCGTAACGCGTTTTCGCGAGAACGAACGCACCGACTGCGGCAAGCGCGAACCACCACAACAGCACTTTCGGAATGCCGGGGACGAGCGGCTGGCCGTTTTCGAGCAGCGAGCCGATGCCCATGTGCGCAAGGCTCGTGAAGAGTCCATGCAACGCGACGCCATGGAACAGGAAGTTGGTCACGGCATCGGACTGCGCGAGATCACCCACACCGGAGATGATCGTGCGGTCCGCGACCATGATCGACAGCGCGAGCGTGAGGCCGCGCAGGATGAACAGAAAGGCAAGCGTCACGATGAACGACGGCAGACGCGTGCGCATCACCAGATAGCCGTTCAATGCGCCGAGTGCCATCGATCCGGCGAACGCGAAGATGATCGCGGCCCAGATGGGCCAGTGGAAGTAGACGGACGGAATCGCGACCATCATGCCCGCGAAGCCGATCATCGAGCCGATGGAGAGATCGAATTCGCCCGCAATCATCAGCAGGCAGGCGCCGACGGCGAGAATGCCCAGATACGCGGAGACCTGCGACCAGTTCATCACGCCATCGAGATTGAACATCCCTGAGCTGCCGGCGCTGATCGCGAACACGAGGAACACCAGCACGGTGCCGGATATCGCTGCAAACTCGGGGCGATTCAGCAGATGCCCGAAGAACGATTCCTTTCTGATGCGCTCGTCACTGGCCGCTGCCGGCTGTGAGGTTTGCGCTTCATTGCCCGCCGCATCGTGACCATGCGATGGATAGTGTTTGCCGGCTACGCCCATGATGTCTCCAATATCGGCTTCGTTGTGCGTTTCACTCAGGGGAGTGGCGAGAGGCACGCAAAAAGCCGTTAAACGACGCGGTCGGGGCACCCGACGATGGCGGCTGTCATGCACAAAAAGGCGTGCAAAGGTCCGCCGGGGTCGCGCTATGCTGGCGCGCCCGGTACCGCGTATGACTGGCTAGAGGAAAGGCCGTTAGCGGTACTGGCCCGCGTACTTGATGACCTTGTCGATATTTGCCTTCGTGATGAAGCCCGGACCGGAACGGATGTTCTTCGGCCCATACGACGGCTCGAGGCCGTACGTTTGCAGACGCTCCTTGAACTTCGGATTCGCCTGCAGAATCTGCCGGATCTTCGTCGGATCGGTCGTGTGTTCCTTCTTCACGATCGCGAGCACGGCCACCGCGATATAGCCTTGCAGGTACGGCTGCTGATCGATCGCGAACTGGATCGTGCCGTCCTGGATGCCCTTCGCGATGTCATCCGAGAAGTCGAATGTGCAGAAGTAGATCTTGCCGGCGAGGCCCATCTGCTGCACGGCCTTGATCGTGGCCGAGGCAGGCGTCGGTCCGAGCGTCAGAACGGCGCCCGTGTTCGGATGGTTGCGCAGATACGCGCTGACCTTCGACTGGATTTCCGTCGGATCCTGGCCCGAATCGATCGTCGACGTCTTGTAGTTCACGCCGAGCGCATCGGCAAAACCACGGCAGCGTTCGAACGACACCACGTTGGTCGCGAAGTGGTTCACGCACAGGAACGACTTCACGCCCGCAGCCTTGGCCTTTTCGCCCGCTGCCTTGCCAGCAACATATTCAGGCTGACCGATATGCATGATCGCGCCGAGCTGCGCGCTCTGTTCTTCCGTGCCGGAATTGATCGTGACGAGCGGAATCTTCTTGCCCGTGACTTTGCCGAGCGAACTCTTCAATACGTCGAAGTCAGCAATGGTGACGATCACGCCGTCGTAGTTGCGCGCGGCGGCCTGTTCGATCAGGCGGGACATGTCGGCGAGGTCGCCGTTAGGGGGATTGCGGTAATCGGTTTCGACGTTGAAGTCCTCGTCGGCCTGCTTGATCGCGTTCTTGATCGTGTTCCACCACGAGTCGGAATCCGGTGCGTGGCTGATCAGCACGAACTTCGCGTCCGCCGCCTGCGCCGTCGATGCCGCCGTCATCGCGCCGATTCCAGCTGCCAGCGTCAGCGCTGCCGCCAAAACTTTGACCGAAGCCTTGAACGAACCCTTGCCTTTGCAAAGTCTCATTGTCTCCACCTTTTGTCTGTTCGTATTTGAAGGGAGCGTATGACGCTTTGCGAGGTGATGCCGGTTCGCTTTGCGTCCGCAGTTACGTCATCGCTCAGGACCAAGATTAGGCCAACTTTTTGAGACTTGCAATGAAAATTTCATGTCAAAGAAAAATGGAAAATCCATTCCATTTGCTTTCGGTTGTGCCTATACTCGGCAACGTCGGGACAGCGCATCGCGATTCCTCGAAAGCCTTACGGGGCGGGATTTTGCGCTGCAAAAAAGCACACGGAAGCACAGAGGTAAAGACCATGGCGGAAGACAGCACAGAAGAGTTGCCGAGCGTCGACGAATTGATGCAGCGCATCGCGGAAAACTACGAATCGCTGCCGCGTCAGTTGAAGAGCGTGGCGACGTATATCGAGCAGCACAGATCGAGCGTGATGGTCGATCGCACCAGCGACATCGCGACGAGCTGCGGCGTGCATCCGTCGGCCGTGGTGCGTTTCGCGCAGCGTTTCGGCTTTTCGGGTTTCTCCGATCTGCAGGCTGTGTTTCGCCAGGCTTACACGACGCAAGGCGCGTCGTCGCAGAGTTATCAGCAGCGTATTCGCAAGCTCATCGACGAGAAGCCGGGGCGGCTGTCGGGCGGCAGCGTGGCGCGCGAGTTCGTCGCGGCCTGCCGCGATGGTCTCGACGAACTCGAAGACTCGCTCGACGACGCGCAGTTCGACGCCGCCGTGAAGATGCTGCAGCAGGCCGACAACATCTATGTGATCGGCGTGCGGCGCTCGTTTCCGGTGGCGAGCTACATCGTCTATGCACTCCAGCACACGCCCAAGCGCGTGCATCTGGTGTCGGGTTTCGGTGGGATGTATCGCGAGCAGATTCGCAGCGTGAAGAAGGGCGATGTCGTGATCGCAATCAGCTTCGCGCCCTATGGCAAGGAGACGCAGCATTGCTTGCGGCTTGCGCATCACCATCAGGCCAAGACGCTCGTCATTACGGATAGCCAGCTGTCGCCGCTCGCGCGCTATGCGACGACGCAGCTGTATGTGAAAGAGGGCAGCGCGTTCGCATTCCGCTCGCTGACCAGCACGATCTGCCTGTGCCAGGCGCTGTTCATTGCGCTCGCGTACAAGCTGGAATTGAACGTAGAAGAGTCGACAGACACTGGAGGATACGATGACTGATGTGGCAGGCAAGACGATCGATGTAGCGGTGTTCGGTGCCGGACGTATCGGCAAGATTCACGCGTCCAATCTGGCGCGGCAGCCGGGCGTGCGGCTCAAGTATGTGGTCGATGTGAACCGCGATGCCGCTGCCGCGCTAGCGGCGCAATACGGCGCGCAGGTGGCCGATGTGGATGGCGCGATGGGCGATGCGTCGGTGGGCGCGACCGTCATCTGTTCGAGCACCGACACGCATGCCGATCTGATCCTGCAATCGGCGGCGCAGAAAAAGCATGTGTTCTGCGAAAAGCCTGTCGATCTGACGCTGGAGCGCGCGCGTGCCTGTGCCGATGCGGTCGCGAAAGCGGGCGTCGTGTGCATGATCGGATTCCAGCGACGCTTCGATCCCACGTTTGCCGCGCTGAAGGCGCGTATCGATGCGGGCGAAATCGGCACACCCGAAATGCTGGTCGTGACGAGCCGCGATCCGGGTGCGCCGCCGGTCGAGTACATCAAGCATTCGGGCGGCATTTTCAAGGACATGCTGATTCACGACTTCGACATCTTCCGCTGGATTCTCGACGACGAAGCCGACACGCTGCATGCAACGGGCAGTTGTCTCACTGATCCCGCGATTGCCGATGCGGGCGATATCGATTGCACAGCGGTGACGATTCGCACGAAGCGTGGGCGTCTGTGCCAGATCAACACGTCGCGTCGTGCCGCGTATGGTTACGACCAGCGCTTCGAACTGCTCGGCAGCGCAGGGATGCTGCAGGCGGGCAACGTGCGTCCGACGGAAGTCACCGCGTACTCGAAGACGGCCGTATCGAGCGATGTGCCCGAGCACTTCTTCCTCGAACGTTATCGCGCGGCCTACGCGCTCGAAATCGCGCACTTCTTCGAAGCGGTCACGCAAGGCAAGCCGGTGCGAACGACAGTCGCCGACGGTCTGAAGGCGCTCGAACTTGCCGAAGCCGCGACACGCTCGTGGCGCGAAGGCCGCGCGGTCAAACTGAACGAGGCACTGTGATGAGCGGGCCGCTTCGTATCGGCGTGGTTGGCTTGGGACGGCTCGGCAAGCGGCATGCCGAGAATCTTGCGTATCGCGTGTCGGGCGCGGCGCTGGTGGCCGCGTGCAGTCCTGTCGAAGAGGAACGGGCGTGGGCGCGCACCGCGTTGCCTTCGCCGCGTCTTTACGACGACTATCACGCGCTGCTCGAAGATCGCGATGTGGATGCCGTGTGGCTCGTGACGCCTTCGTCGCTGCACGCGCAGCAGATCGTCGATGCGATGCGCGCGGGCAAGCATGTGTTCTGCGAGAAGCCGTTGTCGCTGGATCTTGCCGAATGCGAGCGGGTGATTGCGGAGGCGCAGCGACATCCGCAGTTGCAGGCGACGATCGGCTTCATGCGCCGCTTCGATCCGAGCTACCGCAACGCGTACGAGAAGATCGAGGCGGGCGCGATCGGCAGGCCGTTCATGGTGCGCTCGCAGACTTGCGACCAGAACGATCCGGAAGGTTTTTTCGTGCGTTTCGCGCCGACCTCGGGCGGGATTTTTCTCGACTGCACGGTGCACGACATCGACGTTGCGCGCTGGCTGCTCGGCATGCCGAAAGCGAAGCGCGTGTATGCGAGCGGCGTGATCGCGCTGCACGAAGGTCTGCGTGAATTCGGCGATGTCGACAACGGTGTGGCGATCTGCGAGTTCGAAGGCGGGCGCATGGCGATGTTCTACGCGTCGCGGACGCTGGCGCATGGCAACGACACGGGTAGTGAGGTGATCGGCACGGCGGGCGCGCTGTATGTCGGGCGCAATCCGCGTGCGAATCGCGTCGAAATCGCCGATGCGAGCGGTATCCGCAACGAGTGCACGCCGACCTTCTTCGACCGGTTCGAGGATGCGTTTTTGTGCGAGGCGCAGGCGTTCGTCGCGGCTGTTCGCGAAGGCCGGCAGAGCGGGGCGACGTTGGCTGATGCAATGGAGGCGACGCGGATTGGTTATGCGCTGCGGGAGTCGCTGACGAGCGGGCGGGCTGTTGATCTGTGAGGGCAGACGCGCCCGGGCCTTCGTTCTGGCTTGGGCGTGTTCGTGACGCTTGCGTTAAAATTTGACCCTTCTGCATGAGCGCCTTAAATCGAGCACGAGCGTCGAGCACGAGCGCCACCTCACGAAGGTCAAATCCGATGGAAATTCAGATTCACAAAGAAGTGGATGCACGCGGTCTGAACTGTCCGCTGCCGATCTTGCGCGCCAAGAAGGCGCTGGCCGATATGGAAAGTGGTCAGATTCTTAAGGTGCTGGCTACCGATCCTGGTTCGCAACGCGATTTTGCTGCTTTCTCCAAGCAGACCGGGAATGAGATTGTTGATGTTTCCACTACTGGGGATAAGGTTTTTGTGTTTTTAATGCGGAGGCGGTGAGGTTGTTGCCTGCGGCGCTGGTTTGGTTTTTTTATGGCTCTGCGCGCTGGCATCCGCGATTTGTCTCTGGTTTGCTAGCGTTGCCCCTGTGCGGGGCGGCACTTACTTTCTTTGCCGCCGCAAAGAAAGTAAGCAAAGAAAGCGGGCTAACACCGCCCGTACTTGACCACCGCCTGAGGGCACCCAACGGGTCCTCCGCTTCACACGGCAACCTCTCAGTCCCCGTCCGTTGCCCGCGCCCTTAACGTGCGCCTCACCCACTTCAAGCACCCGTAACGCAGCAAACGGCAGCGAATGGTTGCGGCCGCCTAGGTGGCAAACTGTGTGCAGGGCGTAGTGCTCCACGCGTCAGCGCTCCTACGACACCGATCGTGTTTTTCAGTCCGGAGTGAAGCGCGTACGGCGCGAAAGCCGACACACAGTTTGCCGCTATAGAACGGGAGCGATTTGATCGCGTATGTGGTGACGCGGGAGTGTGAAGCGGGTGAGGCGCTCAATAAGAGCGTTGGCAACGGGCAGTGAAAAGCAGGTTGTCGTTTGAAGCGGAGGACCCGTTGGGGGCCCTCAGGCAGGAACAAGAATTAGCGGTGTTCAGCGGCTTTCTTTTGCCTACTTTTCTTTGCCGCGGCAAAGAAAAGTAGGTGCCGCCCCGCACAGGGGCAACGCGTGAGGCACCAATAACAAATCGCGGATGCCAGCGACAAAAACCTAAACCCCGACCCGAACCACAGCGTAAAAAAACAAAAACGCGGATGCCGCCAAAAATGACAGCCACCCGCGTCGCAGACAAATCAAAAACCAAAACCCAAAAAATCAGCCTTCCAGCACTGGCGACCGAGTCCGCAGATACTCTTCAAAATCTGCAGCCACTTCCGGATGCCGCAAGGCAAATTCAACGGTGGCCTTGAGATACCCCAACTTGCTACCGCAGTCAAAGCGAGTGCCGTGGTACTTATAAGCAAGAACCTGCTCATCAGCGAGCAACGACTGGATAGCATCCGTGAGCTGCAGCTCACCGCCAGCGCCAGGCTTCAACGAGCGGATGTGATCGAAGATGCGCGGCTTCAACACATAGCGACCCACTACACCCAGGTTAGAAGGCGCAACCTCAGGCGCCGGCTTTTCGATAATGCCGGACATCTTGATGATCGCATCTTCCCACTCCTTGCCATCGACAATCCCGTACGACTTCGTCTCCGACGGCGGAATCTCTTCCACGCCAATCACCGAGCTGTGATAGTGATCGAACACCTCGATCATCTGCTGCATCACAGGCGGCTTGCCGTACAGCAAGTCGTCCGCGAGGATCACGGCGAACGGGTTGTCGCCCACCAGCTTCTCCGCGCACAGCACCGCATGGCCCAGACCGAGCGCTTCCGGCTGACGCACGTAGAAGCAGTCCACATGGCTCGGCTTGATGCTGCGCACCAGTTCCAGCAGCTTCGCCTTGCCGCGCGCTTCCAGTTCGGCTTCGATTTCATACGACTTGTCGAAATGGTCTTCGATCGCGCGCTTGCTGCGGCCCGTCACGAAGATCATTTCCGTAATGCCCGCCGCCATCGCCTCTTCCACCGCGTACTGGATCAGCGGCTTGTCGACGATAGGCAGCATCTCCTTCGGGCTGGCCTTGGTGGCAGGGAGGAAGCGGGTGCCGAGACCCGCGACCGGAAAGACGGCCTTTGTAACTTTTAGCATGTGTGTACCCTGCGTCCTCTGGTTTGGAATGCGCGCCGGCACCGGTGGCACGGCGCGCATGCAGCGTCAATCAGGCTGGCAAGCGCGACAGTTGTGCAGTCAGCTTGCCAATCGTGGTCTGGTATTCTGCCAGCCTTTTTTGCTCCTGCTCAACGACCGCGGGCGGCGCTTTTGCAACAAAACTCTCGTTCTGCAGCTTGGCGTTACATTTCGAAACTTCTGCGTTCAATCTCGCAATTTCTTTTGACAGACGTTCGCGCTCGGCCGCGACATCGATCTCCACCTTCAGCACGAGCTTGTCCGTTCCTACGATAGCAATCGGCGCGCCATGTGCCTGTGCATCCAGCGTGGCCTCGTCGGCGATGATCTGCACCTGGGACAAACGCGCCAACGCCTGTGCGTAAGGCGCGAACGACGACAGACGCTCCGAATTGCCCGTCACGAGCAGCGGCACCTTCGTCGCCGGCGACAGGTTCATCTCGCCGCGCAGGTTCCGGCACGCGTCGATCACGGCCTTCAGATCCGCCGCCCATTGCTCGGCCGCTTCGTCGATCTTGCCCGCCTCGGCGATCGGGTAGGGCTGCGTCATGATCGACGCTTCGCCTTCCGCACGGCCTTCCGGGTACTTTGCCGCGAGCGGCGCCACCTTCTGCCACAACGCTTCCGTAATGAAAGGAATCACCGGGTGCGCGAGACGCAGCACCGTTTCGAGCACGCGCAGCAGCGTGCGGCGCGTGGCGCGCTGCTGCTCGGGCGTACCCGTCTGGATCTGCACCTTCGCCAGTTCGAGATACCAGTCACAGTATTCGTCCCATACGAACTTGTATAGGGCGTTTGCCACATTGTCGAATCGATAGTCGGCGAAGCCCTTTTCGACTTCCGCTTCGACGCGCTGGAGCAGCGACACGATCCAGCGGTCGGCCTGCGAGAAGTCCGTGTAACCGCCCGGGCCGCAATCGCCCGGCTTGCACGCGCCCGGATTCGCGAAGCCGCAATCGTGGCCTTCGCAGTTCATCAGCACGAAGCGCGTCGCGTTCCACAGCTTGTTGCAGAAGTTGCGATAGCCTTCGCAGCGCGCAAGGTCGAAGTTCACGTTGCGGCCGAGCGTCGCCATCGACGCCATCGTGAAGCGCAGCGCATCCGTGCCGAACGCGGGAATGCCGTCGGGGAATTCCTTGCGCGTCTTCTTTTCGATGGTCGCGGCCTGCTTCGGATTCATCAGGCCCGTGGTGCGCTTCGCGACCAGTGCGTCGAGACCGATGCCGTCGACAATATCGATCGGGTCGAGCGTGTTGCCCTTGCTCTTCGACATCTTCTGGCCTTCGGCGTCGCGCACGAGACCGTGCACATAGACGGTGTCGAACGGCACCTTGCCGGTGAAGTGCGTGGTCATCATGACCATGCGCGCGACCCAGAAGAAGATGATGTCGAAACCCGTCACCAGCACCGACGACGGCAGGAACGCCTTCAGTTCCGGCGTCTCTGCGGGCCAGCCGAGCGACGAGAACGGCACCAGCGCCGACGAGAACCACGTGTCGAGCACGTCTTCATCGCGCTTCAGTGCGCCCTTGTAGCCCTGTGCGTCGGCCTTGGCGCGCGCTTCTTCTTCCGTCTTCGCGACGAAGATTTCGCCGTTTTCGCCGTACCACGCGGGAATCTGATGGCCCCACCACAATTGGCGCGAGATACACCAGTCCTGGATGTTTTCGAGCCACTGGTAGTACGTGGTCGTCCAGTTTTCCGGCACGAATTTGATCTCGCCGCTACGGACCACGTCCAGCGCCGTTTCGGCGATCGATTTGCCCGGATTGAACGTGCCTTCGGGAGCCGGCTTGCTCATTGCGACGAACCACTGGTCGGTCAGCATCGGCTCGATCACGACGCCCGTGCGGTCGCCGCGCGGCACCATCAGCTTGTGCGGCTTGACGGATTCGAGCAGGCCGATCGCTTCCAGATCCGCCACGACCAGCTTGCGCGCGTCGAAACGGTCCATGCCGCGGTACTTTTCGGGCGCGTTCTCGTTGATCTTCGCGTCGAGCGTGAGGATTTCGATCTGCGGCAGCTTGTGGCGCAGGCCGACCTGATAGTCGTTGAAGTCGTGCGCGGGCGTGACCTTCACGACGCCCGTGCCGAATTCGCGATCCACATAATCGTCCGCGATGATGGGGATTTCGCGGTCCGTCAGCGGCAGCTTGACGTTCTGGCCGATCAGCTTCGCGTAGCGCTCGTCTTCCGGGTGAACCATGACGGCGACGTCGCCGAGCATGGTTTCGGGGCGCGTCGTGGCGACGGTCAGATGGCCCGAGCCGTCCGCGAGCGGATACTGGATGTGCCACAGGCTGCCGTTTTCTTCTTCGCTGACCACTTCGAGGTCAGACACGGCCGTGAGCAGCACCGGGTCCCAGTTCACGAGGCGCTTGCCGCGATAGATCAGACCCTGTTCATACAGACGCACGAACACGTCGCGCACGGCGGCCGACATCTTGTCGTCCATCGTGAAATATTCGCGCGACCAGTCGATCGACGCGCCCAGACGGCGTACCTGGCCCGTAATCGTGGAGCCCGACTGCTGCTTCCATTCCCACACGCGCTCGGTGAATTTTTCGCGGCCGAGGTCGTGGCGCGACACGCCCTGCGCGTCCAGCTGGCGTTCGACGACGATCTGCGTCGCGATACCCGCGTGGTCGGTGCCCGGCACCCACAGCGTGTTTTCGCCCAGCATGCGGTGATAGCGCGTCAGGCCGTCCATGATGGTCTGGTTGAACGCGTGGCCCATGTGCAGCGTGCCCGTGACGTTGGGCGGCGGCAACTGGATCGAGAAATTCTTGCGGCCCGGCTCCATCGTCGGAGCGGCGTAGCCGCGTTTTTCCCATTCGGGGCCCCATTGAGCCTCGATCGTCTGCGGCTCGAAACTCTTGGCCAGCGTGTTGTCGCTTGTCGTCATCGTCAAAATCTGCCGGAAAATGCGTGGAAAGATGCCTGGAACCTTGAATTATAAAGGGATGCGGGCGCGGCGGGCCGCGCCCGCCATTGTGCGTTCCTGGGGCGGCGCGATATGGGCTGTGATGCGGGCTGCGTGCGGACTGTGATACGGGCGCCGCTACACGGCGCTGTCGAGCCGTGCAATGGGCGGCGGCAGCGGGTCTGGAGGGCAGCGCAGGCGCGGGCAGCAGGGCGTCGGAGGCGCGGCACACAACGTCCGGAAGCAGCGCAGAAGCCGGCCCAAAGCACACCGGAAGCAGGGCAGCATCACATGGATATCGCACGCGACCGGCAGCGTTGCCTCACGGTCTTATAATGTCGGACCACCCGCCGCAACCGTTGTCTCCTCTCGTCATCCATGCCCGAACTGCTCGCGAACCTGAACCCCGAACAACACGCCGCCGTCACGCTGCCGAACGAACCGGCGCTCATTCTGGCAGGCGCAGGCAGCGGCAAGACGCGCGTGCTGATCACGCGGATTGCGTGGCTGATCCAGCAAGGGTTCGCATCGCCGCCGACCATTCTCGGCGTCACCTTCACGAACAAGGCCGCGCGCGAAATGATGTCGCGCCTGTCGGCGCTCTTGCCTATCGACACGCGCGGCATGTGGATCGGCACGTTTCACGGCCTGTGCAACCGGATGCTGCGCGCGCATTTCCGCGACGCCGGTCTGCCGCAGACCTTCCAGATCCTCGATACGTCCGATCAGCTTTCCGCGATCAAGCGCCTGATGAAGGGCCTGAATATCGACGACGAGAAATATCCGCCGAAAAACCTGCAGTACTTCATCAACAACGCGAAGGAGCAGGGTCTGCGTCCGAAGGATGTCGATACGTCCGACGACTTCAACCGCAAGTTCGTCGAACTGTACGCAGCGTACGACCAGCAATGCCAGCGCGAAGGCGTGGTCGATTTCCCCGAACTGCTGCTGCGCTGCTACGAACTGCTGTCGTACAACCCGCCGCTGCGCGCGCATTATCAGGCGCGTTTCCGGCACATCCTGGTCGACGAATTCCAGGACACCAACAAGCTGCAATACGCGTGGCTGAAGATGCTGGCGGGCGAGCACAACGCGATCTTCGCAGTCGGCGACGACGACCAGTCCATCTACGCGTTCCGCGGCGCGAACGTCGGCAACATGCGTGACTTCGAGCAGGAGTTCAAGGTCCGCAATCTGATCAAGCTGGAGCAGAACTACCGCTCGCACGGCCATATTCTCGATGCCGCCAACACGCTGATCTCGAACAACTCGCGCCGGCTGGGCAAGAACCTGCGTACGGACGCCGGTCACGGCGAGCCGGTGCGCGTCTATGAAGCCGCGACGGATTCGCAGGAAGCGGGCTGGATCGTCGAAGAAATCCGCGATCTGATTGCCACGGGCGCCTCGCGCAGTGAAATCGCCGTGCTGTACCGGAGCAATGCGCAGTCGCGCACGATCGAACATACGCTCGTGAATGCGGGCATTCCGTATCGCGTGTATGGCGGCCTGCGCTTTTTCGAGCGTCAGGAAGTGAAGCACGCGCTCGCGTATCTGCGCCTGATCGACAATCCGAACGACGACACCGCGTTCGTGCGCGTCGTCAATTTCCCGACGCGCGGCATCGGCGCGCGCTCCATCGAACAGCTGGCAGACGCAGCGCGTCTGTACAACTGCTCGATGGCGGCGGCGATTCCATATGTGACGGGCAAGGCGGGCACGAGCCTCGGCGGCTTCGCGAACCTGATCGCGAAGATGCGCGCGGAAACGGCGCAGATGAGCCTGCCGGAAACGGTCGAATACGTGGTGCGCGCGAGCAGCCTGTCCGAGTTCTATCAGAACGAACGCGAAGGGCAGGAGCGTCTGGAGAACTTGCAGGAACTGGTCAACGCGGCAACGGCGTTCGTCAGCGAAGAAGGCTACGGGCTCGACACGCCCGCGCGCTCGATTCCGCTGCGTCCGGGCGCGACGGCTGCGCCGGAACTGGTCATTGCGACGGACGATCCCGGCGTCGACGTGCTCGATGCCGCGAACCCCGCCGATCCCGCGCAAAACCCCGACACGATGACGCCGCTTGCGGGCTTCCTGTCGCACGCATCGCTCGAAGCGGGCGACAACCAGGCGCAAGCCGGCCAGGAAGCCGTGCAGTTGATGACGGTGCACGCGGCGAAGGGTCTCGAATTCACGGCGGTGTTCATCACCGGCCTGGAAGAAGGCTTGTTCCCGCACGAAAACAGCGCGATGGAAGCGGATGGCCTCGAAGAAGAGCGCCGCCTGATGTACGTCGCGATCACGCGCGCGAAGGAGCGGCTGTATCTGTCGTTCGCGCAAAGCCGGATGCTGCACGGCCAGACGCGCTACAACATCCGTTCACGCTTTTTCGACGAACTGCCGCAGGAAACGCTCAAGTGGCTCACGCCGAAAGTCGAAGCGGGCGCCCGCTGGGGCGGTGGCCGTTCGGACAACGCCGGCTGGGGCCGCGACTGGTTCTCGCGCCCGGACCGCAAGCAGGGTTATGGCGGCGGCGCGCCGACGCCGCCGAGCGCGCCGTTGCCCGCGTTCGCGAACGAGCAGCGCGCGGCTGAAACGGGCTTCCGCGTCGGCCAGCAGGTGTTCCACACGAAGTTCGGCGAAGGCACGATCACCGCGCTCGAAGGCGGCGGCGCCGATTCGAAGGCGCAGGTCAAATTCAAGCGCCACGGCGAGAAATGGCTCGCGCTCGCGGTCGCCAAGTTGCAGGCAGTCGAATGAGCGCGCTGCCGTCGGAAGCCACGATTGCGCGCCGTCCGCTGGGCGTGATGGCCGCGCTGCCCGAAGAACTCGGCGATCTCGTCGCCGCGATGCGCGCGGAAGGTGCCGTCGAAACGATCACGCATGGCAAGCGCGACTATCACATCGGCACGGTGCATGGCGCGCCTTGCGTCGTGACGTTGGCGCGCGTCGGCAAGGTCGCGGCGGCGGCGACGGTGAGCGCGCTGATACATGCGTTCGACGTCGAGGCTGTCGTGTTCACGGGCGTCGCGGGTGGCGTTGGCCCAACGGTTCGGATCGGCGATATCGTCGTCGCAGAGACGTTGATGCAGCACGATCTCGATGCGTCGCCGCTCTTTCCGCGCTTTGAAGTGCCGCTGCTTGGCATGTCGCGCTTCGCAGCCGACGCGCCGTTGACGGCCGCTCTGGCTCGCGCCTGCGAGCGGTTTGTCGAAGAAGAAGGCGCCGCGCTGTCGCAGCGTTTCGTGACGGAAGCGCTGCCGACCGTGCATCGCGGGCTGATCATCAGCGGCGACCAGTTCGTCGCGAGCGCGACGTCCGTCGATCTGTTGCGCGCGGCGTTGCCCGATGCGCTCGCCGTCGAAATGGAAGGCGCGGCGATCGCGCAGGTCTGCTACGAATACGGCGTGCCGTGCGCAATCGTGCGGACCATTTCCGATACGGCCGACGCGCATGCGCCCGCATCGTTCGTCACCTTTCTGCACGAGATCGCGGGCACGTATTCGAGCGGGATTCTCAGGCGCTTTCTGTCGGCGCGCGGTTAAGCGCGCCGTTTTCCAGCCAGGTCACTTCACGCTGAGCGTCGCCGCGACGGCGTCGCGGATCTGCTGCAACGCGGACGGATCTTCGATAGTCGGCAGATCGCCGGGGTCGCGGCCTTCGGCGAGCGCCGCAATCGCGCGGCGCAACAGCTTGCCGGAGCGCGTCTTCGGCAGCATCGACACCATCACGACATGCGCGGGCCGCGCGATCGCGCCGAGATGCCGGTCGACGGTCGTGCACAGTTCGGCGGAAAGCTTCGCGCGCGCGTCGTCGGATTCATACGCGGCGGCGTCGCGCAGGACGACGAACGCGAGCGCCGCCTGTCCTTTGACCTGATCCGTCACACCGACCACGGCCACTTCCGCGACCGCCCTGTGTCCTGACAGCGCCTCTTCGATTTCACGCGTGCCGAGCCGATGGCCCGCGACGTTGATGACATCGTCGGTGCGGCCGAGGATCGTCACGTAGCCGTCTTCGTCCTGAATGCCCCAATCGAAGGTCGAGTAGACCTGATGGTCGGGCACGCTCTCCCAATACGTCTTGACGAAGCGCGCATCGTCGCCCCACACGGTCGACATGCAGCCGGGCGGCAACGGATAGCCGAGCGTGATCACGCCTTTCTCGCCGGGCGCGCACGGCTCGCCCGTGTGCTCGTTGCGCAGCGTCAGATCGTAGCCATAGCAGGGCACGCCAGGCGAGCCGAGCTTTTGCGGCAGCGCTTCAACGCCGCGCTGGATCGCGAGAATCGGCCAGCCGGTTTCCGTCTGCCAGAAGTTATCGACGACGGGCTTGCCGAGCGCATCGGCGATCCACGAGGCGGTGGGTTCGTCGAGCGGCTCGCCCGCGAGGAACAGCGTGCGCAGGCTCGACAGATCGGCCTGTTTCAGCAGCGCGGGGTCCTGTTTCTTCAGCACGCGGATGGCGGTGGGCGCGGTGAACATCAGGTTGATCTTGTGCTGCTCGACGAGCCGCCACCAGATACCGCCATCGGGACGAATGGGCGTGCCTTCGTACATGACGGTCGTGAGGCCCGCGATCAGCGGCGCGTAGACGATGTAGCTGTGGCCGACCACCCAGCCGACGTCGGACGCCGTGAACATCGTGTCGCCCGGCTTGCCCTGAAAGATGTATTCCATCGATGCCGCGAGCGCGACGGCATAGCCGCCGACATCGCGCTGCACGCCTTTGGGCTTGCCCGTCGTGCCGGACGTGTAGAGCACGTACGAAGGCTCCGTCGATTCGAGCCATTCGCACTGAACGTGCGCGTCGAAGAACTGTTCGCGCAGCGGCTCGTAGGCGACGAGGTAGGGCGCATTCAGACGCTCCGGCGCGAGTTGCCGGTCGATCAGCAGGACCTTGGGTGTCTTGTGCGTCGCGCGCGCGAGGGCTTCATCGACGAGCGGTGTGTAGTCGATCACCTTGCCGGCGCGCGCGCCGGCGTCGGCGGTGACGATCAGCGCGGGCGTGGCATCGTCGATGCGCGCGGCGAGATTCGGCGCGGCAAATCCGCCGAACACGACCGAATGGATTGCACCGAGGCGCGCGCACGCGAGCATCGCGAAGACGGCTTCGGGGATCATTGGCAGATAGATGAGCACGCGGTCGCTGCGCTTGACGCCGAGCGAGCGCATCACGGCGGCCATGCGGTTCACTTCGGCGTGCAGTTCGGCGTAGGTGTAGCGCCGCTCGATGCCCGTTTCCGTCGATATGTAGACGAGTGCGTTTTGTTGTGCGCGTTGCGCGAGGTGGCGGTCGACGGCGTTATGGCAGAGGTTGGTCCGTCCGCCGACGAACCAGCGCGCGAAGGGCGGGTTTGAGCGGTCGAGGACGGTGTCGAATGGTGTGTGCCAGTGGATGCGGCTGGCCTCTTCGCGCCAGAAGTCTTCGGGGGAATCGATTGAGCGGCGGTGGAACTCGCGGTAGGTGGTCATTTGGTGGTGGCCCCAATAGCGTTTGAGTTTGCGCTGGCGCGTGTGGGGAGAGGATAGAGCAGGGGGCATGGTTGCGGCAACGCGGGTTCATACCATGGGGTTTGGTTTGGTTTGGTTTGGTTTGGTTTTTGGTTTTGTCTTGCGGCGCTGGTGTGGTTTGCTTTTGTTGTCGCTGGCATCCGCGTTTTGTCTCTGGTCTGCTAGCGTTGCCCCTGTGCGGGGCGGCACTTACTTTCTTTGCCGCCGCAAAGAAAGTAAGCAAAGAAAGCGGGCTAACAC
>NZ_JAAGPI010000028.1 GCF_017104715.1 Burkholderia sp. Ac-20365
TTGCGCCCACGCGCTACCGCGCGATAATACAGAAATGAAGACGGCAATCGCAATCGGATTTTAAAGGCAGTTTGTATCAGGTCGTAATTGCCGGATTAAATGGATGCCCATTGCATATCGGCAAAAAACACCCTGAACGCACGCATAGGATTTAACAATTCGATTGAACGGCAATCATCTCCGGATTGCGTTGATAATCAAACGTTAATCGGCGTTTCACAATTCCAATGCATGAAGGATAACCGCCGATTGCGGCTACCCAGCCGTCTACCCCGCACTCGGATTGAACGCGTCAGAGCAGAATCACATGGTCGCTGACGCAGACGCAGTTGCGGCCACTGCGTTTCGCGTTATACAGCGCCTCGTCGGCATCTCTTGTGAGTTGCTCGATGGTTGCTTCGCTTGCGGCCATACACGACACGCCAATGCTGCAGGTGTAGCCCGGCAGCGTCGCGTCGTCTTTCTGTGTGATGCGCTCGCGAATGCGTTCGGCATGATCGCGCGCTTCGTCGGGATGCGCGCGCGGCAGCAGCACTGCAAATTCTTCGCCGCCCCAGCGCGCGACGTGGCCAGATTCCGGCAGCATATCGGCGACGCGTTTCGCGAAGTCAGTCAGGATGCGGTCGCCGGTTGCGTGCCCATAGGTGTCGTTCACCCGTTTGAAATGATCGAGATCAATCAGCAGAAACGACAGCAGTCCACCCGTACGAAGCGTTCTATCGCGCTCCTGCTGATGCACACTCAGAAATGCGCGGCGGTTGAGCAGACCCGTCAGCGGGTCCATGAACGATTGCTGCTCGAGCTGGTTGCGCAGGCGTTCCATGGCGACGAGCAGCAAACCGACCGTCACGGTGAGCGACATTAGCGCACCCGTCGTCAGGTAGATCTTCTGGACGAGATCGGGAGCGAACAGCCCGGTACTCGCCCACGACGGCATGAACATCGACACGCCGCGCGCCGCCGTCGCGACGGTCTGCACCAGTTGCATCGAGCCGACGAAGAGTGCCGTATTGCTGCTTTTGCCGAAGCGCAGCATCGTGAGGCTGTTCAAGCCGAACGTTACCGTGAGCATCGCGGACATGCACAGCGTGCGTCCGCCCGCCGATGAATGCACCCACGTCATCCAGCTCATCGCGATCGTACCGACGACGAGCAGCAGCGCGATGAAACGCCGCGACGGACGCAACCCGAAGAACATCTGACTGCCGATCAGCCACAGACCCGTGCCGAGAATCAGACCGACGTTCGCGACGACAATCGAAAGCCAGTCGGCGATACCGCCGCGCAGCGCGAGCAGAATTGCCGACAACGACACGACGAGAGCACCCGACGCCCAATGTCCGACACCGCGAATGTTCGCGGGAAAACCGCGCCCCAACGAAAACATCACGAGCGCCATCAAGCCGGGCATGACTGACGACATCAGAATGACGGTGCGAAGATCGAAGGCTGGCATACGGTTCCGGAGGCGGGCACGGTGCTTGTGGTCCCGTGCGGGTAGCCTCGCAATATACCTTAGTGCGATGGGGGTGCGCGGTTGGGTTTTTTTGTGGTTTGGGTTTGGGTTTGGGTTCGCGGTGCTTTGGTGTGGTCTGCTTGTGTTTTTGCTGGCATCCGCATTTTGTTATCGGTGCTTCACGCGTTGCCCCTGTGCGGGGCGGCACTTACTTTCTTTGCCGCCGCAAAGAAAGTAAGCAAAGAAAGCGGGCTAACACCGCCCGTTCTTGACCTCCGCCTGAGGGCCCCCAACAGTTCCTCCACTTCACACGCCAACCGCTCCGTTCAATGCCCGTTGCCAGCGGCTTGAACCGGCGCCTCACCCACTTCAATCACCCGTAGCGCAGCCAGCGGCAGCGAATGATAACGGCCGCCCAGGTGGCAAACTGCGTGTACGTCGTAGTACTCCACACCTCAGCGCTCCTACGACACCGATGGTGCTTTTCAGTCCGGAGTGGTGCGTGTATGGCGCGACAACCTACACACAGTTTGCCGCTATAGAACGTGGGCGATTTGATCGCGCATGCGGCGACGCGGGAGTGTGAAGTGGGTGAGGCGTTTAGCCGAAGCGTTAGCAGCGGGCATTGAGAAGAGCGACGCCGCCTGAAGGAGAGGAACCGTTGGGGGCCCTCAGGCAGTGGTCAAGAACGGGCGGTGTTCAGCGGCTTTCTTTTGCCTACTTTTCTTTGCCGCGGCAAAGAAAAGTAGGTGCCGCCCCGCACAGGGGCGACGCGTTAACGACCGATAACAAATCGCGGATGCCAACAAAAAACAAAACAAAGCAAAACAAAACAAAACAAAGCGAACCACCCGCATGCAAAAAAAACCAACATGCGGGGCCCCGCATCAAACAGACACGCTATTAGAACTTATGACGAATGCCAACAATAGCAATCTCTTGCGTACTCGTCCCGTTATACCCATACGAGCCGATCGATGCCTGCGCTGCCTGCGTCGTGCCATCCGACAGACGCTGCGTGCCACTCGCATGCTGATAAGCCGCGACAGCGTAAAGATCGGTGCGCTTGGACAGGTTGTAATCCGCGCCCAGGCTGACCTGATGATAATGCGCCGACGTATCGCCCGAAGCAGCCGTATACGCGTAACCCACACCCGCGATCAAAGCAGGCGTTGCCTGATAGGCGAGGAATGCCTTGCCGCTGTTGTACTTCTCGGTCGTCGAGAAGCTCGAGCTCGCATCCGCCTTCAGCTGCGTGTTGCTGTACGACGCACCCATCGTCAGGGAACCGAGCACGTACTGGCCGCCCACCTGCGCAATGCTCACCGACTTCGCGCTCGCGTAGCCGTCGTTGATGCGGCTGTCGAAAATCGAATCCGTCGTGCTGCTCGCCCAGCTCGTGCGTGCGCCCGTCGCGGAATCGTTCGTGGCGCGCAGATAGCCTGCCGCCAGCGACAGATTGCCGATCGAATACGTCGCCGCGCCGCTATACGTGTAACCCTGGCCCGCCTGGCCAGCCACGCCGCTGAATGCATACAGGCCTTCGAACTGGAAGCCCGCGTAACTCGGCGACACGTACTTGACTGCGTTCGACACGCGCGCGCTGTTGTCGTTGTTGTCGACGTCGCCCGGCGTTGCGAACGTGGAGCCGAAGTAGTTATCGGCGGTCACGCCTTGAACCGTGTCCGTGATCGGATCGTATTGACGGCCCACCGTGACGGTGCCCCACTTGTCGCCCTGGAAGCCAACGTAAGCCTGGCGGCCGAACAGGCGCGAACCCTGACCCATCTTGCCCGTGCCGACGTCGAAGCCGCTTTCCAATGCGAAGATCGTCTTCAGACCGCCGCCAAGATCCTCACTGCCCTTCAGGCCCCAGCGGTCGCCGCTGAGATTGCCGTTGATCATGCCCGTCAGGTTCTTGTTCGAGTCTGCGTTGTGCACGTAGCCGACGCCTGCATCGATAAGCCCGTAGAGCGTGACGCTGTTCTGCGCGTGAGCCGCAGCCGTCATCGTGCCCAGTGTCACTGCTACAGCCGCAATGGTAGTTCTCTTCATCTGTTCCTCTATCACTCGTTTAAAAATGTATTGCGCCGCGAGAATACAAGTGCCGAAAAATAGATAAATTACTTGTTGGTTATATACAACTAGTTAGCGATCCTATGTTTATAGAAGCAAAAAAGGCTATGTGAATACACATAGCCGAAGTCTGAAATCAATATTCATCTGCGTGGAATAGAGAATATGAAGCGAATTCCAGACAGGCGCCAATCTAGGTGACACGATTTTTGGCGTCAACGAATGCGGCGCGATTGCGCGTTTCCCAATCTTTCTTTCTTGCCGCGAATAACGTGATAGATACCGCGCACAAGTGCTATCACTCATGTGCGCGACATATGCGCGATGCGATGTCCGACAAGCTGGAAGATCGGTCGACCATCGCCCCGTTCCGAGCTTTAGCCACGCGTCTGAGATGGTGGCACGATCGTGCGCCAGCCTCGGCTTTTCGTTGTAGGACAACGTATAATGAAGGCAAATCTTGAAAATCCCAGGAGCGTTACATGGCCGCGTCTGCAGCACCAGGTTCGACCCCAAGGCGGGCACGCGGGAGCCTTGCTGATCAGGTCGTCGCTTATGTCAATGAGCAGGTCGCTTCGCACGCGCTCAAACCGGGCGATCAACTGCCGACTGAAACGACGTTGATGTCCTTGCTCGGCGTGAGCCGCACTGTCGTGCGCGAAGCCATTTCGCGCCTGCAGGCCAATGGCGTGCTCGAGACGCGTCACGGCATCGGCAGTTTCGTGCTGGAACCGCGGCGCGAACCGCTCGGCCTCGAAATGGTGCCAGCCACCACGTTGAACGACGTGCTGTCGGTACTCGAATTGCGTATCAGCCTCGAGACGGAATGCGCGGGGCTCGCGGCACAGCGCGCGAGCGAACGCGACATCGCGAAGATTCGCGCGGCACTGGACGCCGTCGAAACAACCAGCCGCGCAGGCGGCGACAGCACGGCCGCCGATCTGCGCTTTCATATTTCCATTGCGACCGCGACGGGCAACCGTTATTTCGTCGATATCCTCTCGCAACTGGGCACGGCGCTGATTCCGCGCCATCGCGTGGATTCGCCGTCGCTCGCGCAAAGCGATCTGAACGCATATATGGCGCGCGTCAATCTCGAGCACGAGAATATTCTCGATGCAATCGCGCGTAAGGATCCCGATGGTGCGCGCGCCGCAATGCGCATGCATCTGTCCAGCAGCCGCGAACGCTTGCGCCGCGCGAGCGCGCAGGCAGAGGAAGCGGCCGCGACGCGCACGCCTTGAGGCGCGAACCGGACAAAACAAAAAGCGGCCATGTGGCCGCTTTTTCATTACACCGGTAACGTAGTCAGATCATCACGCGTTGACCATATGCCCATCGCGACGTCGCCAGAGTGCGAGCGGATTGTCGTCGGCCAGCGCCTCGGGCAACAGCTCTGCCGGAAAGTCCTGGTAACACACGGGACGCAGAAAGCGATCGATCGACGTGGATCCGACCGACGTCACGCGGCTATCCGCCGTAGCCGGGAACGGTCCGCCGTGCACCATCGCGTGACACACCTCGACGCCCGTCGGAAAACCATTGACGAGCAGGCGCCCCGCCTTGCGTTCCAGAATCGGCACCAGCTTCTTCGCCAGTTGCACGTCGTCGCGGTCCATGGCGAGCGTCGCCGTCAACTGCCCTTCGAAATGTTCAGCCACGGCAAGCAGTTCCTGCACGTCCCTGCATCGCACGATGGTGGAGACAGGACCGAACACCTCGTCTTCCAGCTCGGACTTCTTCAGGAAAACAGCGGCATCGGTAACGAACAGCGCCGCGCATGCCTGCGTCGGTCCCGTCGCTTCGAGACCATGTGCGACGGCTTGTACGCCTTCGATAGCCGCAAGCCTTGCCTCGCCTTCCTGATAGGCGGCGTGAATGCCTGACGTCAGCATCGTCTGCGCGGGCTTCTGGTTGAGCGCCTGCGACGCGGCTTGCTCGAAGGCACGCAACTCAGGACCGTCGATACCGATCACCAAGCCAGGGTTCGTACAGAACTGACCTGCGCCGAGCGCGAGCGAATCGACGAATCCGCGCGCAATTGCTTCGCCACGCGCGGCGAGCGCAACAGGCAACGCAAACACAGGATTGATGCTGCTCATTTCCGCGTAGACGGGAATCGGCTCGGGCCGGTTCGCCGCAACCCGCATCAGCGACGTGCCGCCCGCGCGCGAACCCGTGAAGCCGACTGCCTTGATGGCCGGATGCGCGACGAGCGCCTCGCCGACCGTTGCGCCCGCGCCGACGATCATCGAAAACACGCCTTCGGGCAGATTCATCTCGGCCGCGACGCGCTGAATGACGCGCCCGACCATCTCCGACGTGCCGAGGTGCGCGCGATGCGCCTTGACGACGACGGGGCATCCCGCGGCGAACGCTGCCGCCGTATCGCCGCCCGCCACCGAAAACGCGAGCGGGAAATTGCTCGCGCCGAACACCGCCACCGGCCCCACCGGAATCTTCTGCATGCGCAGATCCGAACGCGGCAGCGGCTTGCGCTCAGGCAACGGCGAATCGAGCGTAGCCGACAGCCACTGGCCCGCGCGTACTTCGCTCGCGAACAGCTTCAACTGACCCGTGGTACGTCCGCGCTCGCCTTCGAGACGCGCTTTCGGCAGCCCGGACTCGGCGTGCGCGCGCTCGATCAGCGCGTCGCCGAGCGCGGTGATGCCGTCCGCGATCCGTTCGAGAAATTCCGCACGCGTCGCGAGCGGGAGCTGCCGGTAGGCGTCGAAAGCCTGCGCGGCCAGTTCACACGCACGCGCGACGTTTTCGACCGTACCGCTGCCGAACACGGGCGAGTCGATCTCCGCGCCCGTCGATGGATTGAATGCGCGCAGCGCCCTGTCCGTACCACGGACCGCTTGCCGCCCGATCAGCATGTCGCCTGTCAATTGCACGATGTCTCTTCTCCATTTCACGGTTAACGTCGGTCATCGTACAACACATCTGTCAGCCAACGCAATCCGAACCATACGCCAGCAGGCCCAAGCCGTAATGGGTCAGGGTTTACCAGCCTACCTCCCGGTCAACTGACAACGTATCTTGTGTTCGGACGTCCTATGACATACCATGTTTCGCAAGACGCACTTTGCCGGGCAGGCATCGCCCTGCCCCAAGGAGATCAAGATGGCCTTGTCGTCACCGTATCAACCGCTGCCGAACGGCTTTCGCGCCGCTGTCAAAAACGGCGATCGCCTGATCGGCTGCTGGGCTTCGCTGGCCAGCCCGATCACGACCGAACTGCTCGGCGGTGTGGGCTTCGACTGGATCCTGCTCGACGCCGAGCACGCGCCGAACGACGAACTCACGCTGATACCGCAGCTGATGGCACTGAAGGACAGCCGCTCGGCGCCCATCGTGCGCCCGCCGGCCAACGACAACGTCATCATCAAGCGCATGCTCGACGCGGGCTTCTTCAACTTGCTGATTCCGTTCGTCGACAGCGCCGACGATGCGCGCCGCGCCGTGGCTGCAACGCGCTACCCGCCGCATGGCATTCGCGGGGTGTCGGTGGGGCATCGTGGCAACCGGTATGGTTCGGTGACAGACTACCTGCAGGTGGTCAACGACAACATCTGCGTCATCGTGCAGATCGAGAGCCGCGCGGCGGTGGCCGCGATCGACGACATCCTTGCGGTCGAAGGCGTGGATGGCGTCTTTATCGGCCCATCGGATCTCGCTGCTGCATACGGCCACCTGGGCAATGCCGGTCACGCCGACGTTCAGCAGGCCATCGCGCATGTCTTTGCGCGAGCAAAAGCGGCGGGCAAGCCGTCCGGCATCCTCGCGCACGTGCAGCAGGACGCCGACCGTTATCTCGGCATGGGCTGCACGCTGGTTTCCGTCTGCGCGGACATGGGCCTGTTGCGTAGCGGCGCGCTGGGCGTGCGTCAGCACTTCATGCCCGCCTGAGCCGCGCAAACGGACGTCACCACACATCACACACTGGAGTAGCGAATGCAAACAGCAGGCTTCATCGGACTCGGCATCATGGGCAAGCCCATGGCCGCCAATCTCCGCAAGAACGGCGTCGAACTCTCGGCCTTCACGCGCAGCGGCGTGCCTGACGAGCTGACGCAAGCGGGCGTGACGTCATGCGCAAGTCCTGCCGACGTCGCGGCCAAAGCGGATGTGATCTTCATCATGGTGCCCGACACGCCCGACGTCGAACGCGTGCTGTTCGGCGAAAACGGCGTCGCCAGCAAGCTGCGCGCGGGGCAGATCGTCGTCGACATGAGCTCGATTTCCCCCATCGCCACGCGCGAGTTCGCAGCCCGCGTGCGCGAGAAAGGCGCGGATTATCTCGATGCGCCTGTTTCGGGCGGCGAAGTGGGCGCGAAAGCGGCATCGCTGACCATCATGGTCGGTGGCGCGCAAGGCACGTTCGACAAGGTCAAGCCGCTCTTCGACATGATGGGCAAGAACGTGTCGCTGATCGGCGAAGTGGGCGCGGGCCAGATCTGCAAGGTCGCGAACCAGGTGATCGTCGCCGCGACGATCGAAGCCGTCGGCGAAGCGCTGCTGCTTGCATCGAAAGCGGGTGTCGACGCCGAGAAGGTACGCAAGGCATTGATGGGCGGCTTCGCATCGTCGCGCATTCTCGAAGTGCATGGCGAGCGCATGACGAAGCGCACGTTCGATCCGGGCTTCCGTATCGAACTGCATCAGAAAGATTTGAACCTTGCGCTTTCCACCGCGCAATCGCTCGGCGTTTCGCTGCCGAATACGGCAACCTGCCAGGCGCTGTTCAACGCATGTGCCGCGCACGGCGGCAAGGGTTGGGATCATTCGGGCATGGTTCGCGCGCTCGAATATCTCGCCGATCACGAAATCGGGCAGCAGCAGAAATGACGTTTTTCGCGATCGTTTCGAACGCGGTGGACGGCGATCTCGCCGTGTTTCGTGTCGAGGGCGCGACGGGCGGCATCGAACGCATTGCGCGCCATCCAGCGGGCGACACGGTGATGCCGCTCGCGCTCTCCGCCGACCAGCGCACATTGCACGCCGCCACGCGCGGTGCACAGCGCAGCATCGTCACGTATTCGGTCGATTCGCACACGGGCCATCTTGCGCATCTTCACACCGCGTCGATTGAACCGAGTTTCGCGTATGTATCGCTGACACCTTCGGATGACTGGCTGCTCGGCGCGTCGTATGGCGAGTCGTGCGTGAGTCTGTATCGCGCCGCCGCATTGCAGAACGCTGAAGCAAAACCGCGTCAGGTCATCGAGGGCATTCAGCATGCGCACGCCGTGATCGCATCGTCGGACGGACGCTTTGCGTATGCAACCTCGCTCGGTTCCGACACGGTGTTCTGTTTCGCAATCGCGCGCGACGCAGACGATACGACGCTCGAACCCGTTCAGAAAGTGCCGGTGGAACCGGGCTTCGGCCCGCGTCATCTGCGCTTCTCGCCCGATGAAAAAACGCTGTATGTGTCGAGCGAATTTCGCGCGACGGTCGCCGTCTTCTCACGCGATAGCGAAACGGGCGCGCTATCGGCCCGCAGCGTCGCGCCGCGCGCACCGTCGCTCGCGCATCTGAACGATGGCTGCCCGCGCACCGCTCAGATCGACCCGGCCACGGCCGCAAAGCTTGTCTGGGCCGCCGACCTGCAGATGACGCCCGACGGGCGCTTCATCTACGTTGCCGAGCGCACGTCGAGCCAGTTGATCACTTATCGCGTGAACGACGAAGGCTCGCTCGATTACGCAGGCTTCACGGAAACAGAAGCGCAACCGCGGGGCTTCAGGATCGACCCGACGGGCCGTTTCCTGGTGGCGTGTGGCGAGCGGTCCACGCAGGTCGTCGTGTACGAGATCGACGCCAGCTCCGGCGCCCTCTCCGCCGTATCGCGCTGCGAAGGCGGACACGGCGCGAACTGGGTCGAGATCGTCACGCAGACCTAGCCGTTCGCAGCACGCGACACTCATCGAATTGCACTGATTTTCACAGGCCCATCCCAGGGCCACTTATGGGCACCCAACCCAGGACCGACTCACATGTCTACGATTGCATCCCAGACCCAAGGCGCTCCCAAAGTCACCGAATTGCGCGTGGTTCCCGTCGCCGGCCGCGACAGCATGCTGATGAACCTGAGCGGCGCGCACGGCCCGTTCTTTACGCGCAATATCGTGATTCTGCGCGACAGCGCGGGTAATACCGGCGTTGGCGAAGTGCCGGGCGGCGAGAACATCCGCAAGACCATCGACGACGCGCGCCCGTTCGTGGTCGGCCAGTCGATCGGCAATCTGCAGGCGGTGCTCAACACCGTGCGCAAACAGTTCGCGGATCGCGATGCGGGCGGCCGCGGCCTGCAGACCTTCGATCTGCGCACGACGATCCATGCCGTGACGGCGCTCGAAGCCGCCTTCCTCGATCTGCTCGGCCAGCACCTTGGCGTGCCCGTAGCCGCGCTGCTCGGCGAAGGCCAGCAACGCGACGAAGTCGAAATGCTCGGCTATCTGTTCTACATCGGCGATCGCAAGAAAACGGATTTGCAGTATGCGAGCGGCGCCGAAGGCCGCGACGACTGGGAGCGTCTGCGCACCGAAGAAGCGCTGACGCCCGAAACCGTCGTGCGCCTTGCTGAAGCTGCGCAAGCGCGTTACGGCTTCAACGACTTCAAGCTGAAAGGCGGCGTGCTCGCCGGCGATGCCGAAATCGAAGCGGTGACGGCACTCGCCGAACGCTTCCCGGAAGCGCGCGTGACGCTCGACCCGAACGGCGCCTGGTCGCTTGCCGAAGCGATCCGCCTGTGCCGCGACCAGCACGACGTGCTCGCCTATGCGGAAGATCCGTGCGGCGCGGAGAACGGCTACTCGGGCCGCGAAGTGATGGCCGAGTTCCGCCGCGCGACGGGTCTGCCCACGGCGACCAACATGATCGCGACGGACTGGCGCCAGATGGGCCACGCAATCCAGCTGCAATCGGTCGACATTCCGCTTGCCGACCCGCACTTCTGGACAATGCAGGGCTCGGTGCGTGTCGCGCAGATGTGCAACGACTGGGGTCTGACGTGGGGCTCGCACTCGAACAATCACTTCGACGTTTCGCTGGCGATGTTCACGCACGTCGCGGCCGCCGCGCCGGGCAAGATCACCGCAATCGACACGCACTGGATCTGGCAGGACGGCCAGCATCTGACGCGCGACCCGCTGAAGATTGTCGGCGGCAAGGTGAAGGTGCCTGCGAAGCCGGGCCTTGGCGTCGAACTCGACATGGACGCAATCGAAAAGGCGCATGCGCTGTATCAGCAGCACGGTCTCGGCGCACGTGACGACGGCGTCGCGATGCAGTACCTGATCCCGAACTGGAAGTTCGACAACAAGCGCCCTTGCCTCGTGCGCTGATCGATCGAACAACCTCTCGACTTTTGAACGATGCGGCCCACGTGGCCGCCAACACTGACTGACATTTCAACGCGAACACCATCATGACCACGCCACAAGAACTCAAAGCGATCGTTTCCGAAGGCCTTCTGTCGTTCCCCGTCACCGACTTCGACAGCAACGGCGACTTCCGTCCCGACACTTATGCTGCACGTCTCGAATGGCTTGCACCGTACGGCGCGACGGCTCTCTTTGCTGCAGGCGGCACGGGCGAGTTCTTCTCGCTGACGAAGTCGGAGTACTCCAATGTCATTCGTACGGCGACGGAAACCTGCAAGGGTAAGGTACCGATTCTTGCGGGCGCGGGCGGCCCGACGCGCGTTGCGATCGAATACGCGCAGGAAGCCGAGCGTAACGGCGCGCATGGCGTATTGCTGATGCCGCACTATCTGACGGAGGCATCGCAGGAAGGCGTTGCAGCGCACGTCGAGCAGGTGTGCAAGGCGGTGAAGAACATGGGCGTGATCGTCTATAACCGCGCTAATTCGAAGCTCAATGCCGATTCGCTCGAGCGTCTTGCGGACAAGTGCCCGAACCTGATCGGCTTCAAGGACGGTGTGGGCGATATCGAGAGCATGGTGACGATTCGTCGTCGCATGGGCGACCGGTTCTCTTATCTGGGTGGTCTGCCGACGGCTGAAGTTTATGCTGCCGCGTATAAGGCGTTGGGTGTGCCGGTTTATTCTTCTGCCGTGTTCAATTTCATTCCTAAGACGGCGATGGAGTTTTATCGCGCGATTGCGGCGGATGATCATGTCACGACTGGCAAGCTGCTGGATGAGTTCTTTTTGCCGTATCTGGCGATTCGGAATCGTCGTCAGGGATATGCAGTCAGTATTGTTAAGGCTGGCGCCAAGCTCGTTGGGCATGATGCTGGGCCTGTGCGGGCGCCGCTTACTGATTTGAATGAAGAAGAGTTGGGGTTGCTGGATGCTCTGATCAGGAAGCTTGGAGCGCAGTAAGGGGTTTTTTTGTCTGCGACGCTGGGGTGGTTTGGTTTTCGCTTGTGTCTACGCGGCGCTGGTTTGGTTTGCCCGCGTTTGTGCTGGCATCCGCGTTTTGCCTTCGTGCTCCATGCGTCGCCCCTGTGCGGGGCGGCACCTACTTTTCTTTGCCGCGGCAAAGAAAAGTAGGCAAAAGAAAGCCGCTGAACACCGCCAGTTCTTGTTCCCGCCTGAGGGCCCCCAACGTGTCCTCCGCTTCAAACGGCAACCTGCCATTCAATGCCCGTTGCCAACTCCCTGAATCGGCGCCTCACCCGCTTCACACTCCCGCGTCGCCACACGCGCGATCAAATCGCCCACGTTCTATAGCGGCAAACTGTGTGTAGGCTTTCGCGGCGTACACGCATCACTCCGGACTGAAAAGCACGATCGGTGTCGTAGAAACGCTGACGCGTGGAGCACTACGACCTACACACAGTTTGCCACCTGGGCGGCATCAACCATTCGCTGCCGCTGGCTGTGCTACGGGTGATTGAAGTGGGTGAGGCGCCCATTCGAAGCGTTGGCAACGGGCATTAAATGGCAGAACGCCGTGTGAAGTGGAGGAACGGTTGGGGTCCCTCAGGCAGCGGTCAAGAACGGGCGGTGTTAGCCCGCTTTCTTTGCTTACTTTCTTTGCGGCGGCAAAGAAAGTAAGTGCCGCCCCGCACAGGGGCAACGCGTGAAGAACCAATAACAAAACGCGGATGCCAGCGCACATCCATAAAAAACCAAAACCAGCGCCACGCGGATGCCAGGACAGCAAAAGCAAACCGAACAAAGCGTCGCAAGACAAAAACCAAAAAACCAAACCCTTACCCCAATTCCCCAAAAATCCAATCCTGAAAACTCTTAACCTTAGGCAAATCCGCCCGGGACTTAAGCAAATTCATGGTGTAACCATTCACGCGCAACCCATCCAACCCTAGCGGAGCAACCAAAACACCAGCCTTAAGCTCCCGCTGCGCGAGCAGCAAACTCTCGAGACAAACGCCAAGCCCATCAACGGCCGCACTAATCGCCATAAACGACCGATCAAACCGCGGCCCGCGAGTAATATCCAGCACGACCTTCCGATGCAACCGCATCCAATCCCGCCAGCCGACAAGACACCCTTCGCTATGAATCAGCGTGTGATTCCGTAAATCCGCAACAGACCGAATCGGAAACTCGCCCTCAGCAAGCCGGGGCGAACACAACGGCACAATCGTCTCCAAAGGCAAATCCAGCACCATCGTCCCCGCCGGCTGCAAACGCCGCGCGCCATAACGGATATCGATATCGACCGCCTCCTTGATCAGATCGACAGGCGCCGAAGAAGCATTCAACCGCACATCGATATCCGGATGCATCGCACTAAAGCGCGCCAATCTCGGCATCAGCCACTGCGTCGCGATGCTCGGCGTCGCATGCACCGTCAGGATGTCGCTCTTCTCGACGCGGCCGATATCCCGCGTCGCCTTGTCGATCCGCGCAAACGCCGCGCCGATTTCCTCTGCATATTGCCGCCCCGTGTCAGTCAGGATCACCGCGCGATGCACGCGATGAAACAGCCGCACGCTCAACTGGTCCTCCAGCAGCTTGATCTGATGGCTGATCGCGGAAGGCGTCACGAACAGTTCGTCTGCTGCGAGCGCGAACGACGAGAGCCGCGCCGCCGCCTCGAATGCCTGTATCGACTTGAGTGTGACCCGATTGTGCATCGCAGTATCCAGATGAATTCAATTCAACGATAAGCCACTTTAATTCGTTTGAGCCAATGCTTTCAAGCCGATACGCTTGTCTCACTCGCAGCACACACGGAAGCAAGGGATTACCCGGAGCCGCGAGCAGCACGAAGTATCCCGCCATGAATCACCGGACGCCCGGCCTCATCGAGCCAGGCGCTGCAAGAAGGAGACACGCGTGAATACGAGCGAAGCCGGGCGCACCGCCCAACTCGCGGAGCACGCCTACCGCATCCGCCGCAACGCGCTGCTGATGGGCGAAGTACAGGGCCAGGGCTATATCGGCCAGGCGCTCGACATTGCCGACGTACTGGCCGTCGCCTACTTCGGCGCGATGCGCTATCAGCCAGAAGACCCCGAATGGGAAGGCCGCGACCGCTTCCTGCTGTCCAACGGTCACTACGCGATTGCGCTGTACGCCGCCCTCTTCGAAGCCGGCATCCTGCCCGCCGACGAACTCGAAACCTACGGCAGCGACGACAGCCGCCTGCCCATGTCCGGCATGGCGAGCTACACGCCCGGCATGGAAATGTCAGGCGGCTCACTCGGCCAGGGTTTGACGATTGCCGTCGGCCGGTGCCTGGGCCTCAAGCGCAAGAACTCTGACGCCTTCGTGTACACGCTCTTTTCCGACGGCGAACTCGACGAAGGCGCGATCTGGGAAGGCATCATGTCGGCCGCGCACTGGAAGCTCGACAACCTGATCGCGATCGTCGATGTGAACAACCAGCAGGCCGACGGCCCGTCGACGCAGATCATGGCCTTCGAGCCGCTCGTCGAAAAACTGGAAGCGTTCGGCTGGTACACGCAACGCGTCGACGGCAACGACATCGAAGCCGTCACACGCGCATTCGATAACGCCCGAAACCACGACAAGCCGCAGCCGCGCATCATCGTGTGCGATACGAAGATGGGCTGCGGCGTGCCGTTTCTCGAAGAACGCGAGAAGAACCACTTTATCCGCGTCGATGCGCACGAATGGAAACTCGCGCTCGAAGCACTCGACGCCGGGAGGCAAGCATGAGCACCGTCCTCAAGAAGCCGCGTCTGAAGACATCGGCCATGATCGCGTCGATTGCAGGCGAAGGCCAGATCACGCGTTCGGCGCCGTTCGGCCACGCGCTCGCCGAACTGGCGCGCACGAAGACCAACGTGATCGGCATGACAGCCGACCTCGGCAAGTACACCGACCTGCATATCTTCGGAAAGGAATTTCCTGACCGCTACTATCAGATGGGCATGGCCGAGCAACTGCTGATGGGCGCAGCAGCCGGTTTCGCGCATGAAGGCGCACAGCCGTTCGTCACGACGTATGCCGTGTTCGCCACGCGCCGCGCCTATGACTTCATCCATCAGACGATCGCCGAAGACAACCTCGACGTGAAGATCGTCGCCGCGCTGCCGGGTCTCACGACAGGCTACGGTCCAAGCCATCAGGCCGCCGAAGACATCGCACTGATGCGCGCCATGCCGAACATGACGGTAATCGACCCGTGCGACGCGCTCGACATCGAGCAGATGGTGCCCGCCATCGCCGCGCACAAAGGCCCTGTCTACGCGCGTCTCTTGCGCGGCAACGTGCCCGCCGTGCTCGACGAATACGACTACAAGTTCGAACTCGGCAAAGCGAAGCTGCTGCGCGACGGCGATGAAGTGCTGCTGATTTCATCCGGCCTGATGACGATGCGCTCGCTCGAAGTCGCAAAAGCGCTGGAGGCGGACAACATCGGCGTCGGTGTGCTGCACGTGCCGACCATCAAGCCACTCGATACGGCGACGATCCTGCGTGAAGCGAAGCGCACAGGCCGCATGGTGATCGTCGCGGAAAACCATACGGTGATCGGCGGACTCGGCGAGGCGGTGGCGCGCACGCTGCTCGGCGCCGGCGTCACGCCGCCGTTCCGGCAGATCGCGCTGCCCGACGAGTTTCTCGATGCCGGCGCGCTGCCCACCTTGCATGACCGCTACGGCATCTCTACTGAAGCCATGTGCGACACCATCAAAGGCTGGCTGGGCTAAGACCCTGTAACACCCGATTGCCACGCCATAACCCTTACTCAAAAATCCATTATCAGGAGAACAGCATCATGTCAGAGTCGCGTCTTCTCGACGGCAAGATCGCCGTCATTTCCGGCGCCGCATCGCCGCGTG
This sequence comes from Burkholderia sp. Ac-20365, assembly GCF_017104715.1. GTDB lineage: Bacteria > Pseudomonadota > Gammaproteobacteria > Burkholderiales > Burkholderiaceae > Paraburkholderia. The sequence continues at coordinate 15,788 of NZ_JAAGPI010000028.1, forward strand.
GCATCGGCATGGCCACCGCGCGCATGTTCGCACAGCATGGCGCGAAGGTCGCGATCCTCGATCTCGACGCATCGGCGGCACGCGACGCAGCGGCGTCGATCGGCCCCGAACATCGCGGCTACGCCTGCAACGTGACCGACCGGCAAGCGTGTGCCGCCGCCGTCGAGCAGATCGTCGCCGACTTCGGCGCCATCGACGTGCTCATCAACAACGCCGGCATCACGCAAGCCGTGAAGCTGCTCGACATCGACTCCGAAAGCTGGGACCGCATTCTCGACGTGAACCTGCGCGGCGTGCTGTATCTGTCGCAAGCCGTCGTGCCGCAAATGAAGAAGCAAAAGAGCGGCTCGATCGGCTGTATGTCGTCGGTGTCGGCACAACGCGGCGGCGGCATTCTGGGCGGCCCGCATTACTCGGCCGCAAAAGCGGGCGTGCTCGGTCTCGCGAAAGCGATGGCGCGGGAACTCGGTCCCGATGGCATCCGCGTGAACTGCGTGACGCCCGGCCTGATTCAAACCGACATCAACGCGGGCAAGATTCCCGACGACAAGCGCGGCGAAATTCTCGCTGGCATTCCGCTGAACCGGCTCGGCGTACCCGATGACGTAGCCGGCGCATTCCTCTTTCTCGCCTCGCCGATTTCGTCGTACATCACGGGCGCCGTGATCGACGTGAACGGCGGCATGCTGATTCACGGCTAACAGCCACAGCACGGATTCACCCTGCGCGGCCGCGTCCGGCCGGCCGCGCGCAACGAAAGAAAGCCGCCTGACGCAGGCTAACGCGCCGCAGAGCGTGTTGCCGGGGAACACAACTATACCGATACATCCAATCCGTATTGGAGGAGCACATCATGAGCAACCGCACGACCATCCGCGGCGGTATCGACCGACGCACGTTCCTGAAAGCGGGCGCAAGCGTCGCCGCCGCCACGTCGCTCTGGGGCCTGCCGATCCGCCGCGCATCGGCCGCCGACTTCTCGTACAAGCTCGCGACGGGCCAGGACCCGACCCACCCGGTCAACATCCGCGCGCAACAGGCTTGCGACAAGATCCGCGCCGCCACGAACGGCAAGCTCGACATCAAGGTGTTCCCGGCCAACCAGCTCGGCTCGGATACCGATCTGCTGTCGCAGGTGCGCAGCGGCGGCGTCGAGTTCTTCAACCAGGCATCGTCGATTCTCGCGACACTCGCGCCTGCCGCCGGCATCGTCAACACGGGCTTTGCGTTCCCCGACTACGACACCGTCTGGAAAGCGATGGACGGCGACCTCGGCACGTATATCCGCTCCCAGATCGAGAAGACGGGCATCGTCACGGTGTCGAAGGTGTGGGACAACGGCTTCCGGCAAGTGAGTTCGTCGACGAAAGTCATCAAGACGCCGGCTGACCTCAAGGGCTTCAAGATCCGCGTGCCGCAAGCACCGATGCTGACGTCACTGTTCAAGGCGCTCGATGCCGGCCCCGCGCCGATCAACTTCAACGAGCTGTATTCGGCGCTGCAAACAGGTGTTGTCGAGGGACAGGAAAACGCGCTGCCGATCATCGCTACGGCCAAGCTCTACGAAGTGCAAAAGTCGATCAGCCTCACCTCGCACGTGTGGGACGGCTACTGGATCCTCGGCAATCGACGCGCGTGGGAAAAGCTGCCGCCCGACATGCGCGCGATCGTCACGCGCGAATTCGAAGCCGCAGGCATGCTGCAACGCGCGGATATCGCGTCGCTCAACGGCTCGCTGCGCAACGACCTGAAGGGCAAGGGCGTCAACGTGGTCGATGTCGACCGCCCCGCTTTCCGCGACGCGCTGCGCAAGACCAGCTTCTATAGCGACTGGAAATCGAAATACGGCGACCAGGGCTGGAGCCTGCTCGAAAAGTACGTTGGAAAACTGGTATGACTACCATGCACACCATCTCTTTCCCGCATCCGTCGCCGCGCCGTGTCGTCAGCGTGATCGACAATCTGCTCGCGTATATCGTCGAGATTCCGGCGGCGCTGCTCGTGGTCGCCGAAATTTTCGTGCTGCTGGCGGGCGTGACGAGCCGCTATCTGCTGCATACGCCGCTCGTCTGGTCCGATGAACTCGCGTCGATGCTGTTCCTCTGGCTCGCCATGCTCGGCGCCGTCGTCGCGTTGCGGCGCGGCGAGCATATGCGGATGACGGCGCTGGTCGGCAAGGCATCGCCGAACGTGCGCGCGTTTCTCGATGTCGTCGCCATTGCCGCACCGCTCGCATTCCTGCTGCTGGTGATCGGGCCCGCCGTCGAGTTCGCGCAGGACGAAGGCTTCATCACGACGCCCGCGCTCGAGATCTCGAACACGTGGCGCGCGGCGGCGCTGCCCGTCGGCTGCGCGCTGATGCTGGCGGTCGCCTGCCTGCGGCTGATCCGCACCGCGAACTGGCAGATGACGCTCGGCGCGCTCGCGCTGGTTGCGGCCATCGCAGGTGGCTTCGTCGCGATCGGCCCGCTGCTGCACGATCTCGGCAATTTGAACCTGCTGATCTTCTTCGTCGGCCTCGTCGCGTTGTGCGTGCTCGCTGGCGTGCCGATCGCGTTCTCTTTCGGCCTCGCGACCTTCGGCTATCTCGCGCTGACGACCAGCACGCCGCTGAGCGTCGTGGTCGGACGGATGGACGAAGGCATGTCGCACCTGATCCTGCTGTCCGTGCCGCTCTTCGTGTTCCTCGGGCAACTGATCGAAATGACGGGCATGGCGGCTGCGATGATCGCGTTTCTCGCGAGCCTGCTCGGTCATGTGCGCGGCGGTTTGTCGTACGTGCTGGTCGGCGCGATGTATCTGGTGTCCGGCATTTCGGGCTCGAAGGCCGCCGACATGGCCGCCGTCGCGCCTGTGCTGTTCCCCGAGATGAAGGCGCGCGGCGCGAAGCCCGGCGACCTCGTCGCACTGCTCGCCGCGACAGGCGCGCAGACCGAGACAATCCCGCCGAGTCTCGTGCTGATCACGCTCGGCTCGGTGACGGGCGTATCGATCTCGGCGCTGTTCACGGGCGGCATGCTGCCCGGCATCGTGCTGGCGATCACGCTGAGCGCCGTGGTCTGGTACCGCTATCGCAGCGACGATCTGTCGGGCGTGCGGCGCGCGACGCGTGGCGAAGTAGTGCGCAAGCTTGCGATTGCGGTGCCTGCACTGGCACTGCCGTTCGTGATTCGCCTGGCTGTCGTCGAAGGTGTGGCGACGGCGACGGAAGTCTCGACGATCGGCATTGCATACGCCGTGCTCGCAGGTCTGCTGATCTATCGCCGCTTCGAATGGGCGCGCCTCAAGCCGATGCTGATCGATACCGCCGCACTGTCGGGCGCGATCCTGCTGATCATCGGTGCGGCGACGGGCATGGCGTGGGCGCTCACGCAATCCGGCTTCTCCGGCCAGCTCGCGCAGACCATGGCAAAGCTTCCGGGCGGCGCCGCGATGTTCATGGCCGCATCCGTGCTCGTGTTCATCGTGCTTGGCAGCGTGCTCGAAGGCATTCCCGCGATCGTGCTGTTCGGCCCGCTGATGTTCCCGATTGCACGGCAGATGGGCATTCACGACGTGCACTATGCGATGGTCGTGATCCTGTCGATGGGCGTGGGTCTGTTCGCGCCGCCGTTCGGCGTCGGCTACTACTCGGCGTGCGCGGTGAGTCGCATCCATCCCGACGAAGGCATGAAGCCGATCGTCGGCTATATCGCGGCGCTGATCGTCGGTCTGATCGTCGTGGCCGCTGTGCCGTGGATTTCGATCGGGTTCCTGCACTGATCTGTGCATGGCGCTGCGTTCGATGCTGAACGCGGTGCCCTTCCCCCTTCCCTTAACACACGCTCAAGAGAGCCGCTGCGCGAATGATGCAGCGGCAAGGAGAAGTCATGTCCGCACTCATGCCGTCGCCTGACACGTCGAACGAGTTATCGATCGAGACGCGACCGCTCGCGAACGCCATCCGTTTTCTGGCCATCGACGCCATCGTGCGCGCCGGCGAAGGCCATCAGGGCGTGCCGCTCGGCATGGCCGAAATTGCGACGGCGCTGTATACGCAGCACATGAAGTTCAATCCCGCCGATCCCGAATGGCCCGACCGGGACCGCTTTGTTCTCTCGAACGGACATGGCTCGATGCTGCTTTATGCGCTGCTGCATCTGACGGGTTACGCGCACTTCGGCATCGATCAGATCAAAACGTTTCGCGAGATGGGCTCGCATTGCGAAGGGCATCCCGAGTTCGATACGGCGGCGGGGATCGAAGTCACGACCGGTCCGCTCGGCCAGGGCATTGCGAACGCGTTCGGCATGGCTGTGGCTGAGGCATATCTGAACGCAAAGTTCGGCGACGGCATTGTCGATCACTACACGTATGCATTCGTCGGCGATGGCTGCTTGCAGGAAGGCATCGGCCAGGAAATGATTTCGCTTGCAGGGCATCTTAAACTCGGCAAGCTGATTCTCTGCTGGGACGACAACCGCATCACCGACGACGGCAGCACTGCACTGTCGATCAGCGAGGACGTGAGCGCGCGGTTCCGCGTCGCGGGCTGGCATGTGATCGAAGTGGACGGGCACGATATCGAAGCCGTATCGGCGGCACTTGCTGAAGCAAAGCGCGATCCGCGCCCATCGATGCTCGCGTGCCGCACGGTGATTGCGCGCGGCATCGCGCGTTTGCAGGGACAACGCGGCGGCCACAGCGGCAAGCTGTTCGATGCAGACGCCAACGCCGCGCGCGAAGAGTTGAACTGGCCTCACGCGCCCTTCGACATTCCGCGCGACGTGCTCGACGAATGGCGCGCGGCGGGACGACGCAACGAGCGCGACTATCTCGCGTGGCACGAACGCCTTGCCGCGTTGCCCGACGATACGCGTGCCGAATTCGAACGCATCCAGGCAGGCCGCTTGCCTGAAGGCTGGCAGCAGGTACTCGACGACTACAAGCAACGTACGCTGGAAAACGGCGAAGGCCAGGCGGGCATCATGATTTCCGCCGAGATCAACGATCTGCTCGCGCAGTTGCCGGAACGCATGGTCGGTTGTGCGGACCTCGAAGCGCCGACCAGCCACAAGCGCAGCCTGCATGCGTTCACCGCGGAAGACCACAGCGGCGCCTACGTGCATTGCGGCGTGCGCGAACATGTGATGGGTGCAATGGCGAACGGCATGGCCGCGCACGGCGGCGTGATCCCACTCGCGGTCACCTATCTCGCGTTTTCCGACTACGAACGTCCCGCAATGCGCATGGCCGCGCTGATGGGTCTGCCGGTGAAGTTCGTCTTCAGCCACGATTCGATTGGCGTGGGCAGGAACGGGCCGACGCATCAGCCGGTGGAGATCATCGCGTCGTTGCGCGCGATGCCGAACATGCACGTGTTCCGCCCCGCCGATGCCATCGAAGCTGCCGAATGCTGGGCACTCGCCTACGAACATCGCAGCGGCCCGAGCACGATGGTGTTCGCCCGACAGACCTTGCCGCTGGTACGCACGCGTTCGAATGCAGGCAACCTGTGCGCGCGCGGTGGCTATGTGCTCGCAGAAGCCGAAGGCGGCAAGCGTGCCGTCACGTTACTCGCAACAGGCTCCGAAGTCGCGCTCGCCGTGGACGCTCGCGAACGCCTGCAACAGGAAGGCATCCCGACAGCCGTCGTCTCGCTGCCGTGCTGGGAGCGCTTCGACGAGCAGGACCGCGCCTATCGACAGAGCGTGCTCGGTGTGGACACGGTGCGTGTCGGCGTCGAAGCGGCCCTGCGATTCGGCTGGGACCGCTATCTCGGCGAGCGAGGCGGCTTTGTCGGCATGACGGGCTTTGGCGCGTCGGGCCCGGCGGAAGCTTTATACGAACACTTCGGCATCACGCCCGCGCATATCGTCGCGGAAGCAAAGCGTCATCTTTGAACGATCGCAATTCAACAGGAACCAGCATGCAGAAGATCGTCTTTCTCGACCGCGCGACGCTTGCGCCGCAAATCAGGCTCGCGCGGCCTTCATTCGAACACGAGCTGATCGAGTATGGCCATACGAGCGCGGATCAGGTGGCCGCGCGTCTGGACGGCGCCACCATCGCGATCACCAACAAGGTGCCGCTTACTGCCGATACGATCGCACGCCTGCCTTCGCTGAAGCTCGTCGCGGTCGCGGCAACAGGAACGGATTGCGTCGACAAGCAAGCGTGCGAGCGGCACGGCATCCGAGTATCGAACATTCGCGGGTATGCCGTGAATACAGTGCCCGAGCATACGTTCGCGTTGATGCTCGCGTTGCGGCGCAATCTGATCGCCTATCGCGATGACGTGCTCAACGGCGAATGGCAGAAGTCCGGGCAATTCTGCTTTTTCAATCACGCAATACACGATCTCGGCGGAATGACACTCGGCATCATCGGCGAAGGTGTGCTCGGGCAACGTGTGGCGGAGATCGCGAAAGCATTCGGCATGCGCACGCTGTTCGCTGCGCACAAAGGACGTGACGGACTTGGTCCGCTCTACACGCCCTGGGATGAAGTGCTCGCAACGAGCGACGTCATCACGATACACAGCCCGCTTACGCCACAAACGCGCGGCATGCTTGCCATGCCCGAGTTTCGCGCGATGAAGCGCAAGCCGCTGATCATCAACACGGCGCGCGGCGGGCTGGTGGATGAAGATGCCCTGGTGCGCGCGCTCGATGAAGGACTGATCGGCGGCATCGGCTTCGACGTGCTGACAAGCGAGCCGCCCACCGACGACAACCCGCTGATGCGCATCGCGAACCGTCCGAATGTGATCGTGACGCCGCACGTCGCGTGGGCATCGGATGAGGCGCAGCAGGCGCTCGCGGATCAGTTGATGGACAACATCGCGAAGTTCGTCAGCGGTTCGCCGGTGAACGTCGTGGTGTAACGCGAACGCGTTTCTGACGAATCGCCACGATACGGCTTGCAATGCATATGAGCGCCGCTTACACGCAACGTAAGCGGCGTTTCTCGACGTTTACGTTTGCATCACATCGCAGCCTTCTTTTCTGCTGACTGTTTTTACCTAAGCATGTGCGGCGGCACAGTCTTGACGACTGGCGGGTAGTGACGATAACAGACCGTTAGTCGCGTTTGCGCCCGTACATCAGCACGCTTCGCGTTTACCGCAGATAACACTTCCCTTCCCCACGCCCGCCATCGCTGAAACGAGACTGACATCTATTTCGAGCGCGACACACCGTAACGCGAAGCAACACCCACGTAACCCGTCGTCGCGCGAGCGCTCCTAGCATCGTTGTCACTTCGCCCGCTGCGTACCCTCGCGCGCCGGGCCGTCTCCGACAACCGCCGATGAACCTTTCGCGTCCCTTTATCGAACGCCCGGTGGCGACGACGCTGCTTTCGCTTGGCATCGCGCTCGCGGGCATATTTGCTTTCGTCAGGCTTCCAGTCGCGCCGCTGCCGCAAGTCGATTTCCCCACTATCTCCGTGCAGGCCAGCCTGCCCGGCGCGAGTCCGGACACGGTGGCGAACAGTGTCGCCAGTCCGCTCGAACGACATCTCGGGCAAATCGCCGACGTGACTGAAATGACGTCGCAAAGCTCGGTCGGCATGACGCGCATCACGCTGCAGTTCGGACTCGACCGCAACATCGATGGCGCGGCGCGCGACGTGCAGGCCGCCATCAACGCGGCGCGTGCCGATCTGCCTTCGAGCCTCAAGAGCAATCCGACCTATCGCAAGGTCAATCCCGCCGATGCACCCGTGCTCATCCTCGCGCTCACGTCGCACACGCTGACACAGGCAAAGCTCTACGATCTCGCGTCGACGATACTCGTGCAGTCGTTATCCCAACTTCCCGGCGTCGGCGAAGTCGATGTGAACGGTTCGGCCAATCCTGCTGTGCGCGTCGAGCTGAATCCGACTGCGCTTTATCACTACGGCATCGGCCTCGAAGATGTGCGCGCCGCGCTTGCGTCGGCGAATGCGAACAGCCCGAAGGGAATCATCGAAAGCGAAGGCCGACGTTTTCAGCTCTATGCGAACGATCAGGCGCGCACCGCGGCACAGTACAAGGATCTCGTGATCGCGTATCGCAACGGCGCGGGCGTGCGTCTGTCGGATGTCGCCGAAGTCGTCGACTCCGTCGAAGACCTGCGCAACCTCGGCCTCGCGGGCAACAACCAGCCGTCCGTGCTGGTGATTCTCTACCGGCAGCCTGGCGCGAACATCATCAGCACAGTCGACACAATCCGCGCGACCATCGCGCAACTCAAACCCGCGCTGCCCGCCGACATCGACATTCTCGAAGCCTCGGACCGGTCGACCACGATCCGCGCGTCATTGCGCGACACGGAAGCGACGCTGCTGATCGCGGTTGTGCTCGTGATTCTCGTTGTGTTCTTCTTTCTCGGCAGTGCGCGCGCCGCATTGATTCCGAGTGCCGCCGTGCCGGTGTCGATCATCGGCACGTTCGCGGTGATGTATCTGCTCGGCTATTCGATCGACAACCTGTCGCTGATGGCGTTGACGGTTGCGACGGGCTTCGTGGTCGACGATGCGATCGTCGTGCTGGAAAACATCGCGCGTCACATCGAAGCGGGCAAATCGCGCATGCAGGCGGCACTGCTCGGCGCGCGCGAAGTGGGCTTCACCGTGCTGTCCATTTCGATCTCGCTGATTGCCGTGTTCATTCCGATTCTGCTGATGGGCGGCATCATCGGGCGGCTGTTTCGCGAGTTTGCCGTTACGTTATCGGTGGCGATACTGGTTTCGCTGGCTGTGTCGCTTACGCTGACGCCCATGATGTGTTCGCGCCTACTCGCTAACCAGAAGCACGACGGCGGCGCTTCCGTATCCAGATCGCGCATGCAGCGTTTCGCGAATCTGCTGGCGCAGCCGCTGGATCGCATGCGTGACGGTTATGCGCGGACTCTTAACTGGTCACTGCGTCATCCCGTGCTGATGATGTCACTGCTGCTCGTCACCATCGCGCTCAATGTATTTCTCTACATCGCGATTCCCAAGGGTTTCTTTCCGCAGGAAGACACGGGCCGGTTGATCGGCGGCATTCAGGGCGACCAGAGCGTGTCCTTTCAGTCGATGGAAATCAAGCTCAAGCAACTGATGCAGATCGTTCGCTCCGACCCTGCGGTGGCGACGGTTGTCGGCTTCACAGGCGGACGACAGACGAACACCGGTTTCATCTTCGTATCGTTGAAACCTCTGTCACAGCGCAATAAAACTGCCGATGAAGTCATCGCGCGACTGCGCCCCGCGTTGAACCACGTGGCGGGCGCGCGGCTCTATCTGCAACCGGTGCAGGATATCCGCGTGGGCGGCAGGCAGAGCAATGCGCAGTATCAGTTGACGCTGCTGGGCGACACGAGCGCCGAGGTTTACAAATGGGCACCCCGATTGACGCAGGCCATGCAGGCGCTGCCCGAACTCGAAGACGTCAACTCGGACCAGCAGCAAAGCGGACTGGAAGCCGATGTCGATATCGATCGCGCGACGGCGGCGCGTCTTGGCATCACGCCGTCGCAGATCGACAACACGCTGTACGACGCGTTCGGCCAGCGGCTCGTCTCGACAATCTACAACGCGATGAACCAGTACTACGTGGTGATGGAAGTCGCGCCGCGTTACTGGCAGCATCCCGAAACGCTCAACGATCTGTACGTCAGCACATCGGGCGGCAATCCGAGCGGCACACAATCGACCAACTTCGTCGCCGGCACGGTAAGCGGCCCCACCACGGCGAGCACGACGCAAAGCAGTTCGAACGCTGCGCAGGCGGCCGGAACCGTGCAGGCTGTCACGACGCCCGGCGGAACGGCGACGCCCACTGAGCCCATTGCCGCCTCCACAAGTGCAGCATCGGCGGCGAGCGCAGACGCCGCCAGCAGCACCAGCGCGGCATCCGACGTCACCGTCACGCTTCCCACACCGGGCGCTACGTCGTTCGCACTCGCCGTTCCCGCGCTGAACAGCACGAGCACGAATAGCACGACGTCTTCTACATCGAGCACGGCCGCCAGCGTCGCAGCAGATTCGGCCCGCAACCTGGCACTCAATTCGCTTGCGGCAAGCGGGCATTCGAGTGCATCGGCAGGCACGTCCGTCAGCACCGCGCAGGAAACCATGATTCCGTTCAGCGCGTTCGCCCGCTTCAAGCCGGGACACACCGCGCTCGGCGTCAACCATCAGGGCAACTTCGTCGCGACGACGATTTCGTTCAACCTGCCGCCGCATGAATCGCTTTCCACAGCGATGTCGGCGATAAACAGCACGATGGTCAGCATCGGTATGCCCGCGTCGATCCACGCGAGCTTCGAAGGTACGGCGCGTACCTTCCAGCAGTCGTTATCGGATGAACCGCTGCTGGTATTAGCCGCCCTGCTTTCCGTGTACATCGTGCTTGGCGTGCTCTACGAGAGCTACGCGCACCCGCTCACGATTCTCTCGACGCTGCCCTCCGCCGGCGTTGGCGCACTGCTTGCGCTGATGCTGTTCCGCGTCGAATTCACCGTGATGTCGCTGATCGGCGTGATCCTGCTGATCGGTATCGTCAAGAAGAACGCGATCATGATGGTCGACTTCGCAATCGAAGCATCGCGCAACGGCATGTCGCCGCGCGATGCGATCTACCACGCGAGCCTGATGCGCTTTCGCCCCATCATGATGACGACCTGCGCCGCGCTGCTCGGCGCGCTGCCGCTGGCGCTCGGTACCAGCGAAGGTGCCGATCTGCGCCGGCCGCTGGGGATTTCGATTGTCGGTGGCCTGATTGTCAGTCAGATGCTGACCTTGTACACGACACCCGTCGTCTATCTGTACGTCGATCGTCTTGGGGGCTGGCTGCGCACGCGTTTTGCGCGGCAAGCGCTTCAGTGAGCACGCGCGTTCCGCGACCCATTCCTCAAGTCTGCTCGAATTCCCGTTTGGGTCATCGGCTTGCTCTCTGTTCTGGACGGCTTCTTCCGTTGACGAAGCGGTCGTCAACGCTCCGCCATTTTCCAAAGGCCGTCTGCTATTTCCTGTCTGTCGCGACACTGATAATAGGAGCAGTCCTCGCCAGGTTCTCCGTCAGAAGTTCAGCGCGTGTCCGCTCTGCGTCTGTGAGACTGGCACGAGCGCGCGTCTCGACGGCCTGGACAGGTTCGACGAAACGCCGCCAGCCAGGTTCGGCTGCCAGGCCGGCCAGCGCGCGCCGGAGCCATGCATCACCGAGCGCCCTGTCCCGTGTCACGCCGTCTCCTCGCCAGAACAGAACACCCGTCTCGATCTGCGCGAACGGACTTCCCGCGAGCGCCTTGTTCAACGCTGAAAGTGCGTCCCAGGCCGCACGGTCCCCATCGTGCCTCGATACGACAGACGCCGGCGCGGTGTGCCGATCGTCGTTAGACGTGTCGCCTTCAAGTGCGAGCCAGTATTGTGCTTGCGTGGTCGCTGCGATAGCCGGGCCGTCGTCCGGTTCGCGCAGCGCAAGTGCTATCACGGCCTCGCGTGAGCCCAGCGCCGCTGCCTTTCGATACCAGCGGACCGCAAGCGCGTCGTCGCTTGCTACGCCGTTTCCCGTCAGGTAGATATTGGCAAGCTGATTCGCCGCATCTGCCGAACCTGCAGCAGCCGCCTTCTCCAACCATTGCCGGGCGGTCAGCGGATTTCTCTCTACGCCTCGCCCATAGAGGTAGGCTTCGCCCAGCAGGTCCATTGCACTGGCGCTCGTCGTCGCAGCGCGGCTCGCCCAGTCCAGTGCCTCGCGGTCATCCGACTCACCGCCGAGCCCCGTGAAGAGATGTGATGCCAGAGCGGACTGCGCATCAACATTCCCGTGCCCGGCAGCGCGTCGAAGCCAGTAAAGCGCCGCGCCAAAATCAACTGCCACACCACGCCCCAGGTCGTATGACTGCGCGAGCATCGACTCGTAAGACGCGTCGCCCGTCGATGCGAGCCGCCATTGCCAGTAAGCACGCGTTGCCAATGGCAGCGCCCGCTCACTTGTGAAACCGGTTGCCAGCTGCCGCATCGCAACGGTATCGCCCGCCTCGGCAGCCGTCGTGCACCAACGCTGCGCCTGCGTCGCATCGGGCGCCACGCCCGAGCCGGTCGCGTAGGCAAGGCACAGGACGCGTTGAGAGACTCTGTCATTCGACTCCGCGCCTCGTGTGAACCAGCTCAGCGCAGTTGCCTGATCGGGTGTTGCCCCGTCACCTTTCGCATACAACGCGCCCATCGCCGCATAGGCTGGCGTGAACCGCTGGGCGACCGCTTTGAGCAGCCACTCCCTGGCGGTGGCGTGTTCGTCCTGTGAAGGCCGCTGAAGCAACATCATGGCCAACGCCGTTTGCGCCTGGGCGTCACCGTGGATCGCAGCGCGCTTCAGGTAGGATTCGCCCAGCGACTCGTCGCGCGGCACCCCGTTGCCGTTGATGTAAAGCATTGCAAGGATGCGCTCAGCTTCCCGGTTGCCGCCATCGGCCGCTTTGCGATACCAGCCAAGTGCTGCCGCTTTGTCCGCCACTGTGCCTTCACCCGCAAACAGCATCCCTGCCGCCAACACTTGCGCCTGCGCGTCGCCCCGCTGTGCGCCGAGTCGCGCGAGACGGTAAGCACGTGCGAGATCGCGCGGCTCGCCGAGACCGGCGCGCGCCAGCGACGCGAGGTTATACGCGGCAATGCCGAGTCCCTGCTGCGACGCCCGTTCGTACCAGAGCCGGGCTTCCGCGATATCGCGGCGGGTACCTTCGCCGGCCTGCAGCATCGTGCCAAGATCGTTCTGCGCGACAGCGAGACCAGCCTGCGCCGCGCCGCGCATCCAGCCGATCGCAGCGTCGAAGTCAACAGGAACACCCTGTCCCGCCCGGTATTGCACAGCCAGCGCGAACTGGCCATTGACGTCGCCATTGAGTGCGGCCTTGCGATGCCACTCAAGCGCCAATGCGTCGTTCCGTGCGACACCCGTGCCCTGCGCGTATAGATCGCCCACGCGGCGTTGCGCGTAGATCAGGCCACTGCGCGCAGCTTCCGCCATCAGCGAAAAGCCGCGTGGAGCATCTGGCGACACCCCGTTGCCTGACAGATAGAGTTCAGCAAGGATCGCCTTCGCCTCGCTCTGGTTCTGCGCCGCCGCTGCGGCAAGCCAGCCCGCGGCGGCATGCGCATCCGCGGCGACGACGCTGCCGCGCAGCAAGGCCACGCCGAGTTGAAACTGGGCGTCGGCGTCACCCTGCTGCGCGCCCTGAATGAACCATGCGACGCTGCCTGCCTCGTCGCGCGGCACGCCTGGTCGGCCAATGAAGAGCATGCGGCCGGCATTGGTCGCACCGTGAGCGTCGCCGTATCCGGCGGCACGGACGAAAAAGCCGTACGCGGAAGCAAAATCGACTGGGCCGCCTTCACCGTTGTAATACATGAGACCGAGCGTTTCGGCGGATTGTGCATCGCCGCTGTCCGCCGCACGGCGAAGCCACAGACGCGCCGAGCCGGGATCCTTCGGCACCCGGTAGCCATAGCGGTAAAGCGAGCCGACGAGCCCTTGAGCGCGCGCATCGCCCTCCACGGCCGTTTGCGTGAGGATCACGAGCCCATTGTCGTCAGGCGCCGCGGCATATCCGACCAGGACCATCTGACCGTAGATTGCGCGGGCGGCAAGGTTGCCAGCAGCAGACTCGGTGGCGCAAGTCTGGCGCAACTGGGCAGGCGTACCGAGCGGTGTCAGCGAAAAACGGTTGCCCGCGGTCATGATCAGCAGACAAGGCGAAGCTGTATCCCTGAACGGCAGCGCAATCGATGGGACGGATACTCGTTTTGCGGCACCCGTGTGCGCCGCTGGAAGCGCGTGCGTCGTTATTGGCCAGCCTGCGCCAATAACCAACGCCAGCGACGAGAAGCGCGCAGCGGCCGCGACTGTCACACTGCGCCCCTTGTCACCAGCCCCCACTCGCTGGTCCCGTACGGTTGAAGATCGTTGATACGATCGACGAAAACACGGGACGCTGCGTCGTCATGTTTCACGTAGCGCTCATAGGCGGCCGCCATGAACCACGTCTCCGCAAGCGCGTTTTCGAGCATCTCCGGCACGGGAATCATGACTGCCTGCGAATACACCATGTCGATCGGCACGCGGCCCTGCATATACAGCAACAGCCAGCGTCGATAGTTGCCAGGTATCAACTGGGCGTTGCGCCGGATGTAGTCATCAAAGTACGCGTTTGCGGGCGCCGAACCGCCGCTGCGGGCACGGACATACAGGTAGACGGTCGCCAGATAGTCCTGATCGAACGCTGCCGATCCCTGCGCGCTGTCTGCAAGAAGATCGATGCCTTTGGCCGGCTCGCCCTTCAGGATGTACGCCCATGCGAGCGACGTTGTCAGCTCGGTATATTTTCTATAAATGGCTTTTTTGTCCGTCGCGCCCTCCAGTTCACCATGCATCTTTGCCACGAGGGGAACTGATTGCGCGATGGCGTCGTCCAGACGGTTCAACGCAATCAGCGTAGTGATCTTTGACTGCCGCAACGCGGTGTCGTCCGGCGCCAGGGCAATAGCCTGGTCGATAGCCTTTAACGCTTCCTGATGTCGATTGGAATTGTCGAGGTAGGCAGAGATGTCGCCATAGGCCTTGGCTTTTTCCTGCGGCGTTGTCGCTGACTTCAGCGATGTCTGCGCGTCGCTCAGCGCATGTGTTGACAGTTCACGCAACGGGTTCGCGGCGCCAAACGGATGACGGCGCTCGCTGACGGGATCGATCTTCAGCGCAGTCAGCTTGGCGCGCATCGGGGTATCGATGCCCTGATCGGTGGCCCAGCGCGCAAACGACAGATAGTCGTCTCGCGCGCCCGCTTTATCGCCTATAGCCTCGCGCTCAGCTGCACGCAGTCGATAAGCATCTGCGGATGCAGACTGAATCGCAAGCCCTTTGGAGGCCGCATCGATTGCGTCCTGGTGCCGTCCCAATCCGGCGAGCGCTTGAGCAAGCGCCAGGTAATAGGGCATGCCGAGTGCACTGTTCGGCTCGTGTTTCGCTTCGTGCGCCGACTGGATCCGATCGAGCGTGTCGAGCGCTTCCTTGTAACGATGGTTGGCGTCGTAGAATTGCGCAAGCATCAGGATTTGCAGGTCCGTCGGTGCTGCCGTCAAAGCAACCGCTGCCTCTTGCGCTTCTAACGCTGCATCCGGGTGCTTGAGAACTGTTTCGACTACCGCCCGCTGGAAAAGCATGGCCGCTCGCATTTCGACGGTGAGGCTCGGCGAGGCAAGACATTGTCCTGATAGTTCAACCGCTTCGTTGAATCTACCTGCACCAGTTGAGATAAGCGCGCCGCGACAGGCAGCCAGCACGTCTGGCGGCACGTGCGACCATGCCTCTGCGGCTTTCGCGGCGGGTGTCGCAGTGTTTGTTGCTGCGACGGACGGTGACGACTGGTGTGCACACGCACTCAAACCTACCGCGACGAATGTGAGGATGGCGCGATGAGCGATGTTCTTCATATTGTGTTCCGAAGGGCCAATTCGGTTTTGCCACGCGATACAGAACGCATGACTGTTCGAGGATGAATCAGGAATATTTATCGGCAGATGCTTGGGGATTCTTGAATAAAACCGCGTGCGCGGTCTGGCCTTAGCCGCGATCGCAGTGCTGCATTCCGTGCAAGAGCGGCACCGAGTTGACGTTAAAACTGAGCCGTCAATTGAAAACCGACGGTTACACGTGCGGTTGGAAAATTGGCTGGCTTATACACGGGTGTGCCAGCGAAGACCTCATACGCCGCGCCCATGATTCGCGTCGGCAAGCTGCCACGAATGCCGATAACCGCGCCCGCCAGTTGGGTGCCCGCGAGAAACGCCGTATTCGGGCCGTAGACGTGCCCGTAATCGATTCCCGCATAGAGCGCCTGTCCCGTCTGTCCGATCGCCCATTGCAGTTCATTGCGCCAGTAGAAGCCCTTTTCCGCGGCGAGCATCGTCTCGCCGTCAAAACCGCGAACCGTGTAGCGGCTGCCGATCGTCAGATCGTCGATGTAGAACAACGTGTCGTTCGTGAACTGGCCGTGTACCGTACTCACGTAGCGGAAGTTCTGCTTTGCGACGGCAAACGGCACAGAGAGGTTCGCGTCGAGCACGGCCATATGGAAGCGATATGTCGGGCCATCCGTATAAGGATCTGGCGTCGCGCCCAGACCGCCGACACCCTGGCGATACCCAAGCGTGCCGTCGAACTGCGCCGCACCAAAGTAATGCCGATCGGTCAGGCCAGCTTCGATAAACGTGTTGTCGCGCTTTTGCGTTGGAATGCTGGTGTCGTCGATGAAGCTCTCGCCGAAGCGCTTCGATATCTGGAACTGCATACCGAACACATCGTTCTGACTGCGAGAGAGAACGCGCGCCAACCGGAACGCCGCAGTCTGTGAATTCCCGCTCGATACGAACGTCTGGTTCACACCGGCAATCTGCTCATAATAGGTATTCGTATTGCCGGAGAGCGTGGCTGTCCAGTAGCCCCACGGCACCGAATACGAGCCGTTGAATCCGTGCGAACCCAGATGCTTGTCGCCTAGCTCCAGATCCTGATTTGCGCTCAACGCGAGCACATCGTTAAGGCCCAGCGGGTTATCGAATCCGACGCTCAGATTGCCCTGCAACTTGCCCGTCGCACGCGTGCCCGAGTTGTCGACGGATGCAACGACACTCCACGGTTTCGTCCGCTTCACTTCGATGACGACATCGCTCTCTCCAGGCGATGACGTGGGCTCGATCTTCATGTTCACGTCCTGACTCGCGACGCGCTTCATCTGTTCGAGGCCTTGTTCGAGATCACGCAGATTCAGCATGTCACCATCGCGAGCCGGAAACGCAGATTTCCATGTGCCTCGCGTGTCCGGACTGGCGAAACGTAGATGACGGACTGTTCCGGGTACGAGTGCGACTGCTAGCGTGCCTTTCGATACGTCCTGCTCGGGCAGCAACACGCGTGTCGTGATGTAACCGCGACTCAGGATCAGCTGTTGCAAGCCTTTGGTCAGAACGTCGAAGCCTTGCTTTCCGATGCATTGGCCAGCGTAGTGATTGAGCCATTCCCGGGCGAATGCGAAACGGTCGAGTGGCAAAGCTGACGCGCCCTGCTTGCGGATATCAACCGGTAACGTGTCGGGAACGTCCAGCGCGAATGTATCGATGCGAAAGCATTGCGATTCGGCGGGAAGCACGGGAAAGCCGCCGGACTTTGGCGCAGTCGAGCGTACTGCAGGAGCATTGACCGCCTGGGATCGCTGTTGTGCCTCACGCTGCTGCTGTACCTGCTGATTCTGTTCGGCGTTCGCGCGTGCGGCGGCTGCCGTGTCTGCAGGAGTTGGCGCCTGCTGCGCCTGGCCCGTTAGTGATATCAGGGCTGTGAGCGGGAGTGCCGCCAGCCTCTTTCTGGTTTTCATTACTTATATCTGTCGCGTGTAGCGGAACGGCGGGAGATACGTGTGCCCGCCTTATCTATGCGTCGTTCAGGGACCAGTCTTGACCGGCCGGGCGGCTCGCACGGCGTCATCATCCGGGCATTTCGATGCAGGTGAGAGCTTCACGGGTTCGTCCATCCCGCGACCATCGATGTGGCGAGCCGAAAGCCAGCACTGTCTGCCGTTGGAATCCTGGAAGACGTCGTAATCCTGGCCCGCGACAGGTGTGAAGGTCATCGCAGGCGGTGAGCAGGAGTAGGAAACCGTTCCCGTCGACGACTGCACATTCGACGAAATCGTGAGTGGCTTTCCTGCTTCAACGACATATTCCTTGATCATGTCTTTGAAGTTCAAACCCTCGACGCGCATAAAGGGACGTGGGCTGGATGGCATGCCGATGGTTACGCTGTGCGACGAGTACTTCCAAGCAGCGAGATATCCATCGTCTACCTGAATTGCATCAGGATCGCTTTCCCACGCACTGCGGTAGCAAACGCTATTCGGACGGAACGACGTGCTTTTCGTGCCGTTTCCGGTTAGAAATCGGATGCGCGATGAAATCGCTGGATCGTAGGTCGGCTTCATTTCTGTTACATGATGCACAGGTTGAAGAAACGTGCATGCTGAGACCGGGACGACCACAAATACAATAAGGATCTGTCCTGTCGTCCTGTTTAATACTGAAAACATTGTGCTCTTCCCCGTTACTTCATTTTTTTAGTAGCGTGTACAGCCTATCGCGACGTTCATTTCGCTCCCGTCGTTCAGGCAGGTAGACAAAGCACGCCAACCGCAGCAACAAAGCACGCTCGATACCAATGCGTCATCTCTGAATTCTCTTTCCGACGGTACTGACGCCTTCGCGATTTCTACCAAATCCCATTCCTTAACTATCCTTCTGTCTGACTACCACATGGAGATTTCCGCAAGTGTGAAATAAGGGACTAGTCCTACCTCACCAAACTTCATACCAGCTTGATTCCGGCAAGGTTATCGCGCACCGTAAGGATTGCGTTCGGCGCATGAAAAAACTTGCCGCCTCACGTAGAGTTTCCGCCTTTGACTAATTTCACTGTTTTTTGTCCCGCTCTGAAAGCGGTCCCACTGCCTTTAGAGCGCTGGCACGACCATTCAACTCCCTCGCGAGTACCGGCTAACCACCTACTTGTGAATTCCCATACTTCATGCGCCTTCGCCGCGAAT
This sequence comes from Burkholderia sp. Ac-20365, assembly GCF_017104715.1. GTDB lineage: Bacteria > Pseudomonadota > Gammaproteobacteria > Burkholderiales > Burkholderiaceae > Paraburkholderia. The sequence continues at coordinate 34,381 of NZ_JAAGPI010000028.1, forward strand.
TGTTACGCGAGTTCCGAACGACGCCTCTCTCAATTTCCGCACCATTTGACCTGAAATATTTCAGTAAACGTCGAGATCGATCACTTCAAGGTTCGCGAGCGTATCCTCGCCCCCGAGGAAAAGCGACCGCTTGTAACCGACGCACTGTGTATATTGGGGTTGATGGCCACCCGATTCCACCCATTGAAGAAAGAATGGCTCTGCTAATACGGCATCGCGATATCCCACAAGCTCTTTGTCGTGAAATGATTCAATATCACATGGGATCTCAAGTGCCTGTCCCGTACCGGGCTCGTACATGAGTACTCCATAACCGTTCCCGACTCGTCTCCGGTGGTCTAAGGAAAAAAAGCGACCGAGCCAATCGAAAGCGAAGCATTCAATGTATTGCGCCAGTTCCGGGAAGGCCATAAAAATCATGCGATTCCAATGACGCCACTGCCCGCATCAACGATGCGATAAAGGCCATCGTTGAAAGACACGCCGCCAAATTGAAGCCGCAGTTGTTCGATAGGCTGATGGTCACGCAGGTCAACGGGGACTTCGCCGCCAACTTGGGCCGCCCTGTCGTCCCGGACAAATGTAGACGCAAATCGCTCAAACATTTTCTACCGGTCCATAATGATCACACTGTTGATCGGAGTATTTGGCGGCAAGTCCTTGATCTGCTGCTGAACCTGTGCTTCACGACTGCGATTCACACTCGCGTCGAGCGGAGACATGTTGCCGACATGTATCTCGGCCACCCGATTGCCAATCCTGAACATGATCGACATCGCTTCCGAGCTGCCCTTGCGTCGGCCAATGCTTCCATTAACAGTCGAATACTGCGCCAATCAGTCTATGTCCTCACTCATGTCCAGATTCGCCTCGAATTTCGGCTTCAAGCAAATGAGCGTACTTCTCCAGTCTGGTTGCATCTATTTAGCGTACTCCCTTGATTTTCACAAATTTTTTCCTTTCTTTCCGTCCCGGAGAAACCATGAGCCAAACTTTTCCGGCGAATCGCTCAACATCCCTGCTTTGCGAAGGGGTTTTGGCAAAAATTTAACGAACACCGCAAATAACACCACAAAAATCGGAACTCCAATCGCATAGACAGCGATGTGATCGCTAAGTCCGATCAGCCTTCTGGATATTCCAATTGCAACCACTGTGTAGAATCCCGCGCTAAATATCGATGCAATTAAAACTACAAACCAAGTCTGTAGCGTTGCGTAAATCCGACTCCAGTTCACATTTACTCTCCTGCACGACGAACGTCTTTGACCACAGTAGCACCCTTCGATGCCACGCCCAGCAACAGCAAGCTCTGGGTGGTTCCGTATGGCATCGGGGAATTGATACCTGGAATCAGCGTGTTGTTGTTTATGCGTGGTACCGTCACGTCGAACATAGTACCGGGACGATTCAAGCCGTCTGCATTACCCATTTTTAGAGGCACTGGCGCTCTCAATGCCAGGATCGTTGCGGCAAGATTCAAACCGTCGTAAGCGACATCTCCCCAGCCCGCAGGCATTGCCAGATTGAACTCGGCGCGCAGCGGATTTATACCTGGAGAATTGATCCCATTATAGCGGTTGTACAGGCTATCAAGTCCTTCAGCCACATCACTCAAACCGAATGCGAGCATGCCACCGCCAGCAGCACATCCTACGCCAGTTGTACATAATCCCAGCCCTGTTTTAGCGGTTGCCAATCCCGTTACCACCTTGATTGAACTCTTCACTACGCCCCAAGGATCATTCGAAATCGCATCGCCAATCTTCTGCAACGGGGTATAGACGAATTGTCCGGTCTCTTTTTGACGATTAACCCAATCCAACTCTGGGCCAAGTTGTGACGCCTCAACCTCCCCTACGTAGTTCGCAGCATATTGTTCGCTGCCGACTGGGTATTCGGCCCAACACTTCACCGAATAACACGCGGCTTTAGTGAGCTTGTCTTCTTCTGCTTTGTCACCGTCGGCCTTTTTGGCAATTGACGCCTTCTCGTCGTCGTGCAACTGCCGGTTATACATGTCTGCATTCGAAGCCGCGAACGCGCCCGCACTTCCACCGACTGCCGCACCAGCCGCCGTCGCAATCAGATTCGCCAGCCCGTTCCCGAGTCCATGTCCGATCGTCCCCGGCGCCCCCATTGAATCGGCGAGATCATTCAACTGCCCCGAGAGCGCGGAAGAAACACCAGCACCTGCGCCACCGCCAATCGCACCCGTCAGGCTTCCGGCACCCAGCCCGCCGAGCAAGGCGCCGCCGGCCACATGTAGCAGTATTCGGTCGGTCCCACCTTCGCTCCAGTCTTTCGCTTCCTGCCCGTACTGTGCAGCTACATCCGTCTCGCCTAGCAACGTGGCGGCCTTTTCACCACTCTTCGCCTGATGCTCCTTGTAATCGCCATACGTGCCGATCGCCTGCGCCACTTGCGCGCCTGCAGCGTTCGCAGCATTCATGACGTCCTGCTGCTGCGATACGAGATCGTTCACATCAGGCAACTTCGATACCGTGCCGTTGAGATCCGTTGTATCGCGGTTCAAAGAAGCGACATCCTGCTTCTGGTTCGCTGCATCGGTGATGACCACGTTGCCGGCCGCAACGCCACTTCGGGTCGTCGCATGCTCGCTGCCACTGTCCGACTGTGAAATCATCGGTGTGATACCGAGGCCGCCTCCGCCGAATGTCATACCGCTACTCGAGGCGCTGTATTCGGAGTGATTCTGTATGTCCGACCAGCTCAGCGTTCCCGTCGTCAACGTGTTCTGCGACGCGTCCGCACCGCTCGCGATGTACGCGCCCTTCAGGTCGGTATTGCCTTTGACATTGATATCGAAACCGCCCGCCCCGGCCTGAATGCCCGCCTGTTCATTCACGGCCGCATAGCTCCCGCTTGCGCTGCCGTGCTGGGTACTGTAACTCCCGCTGGCACCGCCGCCCTGGCTGATGCTGAACCCTCCGCCCGAACTCGACTGATGCGCGGAACTGGTCGTCGAGTCCTGGACGCTGGCGATATTCAGGTTACCGCCGATGTCGGCGCTCACCTGTTTGCCGCTCACATTTGCGCCGATGATATTTGTGTCGCCACCCGACACAATCGTCACGGTGTTCGCGCCCTGTACGTGCGTATTGGTCTGCGTCGCCGCGTCGCTGTTCGCGTCGCCATGTGCCTTCGACATCGATGCGGACACGCCCCAACCATTCGTGCCATACGACACACCAACACTGGCGCTGCTCGATTCATTCGTGCTGCGCGTCGTGTCTGTATTGGTGGTGTTGAGCAGGTTGACCTGATTCTTCGCAGCCAGCAGTACATCATTCGCGTTGACATTCGAGCCGGCAATCGTGATGTTGCCGCTTCCGGGCGTGCCATCACCCGTAGCAGCAAATGCCGCTGTCCCGCCCGCCATCACGCTCGATCCTGTGCGGGTCGTCTGGTCTTCGGCGGACGTGCTCTTGCTCTGGCTCGATCCGAAGCTCAACTGCACGCTGATATCGGGCTTCTGTCCGGGACTCAGTGCCTGGCCCGCGACGGCATTGCCGATCGCACCCGCTGCAGCGATCGAATGAAGCGCCTTGGCGCGTCCGTTTTCACTGTGCGACGCGGCCTGGCTCTCGCTGATGGCCGTGTTGATCGCATTGCCGATGCTTCCCGCAAGTCCAAGCGTGAAGCCGGTGGTTTTCACCTCATGCGTTTCGTCGTGATGCGTCGTACCCGTGGCCGCATCGATGATCACGTTTGCGCCCGTGCCAACGATGTTCTGCCCAGCGATCAAATCGCTGCCCGTTATATGCAGATCGTTGCCGGCCGACAGATGCAGACTGCCACCCGTACTGCCGATAAGGCTCGCGTTGTTCGTCACGGCGCTATCGTGCGTCGTGTCCTTATGATCGTTCGAACCATATGAAATACCCGCGCCGCCCGAACTACCCAGTCCCGTTTTCTGATCCTCATGAAAGTGACTGCTCTCGCTCGTATCCTGCGACGTCGTGATGCTGAGATCATGCCCCGCCGACAGCGTCACGTCATGCGTCGCAGCGACTGTGGACCCCGCGATCGTCATATCATGGCCAGCCGCACCCGTCACCGTATCGCCCGACACCGTCGAACCGTTCGCCACCACCTGATGCGAACTGGTCGAATCGGTCTCCTTCTCGCTGGACAGAAAGCCCGAGTGATTGTTTTGCGACCAGCTTTGCGAATCGTGCGTCTCGCTGACGCTGCCAATCGTGACATCTCCCGTCGATATCAGTTTGACACCGCCGCCGTCCGCATCCGTTGCGACGGATGAACCGAGAATCGACAGATTGCCGCTGCTTCCCTGACCCGCCGCAAGCGTGATGTTGCCGCCCGCGCCGACGCTTGAACCCTGTACCGCTTCGTCGTAGCTGGAACTCGTATGGTGCGACAGCTCGCCGCCCATCGATTGTTCGCTGTGGGTGTGCGTGTCTTTCGCGGCCGTGACCGTCAGGTTGCCGCCTGCCACCATCGCCGCGTCACCGCCTGCCTTCAACGTCGCATCGGTGAGCGTCGTGTCCCGCCCTGATACCGTCGTGAGATTGCCACCCGCGACAATCGCGCTGCCAAGGTTTTGCGTGACCTCGTCGTGTCCGCCATTGAGCCCGTCGTTTGTCCTGACGTCCTGCGTGCTGGTCAGCGTAGTCGTACCAACGTTCAGATCACGGCCTGCAGCAATGGCCGCATCGTTGCCTGCCACAATCGTCGCACCCCTCAGATTCACATCGCGGCCCGCGATAATCGTCGCGCTGCCTGTCGCCGAGATCGTACCGACCGCATCGATGCCCGTTCCCGTCACGCTGCCTGAGAACGTATTCGAACCGAACGCCTTCGAAACGCCGTAAGTCTGCGTCTCATTGATAACGTCGCGTCCGGCCTGCACAACGACATCGGCTCCGCCAATCCGCCCGCTCGTGTTGCGCACATCCTGCACCGCCGATACCGTCGTCGTTCCGGCACTACCAATCACTCCGCTATTCGTGATGTTATTGCCGATGATCGTTGTCGCCACATCGCTGACGATATGGCCACTGTTGTTCACATCGCCGCTTGCATTCAGGCTCACGCTGTTGCCGGCAACGAGCGCGCCGCTCGCTGACAGATCAACCGTATCCGACTGCGCGAGATACACCTGCGGCACGAGCACGCTCTGATGCGAACCGTCTGGCAACGTCACGTCCTGCGAGACGAGCCACACCATATCGGTCGTGAGTTGCGACATCTGTTCGGGCGTCAGCGCAACCCCCGCTGTCAGCCCGAACTCCTTCGCATACTTCACGCCGTTGTTCATCAACGCCGTGTATTCGTCGAGATTGTCCGTATAACCGGTGAGGAACGTGCGGCCGGTCAGTTGCGTGATCTGGTTGCGCACGAGCGTCTCTTCGTACATACCGTCGCCAACCCGCTTCTCAAGCTTCGAAGGATCGAGGCCGAGCTGGTTGAGCATGTAATCGCTCGATACGAAATTCGTGTACTGCGTGAAACGCGGGTCGGTCGCGACGAGATAGGTCGTGCCGGGCGCCGTGTTGTACTTGTACAGACCGTTCGATGGCAGTTTCAGGTTGGGAATGCCGCCTGCCAGACCGCCCATCGTTTGCGGACGGCCAGGTCCACCCGTCAAACCACCGGCTTGCGCGCCACTGAGCGCCTGCGGATTGGCAGACTGTCCGCTAATCGAACCAGTCTGGGTTCCGTCCGCGCTGCCGCCTGTCACACCCGAGCCGATCACCGTCTGCCCCTGGCGGCTCACCGACCCGATCGTGATGTTCTGCGCAGTCGTCTGCACGCCCTGATTCGATGTAGCGATCGCGGGCAACGAAGCAACCGTCGTGGTGGATTGCGTGATGCCGTCGTCGACCGTCTTCGTGTCGTTGCTGCCGCCCGTTTTCTGATGCCAGTAGAACGTCGACTGCTCGTCCTGCGTGATGGTCTGCTGAAGAACGATGCCCGTGTCGTTCACGGTGCCGCCACTGGCATGACGCACAAGGCTACCGCCCGCGCTCATTGTCGACGACTGGTTGTTGATCGCGCCGCCGTCCGCATTGATGCGGATCGCGCCCTGCGCCTGGATCGTCGCGGCATTGCCCGCACTCAGCAACTGATCCGTCGTCGTGGTCGTGTGGACGGTGCGAGACGTCTCGCTGTAGTCGTGCGAGTCGGGACCGAGGTCGAAACGCGTTTTTACCTGATCCGGACGGATGTTTTTGTTCGGGTCGAAATCCGGCCAGAAGGTGATCGTGTACGAGTCGCCGTTGTCGGCGATGCTGTTGTACCACTGGGTCGGGTTCGTCGCGATGTTGCGGGTTTGCGGAACCGGTTGTTGATGACAGAAATCGTGGCTGTTGCAAACTTCTGTCGTAACCGACCAGTCGAGATAGTTTTCGGTGAGCGGCTGCGTCAGCGAGAACGTCTGCGCACTGCTATTCAGGTTGGTTACCTGCGACTTCGGCACCGTCACGCTGATCGGTGTCGCCAGTTTTCCAACGATTTCCGCTTTCAGCGGCGCCTCATCGCCCGACCAGTTCCATTGCGAAAACGTAATGCTTTGATGGGTGCCCAGCGAATCGCCAATCGGGATGCCCGCTGTCCAGATAGTCAACGTCTGGTCGCCCGTGTCCTGCGGCGTACCCGCCACAGTCACAACACCCGTACGCACGTTATTCACCGTATGCGCAGCGATATCGATACTGCCATCCGCTTCGATAGTCGCCGCGCTATTCGTCAGCACGTTCGTCTGGTTGGAGAGCATGCCCGAGCCGTCGCGTGCGCCGTTGCGCGCGATCTCCAGATTGCCTGCGCTGTAGATCAGCGCGCCGTCTGCGTTCGTCACGGAATTTGCCGCATAGAGGTGAACGCTGTTGACGCCCGCGATGACCGCCGCCGCGCCCGTGTTCTGAACATCCGTTGCATTGACGGTCACGTCGTTGCCAATGACGGCGCCCGTGTTCGCCAGCGTGGCGCTCGTCGTCGTGACCGAGTTACCTTCGATGCGCCCCGCGCTGGAAATCGTCCCCGCAGCCTTGACCGTCGTAGTCGACGAATTGATATCGGCGCCTGCGGCGTTGACGACGTTCGCGCCGCTCACCGTCAACGCGCCGTTTGCGGCAAGCGTGCCTGTATTGGTCAGCGTGCCTGTCGCGCTGACGGTCATATTGCCGTCGGCGTGCAGGTTGTTCGCAGCCGTGTTCACATAATCGCCCGCGGCGTTGAGCGTCAGGTCCCGGCCGGCAACGATATTGCCGTTGCCACTGATTGCGCCACCCGCCACGATGTCGCGGTTAGCGCGGATAGCGCCGCCAGCATTAACAAGCGTAGCGACCGCAAGCGACGCATCGACGCCTGCGAGAATCGCGCCGCCATTGTTGGTGACGGCTGCGCCCACCTGGTTGAGCGTGAGCGCCGTGCCGCCATAGAGCGTGCCGCCCGCGTTGTTGATGCTTTGCGTGACGTTGAGGTTCGCCGCGCCGCTCGCGACGACGTTCGCGCCGGCATCGTTCGATAGCGTCTGCGCGTTCAGCGTGAGATCGCCGTTGCCGCCGAGCGTGCCTCCCGTATTCGTCACGCCTGTCGACGACGTCACCGTCATCGCGCCATCGCCTGCATTCGTGAGCTTGCCGGCCGTGTTGTCGACGCTCGCCGCGCTGACGCTCACCGTGCCATGCGCGCCATTGGCAGATAGCGTCCCGTGTGCGTTCGATATCTGTCCGCCCGCGTCGATCGTCAGGTTGCCAGCCGTTTGGGCCGAGCCGCCTGTATTGTCGACAGCGCCGGATGTCTCGAGCGTCAATCCGTCATTGCCGTAAAGCGCGCCGCCGCGATTCGTCATGCCCGTCGAGACATTGAAGCGTGCCGCCTTCTGTGCGGACAGCGTACCCGCGCTGTTGTCCAGGCTTGCGGCCGTCATCGTCAACGCGCCGTTCGTCACCATCCTGCCCGACGTGTTGGCCACAGCACCCGCTGCATCAACAGTCAGCGCGCCCACGCCCGCGTGCTGGATCGTGCCGCTATCGTTGACGATGCGATTGGCGAACACGCTCAGATTGCCCGCGTTCGACGCGATCGTGCCGCTCGTATTGTCGAGCGCGCCGCCTGCGTGAATGGTCTGGTCGCTCGTGCCGTATTGCGTGAGCTTGCCGCCGCGATTGGTCAGATCGCCTGAAGCGGAGACACTCAACGCATCGCCGTCGATGCTGCCGTTCGTGTTGTCGATCGACGCAGCCGCGACGCTCGTCGTCGAACCCGAAAGCGTGCCGCCCGTGTTGCTGAGTGCACCTGTCGCCGTAGTATCGAGTGCGCCACCTGCCGTGACGTTGCCTGCATGATTGTCGACCGACTGTGCGCGCACTGTCGTGTCACCGGCCGCGCTCAGTTGCCCCTGATTCGCAACCGTGCCTGCTGTGACCGTCAACGCGCCATTCGTCCCGATCACACCGCCTGTGTCTCCCGATGCAGTTGTTCCCGTCGCGTTGACGAGTGCACCTGTTGTGGTCAGCGTCATCCCGTCGCTGTTGAGCGAAACGATGCGGCCAGCACTGTTGTCCAGGGACGCCGCGGTGATCGCCGCGGCACCCGCTGACTGTATCGTGCCCTTCACGTTGGATATTGCGCCGCGCGATTGGACCTCGAGCGCACCGTTCGCGATGATCGTCCCACTGTCGCTGACGATGCCGTTCGCGGCGACCGTCAGGCTGTTCGCATTCGATGCAACTGCCCCGCCCGTGTTGTCGAACGTGCCGCCCGCGTTGATCGACTGGCCCGTGGTGCCGTATTGCGTGAGCTTGCCGCCACGATTGGTCAGGTTACCGGCGGCCGATACGCTCAACGCATCGCCGTCGATGCTGCCGTTCGTGTTGTCGATCGATGCAGCAGAGACACCTGTCGTCGTGCTGGAAAGCGTGCCGCCCGTGTTATCCAGCGCACCCGTCGCGGCCGCATCGAGCGCGCCGCCAGCGGTGATGTTGCCAGCATGGTTATCGATCGATTGCGCGTGAACGTTTGCGTCGCTCGCCGCGTTAAGTTGGCCCTGATTCGACAGCGCGCCCGCCGATATCAGCAACGCGCCGTTCGTGCCGATCACGCCGCCAGCGGATCCTGACGCGGTCGTTCCGGTCGCGTTGACGAGCGCACCCGTGGTGGTCAGCGACAGGCCATCGCTGTTCAGCGACACGACCCGGCCAGCGGTGTTATCGATCGATCCCGCATTGACCGATGCACGCGCGGCCGACTGAATGACGCCAGTACGATTGTCGAGTGCGTGCAATGCGCTCACATCGAGCGTCGACTGCGAGACGATCTGCCCGCCGACATCGGAGACATTCGACGCCGTAAGTTGCATCGCACCGCCGCTCGACAGTTTGCCCTGCGCAACGGATAACGTGCCGGCAGCATTCGCATTCAATGCGCCGCCTGCCACCGTCGACGTGCCTGACAGGTCGATATCTGAACCGCTTGCATTGAGCGCGAGATTGCCGCTGCCAGCAAGCGTGCCATCGCCGTTCACGCCCGCGCCAAGCGTGCCGCTCGACTTGATGCTCGCCGCACTGAGTGACGCGCTCTGCTGCGCGGCAAGTGTGCCGCTGTTCGTGAGCGCGCCTGTCGTGCTGGCATCGATGTTCTGTTGCGCGTACGTCGTCCCGCTATTGTCGATGCCATCCCGCGCACTTGCGCTAAGGTTGCCGCTTGCGTTCGTCTGCCCCGCAAGCACCAGCTTGCCTTGCGTCGTCAGTATCAGGTCGCCCGCCTGAGCGGCAAGCACACCCTTGTTCGACACACCGACACCGTTCTCCGTGCCGACCAGCACGATGCGGTTCGCGTACATGCCGCCGAGACTGCTCACATCGATCGATACGCCGGGCGCCGGGCCGTCCCCCGCGATGGGCGTAGCGTTGAGCGTATCGTGATTGACGCTGTTCGCGCCCGTCACGACATTCAGGTTCCTGGCGTAGATCGCGGCGTTCGCCTGCACGGCGCGCGAAATCAGATCCACCTGGTCGACGTTCGACGCGTTCAGGCCCGCGCCCTGAATGCTGATGTTGCCGCCCGTGACGTTAAAGCCCGTCAGCGATCCATCGGGACCGTAGTTCGGCGTGCCTGTCGTCAGAATCGCGCGCGACGTATTGATGAACCCGCCGCCATTGACCGATATCCCCGAGCCATTGGCGATGACGACTTCAGCCCGGTTGCCCGCGACCTCGACATAACCGTTGATCTGGCTCGCCGCGCGGCTGTTGACCTGATTGACGATGATCTTCGCGGACTGGTTCGCGCCGAAGTTCGGATTGCCGTTGATGTACCCGGCCTGCTGCGTGTTGACGATGGTCGGCGAGTTGTTCAGGACCACGCCGGCCTTCGGCACGTCGAACTGCGTGTAGCCGTTGATCGACACGCCTGCCGCCGACGGACGCGTGACGTTGACCTGCTGGATGCCATTCGCGGTCTGGATAACCGTCGGGCAATGCGCGCCTGCGTTCGGATCGGCGACGACCTGTGCGAAGCCGACCGGCATGCCGGCAGCGAATACGCCGATGCCCGACGCCAATACGCGCAACGCAAGCCACGATGCACCACGCATGGCCACCGTCGCGACAACCCCCGATTCACCTTGTTCTTTCTTGCCAGCCGCAGCGGCCGTTTCCTCGACTGCGACCAGCATGCCCCGGATCCGGCTGAATACCAGCCGGAAAGCTCTCTTGTTCATTTTTATGTGTGCGGTAGTTCTAGTAAGCGCGCGCAATTTACCAGAAACATTTAGTAACAAATGTCAAACCACACAAGGTTGATGTGTCGATGCAACATCTAATGCAAACAGCATGATGGCGCTTGCGATGGCGGCACTCATCGCCCGATCAAGCGGTGATCGCCTCCAGTTCGAACGAAAAGACTCTAGTGCATTTGGATAGCAGAAATAGTTGGTTGGATGGCCCCATAGCGTTCACTAGACTGCAACTCATCTTGTCATAACAAGTTGAGCCATGTCGAAAACGGCCAGCCCACTCGTCCCCGTCACATCCGTGCCGCTCTACGCGCAAATCAAAGATGCGTTGCGCGCGCAGATTCTGGACGGCACTTACGCGCCGCATTCGCAGATGCCGTCCGAGCACGAACTCTGTGCGATGTTCGGCGTCAGCCGCATCACCGTGCGCCAGGCGCTCGGTGATCTGCAGAAAGAAGGCCTGTTGTTCAAGCTGCATGGCAAAGGCACGTTCGTGTCCAAACCGAAGGCGTTCCAGAATGTCAGTTCGCTTCAAGGCTTTGCGGAAGCGATGTCGTCGATGGGCTATGAGATCGTCAACCAGTTGCGCAGCTTCCGCGTGGTCGAGGCCGAGCGCAACGTGGCCGCGCGTCTGGGTCTCGAAGAAGGCGCGCCCGTCATTGAAATCCATCGTGTGCGGCTGCTCAATCGCGAGCCGGTCTCGCTCGAGTTGACGTGGCTGCCTGAAGCACTCGGCACGCGTCTCGCGAATGCGGACCTCGTTACGCGCGACATCTTCCTGATTTTAGAAAACGACTGCGGCGTGCCGCTCGGCCATGCGGATGTCGCCATCGACGCGATCCTCGCCGATGACGAAGTCGCCGACGCACTGCGCGTGGAAGAAGGCAGCCCCGTGCTGCGCATCGACCGCCTCACGCACGACGCGTCGGGCGCGCCTATCGACTACGAGCACCTGTACTTTCGCGGCGATGCGTTCCAGTACCGCTTCCGGATCGACCGCGACAAGCCCGCAAAAAACGCGAAAAACAAGGCAACGAGGAAAGCACGATGAATACCCATGTACTCGAATACGACATCGTCGTGGTCGGCGGCGGCACGGCGGGTCCGATGGCGGCTGTGAAGGCAAAGGAAAGCAATCCGCAACTGAAAGTACTGCTGCTCGAAAAGGCCAACGTCAAACGCAGCGGCGCGATTTCGATGGGCATGGACGGCCTGAACAACGCCGTCATTCCGGGCCACGCCACACCCGAGCAATACACGCGCGAAATCACGATTGCCAATGACGGCATCGTCGATCAGGCCGCCGTTTATGCCTACGCGAAGCACAGTTTCAAAACGATCGAAGAACTCGACCGCTGGGGCGTGAAGTTCGAAAAGGACGGCACGGGCGATTATGCGGTGAAGAAAGTGCACCACATGGGTTCGTATGTGTTGCCGATGCCCGAAGGCCACGACATCAAGAAAGTGCTGTACCGGCAACTGAAACGCGCGCGCATCGCGATCACCAATCGCATCGTGGCGACGCGGCTGTTGACGGACTCGCATGGCAACGTCAACGGCGTATTGGGCTTCGACTGCCGCACGGCGGACTTTTACGTCGTGCGTGCGAAGGCGGTCATCCTGTCGTGCGGCGCGGCGGGCAGGCTCGGCTTGCCCGCATCGGGCTACCTGATGGGCACATACGAAAACCCCACCAACGCGGGCGACGGCTATGCGATGGCGTATCACGCAGGTGCGGCCCTCGCGAACCTCGAATGTTTCCAGATCAACCCGCTGATAAAGGACTATAACGGTCCTGCCTGCGCATACGTGACAGGACCGCTCGGCGGTTTTACGGCGAACGGCAAAGGCGAACGCTTTATCGAATGCGATTACTGGAGCGGGCAAATGATGTGGGAGTTCTATCAGGAACTCCAGAGCGGCAATGGTCCTGTTTTTCTGAAGCTCGATCACCTCGCCGAAGAAACCATCCAGACCATCGAGCAGATCCTGCACACGAACGAGCGTCCGAGCCGTGGACGCTTTCACGCGGGACGCGGCACCGATTACCGGCAGCAGATGGTCGAAATGCACATCTCCGAGATCGGGTTTTGCAGCGGGCATAGTGCGTCGGGCGTCTATGTGAACGAGCGCGCGCAAACGTCGGTCGGCGGCCTGTACGCTGCCGGCGATATGGCGGCGGTGCCGCACAACTACATGCTCGGCGCGTTCACGTATGGCTGGTTCGCAGGCCAGAATGCAGCCGCGTATGTTGCAGGCCGCGAACTCGCGCCGCTCGATCAGCAACAGATCGACGAAGAACGCGCGCGTGTCTATGCGCCGCTCGAATGCGAGCATGGGCTCGCGCCCGCGCAGGTCGAATACAAACTGCGCCGCATGGTCAACGATTACCTGCAACCGCCAAAGGTCACGCGCAAGATGGAAATCGGCCTCCAACGTTTCGAGGCCATCGCCGATGACATTGCGTCGATCAAGGCCACGCATCCGCATGAACTGATGCGCGCCGCCGAAGTACGCGCGATTCGCGATTGCGCCGAGATGGCCGCGCGTGCATCGCTATATCGCACGGAAAGCCGCTGGGGCCTCTATCACCATCGCGTCGATTATCCGCAGCGTAACGACGCCGACTGGTTCTGCCACACGCATCTGCGCAAGGACGCGACGGGCCGCATGGTCAGCGAAAAGCGCGCCGTCGAGCCCTACATCGTGCCGCTCGACGAAAGCGAGCGCGGCTCGTACAGCAACCTGCGCATTCACGACGCTACGCCCAATCCGCACGCGAACGCCCACGCGCTCGCCGATGCCACCGCCTGACAGGAGCACCCACGATGTCCTTTACTCCACACGACATTCTTCATCGAAGCTCAGCGCCCGTCACGATCGACGAAAGCAAATGCATCGCCGATAAAGGCTGCACGGTATGCGTCGACGTGTGCCCGCTCGATCTGCTCGCGATCGACGTCAGCAAAGGAAAAGCCTACATGCAGTTCGACGAATGCTGGTACTGCATGCCGTGCGAACAGGATTGCCCGACAGGTGCGGTGAAAGTCGATATTCCGTATCTGTTGCGCTGAAGCGATCTCACATCATCCATACCAACGAAAGAGCCGACAACATGACCACTCGCTACGCTCTGCCCCGCCTGCTTTCCATCGCCATTGCTCCTTTTGTGTTCGCACTCGCGGCAAACGCGGCACACGCTGAAACGATCCGCGTTGCCATCGGCACGCAGGACACGACCATCAACTGCGCGACCGGCGGTCTGCTGATCCGCGAACTGCATCTGCTCGACAAGTATCTGCCGCATACGGGCAAGTACAAGGACGTGACCTACGACGTGCAATGGAAGGACTTCACGTCCGGTGCGCCGATCACCAACGAGATGGTCGCGGGCAAGCTCGACTTCGGCGTGATGGCGGATTTTCCGGGCTCGCTGAATGGCGCGGCGTTCCAGAAGGCGGGACGCAAGAGCGTGTTCATCACCGTGCTGTCGGGCAGCGTGGATGGCAGCGGAAACGGCATCGTCGTGCCTGACAATTCGTCGATACGCTCGATCGCCGATCTCAAGGGCAAAACGATCTCCGTGCCGTTCGCGTCGACAGCACACGGCATGTTGCTGCGCGCGATCAAGGCACAAGGCTGGAACCCGGATACCGACGTGAACATCATCACGCAGGCGCCGGAAGTGGCGGGCAGCGCGCTAAAGGCGAACAAGATCGACGCACACGCGGACTTCGTGCCGTTCGCCGATCTGTTTCCGTATCGCGGCATCGCGCGCAAGATCTACGACGGCGCGCAAAGCCACGCGCCGACGTATCACGGCGCGCTCGTCGATTCGGCCTATGCGCAGAAGTATCCCGAAGTGGTGGTCGCGTACCTGCGCGCCGCCATCGAGGCAAACCGGCTGATCGCGCAAGACCCCGAAAAATACAGCTTGCTGATCCAGAAAACGACGGGCATCGAAGCCGCTGTCGACTATCTGTATCACGGCCCGCTCGGTCTGCAAACGCGCGATCTCACCTGGAAGCCGGAGTACCGCCAGGCCACGGCGACGGCCATCGAAACGCTCAAGCTGCTGAAGAAGACCGACGTCGATCTGGATGTGAACACCTTCATCGACGACCGCTATATCCGCGAAGCATTCAGGCAATCCGGCCTCGACTACGACGCCGCGCTGAAGAACTACGCGAAGCAGCCGCTTGTCGCCAACGACGCAGTAACCGGCAAACCGATCCGCGATTTCAACGATGTCGCCCAGGTCTGGCTCGACAGCGAAGCGAAGGTCCGCAATTACGTATCGGCGGATGAAGCGTTCGCCGCGCTCGCCAAGGCCGAACAGTCGGGCGGCAAGGCGCGGGCTGTGTTCGTCCATGACCATACAAGCGGGCTGAAGCTGTTCGCGGACCAGGCGTGGTACGTGAAGGACGCACATGGCGCGATCACCGCGTTCCTGCTGAAAGCCACAGCCGACCGCTACGCGCAGCAGGTTTCCGGTTCCGTCGTCGAGTATGCGGCCGCGAAAACGGGCGCAGCACAAGCCGTCGCGTCGCGCTGAACGCATCGCATCGTCACGCAACATCGGGAGAACATCTATGGCTGCGATCTTCGGGATCGACGACAGACGCACATCGGCACGCGAGCGCCCGCCGCTCCTCTCGCCGTCGGCAGTACGTCGCGCGTGGCGCGCGGCATCGCTCGCGATGTGCGTCGCGCTGTGGCAACTGGCCGTGCACTTCAAGGTGTCGGCGGGTTTCATCACGTTCGCGAACGTGCCCGCGCCTTCCGATACGCTGCCCGCGTTGTGGTCGCTGCTGCACTCCCCCAAACTGCCGATGCATCTCGCCGCGAGCATCTGGCGCGTGCTGGCGGGCTTCTGCGCGGCAGCCGTGGTGGGTATCGGGCTGGGGCTCGCGATCGGCCGCTATCGCGCCGTCGAAGATACCGCGCTGCCCGCGCTCGAAGTGCTGCGCCCGATTCCCGCCGTCGCGTGGATACCGCTCGCGATCCTGATGTTTCCGTCGTCGGAACTCAGCATGATGTTCATCACGTTCATCGGCGCGCTGTTTCCGATTCTGCTCAACACCGTGCATGGCGTCGAAGGCGTCGATCCGCGTCTCGTCGCAACGGCGCGCAGCCTCGGCACGAAACCGCTCGCGCTCTATACGGAAGTCGTGCTGCCGGGCGCGGCGCCCGCCATTTTCACGGGCCTTGCTATCGGCATGGGGACCGCCTGGTTCTGCCTCGTGACCGCGGAGATGATCGCGGGCCAGTATGGCATCGGCTACTTCACGTGGGAGTCGTACACGTTGCAGAACTACCCGGACATCGTCGTCGGCATGGCGTTGATCGGCGCGCTTGGAATGGGCAGCAGTGTGCTCGTCAAGCGACTGGGCGTTGCGCTCACGCCGTGGTATCGATTGCAGGAGACCCGCCGATGAGCACCGTCGTCCTTCAAACTGCCAGCGTGCCCGCGAGTATCCGCGTGCGCGACCTCGCCGTCGAACTCGGGCCGCCGCATGCACGCATCGCCACGCTCGACGGGCTAGACGTCGATATCGCGCCCGGTCAGTTCGTCTGCGTGCTCGGCCCTTCCGGCTGCGGCAAATCGACACTGCTTGGCGCGATCGCTGGTCACATCGCGGCCTCGCAGGGCTCGATCGCCGTGGACGATGAAACCGTCGATCGCCCTCATCCCGAACGCGGTCTGGTGTTTCAGCAGCACACGCTGTTTCCGTGGAAGCGCGTGATCGACAACGTCGCGTTCGGCCTCAAGATGAAGGGACTCCGCGCGAACGAGCGGCGCGCGCAAGCGGCCGAATTGCTGGAGCTTGTCGGACTTGGCGGCTTCGATGCGCACTATCCGGCGCAGCTATCGGGCGGCATGCAGCAACGCGTGGAGATCGCGCGCGTGCTGATTAACCGGCCTCGCGTGCTGCTGATGGACGAGCCGTTCGGCGCGCTCGACGCGCAAACGCGACGCATGATGCAGAGTCTCTTGCTCGATATCTGGGCAAAGGTGCGCACCACCGTCGTGTTCGTCACGCATGATATCGAAGAAGCGCTGTTTCTCGCCGACCGCATCCTGATGCTGTCGCAACGGCCCGCACGCGTGATTGCCGATATTGCCGTACCGCTGCCGCGTCCGCGCCGCGACGACACGACGCTCGATCCCGCGTTCATCGATATCAAACGCCAGTGCCTTGCGCTGCTGCGCGAAACGGCATGACGCCGCGCCCATTTACTCTCGAATCGTTCATGACCGAGCCGACCTTTCTGACTTACGATCCCCACTCACTCGCGCCGGAAGCGGCTGCGTTACTGCCGCGTCTCGCCGATGCGGACGCTGTCGTGCGACGCATCGCGTTGCTCGAACTCGCCGATCTCGAAGATCCCGACGCGCTGCAACCCATCGTCGCCGCGCTGAAACACGACACATCCGCCGACGTGCGCAGCGAAGCGGCGCGCGTACTCGGCGCATGGGAACAACGGGAGATCGTCGCTGCATTGTGCGAAGCGTTGACAGATGCAGAACGAGACGTGCGCGTAGCCGCTGCATCCAGTCTGTCGGCATTGAAAGATGCGTCTTCCGGTGACGTGCTGTGCGATTGGATCGACCATCCCGAGCCCTTCGTGCAAGCGTCCATCTTGCGTGCGTTGCGCGAGTTGCGTTACGCCGACGCATTTTCGAGTGCCGTGCGCGCGCTCGATCACGATGATGCCGACGTGCGCGTCGAAGCCGTCGGCGTGCTCGGCTGGCTCAAGGACACGCGCGCGCTCGCGCCGCTAGCGCGTGTCGCGACGCACGACACGAACGCGGAGATTCGTCGCGCGGCTGTTGGCGCATTGGGCTTTGCGCACGAAAGCGATGGCGCGACATCGGCCGCGCTTCTGCACGCGTTGAAGGATCCTGCGTGGCAAGTACGCGAGGAAGCGGCGACCACGCTAGGCAAGCTACACGCCCAAGCCGCGCTCGATGCACTGATCGCCGCGCTCGATGACGCCTATTGGCAAGTGCGGCTGCGCGCTGCCCGTTCGTTGGGCCAACTGGCTGACCGCGCCGCCGCGCAACCGCTCGTCACGCTGCTATCGCATGCAATCAGCAACTTGCGCAAGGAAGCCGCGCTCGCGCTCGGCGAACTGCGTGATCCGTCGACCAAAGACGCGCTCGAGCATGCGTTAAACGACGCCGACCCCGAGGTCCGTAAAGCCGTGCGAATTGCGCTACAGCAGATCGGAGACAACGCGCGATGAAAGCACCTGAGCAGATCGAAATCGACAGGAAAACGGTCACGCTGCATTGGCCCGACGGTTCGACGAGGCGCATTGCGCATCGCGTGCTGCGGCAACTCTGCCCGTGCGCAGAGTGCAAGCGCAGTCGCCTCGATGGCGCGCAGTCTGCCGTGCCCGACGACATCGCCGTGCTGGAGCTTCGCCCTGCCGGATACGGCGTACAGCTTCTATTCAGCGACAAGCATGAACGCGGCATCTTTCCATGGGCCCTTCTGCAGCAACTGCCCACAGCATCATGAAGCGCCGCGTCTAACATGCGCACCCGATATCTTTATCTGAATTTACTATTTAATTTTTGCATAACGCGCTGATAACCTGAATTCGACCTGTGGACGCCGTGTGCGTCTGCTTTCACACTCAAACGTCCGTCGAAGCGGAACATACGGCAAGGAGCCAACGTGAGCGTCGAATTCATCGGCATGATCCAGCAGCGCAAGGTATCGGAAACGCATCTCCCGCAAGGCCCGGCGATCGATACCGACTACGTGCGCACCTTCGCGCAGGCCCACGAAAACGCGGGCTTCGACCGCATCCTGGTGCCGCATAGCTCGACGAGCCCCGATGCGACGATCACGATTGCCTATGCCGCAAGCGTCACGTCGCGCGTGAATTTCATGCTCGCGCATCGTCCGGGGTTTGTCGCGCCGACGCTGGCCGCACGGCAACTCGCCACACTCGATCATTTCTCCGGCGGACGTCTCGCCGTGCACTTCATCTCCGGCGGCAGTGACGAAGACCAGCGCCGCGACGGCGACTATCTCTCGCACGACGAACGCTATGCACGCACCGACGAGTATCTGCAGATTCTGCGGCGTGTCTGGACCGAAAACGAACCGTTCGATCATGAAGGCCGTTTCTATCGCTTCGAAAAGGCCTTCTCCGACGTCAAGCCGAAACAGACGCCGCATGTGCCGATCTATTTCGGCGGCGCATCAGGCGCTGCCCTCACGGTTGCGGGCAAGCATGCCGATGTCTACGCGCTGTGGGGTGAATCGAAGCAGCAGGTCGCGGAACTGATCGCGCGCGTGCGCGCCGAAGCCGCGAAACACGGCCGCGATGTGCGCTTCTCCGTGTCGTTCCGTCCGATCCTTGCATCGACGGAAAAGGCCGCGTGGGAACGCGCCGAACACATTCTGGAAGAGACGCGGCGCCTGCGCGTCGAACAGGGCTTTTCGCGCAGCGGCCCGCAGCAGAGCGAAGGCGCAAAACGTCTGCTCGCGGCATCCGGTGACGGCGTGCGTGCCGACGACCGGTTGTGGACAGCTGTCGCGAAGGAAATCGGCGGACGCTCGAATTCGACTGCGCTGGTCGGCACGCCTGCACAGGTCGCGCAAACGCTCTCCGAATACTATGAACTCGGCGTGACGACGTTTCTCGTGCGCGGCTTCGATCCGCTCGAAGATGCGATCGACTATGGCCGCGAACTGATTCCCGCGACGCGCGAACTCACGTCCCGCGCCCGCCGCGCGGCGTGATAACGGAGCAGACCAGCATATGAGCACCGTACTCCACGATACAAAGGCCGCCGATTTCCGCCGGACACCCGTGCGCAAGTTCTGGTTCGACGATGACACCGCGCCGCAGCGCACGATCGCTCAGGAGCGTCGCCATCGGCAGGAACGCCTGGCAGGCGCATTCCGTCTGTTCGCGCGTTACGGCTTCGCGCAAGGTCTCGCGGGACACATCACTGCGCGCGATCCCGAATGGACCGATCATTTCTGGGTCAATCCGCTCGGCAAGTATTTTGGGCGCATCCGCGTGTCCGACCTGTTGCTCGTCAATCGTCATGGTGAGATCGTTGTTGGCGACGGCCCTGTAAACCAGGCCGCGTTCGCGATACACGCGGCGATTCACAAAGCACGGCCCGACGTCGTGGCCGCGGCACACACGCATTCGCTCTATGGCAAGGCGTGGTCCGCGTTGGGACGCAAGCTCGATCCACTGACGCAGGACGCCTGCTCGTTCTACGAGGACCATGCGCTATTCGACGACTTCAGAGGCGTCGTGCTCGACACGGACGAAGGCGCGCGTATCGCCGATTCACTCGGCCAGCACAAGGCTGTGATCCTGAAGAATCACGGCATCCTGACAGCGGGGCCAACCGTCGAAGCAGCCGCGTGGTGGTACATCGCACTCGACAATGCATGCCACGCGCAACTGCTTGCGCAAGCCGCAGGCACGCCGCAACCGATCCCGCACGATATGGCCGCGCTGACGCATCAGCAGGTTGGCCGTCCAGGCGGCGCACAGCACGCATTCGAGAGCCTGTACGAAGGCCTCGTCGAAGCCGAGCCGGAGTTGCTCGACTGATGGCGAATCACAAACTGCGTCATTTCGTAGGTGAAATCGCGGCGTTGGTCGATGCGAAAGCCGATGAACCCGAGTTGCTCGAGCGTGGCGCGAATGCATTGCGCGAACTGATTCACGTGGACGACTGGTTGCCCGACGCTTACGCGCAGCCTTCTGCCGAGCGCTATCAGCAATACCTGCTCTATGCCGACGTGCAGCAGCGCTTCTCGGTTGTCAGCTTCGTCTGGGGTCCGGGACAGCAGACGCCGATTCACGATCACACCGTGTGGGGATTGATCGGTGTGCTGCGCGGCGCGGAACTGGCCGCGCCGTACTCACGCGAAGACAACGGCACCTTCCGGCAGACGGGCGACGAAATACGCCTTGAAACAGGCGCTGTCGAAGCCGTGTCGCCGCAAATCGGCGATATTCATCGCGTGCGCAATGCGTACGACGACCGCGTGTCGGTCAGCATTCACGTCTATGGCGCTAACATTGGTGCCGTGCTGCGCTCGACTTACGCACCCGATGGCGTCAGCAAGCCCTTCATCTCCGGCTATTCGAACGAAACCATCCCCAATCTGTGGGATCTCAGCAAGGAACGTCGTCATTCATGAAGTCATATCCCGTGCGCACGTATCAGGACGTACGCGAAGCACTGCTCGCGAAGCGTGAAATCGCGCTGCTCGACGTGCGCGAAGAAGATCCGCATGCGCAGTCTCATCCGCTGTTCGCAGCCAATCTCTCGCTGTCGCGTATCGAACTCGACGCGTGGACGCGTCTGCCGCGTCGCGATGTGCCCATCGTGCTGTTCGATGCCGGCGAAGGTTTCGCCGAGCGCGCCGCCGACAAGCTGACGTCGTTGGGCTACACGAACGTCGCGCTGCTCGATGGCGGCCTGGACGGCTGGATACGTGCAGGCGGCGAAGTCTTTCGCGACGTCAACGTGCCAAGCAAGGCATTCGGCGAGTTCGTCGAGGCGCAGCGGCATACGCCGTCGCTGTCGGCGGAAGCGGTCGATGCGCTGCTGAAGAATGGCGACGACGTCGTGGTGCTCGACGCGCGCCGCTTCGACGAATATCAGACGATGAACATTCCCGGCAGCATCAGCGTGCCGGGCGCAGAACTGGTGCTGCGCGCGCGTGCGCTGGCGCCAAAGCCGACCACGCGTGTGATCGTCAATTGCGCGGGACGCACGCGCAGCATCATCGGCACGCAGTCGCTCGTCAATGCAGGGCTGCCGAATCCCGTTGCGGCGCTCCGCAACGGCACGATCGGCTGGACGCTCGCGGGCCAGCAACTCGAACATGGCAGCGACCGGCTCTTCGATCCGCAAGCGGGACTCGACAACGCAGACCTGGACGCATCGCGCCGCGCGTCACTGGCGCTCGCGCAACGCGCCGGCGTGAGCCGCACGACGCTCGACGAAGCCGCACGCTGGGCCGCCGATTCCTCGCGCACCACTTATCGCTTCGACGTGCGCACGCCCGCCGAATACGAACGCGCGCACGCACCTGGTTTCCAGGGCGCGCCGGGCGGACAACTGGTGCAGGAGACCGACATGTTCGCGCCCGTGCGCGGCGCGCGTGTCGTGCTGTTCGACGACGACGGCGTGCGCGCGAACATGACGGCTACGTGGCTCGCGCAGATGAACATCGACACCTATGTGGTGGACGGCGCATCGCTCGACGCTCTGACCGCCAGCGGACCATGGCAGGCGGCCAAACCGCAGCCCGCCGCCACGCAGACACTGAGCCCATCTGAACTCGCGGCATGGCTCGCGGACGACGCGAGCGGCACCGTCGTGCTCGATGTCACGACGAGCGCGAATCATGTGAAAGCGCATATACCCGGCGCTCACTGGATCGTGCGCTCACGTCTTTCGAATGCATTCGACGATCTGCGCGCGTTGCCCGATGCGAAGCGCTACGTCGTCACATGCGGGACGGCTGCGCTGGCGCCGTACATCGCGCCTGAGATCGCCGCATTGACCGGCAAACCCGTGCATGTGCTAGAGGGCGGAACGTCAGCGTGGACACGCGCGGGCTTGCCTGTCGAAAGCGGCGAAGCGCATCTCGCGTCGCCACGCATCGACCGTTATCGGCGTCCGTATGAAGGCACCGATAACGCTCGCGAAGCCATGAATGCATATCTGGAGTGGGAATACGGTTTAGTCGCGCAACTGGAACGCGACGGCACGCATGGGTTCTTCGTGATCTGATCTGCGCTGTAGTTCAGGCCGCGCGCGACAGACGCGCGGCCTTGAAGCTTCGTTCGATGCTGTCCGCCAGCACTGTCAACGCCGATTGCATCTTGCCGAGCGCACGCGAACGCACCATCCACACCGCGATTTCAGGCTTGAAGTCACTGAGTTGAATTACGTCGAGTTGCGCTGCATGCGTGCTTGCGTTCAACAGCGGCAACGGTACGAGACCCAACCCGACACCATCCGCAACGAGGCCGAGTTGCAGCTCGGTGCCGAGCGTTTCCAGATTCAGCTTCAATGCGTAGCCCTGTGCAGCGAGCGCGTGCTGTAATCCAGCACGAAAGCCGCAGCCATCGGGATTCAGCACCCAGCCTTGTGCCTGACAGTCCGCGAGCGTATGGATCCGCTTCTTCATGCTCCCCTTGCGTGCGACGACAGCCAGCTTCAACGGCCCGAGCATGTCGCCAACCAGTGCTTCGGGTAGCGTCCGATTAACGGGCAACAGCACGACGGCCGCATCCAGTTCGCCGTCTTCGACCTTTTGCAGCAGCGGACTGCCCCAACCCGTCGATACGCGCGCCTGCAATTCCGGGTGTGCTTCACGCAGCGCATGCAGCGCCCTGAGCATCGCGACGTCCGCAACCGTCTGCGCAACGCCGAGCCGTAATACGCCGGCGAGCGGCGCATCGTCGGTGACGAGGTGCCTGAGCATGTCGACCTCGCGCACGATTGCGCGGCATTGTTCATAGACGGCGCGTCCCATCGGCGTCGTCTTCAACGGTTTGGTATTGCGGTCGAGCAAGGCCACGCCGAGCGCCTCTTCGAAATTCTGAATGCGGCGCGTGACGGCAGGCTGCGTGAGCGCCAGTGAATTGGCCGCCTGACTCAACGACTGACTGCGTACGACAGCGACGAATGCCTCGATCTCATCGAGTTTCATTGAGTACTTTCCGCCTGATGATGGATGAACGATACGACGTCACGCGCCGAGCTTAGCGCGATTGTCGCTGCATCTTCAAGAGCGCGCACGCATTTCGGCCTCGCATATTAGTAAAGCAGAACAATGCGTTTGCCTTATAAAAAACGCCTGCGTATCGTGTGTTTTTCATATTCACTTGCGTCGATAACGAACCATCATGCATCGTCTTCTCGCCCGACTTCTTCTCGTTGCGTTATCCATTGCGCCGTTCTCCGCTCATGCCGAAACGACCCTGAAGGTCGGCGATCAGCAATTGCAGACACGCGGCATTCTCGAAGCGTCGGGGCAACTGAAGGATGTACCGTACAAGATCGAATGGTTCAACTTCCCTGCCGCGCAACCGCTAGGAGAAGCGCTGAATGCAGGTGCGATCGACGTCGGCGGTCTGGGCGACGCACCGCTGATCTTCGCGTATGCCGCTGGCGCGAAAGTACGTGCCGTTGCGGCGACGCGCTCGCAACCTGTCGATCTCGCGATCATCGTCCCGGATCAATCGCCCATCAAAAACGCCGCCGATCTGAAAGGCAAGCGCATCGCGACAACGCGCGGCTCGATCGGTCATTACCTCGCTATCGCCACGCTTGAGCGCGCCGGCATCAAGCTGTCCGACGTGTCGTTGCGCTTCATGCAGCCCGCCGATGCAAAAGCCGCGCTCGCATCGGGCAATGTCGATGCATGGTCCACGTGGGACCCGTACGTCGCGCTCGCTGAACAGCGCGATCACGACCGCAGCATCGCGAACGGTGTGAATCTCTCGTCAGGGCTGAGCTTTCAGGCGGCAACCGAAGAGTCGATCAAGGCCAGGCATGCGGAAATCGCCGACTTCCTGAAGCGCGTCGCGGCCGGTCAACGCTGGGCGCTTTCGCATCCCGACGAAGTCGCCGCGATGCAGTCGCGCGTCACCGGCTTGCCGCCCGAAGTGCTGAAGACCGTCTATCAGCGCGCACAACTTCACCCTGTCGCCATCGACGATCACGTGGTTGCCGAACAGCAAAAGACCGCCGATCTCTATCAACGCGCGGACGTCATCAAGACACGGCTCGATGTCGCGCCGAGTTTCGACCGGCAATTTCCGCTGGATGCGCGCTGAACTCTCCTTCTAATTGACGCCATCTATGACACGCCGCCACCCCGACACTGCGCCCGTCGATGCAGGGCACGACACCGACGCGCTCGAAGCGCTCGCCGATCTCGACAGCCCACGCGCGGACGCGTGGCTCACAGCATTGACCAATGAATTCGCAGCAGGCGCCGCTGCACTCGATGCCGGCCCGCACTTTCCTCACGACAATCTCGCGAAGCTGCGCCGCGCAGGACTGCTCGCGTTGACGGTGCCGCGTGCGCTCGGCGGGTATGAGGCGACGCTCGCGCAAGCGTTGAAGGTGATACGCGCGATCGCACGCGGCGAGCCGTCGACGGCATTGATCGTCGTCATGCAGTGTCTTTACCATCTGCGTTTGCAGGCCAATCCCAACTGGCCCGTCGCGCTCAAGGAACGCATCGCGCGCGACGCCGTGGAGCATGGCGCGCTGATCAATTCGTTGCGCGTCGAGCCGGAACTCGGTTCGCCGTCGCGCGGCGGATTGCCCACTACTGTTGGCAAACAGCGAGGCGACCACTGGATATTGAACGGCCGCAAGCTCTACTCGACGGGTAGTCCGGGACTGACATGGTTTGCCGTCTGGGGTCGTACTGATGACGCATCCCCGCGCGTCGGTACGTGGCTCGTGCATCGCGACACGCCCGGCATCCGCTTCGGCGAGCCATGGAATCATCTCGGCATGCGCGCGACGGGCAGTCACGAAGTGGTCTTCGACGACGTGCGCGTGCCACTCGATCATGCAGTCGATCTGCAGGCACCCGGCCCGGCCAACGGCATAGACCCTGTGACGAGCGTGTGGATGAACGTGCTATTGCCGTCGATCTACGACGGCGTCGCACGTGCGGCGCGCGACTGGTTCGTGCAGTGGACGGCACAGCGCGTGCCCTTGAGCCTGGATGCGCCGTTATCGAGTCTCGACAGTTTTCAGCAGACGGTGGGACGTATCGACGCCTTGCTTTTCAATAACCGCGTATTGCTCGACGCAGGTGCAGTCGGCCATGTGAGCGTAGCGGAAGCGCCGGCCATCAAATATCTGGTGAGCCGGCAGGCGATCGAAGCCGTCCAGCTCGCGCTCGAAGCGAGCAGCAACCCAGGCTTGAGCCGCAACAATCCGCTTGAACGGCACTATCGCGACGCGCTGTGTGCACGCATTCACACGCCGCAAAACGATACAGTGCTGGGCAATCTGGGCCGCGCGGCATTCGCGGCGTTTTCGTAGCGCGACCGTGCAAACCGGCTGAACGCCGTGTCATTTCGTAATCCACGACCTTCCAGTCACCTGACAATGCATTCACACACCGCCGTGCTCGATAGATGCGGCGCCATGCGAAACAGGCAGTCAGGAGGTAGACGTGAACGATCGACGCGAACGGCTGGCCCTCGTATCCACGCAGCGTCCGGCGTGCTCATTCAACCTGCAATCCGCACACGATTCCGCGGCGCACAGACGCGTGAAGTACTGGACGGCAACGGGCGCATTCTGGGGCGCCGCATCGGGCTTGCTCGGCGGCCCGACGCTCTTCTACTCTGTCACGGGCGTTGGCCTCGAAGCCGATCTCAAGCAGGCGCTGGCATCGCTGGTTTGCGGCGCGGCGGGCGCGATGATGGGCGCGGCGGGCGCCGCGATCGTCGCGATACTGATGCGTCGTCGCGTACGCTCTGAACCGGCGCGCCGATTCACGTCGAGCGGACTGCGCCTCGTCGATATCAGCGAGGCGCGCGAATACGGCCTGTATAACGATCAACTTCCTGTGCTCGCGACTCGCGAAGAACCGGCTCAATAGCACCGTTACCCGTGGCGCGATTGCTCGCGGCACGGGAACGACCAGACCCTGCCCGTGCCCGGATAACCGGCAGGATCCGCACACCACAGCTGTTATTCCTGAATGAACTGCAGCAAGTCGGCGTTGACAAGATACGCATGGGTCGTGCACATGCCGTGCGGCGCGCCTTCGTAGATCTTCAGCTTGCCGTTTGGAACCAGTTTCGACGACAGCTTGCCCGAGTCGTCCAGCGGCACGATCTGATCCGCGTCGCCTTGCAGCACCAGCGTCGGCACGGTCATCTTCTTCAGGTCTTCCGTGAAGTCGGTTTCGGAGAATGCCTTGATGCAGTCGTACGCGCTCTTGATCGAGCATTGCATGCCGGCATACCAGAACGCATCGATCGTGCCCTGCGATGGCTTCGCACCTTCGCGATTGAAGCCATAGAACGGCACGGCGAGATCCTTGAAGAACTGCGAGCGATTTTCGATCACGCCCTTGCGGATGTCGTCGAATACTGAAACCGGCAGGCCGCCCGGATTGGCGGGCGTTTTCAGCATCAGCGGCGGCACAGCGGAAATCAGCACTGCCTTGCGCACGCGCTGGGTGCCATGACGTCCGATGTAACGCGCGACTTCGCCGCCGCCCGTCGAGTGACCGACCAGCACGGCATCCTTCAGATCGAGATGCTCGATCAGTTCCGCGAGATCGTCCGCATAACGGCTCATATCGTTACCGTCCCAAGGCTGGCTCGAACGGCCGTGGCCGCGCCGGTCGTGAGCGATCACGCGATAACCCTTCTCCGCGAGATACATCATCTGTGCGTCCCACGCGTCGGCATTCAACGGCCAGCCGTGCGAGAACACTACCGGTTGACCTGAACCCCAATCCTTATAGAAGAGCTGGGTACCATCTTTCAATACAAACGTAGCCATGACTTGAACTCCTTGACTGATGCGCAAAATACGCGCGCAGCGCCGTGCGGTCTTTCATTGCATCGGTGCATCGCGTATGAGTCCAGTATCCAGGCTAATGAAGTACATGCCTTGTGTATCGCCCCGACGCTTTGGTATCTGCACGACCATTCGCGTTTTTTCGCGTCGTGGCTCGCGTCGTGCGGACGCCAGTACCTGCGTGCGATTGCGAAATCGCATTGCGTGATAAAGCACTATGCTCGGCATACATCCGGTCAGGCATTTTTCTCCGCAATCATGGAAAGCAATTCGAAGTATCTTGCGTCGCAAAACGGCGACGATTGTGTTCACACTCAGCACAACGACGAGTCACGTGATCATCTGCGTTTTCAGCTTCCTCATGCGCATCTTTCGACTGCATTCGGCAACGACTGGTTTGCGCTGAAGGCGGAGTCGTTCGCGCGATTCTTCGGCACGCCGACGTTTCTGTTGTCGCAGACCGTGATCGTCGCGATCTGGATTGCGTTGAACGTCTGCGGTGTTACCCACTTTGATGTATATCCGTTCGTGCTGTTGAATCTGGCATTCAGCCTGCAATCGGCCTATGCCGCGCCTTTGATCCTGCTTGCGCAGACCCGCCAGGCCGATCGCGACAAGGCACATGCGGATGCCGATGCACGGCATCGCGAAGCGCTAGCGCTCGCGGCTGAGCGGCGTGACAAGGCGTTGGCGCATCAGGCTGCGCAGATGCAGGAGCTTTTGCGGCAGAACACCGAGTTGACGGAGTTGACGCGGGATCTTACGGAGCAGATTGCCAGGCTCACGAATGATGTGCATGAGAAGCTTACGCGGGAGAGGCATTCGAAGGTTGGCGGCGCGGTGTGATGTTTTTTCTTTGGGTTTGTCTGCGACGCTGAGGTGGTCTGTTTTTGTTGTCTCCACGTTTTGCTTTGGTGCTTCAGGCGCTGTCCCGTGAAGAAGCTGCTCGACCACAAGGACGGCCGCATGACGCGGCGCTACGCGAAGGCTCGCGATGAGAAGTTTGCGGAAGCGGTCGCATTGCCAGACCGGCGCGCATCTCAGAGATCGCTGACAACAACGTGCCAGCTGCATCAGGAGTACTGCTGTGTCATGCGAAGCCCGTTACATGAACGGGCTTTTTACTATCGATGCCAGACGGATCGATCACTTTACCGGCTTATAAAAGATTACTTTGCCTTTTCAACCTGAAAATGATTCACATAACCAGTCGCATAAAATATCCATCACCCTATTCATCACTGAAAACATAAGGCGAATCGCAAAACTGAAAACGCCTATCAAATTAAAAACAATATGTAATTATTGAGAAGGCATCTCAAAATCTGACCTTGCTATTCCAGGTCGAATGCACAGACCTACACAATGAGATCTGCGCCTTACCCCGCATGAACCACGTCGCTTTCAGGCGATTGCGCAGGAAGATTTTTGCATTGCTTTCGTTTTTATTTCGAATGCTTTTTGCAATTAACAATGGAAGAAGAAAGAAAGAATTCTTTCATTTCCTGATCGTTACCATAAAAAATAATTAATGTTCTTTCGCGTCTCCCATCCATAAAGTCTCCTCGCAGGTTAGTAACAGTACGAAATCAATAGGATCACTAACCTGACGTCAATGTGCCCTTGCCTCCTGGCTTGTGGCGCTAATAAATCCAACAGCAGGTTTGGAGACAACATATGAAACTGTCAACCCGCCTATGGCTGGGTGAAGGCCTCCTTTTGCTTGCAGGTATCGTATCGGGAGGCATCGGATCATCCGCGTATGCGCAAGCGCTTCCCGAATCGCGTGATCAGGAGATACAGGATCTTCGGCGGCAACTCGCCACCTTGAGCGTGCGCCTGGACCAATTGACAGCGAGCCAGTCTGGTCGAGCGAACGGCGAAACATCTGCCCCTGCGCAACACGCAGGTACAGCACCTCCTTCCAGCCGGGCAGCAACTGCGTACGCGGAAGCGCCTGCGGCCGCGTCGTCAACAGCCGCTGAACCGGGTGCGTCTAGCGGTCCGGCCTGGAGCAGCGGCATGCCCTCGCGCATACGGGAATTCCTGACCGCCATCGGCAACATCGAGTTCTACGGCGATCTGAATCTTTCCGCCGACTATGCGACCAAAGGGCTGAAGAGCAGCTACACGCGACCCGACGGCACGGTCGTCTCGCCGGCAGGCAACATGGGTTGGCAGCCGGATATCTCTTCGAACCTGTCGTATCTCGGCGTGCGCGGCCAGCACAACTTCGGCGCCTCGCCATTGGCGTTCGTGTTCCAGCTGGAAACACAGATCGACGTATCTGCGACAGCGGGCACGGCCAATTCGAACTCCGCGCAAGATTCAACGGTGAAGGGTGCGTTGACCTCGCGCAACAGCTTCATTGGTCTGGCATCTCCGGCTTGGGGTGCATTGAAGATCGGCAAAACGGATGCGCCCTACAAGACGTCGACGCAGCGCATGAATCCGTTCTCCGGCACACCTGGCGACTACGCGGCGATCATGGGCAATACAGGCGGCGATAATCGGGTCGAGTTCGGCACGCGCCTCGATCATGCAATCTGGTATGAGTCGCCCAGTTTCTCCGGCGTCACGTTCAATGCGCTCGTGTCCCCTGGGCAAAACCGGGGGTACGAAAACTCGACGCAGGCTTCGGGCGAATCCGATTGCACGGGCGGCAACATACCTGGCAGCGGCGGCGGACCCGTCGCCTGTAACGACGGCAGCTACGGCACCGCGTACAGCGCGAATGTCGCCTACACACGCGGCCCGCTCTACCTGACGGCAGCCTACGAACTGCATCGCGGCGTGAACCGGTCCGGCGACGTCACCAATACGCCAGCTGCGGCGACTTCGGCCGACGGCACGGATCCCAATGACATCGGCAACGAATGGGCCTTCAAGGTTGGCGGGCAGTACACCTTCTCGACGGGCACCACGGTCAGCGGGATCTACGAATGGCTGCGCCGGAAGATCCCGTCGTACCTGGAGTCGCAGAACGAACGCAGCCGCAACGGGTTCTGGATCTCGCTGACACAGGTCATCACGCCCAAGGACCTCGCAAGCTTCGGTTGGGCACATGCGGGCGGCACGCCAGGAGACCCCGGTCAGCACAATACTGCACCCGCCGACCCGAACGCACTTGGCATCGCGAATCCGCCAAATGCCGCCAATCTGTTCTCGTTGTTGTATCGGCATGTGGTCGACAAGAATCTGTCCATCTACGCAAACTACGCATTGCTGATCAACGAGGCGAATGCCCACTATGCACTGGGTGCAGGCGGCAGAAGCGTCACGTACGACTGTCACGATGGCAGTTCAATTTCCGCCGGTGCGCCGTTCTGTTACGCAGGTGGTCATCCGATGGCTTTTTCGGTCGGACTTGACTACAAGTTCTAGAATTCCTGGTCCGCGCAGCAACGCCGCCGCTTCCGGCCGCGACGTATGCTGCGCCTCCCATTCGGCAAAGGCCGCTTCCGCGATACGAATATTGCGCAAGCCGACGCAAACATCCAGGCCTACCGAGTGCCTCGCCACACACGAAGACAACTGAAAACGGGTCAACCGATCGAAAGATGCGGCAATCGGGTACGTCGTCGCATCCCGCCTCATCACCTTCGCAGTTTCCGCGAAACCGAAATCACCGGCAAACCGCGCGTGCCACACCATCACCGCTCCCACGACCGATCCGGCTTTCCAGTCCGAAGTGATCCGTGTTCGGCGCGAGAGCCCACACACAGTTTGCCGCTATAGGACGTGGGCGATTTGATTGCGCTAGAGGCGACGCGGGAGTATGAAGCGGGTGAGGCGCTCAATAAGAGCGCTGGCAGCGGGCATCGAAAAGAACGATACCGCGAACAGGACGGGGCCGTTGGGGGCCCGTGGGCAAACACAGGAGCGAGCGGTGTTCAGCGGCTTTCTTTTGCCAGCGAAAAACCAAAAAAACCAGGCCCGACGCGCTCAAGCGTCAACACAGACATAAACAGGAAGCTCAACCCGCATCCGCGCACCAGAACCCGTCCCCGTATCACAAGAAATAGACCCACCATGTCCTTCAACAATCGAACGACAGATAGACAACCCCAACCCCATCCCCTCCGACTTCGTCGTAAAAAAAGCACTAAACAGGTTAGCCGCAACCTCAGGCGAAATACCCACACCAGAGTCTTCAACAGTCAGAAAAACCCTCTGCCCATCTTCAACGTGCGTCCGCACATTCAACACGCGCGCCCGGTCCTGAACCGACGACATCGCCTGCAATCCATTGACGGCAAGATTGATCAACACCTGCTGCAATTGCACCCGATCGCCGTTCACGATCAATTCACCCGCCG
The DNA here is from genome assembly GCF_017104715.1 of Burkholderia sp. Ac-20365. Lineage (GTDB taxonomy): Bacteria > Pseudomonadota > Gammaproteobacteria > Burkholderiales > Burkholderiaceae > Paraburkholderia. Next base: position 66,005 of record NZ_JAAGPI010000028.1, read on the forward strand.
CGAGATTCATTCTCACAACAGCACCGTAACGCTTCACCTCGCGATCCAGCAAATCGATCGTCTCGACAGCAAGGCTATTGACATCCAGCAGCGCAAACGTCGGTTCGCTCTTGCTGGCCAGCGCCCGTATCCGGCGGATGATCTCGCTCGACCGGCGCGCATTGCTCACCATCGCGTCGAACGCATGACACGCCTCGTCCAGATTGGGCTTTTCGCGCCGCAGCCAGCGCAAACCTGCTTCGCCGTGCGTGGTGATCGCGGCAAGCGGCTGACTCACTTCGTGTGCAATCGATGCCGCCAGTTCGCCAAGCATCGTCACACGCGTGGCATGCGCCAGCTCGGTGGTCGATCGGTTCAATGCTTCATGCGTGTCGTGCAACTCTCGCACCTGCTCCTCGAGACGCGCGCTGTCGGCCTGTATGCGCAAGGTCAGCGCCGTCGTCGCGACAATCGACAGACAGGCAACCGTCGCGCGGGCGAGCGCCGAAAACGAATCTTCGTCGAGATGCCCGATCAGATAGCCGAGCACCGTCGCCCAGATGCACGCAATCGCGACGATCAGCGTGCCGCGCCGCGACAACACGGTCGCCACCAGCATCACGACGATCGAATACAACACCATGATTGCCGTCGCGTAGTGACCAAACGAATCGACCAGAAAGACAACCAGGGCCAGTCCGCCCGCGAGCGTCAGCTTCAATGTCGGGTTTTGTTTGGCAAGAAGGGACACGCGTTCCATGTTCATGTCGAGAGCGGGAGAATGAAAAATGCCGGATCACGCGCCACGCGCGGGACGGCCACGCAGCAGCGGCGCCCCGCATTGCAGTATGGTTCGCCCCGAATAGCGGACCCTGCTCCAGGAACCGCCGCGCATCGCGCGCCGGCTGCGGCATGGCTGTCCGGGCGGGGCGCGATTCTCGCGTAATGCGTCCCGAACTCTCGTCAACAGCGCGCGGCAACGTTTATTCCAACGCCAGTTGCGCTTCGTTCGACGCGACAGGCGGCGTAAGCATGTTTAAAGCCGTTGCCTGTCGATGGCCGCTCATAGTGACGCGCGCGCGCAGCCGATGCTTTCGACGTGCAGGGATTTTTATCGGATTCGCACGGCGGTGTAAGCATCCATACAGTAACGATGCATACGCGATCACGCGAAGGGATACGCTTCGCGGCGGACACCGCGAAGCGCGAGAAAGCGCGGCACAGAGCGTGCCGCGAGTCTGGCTCGAAGCGCTCAGGCGAGCACGTCGGAAAACACGCGGGTTGCGAATCGGTTCGAATCGGTCCCGGTGTTGATGACGCCGACCGACTTCAGATCGTCGGCATACAGTGCGATCTCTTTCTTGAACGCATCGCCGACAGGATGATGATGGTCCGTATGGCTCTTCAGCATCGCCGTCAATTGCGCGACATTCGCGCTCGGCGCATTCGGTGCGAAGATCGCGGCGGCTTCGGCGGGATGATTCGCCGTCCACTCCGTCGCTTCGAGCAATGCCTGTGTCAATGCCTGCGCAGTCGCGCGGTCCTTGCGGATCAGCGAGCCGCGCACGCCCAGCACGCAGCACACGCGGTTCGCGTATTCACCGCACAGGTTGTTCGACACTTCCTGCAAATGGTCGGACTCACGCAGCGTCCAGATGGTCGGATCGCCGTCGGCAATCGCGTGCACTTCGCCTTTTTTCAGCGCTTCGCCGAGCAAGGTCGCGGGATATTGCCGCCAGTGCACATCGTTGTCCGGATCGACACCGATCTTCTTCAGCGAGATCGCAAAGAAGTTCTTCGCGGGGCTCGCCATATCGCTCACACCGACGGTGCGGCCTTTCAGCCCTTGCAGATCGACGATGCCCGATGCCTTCGTCGCAAGCAGGCGCATGCAGCCGCCGTGGATGCCCGCCGTCAGCTTTACGTCAAAGCCCTGCTCCAACGGTTTGATCCAGCGCAGCGCCATGCCGACGCCCGCATCGGACTTGCCGGTGGCGATCGCTTCGAGCAACTGGTCGGTGGACCCGGCGAAGTTGATCAGTTCGACATCGAGCCCGTGCTTGCGGAAGAACCCCTGATTGACGGCGACGGGCACGGGCGCCGTGCAGATCGCGCCCGCATTCCACGAGAGCTTGAGCGGCTTGAGGTTTTCGTCCGCCGCCACGGCGCGCAGGCCGGGCAGGAACGACGCGCCGCCCAGCGCGGCCGCGCCCGCCGTCCACGCAGTCTTGCGCAGCCATGTGCGGCGCGACGGGTTGTCGGGCGTCGAATGCTCAGTGTTGTCGTCGGGTTTCATATCGTTGTTGTCCAATGCGTAGTGTGGTCGTGAGCAGGTTCATGTATCGAGGCCGAGTTGCGCCAGCACTTCGCGGCGCAGCGCGACGAGCTTCGGGTCGTCACGATGTCGCGGATACGGTGCGTCGTTGCGCACTTCCGCAACGATGCGCGCCGGGCGTTCGCTCAGCACGATCACGCGATTCGCCACATACAGCGCCTCTTCGACGTCGTGCGTGACGAGCAGCACCGAAAAACGCGCGGCCTGCCACAAACGCACCAGTTCGCCCTGCATGCGGATGCGCGTCAGCGAATCGAGCTTGCCGAACGGTTCGTCGAGTACGAGCAGTTGAGGATCGTTGACGAGCGCGCGCGCCAGCGCCGCGCGCTGCGCCATGCCGCCCGACAGTTGATGCGGGAACGCATCGGCAAACTGGTCGAGGCCGACCAGTTCGAGCGCTGCGTCGATGCGCGCCGCCGTATCGTCACGCGTTGGGCGATCACGTCCGGCGCGCTGCGCTTGCGGACCGAGCCCCACGTTGTCGCGCACGGTGCGCCACGGGAACAGCGTCGGATCCTGAAACACGACCACGCGCGACGGGTCCGGCCCGGCAATCGGCTCGCCGTTCGCATGCAGCGCGCCGCGCGCGGGCGTATCGAGCCCCGCGACCAGACGCAGCAACGTGGACTTGCCGCAGCCGCTCGGTCCGAGCAGCGCGACGAACTCGCCCGGCTCGACGGTCAGGCTGATGTCGTCCAGTACGGGGAGCGACTCCCCGCGCAATGCAAAGCGATGACTGACGTTGCGCACATCGATACGCGCGCCCTGCCGCGCATCCGCGTGCGCGTGCGCTGCTTGAGTAGCTGCTACCATTTGAGCAATCCCTTTTGCCAGGCCAACAGACGGTCGCGCACCTTGAACAGCAGCGTGATCAGACCGGAACACATCAGCGCCATCACGAGCAGCGCGGCGTACATGTTCGAGTACGCTGCCCAGCCCTGCGCCCATTGCAGATACCAGCCAAGGCCCGCCTTCACGCCCATCATCTCCGCGACGATCAGCACCGAAAACGACGCGCCCAGCCCCATGAAAAGCCCGACGAACACCGACGGCAACGCGGCAGGTATCGCCACACGCAAGATCAGGAACGATGCGCGTGCGCCCAGCGTGCGCGCGACGTCGTAGTACGCGGAATTCACACCCGCGACGCCCGACCACGTCAGCACAGCCACAGGAAACGCACTGGCCAGCGCGATCAGAAACACGCTTGCGCTGAAGCTCGACGGAAAGAAGAAGAACGCGAGCGGCAGCCACGCAGTAGCAGGCAAAGGCCCGATCAGACGCAACACGGGATGCAGCCAGTAGCCCACCGCACGCGACCAGCCGATGCTCACGCCGATCGCGAAACCCGTCAGCGCGCCGAGCAGATAGCCATACGCGAGCAACACGAACGAATGCGCGACGCTCGATGCAAGCCTCGGCAGATCATCGAAATACACCGCAATCAACGCCTGAGGCGGCGCAAAGAAAGGTCGTGGCAGCCATTCAAGCTGCGCGGTGACGATTTCCCATGCCGTGATGCCGATCGCCAGCGCGAGCAGCCATGGCGAGGCCGCGATCCATGTATCGATGCGCGTGCGCTTCGTTTCCACATGCGGCGTGGACGAACCGTTAGCAAGGAAGGCTCGCACGCCGATGGCCGCCGACAACGCCGCCAGCGCGAGCTTCAGGATCACCAGTTCGCCCGTGTACGGCCAGTCGTCGAGTGCGTGCCACCATTGCGTCACGGCCGCGCCGCCGAGCCACGCCAGCGTCGCCAGCACGGCGGCCACCTGCTTGCTGATATCGCGCGGCGCGGCGGTATTGTCTGCGTTCAGGCCGGTGAGATCGATTGCCTGAGTGGATGAGGACATGTCGATACGCTCCTTGAAAATGCGGCTTACGCGCTGCCGATGGTCGTGTCCGAGATCGCGCGCACGTCGATGCGGCGCGGCAGGATCGCATCGCGATACGCGGCGTCGGCGACCTTTTGCAATGCCGCGATGTCGGCGTCGGAGACCAAGTGCTGTTTGAGCGACGCGCGCTTCGTGATCTGTTTTGCGGCGTCGAGCGGCGAACGCGTGAGGGTCGCGTAGATCTGCGCGTAAGCGTCGGCGTTCGCGACGGCCCAGTCGCCCGCCCGCTGATAGCGCTGCAGAACGTCTGCGATTGCAGCACGCTTGCGGGCATCGGCAAGTGACGCGCCCGATGCGGTGATGAAGCCCAGTCCGCTATTGATGCCCGTGCCGTCGCGCAGAATGCGCGCGCCGCGTTGTACCGCGATGCCGTAGTAAGGATCGAATGTTGCCCACACTTCAATCGAACCGGAAGCGAAGGCGGCGAATGCATCGACGGGCAGGATGAAACGCACGGACACGTCGTCTTTCGACAGTCCCGCTTCCGCCAGTGCGCCATATAGCTGGAACTGCGAAATGCTGCCGCGTGCCGACGAAATAAATACCGTGCGTCCCTTCAGATCCGCGACCGTGCGAATCTTCGAATCCTGCGCAACGAGAATGCCGAGTTGGGCGCCGGAGCCGACACGCGTCGCGACGATCTTCAAGGTCGGATCACCGACAGCCGCCGCGAGCACAGGCAGATCGCCAGCGGGTGCGAGATCGACAGCGCCCGCGCGTTGTGCCTCGAAGAGCGGCGCAGCGCCCTGAAAGTTGGCCCAGCGAAACGCGTACGGCGTGCCGTCGAGTACTTTGGCCGCTTCAGCCAGCGCACGTGTGCCGCCCGCCTGATCGCCGAGCACGATTGTGGTCGACGCCGAGTCGGCAGCGAGTGCATTGCGCGCACTCGATACACCCATTGCCGCGATAGCAGGCGTCGTAGCAAGTGCGCGAAGCACACGTCGCCGCGCAGAAAAAGACGTTGGAACAGAAGCGCTCATAAGCCCTCGCAATCGATATGCAAGCAAGCGTAACGACGAAGGCGCGCGGTGAGAATTATTCTATTTCTATATGTTTATCTCTCAGCAATATTTATGGTTTGCATCTTTTGAATGACGCGTTTCGTTCGCGTTTCATAGAGTCTTCGCTTATCTGCAAGCGTGCGATCCATAGCTAAAACATTCGCTTAGAAAGCGCCGATTCCGTTGCTACGATGGCGCATCGATCCATTCTCTCGCCCGAATCAATACAGAAAACGGAATACACGTATGGCGTATATGACACGTCGAGCCTTCGCTCGCCTCGCACTCGTTTCTCTGGTCTCGCTCAGTTCTGCGCTGGTTTCTGCGCAGAGCTTTGCGCAATCGTCGGGTGCACCTATTGCACTGCGCATCGGCTATCAGAAATCATCGACGCTCATCACGCTGCTCAAGGCACGCGGCACGCTCGAAAAAGCACTCGCGCCGTTAAACGTGCGTGTCTCGTGGAATGAGTTCACGAGCGGCTTGCCGTTGACGGAAGCACTCAACGTCGATGCCGTCGATTTCAGCGCCGACGTTGCCGACACCGTGCCGATCTTCGCGCAAGCTGCGCATGCGCGCTTCGTGTATGTCGCGCAGGAAGCGCCTTCGCCGGGCGCGCAGGCGATCATCGTCAAGAACGACAGTCCGCTGAAAACACTCGCTGATCTGAAGGGCAAACGCATCGCGGTGACGAAAGCAGCGGGCAGTCACTATCTGTTGCTGGCGGCATTGAACAAAGCAGGACTCTCGGCCGCCGATGTGAAGATCAGCTATCTGACGCCCGCTGACGGTCGCGCGGCGTTCGAGCGCGGCAGCGTCGATGCGTGGATTACGTGGGATCCCTATGTCGCATCCGTCGATAAAAACGCCGATGTGCGTATCCTCGCGAATGGCGACGGGCTGGCTTCGTATCAACGCTACTACCTCGCGTCGCGCACGTTCGCCGATGCGCATCCGGAAGTGGTGCAGGTCGTGTTCGATCAACTGAAGGAAGCGGGCGAATGGCTGCGCGCGCATCCCGATGATGCGGCCACAACGCTTGCGCCCGTGTGGGGACTCGACGCCGCGACGATCGAGCGAGCCAACGCGCGGCGCAGTTATCTGGTGCGAGCCGTGGCGCCGCAGAATTTCGGCGAGCAGCAGATCATCGCCGATGCGTTCTTCAAGAACGGTCTGCTGCCCGCGCGCGTCGAAACGAATCAGGCGCAGTTGTGGGACTTCACGGCGAAGCGGCCCAAAACTTCGGGAGGCTAACGCGCGTTGCCTGGCTTTAGCGCACGAACGGCGTCAACGCGCGCAGCCAGCACGCGACAGCCACCGCGCCACCGTCGGGTTCGCCCACTGCCCGCTCGCCGAGATAGCTCGCGCGGCCCACGCGCGGCATCATCTTCGATGTCGATTCGGCGCCCTTTTCTGCGGCATCGACCGTCGCGGCCCACGCGGCCGCAAGCGGTTCGCTGCGCTTGACGGCAGCGGAGAACGCGTCGGCAGCGGGACGCAGTGCGTCGAGCATCGTGCGCTCGCCGGGCTGCGCGCCGCCTAGTTCCGATATCGCGTTGACGGCGACATCGAAAGCGTCGGCCCAATCGGACGCAGCAGTCACGTTGCGCTCTCCAAGCCGGCGCGATGCGCGCAACAAAGCCGTCGCGTAGAACGGGCCGGAACTGCCCGCAATCGCACGTCGCAAAGTGACGGCCAGTTCGGCGAGCGCGTCGGACGGCGTGGGCCACGCTGTCGCCGGGATCGCGAGCACGGCCTCGCCCGCGCGCTTCATGCTCGAGCCGAGATCGCCGTCGCCCGCTTTCGAATCGAGTTCGGTCAGGTGCGCTTCTTCAGCGATCAATGCATGCGCGGCTGCGTCGAAGGCGAGTTGCAATGGCGTGCGTTGCGCCGACGCGTCGCCGCCCGACACCGGCTCAGCCTTTACATCCGATGCGATACCCGTCGCGCCATCGACATTCACACGCCCCGCGCCCGCCCATGTTGCGACCTTGGTCGGCGCATCGAGCAGCGCAAGACGCGCGTCGTCGACACGCATTACCGAGATCGAGCACCCCGGCATGTTCAGCGCCGACAGTAACGTGCCGCACCACGCGCGCTCGATTTGCAATCCACGCTGTTTGAGCCCGTTGATCGCCGCACGCGCGACGACGGCCAGTTCCATCGGCGTGGTCGCGCCCAGCCCGTTGACGAGCAGCGCAACGCGCTCGCCGCCGGCCAGTTGCAGATCGTCGGTGATGGCGGCGAGCAAGGTGTCGGTCAATTGGTCTGCGGGCATTGGCTTTGTGCGTTGCACGCCCTTTTCGCCATGAATGCCGAGACCGAGTTCGATCTCGTCGTCCGCGAGACTGAAGCTCGACTGTTGCGTTGCGGGCAGCGTGCAACCGTCGAGCGCAACGCCCATCGTGCCGATCGCGTCGGCCGCACTGCGCGCGAGCGCCGTGACATCCGCGAGTGACTTGCCTGCCGCAGCCGCCGCGCCCGCAACCTTGTGCACGAACACGGTTCCCGCGATGCCGCGCCGCCGCCCGCGCTCGACGGTGTTGCGCAGCGACACGTCGTCCGCGACCACGACGACTTCGACGGGAATGCCTTCAGTACGCGCCAGTTCGGCCGCGAGTCCGAAATTCAGGCGGTCGCCCGTGTAGTTCTTCACGACCAGCAGCGCCCCGTTCGGTCCCGCCGATGCGCGGATCGCAGCCAGCACGGCATCCGTCGATGGCGACGTGAACACTTCGCCGCACACGGCCGCCGCCAGCATGCCTTCGCCGACATAGCCCGCATGCGCAGGCTCGTGCCCGCTGCCGCCGCCCGAAATGATCGCGACAGGCCGTGCAGCCGGTGCCGGCAGATCGCGCCGCACGACGACATTCTCGTCGCGCAGCAAGGCCGTGTCGGGCGACAGCATCGCAAGGCCTTCGAGCATCTCGCGCACGACATGGGACGGATCGTTCAGCAGTTTTTTCATGGCGCAGAGCCTCGATGAATTCGGATGAAGATGAACGTGGGCAATGAACGTGGGAAGCGCGGGCGGTAGCCTGAACGCACACTTTAGCCGGTGTGCGCAGACGACGCATCGGCCGCGGCTTGCTCCTTCAGGAAATCGACGAATGCGCGCAGCGGCGCGGGCAGATGGCGCCGGCCCGGATAGTAGAGAAACGGCCCGGAGAACGTCTGCCACCACGGCTGCAGAATCGGCTCCAGCGCGCCGCTATCGAGATGCGGCCGCAGCATGCCTTCGAACAGATGAATCACGCCCACACCCTCGAGCGCGGCGCTCACTGCAAGCTCGATCGCGGCGCTCGGCCTGACCACCAGCGGCCCCGTCGGATCGAGCCGCACCACTTCGCCATCGCGCTCGAAGTCCCAGGTCGGCATCGCGCCGCCCGCGAACTGGCCGCGCAGGCACGCGTGTTCGAGCAGATCGCGCGGATGCTCGGGGCGGCCATGCGCATCGAGATATTCGCGCGTCGCCGCCGTCGCAAAGCGCTGCACGCGCGGGCCGATAGGCACGGCAATCATGTCCTGTTCGAGCCGCTCCTCATAACGGATACCCGCGTCGCAGCCAATCGACAGCACGTCCGCAAAGCCGTCTTCAACGACGACTTCGACGCGGATGTCGGGATACATCTTCAGGAACGGCGCGACGACAGATGGCAGCGCGATGCGCGCGGCGCTGGACGGCACGTTGAGCTTCAGCGTGCCGCTCGGCTTGTCGCGGAACACGTTGAGGACGTCGAGCGCGGCTTCCATTTCGCTGAAAAGCGGCGTGAGCTTGTCGATGAGCCGCTGGCCCGCTTCCGTCGGCGCGACGCTGCGTGTGGTGCGGTTCAGCAGCCGCAAGCCGAGCTTGGTTTCGAGACGGCGCACGGCAATGCTCAGGCTGGATGCGGACACGCCGCTCAGGCGCGCTGCATCGCGAAAGCCGCCCGCGCGCGCCACCGACACGAAAGCGGCAAGATCGTTGAGTTCCATGGCAGGCCATTGTTCAAGATTTTCAACAGCCCGTACACTTTAGATGGGTTTATTCAACAACGCAAACCGGCGACACTGTCACTCATCGACTACCACGGAGCGCGTCATGCCGAACTTCAATACCGTTGAAACCTTCCCGCTGGCGGGCCGCCAGGTTCGCCGCATGGGCTACGGCGCAATGCAGCTCGCGGGCCCGGGCGTGTTCGGTCCGCCGAAGGACCGCGACGCCTGTGTTGCCGTACTGCGCGAGGCCATCGCGGCGGGCGTCAATCACATCGACACGAGCGACTTTTACGGACCGCACGTCACCAACCAGATCATCCGCGAGGCGCTGCATCCGTATCCCGGCGACCTCACACTCGTCACCAAACTGGGCGCGATTCGCGGCGACGACGGTTCGTGGATTTCCGCGCGCGAGCCCGACGATCTGCGGCGCGGCGTGCACGACAATCTGCGAAACCTCGGCCTCGACGTGCTCGATATCGTGAACATTCGCGTGATGGGCAATGTTCACAGCCCCGCGGAAGGATCGATCGAAGAGCAGGTTGTCGCGCTCGCCGAATTGCAGCGCGACGGGCTTGTGAAGCACATCGGCCTGAGCAACGTGACGGCCGCGCAGATCGCAGAAGCGCAGCGCATCGTGCCGATCGTCTGCGTGCAGAATCAGTACAACCTCGTGAATCGCGAAGACGATGCGCTCGTCGATCAACTCGCCGCGCAGGGTATTGCGTATGTGCCGTTCTTTCCGCTTGGCGGGTTCACGCCGATCCAGTCATCGGCACTGTCGGACATTGCGCGGGAACTGAACGCGACGCCGATGCAGGTTGCGCTCGCGTGGCTGCTGCATCGCGCGCCGAATATTCTGTTGATTCCTGGCACGTCGTCGCTCGCGCACCTGCGCGAGAACATGCAGGCCGCGCAGTTGAAGCTGAGCGACGATGTGCTCAAGCAACTGGATGCGATCGAAGGCACGAGCGCGAGCAGCGGCGGGCATTAAGCTCAGCGGGATTGCGATCGCATCGCGGGTTCCGGCGCATCGGTCGCAGTGTCGTGCGCTGTCTCGCCTCGCATGCGGTCGTCCTGGTCAAGCACGGCACGCGCGGTTTTCATATCGATTGCACGTTCCCAGCGCGCAACCGCAATCGTCGCGACGCCGTTGCCGATCAGGTTCGTCACGGCGCGCGCTTCGTTCAGGAAACGATCGACGCCAAGCAGCAGAACAAGCCCTGAAACAGGGATCTTTTGCATCGAAGCCAGCGTCGCCGCCAGTGCAACGAAGCCCGCGCCCGCAACGCCCGCCGAACCCTTCGACGTCAGCAGCAGCACGCCCAGCACCAGCAGCTGATCCCAGATTGACAGGTGAATGTTCATTGCCTGCGCGATGAAGATTGCGGCCATCGTCAGATAGATCGCGGTGCCGTCGGCGTTGAACGTATAGCCTGTCGGCAGCACCATGCCGACTACGGGCTTGCTGCAGCCGAGCTTTTCGAGCTTGATCATCATTTGCGGCAACACCGCTTCCGTCGATGCCGTGCCGAAGGTGATGAAGATTTCATCCTTGATATAGCGCAGGAATTTCCACAGCGACAGGCCGCACAGCCGCATCACCGCGCCGAGCACGACGACGATGAAGAGCACTGACGTCGCGTACAGCGCCAACATCAATTCGCCGAACGACGCGAGCGTGCCGATACCGTACTTCGCGACCGTGAACGCCATGCCGCCGAACGCGCCGATCGGTGCCGCATACATCACTATGCGCACGACGCCGAACATCGCCTGCAGAAACATGTCGAGCAGATCGACGAACGGCGCGGTGCGCGGACCGAGCCGCGCAAGTGCGATGGCAAGCAGCACGGAGAAGAAGATCACTGGCAGCATCTCGCCATTCGCGAATGCGCCGACCACGCTGTTCGGCACAATGCTCATGAAGAAATCGAGCATGCCGTGCTGATGCGCGCTGTGCGTGTAGGTGCTGATTGCCGCGCTGTCGATATGCGCGGGGTCGATGTTCATGCCGCTGCCCGGCTTCAGCACATTGACGACGACGAGCCCGATACCAAGCGCCAGCGTCGATGCAATTTCGAAGTACAGCACCGCTTTTACGCCGACGCGCCCTGCTTCGTGAATATCGTTCATCCGCGCGATACCGACTACCACCGACGCAAAAATGATCGGCGCGAGCAGCATGCGAATGAGGCGAATGAAGATATCGCCGAGCGGCTTCATCTGCGAGCCGATATCGGGAATGAAATGACCGACCAGCACGCCGGCGACGATGCCGATCAGTACCTGGACGTAGAGCTTCGATAGAGTCTTCGTCAGCTTCGAGCCTTGCATGTCTGTCTCCTGTGCATGGCGTCCTGTGAGTGCGCCGTGCCGGCGCTCCTTGTGCCTGCTGCACGCATCTTTGCGCGTGCTTTTTTCTTTGCTGCAAGTGCTGCTCAAAGCAGCGCGGGGCGTTCTTGTTCGCGCCCGTCGCCGCCTTGCCGTTACGTCGTTACACAGAAATCTGCTGCATCACCGCGAACAGATCCGACTTCCCTTCGAAGCCGATACCCGGCAGGTCCGGCATCGTGATGTAGCCGTTGTCGACCTTCACGCCATCGGGGAAGCCGCCGAACGGCTGGAACAGATCCGGATACGATTCGTTGCCGCCCAGTCCCAGGCCCGCCGCGATGTTCAGCGACATCTGATGCCCGCCGTGCGGAATGCAGCGGCTCGCCGACCAGCCGTGCTGATGCAGCATCTCCAGCGTGCGCAGATATTCGACGAGACCGTAGCTCAGCGCGCAGTCGAATTGCAGCCAGTCGCGATCGGCGCGCATGCCGCCGTAGCGGATCAGGTTGCGCGCATCCTGCATCGAGAACAGGTCTTCACCTGTCGCCATCGGCTTGTCGTAGTAGTTGCGCAGCGTGGCCTGCAATTCGAAGTCGAGCGGGTCGCCCGGCTCTTCGTACCAGAACAGGTCGTATTGCGACAGCGCCTTCGCGTACTGGATCGCCGTGTCGAGATCGAAGCGGCCGTTGGCATCGACGGCGAGCTTCTGGCCGTCGCCGAGCACGCTGAGAATCGAATCGATGCGGCGCAGGTCTTCATCGAGCGACGCGCCGCCGATTTTCTTTTTCACCACCGTGTAGCCGCGGTCGATATAGCTGCGCATCTCGTCCTTCAGCTTGCCGTGATCCTGGCCCGGGTAGTAGTAACCGCCCGCTGCGTAGACGAACACCTTGCGGTTCGGCTTGCCGTTGCCGTAACGGTCCGCGAGCAACTGGAACAGCGGCTTGCCTTCGATCTTCGCGACGGCATCCCACACGGCCATATCGATCGTGCCGATCGCCACCGAGCGCTCGCCGTGGCCGCCCGGCTTTTCGTTCTTGAACATCGTCGCCCAGATCTTGTGCGGGTCGAGGTTGTCGCCGGCGTCGTTGACGAGCGAGGCCGGGTCCGCTTCCGTCAGGCGCGGAATGAAGCGCTCGCGCATCAGCGTGCCCTGCCCGTAGCGGCCGTTCGAATTGAAGCCGTAGCCAATCACCGGCTTGCCGTCGCGGATCACGTCGGTGACCACGGCGACGAGGCTCAGCGTCATCTTGCTGAAGTCGATGTACGCATTGCGGATGGGGGAACTGATCGGAAAGGTCTTCTCGCGGATTTCAACGATTCTCATGGTGACTCCAGGCTTCGGGACTTCAGGAGCCGCTAGGTTATGCGCGAATCGGCACGCTATGATTCACTGAAAGTCACTTCATTATTAACTTTCGGTGAATACTGGAATCGCGTCCCAGCTGGAGTTCGTCTGTGCTGCCGTCGATAGCGGCCAAAAACCGCTAGCGTCATTCGCAGTTATGATTCGTCGATCACGCTCACTTCTCTATCTCTGCTTTCAGTGGACACCGACCTCGCCTCGCATCTGAAGTTTTTCGTTCTGCTTGCTCAGTACGGCAACCTGACATCGGCTGCCCGGGAACTCAATCTGACGCCGCCCGCCGCTACGAAAAGACTGGCTCAACTGGAGACACGGCTTGGCGTGCGACTGGTCAACAGAACCACGCGTCATGTGAGCCTGACCGCCGAAGGCGAGACTTACCTGCACTACGCAACCCGCATTCTCGAAGAAATTCGCGAGATGGAAAATGCGGTGGTGTCGAGCCACGCCGTTCCCAAGGGACTGCTTCGGGTCAACGCGAGTCTGGGCTTTGGCAGAACGGCAATCGCGCCAATCGTCTCTGACTTTGTCAGAACCTATCCGCAGGTCGAAGTACAACTCGACCTAACAGACCGGCCGATTGATCTGGTAGAAAGTGGCGTCGATCTTGCGATCCGTTTTGGGACGTTGCCCGATCAACGCCTCAAGGCCCGGCGCGTGATGCCCAATCGCCGGCTGTTGTGCGCGTCGCCCCGCTATCTTGAACAGCATGGCGTTCCTGAGCGCCTCACTGACCTCACACAGCACGCCTGCATTGTTCATCGTCAGAATGACGACGCCTACGGAGTCTGGCGTTTCGAGTGCGAAGGTCGCAGCGAGGCCGTCAAGGTGCACGGCACGCTATCCAGCAACGACGGCGACATCGTACTTGGATGGGCATTAGATGGGCACGGCATCCTGGTACGTTCGGAATGGGACCTGGCAAAGTACGTTGAAAGCGGACGCCTGCGTATTGTGTTGCCCGAATATACGCAGCCTTCCGCTGATCTGTTCGTTTACTACTCCAATCGCCGCAATCTGTCGTTTCGAACCCGTGCGTTCATCGATTTTCTGATACATCGCATCACCGGATTCAAATGACCATATTTGCAAGCGATTGGATCAGACTCGCATTTGAGTATGCCTACCGTGCGGCTCGCTCACATCTCCAGTTCACTCTGCCAGCTTCAGCGCCTGCGAGAAATCGGCGATCAGATCGTCGATATCCTCGATGCCCGCCGACAGCCGCAGCATGCCGTCAGAAATCCCCATCGCCTTGCGCGTTTCCGGACCGGCCTCGAAAAAGATGGTTGGCGCGACGGGAATGATGAGCGTGCGCGTGTCGGCGAGACCCGTCGCCTTGATGGGCAGCCTGAGTGCGTTCACGACTTCGATCATGCGCTGCGCGTCGAGCAGTTCGAACGACAACAGCCACGACGCGCCCTTGAACAACGCCTGCGCGATGTCGTATTGCGGATGGCTCTTCAGGCCTGGATAGAACACCTTGCCGACGGCCTTGTGTCCTTCCAGAAACTGCGCGAGTGCTAGCGCGTTGTCGCTGCTTTGCCTGACGCGCAAGGCGAGCGTTTCCGCGCCCATTGCGATCGAGTGTGCCTGCTCCGACGACAGCGACGCACCCATGTCGCGCAAACCCTTCTTCCGGATCTGCAGCAGACCCTGCTCCTTCGGCGCCGAACGTCGATAGTCGTCGGCAATGTTCGGATACGCGCTCCAGTCGAACAGGCCCGTATCGGTCACCGCGCCGCCGAGCGCAGCGCCGTGGCCCGCTATCGTCTTCGTCAGCGAGTTGATGACGAGGCTCGCGCCGACCGCCTTCGGCTTGAACAATGCCGGCGACGTAATCGTATTGTCGACGACATAGGCGAGCCCGTGCTCGCGGCACACGTCACCGATGCCCTGCAAGTCCGGAATCTGCGTGCCCGGATTCGCGATGGTTTCGACGAACACCATGCGCGTGTTCGGCCGGATCGCGCGCTTCACGTCTTCGACGTCGCATGCATCGACGGTCGTGACTTCCACGCCGAGCGTTCGCAATGTGCCAAGCAGGCTGTTGGTGTTGCCGAATACGTAACGGCTCGATATGAGGTGATCGCCCGCACGCAGCAGCGTGAGGAACGTCGCGGTGATCGCGGCCATGCCCGTACTGAAGCAGATCGTGCCGACACCTTCTTCCAGACTCGTGATCTTGCGTTCGAGCGCGGCGGTCGTGGGCGTGCCCTGACGCGCGTAATTGAAGCCGCCCTTCTTGGTACCCTGGAAGACGCCGATCAGATCCTCGACGCGCTCGAAACCGTATTGCACCGACGTGTGAATCGGCTGATGCACGCCGCCGTGCTCACTGCCCGTGGTCCTGTCACCGTGAACGATGCTCGTGGTGAGTCCTTGCTTGTCCATCCCCTTCTCCGCTTTTCAAGTCGATGAATGGGATACATTATCGCCGGTAAGCGGTTGAGCAGAGGTCCGACGCGTTTCTCCAGATCCCGATCGATCCACACCGGCCGGTTCTGGTTGCCCGCGGGCATACTTTCTTCACCATTCAAAAGCACGGCGCGGCGACAAGACTGCGCCACCGGAGATTCGATGCGTTTCGATTTCCAGTCGCTGAAACTGTTCGTCGCTGTCTGCGAGCACGGCAGCATCGCCCGCGCGGCGGAAGCCGAAAACATAGCGCCGTCGGCGCTCAGCAAGCGCATGTCCCATCTCGAGGACACGCTCAAGACCGCACTCTTTGTGCGCAGCAACAAGGGGCTCGAACTGACCTCCGCGGCCGCCGCCCTCCTGCAGCACGCCCGCGTGCTGATGCGCGACGTCAAACAGATGGAAAGCGAGCTGCTCGATCACGCCGAAGGCGTGCGTGGGCAGATCCGGCTGCACGCCAGCCTGTCGACCATCGTCCAGTACATTGCCGCCGACATCCGCGAGTTCCTCGCGCTGCATCCGGGATTGCGTATCGATCTGCAGGAAAGCCTGAGTCCCGCCGTGGTCCGCGCCGTGGCCGAGAATACGGCGGATATCGGCGTGTTCGGCGGCACGACCGTGACGACCGGCCTGCTGGTATTTCCCTATCGCAGCGACCGGCTGGTGGTCATCATGCCGCCCGATCATCCTCTCAGCCGTGCAGAGAAGGTGAAATTCCGCGACGTGGCCAGATACCCGCTGGTTGGACCGCAGGAGGGCAGTTATCTGAATTCGCTGGTGCTACGCGCGGCGGCAGACCTGGACCATCCGCTCAAGCTGTCGATCCGGGTGAACGGCTTCGAGCCGGTGCGCAGCATGGTGGAAGCACGTCTCGGCGTCGGCCTCGTGCCCGAACAACATGCACAGCGCTATGTCAGTTCGGCGCCGTTGGTCGCGGTGGAACTGGACGAAATATGGGCCGAACGGCACTGGAAGATCTGCGTGCGCGAGGCGGAGTCGCTCCCGGCACCCGTGGATCTCTTTCTCAAGCACCTGCTCGCGCGTCGAGCCGTGGCAGATGCCTCTCCATCACGAATAAGCTAGCTTCAGGCCCGCTTGCGGCCAGGGCAGCGTGCCCAGACGTCCCGTGCCCGACAACGTCAGGTAAGCCGTCTTCATGTCGGCGCCGCCGAAGCAGATGTTGGTCACCATGCCGTCAGGCACCATCACCTGGCGCAGCACCTCGCCGGAAGGCGAGACCACCGTGATGCAGCCAGTGACCAGTGTGGCCACGCAAATATTTCCCTCGGCGTCCACGGCAAGGCTGTCGAAGCGCTGGTAGCCGGGCAGCCCGCAAATCAGACGGCCGCCGTGCGGCGATGGGTACGGATGCTTGCGCGCCTTGCCAGGCTCCTCCAGGTCGAACGCCCATAGGCGCGCGGTCTCCGTTTCTGCCACGTAGACAACACGATCGTCCGGCGACAGCCCGACTCCGTTGGCCGTTGTGAGCGGATAGGCCACTTCGACAATCCTCGATCCATCGGCTCGCCCGTAATAAAGCCCCGCATGATCGCGATCGCGCAGCCGGTTCTTGCCGAAGTCGGTGAAGTAGAAGCCGCCGTCGTGGTCGAACACGATGTCATTGGGACCGCATAGCGGATAGTCGCCACAGCGGTCGTACACGGTCGTCAAAGCGCCCGTCTGCGGGTCGAACCGTTCGATGCGGCCGCTCGTATAACGCGGATGCACGCCTGGTTTGGTTCGGTTCAGCCCGGCTACCGTACGGAACAGGAAACCTCCGTTGTTGCAGATGTAAAAGGCTCCGTCCGGGCCCAACGCCAGGCCGTTGGGTCCGCCGCCTACCTCCGCCAGCACGCTCACCGTGCCGTCGGCAGCCACGCGGCTGATAGTCTCGCGCTCGATTTCGACGAGCACGATCGAGCCATCGGCCATCGCTACCGGGCCTTCGGGAAACTTCAACCCTTCCGCCAGGATGCGGACGCTGCTCTCCATGATCGATTTCCTCGCAGGTCAGTGCTTGTTGGCATTCTCGACGAAGCGATTGTCATACGTGGCTTTCAGGTCGATCGAGGCTTTGCCGATGTCGGGATCGAAGGCGGCGAGTACATCGCGTACTGTGTGCGCGGCGGCGTCCGTCATCAGGCCGTCGCGTGAAATGCAGCTCTGCATGTTGCCGTAGGCCCGGGTAAACACATCCTTGTCGGCCAGCGCGTACTGCGGCGGCACTGCGGCGACAACCTGTTCGGGCGTCGCCTGCGCCATCCAGCGCTCGGCCTCGAGGATGGCGTTCGTGACTGCCTGCACGGTATTCGGATATTTAGCCGCGAATTCTCTGGTGGTGTAGACGGAAGCTTCCGGATAGTCGCCGCCCAGCGTCGCGCGAGTCCCGGCCGGATCACGCATTACCGCCAGAGGAAAGAGATCGCCGCTGCCCTGCAGTACCGTCGCGACCGGGTCGTTGCTCATCAATGCATCGATCTGCCCACTACGCGCTGCCGCAATGGCGCCAGCAGAAGAACCGACGCCGATGATGGAGACATCGCCCGGTTTGAGGCCGGCCCTGTTCAGCAGATAGTTGACGCCCATGTGGAAACTGGAACCGGGTGAGCTTACCCCGATGCGTTTTCCCTTGAGGTCTGCGTACGTCTTCACCTTGTCGTGGCTCGCGCGCGTCACACCGAACACCCAGCCCGGACATGAGGCCAGCGTCACGAACGACACCAGCTTCTGCCCCTTCGCCGCCATCGTGATCGTGTTGGAATAGGCGCCCGCGACGATATCGGCGCTGCCGCCCAACATCGCCTGCAGAGCCTTGGCGCCGCCGCTGAACACGCCAATCTCGACATCGAGTCCGGCCTGCTTGAAGTATCCCCGGCTTTCCGCAATGACAAACGGAAGATACGGAAAGCCCACGCCAGCGGCAGCAAGACTGAGCTTGGGTTTCTCTGGCGCAGGCGCTGCGCTCGCGCCCGGCTGGGTCACGAGCGCCACGCAGACGGCCAGTAACGGCAACAACAACAGACGCCTGATCGATATCACGGTAGGTTGTCTCCTTGTTTTCCCGGCCTTTTTCTCGGCCTTTTTCTCGGCCTTTTTCCCGGCCTTCGCGGCTCTATGCACTTAACCCTGCACGACGTTCTGGCGTTGCTGCCCCAGGCCTTCGATGCCTAGCGTCACCACATCGCCCGGTTTCAGGTAGACGGGTGGCTTCTGTCCCAACCCGACGCCCGGCGGCGTGCCAGTCGATATGATGTCACCAGGCTGCAGCGACATGAACTGCGAAAGATACGATACGAGGTAACGCACACCATAAATCATGGTAGCCGTGCTGCCGTTCTGATAGCGCTGCCCATTGACTTCCAGCCACATGGGCAACGCCTGCGGGTCATGCACTTCGTCCGAAGTCACCAGCCACGGTCCCGTCGGTCCAAAGGTGTCGGCCGATTTGCCTTTGGTCCACTGCCCCTGACGCTCGGCCTGGAATGCGCGCTCGGACACGTCGTTGATGACGCAGTATCCGGCCACATGATCCATTGCATCGTGTTCGCTGACGTACTTCGCGGTCTTGCCGATGACGACACCCAGTTCGACCTCCCAGTCCGTCTTGACCGCGTTGCGCGGAATTTCGATGGCGTCGTCCGGACCCACGATCGCGCTTGTCGCCTTCATAAACACAATGGGTTCCGGCGGTATCGCAGCGCCCGTCTCGGCCGCGTGATCGGAGTAATTCAGTCCGATGCAGATGAACTTTCGCGTACCGCCTACGCACGAACCCACCCGCGGCTTGCCTTCCACCTGCGGCAGCGACATCGCGTCGAGCGCTTGCAGGCGGGCGAGGCTGGTGGGCAACAGGACATCGCCGGCAATGTCCGCGACGTGACCCGACAGGTCGCGCAAGTTTCCATCACGATCGAGGAGGCCCGGCTTTTCCTGGCCAGGCGGACCGTAGCGTAAAAGCTTCATCGATATGTTCCCGCTCAGTAGGTTGCGCGTCCGCCAGACAGATCGAAAACGGCGGCGGTAGTGAAAGAGTTTTCTTGGCTGGCTAACCAGGCGATCATCGCGGCCGCTTCATTGAGTTCGAGAAAGCGGCCGCGCGGAATCTTGCCCAGCATGTAGCGGATATGCTCGGGCGACTGCTCCATCGCGCCCGGCGTACGCGCCACTGCGGGCGTGACGCAATTGACCGCGATGTCGTGGCTTGCCAGTTCCTTGCCGAGCGATTTGGTCATCGCAATGACGGCAGCCTTGGCAGAGCTGTAGGCTGCGGCATTGGGATTACCCTCCTTGCCGGCGACGGAAGCCAGATTGACGATACGGCCGTAGTTCTGCGCGACCATGACGGGCACCACCGCGCGGCAGCAGTGGAAAGTACCGTTGACGTCGATATCGATAACCTGCTTCCAGACATCGACCGGATACTCGGCCAGGGTCGCATTCGGGCCCACGATTGCCGCGTTGTTGATCAGAATATCGATCCGGCCGGTCGCTTTCAGCGTGCCCGCCACGCCAGCCTCGACGCTGGCGTAATCGGCGATGTCGACACGCTCGACGTGAACATCGTGATTTCCCAGTTCGGCCCGCGCCCGCTCCAGACCGGCAGAGTTGATGTCCCAGATCGCGAGGCGAGCGCCCGAGGCCAGCAGCCGGCGGCCCACCTCGAGGCCGATGCCTTGTGCACCGCCCGTCACGATCGCAACACGGTCATTCAGATTGATAGCGTTAGTTTGCAAGCTGTTCTCCTCGCCTTGATTGGTCGGTTGCTCCGCCACGCGCTCAGGCGCTGGCGGCCACGGTCTGGCCCGTACCGGGGCGCCAGCGCAGCAGATAGTCCTCGACCATCGACACTGCCGTATCGAGCACCAGTGCAAACACGGTCAGCACCAGGATGCCCGCGATCACCGAATTGATGTCGAACACACCTTCGGCAAGCAGAATCAGATAGCCCACGCCTTTTTCCGAGCCCAGGTACTCGCCGACCACGCTTCCGACAAATGCAATACCGATCGCGTTGTGCAGGCTCGAGAACACCCAGCTCGTTGCCGAAGGCAGGTACACGTGACGCATGAGCTGACGCCCATTGGCACCGAGCATGCGGGTATTCGACAACACCGCCGGGCTGACTTCGCGCACGCCCTGAAAGACGTTGAAGAACACCACGAAGAACACCAATGTCACGCCCAGCGCCACCTTCGACCAGATGCCGAGGCCGAACCAGAGGGCGAAGATCGGTGCAAAGATCAGTCGCGGCATGGAGTTCATCGCCTTGATGAACGGATCGAAGACGACCGCGAGAAACGGATTGAGCGCGAGCCACAGACCGCACGCCAGCCCGGACACTGTCCCGATCGCAAACGCCAGCATGGTTTCGAGCAGCGTCGTGTACAGATGGCGAAACACCGAACCCGTCACGACCCAGTCGATGATGCGATGAACCACACCGAATGGATCGCCGAAGAAAAAGGGCGACAGCCATTTCTGACTGGTCCCGATCCACCACAGGAACAGCACGCCGAACAGGAGTGCAAGCCGCGTGGCAAGCACGGCAAACCGGTTGCCCGGATTAAACTCGATTGCGCGCATAGCTTTTCAGAACCTCCCCTCGAAGCACGTCCCAGATCTGGGTGTGCAGTTGCAGGAAACGCTGCGTCATGCGGATTTCCGACATTTCGCGTGGACGCACCAGGTCGATCTCGAACTCGGCAATTGGATGGGTACCGGGGCCTGCGGACAGCACGATGACGCGATCCGATAGCGAAATCGCTTCTTCCAGATCGTGCGTCACGAACATCACGGACTTGCGGTCGTACGACCAGAGCCGCAACAGTTCGTTTTCCATCAGGTGCCGTGTCTGGATATCGAGCGCGCTGAAAGGCTCGTCCATCAGGATGATGCGCGGGTTCAACGCCAGCGCCTGCGCGAGGCCAGCACGCTTGCGCATACCGCCCGACAGCTGGTGTGGATATTTCTTCCCATGTCCCTGCAGACCGACCCGCTCCAGCCATTCATGCGCCACTCGCAAAGCCTCTTCACGCGGCGTACCCCGGAAGATCAGGCCCATGGCAATGTTTTCTTCTGCCGTCTTCCACGGCATGAGTGCGTCGACCTGGAACAGATACGCGGCCTGCCTGTTCAAACCATTGTTCAGCTTCTCGCCGAATACGCTCAGGCTGCCTGACGAGGGTCGCGTCAGTCCGGCCGCTACGTTGAGCAGCGTGGACTTGCCGCAGCCCGTGGGTCCGACGATCGAGACGAACTCCCCATCGCCGATCGTCAGGTTCCCGCCTGAAACGGCCGTGTAGCTCTGCGCGTGCTTGCCATTGCCAGCAAAGGTGCACGTCACGTTGTCGAAGCGCAAAGCCTCTCGCACCCGTGTCTGACCGCTGGCGCGCGCGATGTTGCATGACACAGTGCTCATGGTTGAATCTCCGCCGCCTTCTGGACGAACCTGTTGTCGTAGGTCGCTGTGAGATCGATTTTGGCCGACGCCACGGTCGGGTCGAACGCCGACAGCACATCACGCACGGTCTGTGCGCCTTTAGCGGTGATTTCCCCGTTCTGCGCGATGCAACGGCGACTGTTCCTGAATGCATTGGCGTATAGCGCCTTGTTATCCACCAGATACTCGGCCGGTACATTGTCCGCAACCTGCTCGGGCGTCGCTTTGGCGATCCACTTCTCGGCGCGCACGATTGCGTTCGCAACTGCCTGCACCGTCTTCGGATTTTTAGCGATGAAATCCTGCGTCGCGAACAGGCTTGACTCCGGATAGTCCGAACCGAACACCTTGACGTTGCCCTCGGCGGTACGCATGTTCTCCAACGGTTTGAGGCTGCCGTCGCTCGTCAGGATCGTGGCGCTCGGATCATTGACGATCAGCGCATCGATTTGTCCCGCCCGCACCGCTGCTACCGCTCCCGCCGCCTGCCCGACGCCGATGATGGAAACGTCCGAGGGCTGAAGTCCCGCCTTGTGCAAGATGTAGTTGACGGCCATGTGTGTGCTGGAACCCGGCGCGCTCACACCGATACGCATGCCCTTGAGATCTTTTGCTGATTTCACTTCGGCCTGGCGCTTCTGGGATACGCCGAAGATCCAGCCCGGACAGATGACCTGCGCGGCGATCACCACCAGGTGCTGCCCCTTGGTGGCCATCGTGATGGTGTTCGAATACGCGCCCGCGACGATGTCGGAGCTTCCGCCCAAAAGGGCCTCCAGTGTCTTGGAACCACCGGAGAAAGCGGCGATGTGCACGTCCAGCCCTTCGTCCTTGAAGTAACCTCGCTGCTGGGCGACGAGCATCGGCAAATAGGTGATGCCAACGGATGCGGCCGCAATATGCAGTTCGGGCTTTTCAGGCACATCTTTAGCCACGGCCACGACGGAACCGCAGACAAGCTCGAACGCTGCACAAAGCGCAAAGGCGAATTTCAGCTTCATGATTGTCTCCTCCCTTTCAAGGGATATTCTGGTGCGACCGACTGCCAAAGACGGATCGGGGTACTCATCACCCCGACGCCCTTTCATGCCAGGAATGGTTAAATGTCTGCAGGCTCCTTACGCCGAAAATCGTCGTGATCGTGGTTGTTGTCCGTGCGACGCAAGCTGGCCTACGCTGCCTGCTTTCTCAACGCTTCGACCACCGCATCGCCCATGTCGCGGGTACCGACGGACTGCATTCCTTCCTGATAGATATCGGCCGTGCGATAACCCGCGGCCAGTACCGCACGCACGGCCTGCTCGACGCGGCGCGCGGCATCCTCCATCTCGAAGCTCTCGCGCAGCATCATTGCCAGCGACAGGATCGCGGCGAGCGGATTGGCGATATCCTTGCCGGCGATGTCCGGCGCCGAACCGTGCACGGGCTCGTACAGGCCTTTACGGTTGTAGCCCAGCGACGCCGAGGGCAGCATGCCGATCGAACCGGTCAGCATGGCCGCGGCGTCCGAGAGAATGTCTCCGAACAGATTCCCTGTGACGATCACGTCGAATTGCTTGGGGCGGCGCATGAGCATCATCGATGCTGCGTCCACGAAGAGATGGCTCAGTTCGACATCCGGATAGTCGCGCCCGACGCGTGTGACCACTTCGCGCCACAACTGGCTCGCCTCGAGCACGTTGGCTTTGTCGACCGAGCACAATTTGCGGCTGCGGCGGCGTGCGCTTTCGAAGGCTGCACGTGCGACCCGTTCGACTTCGGATTCCGAATAGCGCATGGTGTTGAAGCCGACACGCTCGCCCGCCTGGTTGGTCTCGAACCCGCGCGGCTGGCCAAAATAGGCATCGCCATTCAGTTCGCGCACGATAACCAGATCCAGTCCATCGACGACTTCAGGCCGCAATGTCGATGCGCCGATGAGTTCCGGGAACATGTACGCCGGGCGGAAGTTGGCATACAGCGTCAGCGCCTCGCGCAACTGCAGCAGGCCGGTACCGGGACGGCGTTCGCGTGGGATATCGGCTTCGTCGGCCACGCCCACCGAGCCGAACAGAATCGCATCGGCCTTGCGCGCCACCTCCAGCGTGGGTCCAGGCAGGGGCACACCGTGCGCCTGAATGCCCGCCTCGCCGATCGGCACCTGCTGGGTTTCGGCGTGAGGCGCGACGATCCCAAGCACCTTCACAGCCTGTGCCACCACTTCAGTTCCGATACCGTCACCGGGCATGACTGCAATCTTCATCTGAGCTTCTCCTTGGTTGTTATCGCTAAGGGTGCGCCTTCAATACGCGTGGGCACGGTTGCGCTCGAACGCATCGATGCGGTCCTGGTGCGACAGCGTGTAGTCGATCTCGTCCATCCCGCGCAGCAGACACGCTTTCGCGAACGGCTCCATCTCGAAGGTATGGACGGTGCCGTCGGGCAACGTCGCGGTCTGTGCGGGCAGGTCGATGGCAATGCGGCTACCTGGACTCGTCAACACGGTGTCCAGCAGCGGCAACACTACGGCCTCCGGCAACACGATGGGCAGCAGCCCGTTTTTAAGGCAGTTGATGAAAAAGATATCGCCGAAGCTCGGCGCTATCGCCGCGCGCATACCGTAGTCGTACAGCGCCCAGACGGCGTGCTCGCGCGAAGAGCCACAACCGAAGTTGTGATTGGCCACGACGATGCGAGCTTCCCTGTACGGCGTCTTGTTGAGCACGAACTCCGGTCGCTCCGCACCGTCCTGGTCGAAGCGCAGCGCCCGGAACAGAAACTGGCCGAAATCGTCGGAACGCGGTTTCTGCAGGAAGCGTGCGGGCAGTATCTGGTCGGTATCGCAGTTGATCGCGGCAATGGGCACCGCGACCGAGTCAAGGTATTGCAGGCTGTCCATTTTTCAGGCTCCCAGCAGGCGGCGCACGTCCGTCAGATGACCCGTCACCGCTGCGGCGGCGGCCATGGATGGGCTCATCAGGTGCGTACGCACGCCCGGCCCCTGACGGCCCACGAAATTACGGTTCGAAGTAGAGGCGCAGCGCTGGCCGGGGGCAGCGATATCGCCATTGGTTGCAAGGCACATCGAACAGCCGGGAAAGCGCCACTCGAAACCGGCTTCCCTGAACACGCGGTCCAGCCCTTCGGCCTCGGCCAGCGCGCGTACCTGGTGCGATCCGGGCACCACCCATGCCTCGACGCCAGCTGCAACGCGCCGACCGCGCGCAACCTCGGCCGCGCTGCGCAGATCCTCGATCCGTCCGTTGGTGCATGAGCCGATGAACACCCTGTCGATCGCGACGCCTTCCAGCGCGTCGTTAGCGTTCAGTCCCATGTATTCGAGTGCCCGCAACATGGATGCACGGAGATCGGGGTCGGCCTCCTCTGCCGGATCGGGCACGCGATGGTCGATTGCGCACGCGTATTCGGGCGTGGTTCCCCATGTCACCATCGGAGCGATAGCGGCTGCGTCGATACGCACCTCGCGATCGAAGACCGCGCCTGCGTCAGTAAAAAGCTCGCGCCAGTGCGCCATCGCGCGATCCCACTGCTCGCCTGCGGGTGCGTAAGGGCGGCCGGACAGATAAGCGAACGTCGTGTCGTCGGGAGCGATCATGCCGGCACGGCCGCCCGCCTCGATGGTCATGTTGCACAGCGTCAAACGTCCTTCCATCGACAGAGCACTGATCGCCGAGCCCGCGTACTCGATCACATGGCCTGTCGCGCCCGCCACGCCGATCCGTGCAATCACGGCGAGAATCAGGTCTTTCGGCGTCACGCCCTGACTCGCCTTTCCTTCGAGAATGACGCGCATGTTGCCCGATTTGCGCTGCCACAGACACTGTGTGGCAAGCACGTGCGCGACCTCAGTCGCACCGATGCCGAATGCCAGCGCGCCGAGCGCGCCGTGCGTCGACGTGTGGCTGTCGGCGCAGACGATAGTCATGCCGGGCAGACTCAACCCTTGCTCGGGTCCGATGACGTGGACAATGCCGCGCCGCGAGTCGTCCATGTCGAAGAGCGTGATGCGCGACTCCGCGGTATCGCGTTGCAAGGCCGTGATCATGGCTCGCCGCTCGGGGTCGGCCACGGACGCGATATCGTTCGCCGCGCTGGAAACGTAGTGGTCGGCGGTACCGAAGATGCGATCGGGCGAGCGCGGTTTGAGTCCACGCGCACGCAACATGTCGAACGATTGCGCAGTGACGTCGTGAACGAAATGCCGGTCGATGAACAGCAGATCCTGTCCATCGTCACGCGTCATGACCCGGTGAGCGTCCCAGATCTTGTCGTAAAGCGTTCGCGGACCACTCGTGGTCTGGTCGGATTGCATCGCTTGTCTCACTCCATCAATTTATCGGCCATGGCAAACACGGCCGTGCGGTTTCGCAATTGATTCTGGTGTGAAAGCATCATGCATCAGGCACGTCGGCTTGTTCGTGGTGTTTTGGAAAGGCACCATCGCCGATCGCGATGACGGGAATCATCGCTGTGGATGTTCTCGTCGCGTCACTGCGGAATTCGAAGCCGCGAGAACGACACCAGGCATTGCCGCGCTCAGCGGCAATGCGGCTATCGTGCGGCGTTAGCGGGTATGCAGCGCAAGCGCCTCGAAGAGCTTGTGCACAGGCGCGGCCAGCGTTTCCTGCCCACGGGAGATGAGTTTCAGTTCACGGTTCGACCATTGCTCGTCGAGTTCGACGACGGAAAACGGCAGTGCGCCGCGCAGCCGGCGCGTCGTCGATTCAGGCACGATCGACACACCGACACCCGCCGCGACCATGTGACAGACCGCCTCGAAGCTTTCTACCTGCGTGCGCAACTGAATGCTCTGGCCCAGCATCAGCGCGGTCTTCGACACATATTGCTGATGCGACGAGCGCTCGTTCAGCCCGATGTAATTCCACTCCAGCACCTGATAAAACCGGATCGCGCGCTCACGCGCAAGCGCGTGACCATCCGGAACGATCACGACAAATCTGTCGTCACGAAACGGCGTCACGGCGAGTGTCCGTGTGTTCACGAGCCCGACGATAATGCCCAGATCCGCGCTGCCTTCATCGACCGCGCGCACCGTTTCCGGACTCGTATGTTCCTGCACGTCGACATTGATCCTGGGGTTGTCCGCGAGAAAGCGCGCGAGCAGCGCGGGCAGGAATTCGTGGATGGCATTGGTGTTGGCGTAAAGCTGGATATTGCCTCGCATGCCCTCGCCAAACTGCGACAGATCGTGGCGCAGCTTCGTCGTCTCCCGCAACATCGAGATTGCGTGCTGCAAGAACACTTCGCCGGCCGGCGTCAATTCGACGCCGCGGCTATGGCGCAGCAACAGCGTGGAGGCGACGGATTCCTCCAGCGCGCGAATTCGCGAACTCGCCGCGGCAACGGCAATCGGCAGGCTCTCGGCGGCCTTGGTGATGTTTCCACATGCGGCGACCGCCGCAAACAGCCTTAAATCGGTCAGATCGAACCGCATGGTGTCTCCGTCGTATTGCGGGCGGAACTGCTGCGTTGTGGCTTCGGTCTCAGCCGGGCACATGCCAGCTCATGTCGCTCGAAGCGGCGCGCCGTCACTGGTGCGAGTTCCTTGTCCCGTCCCTTATCCCTTCACGCGGCGACGTTATCACACGATGCCGCGACCCGTGACTCGCGTGACCGACGGCGAGCGTTCGCGAACCGCGAATGCTCAGTCAAGGAAATAGAGACGCTCGCCCCAACCTGCTCGTGCAGAATACAAATCACCAGCGAGCGATGCAGCCAATACCGGATTGCGCCGTTCCTGTACGAAGTGAAGCCCGTATTCCGGCGTCATGCCCGGCGTCAAACCCATAGAGAGGAGACTGATCTGATGACATGGAAAGCGATGGCACGTGTTGCCGACGTCCCGTCCGGCACCGTCAAGGCCTGCCGCATCGAGAACATTCCCGTTGCCCTGTACAACCTCGACGGAGAATTCTTCGCTACGCACGATATCTGCACGCATGCTCACGCGTGTCTGTCCGACGGTTACTTCGAAGACGGCAAGATCGAATGTCCGCTGCATCAGGGGCTATTCGATGTCCGCACTGGCAAGGCCCTGTCGGGTCCCGTGGACGTGGACCTGCAGACATTCGACGTGCGCGTCGAAGGCGATGAGGTGTTGGTCAATGTCGAATGAAACGAGAGGCTGCCAGCTTTCAAATAGCTTCGCACAGCGGGTGATGATGTGAGCGGGCGAACCGTGATCGTCGGCGCGGGACAGGCCGGCGCGAGAACCGCCACGGCGCTGCGCAAGCTCGACGAGACCGCCGATATCGTATTGCTCGGCGAGGAACACGATCTGCCGTATGAGCGCCCGCCGCTGTCGAAAGAAATCCTCAATGGCGCCTCGCCCTCCAAAGCGACGATCTTTCCCGGCGCGTGGTACGAGGAGAATCGGATCGCGCTGTGCGCCGGCGTGCAGGTCACCGGATTCGACTGGCGCGCCAGGCAGATCTCGCTCGCTCACGGCGAGCCGCTTGCCTACGACAATCTCGTGCTCGCGACGGGCGTGCGGCCTCGGCCGCTCGTCGCACCCGGCGCGACGCTCGACGGCGTGCTGACGCTGCGTACGATCGGCGACAGCGCGAAGCTGTCGGCACGCCTCTCACCCGGCGCGAATGTCGTCGTAATCGGCGGAGGTTTTCTCGGACTCGAAATCGCGGCCACGGCTGTTGCACGACAGTGTGCCGTTACCGTGCTCGAAAGCAGCGACAGGCTGTTGCCCCGCATTTTGGGCGGTTTCCTCGGTCAGTATCTGACGGATCTGCATCGCCTGCATCAGGTCGACGTTCGCACCGGCGTGACAGTTGCCGCGCTCGAAGGTCAATCCTTTGTCGAGGCCGTCAGGCTGGGAGACGGTACGTTGCTTGCTGCCGATGTCGTTGTCGTCGCAATCGGCGCGGTCGCGAACGACGAGCTTGCCCGCGCCGCAGGTGCTGAATGCGCCGACGGCGTGCTCGTCGACGCACAGGCGCGCACGTCGCTGTCCTCGGTCTACGCGGTGGGCGACGTCGCGCGGCAACGCACGCACTGGCTGGGCGAATCCGTGCGCCTCGAGTCGTGGGAAAACGCCGAACTGCAGGCACAGGCCGCCGCCAACGCCATTGCCGGCGTCGAACCTGTCGCCGCCGCGGCACCGTGGTTCTGGACCGATCAATACGACCGCAACATCCAGATGCTGGGCGGCCGCGCAGCCGACGATATCGTCGTCATACGCGGAGACGTCACAGCGCCTTCGTGGTGCGCCTTCTTCGTTGCCGACAGCACGATTCGCGGCGCAGTGCTGATCAACGCGGCACGCGAGCGGCGCAATATCAAACGGTTGATCGATACGCAGCAGCGCATCGATTGCGCGGAAATTGGCGATATCGCACGGCCGCTTTCCAGCCTGATGCGCAACTGAACGAAATCTGCACCCGCGCGCCACGCGCGCAGGCGCAGTTGACATTGCATTCCTATCTTGTGGAGATGAAAGGTGGAGACCGAAATCAAATGGGCCAGGCATGCTGCGCCCGCTACGGCTGCCGGCGATGGTGCCGCGCCTGACTATGTCTGGCCCGACGGCGGCTGCTCGCGCATTCCGTTCTGGGTCTATACGGACGAGGCGATCTATCGCCGCGAACAGGAACGGATTTTCCGCGGACCGAACTGGGCCTATGTCGCGCTCGAATGCGAGATTCCGAATCCGGGCGATTTCAAACGCAGCTTTGTCGGCGATCTGCCGATCGTCGTCGTGCGCGACACGGACGGCAGCGTCAACGCCTTCGCCAACAGCTGCGCGCATCGCGGCGTGGCGTTCTGCCAGAGCGAACACGGCAACGCGAAGTCGTTCACCTGCCCGTATCACCACTGGAGCTACGACCTGAAGGGCAATGTCACGGGCCTGCCCTTCCGTCGCGGCTACAAGGGCAAGGGCGGCATGCCGAAGGACTTCGAGCTGGGCCAGCATCGCGCGCAACCGCTGGTGGTGAACGTGCGCAACGGGGCGATCTTCGCGTCGTTCGATGCAAGCGTCGAGTCGTTCGAAGACTATCTCGGCCCGCGCATGCTGGGGTACTACGACCGCGTGTTCGACGGGCGCAAGCTCGAACTGCTCGGCTACATGCGGCAGCGGATCGACGGCAACTGGAAGTTCATGTTCGAGAACCTGAAGGATCCGTATCACGCGAGTCTGCTGCACGTCTTTTTCGTGACGTTCGGCCTGTTCCGGATGGACGCGGAATCGGCGATCGAGATGGACGAGACGGGACGCCACTGCGCGATGATCAACCGGCGCGGCGGCAAGCTCGACGAAGTCGCCGCGCATGAAATGCGGCAGACGCTGCGCAGCGACATGCAGCTCAAGGACACGCGCGTGCTCGATCTGATCCGTGAATTTCCCGGCGATGTGACGGCCGTGATGTGCACGTTCTGGCCGAACCTGATCATCCAGCAGCAATCGAACACGCTGGCGATGCGCCATCTGGTCCCGCGCGGGCCGGACAGCCACGACCTGCACTGGACTTTCTTCGGTTACGCGGACGACACGCCGGAAATGCGCGCGCACCGCATCCGTCAGGCCAACCTGATGGGACCGGCGGGCTTCGTGTCGGTCGACGACAGCGAAGTGATGGTGATGTCGCAGGAAGGCGTGACGCCCTATAACGACCGCGCGGGCGTCGCAGAGATGGCTGGACGCACCGTTGAGAATCACGACCACACGATTACCGAAGTGGCCGTGCGCGGACTGTACCAACACTACCGCAAGGTGATGGGATTATGACTATGCAGACTCAGCAACGCGTGCAGGCCGTTTCGGCGGACGTACGTTTTGCCATCATGGATCTCTACGCTGCTTACACCGCGGCGCTCGACGAAGGACGCTACAAGGATTGGGCCGACTGCTTCAGCGCGCACGCCGAGTATCGCCTGACGACGAAGGAAAACCACGAACGCGGGCTGCCGATTGCCATCATCTACTGCGACGGCAAAGGGATGATCGAAGACCGCGCGTTCACGACGACGGAGACGACGATCTCGCAGCCGCGCGCGCTGCGGCACATCGTCAGCGGCATGGCGGTTCAGGCCGATGGCGACGGTTATCGCGTCGGCGCGGATTTTCTGATCCTGCAAACCATGCTCGACCGGATGACGGAAGTCGTGATGTCGGGACGTTATATCGATCGCGTCATCGTCGATGGCGAGCGGTTCGTGTTCGAGAGCCGCATCTGCGTGACGGATACGCTGCTCTACCCGACTTCGATCGTGGCGCCTGTCTGAGCGGGTCGAAGGGGGGCGCTTCCGCGCCCCCTTTTGCTGCGTGTTTCAGCCTCGCTTAAAAGTCGTGATTCATACCGATCGAGAAGCCCGTCTGTTTCTCATGCCCCGACGGATTCAGCGTGGCGTTGGTCACGTAGACGCCCGTGAAATGCGTGTAGTCGATGTCGGCATAAAGCAGCGTCCGTTTCGACAGCGCGTACGTGACGCCCAGAATGGCGACGTCCTTGCGGCCATCCACGCCGGCCGTCGAATTCTTGTTGTCGTAGTACGCGGCCGTCACGTTCAGGAACGGCGTCGCCTCATAGCGCAGACCGCCCCACACGTACTGGTTGCGCGTCGCGCCGTGCACCGTCGAGGGAACCGATTGCATGGCAAGCGAATAGCCGCCCATCGCTTCGACGGGACCGAGCGACACTGCACCGCCGGCCGTGTACTGGTTGTTGGCAAAATACGGGGTCGTGGCTGCCGTGGTCGAAAGCGGGTTCGAGCGGTGCGTATAGCCGGCACCGAACTTGAACATTTTCGTGTGGTAGTTCAGGCCGCCCGCGAGCATCGTGCCGCTGGCAAGACTGCCCGCAATGCCGCCCGGTGCATAGACCGCGCGTGCCGTCCACGGACCGAAGTCGCCGTGGTAATGGATCGCGTTGTCGTCGCGGCCGCTGGTGCCGCCCGAAATCGCCGCCGCTTCGGTAATGCCCAGATAGCGCAGGTTGAACGGTTCGAAATCCCGGATCAGCCTGTGTTGCAGCGTGAACTGATGGCCGATGTCGACCTGCCCGAACGGTCCGCCGAACCCGACCGTGGAATTACGTTGAAACAGCTGATTAGTCGTGCTGCTGTTGGCGCCCGTCGACAGAATGTAGCCTGCCTCAAGATCGAAGCGGACGAAGTATCCACCGCCCAGATCCTCGACGCCGAGAAAGCCCCAGCGATTCGATTTGTAGACGCCGTTCGATGCCATCGACAGCGCCGCGCCGCCTGCCTTCGTACCGTTCACGAGATTGCGCAGCCCGCCGTCCAGCGAGCCATACAACGTGACGCTGCTTTGTGCGTGAGCTACCCCACCCGAAAGCCCCAACAAGGTCATTGCTGCCAGCGAACGCCACAGGCCAATCCCGCGTGCGCCGCTTCCTGCTCCTTCAGTTTCAAACATATCTCCTCCATTGACATCGTTAAATTTGTAGGGCGGGGAATGAGCGTCAATGCGCATCCTTCCCTGCCGTCAATCGTTGATTGCACGAAGGTCCGGCCCGATCCGCGTATGGCGTTCTTGCGTTCCGCTTATACGCGTCTGCGTGCCCGCCGCTTGCCGGCCGTCGATCAGAACTGCGTGCGCAGACCGCCGCCTACCGTGGTGCCCGTCGACATCTTGCTGGCGCGATCGGACAGCACGGCCACGTACACGTCGGTGCGTTTTGACAGCGTGTAGTCGTACGAGAACGCCCAGGTGTTGCGATACACCGAGCTATGGCCGGAACTCTTCGAATACGCGTCCGAGCCGAGAATCCGGCCGTAACCGATGGGAATCGAGAAGCCGATCTGTCCGGTATCGATACCGACATCGCCAGTCGAGATCGAGTCCCAGATGTGCTGATACTGGCCAAACAGCTTCACGACGCTCAGGTCGTACGACGCGCCGACGTTCACCACCGACTGCGTCGTCAATCCCGGCAACACCGTGCCGAGGTCGCCCGCGTTCAGGCTGTACTTGATCTGCTGATACACAATCGACGTCGAGAACGCGCCGGGGTTGTACGAGATCTGGCCGCTCCACTTGTTCTGGCCGAGATGGCCCGGCTCGCCGCCGAACGAATACATGGCCTTCCCGGTGAGGCCGTTGAAAGTCGGCGACGAGTAGAACACCGAGTTCCACCACTCGCCCGCATTGCCGAATACGCCTTGCCCATTCACGCCGACGTAGCTGTGCAGCACGATCGGCGAGAAGACGAAAGAATTCCAGAACGGGTTGAAGGTAATGGTCGAGAACCACAGCAGCGGCGGAATCAGGCCTGCACTCGCCGTGCCGTATGCACCGCTCACGCTGACGTACGCGTTGCGCGAAAACAGGCCGTCATGCGGGAAACCGGTGCGGCCCATCGTTCCGTTCTGGATATTGAAGTAGCCTTCGAGGTCGAAGAGAACCTTGGTGCCGCCGCCGAGATCTTCCGTGCCGCGCAAGCCGAAATACGGCGCCGTCATACCGCCGTTGCCGGCGATCACGCTCGACTGCCCGTTCATCGGCTTCTTGTAGCCGATGAACGCATCGAGAAGCCCATAGAGCTGCACGCTCGATTGCGCGTGCGCCGCTCCCGCAAACATGGCGGCGCCAAGCACCAACGCATTCAACCCCAGTTTTATTTTCATCTATGTCTCCTGCCCTTCCAGATCTTTTGATTTATCGCTGCGAGGCGGGGCGCCTTCTAACACGCTGGTACGCGTCGAATAATGCTCCGGAGGATCACCACATTGTTAATTCGTACTACAAACTGTTAAATCTGCATTGACACGTCTTATCGATGTCAGCGTGCGGTCTTCAGATACAGCAGAACGTCGAATGGTCTGGGCGGGCCAGTCCGGACAGGTTTTACGGCCTTGCTTAAGCCTGGTTCTGCGCGCGTGCGTGCGCTGCCGCCGGTGTTTTCGACGGCTGCTGCTTCGAGCAAAGCAGCGTGTGCAGTACCACCAGCGTGAGACCGCCGGAGATCACCGGCTGCTGGAGCACGAGTTGCAGCATCAGCGGCATCGCATGAATGACTTCAGGCGAGATGAAAAGACCACCTAGACCGACGAGAAACGCGAGCCCCGCTGCAATCAGCCGCCGATCGTCCCATTCGACCTGCGCGAGAATGTGCACGCCATGCATGAAGACGATGCCGAACAGCAGCGTCGCGGCCGCCGAGATCACGGGGATCGGCACGACGACGAGCAGCATGTCGAACTTCACGCAGCCGCCGAGCACGATCAGGAGAACGCCTGCCGCGAGCGTCACATAGCGCGAACCAACGCGCGTCGCACGCAGAATGCCGATATTGTCCGGATACGCGATCGTGCTGAAGCCACCCCACATTGCCGCGACGACCGAGCCGATCGCCACGCCGAACAGGCCTTCGGACATGCGACCCGGACTCAGCGTCTCCCCGCCCCAGTCGGCAACTGTCTGGTAGAGCGCCATCGATCCCATGCCCGCCGGAATCAGCACGAGCAGGAACACCGCAACGAGATCGGGGCGCACGCCGAAGCCAAACGGAAAGATATGCGGTTCGACGACGAGCGGCGCAGCAGCCACGGCCGCAAACGACACCGGCTGGAACAGCGTATAGGCCAGCGTACCGAGCGCGAGACCAAGCAGGATCGCGACGCGACGCAGCCGGCGTCCGCCCCACAACATCGCGAACACGATGCCCGCCACGGCGACCGCGCCGGAAAGCAGGTTCACGACCGGAAAGCCGGGACTCTTCGGGCTGCCGATCCAGGTCGGCAGTGCGACGCTGGAGATCTGGACCATGATCAGCATCACGATCATCCCCGAGATGATGGGCAGGCGCAGATGCCGCGCGAACATGCCCGCAATGCTGCGTCCGCGGATCGGCACCGTGAGCAGACACCAGATCAGCGACGCGGCGAAGAACGATCCGAACGCCGTGCCGAGCCCGCCCGACTGCAAATGACCGACCGTCAGCAGCGCACCGAAACTCCCTGCATAAGGACCCTGCGCGACGGGCAGGCGCAACAGCAGCACCGATTGCAGGATCGTGATGATCCCGCACGACATGAAGGTCATCCCGTACAGATACGCGATCTGCGGATCGGACAGATGAAAAGCGCGGCCGAGAATTCCCGGGAACACGAACATGCCCGTCATGCCGAAGACGTTTTGCAGCGCAAGCACGACCAGTTGCGAGAGTGGCAACCGCTCGTTGATTCCGACGTCGAAAACGCGCGCAGACGCATGCTCTGCAGCGGCCTCCCGGATTGCAGCGCCGGGGTTCGGTATGTCTGTGCTCAAGGTGCGTTCCATTCGATCAAAAACGAAATCCTGTCCGGCGACGCAGACTCTATGGCCGCATCGCACCCTTTCCCTTCAGACGCCATCACGCGAAGGAAACAGCTTGCATGTCCGTGACGGACGGCGTGCCACCCGTATCTTCAGTGATCCTCAGTTGTCGAGCGGAACGCCCTTCGTCTCGGGACCGAACCAGATCGACACCATGCCCACGATAAAGAGCAGCGACACCGCCGCCGATGCTGCCGGAAACGAACCGAACTTCGCGACCACGGCGTTCCCGGCGATCGGACCAATGCTCGTCAGCGCGCGGGCCATGTTCCAGCAGAAGCCCTGTCCCGTTGCACGCACGCGGGTTGGGAAAAGCTCGGGCAGATAGGCCGCAAATGTGCCGAATGCGCCGATCACGAAATAACCGTACACGGGCATCAGCCACAGCACGCCGCCGATGTCATGCACCGTCATGAAGAGCACCAGCGATATCGCGAGCGATCCGGCCGAGAAGATGAAGTACGACATACGGCGGCCAAGTGCATCGAGCATCCAGATCAGCGTCAGATAGCCGAGCGTCGCGCCGATCATCATGAGAATGAACGCGTAGCTGACCGTCGTGCCGATGTCGCGGTGATCCGCAGCCGTGACCGACAGCTGATGAATCCAGCTCGGCAGGAACGTGAGACCGCCCCAGCAGCCGAGCATCGCCGCCGACGAGACGACCACGCCGATGATCGTCTTGCGGCGAAGGCCCGGCGCGAAGATCGCGGTGAAGGTTTGCATCGCGGATTCGGCGATGACGCTGTCGCGCACCTGCACCCAGCGTTGCGGCTCGGGCACGAAGCGGCGCACGAGAATCGTGATGAGCGCGGGTGCGGCGCCCACGCCGAGCACGACGCGCCAGCCGAAGCGGCCGAGCAGCAGATTGTCGAGCGCCGCCGCGAGAAAGCCGAACGCGAACGCCATCTGCATGATCTGCATCGCGCGGGCGCGTTGCCGGCCCGGCCACGATTCGGCGACGAGCGCCGCCCCTGCCGCCCATTCGCCGCCGATGCCGAAACCCGCCATCGCCTGCGCGACCGCGAGTTCCGTCCATGTTCTTGAAAATGCGCTCAGC
This sequence comes from Burkholderia sp. Ac-20365, assembly GCF_017104715.1. Taxonomy (GTDB): domain Bacteria; phylum Pseudomonadota; class Gammaproteobacteria; order Burkholderiales; family Burkholderiaceae; genus Paraburkholderia. The sequence goes on from NZ_JAAGPI010000028.1 coordinate 102,125, forward strand.
AGGGTGAACGCCGCGTAGATGAGGATGGTCCAGCCCATGACGCGCGAGCGGCCAAAGCGGTCGGCGGCCACGCCGAACAGCACGCCGCCGATGCCCCACGTAAGCAGCTTGCCCGCAATGATGTAGCTGCCGATCTTGCTGATTTCGGTCGCATCGGAGCTATGCAGCAGCTGGCCGACGCTCGGCACGAGCACGAGCGTGAAGAGATTCAGGTCCATCGAATCGAACATCCATCCGAGGAACGCCGAAATCAGCGCCAGCCACTGATAGCGCGACAGCCTGAATCCCTGAGGCTCGGCCGAAGCCGCCGACGCCGGCTTCGCGCACTGCGTTGTGCCCATTGTCCCGTCTCCTGATCTTTCGCCGCGAAAGCGGGCGATTTGATTGGTACGGGTCGTGGTGCCCGTTTCGTCATTGGGCGCAGTATAGCGTAATGCAATTAGATTGCAATACAGATTATTGTATTACGACACGATGCGCCGATGATCACCATCCGCCAGATCACGTCTGTGCGCGATCGGGCGGAGGCTTACGTCGTCGACGCGGCGTTCCGGCCGGCCTAGTCGTTGGCCGCTACCGCCAGCACCTGCACCGCCAGTTTTTCCGCCTGCTCCACATGGCGCTTGCACGCCGCTGCAGCCGCGTCGGCGTCGTTGCGCATGACTGCATCGACGATCGTCGCGATCTCGTCGTAGCTTTGCGGCAGGCGCCCCTCCTGCGAGAGCGTCGTCGCGCGCAGCATCATCACGCGCGTATGGACCAGACGCAGCATCTCGGTCAGCACAGGATTGTTGGCGCCCTCGAGCATCACGTCGTAGAACTGGGCCTTCTGTCTCAGGAAGCGCATCGTGCCGTCCTGCCCCTGCAGTTCCCGCATCGATGCGAGTTCGCTCAACGCCTGTTTCAGCGCCGCGCGCTGCTCGTCCGTTGCGCGCTCGGTGAACTGGCGGCCCGCCAGCGCCTCGAGTACCGCGCGCACTTCATAAAGCCCTCTCGCCTCGTCGCCCGTCATGACGGAGACGATCGGCCCCTTGTGCGGAATGATCTGCACGAGCCCTTCGGCCACGAGCTGACTCAGCGCTTCCCGAACGAGCGTGCGGCTCACGCCGAACATCTCGCACAGTTCGCGCTCGACCAGCCGGTCGCCCGGCTTGAAAGTCAGATCGCTGATACACCCGCGCAAGCTGTCGATCACCTGCTGGCGCAGCGTTGCTACCGGTCGAACTACCAGTCTGTTGGTATTCATTCCATCCCTTTGCCGTATGAATTGGGGAGAGCCTCGTCAAAACTTCGTAATACAATCATATTGACATTCGAAAACGAAGCTCCGATACTGTCCTCCAATTATACAATCCTACAACCGTTGGACAAACCCGAAGGTTACTCATGGAAGACATCACGCTATCCGAACGTCGTGCCATCGGCGCAAAGATTCGCAAGGAGGTGCTCGGCGCGAGCCACACGGCGGGCAACGCCGATCCCCATCTTTTCGACACCGTGTTCCGCGAATACACGGAAGACGTGTGCTGGGGCAACGTGTGGAACCGCGAGGGCCTGACGCGCGCAACGCGCAGCATGCTGAACCTCGCGATGCTGGCGTCGCTCGGCCGCTGGCACGAATTCGAAGTGCATACCCGCGGTGCCGTGAACAACGGTGTGACGGAAGAGGAAATTGCCGAAGTGGTGCTGCAGGCGGGCGTCTACGCAGGCATTCCCGTGGCGGCCGAAGGATTGCGTCGCGCGAAAGCGGTCGTGCTCGACCTGAAGGCGAAAGCCGCGGCGACCGCCTGAAAACGGCTTGCGGTTCGTGACGTCGCCCGGCGATCCGTCACCTCATCCCAGGCACGCATGCCTGGCAGTTCAGTGGGTCGCGGGCGTTTCCCGCTGTGGGTTGCCGAGCCGGTAACCAGGCGCATCAGGCACCTGTCGCTCCCCGAGCCTTACCCGTACAAGTCATGTCTCATTCAACTTTCTGCGAAATCCCAGCCGGCCGCATCGCTTACTCCCGTCGCGGGACGGGCCGGCCGCTGGTTCTGCTTCATCCGATCGGCGTCGACCGATGCTGGTGGGACGAGTACGTCGAGCATTGGGCCGCATCGTATGACGTCGTCGCAATCGACATTCGCGGCCACGGCCATTCGAGCACCGTCACCGCTCCCATCACGCTTGCCGAACATGCGGCCGACGTCGCCGCCGTGCTACGCCAGGAGCGCCTGGCGGGTGCGACGCTGATCGGTGTATCGATGGGCGGGATGATTGCGCAGCGTGTCGCGATCCAGTTTCCCGAACTCGCCGGCGCGCTGATTCTGTGCGGCACAGCGGGTGGCTTTCCCGACGAAGTGCGCCCGCGCATTCTCGCGCGCGGCGACATGAGCCGGCAAGGTTCGATGTCCGAAGTGATCGACGAGACGATCGCGCGCTGGTTCCTCACGGACACACCGCGCCCCGATCTCGTCCAGAAGTGTCGCGAGCGGCTCGCCGCGGACGACTGGTACAGCTGGAGCGCGAACTGGCGGGCCATCTCGCTGCTCGACAATCTCGGCGAACTGCCGGGCGTGTCGGCACCGGCGCTCGTCGTCGCGGGCGAAGCGGACGCGAGTATCCCGCCGGCCGTGTCGCAGAAGATCGCCGATGCGCTGCCGCACAGCCGCTTCGTCGTGGTGCCGGGTGCTGCGCACTTTGGCGCATTCGACATGCGCGCCGTGTTCGCAGCGATCTTCGACGATTTTCTGTCGACGCTCACCGAGTGAAATGAAACGCGAGCCCGCCGGCGCGTTGGAACAGTCTCAAGCGTCACGCGGCTCAGTAGTGATCAGATGTGTAATCAGATAAACGGAGCGACGCCCAGACGGGCCGATCGCTCCCAGGAGGCAGCATGGCAATCACAATCCGATCATCCTTCACGGTCGATGCACCGCCCACGGACGTATGGGCAACAATGATCGACATCGAACGGTCCGCACCGTGTTTTCCGGGCGCGGAACTTAAGGAACAGCAGCCCGACGGCAGCTATAAGGGCGGCTTCACCGTCAAGCTTGGCCCGCTCACGCTGAAGTTCGCGGGCAAATTCAAGATCGCTGAACAGAACGACGCCGACCGCACGGTCGTGGTGTCCGCCAGCGGCACCGACACCAAAGGCCGCGGCGGCGCCGAAGCGCAGATCAACGCAGCCGTCGCCGACGCGGGCGGCGGCAAGACCAAAGTCGACGTCGTGTCGGACGTCAATCTGTCGGGCACGGTTGCGCAGTACGGGCGCGGCGCCGGGATGATCGAGGCGCTCTCGCAACAACTGCTGAACCAGTTCGCGAAGAACCTTGCCGCGCTTATCGAAGCGGACGCGGCACATGCTGCGCAAGCCGCGGCTCCCGCCGTTGCTCCGGACATCGCGAGCGAGCCGGGCGCGCCCGCCGCTGCGACGGCATCGGATGCGCCGAGGCCCGCCACCGAAGCGCGTCGCCCGCCGCCCGCACCGGCACCCGTCGCGCCGCTCGACGCCGGCGCGCTCATGCGCAAGGCGATGTGGCAATCGATCGTGAATTTCTTCGCGCGGCTCTTCGGCGTCAAACAGCATCACTGAAGAAGTCACCGCCGCACTATCGGAGCACGCATGAAACCCAGTGAATTCCAGTATCACGCGCCGACCACCGTCGACGAAGCCGCGCAACTGCTCGGCACGCTCGAGGACGCGCGAGTGCTCGCCGGCGGCCAGTCGCTGATGCCGATGATGAACTTCCGGTATCTGATGACGAGTCACCTGATCGACCTGAACGGCGTCGAAGCACTGACCCGCATCGAAGAGCGCGATGGCCGCCTGCACATCGGCGCAATGGCCCGGCAACGCGACATCGAACTGTCGCCGCTCGTCACGCAGCGCGCACCGCTGATCCGCGAGGCTTACCAGCTCGTCAGCCACAAGCAGATCCGCAATCGCGGCACGCTCGGCGGCAGCCTGTGCCAGCTCGATCCGTCGTCGGAACAGCCGTGCTTCACTGCCGCGCTCGACGGCGTGCTGACCATCGCCCGCTACGAAGACGGCGCCGTCACACACCGCGAGCTGCCGATGTCCGACTGGGCGCTGATGTACATGACGCCCGCGCTCGAAGAAGGCGAACTGCTCGCCGGCATTTCGCTCGACATCTGGCCCGAAGGTCATGGCTATGCATTCGAAGAGTTCGCGCGCCGTCATGGCGATTACGCGATCGTCGGTGTCGCGGCGCTGTGCACCGCGGATGCGCAAGGACGCCTCGACCGCGTATCGCTGACGATCTGCGGCGTAGCGCCCGGCCCCGTCCGGATGCACGAAGTCGAGACGTCCCTGCGCGGACGCCCGATGGACGACAGCGCGCTGCGTATAGCGAGCGACGCCGCCCGTGCGCTCGACGTGATGACGGATGCGCACGTCAGTACCGACTACCGCCAGCATCTTGCCGGCGTCCTGACCGAAAGAGCGCTGAAAACAGCGTTCTCGCGCGTCGCAAGACAATCGTAGAGTGACAGAGGAGATGGACATGGAGACTCGTATCGTCAGAGTCGTCGTCAACGGCACCGCTTATGAGCACGAGGTGGAATCGCGCCGCATGCTCGGTGATTTCCTGCGTCACGACCTCAATCTCACCGGCACGCACTACGGCTGCGAGCACGGCGTATGCGGTGCCTGCACCGTGCTGATCGAAGGCCGCACCGCGCGCGCCTGCCTGACGCTCGCAGCCCAGGTGAACGGCCGCTCGCTGACCACCGTCGAAGGGCTCGCCCACGCGGACGGCACGCTCAACGAGTTGCAAAAAGCCTTTAGCGAAACACACGCGCTGCAGTGCGGGTTCTGCACGCCCGGCATGCTGATGACGCTGACCGAACTGCTGAACGAAACGGATTCGCCGACGGAAGCCGAGATCCGCGAAGCGATCACGGGCAATCTGTGCCGCTGTACGGGCTATCAGCCGATCGTGGCTGCGGCCCTGCTCGCTGCACAGCGCATTCGCGATCAGCGTGCTGCAACACCAGCGGCATCGGCAGCACACGCTACGGAGTAACACGATGGAAATATCCGATCTGAAGGGTGCGCCCACCGACCAGCGCTTCATCGGCAAGCGCGTCGCGCGCACCGAAGACAAGAAGCTGCTGCAGGGCCAGGGTTCCTACGTGGACGACGTGCACCTGCCGAACATGCTGCAGTCCGCGGTGCTGCGCAGCCCGCACGCGCACGCGAAGATCGTCTCGATCGACTGCACGGCGGCCCGCGAACTCAAGGGCGTGCACGCCGTCTACACGCACGCGGACCTGAGCGGCCGCGCGCGCGGCCGTGCGCCGTCGATGCTGCCGAATCCGGCGATCCGCTTCGAGCGTACCCAGGAACTGCTGGCGTCGACGGAAGTGACGTTCGCGGGCGAAGCGGTGGCGTTCGTCGTCGCGGACAACCGCTATATCGCCGAAGACGCATGTGGTCTGATCGAGATCGAGTACGAGCCGCTGCCCGCCGTCGCCGACTGCCGCGACGGACTGCGTCCCGAGTCGCCGCTTTGCCACACCGACGCGAAAGACAACGTCGTCGCGCATATCGAAATGGGTTTCGGCGATATCGACGCCGCCTTCAACGATGCACCGCATATCGTCGAGGAAACATACTGGCAGAACCGTGGCTCCGCGCATCCGATGGAAACACGCGGCTATCTCGCCGAATACCATGCGGCCAACGGCGAGTTGACCGTGTGGTCGTCGGGTCAGGCGCCGCACCACGAGAAGAAGAACCTCGTCGAACTGCTCGAATGGGATGCCGAAAAGCTGCGCGTGCTGATGAACGACGTCGGCGGCGGCTTCGGTCCGAAGCTGCCGTTCTATCCGGAAGAAGCGCTCGTCGCGATCGCGGCCGTTGCGCTCAAACGTCCCGTCAAATGGATTGAAGACCGGCGCGAGCATTTTCTCGCCGTCACGCAGGAGCGCGACCAGTGGTGGACCGTGCGCATGGCGCTCGGCAACGATGGCAAGATTCGCGGCGTGAAACTGGAGATGGTGCACGACAACGGCGCGTTCCTGCCGTGGGGCATCATCACGCCGTATATCTCCATCACGACGACGCCCGGCCCTTACGTGATTCCCGCGATGGCCGCCAAGCTCGACGTCGTCTACACGAACAAGTGCGCCACTTCACCGGTGCGCGGCGCAGGCCGTCCGCAGGCGGTGTTCGCGATGGAGCGGATTCTCGACAAGGCCGCGCGCGCACTCGGCATGGACCGCGCGGAACTGCGCTGGCGCAATCTGATCCAGCCGGAGCAGATGCCCTATGACGCAGGCTTCATCTATCGCGACGGCAGCCCGCTGCGCTACGACAGCGGCGACTATCCGGCCTGTCAGAAAGCCGCGCTCGAACGCGCGCACTACGCGAGCTTCGCCGAGCGCAAAGCCGCAGCGCGCCGCGAAGGCCGCTTCATCGGCATCGGCATGGCGAGCTTCGTCGAAGGCACGGGCATGGGTCCGTTCGAAGGCGCCACGGTGCGCGTGCAGGCGAACGGCCGCATTGTCGTGATCACGGGCGCGTCGCCGCAAGGCCAGGGCCACAAGACGACCTTCGCGCAGATCTGCGCCGAACAGCTGAACGTGCCGCTCGAAACGATCGACGTCATTACGGGCGATACGGGCGGCATCTCGATGGGCGTCGGCACGTTCGCGAGCCGCGCGACGGTCAATGCGGGCAACTCCGTCTACATCGCCGCTCAGGCCGTGGGCGAAAAGATGTTCACGCTCGCCGCGCACCTGTGGAAGTGCGAGCCCAGCGAACTCGTGCTGATCGAGGGTCACGTCGCGCGCCGCTCGGGCATCGAACAGCGCATGAGCTACGGCCATCTCGCGAAAATCTCGCAAGGCATGCCGGGCTTCACGATGCCCAAGGGCCTCACCGCCGGCCTCGAAGAGACGAAATACTTCTCGCCCGCGCAGTCGACGTACTGCAACGGCACCGCCGTCGTCGAACTCGAAGTCGATCGCGAGACAGGTCACATCACGATCCTCAACTACGTGATGGCGCACGACTCGGGCAAGCTGATCAATCCGATGATCGTCGATGGCCAGGTGATCGGTTCGGTCGCGCACGGCATCGGCAACGCGACGCTCGAGTGGATGCAATACGACGAGAACGCGCAACCGACCACGACGAACTTCGGCGAATACCTGCTGCCGATGGCAACCGACGTGCCGAACATCGACATCGTCCACCTCGAAACGCCTTCGCCGTTGAACCCGCTCGGCGTCAAGGGCGCGGGCGAAGGCGGCACGATTCCGGCCGCAGCGGCGATCGTCGCGGCGATGGAAGACGCGCTCTCGGAATACGGCGTCGAATTCACCGAAGCACCGCTCGTTCCGCAGCGTGTGTTCCAGAAGCTCAAGGAGGCCGGCGCTTACGCGCGCTGACCTGCCGCAGGCGCCCGCTCCGCGCGGGCGTCCCTTCCCTGTTTTCATTGTTTGGACCTTAAGTTTGGACCTGATGCCATGACGACTGAATTCACCGCAGCGCTCCACGAATCCGAATACCGGATCACCCTCTCCCAGCCGGACCTCGGCAACACGCTGACGCTCGACGCCATGCGCGCGCTCGCCGCCGAGATCCGCAAGGCCGGCCGCGACAGCAACGTGAAGATCATCCGCATCCGCGCGTCCGGTCCGGCGTTCTGCCGTGGCCGCGCGGTCAGCGCGCCGCCGGCCACGCCGCCGACGTCGGCGCAGTTTCGCCGCAACGTCGCCGATCCGATTCTCGATGTCTATCGCGCGATGCACGAAAGCGAAGTGCCGCTGCTCGCCGAAGTGCAAGGCGATGCGGAAGGTTTCGGCTGCGCGCTCGTCACTGCGTGCGACCTCGCCGTCGCCGCGGACAATGCACGCTTCAATCTTCCTGAACTGCAGAAGAACCTGCCGCCGACCCTCGTGCTCTCCGTGCTGCGCCACAAGGTGCCGCCGAAGGCCTCCGCGCACATGGTCTATCTGACGGAGACGATCGACGCCGCGAACGCGCGCGAGTGGGGCATCGTCGCCGAAGTCGTGCCGGCTGAAAAACTGGCCGAACGCGCCGACGCGATGGTCGCTTCGATCTGCACGCGCGACCGCATCGCCATCGCGACGCTGAAAACGTATTTCCGCGAAATCACGATTCCCGACTTCTCGCTCGCGAGCGAAGTCGCGGGTGCATCGCTCGCGAACGCGATGACGTCGATGCGTCGCTGATCCATCACCGCTGCACGCTGTACCTCACCGACGCGCCGCACCTTGCGCACGCCGGGCAACACTTCAAGCAATAAGGGCGCCGCGCAACGCGGCGCCTCACGGGACTCTAGCCATGGCTGATCAAGACATCACTTCCAGGTCTTCCGCGAACGAAGGTTACGCGGACCTGCACGAACATATCGCACGCCTCGAAGCGGCAGGTTTGCTGTACCGGATCGACGAACCGGTCAACAAGGACACCGAGATGCATCCGCTCGTGCGCTGGCAGTTCCGCGGCGGCATTCCCGAAGCCGATCGCAAGGCGTTCCTGTTCACGAATATCGTCGACAGCAAAGGCCGCAAGTACGACATTCCCGTCATCGTCGGCGGCATTGCGGCGAATCCGGAGATCTACCGCATCGGCATGAACGTGCCCTCGCTCGACGATATCGGCGACGCGTGGAATCGTGCGATCGATAACCCCGTGCCACCCGTCGTGGTCGAAAGCGGCCCCGTGCATGACATCGTGATCGAAGGCAAGGATCTCGAAGGTCCCGGCAACGGCCTCGAATCGCTGCCGCTGCCGATCTCGACGCCGGGCTTCGACGCCGCGCCATACATGACGATGACGGGCGTGATCTCGCGCGATCCGGAAACCGGCGTGCAGAACATGGGCACCTATCGCGGTCATCTGAAGTCGGCCACGCGCCTCGGCATGATGATGCTCGTGAACCTGCGCGCGGGGGGGCTCGATCACTGGCGCAAGTACGCGGCGAAGGGCGAGAAGATGCCCGTTGCGATCGTGCTCGGCGCGCCGCCCCTCGTCGCATTCCAGGGTCCGCAGAAGTTGCGCCCGAATGTGGATGAACTGAGTGTCGCCGGTGGTCTCGCGGGTGAGCCGATCCGCGTCGTCAAGGGTCGCACCGTCGATCTGCTGGTGCCCGCCGAAGCGGAAGTCGTCGTCGAAGGTTATGTCGATCCGCAATATCTCGAACCGGAAGGTCCGTTCGGCGAAAGCCACGGTTACGTCGCGCTCGAAGACTACAACCTCTCGATCGAAGTCACGGCCATCACGCGCCGCAAGGATGCCGTTCTGACGTCGATCATCTCGCAGGTCACGCCGTCCGAATCGAGCGTCATCAAACGTCTCGCCTACGAGCCGATGTTCCTGCGCCATCTGCGCGACCAGCTTGGCATTCGTGGCATCAAGAAGGTGTCGCTGCACGAGCCGCTCACGAATCTGCGTCGCTTCGTGTTCCTGCAGTTCGAGCGCGGTTCGAAGAAGACCGAAATCTGGCGCGCGCTGTACGGCACGATGTCGCTGCAGGCCGCGATCGGCAAGTTCGTGATCGCGATCGACGACGACATCGATCCCGACAACGCCGACGCCGTGTTCTGGGCGATGGGCTATCGCTGCAATCCGGTCGAAGACGTGAAGCTGATTTCGTACCGCGAGCACGGCCACGGCCCGCGCTCGGACCACGATGTTGGTCTCGATTCGGCCATGCTGATCGACGCGACGATGAAAGCGCCCATGCCGCCGCTCGCGCTGCCGAAGAAGGAATACATGGAGAACGCGAAGCTGTTGTGGGAACGTCTCGGCCTGCCGAAGCTGAAGCCGGAGTCGCCGTGGTACGGCTACTCGCTCGGCGACTGGACGGAAGAATGGGACCGCAACGCCGAACAGGCGACGCGCGGCGAATGGATGCAGCGCGACGCGTCCTACCATGCTCGCCGCAAGAGCGGCGTCGAGCCGAATTCGCCCGTACGTGGCATCGAGGGCAATCGTGGCGACGAATAACAGGACTCCGGAACGAATCATCGTCGGCATCACCGGCGCGTCGGGCGTGATCTACGGGATTCGCGCGCTCGAACTGCTCGCCGAGGCCGGCATCGAAACGCATCTAGTGATCAGCAAGGCCGCCGAACTGACCATGACCTACGAAACCGACATCCGCGCTGCCGATCTGCGCGCGCGGGCGTCGCACTGGTATTCGCCGGGCGACATCGGCGCGGCCATTTCGTCGGGCTCGTTCAAAACGAAGGGCATGCTGATCGTGCCGTGCTCGGTGCGCTCGATGAGCGAGATCGCCACCGGCATCACGAGTTCGCTGATCAGCCGCGCAGCCGACGTCGTGCTGAAGGAACGTCGGCGTCTCGTGCTCGGCGTGCGCGAAACGCCGCTGCACGGCGGACATCTGCGCACGCTGGTGCAACTCTCGGACATGGGCGCCGTCATCGCGCCGATCGTCCCGGCGTTCTACCAGAAGCCGCAAACGATCGACGACATCGTCAATCACACGGTGGGCCGCATGCTCGATCTGTTCGACATCGAAACCGGCGTGGTCAAACGCTGGAAAGAATCGCAGCAAGAGCTGTAACGCGCGCGCCGCGCCGCTTTCTTCATCCTCACAGGCCCGCTGCGCCACGCGCGGCGGCGGGCCGCCTCTCGCGATGATCATGACTGAATCCAACCTGCTTTCCCGGCTCGCGGACGCGAGCCTGTTGCGCACGCTCGCTTACGTCGACGGCGCCTGGTGCGGTGCCGACGATGCGCGCACCTTCGCCGTCAACGATCCCGCCACCGGCGAGAAGATCGCCGACGTCCCGCTCATGACGGGCGCCGAAACGCGCCGCGCGATCGAAGCCGGCGAACGCGCGCAGCGCGGCTGGCGCGCGCTCACGGCAGCGCAGCGCGCGGCAATCCTGAAGCGCTGGCACGCATTGATGGTCGCGAACACGGACGACCTCGCAGCGATCATGTCGGCCGAGCAAGGCAAGCCGCTCGCCGAAGCGAAAGGCGAGATCGGCTACGCGGCATCGTTCATCGAATGGTTCGCCGAGCAGGCCAAACGGATCGACGGCGATGTGCTCGCGTCGCCCGCTGCCGACAAACGCATGCTCGTGACGAAAGAGCCGATCGGCGTATGCGCTGCGATCACGCCGTGGAATTTCCCCGCTGCGATGATCACGCGCAAGGTCGCGCCCGCGCTCGCGGCCGGCTGCGCGATGATCGTCAAGCCCGCCGAAGCCACGCCGCTGTCGGCGCTCGCGCTGGCCGAACTGGCGCATCGCGCGGGCGTGCCGGCCGGCGTGTTCAGCGTCGTGGTCGGTGATCCGCGCGCGATTGGCGCGGAGCTGACCAGCAACCCGATCGTGCGCAAGCTCTCGTTCACCGGCTCGACGCCAGTGGGCCGCATGCTGATGAGCCAGTGCGCGCCGACCATCAAGAAGCTCTCGCTCGAACTTGGCGGCAACGCGCCGTTCATCGTGTTCGACGATGCCGATCTCGATGCGGCAGTCGAGGGCGCACTCGCGTCGAAGTACCGGAACGCCGGTCAAACCTGCGTGTGCACGAACCGCTTCTATGTGCAGGACAGCGTGTACGACGCGTTCGCGGAGAAATTCACGGCAGCGGTCGCCCGCATCAAGGTCGGCAATGGATTCGAGAGCGGCGTCATGCAAGGCCCGCTCATCAACGAGGCCGCCGTCGAGAAAGTCGAATCGCATATCGCCGATGCGCTCGCGCATGGCGCACGCGTGCTCACGGGTGGCAAGCGTCACGCGGCGGGCAAGCTCTTCTTCGAGCCAACTGTAGTGGATGGCGTCACGGCGTCGATGCGCTTCGCGACGGAGGAAACCTTCGGCCCGGTCGCCCCGCTTTTCCGCTTTCGCGACGAGCAGGAGGCCATCGCCGCGGCGAACGCCACCGAGTTCGGTCTCGCCGCTTACTTCTATAGCCGCGATATCGGCCGGATCTGGCGCGTGTCCGAGGCGCTCGAATACGGGATGGTCGGCATCAACACCGGGTTGATCTCGAATGAGGTCGCGCCGTTCGGCGGCGTCAAGCAATCCGGGCTCGGGCGCGAAGGCTCGAAGTACGGGATCGACGAGTATCTCGAGATCAAATACCTGTGTATGGGTGGCGTCTGAACGATGCCGCTCCGGCAGCCGGCTGGCCGGCTCCGTTGACAATCGTCTTATTGCCATGCAATCATACAATCACACTGAATTTACCCACCCCGCTGGGACTCACATTTAGGAGACAGAATGTCATCAACGCCTCTCGATCATTCGCGATCGGAAACTGCCAGCGGTGCCCCGCGCGACCTGCAGGAACATATCGCCCGGCTCGAGGCCAAGGGCCTGCTGACCCGCATCGACCGGCCGATCAACAAGGACACGGAACTGCACCCGCTCGCGCGCTGGCAGTTCCAGGGCGGTCTGCACGAAGATCAGCGCCGCGCCTTCCTGTTCACCAACGTGGTCGACAGCGACGGCCAGACCTATGACATTCCGGTGCTGATCGGCGGGCTTGCCGCCTCGCCGGAGATCTACGCCACGGGTCTCGGCCTGCCCGTCGAGCAAATCGGCAAGGCCTGGACGGACGCGATCGCCGAGCCGGTCCCGCCCGTCACGGTGACGCAGGCGCCCTGCCAGGAAGTGGTGATCAGCGGCGACGCGCTGAAGGAAAAAGGCCTGTCGCGTCTGCCCGTGCCCGTGTCGACGCCGGGCTTCGACGCGGCGCCCTATCTGACCGCGACGCTCTGTGTAACCAAAGACCCCGAGAGCGGGGTGCAGAACATGGGTACTTATCGTGCCGCGCTGAAGTCGGAGGATCGGCTGGGTGTGCGTATGGCGAGCCGCCTGTCGGGCGCCGGTGGCTATCTCCATTGGGAAAAGTACCGGGCCGAGGGCAAGCAGATGCCCTGCGCGATCGTGCTGGGCTGTGCGCCCGCCGTGCTGTTCACCGGGCCGCAGAAGTTGCAGATCGACCAGGACGAGATGGCGGTTGCCGGTGGCCTGATGCACGCGCCGGTCGACGTAGTGCGCTGTAAAACCATCGACCTCGTCGTTCCCGCCGATGCCGAAATCGTGATCGAAGGCCTGATCGACACCGACGCGCTGGAGCCCGAAGGCCCGTTCGGCGAAAGCCACGGCCACATCGCGCTCGAAGACTACAACATGTCGATGCACGTGACCGCGATCACGATGAAGAAGAAGCCGGTCTTCGTCTCGATCATCAGCCAGGTCACGCCGAGCGAAAGCTCCGTGCTGAAGAAAGTGGCCTACGAGCCCCTGTATCTCGAACATCTGAGCAAGGTGATGGGTGTGCGCGGCATCAAGCGCGTGGTCATGCACGAGCCGCTGACCAACCTGCGCAAGGTCATCTTCCTGCAGTTCGCACGCGGCACGCCGCAGGCGGAAGTCTGGCGCGGACTGCAAGGCGCGGCGACGCTGCAGGCGCAGTGCGGCAAGCTGGTGATCGCGGTTTCCGAGGACATCAACCCGGAAAATGCCGATGCGATTTTCTGGTCGCTCGCCTATCGCTCGGACTTCACGCACGACCTGCATGTGACGCCCTATCGCACCAGCGGCCACGGCCCCAAGTCCGGTCGCGCGCCGCTCGAAAGCACGCTGCTGATCGACGCGACACTGAAGCACGCCATGCCGCCGCTCGCTCTGCCGAAGGAGCAATACATGACGGCGGCACGCAAGATCTGGGAAGAGCTGGATCTGCCGAGCCTCACGCCGCAGCCGCCATGGCACGGCTATCACCTGGGCGACTGGGACGCGCGCTGGGACGAGTATGCGGACGCGGCGACCTCCGGCGGCTGGCGCCAGACGGGTGAACGCACATGGGCCAACCGGCGCGGCGGCGTGAAGCCGGAAACGCCGGTGCGCGATGCCTCGGGCGGTCACGGCGAATAAGCGCCAATGCGCTCGCCGACAGTCAACAACCCGTGGAGCAGAGGCATCCGGAGACAGCCATGACCCAAAACAACACCGTCGATATCGCCCAGGTCGTCGAGACGCAGGAGCGAAGCTGGTTCACTGTGAGCCTCTTCATTCTGTGCGCCCTCGTGATGCTGGCCGACGGCTTCGACAACCAGGCTTTGAATTACGCCGCCCCCGGCATCATCAAGGAATGGGGTATCAACCGGGCGCTGATGACGCCCGTGTTCAACATCAGCATCGTCGGCTGGATGGCGGGGTCGATCGTGTTCGCCATGCTGGCCGACCGCATTGGCCGGCGGCGCGCGATCCTGCTGGCGACCACGCTGTTCGGCGGCTTCACGTTCGCCGTGCCGTTCGCCCACAATCTCGTCGAACTGTCGATCCTGCGTTTCTGCGCGGCGCTTGGCATCGGCGGCGGCATGCCGATGGCGGTCTCGCTGATCACCGACTATGCCCGTTCAGGCAAGCGTGGGCTGATCATCACCCTGCTCTATCTCGGCTACACCGCCGGCTCGTCCGGCGGCGGTCTGCTCGCGGCGGAGATCATTCCGGCCTATGGCTGGCGCTCGGTCTTCTATGTGGGCGGCGCCGGCGCCGTGGTGGCAGGCGTCATCCTGTTCATCGGGCTGCCGGAATCCATCCGCTACCTGACCCTGCGCAATCCCACCAGCCAGCGCATCCTCGCCTACGCCCGCAAGCTGAAGCCCAGCGCGCAGTTCGCGGACGACACCCGCTTCGTCATCCAGGAGAAAGCTCGCACGGGTGTGCCCGTGCGGCACCTGTTCACCGAAGGCCGTTCGGCCATGACAGCCTTCCTGTGGCTCGCGCTGGGTCTTTCCTTCGTCACGCACTTCTTCCTGTCGCAATGGATGACGACGCTGCTGACGGATGAAATCGGCTACGCCAGCGCGGCCCGCAGTCAGGCGCTGTTTCAGCTTGGTGCGGGCTTCAGCTGGTTCTTCGGCTGGTTGATCGACAGGAAGGGGGTATCGGTGATGACGCTGACGATGATCCTCGGCGCAATTCCCGTGGCGGCCCTCGGGCTGGCCGTCGGCTCGGGCGCAGGTCTCACCATGTCGATGGCGCTGCTCTCGGGTCTGCTCGTGCTGGGCGGGAACATCGGTCTCAATGCTATTTCGAGCATGATCTATCCGACCTTCATCCGCTCGACCGCGACTGGCGCGTCGTTCGCGGTAGCGCGTATCGGCGCGATCGTCGGCCCGCTGCTTGCCGGTGTGCTGATCGCGATCGGAACGCCGATCGGGACGATCTTTCTGCTCGGGGCGTTGCCGTTGCTGGCAGCCGGTGTCGCCTGCTTCATGCTCAACAGGGCGATCACGCCGGAAGCCGCGCGAGAAATGTCTTTGCGCTCGGCGCTATCCCGCCATTAACGGGCTTCTTGCGAAGCCCACATCATGCTCATGCAATTTTTATGGATAGCGTCAATCTCGAAGTGCTGAAGGCGAGCGTCCGCTGGATCGAAAGTGGCCGTCGCGTGCTGCTCGTCACCGTCGTCAAGACGTGGGGCTCGTCGCCGCGGCCCGAAGGCGCGATGCTGGCAATCTGCGAGGACGGCTCGGTGGCCGGCTCGGTTTCCGGCGGCTGTATCGAGGACGATCTGATCGACCGCGTGCGCCGTCTCGGCATCGAACAGACGCGCCCCGAAGCCGTGCAGTACGGGATCTCGGCTGACGAGGCACATCGCTTCGGATTGCCATGCGGCGGCACGATTGAACTGGTACTCGAGCCGCTGACGCGCGCAAGCGGCATCGGCGAACTGTGTCGCCGGGTCGGTGCCGGGCAACTGGTTGCGCGCTCACTCGACATGGAAAGCGGCGCGGCGAGACTCGTGCCGGCGCACTCGACCGATGGCGTCGAGTTCGACGGGCGCCGGCTGCTGACCATTCATGGTCCGCGTTACCGGATGCTCGTGATTGGCGCCGGTCAGCTATCGAGCTATCTTTGCCAGATCGCGCTCGGTCTCGACTATCAGGTGACCGTCTGCGATCCGCGCGAGGAGTACTCCGACGTATGGCACGTGCCGGGCACGACGCTCGTTCGTTCGATGCCGGACGACACCGTTCTCGACATGAAGCTCGACGAGCGCTGTGCCGTCGTTGCGCTGACGCACGACCCGAAGCTCGACGACCTCGCATTGATGGAGGCGGTCAAAACTCCGGCGTTCTACGTTGGCGCACTAGGCTCGCGCCGCAACAATGCCGCGCGACGCGAGCGGCTCGAACAGCATTTCGATCTCAACAAAAGTGAACTCGTCCGACTGCGCGGACCCGTTGGAATTTACATCGGCAGCCGCACGCCGCCGGAAATCGCCGTGTCGATACTCGCGGAGATCACGGCGGTCAAGAACGGGGTGACATTGCCAGGCGAATTCCGGGTCGAAGAAGCCAAAAGAACGCTCGACATCGCGATGAACGAACAGACGAGCTGCGCGGTGATGCAGCGTCACTGATCCGGATGGACGGCGATACGTTCGCAACACGAAAAGAAGTCTTTCAAGACCAAACTGCATCATCGGGGACACCATGCTTTCTCGCCTCTCCATTTCCGGCCGACTGTGGGCCGTGATGGCCGTGCTGGGCCTGCTTATCATCCTGGTCGGCGCGCTCGGCCAGCTCGGCATGAAGCGCTCTAACGACGCGCTCGACTACGCCTACTCGAACCAGCTGGCGGCATCGATTGCCACGGGGCGAGCCAATCTGGAGCTGGAGATCGCGCGCGTGGTGCTGGATCGCGCGCTGATGCACCCCGATGCCCCCGATGTGCAGGACGCCGTCGCGAAGGCACTCGGCCATCTGTCGGAGTCGGACCGTGCGTGGCGCACTTATCGGGCCATGCAGCTTGCGCCCGATGAGCAGATACTCGCCAATCGCGTCGACGAAGCGCGCTCTGCGCTGGCACAACGCGGTATCGTGCCGTTGGCCAACGCGCTCAAACAGGGCGATCACGAGGCGGCCGACAGGATCGTCACGAAAACGATGTCGCCACTGTCGACGGTGCTCTCAACAACCACCGATGCGCTCGATCACTGGAAGAACGAGCACGGCAAGCAGTCGTTTGACGCCGCGGAGCAGTTCAATGCTCGGCTGCGTGTCGCGGGCATGGCGCTGATCGCGTTCGGGCTGATCGTCTGCGTGAGTTGCGCGTACGGCTTGCGCCGCTCGATCGCGATGCCGCTCGCCGGCCTGCTCGCCGCGCTCCAGCGCATCGCGAAAGGCGATCTGACGGTGTCGCTCAAGGCGCGCACGCGCGACGAAATGGGACAGCTCGTCGAGGGACTCGAACAGATGCAGGACGGTCTCGAACAGATGGTGCAGCAAGTCACTCGCAGCTCCGCCTCCATTGCCGCTGCCACGCAACAGATCGCCGCCGGGAACAACGACCTCTCGCAGCGCACGGAGGAACAGGCGGCATCGCTGCAGGAAACGGCGGCGAGCATGGAAGAACTCACCTCGACAGTCCGGCAGAATGCGGACAATGCGCGCACCGCGCAAACGCTGACCGAATCGGCGCAGAACGTGACCGCGCGGGGCTCGCAGGTCGTGGACGACGTCGTGAATACGATGGCGGAAATCGACCGCAGTTCGCAACGGATTGCAGAAATCACGGGCGTCATTGAAGGCATCGCGTTTCAGACCAACATCCTTGCGCTTAACGCCGCCGTGGAAGCGGCCCGCGCCGGCGACCATGGACGCGGATTCGCCGTGGTCGCATCCGAAGTGCGCTCACTCGCGCAACGCGCCGGCACCGCAGCGAAGGAAATCAAGACGCTGATCGACGATTCGGTCAAACGTGTGGAATCGGGTTCGCAGCTCGTCAACGTCGCGGGCGAAACGATGCAGGAAATCAGCGACTCGATCGCGCGCGTCACGACGATCATGCGGGAGATCGCGAACGCGTCCGACGAGCAGCGCGACGGCATCGAGCAGGTGGGCCTTGCCGTGTCGCAAATGGATCAGGTCTCGCAGCAGAACGCGGCGCTCGTCGAGGAGGCGGCGGCTGCAGCCGCCTCGCTCGAAGATCAGGCGGGTATGCTGCGCGCCGCGGTGTCGGTGTTCCGTCTGAAGTAACCTCGATCAGTAGTCCCACTGCACAGGCACGAAGCGGAAGCCCGCACCGTTCTTTGCAATGTGACCAATGGATGGGAATGCGACATGCGCTGCGGCCAGCAGAGCGCCCGTTTCCGCGGCCTCGTTGAGCAGCGCGACGCGCACGTCCACAGCCACTTCGGGATCGTGCTCGAAGCCATTTTGCCATTCGGGATTGTCGAACCCGACTTCGAAAATCGCATCGCCGACGAACGTCAGCTTCTCGCCATTCGATGCGACGTCCACGACGCAGTGCCCCGGCGTATGCCCGCCCGTCACCCGCGCCGACACTCCCGCTGCGACTTCTACGGTCTGATCGAACTGCACGATGTTTTCGCTGTAGAGTTGCACGAACTTTGCAGCAGCCTTGCGGAGCGCCGGAGGAACCGTCTCCGGCATCACCGTCTTGCTGAAGTCCGGATTTTTCCAGAACTGCACTTCTGCGGCCGACACGTGAATGCGCACGTCCGGGCGCAGCCGGGCCTTGACGCCATCGACGTTCAGCCCGCCGACGTGATCCATGTGCATGTGCGTAATCACGATATCGGTGATCGCAGCGAGGTCGATTCCGGCTGACTCCAGACGCATCACCGACTGACCGGCGCGCGTGAAGTATTCGAAACCGTCGCCCACGCCCGAGTCGATCAGAATCAGGCGTTCGCCGCTGCGCACGAGCGCAACATTCAGCGCCCAGTCGAACATATCGCGTTGCAGGAAACGACCATCGAACCATTCGTTGCGGTCCGTTTCGCTCACGTTTGTGGACATGGTGGAAGTCGGCAGCGGCAGAATGCCGTCGCTGATCAGAACGACGTCGAGATCACCCACGCGCACGGCGTAGCGAGAAGAGACAAGTTCGCCTGAACCTTCTTTTCCAAGGTTGACGGTAACTGGCTGCACATTGTGGATTGTCTCGCTCATCTTCAATAGTCCTATTTATTGATTGGGGGAAACCGCGTCGATCGGCGCAGTTCATGAGCACGAGTTCAGTTTGCTTCGTTTTGCTCGTGTCGCGACCGACTGTGTGACTGATTGTAGTCAGCGGGGGCGGACGCCAGTAGCACCGCGAATGCGCTCAACATGTTGCCCGGACGGCAACAATCGCTGCGCCAGGCGCGACAGGGTCGTGTGGCAATGAAGGTATTGTCGGGCCTGACTACCTACCCTTTTGCACGGCCTTCGCTCTGCGCGAGCGCGCCTCCGTATCTGAGAACAGGTCGATCACCATCGCGCGCAACCAGCGATTGCCTTCGTCCTGATGAACGCGTGCATGCCAGAGCAGGTGGATCGGCGCGGCGGGCAACGTCGACGGCAATGCGCGCGAACTCAGTGAGAACGGCTCGGCCAGTTGCGCGGCGAGTCGTTCCGGCACAGTCGCGATCAGGTCGGTGCGCTGCAGGATATAGCCGACGCTCATGAAGTGCGGCACCGTCAATCGCACCCGACGCTCCACGCCGCGCCGTTTCAGCCAGTCGTCCACCTGACCGTGTCCGGTGCCGGCGGACATCACCACCAGATGTTCGGCTTCCCGCCACGCAGCGAGCGTCAGTGGCGCATCTTCGAGCGCATGGCCGCGCCTGAAGAGACAAACATACCGCTGATCGAACAGGCGGCGTTGATAAAAGCCGCCCTTGAGCTGCGGCAGCAGACCAATGGCCAGATCGACACGACCTTCGGCCATCTCGTTGCTCAGATTCACGCTCGTGTCGCGAACAGTATTGAGCGCGATACCTGGCGCCTCGCGCGACAACCGCTCGACGAGCGCCGGCAGAAAGACAACTTCGCCGATATCCGTCATGCCGATCGTTATCGTGCGCGTGACGCGCAGCGGATCGAAACCGGTCTCGGGATTGAGTGCGTCGTGCAGGATGGCGAGCGCCTGAGCAACCGGTTCTGCGAGCCGCAACGCGAACGGCGTGGGCACAATTCCACCTGGCCCGCGAACGAACAACGGGTCGCCCAGCCGTCGACGCAGTTTGGCCAGGGCATTACTCACGCCTGGCTGACTCATGTTCATCTGCTCGGCCACGGTCGATACTCGCCGCTCCTGCATCAACCGTTGGAAAAGCAGCAACAGATTGAGGTCGACTTCACTCAGGTTCATGGCGTGGGCATCCCGGGCTCATTGATTTCAGTGATGATGCAGATTCATTTCATTTTATTGTGAAATGGGCGATGCATACCGAGAATTCAGACAGGACACGACGCACGCAATCGACCTCGACAGATCGTGCGTCCCGTGCCGACTCGAATACACGTCTGAATATTGGAGACACCCCATGGAACAACTGGATCTGAAGATCGCAATTGTCGGTGCCGGCATCGGCGGCCTTACTCTCGCGCTCGCACTGCGGGAACATGGCATCGACGCGCAACTTTACGAGCAGACCGACGAGCTTCGCGAGGTCGGCGCGGCAGTCGCGCTGTCGGCGAATGCGACGCGGTTTTATGAGCGCATGGGACTGCGTGCTGCCTTCGATGCGGTGTGCGCCGAAATCCCCGCGCTGATCTATCGGGACGGGCGCAGCGGCGAAGTGATTGGACAGCATCGCGGCGAACCGAGCTATCGCGAGCAGTTCGGAGGATCGTATTGGGGCGTGCACCGTGCGGATCTGCAAGCCGTGTTGTCGAATGCGGTCGGTCTCGAACGCATCAACCTCGGCCATCGGCTGACCAATCTCGTGCAGCATCCGGATCGTGTCAGTTTGAGTTTCGCCAACGGTGCGCATGTCGACGCCGATCTGGTGATCGGCGCGGATGGAGCGCGCTCGATCACGCGGCGCTGGATGCTCGGCTACGACGACGCCCTGTATTCGGGCTGCTCCGGTTTTCGCGGCGTGGTGCCGGCGGCAAGCATGGATCTGCTGCCCGATCCCGCGGCCATCCAGTTCTGGGTCGGTCCACAGGGCCACCTGCTTCACTATCCGATCGGCGACAAGGGTGACCAGAACTTTCTGCTCGTCGAGCGCCATCCGTCGCCCTGGCCGACACGCGACTGGGTCACGCCGGCGAACGAGGGGGAACAGCTGCGCCTTTTCAAGGGATGGCATCCGGCTGTGGTGCAGATGATTACGGCGGTGCCCATCAGCCAGCGCTGGGGCTTGTTCCATCGTCCCCCGCTCGGGCGCTGGAGCAAAGGCCGCGTGACGCTCATCGGCGATGCCGCGCATGCGCTCGTGCCGCATCATGGCCAGGGCGCCAATCAGTCGATCGAAGATGCGGTGGTGCTGGCCGCGCAGCTCGCCAAGGCGGGACCGGGTCGCTGGCACGAAGCGCAGGAGGCTTATGAGCGACTGCGCCGGGGTCGCACGCGCAAGGTGCAATACGCGTCGATAACGACGGCTGACGTGTTGCATCTGCCAGACGGACCCGAGGCACAGGCGCGCAACGCCCGGCTGCGTGGACGCGACAGCCTGCTACATCATCTCGACTGGATTCACGATTTCGATGCGCTCGCTCAGGAGCCCACCGAACGCCAGGGCGGCACCTGGCTTTGAACTATGTATCGCGACACGACACCTGCAAGACGAACTTGCTGTCGATGCGAGACATACATGCGCGACGCGCTGCCTTCAGAATGATGCCGAAGGCAGCCCAACTCCATAACCTTTCAACGGAGTTGCTTAGTTGCCGAAATAGATCGGCTTCATTCCCGAGTTCGGGTCCGGACGGACCGAGCCTTGAATCTTGTGCTCCACGCGGGACACGGCGTTGCGAAAACCATGATGCTGCGTACCCGATGCTGCCGAGCCATCGGCGACACCGCCGACGTCCGTGCGCGAGACCTGCGCGTTCGCTGCAGGAGCCGCGTCGGTCGATTGAGCAAACGACGAAACTGCGGGAATAGCAAGAGCAGCTGCCACGACGAGCGATTGAACGAGTTTCATGATCTCTACCTCCAGGTTTGATTTCTTCGCAAACACCTGTTTGCGCTTCAATGACTGAAGTCTAGGCCGGAGGAGATTGGTAATTAAGCCCTCGCAGAACAATTGAATGTTGCTCGAATAGGTACAAACCCTAACACCGTGATGACTCGTTTTTCGAGCCTGTTCGCAGTCAACTCACCGAAGCCTCGGAACGACGATATGCCGTCGCGACGCGATTGCATCACCGTCGCAATCGCCGTACAGACCCGCTTGCGCGCTGCCCGCAGCATTCGAACATTACCAGTATCATGAGCCGCACCATCCCGTTCCCGCAGGAGAACACGCATGTCCAGCTCATCCCCAGTCCGCGTCGCCGTCCTCGACGACTATCAGAATGTCGCGCTCGATCTCGCGGACTGGTCGCCCCTGAAAAACCGCGCGGAAATCACTGTATTCAACGATCACCTCGCCGACAGCGCAAAGGTTATCGAACGCCTGAAGCCGTTCGATGTCGTGTGCGTGATGCGCGAGCGCACGCCGCTGACGCGCGAAATCATTGAAAGCTTGCCGGATCTCAAGCTGATTGCGTCGACGGGAGCGGGCAACGCGTCGATTGACCTGGACGCAGCGGCTGAGCGCAACATCAAGGTCGTGCACACGGGCTACTCGTCCACGCCGACCATCGAGTTCACATGGGCTTTGATTCTCGCGATGGCCCGCAATATTTCCCCTGAAAACCGCTCGTTGCGCGAAGGCGGCTGGCAGCAGATGATCGGAACTCAACTGGCGGGCAAGACGCTCGGCCTGCTCGGGCTGGGACATATCGGCTCGGCCGTCGGCGTGATCGGCCGGGCGTTCAGAATGAACGTGATCGCCTGGAGCCAGAACCTGACAGCCGAGCGCGCCGAATCGAAAGGCGTGCAACTGGTCGACAAGGACACACTGTTCTCGACTTCCGACTTCCTTTCGATTCACCTTCGGCTGGGCGAACGCACGCGCGGTCTCGTCGGTGCAGCGGAGCTGGCGAAAATGAAGCGTACGGCCAGAATCGTCAATACGTCGCGTGGACCGATCATCGATACCGCAGCGCTGCTGGGTGCGCTCGAAAGCGGGCAGATCGCCGGCGCCGCGATCGATGTGTACGATACCGAGCCGCTCGAACTGGCCAGTCCGTTGCGCAAGCTGGATAATGTGCTTGCCACGCCGCATATCGGCTACGTGTCG
Source organism: Burkholderia sp. Ac-20365 (assembly GCF_017104715.1). GTDB lineage: Bacteria > Pseudomonadota > Gammaproteobacteria > Burkholderiales > Burkholderiaceae > Paraburkholderia. The sequence goes on from NZ_JAAGPI010000028.1 coordinate 125,247, forward strand.
CGCGAGTTGTACCAGACCTTCTATGGCGATACCGTGCGCAATATCGTCGAATGGCTCGATCAGCAACCCTCCTAGCCGATCCCCGCGGCTTCCGATCAGGATTATAATAATTCTCTTGATTCCGGGAGCCGCAAACATGGGACATTCGCAAGCCGACAAGATCGCCACCCATCAGCGCATCGTCGATGCCGCTGCCAAACGCTTTCGCGAACAGGGGCTGGACGGCGTCAGCATCGCTGATCTGATGAACGATGCCGGCCTCACCGTCGGCGGTTTTTACCGGCATTTCGCTTCACGCGACGAACTCATTGCAGAAGCGTTCGAACACGCGTTGCGGGACATCGCGCCGTGGGAAGCGGCGATGCTCACGTCGCCCAAACAGGCGATGCGTATGTACCTGTCGGAATCCCATCGTGACGAAGTGGAGAGCAGTTGCCCCGTTTCCGCGCTGCTGAACGATATGAGCCGCAGCACCGACGACGCGCGCGAGGTCTACACGACCCGCGTCAAGCGCATGGCCGAGCTGACTGCCAAAGCGATACCCGCCGAAGACAGTGCAGACAAGCGCGCGAAAGCGCATCTCATTGTGAGCGCGTGCGTCGGCGCGGTTGCGCTGTCGCGCGCGGTGAGCGACCCAAAGCTTTCGAAGCAGATTCTCGATGGCGTGTTGGGCCAGGTGCTTGAACTGCTCGCAACGAAACGCACCGAAAAATAAAAACGACGAGCATCGACTGGTCGATGCTCGCCGTTCTCTTGCGGCAAGCCGCCTGCGCTTCATCACATCGCAGACGGCTGGGAACCACACGCGTTACTGCACATGCTGCGTATCGGCAGCACCGACTTTCACGTCATCTCCCCATCCGCCACCCAGCGCGCGAACCAGATTGACGGTCGCCGCAGCCTGAAGACCCTTAAGCTGCACCGCCGTCGTTTGCGACTGAAGCACGGTGCGCTCGGCATCGATCACATCGAGATAGTTGACGGCGCCTTCGCGGTATTGCGTACGCGAGATCGTCGCGGCCCGCGTCGACGCCTGCACGGCCTCGTTCTGTGTCCCGATCTGCTGTTCGAGAATCCGCAGGTCGGACAGGTTGTCCTCGACTTCCTGGAAAGCCTGCAACACCTTCTGGCGATAGTTCGCCACGTCTTCGTCGAACACGGCGCGTGCGTTCGCGAGATTGCCCGCGCGCCGTCCACCATCGAAGATCGGCACGGTCAACGCCGTGCCCGCCAGCGGACCGAGAATGAACGCGCGGCTCGACCATTTGAAAAGATCCGCCAACGTTGCCGACTCGAAGCCTGCCGCGCCCGTTATGTTCAGCGCGGGGAAATACGCCGCTTTCGCGACGCCGACGCGCGCATTGGCAGCCGCCATCGCGCGCTCGGCCGCTGCGATATCCGGCCGGCGTTCGAGCAGCGCGGAAGGCAGTCCGGGGGGAATGCGAATCTGCACGGGCTGTAACGGGCTCGCTGCCATGGTGAACCCGGACGGCGCCTTGCCTAAAAGCACAGCAAGGCTGTGTTCGGCTGTCGCGCGTTGGCGCTGGGCCGTCATCGCGTCGGAGCGGGCCGTCGCCAGTTCCGCTTTTGCGCGTGCTACATCCAGTTCAGCGATATCGCCCGCGCCGAACTTCGATTGCACGAGCTGCAATGCCTGCTCGCGCAGCGACACGTTCTGCGCGAAAACCTGCAGCTGCGCATCCAGTTCGCGCACCTTGAAGTAGTTCGCGGCAACGTCGGCCTGCAGCGAAAGCTGAACCGAACGCAACAACGCTTCCGATTGCTCGCTTTCTGCTCGACTCGCCCGCACTGAGTCGGACACGCGTCCGAACAGGTCCACTTCGTAACTCGCCGTCGCCTGCGCGCGCCACAAGGTCTGCGCGGGAATGTTTCCGCCGTCCGGCTGCAACTGCGAAGCGGGCGATACCTTTTCCCGTGTTGGCCCGAAGCCGGCATCGATTGTCGGGAACAGGCCGGCGCGCGTGGCCTGCTGAAGCGCGCGCGCTTCCTTCACGCGCGCCGCCGCGGCAGCCAGGTTCTGGTTGGCGGACAGTGCCTGCTCTTCGAGATCGTTGAGCGCTGGATCGTCGAAAATCATCCACCACTTGCCGCGCGGGATCTGGTCGGATGGTTGCGCGATTTTCCAGGTGCCTGCTTCGCCTTGCGGTTCGCCCTGCGATTCGCCCTGCGTTGCGGCCGTCGCGGGCGGCGTCTCCTTGAACGCCGCCGAGGCAGCCGATGCAGGAACCTTGTACTCGGGCGCCAGCGAACAACCCGCCATCAGCAAGGCCGTGCTCAACAGCGTCAACGAGCCGAGCAATGCACTTTTCACTGTTATGTTCGACATGATGATCCTCACGCTTCAACCGATGCATCGACACCGCGCACATGCGGATGATGTCCATGCTTGTCCACGATATGCTCCGTCCCCGCGAGTTTGCGCAGCACGACATAGAAGACTGGCGTGAGCAGCAAGCCGAACAGCGTGACGCCGAGCATCCCGAAGAACACGGCAATACCGATCGCGTGACGCATTTCCGAACCCGCGCCGCTCGAGACCACCAGCGGGATCACACCCATGATGAACGCGAACGACGTCATCAGGATCGGCCGCAAACGCAGCCTGCTGGCCTCGATCGCAGCCTGCACGATCGAGCGCCCTTCCATCTCCAGCTCGCGGGCGAACTCAACGATCAGAATCGCGTTCTTCGCCGACAACCCGACAAGCACCATCAGACCGATCTGCGTAAAGATGTTGTTATCGCCATGCGTCAACCAGACGCCGAGCAACGCAGACAGCACGCTCATCGGCACGATCATCAGAATGGCCAGCGGCAAGGTCAGGCTTTCATACATGGCGGCCAGCACCATGTAGACGAGCAGAACGCTGATCGGGAATACCCAGAGCGCTGCGTTGCCTGCGAGGATCTGCTGATAGGTCAGATCGGTCCACTCGAACTTCATGCCGCGCGGCAAGGTTTTGGCAGCGACCTTTTCGATTGCAGCCTGCGCCTGTCCCGACGAATAACCAGGCGCGGGGCCGCCATTGATATCCGCCGCCGTATAGCCGTTGTAACGCACGACCGAGTCGGGACCGTAGGTGGGCGTGATCTTCACCAGCGTCGACAACGGCACCATCTCGCCCTTGTCGTTACGCGTCTTCAGCAGGCCGATGTCGTCCATGTGCGCGCGGAATGGCGCATCCGCCTGCACACGCACCTGATAGACACGACCGAAGCGGTTGAAGTCGTTGACATAGAACGAGCCGAGATAGACCTGCATCGTGCTGAAGATGTCATTCACGGATACGCCCAGTTGCTTCGCTTTCGTGCGATCCACCGCAACGTTCACCTGCGGGACGTTGATCTGATACGTCGAGAATGCCGGTCCGAGCTCAGGCGTTTTCGCTGCCTCCTTGAGGAACGACTGGGTCGCGTTGTTGAGCGCGGTATAACCCTGTGCCTGCTGGTCTTCGATCTGCAGCTTGAAACCGCCCAGCGTGCCCAGACCAAGAACCGGCGGCGGCGGGAACACGGCGACGAATGCGCCCTTGATACCCGACAGACGCTTGTTCAATTCAGCGGCAATACTGAGTCCGTTCATCGACTTGCCCTTGCGCTCTTCGAACGGCGTTTCGCCGAAGAAGATGACGGCCGAACTCGACGAATTGGTAAAACCGTTGATCGACAAACCGGGGAACTGCACAGCGGATTCGACTCCCGGCGTCTTCAGCGCGATTTCACCGACTTCGCGGACGACATCTTCCGTGCGATCGAGCGATGCGCCGTTAGGCAGTTGCACGATGGCCACCAGGTACTGCTTGTCCTGAACCGGAACGAATCCGCCCGGCACGATCTTGCCCATGAGTACCGTTGCGCCTAGCAACACGGCATAGAGCACGAGGATCACGACCTTGCGGTTGACGACCTTCGACACACCGCGGCTATACGACTCGGAGCCGCGATGAAACACCTTGTTGAACGCGTGGAAGAACGGCCCGAACACCCGGTCCATCGCGCGCGTGAGCCAGTCTTTCGGATCGTGATGTCCTTTGAGCAGCAGCGCGGAAAGCGCGGGAGAAAGCGTCAGCGAATTGAACGCTGAGATGACCGTCGAGATCGCAATGGTCATCGCGAACTGCTTGTAGAACTGACCCGTCAGACCGCTCATGAATGCGAGCGGCACGAACACCGCGATCAGCGTCAGTGCAATGGCGATAATCGGCCCGCTCACTTCCTGCATCGCCTGATGCGTGGCCTCCTTCGGCGACAGACCGGTGGCGATATTGCGCTCGACGTTCTCGACCACCACGATCGCATCGTCAACCACGATGCCGATTGCGAGCACCATGCCGAACAGCGACAGCGCATTGATCGAGAAACCGAATGCCAGCAACAGCGAGAACGTGCCGACAATCGAAACCGGCACAGCCAGCAATGGAATGATCGACGCGCGCCATGTCTGCAGGAATACGATCACCACCAGCACGACCAGCGCGATCGCTTCCAGCAGCGTATGAATCACGGCATGGATACTCGATCGCACGAACTGCGTCGGGTCATACACGATGTCGTACTTCACGCCTTCCGGCATATCGGCCTGCAGTTGCTTCATCGCTTCACGAACGTGCTGCGAGATGTCCAGTGAGTTCGCACCCGGCAATTCGAAGATCGCCATTGCGACTGCCGACTTGTTATTCAACAGCGAGCGGCGCGCATATTCCGATGCACCCATTTCGACGCGCGCAACGTCTTTGAGTCGAGTCACAGCGCCATCGGCCGATGTCTTCAGGACGATGTCGCGGAACTCGTCTTCGGTTTCGAGCCGGCCCTGAGCATTCACATTGAGTTGCAGCGGTGCATCGGGTGTCGATGGCGAGGCACCGACCTGTCCGGCGGCGACCTGAAGGTTCTGATCGCGTATTGCCGTCACGACGTCGTTTGCGGTCATGTTGTGCTCGGCCACTTTCTGCGGATCGAGCCACACGCGCATCGAATAATCGCCGGAACCCCACAGCGTGACCTGACCGACGCCGGGAATCCGCTCCAGCCGGTCACGCACGTTGATCAGCGCATAGTTGCGCAGATACGTGCTGTTGTATTTCTCACTCGGCGAAACGAGGTGGACAACCATCGTGAGCGTCGGCGACGACTTGATCGTCGTGACGCCAAGGCGTTGCACGTCCTCGGGAAGACGCGGCAGCGCCTGGTTCACACGCGTTTCCACCTGCTGCTGCGCAAGATCGGGGTTCGTGCCGAGCTTGAACGTGATCGTCAGCGTGAGCGTGCCGTCGCTATTGGCTTGCGACTGCATGTACAACATGTTCTCGACGCCGTTGATCTGTTCTTCGAGCGGCGAGGCAACCGTTTCGGCAATCACCTTCGGATTGGCGCCCGGATATTGCGCCGTCACCACGACGGACGGCGGCACGACACCCGGATATTCGGAAATGGGCAGATTGACCATGGAGATCAATCCCGCCAGCAGGATCACTGCTGACAGAACGGCCGCAAATATAGGGCGTTCGATAAAAAACTTGGAGAGGTTCATGACGTTCTCTGGCTAGGCATGAAGGGCAATGCGAAAGGCGCGGACTCAGGAAGCCTTGGGCGTTGAGGCGGTTTCGCCCGACATCTGCACGGTGTTCGGCTTCACGGCATCGCCCGGACGCACGCGCTGGATGCCGTTCACGACGATGCGATCGCCCGCTTGCAGCCCGCCCGTGATGACACGCAAGCCTTGGTGCTGGTCGCCGAGTTTCACTTCGCGGTACTGGACCTTGTTGTCCTTGTCGACCAGCAGCACGAACTTCTTGTCCTGATCGGTCTGGATGGCCGCGTCGCTGACGAGCACGGCCTGATGCGGCACGCCGCCGCCCACGCGGGCCCGCACGTAAAGACCGGGGACGAGCACGCCGTCCTCGTTGCCGAAACGCGCGCGCACGCGGATCGTCCCGGAACTGGTATCGAGCCGGTTGTCGACCGAATCGATCACGCCCTGACGCGAATAGCCCGTCTCGTTGGCAAGGCCAACCGAAACGGGCACCGTGACTTTCGAATCGCGGCTCAGAAAACGCAGATACGTCTGCTCGTCGACGTCGAAGGAAGCGTAGATCGGCGAGGTCGACACCAGGGTCGTCAGCAAGGGCGCATTGGCGCCCGTCGAAACGATGTTGCCGACAGTGAGTTCCGCGCGCGACATGCGCCCCGATACTGGCGCGGTAATCGCCGTGTAGCCCAGATTGATCTGCGCCGCTTCGAGCGCGGCTTTCGCCGCCTTCACGGCCGCCGCCGCTTCGCGGTTTGCGTTCTGCGCCTGGTCGTAGTCGCGTTTGGCGATCGCGTTGTCGGTCAGCAGCCTTTGCGCGCGAGCCCAGTCGGCGGTCGCATAGCCGTTGCGTGACTCCGCCGAAGCAACCTGCGCCGCCGCGCGGTCGACCTCTGCCTGATACGGACGTGGATCGATAGTGAACAGCAGGTCGCCCTTTTTCACCATCGCGCCGTCCCGGAAGTGGACGGCCACGATGGTCCCGGAAACGAGCGGCCGGATTTCCACGTTGTTGATCGCCTCGATCCGGCCCGAGTAGGCCTGATAGTCGGTGATGGTCTGCGCGAGCACCGGCGCGACATCCACGTCGGCTGCAGGCGGCGCGGCGGCGGCCTGGGCTTCACTCATGGGTGCGCCTCCGCGGACGTAGTAAGTCGCGGTAGCACCCGCGGCAACTACCAGAAAAATCGTGCTGGCGGCAACCAGCTTATGTTTTGACGGCATATTTACACTCCATTGACTGGTTACATGAATCAGGAACGCTTCGACGCGGAGCCAAGTTCTTTGCTGAAGAAGGCGGCGACGTCAGCGATGACTTCCTGTCGTGACGCCAGTTCGTAGTGCGCGACGCTGCGATAGCGGGTGACCGTCGTCGGCACGCCCGCTGTGATCAGTCCGGCGGCGTAGCGCTCCGCCTCCACGTGCATCAGATCGTTTTCCGCGCTGGCGATGAACGCGGCAGGCAGTCCCGCCAGACGCCGCGATTCGATCGGCGCGGCGTACGGATGCAGTCTTAGCGATGCGACAGGCAGATAAGCCCGATATCCGGACGCGCATTCTTCCGCACACATATCTGGTGTAATTTCATCATCCAGATCAGCGATACGCGTCATACTCGGATCTAGCAGCGGCGCGAGCAGCGCCTGAGCGGAAAAACGGAATGGGGCCTGGTCGCGGACCATCGCCGCGAGGCCCGCTGCGACATTGCCGCCCGCATCGTGTCCGGCCACGGCCATCCGTTTCACATCGGCATGAAATGCGCGCGCGTGGGTGACGACCCATTGCGCCGCGAGAAATCCGTCATGAAGCGCAGTAGGAAAAGGAAACGCCGGCGCCAGCGAGTAACCCACCGAGACGACCAGCGCATCTACTCTCGCCGCAAGCTGCGAGCACACCGGATCGGCCTGCTCGGGCGTTCCTTTCACGAAGCCGCCACCGTGGAAGAAGAAGATCACCGGCAAGACACCGCGCCTGCCCGAAGGTCGATAGGTGCGCAACGGAATCGTCTGCGCGTGGCCGTCCAGCTCCATGTTCCGGATGTCCACCGCCTGATCGGCATTGCTTGACATAGGGTTGCAGGCTTCGCGCCTTCCTGGATGTTTCGATGCTGCGCATTCTCCCCGAACACGCAAACCAGATAAATGGTTATAATCCAGAACACTATTCGTGGCAGCCGAAGAATCGCACACATTTCCCGTTCTGCCGCGTCCGAAACCGATATGCAGCTGATTGGTATGAGGTAAGGAAATATGGACAAGCTCCAGGCGATGCAGGTCTTCACCAAGGTGGTGGAGATGAACAGCTTTGCTCGTGCGGCGGATGCGCTCGGCATTCCACGCGCTTCGGCCACCACCATCATCAAGAATCTGGAAGCGCATCTGCAGGCGCGTCTGATGCAGCGGACCACGCGCCGCCTGAATCTGACGCCCGAAGGCGCGGGGTATTACGAGCGCTGCGTGCGCGTGCTTGCCGATATCGACGAGATCGAGGACAGCTTCGCCAACGTCGTCAAGGGGCCGCGCGGCAAGCTCCGGGTGGATATGCCCGGTTCGTTGGGGCGATTGCTCGTGATGCCGCGTCTGGAAGAATTCCGCGCGCGATACCCTGACATCGAACTGATGCTGGGTTTCGGCGACAGGCACGTGGACCTGATTCAGGAAGGTGTTGACGTCGCGCTGCGCGTGGGTAATCTGGAAGATTCAACGCTGGTCGCGAGACGACTGGGCGCGTTGTCGACGGTCACGGCTGCGAGTCCGTCGTACCTCGCCCGCTACGGCGAGCCGCGCTCGCTGGAAGAACTCGAGCAACACACCGCCGTGAACTATTTTTCCAGCCGTACGGGAAGGATTGTTGGCTGGAATTTCGACGTGAACGGCGAAAGCACGGACTTGAAAATGAACGGCAGCCTGGCCGTTAACGATGCAGACGCTTATGTGATGTGCGGCGTCAATGGTGCCGGTATTGTCCAGGCGCCGTTGTTCATGCTTGCGCCGCATCTCGAAGCGGGGGAGCTGAAGGAAATCCTCTCGCCGTGGAAAGTCCGTGCCATGCCGTTGTCCGCCGTCTATCCACACAACCGGCATCTCGCGCCCAAGGTACGCGTGTTTGTCGAATGGGTAGCGGAAATCTGCGAGCAATCCCCGCTCGCCTTTGCCCACCACCGGCGGTCTGTCGACAAGACGCGCGACGACCGTGCGGCCTCCACGCCATCAACTCGTCCCACAGGCGAAGCGCATGCCGATGAAGCGGACATGTTGCTCACCGTCTGATCCGAACCTCAGGAAGCCATCATGAAACTGAATGCTCACGCTCTTCTGATCGCGGCGCTCCTCGCCGCCCCGCTCGCTTCGCACGCGCAGACGAATCAACCGCTTAATCACATGCCATCCGGCGCGGCTGTTGACACACCGCGTGCTAACAGTGAATCCAGCCGCTCCGCTACCCCGATGAACGCAGCGGGCTATGGTGAAGCCCCGAAAGCCGCATCGCAAATGGGTCGAGGCAGCGATACGACGACGTTGAGTCCGTATTCGCCGCCGATTCGTATCGCACGGTAAGTGTCTGGCGGATGCCTGAGCTGTATTTTGCTGGCATCCGCCGGTTTGTTGTCGGTGCTTCATGTGTTGCCCTGCTTTTGCGGGGCGGGGCTTGCTTTTGGTTTGTTGCTTTTGGGTTTGTCTTGCGACGCTGGGTTTGGTTTGCTTGTGCGTTCGCTGGCATCCGCGATGTGATGTACCCCTTCACGCGTCGCCCCTGTGCGGGGCGGCACTTACTTTCTTTGCCGCCGCAAAGAAAGTAAGCAAAGAAAGCGGGCTAACACCGCCCGTTCTTGACCTCCGCCTGAGGGCCCCCAA
>NZ_JAAGPI010000029.1 GCF_017104715.1 Burkholderia sp. Ac-20365
TCCGCCGCCGCCATTGGCTTTCGAATGCAGGTCGCCGCTGGCTCCCAGTCCGGCGCCAGCGCCGAGCGCAAGACCTGTGCCCTTGCCGGAGCCGCGTCCATCGCCGCCCGCTGCTGCCGAACCGGCCAGCGCGCTGCCGCCCTTGGACCAGGCGTCGCCGCCACTGCCAGAGCCCTTGCCACCCGATGCCCTGGCGTTGCCGCCATCGCCGGCGTAGGACTTCGCGTTGCCGCCATCGCCGCCGGATGCCCTGGAGTTGCCGCCGTCGCCAGCAATGGCCTTGCCGCCGTTGCCGCCGTCGCCGCCATAGCCGCCGACTGCCAATGCGCTACCACCCTTGCCGCCAATGCCCTTCGCGCCGTTGCCGCCACGGCCGCCGTTCGCATTGCCTTCGTTATAGGCAGTGTTGCCAATGCCCCAGACCGCTACGCCTGAAACCGAGCCGGACAGACGGCTTGCTGCGACGATCTTGGTGGTGTTGAACGAATCCTGTGCAACCTTGGCACCCGACGTAATTTCATTTGCGTTGTTGCCCGTGGTGCTGGTTTGCATGGATGTCGCGTCGTTTGTTGCTGTGTTGCTCCCGTTGTAGGCCTTCTGATTGCAGGATGAATCGCCGTCACTGCATGGGTTTGCCATTGCGTAACCGCTGCAGCCCAAGGCGATGACTGCTGCGGACGCCAGTAGAGTTTTGCGCATGGAATCCTCCTGGAGGAGATGGGGGGCGGCTTGGCAGACTGCACCAATCCGGCACGCCGTGTCGCATAGGGAGTGCCATGCATGTAACACTTTGAAATTTAAAGAAATTTCACATTTCCCGCGATGTGGGATGTGAGGATAAGGGTAAATACCCAGGTTTTATGTTTCGCGTTTGAAACGGATAAACCGGCATTGCGCCGATTTCCGAATATGAGGGGATTTGCAATCTCTTTTAATTCAACAGATTGCCAGACATTACTAAGAAAAAACGCCAGCTTTTAAAAACGTTTCTTTTTTGTCGGGCGCGATTCTTGAGTCCCAGGATAATCAGCCCCGAACACCCCGCGATTTTTCGACAAACACTCTTAGTGGCCTTGCGCACCATGGGTTTGCGCCAGATTGGGAGTGGCGTGACATGCCTTATTGCTGGCGTAAAAAAACGTATCGTTTACGACGCCGCAAGCCGCATGTAGCCTTCATCCGCAAGTTTTTCCGCACGCCCGGACGGCAACAGGCATTATTTTACAATTTCAGTATGCGCCTGATGCACCGAACCCCCGTCTTTTATCACACGATATTTGGCGCACAGCATCAATTTGCCATTAATTTTGCATTATGTCCATGAAAATAAAATCGGCTGAACAGCACAGCAAAAGGCAATGCACCGATATTGCTTTGCACTAACGCAGTGCATCAATAGGGGGATTTTCTCTGCGTTTAAAACTGAATGGGATATTTAATTATTAGTTATTCGTCGGTTAAACCGGAATCGGCGTTTTCAAGGCCTGTTCCGGACAACGAATCCATGAACCACGCGCGGATGCGCTCGACGGTCCATGCGGGATCGTCGTGGGGCAGATCGTGGCCCGCCCACGGGTGGCGCCAGTGGTCGGCGTGCCACGCCGCCGCCAGCGCCGCCGAGCAGGCGGGATCGACGAGCCCGTCCGCACGCGACGACAGCACCAGCGTCTCGCACGCGGGCCGCCGCCGGCCTGCGCTGAAGCGCGCGGCCGCGAGCAACTGGCGAAGCGCATTCGCGCGACTGACGGGCGCACTCTCGCGAATCGCGATCCATTGCTTCAGATCGGCGTCGCGCGTCTCGCGGTTGTTGCAGGTCAGGCGATGAATCACGTTTTCCGCCGCTGCCGCCCTGCTCCAGTGCCACGCGATCCGCGCGAGCCCCGGCCACGCCTGCGGGCGCAGCCGTTCGTCGAAGCGGCTGAAGGGCCGCATGCTGGTGTTGATCAGCACGAGCCGCGCGATGTCGGCGGGATGACGTTGCGCCCAGCAGGTCGCGACCATGCCGCCAAGGGACATAGCCAGCACGCAATACGGGCCCGGCGCGCCGCTCGCGCGGGCCGCCTCGCGCACGAAGTCGACTATCCCGGCGACATCGGATGGCGCGCGCAGACTCACGTGCTCGCCATTGCCGGGCAAGTCGATGGTCAATACGCGCGTCGGAGCGTCTGTGGAAGACGCCCCCTGCTTCGGATCGTCCAGCGCGGCACACAACGCGTCGGGCAGCGCGCCCCAGTGGCGTGCCTCGCGTGTCAGGCCGCGCAACAGGATCCACGTGCTCATTTGCGGGCGGGCTCGTACCAGAGCTGCGTCGCGCTATCGAGCAACTGCTCGCGGCGGCTGCCCTGCGGCAACCAGCGCTGCGACGCGTAAGCCGCGCGTGTCAGGAAATCGAGCAGGTTCGCGTGCCGCCGCAACACGCGTGCGGTACGGTGCGCCTTCAGCGGATTGAACATGCCCTGACGCGAAAAAATCTGCCGCGGGTTTTTCTTGATCCAGAGCCACGAGCCGAGTTCGAGCGTCATCGGCAGAAAGATGTTGGGAGGCGGCGTGCGGTCGTACGCCCAGTCCCACAGATCGCCGTGCAGCAGATATTGATGGCTTTGCGGTTCGAACATGTAGCCGTGATGCGGATGCGCGCGTTCGAACATCGTCTTCAGCGCGTACATTTCCGGCAGATGCGGCATCGCGCGGCGCGTCTTCGCGTAGGGAAACCAGATGCTGTCGCTCCAGCCGTAGCCCGAATGACAATCGAGCGCGAACGACAGCGGCCGCGCCGCAAGCTCTTGCGCGACGACACGCAAGAGCGCCTGCGCCTCCGCTTCCATCGGCGCGCCGCGCTGCCCGCGATACCAGGGCAACCACGAACCGACACGCTGTCCGCCTGCGAGCAGCGGCACGCGCTCTTCGGCGTCCTGCGGCGCGTTGCGCATCAGATCGACACCGTTCGGATTCGCGCGCGTTGCGGCCCACATGCCGCCGGGATTGACGATCGGCATGAACACGAGGCGGATGGACTGAAGCTGGCGCACCAGCAGTTCGTCCCATTCGAGCCGCCCGAGCAGCGCGCGCATGTAGTCGAGCACGAGTTGCGTGCCGATCCGCTCCAGCCCGTGTATGCCGCCGAAAAACCCGATTGCGGGCGCGCGCGGATCGCGCGAACCGATGCTCGCCGTCTGCACGGCGAAGGTCCTGCCGCGCACCTGCGTTTCGCATGCAGTGCGAATCTCGAAGCTGCCGCTGCCGACTTCGAGAATCGCCTGCAGTTCTTCGTACTCCGTAAACGTATCGGGCAAAAAGCTCAGAGCCTGCATGGGCTGCGCCGGTTGTGATGTGCGGTTATTGGAGACGGCTCACGCGTGACGTCTCCACTATAGCGTTTTGGGCTTGCCAATACATGACAGTGGCCCGCGCCGTTGCGTTTGTCATATCGATGACACACTGCGCGATCGATCACTGCGGCGCACCGCACACGGCATGACGACCCGATGAAATCGCAAAAGATATAGTCGTCTAGATGTTGCGACGCCTTCACTTAACCGTCACAGACGCTTTCTAGAATGTCCCACAACTTCCGGCTCGCGCCGGAGTCATCGACAGGACACACATGGAAGCAATCCGCATCGAACGTCTGAGCAAGACATTCGGCAACGGCCGCAAGGCGCTCGACGAAATCGACCTGCGTGTCGAACAGGGCGAAATGGTCGCGTTGATCGGCGCGTCGGGCTCAGGCAAATCGACGTTGCTGCGTCATATCGCGGGCTTCACGGTGTCGGATGCGCAGCCTTCGCAGATCGCGATTCTGGGCCGCCCGATCCAGCAGAACGGGCGCATCGTGCGCGAAGTGCGCAGCATTCGACGCGACATCGGCTTCGTGTTTCAGCAATTCAATCTCGTGAACCGGCTGACGGTCGAAGCGAACGTGCTGATCGGCGCGTTGGCGCGCTTGCCGCTGTGGCGCCGTCTGACTGGCTGCTTTCCGCGTGGCGAACGCGAACTGTCGCTGTCGGCACTGAACGAGGTTGGTATCGGCGAACATGCACGCGAACGCGCGTCGACGCTGTCAGGCGGACAGCAGCAGCGCGCGGCGCTGGCGCGCGCGCTCGTGCAGCAGGCGCAGATCATTCTCGCCGACGAACCGATCGCCTCGCTCGACCCTGAATCTTCCCGCCGCGTGATGGACATGCTGCGCACGCTGAATATCGAGCATCGGCTGACGGTGCTGGTTTCGCTGCATCAGGTCGATATCGCGATGCAGTACTGCCAGCGCACGATCGCGATGCGGCGCGGCAAGGTCGTCTATGACGGGCTGTCGTCGGCGCTCACGCCTGCGCTGTTGCAGCAACTCTACGGCGACGATGCGCGCGAACTGCTCGACGACAGTCAGCAGTCCGACAGTGCGGCAAGCGTGGCACCGCGCGCGCCTGTGATGCCGCTCAAGGCGGCACGCTCGGCCTGAATCCCTTTGCCGGAAAGAAACGCTTTAACCGACTCACTCACCTGGAACAGAACTCATGAAATTCCTGCGCTCTCTGCTGGCCGGCGTCGCGGCCGTGTCGGCCTTCGCGAGCTTCGCTGCCCATGCCGAAGACCTGAACCTCGGCATCATCTCGACGGATTCGTCGGCGGTGCTCAAGCAGCGCTGGCAGCCTCTCATCGATGACATGAACAAGCAGACTGGTCTGAACATCAAGGCGTTCTTCGCGACCGACTATGCGGGCATCATCGAAGGCATGCGCTTTAACAAGGTGCAGGTTGCGTATCTCGGCAATGCGTCGGCGATCGAAGCCGTCGATCGTTCGAATGGCGAAGTATTCGGCAAGGTCACGTACGCGAACGGCGACGCCGGCTATTACTCGGTGCTGATCACGAACGTGAACAGCCGCTTCAAGACGCTCGACGACGTGTTCAAGAATACGAAGGACGTGACGCTCGGTTTCGGCGATCCGAACTCGACGTCGGGCACGCTCGTCCCCGGCTACTACCTGTTCGCGCAGCGCAACACGCCGGTGCGCACGTCGTTCAAGACGGTGCTGCCGTCGAGCCACGAAGCGAACCTGCTCGCCGTGGTGAACAACAAGGTCGACATCGCGACGAACAACAGCGAGATGCTCGACACGCTGAAGAAGCAGCATCCGGACCGTTTCGCGCAGGTGCGCGTGCTGTGGACGTCGCCGCTGATTCCGTCGGACCCGCTGGTGTGGCGCAAGGATCTCCCGGAAGAGACGAAGGAAAAGCTGCGCAAGTTCTTCTACAACTACGCGAAGACGGATCCGCGCGAGAAGGCGGTGATGGCGAACATCTTCAGCTACGGCGGTTTCTCGCCGTCGACGGATGCGCAGTTGCAGCCGATCCGCCAGATCAAGCTGTTCGAGCAAAAGCAGAAGATCGAAGCCGATGCGTCGTTGTCGGACGCTGACCGCAAGACGCAGACGGCCGCGATCGATGCGAAGCTGTCCGCACTGAGCGCGCAAAAGCAATGAACGCGGCCGAATTGAGCGCCGAGCGATCGGCGTCTTCAGCCAGTCCGGCCAAGCCTTCACGCGAGGCTCTCGCTGCTGCGGCGGGCAAGCGCAGCTGGGCGTCGCTGATCGGCTGGATCGCCGTGATTGCCGTGCTTGGCCTGTCGTGGCACGCCGCCGATATGCGACCGCTCGATCTGCTGTCCGACTCGGGCAACATGGGGCAGTTCGCGAAGGACTTCTTTCCGCCCGATTTCACCGAGTGGCGCACGTATGTGCAGGAGATGTCCGTGACGCTGGCGGTTGCGGTGTGGGGCACGGCGCTGTCGATCGTGTGCGCGATTCCGTTCGGGTTGATGTCGGCGCATAACATGGCGCCTGCGTGGGTCGTGCAGCCGGTGCGGCGGGTGATGGATGCGTGCCGCGCGATCAATGAGATGGTGTTTGCGATGTTGTTTATCGTTGCAGTCGGGCTGGGTCCGTTTGCAGGTGTGCTTGCCTTGTGGGTGCATACCACGGGTGTGCTGGCCAAGCTGTTCGCCGAAGCCGTCGAGGCGATTGATCCGCGGCCTGCTGAGGGCGTGCGGGCTACGGGGGCTACCAGTCTCGATGAGATTATCTATGGCGTGCTGCCGCAGGTTTTGCCGTTGTGGATTTCTTATGCGTTGTATCGGTTTGAGTCTAATGTTCGCTCCGCGATGGTTGTTGGGATGGTTGGGGCTGGTGGGATCGGGGTTGTCCTGTATGAGTCCATCCGGTCGTTTAACTATGCTCAGACCGCGGCTGTGATGCTGATGGTCATTGTTGTTGTTACTGTTATTGACCTGCTGTCGGCTCGATTGCGGGAGCGGGTGATTTAGGGGTTTTTTTGTCTTGCGACGCTTTGGTTTGGTTTTTTTGTCGTTTTTGCTGGCATCCGCGATTTGTTATTGGTTTGCCTGTGTTGCCCCTGTGCGGGGCGGCACCTACTTTTCTTTGCCGCGGCAAAGAAAAGTAGGCAAAAGAAAGCCGCTGAACACCGCCAGCTCTTGTAGTTGCCCACGGGCCCCCGACGGCCCCGTCCTGTCTGCGGCATCTCCCTTCTTGATGCCCGCTGCCAACGCTCTTATTTAGTGCCTCACCCGCTTCGTGCTCCCGCATCACCACACGCGCGATCAAATCTCCCACGTTCTATGGCGGCAAACTGTGTGTCGGCTTTCGCGACGTATGCGCTTCACTCCGGACTGAAAAGCAAGGTTGCGGCTCGACAGCGAGATTGGTGTCGTAGGAGCGCTGACGCGTGAGGCACTACGACCTACACACAGTTTGCCACCTGGGCGGCATTAACCATTCGCTGCCGCTGGCTGCGCTACGGGTGATTGAAGTGGGTGAGGCGAGTATTTGAAGCGTTAGCAACGGGCGGCGACTGAGAGATTGCCGTGTGAAGGATAAGAGCCGTTGGGGGCCCTCAGGCGGAGGTCAAGAGCGGGCGGTGTTAGCCCGCTTTCTTTGCTTACTTTCTTTGCGGCGGCAAAGAAAGTAAGTGCCGCCCCGCACAGGGGCAACGCGTGAACCAGGCAATACATATCGCGGATGCCAGCAACAACACAAGCACCCCAAACCAAAGCATCGCAAGACAGAAAAAACCACAAAAAAACCAAAACCACCCCAAACAACCACATTCAGTGAATAATGTCGGCTTTGCCCGACCCCCATGCATACCCCAGTCGTCCTGCTAGTGCTGCTCTCAGCCATGCTCCACGCAAGCTGGAACGCCTTCCTGCGGCTAGCAGAAGACCGCATCTGGCTCCTCGGCATGATGTCGATCCCGTATATCGCCGTCAGCGCGATCGGCGTCATCGCATTGCCGCTCCCCGAACCGGCCGCATGGCCATACATCGCAGCATCCGTTCTGCTCGAATTCGCGTATTGCCTCGCGCTAGTGCGCGCCTACCGTAGCGGTGACTTCGGCCAGATCTACCCGATCGCGCGCGGACTCTCGCCAATGCTCGTATTCGCAGGCGCACTCGTCTTCGCGCATGAAACGCTGAAACCGCTGGCAGCAACAGGCGTCGCGCTCGTATCGCTCGGCATCGTGTCACTCGCGTTTCGCCGCAATATGCGCTTCTCCGGCGAAAGCGTGCCCTACGCCCTGCTCACAGGACTGTTCATCTCGGCCTATTCAGTCGTCGACGGTATCGGTGCGCGTGTCGCAGGCAACAGCATGAGCTACATCATGTGGGTCTATCTGCTGTGGAACGTGCCGCAGTTTCTGCTCGTGTGGCACTGGCGCGGCGGCGCGAAAGGTCTCTTCACATCGCGTGAGACCATGTTCAAAGGCATGCTCTCGGGCGTGATCGCGCTGACCGCGTACTGTCTGATCATCGAAGCCTATCGCTATCTGCCCATCGCGATGGTCTCGGCGCTGCGCGAACTCAGTTCGATTTTCGCTGTGCTCATCGGCTTCTCGTTCATGCACGAAAAGCTCACCGCGCGTCGCGTGTTCGCATGCACGCTCGTCACCCTCGGCGCGGTGCTGATTCGCCTCTAAACACTCTCCGTCGCGCTTCAGGCGAAGAGCGGCAACGTCGTATCGATAGCGTCGGCGAGCGTGTCGAATGCAGGCGCGATCTCTTCGTCCGGCACGCACGCATAGCCGATCAACAAGCCCGACTGTGCGCGCGACGGTTGCGCGTAATAGCCCGACAACGGCCGCACCACGATATTTCGCTCCAGCGCCGCCGCCGCGACCGCGCGGTCGTCAGTGCCTTCGGGCAGTTGCATCACGAGATGCAGGCCAGCATCGCCGCCTACAGCGGGCAGCGCATCGCCATAGCGCCGCGCGGCGGCATCGAGCAAGGTCGTGCGGCGCTGTCCGTACAACGTGCGCATCTTGCGGATGTGCGACGTGAAATGCCCTTCCGCGATGAACTCGGCGAGCATCGCCTGTTGCAGCAATTGCCCTTCGCGATACAACTCCGCGCTCGCCGTCGCAAAGCTCTCGGCGAGCGCCTCGGGCACGACCAGATAGCCGATCCGCAAGCCCGGAAACAGCGTCTTGCCAAAGCTGCCGACATAGATCACCTGCCCCGCCGTATCGAGCCCCTGCAGTGACGCTAGCGGCCGGCTGCCGTAGCGGTATTCGCTGTCGTAATCGTCCTCGATGATCCAGCACTGATTCTGCCGCGCGTATTCGAGCAACATCCGCCGGCGCGCGAGGCTCATCACCATGCCGAGCGGGTACTGATGCGAGGGCGTGACGAGGATCAGCTTCGGCGGGTGCGCGAGATCGCCGGGTGAAGGGTTGATGCCTTCGTCGTCGACGGCAATCGGGCGCGATTTCAGGCCCGACACATGCATCACGCTGCGCACGCCCCAGTAGCACGGATCCTCCGTCCAGATTACATCGCCGGGATCGGACAGCAGACGCACGGCGAGATCGACGGACTGGTGAATACCCGTCGTGATGATGATCTGCTCGGGCGTGCAGCGCACCGAGCGCGACGTGCGCAGATAGTCCGCCAGCGCATGGCGCAGCAGCGACAGGCCGCCACCGGGCGCATACGTCAGCAGATCGGGCCGCAGACGCCGCCAGTACTTGTTGTGCAGGCGGCTCCAGACCCGCGCCGGAAAGCGCGTGACATCAGGCACGCCCGGCATGAACGCGCCCCATTGACGCTTCGACACGCCCGCGCCCGCGATCAGCCGCGAGCCGCGCTGCGACAGCGCACGCGTCGCGGGCTGGTGCGTCTGCGGGAGTGATTTCGATTGCGGTGTCGGCAAGGCCTGCTGCAACTGCCGCACGGGCGCGGAGACGGGCACGGGCGCAGTCTGTGTATCCGCGGAACCGACGATTTCATCCGGTGACGTATCGGCGACAAACGTGCCGCGCCCCGTCGCCGAGCTCACATAGCCCTCCAGCGCAAGCTGCTCGTAGACCTGCGTGACGGTATTGCGCGCGATGCCCAGCTCGTTGGCGAGCAGCCGCGACGACGGCACCTTGCTGCCGGCGGGCAGTTCGCGCGTCAGAATGGCCTGTTGCAGCAGCCGATGCAGCTGGCGGTAGATCGGCTGCCCGCTGCCGCGATCGAGGCGCTGGGCCAGCCAGTCGGACAACACACTCGCGCGCATGAGAATTGGCTCCTAATTTTTTACCGAAATGGCTCTGAAATTTGGAGCCAAATCTGATTATAGTCGCTGCATGTGCCGCGATGGACGCGAGCGCCTGAACAAACCCCAACAGGAGATCTCCGTGAAGAATGCTGAACTGAAGAGCCGCAAGGACGCCGCCACCCCGCGCGGCGTGGGCGTGATGTGCGATTTCTACGCTGCGCGTGCGGAGAATGCGGAGCTGTGGGACGTCGAGGGCCGCCGTTACATCGATTTCGCGGCAGGCATCGCAGTGTGCAACACGGGCCATCGTCATCCGAAGATCGTCGAGGCTATCCGCTCGCAACTGGACAACTTCACGCACACGGCTTATCAGATCGTGCCGTACGCGTCGTACGTCGAGCTGGCCGAGAAGATCAACCAGCGCGCGCCGGGCGATTATCCGAAGAAGACAGCTTTCTTCACGACGGGTGCCGAAGCCGTCGAAAACGCGATCAAGATCGCTCGCGCGTACACCGGCCGTCCTGGCGTGATCGCCTTCACGGGCGGCTTCCACGGCCGCACGATGATGGGCATGGCGCTGACGGGCAAGGTTGCGCCGTACAAGCTGAACTTTGGCCCGTTCCCGGCCGACGTCTTCCACGCGCCGTTCCCGAATCCGCTGCATGGCGTGACGACGGCGGACTCGCTGAAGGCAATCGAATTCCTGTTCAAGGCCGACATCGACCCGAAGCGCGTCGCGGCGATCATTTTCGAGCCGGTGCAAGGTGAAGGCGGCTTCTATCCGGCGCCTGCCGAGTTCGTGCGCGCGCTGCGCAAGCTGTGCAACGAGCACGGCATTCTGCTGATCGCTGACGAAGTGCAGACGGGTTTTGCGCGTACGGGCAAGCTGTTCGCGATGCATCACTATGACGTCGTGCCCGATCTGATGACGATGGCGAAGAGCCTGGCGGGCGGCATGCCGCTGTCGGGTGTCGTCGGTCGTGCGGACGTGATGGATGCTGCTGCGCCGGGCGGCCTGGGTGGCACGTATGCGGGCAATCCGCTGGCGGTGGCGTCGGCGCATGCGGTGCTCGACATCATCGATGAAGAGAAGCTGTGCGAGCGGGCTGTGACGTTGGGCGACAAGCTGAAGGCTCGCGTGACGGCGCTGCAGTCGGAAGTGCCGCAGATTGCTGATGTTCGTGGGCCTGGCGGCATGGTTGCGGTTGAGTTCTGCAAGCCCGGTACGTCCGATGCGGATGCCGATTTCACGAAGCGTGTGCAGGCTCGTGCACTCGAGCGTGGTTTGTTGCTGCTGGTTTGTGGTGTTTATTCGAACGTTGTCCGGTTCCTGTTCCCGTTGACCATTCAGGATGCTGTTTTTGATGAGGCTCTTTCGATTCTCGAAGATGTGCTCAAGGAAACGGTAGGCGTTGCTGCCTGATTCTTTTTTTGCCTGCGGCGGCTTTTTTTAAGTCGCCGTTTTTTTTGATGTTTTTTTGTCTGCGGTGTGGGTGGTTTGCTTGTGTTGTTGCTGGCATCCGCGTTTTGTTACTGGTGCTTCAGGCGTTGCCCCTGTGCGGGGCGGCACTTACTTTCTTTGCCGCCGCAAAGAAAGTAAGCAAAGAAAGCGGGCTAACACCGCCCGCTCTTGTCTTTGCCTGAGGGCCCCCAACGGTTCTTATGCCTCAAACGGCAACTTGCTGGTTTCGCGCTCGTCGCCAACACTTTGAATAAACGCCTCACCCACTTCAGGTACCCGTAGCGCAGCAAACGGCAGCGAATGGTTTGTGCCGCCCAGGTGGCAAACTGTGTGTAGGTTGTAGTACTTCACGCCTCAGCGCTCTTACGACACCGATCGTGTTTTTCAGTCCGGAGTGAAGCGCATCGGCCGCGATAGCCTACACACAGTTTGCCGCTATAGAACGTGGGCGCTGCGACTACGCGTGTGGCGACGCGGGATTGTGAAGCGGGTGATGCGCCTATTCCGGGCGTTGGCAACGGGCAGTGAATATCAGGTTGCCGTTTGAAGCGGAGGAACTGTTGGGGGCCCTCAGGCGGTGGTCAAGAACGGGCGGTGTTCAGCGGCTTTCTTTTGCCTACTTTTCTTTGCCGCGGCAAAGAAAAGTAGGTGCCGCCCCGCACAGGGGCAACGCATGAACAAGGCAAAACATCACGCGGATGCCAACGCAAAACCAGGCAAACCAAACCCCAGCGTCGCAGACAAACAAACCCCGAAGGACATTGAAAAATGACTGACCTGCGTAGCAAACTCAAAGACCCTTCCCTGCTGCAAAGCAAAGCCTACATCAATGGCGAATGGCAAGACGCCGACAACAAGGAAACCTTTGAAGTCCTGAACCCGGCAACAGGCGAGCTGATCGCGCAAGTCCCCCGCATGGGCGCACAGGAAACCCGCCGCGCCATCGAAGCGGCCAACGCCGCCTGGCCCACCTGGAAGGCAAAAACCGCCAAGCAGCGCGCGGAAATCCTGCGCAAGTGGAACGACCTGATGCTCGCCAACGCCGACGATCTGGCGTTGATCCTCACCACCGAACAAGGCAAGCCCCTCGCCGAAGCAAAAGGCGAAATCGGCTACGCAGCCTCGTTTATCGAATGGTTCGGCGAAGAAGCCAAGCGCGTCTATGGCGACACCATCCCGACCGTCGCCAACGACAAACGCATCGTCGTCACGAAGGAACCCGTCGGCGTTTGCGCCGCCATCACGCCGTGGAATTTCCCCGCTGCGATGATCACCCGCAAGGTCGGCCCGGCGCTCGCCGCAGGCTGCCCGATCGTCGTCAAGCCCGCTGAAGCAACGCCGCTGTCGGCACTCGCGCTCGCGGTGCTCGCCGAGCGCGCAGGCGTGCCCGCCGGCATCTTCAGCATCGTCACCGGCGATCCGAAGCCGATCGGCGGCGAAATGACCAGCAATGCAACCGTGCGCAAGCTGTCGTTCACGGGCTCGACGCCCGTTGGGCGTCTGCTGATGGCCCAGTGCGCGCCGACCGTAAAGAAGGTCTCGCTCGAGCTGGGCGGCAACGCGCCGTTCATCGTGTTCGATGACGCCGACCTCGACGCCGCCGTCGAAGGCGCCATCGCGTCGAAGTACCGCAATAGCGGCCAGACCTGCGTGTGCACGAACCGCTTCTATGTGCACGACAGCGTCTACGATGCGTTCGCCGAAAAACTCGCGGCGGCTGTCACGAAGCTCAAGGTTGGCTTCGGCACCGAGCAAGGCGTGCAGCAAGGCCCGCTGATCAACGAAGCGGCTGTGCTCAAGGTCGAATCGCACATCGAGGACGCGCTCGGCAAGGGTGCGCGCGTCATCACGGGCGGCAAGCGTCATGCGCTCGGCCACGGCTTCTTCGAACCGACCGTGCTCGCCGATGTCACGCCCGATATGAAAGTCGCCCGCGATGAAACCTTCGGCCCGCTCGCGCCGCTGTTCCGTTTCTCATCGGATGCCGAGGTGATCGAGATGGCGAACAGTACCGAGTTCGGCCTCGCGTCGTATTTCTATAGCCGCGATATCGGTCGTGTCTGGCGTGTTGCGGAAGCGCTGGAGTTCGGTATGGTCGGGATCAATACTGGAGCGATCTCCAACGAAGTCGCGCCGTTCGGTGGCGTCAAACAGTCCGGGCTCGGACGCGAAGGGTCGCACTATGGGATCGACGAGTATGTCGTGATCAAGTATATGTGCGTAGGTGGGGTTTGAGGGGGTTTGGTTTGTCTGCGACGCTGTGAGTAGTTTGCTTTTTGCTTTTTGCTTTTTGCTTTCTGCTTCTCTTATGTCGTCGCTGGCATCCGCGTTTCGTCTTGCCTGCTTCACGCGTCGCCCCTGTGCGGGGCGGCACCTACTTTTCTTTGCCGCGGCAAAGAAAAGTAGGCAAAAGAAAGCCGCTGAACACCGCCAGCTCTTGTAGTTGCCCACGGGCCCCCAACGGCCCCGTCCTGTTCGCGGCATCTCCCTTCTCGATGCCCGCTGCCAACGCTCTTATTGAGCGCCTCACCCGCTTCACACTCCCGCGTCGCCACATGCGCGATCAAATCTCCCACGTTCTATAGCGGCAAACTGTGTGTCGGCTTTCGCGGCGTACGCACTTCACTCCAGACTGAAAAACACGATCGGTGTCGTAAGAGCGCTGGGGTGTGAGGCACTCACGACCTACACACAGTTTGCCACCTGGGCGGCACAAACCATTCGCTGCCGTTGGCTGCGCTACGGGTGATTGAAGTGGGTGAGGCGTCCGCTCGGAGCGCTAGCAACGGGCGGTGACTGAGAGGTTGCCGTGTGAAGGAGAGGACCCGTTGGGGGCCCTCAGGCGGAGGTCAAGAACGGGCGGTGTTAGCCCGCTTTCTTTGCTTACTTTCTTTGCGGCGGCAAAGAAAGTAAGTGCCGCCCCGCACAGGGGCAACGCTTGAAGCACCAGTAACAAAACGCGGATGCCAGCAAAAACACAAGCAAACCACTCTGCATCGCAAGACAACCCAAAAAACCATCACAAAAGCAAAGTCTCATTAGCATGATAAGAAGACCGCACCAACGGCCCAGCCACGACCTCCCGAAACCCCATCCTCAATCCTTCATCGCGATAAGCAGAAAAAGTCTCGGGCGAAACATACCGCCTAACGGGCATATGAAACCGCGACGGCGCAAGATACTGGCCGATAGTCAGCACGTCGACCTCATGCTCACGAATATCCCGCATCGTCTCCAGCAACGCTTCATCGCTCTCGCCCAGCCCCACCATCAAGCCCGACTTCGTGACAACGTCAGCATTCGCATCCTTCACGCGCTTGAGCAGCATCAAAGACCCACGATAATCCGCCCCAACCCGCGCCGCGCGATACAACGCAGGCACCGTCTCGACGTTGTGGTTAAACACATCCGGCCACGCCACCGATAACGCATCCAGCGCCCGCTCCACACGCCCGCGAAAATCCGGTGTCAACACCTCGATGCGTATCCCCGGCGCGCGCTCGCGCAGCAACGCAACACACCGCGCAAAATGCGCTGCGCCGCCATCGCGGAGATCGTCGCGATCCACCGACGTAATCACCACATAGCGCAACCCCAACGCAGCAACGGCATCGGCGAGCCGCCCCGGTTCTTCGTCGTCGAGTGGCAGCGGACGTCCATGCGCGACATCGCAAAACGCACAACGCCGCGTGCAAATTCCGCCCATGATCATGAACGTCGCCGTGCGCTGCGCAAAACATTCGCCGATGTTCGGACACATCGCCTCCTCACACACCGAATGCAGCCGGTGCTCGCGCAGTATCGACGCCATGCCCGCCACCGTCTCGCTCATCATCGGCCGCGCGCGCAGCCAGGCGGGTTTGGGTAATGCGCCGCCCTCCGGTGCCACGACTTTCACAGGAATACGCGCGAGCTTGTCCCGGCTCCTCAAGCCGTGCTGCCCGAGTGCAGTGACGCTGTCGTGCGTGGAAGTGTGCGGCGCGGCGTCCATCGTCAGGCTCCGAAGAAGTCGTTGAGCAGGCGGTTCACCTCGGCGGCCGACTCCATCTGCACCATATGCCCCTTGCCGGGCAGCACATGCACGCGGATATCGCCAGGCAGCCCCTGTGCGTGGCTCGCAGGAATGATCTGGTCGAGTTCACCCCAGATCACCAGCGTGCGCGGCGCAAGCTTGTCGACGCGATCGCGATAGCTGCGCTGCTGCGCGCCATCCTTGAACGCCGACGCCGCGATCTTCTGCAACGTCTCGCTCACGCCTTCGAGCCGCTTGTACTTGACGATATCCTCGACCAGTTGCCGCGTGACGAGCGAGCCGTCCGCGAACAGCTTCGTCAGATGCGGCTTCAGCGTATTGCGGCTGTTGCCCGTCACGAATCCGTCGATATATTCGCGGTTGATCTCGTCGCCCAGACCCGCGCCCGCGATCAGCGAAAGCGACGCCACACGCTGCGGCGCTTTCGCTGCAACCGTCATCGCGACGAGACCGCCCATCGAATGCCCGACAAAATGCGCGCGCTCGATGCCGCGATCGTCGAGAAACGCGATCACGGTGTCGGCCAGTTCATCGGCGCTGCCCGACTCGACTGCCTTCGTCGATTCGCCATGCCCCGGCAAATCCAGCGCATACACCGCGCGCTGCGCGGCGAGGTCCGCGTGATTGAACAGCCAGTTGTTCAGATCGCCGCCGAAACCGTGGATCAGCACGGCAGGCGTGCCGCCGTCGCCGATCTTCAGATATCGGATGGTGCGTCCGGCGATCTGCGCCTTCTCCGGTTGCGGGCCGGCATCGGCGGCATCGTCGGCGAGCGGCACGAAGTCGCGCTGGAATGCTTCGACGGCTGCATCGATGTCCGCGTCCGCCTCTTGCGCATCCGCGACCACGCCAAGCAGCGCGCCGACGGGCAGCGTCTCGCCCTCCTGCGCGATGTGCCGGCGCAGCGTGCCGTTGAACGCGCACTCCACACCCGAAGCGATCTTGTCGCTCTCGACGTCGAGCACTTCATCGCCCTTCGCCACCGTGTCGCCAACCGATTTCAACCAGCCGTTGACCTGCCCTTGCTGCATCGACAGGCCCCATTTGGGCATCGTGATCATGTGAATCGACATTGCTCAGTTCCTCGCTCGTTGCTGTGTACGTGATGCGTCAGTGTCGCGTCTGCTTGACGGCTGCCGCGATCTTGTCCGCCGACGGAATGTAGAGATCCTCGAGCACGCCCGCGAACGGCGTGGGCGTATGCGGCGCGGTGACGAGTTCGACGGGCGCTTTCAGCGAATGGAACGCTTTCTGCGCGGCTAGCGCGGCGATATCCGTGGCGATCGAGCAGCGCGGATTGGCTTCATCGACAACAACGAGGCGGCCCGTGCGCTCCACGCTTTCCAGAATGGTCTCTTCGTCGAGCGGCGATGTCGTGCGCAAGTCGATCACTTCGGCCTTGATGCCTTCTTTCGCGAGTTTGTCCGCGGCGTCGGTTGCGTAATGCACCATGCGTCCATAGGTGACGATGGTCACATCGTCGCCTTCGCGCACCACGTTCGCTTCGCCGAACGGAATCGCATACAGCTCTTCCGGCACATCGCCTTCGCGTGTGTACAGGAGCTTGTGCTCGCAGAAAATGACCGGATCGTTTTCGCGGATCGCCTGGATCATCAGGCCTTTTGCGTCATACGGCGTCGACGGGCACACCACTTTCAGACCGGGCACATGCGTGAAGAGCGACGTCAGCATCTGCGAATGTTGTGCGGCTGCGCGCAAGCCCGCACCTTGCATCGTGCGGATCACGACGGGCGTGACGGCATTGCCGCCGAACATGTAGCGGAATTTCGCGGCCTGATTGAAGATCTGATCGAAGCACACGCCCATGAAGTCGATGAACATCAGTTCCGCGACAGGACGCAGGCCCGCTGCCGCAGCGCCAACTGCTGCGCCGATGAAGCCGCCTTCCGAGATCGGCGTGTCGAGTACGCGGCCCGGATACTTGTGATAAAGCCCTTTCGTGACGCCGAGCACGCCGCCCCATGCGTCCTGTTCACCGGGCGAGCCTGCGCCGCCCGCGTTGTCTTCGCCCATTACGATGACGCTTTCGTCGCGCGCCATTTCCTGACTCAGTGCTTCGTTGATTGCCTGAGAGTATGTGATCTTGCGTGCCATGTTTTGTCTCCAATGAAGTTGTCGCGTGTGTGGACTTACGGATACGACACGTACACATCAGTCAGCAAATCCGCTTCCGTCGGCAATGGCGCGGCCTTTGCCTTCTGCACGGAATCATCGATCAGCGCTTTCACATCCGCATCGATCTTGCGCAGATCATCCGACGTCAACATCTCCGCCCGCACCACACGTTCTTCGAAACGCTTCAGACAATCCTTTTCATCTCGCAGCTTCTGCACTTCACCCGGCGCGCGATACGTCTGCGCGTCGCCTTCGAAGTGACCGAAGTACCGCGACAGCTTCACTTCAACGAGCGTCGGCCCACCGCCGCCACGCGCGCGCTCGATCGCTTCGCCCAACGCTTCATGCACCGCAAAGAAATCGAAACCATCGACGATCACGCCCGGCATGCCAAAGCCGCTCGCGCGATCCGCGATGTTGTCGGACGCAACCGACCACGTCGATGACGTCGCTTCCGCATACCCGTTGTTCTCAGCAACGAAGATCGCAGGCAAGCGCCACACGCTCGCGAGATTCATCGATTCGAAAATCGTCCCTTGATTCGACGCGCCATCGCCGAAGAAACACACACCCACGCCGCCCGTCTTCTTCAGCTTCGCCGCCAGCGCCGCGCCGCACACGAGCGGCCCGCCCGCGCCGACGATGCCGTTCGCGCCCAGCATGCCCTTCGACAGATCGGCGATGTGCATCGAGCCGCCCTTGCCTTTGCACACGCCCGTCTGCCGCCCATAGATCTCGGCCATCATCCCGTGCACATCGACGCCCTTCGCAATGCAGTGACCGTGGCCGCGGTGCGTGGTCGCCACGTAATCCTTGTCGTTCAGATGCAGCATCGTGCCGACCGCCGACGCTTCTTCGCCGGCGTACAGATGCACGAAGCCCGGAATTTCGCCCGTCGCAAACTCGACGTGCAGGCGTTCTTCGAACTCGCGAATCGTGCGCATCGACCGGTACGCTTCCAGCAGCTTCTCCTTGCTCAACTGATTTGACATGGTGTGTCTCCTTGATGATGTCAATCGTGACTGCAACGGGTGCGGATCGATCTCCGCGTGATGGAATGAACTCCCTTCATTTCTCTTGTGCGTGTGCGAGTGTGCGCATCGACGCGCCTGCCATCTCGCGCATCAGTTGACGCGATGCCGAGAAGCGCAGCGTGCGACTCACGTCGACCGTCAACGGGCCGCTCCAGTCGAGCGAGATTTCGTAGCGGTCGTCGCGCTCGACTTCGATCTCGCGTTCGCCGTCGAATGCCAGCGTGCCGCCTCGCGCGTCGAGCGGGAGCCAGTCGCCCACTTCGAAACGCTCGCAGGTGCGCATCGTCACGCGGTCGATGCGGCCAGGCGCAATGGGCGCGAAGATCGGCACGCCATCGGCTTGAGCATTGCCGTGTTCGTCAGGCAGCGCGAACGTGAGATGCAAGCCATGTGGCGCGGTGCGATCGACAGGCGCCCACGCGCCGCCGATCGACGAAAGCCCGATGCCATCGGGCGAAGCAAACGTCAGAAACAGCGACTCGATATCCGAAGGCTCCGACACGGCCCGCGCGCCAATGAAGCGCTGCCGGCTCACGCACACGTCGACGAGCGCGATCTCTTCGCGCCCGCGATTCGGCCCCGCCACGCAGCGCACGACGAGCCGCTTGTTGCGCGTGAGCGCGACGTCGGGCGGCACCACGCCAGATGCGACCAGCGCGCCCGCCATGCCTGCAATGGTCGCTTCGCGCATGTCGGGAAACGCATTATTGGTGCCCGTCGAAAGCGTCAGCAACGGCACGCCGCCGCAATGCGCTGCCACCGCGCGATGCGTGCCGTCGCCGCCGAGCACGGCGATCAGTTCGACGCCTTCACGCACCATGTGCGCAGCGCCCGCATGCGTATCGGCGACGGAATCGGTGATGGGCAGATCGACGAATTCGACTTCGGGCCAGCGCTCGGCCGTACCCGTCGCCGCGTGGGTGTCGAGCGCGCGCAGCAGCAGCGATGCGACGCCCGTGCGATCACGCAGCGTCAGCACGCGATCGACGCCGAGCGCGCCAAGTCCCGCGATCAGGCGCACGACCATGTTGGCCTTTTCGGCAGTCGGGAATACGGACGCGTGCGTCGTGAGGCGGCGGATGTCGCGACCCGATGCAGGGTTCGCAATCACGCCGACGGTGATAGGCGATGCCACCAGGGTTGTCTCCGTTTTGTGTTCGTCGAAAGCAGCTTGCGTGTCGCGTGCGTTGCCGCTTCCATGTGACGAGCGTTACTGCAACAGCTATGCCAATCTTTCGAAGTGCGCGCGGTTCATGCGCAAAGCCTTGTGCGCAAAGGCTTGCGAGCGATACAGAGCGCATCGTGCAAGCACGCGTTGCGTCGCATGACGCAGTGCACATGACGCACATCGCGTCGCGAGCCGCTTCGGCGTTGAAGTAACACACGGCGCATGCATTGCGGCATCGAACGATGCGCGTCTCACAGCTGTCTCACGCATGGGTGAGACGATCGTCTCAGGCGTCTCGCGTGCTGCAATGCAGTGTGATTGCGCGAACGGGATGTGCTACAAGAAGGTCCGGCAGAAGGGACAAGCGCGCTCAATTCCATTGGTATCGACCGTTATCGACGGAGCCGACCATGCCTTACGTGTCTCAGACGCAGCACATCGACCGCGTGCGCGGTGCGATCGAAGGACGCCTGCCCGCGCCCGCCAATTCGTCGCGGCTCGTGTCGTCGTGGCAGCGTTCGTATGAACAATACCAGCTCGATCCCGGCTCGGTGATCGGGCCGCGCGTGCTGACGTCGTCCGAATTGCGCGAAGTGCAAGGCAAGGAAGAGGCGTTTCTGCGTGCGTCGGGCCAGTGCCTTTCGCGTCTGCACGACATGATCCGCGTGGCCGACTACTGCGTGATGCTCACCGACGCGCATGGCGTGACGATCGACTATCGCATCGACCGCGACCGGCGCGGCGATTTCAAGCATGCGGGTTTGTATATCGGCTCATGCTGGTCGGAACGCGAGGAAGGCACCTGCGGCGTGGCGAACGTGCTGACCGACCTCGCGCCCATCACCGTGCACAAGACCGATCACTTTCGCGCGGCGTTCACGACACTCACGTGCAGTGCTTCGCCGATCTTCTCGCTGACGGGCGAACTGATCGGCGTGCTCGATGCATCCGCTGTGCAATCACCGGATAACCGCGACAGCCAGCGGCTCGTGTTTCAACTGGTGCGTCAGAGCGCGGCGTTGATCGAAGACGGTTACTTCCTCAATCAGACCGCGCAGCATTGGGTGATCTTCGGGCACCAGAGCCGCAACTTCGTCGAGGCGCAACCGGAAGTGCTGATCGCGTTCGACGAATGCGGCAATATCGCTGCGTCGAATCGCAAGGCACAGGAGTGCATCGCGGGTTTGAGCGGCCCGCGCCACGTCGACGAAATCTTCGATACGTCCGCCGTGCATCTGCACGACGTCGCGCGCACCGATACGATCGTGCCACTGCGTTTGCGCGCGACGGGCGCCGTGCTCTACGCACGGATTCGCGCGCCCTTGAAGCGCGCATCGCGCATTGCGCCCGTTGTGTCGTCTCCAGGCGCTGTCGCCGGTTCTGCCGATACACACGCCGACACGAGTCTCGACGCGATCAGCCGTTTCCTGCACAGCCGCGATTCACGCATCGCGCGCAACGCTGAAGTGGCGCTGCGTATCGCAGGCAAGCATCTGCCGATACTGATTCTCGGCGAGACGGGTGTCGGCAAGGAAGTGTTCGCGCAGGCGCTGCATGCGTCGGGCGCGCGGCGCGCGAAGCCTTTCGTTGCCGTGAATTGCGGCGCGATTCCCGATTCGCTGATCGAAAGCGAGCTGTTCGGCTATGCGCCCGGCGCGTTCACGGGTGCGCGCAGCCGCGGCGCGCGCGGCAAGATTGCGCAGGCGAATGGCGGCACCTTGTTCCTCGATGAAATCGGCGATATGCCGCTCAATCTGCAGACGCGTCTGTTGCGCGTGCTCGCAGAAGGCGAAGTGCTGCCGCTGGGCGGCGATGCACCCGTGCGCGTCGATATCGATGTGATCTGCGCGACGCACCGCGATCTCGCGCGCATGGTCGATGAAGGCACGTTCCGCGAAGACCTGTATTACCGGTTGAGCGGCGCAACGCTGCACATGCCGCCGCTGCGCGAACGCGCCGATGTGCTCGACGTCGTGCACGCCGTGTTCGACGAAGAAGCGCAGAGCGCGGGACATGTGCTGACACTGGATACGCGTCTCGCCGAGCGGCTCGCGCGGTTTGCGTGGCCGGGCAATATCCGACAGTTGCGCAACGTGCTGCGCTACGCGTGCGCGGTGTGCGATTCGACGCGTGTGGAGTTGCGACATGTGTCGCCCGATGTGGCGGCGTTGCTGGCACCCGACGAAGCCGCGTCACGCCTTGCCCTTGCCACTGAAAGCGACGAACGCACGCGGATTGTCGATGCGCTTACGCGGCATCACTGGCGGCCGAATGCGGCGGCAGAAGCGCTTGGCATGTCGCGCGCGACGCTGTATCGGCGGATTGCGAAGCTGGGGATTGTCGGGCCGCATCGGAGTTGATGCGGGCGACGTAGCGATTTCAGGCGGCGTTGAGCGCCGCTATCTGCTCGCCGAGCTTGCGCAGGCGCTCGCGCAACTCAGGCGGATCGAGCACCTGCACATGCCCGGCAAAGCCGAGCAACTGCTCGGCGGCGAAACTCAACTGCTCAACGGGCAGGACCACTTCCTGCCAGCCGTCCTGCTCTGACGGCGACGCAATCTCCGCCTGTTCAACGGCCGCTGCGCCGAGCCGATGCAACCGCGTCATCCCTTCGGGCGACAGCCGCAAGCGCGCCGTGTGTTTCAACAGGCTCGTTTCGAACGATTCGACGGCGGCCGTCCACTCATCACGCAAGTCAAAACCTTCCGGACGTTCGAACGTTTCGTCATGCACCGTCAGCTGCGTGATGCTCGACACGCGATACGTGCGCAACTGCGTGCGCACGCGCGTGACGAGATACCACTCGCCGCCCTTGAGCACCAGTCCGAGCGGATCACGCACGCGCACGCCTTCATCCTCGCTGTTGCCATTCCACGTGCGGTATTGCATCGATATTCGCTTCTGTTCCCACACGGCGCCCGCGAGCATCGTCAGCCACGGTGTCGGCGAAGGCCGCTGATACCAGCCGACGGGATCGATATGCAGCCGCGATCCGATGCGTGACGTATCGGGCGCGGCGTCGGGCAGTGCGGTAACGAGCTTGAGCTGCGCGGCCCTTAGTTGCTCAGAGAGTCCGAGATCGGACGCTGCGCCGGTCAGCCCGGCGATCGACAGCGTTTCCGCTTCGGCCCGCGTAATTCCCGTGAGTTTCGCGCGATAGCCGTCGAGTAACGCGAAGCCGCCGCCTGGCCCGCGATCCGCATACACAGGGACGCCCGCCGCGCTCAACTGGTCGATGTCGCGGTATACGGTGCGGATCGAAACGTCGAACTCGTCGGCGAGCGCCTGCGCGGTTACGCGGCCTTTCACCTGGAGCATCAGCAGCATCGACACGAGACGGCTCGTCGCCAATTTTTTCGCCCTTCCTAATTCATGACATGGGTTGTCAGTTATTGGCGAGTATAAAGGTAGACATAGACAAAGATCCATTGGGAGTGCGCCTGATGTCCCGCGAAATGCACGTTACCTACGTAGTTCGTTTTCAGGTCTTGCCTGACGGGCTCGAACGTTTTCTGTCACTGCTGAATGGCGTGCTCGACGCGATGCGTGACGAGCCGGATTTCATTTCTGCCGTGTTGCATCGCGATCCCGATTCGCCGTGCCGGCTGATGCTTTACGAAACCTGGCAAAGCCATGAAGACGCGAGCGACGAGCAGATTCACCGGCCATACCGGCGCGCCTATCACGAGGCGCTTGCCGACCTGCTCGTACGGCCGCGCGAAGTCACGGAATGGCGCACCGTGCGTATGGACGCGCGCGACGTGCCGTTTGAATTGCATCGTGAAGAAGTGCTTGCCGAGGCGCGCGCATGAACGCGTCGACACGTAACGCCTGTGCGAGGGCAATGCGATGACAATGCAACGCGTACGACAAAACTGGTTGACAACACATCGACGTCACGACAAACTCGAATGCATGCTGACGCTCATCACCAACGCCTACGTCATTAAAAACCGTATGGCACGCCATCGCGGCGGGCCTATGGGAGCGTGCGTGCGTTAGCAATCGCAGCAGGTAGCAAAGATCCCAGAGGCCCCGCCGGAAACGGAAGGGGCCTTTTGTTTTGGGTACGCCTTCTGTCCTCCGGCTCAATTGACGGAGTGCATAATGGACAAGGCTTGCCAGCAGTTCACCGATGACGAATCACTCTGCTTCTCGCGTTCACAGGAAGAGCGTTTGCCGAGAATCGTCGTTCACTTTGAAGTGCAGCCCGGCGCGACGATGTCGTGGCGCGTCGAGACCAACACGGAGCTTTTTGTGCAAGGAGCGCGCGTGTGGTTGACGCGTGCGGCGTCGCCGTATGATCACTGGTTGCAGATTGGCGAGACTTTTCGCCTGCAGCGAGGCGAGCGGGTTTGGGTTAGTGCTGATGGCCATGTGCCGGCGCGTATTGCGTTGACTACTCATCCTGTCGGATCGAAGCGTGTTCTTGCGCGGGTGCTGGCGCGGTTTGCTTCTCTTGGGGCGGATATTTTTGCGCCTTCGGCGAGATGAGGTTTTTTGCTGCGCAGGCTGTTGACCGGTTTTGGTTTTGGCTTTTGCGCTGGCATTCGCGCGATGTTTTTTGCCTTGTTCATGTGTTGCCCCTTTGCGGGGCGGCATACGCTTCGGTTCGTCTGCGACGCTGGTTTGGTTTGCTAGTGCCTTTGCTGGCATCCGCGCTATGCCTTCGTGCTTCATACGTCGCCCCTGTGCGGGGCGGCACTTACTTTCTTTGCCGCGGCAAAGAAAGTAAGCAAAGAAAGCCGCTCAAACCGCAAGCTTTTGACGTTTGCCCACGGGCCCCCAAATGCCCCGTCCTGTTCGCGGCATCGCTCTTCTCGATGCCCGCTGCCAGCGCTTTGAATTAGCTCATCACCTGTTTCATGCTCCCGCGTCGCCACAAGCGCGATCAAATTGCATCGGTTCTATAGCGGCAAACTGTGTGTAGGTTGTTGCGATGTACGCGCACTCACTTCGGACTGAAATGCTAGGCGCAGCGGCTAGAAAGCACGATCGGTGTCGTAAGAGCGCTGAGGTGTGAAGCACTACGACCTACACACAGTTTGCCACCTGGGCGGCATCAACCATTCGCTGCCGCTGACAGTTGTACGGGTGTTTGAAGTGGGTGAGGCGCCTAGCCGAAGCGTTGGCAACGGGCGTTGGACGGCAGAACGCCGTGTGAAGTGGAGGAACCGTTGGGGGCCCTCAGGCGGTGGTCAAGAGCGGGCGGTGTTAGCCCGCTTTCTTTGCTTACTTTCTTTGCGGCGGCAAAGAAAGTAAGTGCCGCCCCGCACAGGGGCAACGCTCGAAGCACCGATAACAAATCGCGGATGCCAGCAAAAACTCAAACCGCGGATGCCAGCAAAAACAAAAAAAGGCCCGCACAAAAGCACGAGCCTCCACACATCACGCGACAACCCAACCTACCAGTGCGTCACGCAAAAAAACCGAACAACAATCAAACCCGCTCAATCGCAATCGCGATCCCCTGCCCAACCCCAATACACATCGTGCAAAGCGCAAACCTACCTTGCGTCCGTTGCAACTGATACATCGCCGTGGTCACCAGACGAGCACCGCTCATGCCAAGCGGATGACCCAACGCAATCGCACCACCATTCGGATTAACACGCGCATCATCATCGGCAACGCCTAAAGCACGCAACACAGCCAGCCCTTGCGAAGCAAACGCCTCATTCAACTCGATCACATCAAACTGGTTGATGTTCATATTCAAACGCGCCAGCAACTTCTGCGTCGCAGGCGCAGGCCCGATACCCATCACGCGCGGGGCAACACCAGCCGTCGCAATACCGAGCACACGCGCACGCGGCGTCAGCCCAAAGCGCTTCGCGGTCTCCGCGTTGGCCAGCAGCAGCGCAGCCGCACCATCGTTGACACCCGACGCGTTACCCGCCGTCACCGTGCCGTCCGGACGCACAACGCCCTTCAGCTTCGCAAGCGCTTCGAGGCTCGTCTCACGCGGATGCTCGTCCTTCGATACGACGATCGCGTCACCCTTCTTCTGCGGAATCGTCACGGAGACGATTTCCTGCGCCAGCGTGCCGTCCTGCTGCGCGCGCGCCGCCTTCAACTGGCTGCGCACCGCGAACGCGTCCTGATCGGCGCGGCTGATGTTGTAGTCGGTCGCGACGTTTTCGCCCGTTTCCGGCATCGAGTCGACACCATATAGCTGTTTCATCAGCGGATTGACGAAGCGCCAGCCGATCGTCGTATCGTAGATGTCGGCCTGACGCGAAAACGCGCTCGTCGCCTTGCCCATCACGAACGGCGCACGGCTCATGCTCTCGACGCCGCCCGCGATCATCAAACCGGCCTCACCCGACTTGATCGCGCGCGCCGCGATGCCGACGGCATCCATGCCCGAGCCGCACAGACGGTTGACCGTCGAGCCCGGCACGTCCTTCGGCAAACCCGCCAGCAGCAGCGACATGCGCGCGACGTTGCGGTTGTCTTCGCCCGCCTGGTTCGCGCAGCCGTAGATCACGTCGTCGATCGTGCTCCAGTCGACTTCCTTGTTGCGCTCCATCAGCGCCTTGAGCGGCACTGCGCCCAGATCGTCGGCACGTACCGACGACAGCGAACCCGCGTAGCGGCCAATCGGCGTGCGAATCGCGTCGCACAGGAAAGCTTCCGTCATGAGATGTCTCCAGTAATGGCGGGCTGGCGTATCGTTGAAGCTAAAAAGCGCCAGCGTGGGCGCATTGGGCAGCACCCGAAAAACCTGTCGATAGAATCAAATTTGTTCTATACTCGAACAAACGATCACGTATCGAACATTTCAGGTTCGATAATAGGCGGGTGTCGGAAAGACTGTCAAGCTCGCCGGCGGATGGTTGCACGGTCGGAACAGGCAATAAGGTCTGGCGAAAACGTCAGGAATGCGGGTCGCGCCGCGCCCGGCAGTGCGCCCGGGCCAGTCATTCGGGCAGCCAGCGCGCACGCGCTGCGCATCCGCGACAGCCCGGCCGCGGCGAATTTGGCGAATCCGGGTGCTTGCGCTATCGTCACGGCTTTCCGCAGGCTAACGAACGCCCGTCCCCGCGTTCACGCGTTCGCACCAATCAGACAGAGGCCCATGAGCAAAGTACCCGCCGCGTCACAAGCCGTTCCCGCCAGCCAGACGGACGCCCAGGACGCCCCGGACAAACCCGGCGATTCGTACGTGCAGTCGTTCGCGCGCGGCCTCGCGGTGATTCGCGCGTTCAACGCCGAGCGGCCCGAACAGACGCTGACGGACGTCGCATCGGCCACCGGCCTCACACGGGCGGGCGCGCGCCGCATCTTGCTGACCTTGCAGACGCTCGGCTACGTCGAAGCCGAAGGCCGCCTGTTTCGCCTCACGCCGAAGATTCTCGATCTCGGTTTCGCCTATCTGACGTCGATGCCGTTCTGGAATCTCGCCGAGCCGTTCATGGAAGAACTGTCGGCGGAAGTGCACGAAAGCTGCTCGGCGGCCGTGCTGGACCGCACGGAAATCGTCTACGTGCTGCGCATGCCGACCCACAAGATCATGACGATCAACCTGTCGATCGGCAGCCGCTTGCCGGCGTATTGCACGTCGATGGGCCGCGTGCTGCTGTCGACGCTCGACGAAGCGACGCTCGACGCGACGCTCGATGCGTCCCCCATCGTCGCGCACACGCCGCGCACGATCACCGACAAGGCCGAGCTGAAGAAAGTGATCGCGCAAGTGCGCAGCCAGGGCTGGGCCGTCGTCGATCAGGAGCTGGAAGGCGGGCTGATTTCGCTGTCCGCGCCGATTCGCAACCGGCGCGGGCAAATCATTGCCGCAATGAACATCAGCGGCAATGCACAGCGCAATTCCGCGAAGCAGATGGTGAAGGCGTTTCTCGAGCCACTGCAGAAAGCCGCGCAATCGGTATCGGATATGGTCGCGCTGCGCGGCTAACGCATGTCACGCGTCGATCAACGGCCCAGATAGCGTTCCACCAGACGCGCCCAGTACGCAGCGCCGATCGGCAGATTGCGGTCGTTGAAGTCGTAGTGCGGGTTGTGCACCATGCAGCCGTCTTCGCCCACGCCGTTGCCCAGCCGCAGGAACGAGCCCGGCCGTTGTTCGAGCATGAACGCGAAGTCTTCGCTGCCCATCAGGATGTCCGCGTTCGGCTCGACGTTCTCCGCGCCGACCAGTTCGCGCGCCACTTCGATGGCGAATTCCGTCTCGGCATCCGTGTTCACGACCACGGGGTAGCCTTCCACATAATCGACGTGCGCCTTGCCGCCGTAACTCGCCGCCTGGCTTTCGGCGAGTTCGGTGATGCGCTGTTTCAGCAACGCGCGCACGTCCGGGCTGAACGAGCGCACACTCAGTTCGAGCTTGGCGCTCGACGGAATCACGTTGTTCGCCACGCCCGAATGCATCGTGCCGACGGTCACCACGGCGGGCTGCGCAGGGTTCACGTTGCGCGCGACGATGGTCTGCAGCGCCATCACGATGCTCGACGCGATCACGATAGGATCGACGGTCAGTTGCGGACGCGCCGCGTGGCCGCCAACGCCTTCGATCGTAATCGTCGCCTTGTCGCCCGCCGCCATGAACGCGCCCTTGCGGAACAGGAACTTGCCCGGCTCGGCGCCCGGATGGTTGTGCACGCCGAACACGGCGTCACACGGAAAGCGCTGGAAAAGACCGTCTTCGATCATTTTCTTCGCGCCGCTGTCGATGCCGCTTTCCTCGGCCGGCTGGAAATACAGATGAACCGTGCCCGAAAAGCGGCGCGTTTTTGCCAGATGCTGTGCGGCGCCGAGCAGCATCGTGGTGTGGCCGTCGTGGCCGCATGCGTGCATCTTGCCGTGCGTGCCGCTCGCGTACGGCAACCCCGTCTGTTCGACGATCGGCAGCGCGTCCATGTCCGCGCGCAGACCGATGCTGCGCGTGCCGTCGCCCACCTTCAATGTGCCGACCACGCCCGTCTTGCCGACTTCCCGCGTCACCTGCCAGCCCCACGTTTCCAGCTTGTCGGCGACGAGCGCCGCCGTCGCAAGTTCTTCGTAAGCCAGTTCGGGATGGTGATGGATGTGGTGACGAATGTCGCGCAGCGAGGCAGCGGCGGGTTCGAGGTCGGGGATTTCGGTCAAGCGGGCGGCGTCGGTCATCAGTATGAACTCCGGGGTTTGCTCGCTGCATCTCGCGCGCAGCGTTAGACCGCAGACTATAGCAACGCGCGGTCTTTCCCGTAATAAGACAGACGCAAGACAGACGCGGCGCCGAGCTTACTTCACGCTTTCACTCGACGCCGCTTCTTGCGCGTCGTCTTGTGCACGCGCCAGACCTTTCAGAACATCGACGAACGCCAGCCCGGCTTCTTCGAGCGAGCCGGAGTTGTCGATATGCGTGAGATGCGCGCCGTCGGGCAAAGCGAACGGCGCCTGCCGAGCAAGACGCGCCGCGACCTGCTCTGCCGTCTCGCGCCCACGCGCCGACAGACGCGCCGCGAGAATATCGGGCGCGGCGTGAATATGCACGACTTCGAGATGCTGATAGCGCTTCAATGCACGCGACAGATACGCGCGCGAGCCGTTGACGACGACCGTGCAACCGCGCGCAAGCCATGCGTCGATCTCGACGCCGATGCCGTAATGCAATTCGTGACTCGTCCATTCGAGCGCGAACAGACCTTGCGCCGAACGCGCTTCGAACTCTTCGCGGGTCAACGCGATGTGGTTTTCGTTATGCCCCGTTTCGCGCGTGATGTAGCGATGCGCGAACACGACCGACGTGCCCGCCACATGCTCGCGCGCAAAATGCAGCAGCGAGTCCTTGCCCGCACCCGACGGCCCGACCACATAAATCAAGCGCCCTGTCATGCGTTGTGTCCTTTTTCAGCCGTGAACGCGAGCCGTTGCCACAGCATGAACGGCTCGCCCGGTGCAGGCTCGACGAAGATCGCCGCGCCGTCGATCGTCAACGGCCCGAGACGCTGCGCCTCGCGATGCCACCAGTCGACAATCGCGGCGCGATCGGCGGCATTGGAGAGCGAATTGGACAGCGTCATGTGAAAGCGGAATTCGTCGAGCACATACGGATATCCCCATTCGACGAGCAATTCGCGCTGACGTTCCGTGAGCGGCGCTTCCATGCGCTTCGCAATATCCGTCGCGGACGGCGCGACGCGCAGCGGCGTGAAAGTGCGCAATGCATCGGCAGCAAGCGCGCGTAACTGGGCTTCGCCTGAAGGCGTCGCGGGGCGCAATGCAACGAAGTCGCCCAGCGTCGCCGCTTCCACGGGCAATGCAAACGGCATCTGCGCGTGCGCCCAGCGCTCCGATGCTTCCAGCAGATCGGCCACCGTCAGATGCTCTGCGAGATGGAACGGCGCGACCAGCGTGCCATGCCAGCCGTAACGGCGCGGCGATGTCGTCAGTTGCGCGAGCGGTTGCGACAACGCTGGCGCATCATGCTGTTCGGGTAACGCGCCACTTTCAGCATCGCGCGCGAGCCACGTCGAGCCCGCGTCCCACCAGCCCGACGCGCGTGCCGGTGCGTAGTAGATCGCGAAGCGCGCCTGTGCGGACCATGGGTTCTGGTTAAGCGCGCTCATACGTCGTGCTCGACCATCAGTTGCACGCGGTCGGCGGCGAAATGCGTGAAGCCGTATTTGATCGGCGTGCCTTCCGTATCGACGTCGACATTCTCGACCCACAGCACCGGCTGCTGCCGGTTGATGCCAAGACGCCGCGCGACTTCGGGCTCGGGAAGCACGCTGCCGATACGGCTCCACTTGCGCAGATAGTCCGTCACGCCATACTCGGTCATCGCCTTCGTGATGCCGCCCACGCGTTCAAGCACGTCTGGAAGATCGGCGAAACGCGCAGCCGGATAGAAGTTGCGTGCATACGTAAGCGGCACGCCGTCCGCCTCATGCAGCGACTCGATGCGATACACGAATGCGCCCGCGCGCAGACCCAGCGCCTTTGCGACCGTCGGATCCGCCTTCACGCGCGCCGCCGAAAGCATCGAGCCAGCAGGCGAATGATGTTGCTGACGCAAGTTTTCGGTGAAACGCGTGCGCTTGCCGATCGTGTAATCGATCGCACCTGGCTGCACGAAGGTGCCGCGCCCCTGCTCGACGCTGACGAGCCCTTGCGCCGCGAGCCCAAGCATCGCACGACGGAT
The DNA here is from genome assembly GCF_017104715.1 of Burkholderia sp. Ac-20365. GTDB lineage: Bacteria > Pseudomonadota > Gammaproteobacteria > Burkholderiales > Burkholderiaceae > Paraburkholderia. The sequence continues at coordinate 30,528 of NZ_JAAGPI010000029.1, forward strand.
CGTATGCCGGTTCACGTCGAAGCGCTTGGCCAGTTCGCCCTCGCTCGGCAAGCGTCCATCTTCGCCGAAGCCGCTTGCTGCGATCTCTTTTGCGAGGATCTGCTCGATCTGCCGCCACACGGCAACGCCCGCTCCCCGCTCGAGCATCGCGCCCGGCGCTGCGTCGTCGTTCGATGTCATGGTGCTGTCATTCCCTTCGGTTCAAATAATCGTTCTGTGCATTGTAGACCGCACGCCGTGGCGGAAATATGAAACCGCGCCTTCTGTCACGAGCAAGCGACACTTTAGCTCTAAACGTCTAGACGTTTAGATGAATAGATGCTCAAATGTCTGGACTCGCTACCGAACATCTCCTCTCCAGGACACCTCCAGGAACTCCGATGAGCGCCGCCGCTTCTCCTCCTTCAGCCGATTCCCCCGCCTCCACGAATTCCACTCGCCGCGCCTGGATGGCCGTGATGGCCCGCTCCACGCGCACCGACCTCGAAGCCGCGTTGAACCGCGCAATGGAAGGCTTGCCGCTTCCCGCCTTCGACTGGCTGCGTCCGCCGGAAACCGGCCTGACGATGGTGCGCGGGCGCATCGGCGGCACGGGCGACGCGTTCAATCTGGGCGAAGCAACCGTGACGCGTGCCACGCTGCGTCTGCGCGACATGTCGGCAGACAGCACGACAGTTGGCGTCGCGTGCCATCTGGGCCGCGACCGCCGCCGCGCGGAACTCGCTGCGATTGCAGATGCGTTGCTGCAAACACCGCAGCATCAAGAACGGTTGCAGGCGCAACTGATCGCGCCGCTCGCTGCGCAACTCGAAGCGAAACGCGCGCAACGCCAACACGACGCCGCATCGACGCGCGTCGAATTCTTCACGATGGTTCGAGGCGACTGATGAACACTTCCGCTCAATCCCCGCAGATCGCGCTGTCGACGCTGACGCCCGGCTTCAGCGACCCGGTGCACGACACGCAGGCCGTGTTTCGCACGCTGCTCGACGCGTTGTCGCGTCCGGGCCGCATCGGCACGATCGACAATGTGCTGCCCGCTTCGCGCAGCGACGCACGCAACAGCCTGCCGCATGCGCGCGCCGATCTCGCCGCGTTCGCTGCGCTGCTGGCGCTGTGCGATTACTCGACGCCCGTGTGGCTCGCGCAACCGGACGCCGTGCTCGGCTCGGCGTTGCGCTTTCATACGGGTGCGCCGCTCGTCGACGAACCGCAGGATGCCGCGTTTGCGTATGTGCATGACGCGACCACGTTGCCGCCGCTTTCGAGCTTCGCGCCTGGCGAGCCGGAAACGCCGGAGCAATCGGTGACGTTGATCGTGCGCGTCGAGTCGTTGACGCAAGGCTCGCCCGTCGTGTTGCGCGGCCCCGGCATCGAGCATTCGCACACCATCGCGCCCGCCGGCCTGCCCGCGCGCTTCTGGCGCGAGCGCGCGGAACTCGCGCCGCTGTTTCCGTGCGGCATCGACTGTTATCTCGTCTGCGGCGACACGCTGATCGGCCTGCCGCGCACAACTCACGTGGAGCTGAACTAATGTACGTTGCCGTCAAAGGTGGAGAGCGCGCGATCGAAGCATCGTGGCGCCTGCTCGACAAGGCGCGCCGCGGCGACACGCAACTCGCCGAATTGAGCGTCGCGCAGATTCGCACGCAATTGCGGCTCGCCGTTGCGCGCGTCATGACAGAAGGCTCCGTCTACGACGAAGAACTCGCGGCGCTCGCGATCAAGCAGGCCGCCGGCGATCTCGTCGAAGCGATCTTTCTGCTGCGCGCGTATCGCACGACGCTGCCGCGCTTCGGCTATACGGAGCCGGTGAACACAGAAGCGATGCAGATGGAGCGACGCATCTCCGCGACGTTCAAGGACGTGCCCGGCGGCCAGATGCTCGGCGCAACCTACGACTACACACAACGTCTGCTCGATTTCACGTTGCTGGCCGAAGGCGATGAAGCCGGTACCGTGCATGCGAAACGAGCCGAAACCGCCGCACAGGAAGCAACGCCGCGCGTCGTTTCGCTGCTCGACAAGGAAGGTCTGATAGAACAGGAACGCGTAACCGAAGGCGCATCCGAGCCAGGCGATCTGACACGCGAACCGCTGTCGTTTCCCGCGAATCGCGCCACGCGTCTACAGAATCTCGCGCGCGGCGACGAAGGTTTCCTGCTCGCGATGGGCTATGCAACGCAACGCGGCTATGCCCACTCGCATCCGTTCGCGGGCGAGATCCGCTTCGGCACGGTTGCGGTCGAAATGGAACTGGATGAGTTGGGCGAAGCGGTCGAGATCGGCGAAATCGACGTGACGGAATGCCAGATGATCAACCAGTTCGCAGGCAGCACCGACGTGCCGCCGACCTTCACGCAAGGCTACGGTCTCGCCTTCGGCCACTCGGAACGCAAGGCAATGGCGATGGCGCTCGTCGATCGCGCGCTGCGTGCGGAAGAACTCGGCGAAACCATCGGCTCGCCGACGCAGGATGTCGAATTCATGCTGTCGCATAGCGATAACGTCGAAGCATCGGGCTTCGTGCAGCATCTGAAATTGCCGCACTACGTGGACTTCCAGGCTGAGCTCGAACTCGTGCGCCGCCTGCGCGCAAAACATGCCGCACGCGATGACAACGCGGGTGAAGGAAACGACAACGAGGAGCAGGCAGCATGAACGCGCCCGACACGACGATGCAAACCGCCGCGCACGACAGCGCTGCCGAAGGCTACAACTTCGCGTATCTCGACGAACAGACCAAGCGCATGATTCGCCGCGCGTTACTCAAAGCGGTGGCCGTTCCGGGTTATCAGGTGCCGTTCGCGTCGCGCGAAATGCCGCTGCCGTATGGATGGGGCACGGGCGGCATTCAGGTGACGGCGTCGATCATCGGACAAGACGACACGCTGAAAGTCATCGACCAGGGTTCCGACGAAACGACTAACGCTGTCAACATTCGCCGCTTCTTTGCTCGCACGGCTGGCGTCAACACCACGCGCAAGACGACGGAAGCGACCATCGTGCAGACACGCCACCGCATTCCCGAGACACCGCTCACGGAGAAGCAGATTCTCGTGTATCAGGTGCCGATGCCCGAACCGCTCTACCGTCTGGAGCCGCGTAACGCCGAGTGCAAGAAGCTGCACGCACTCGCGGACTATGGCCTCATCAGCGTGAAGCTGTATGAAGACATCGTGCATCACGGCAGCATCGCGACGACGTACGACTATCCCGTCATCGTGAATAACCGTTATCTCGCGTCGCCGTCGCCGATTCCAAAGTACGACAACCCGAAGATGCATATGAACCCGGCGCTGCAACTGTTCGGCGCAGGACGCGAGCAGCGCATTCACGCGATTCCGCCTTATACGCCGGTAAAAAGCCTCGATTTCGATGATCATCCGTTCGAGGTGCAGCGTTGGGATCATGCGTGCGCGCTGTGTGGATCGACGGAAAGTTTCCTCGACGAAATGATCGTCGACGATGCGGGCAAGCGCATGTTCGTCTGCTCGGATAGCGACTATTGCCACGACCGGCGCGAGCAGCAAGGCACTGACAACAACGCAGGAGAAAGCGCATGACGCCGCTTCTGAGCGCACGCGCGCTCACCAAACAGTATGGCGGCCGCAATGGTTGCCGCAACGTCAGCTTCGATCTGTATCCGGGCGAAGTGCTGTGCATCGTAGGCGAATCGGGTTCGGGGAAATCGACGCTGCTCAATACGCTCGCGCTGCGCACGCCCGCTGATTCGGGCACGCTGCATTACGCAAGCGCGCACGGCGACACGCTCGATCTGCTCGAACTGACCGAGCCGCGCAAACGTCTTTTGATGCGCACCGAATGGGGTTTCGTGCAGCAGAATCCGCGCGATGGATTGCGCAACGGTGTATCGGCGGGCGCGAACATCGGCGAGCCATTGATGGCCGTCGGCGCGCGTCACTACGGCAAGATCCGCGACACGGCCACGCAATGGATGACGCGTGTCGAACTCGATGCATCGCGTATCGACGAATTGCCGTCGGCGTTTTCGGGCGGCATGCAGCAGCGTTTGCAGATTGCGCGCAATCTCGTCACAGGTCCGCGCCTCGTGTTCATGGACGAACCCACTGCGGGTCTCGATGTATCCGTGCAGGCACGTTTGCTCGACTTGCTGCGTACGCTGACGTCGACGCTGCATCTGTCGGTGCTGATCGTCACGCACGATATCGGCGTTGCGCGTCTGCTCGCGCATCGTCTGATGGTGATGCAAGGCGGCGAAGTGGTCGAAGCGGGTCTCACCGATCAGGTGCTCGACGATCCGCAGCATCCGTACACGCAGACACTCGTTTCCTCCGTTTTGCCCGTTTGAGGTTCAGCACGTGATGACAACGTCCATCGAAACATCGTTCATCGACAACGACGCGCTCATGTTGCGCGCGGTCGGTATCGGCAAGACATTCACGCTGCATGGCCAGGGCGGCGTGCAGATCGACGCGCTCGCGGGCGTGTCGCTCGACGTCGAGCGCGGCGAATGCATCGTGCTGGTCGGGCCTTCGGGCGCGGGCAAGAGCACGTTCTTGCGCTGCCTGTACGGCAACTATCTGGCGAGCACGGGCACGATCGCGATTCGCGACGACGCGCAGAAAGCGAAGTATCTGCCGATCACAGGCGCCGAACCCCGCGACGTGCTGCATTTGCGGCGTGGCGTAGTTGGTTATGTGAGCCAGTTTCTGCGCGTGATTCCGCGTGTCAGCACGCTCGATCTCGTTGCCGAGCCTCTGATTTCGCGCGGCGTCGACGAAAAAGAAGCGCGTGCGCGCGCCGCTGCATTGCTCGCAAGGCTCAACGTGCCCGAGCGCTTGTGGCCGCTCGCGCCCGCGACGTTTTCGGGCGGCGAGCAACAGCGCGTGAATATCGCGCGCGGTCTGATCGCGGGGCACCCCGTGTTGCTGCTCGACGAGCCGACTGCCTCGCTCGATGCGGAGAACCGCGACATCGTCGCGAGCCTGATCGTCGAAGCGCGCGAGCGCGGCGCCGCCATCGTCGGCATCTTCCACGACGAAGACACGCGCGCGAAAGTCGCTACACGCAGGCTCGAATTGACGCCACCGCTGCGTCACGCAACGGCATTACACTGATATCGATCCGATACGGAGCATTTACATGCTGATCAAGAACGCCCGCGTCGTTACGCGGGACGAAGTTTTCAACGGCGTCGTGCGCGTCGAGGACGGCGTGATTCGCGACATCGCGCGCGGCACGACGTCGGCTGCCGATGCGCAGGACTGGGAAGGCGATTATCTGTTGCCGGGTCTCATCGAACTGCATACGGACAATCTGGAGAAGCATCTGCTGCCGCGTCCGGGCGTCGAATGGAATACGGACGCCGCGTTCGTGATTCATGACGCACAGGTTGCCGCAGCCGGCATCACGACGGTATTCGACGCGCTCGCAATCGGTTCGCGTTCGAGCGTCGGCCTGCGTCGCGCCGACACGCAATTGCGCTGCGCGCAAGCGCTGCAACGCTTCTCCGATCGCAAGCTGCTGCGCGCCGAGCACTTCCTGCACCTGCGCTGCGAAATCGCCACCGCCGATGTGGTCGAGCTGTTCGATACGCTCAAGGACCATCCGCTGCTGCGTCTCGCGTCGGTGATGGACCATACGCCGGGCCAGCGCCAGTGGCACGACCGCGAGCAATGGCGCCGCTTCCAGGAGCGCCACGGCAAGATGACGGACGAGCATATGGCCGCGACGCTCGTCGAACTCGAAGACGAACAGCAGCGTTTCGCGGATGAACACCGCCGCCAGATCGTCGAGCGCTGCAAGGTGCTGGGCGTGCCCGTCGCGAGCCACGACGACACGCTCGTCGAACACGTGCAGCAGGCCGCCGAAGAAGGCATCGTGCTGGCCGAATTCCCGACCACGCGCATCGCCGCCGAGGCCGCGCACCGTCACGGCATCGCGACCATCATGGGCGCACCGAACATCGTGCGGGGCGGCTCGCATTCGGGCAATGTGTCGGCGCTGGAGCTGGCAAAGGCGGATCTGCTCGATATCCTGTCGTCCGACTACGTGCCGTCCAGTTTGCTGACGGCGGCGTTCGAACTGGTCGAAAAGGCCGGCTGGACATTGCCGCGCGCGATGGCGACGGTATCGGCGGAACCGGCCCGCACGGCGGGCCTGCATGATCGTGGCGCGATCGAAACCGGCCTGCGCGCGGATTTCGTGCGCGTCACGATGCTCGACGCCTTGCCCGTGCCGCGCGCAACGTATCGCGCGGGCGAGCGGATCGTCTGAACACGTCTCATACATAAACCATTGAACTGAAAGCGTTTGCCGCACTGCCGCATGCGGCGAATGCTTCTATCAGCTTCCGTTTCACCTTCGATTCGCTTTCAATGCATCACGCTTGCCTCTTATCATAAAAACGACCGTTAGAGGCAATACTCCTGTGCCATCCGGTGTTTCACTAGCACCGCAAATATTTTGATTTGTTAAGCTTGGCGCGCGTTGCTGGCTGGGCCAGCCGGCAACCACATAGAGACAAGCCCGGCACAACGGCCGGGCAACGTCGCGCAGCGGCACAACCGCATGCGGGACACTTTGAACCACTCCCGGGAGTACATCAGTGAAGAAACTGCTTGCGGCTTTGACGGTTGCCCTGCTCGCCACCGTATCGATCGGCGCACACGCCAAAGACTGGAACACCATCCGCTTCGGCGTCGACGCCAGCTACCCGCCGTTCGAATCGAAGGGTTCCGACGGCAAGCTGGTCGGCTTTGACATCGACCTTGGTAATGAAATCTGCACGCGCCTGAAGGCAAAGTGCGTGTGGGTTGAAAACGATTTCGACGGCATGATCCCGGCTTTGAAGGCCAAGAAGTTCGACGGCGTGCTGTCGTCGATGTCGATGACGCCGCAACGCGCTGAACAGATCGCTTTCTCGTCGAAGCTGTTCAACACGCCGACGCGCCTCGTCGCGAAGAAGGGTTCGAACATCCTGCCGACGGCTGAATCGCTGTCGGGCAAGTCGGTCGGCGTCGAGCAAGGCACGATCCAGGAAACGTACGCGAAGACCTACTGGGAACCGAAGGGCGCGAAGGTCGTGCCTTACCAGAACCAGGACCAGGTCTATGCCGACCTGATCTCGGGCCGTCTGGACGCAGCGCTGCAAGACGCAGTGCAAGCTGACATCGGCTTCCTGAAGACGCCGCGCGGCGCTGGCTTCCAGTTCGTCGGCAAGGATCTGGAAGACAAGAAGATCCTCGGCGAAGGCGCTGGCATCGGCATGCGCAAGGAAGACGCAGACCTGAAGGCGAAGGTCGACAAGGCAATCGCCGACATCATCAAGGACGGCACCTACAAGAAGATCGAGAAGAAGTATTTCGACTTCGACGTGTACGGCGGCTAATCCTCACGGCAGCGTATCGCGCGGTTCGCCCGCGTGCTACGCCGCCTGGCTGGACCGGCAAACGGGCTCCTCACGGAGCCCGTTTTGTTTTGGCGCCATACCGGCCATTGCGCCGAGGCCCGGCGCATGCGCGGCGGCGCAGCGTCGCCCGCGCTGCGCAAATGGGCTAAGATCGAACGATTCAGGGCGGCCGTCCGATCCGTTGTACGCGCCACCGTTTTCAGCAGTCAACCCGAAGTCACCTCTGCAACTACAGGGCGCGCGCGCTTTGCCTGCCGCGTCACATCAATCATGCAAACCCTCAATCATCCGCTGATTTCCCCGACCCTCGGCACCGCTCGCAGCCTGACGAGCTTCCACTACGGTCCGAGCGGCGGACAGAAGGTCTATATCCAGTCATCGCTGCACGCTGACGAGCTGCCCGGCATGCTGGTGTCGTGGGCGCTGCGCCGCAAGCTCGAAGCGCTCGAGGCAGCGGGCAAGCTGCGCGGCGAAGTGGTGATCGTGCCCGTGGCGAACCCGATCGGCCTGAACCAGCATGTGCTCGGCCTGCTCGCCGGCCGCTTCGAAACCAACACCGCGCAGAACTTCAACCGCAATTTCTATAACCTGTTCGACCTGATCGAGCCGGTCATCGAAGGGCGCCTGACGACGAACGCCGACCAGAACCGCACCGTCATCCGTCAGGCGATGCGCGAAGCACTGGACGCGCAGAAGCCGCGCACCGAAATCGAATCGCAGCGTCTCGCGCTGCAACTGCTGTCGTACGACGCGGACGTCGTGCTCGATCTGCATTGCGACTGGGAAGCGGCGCTGCATCTGTACACGAACCCGGACCTGTGGCCGGACGTCGAGCCGCTCGCGCGTTATCTGGATTCGAAGGCGTCGCTGCTCGCAGTGGATTCCGTCGGCAATCCGTTCGACGAGATTCACAGCTTCTGCTGGTCGGAACTGCGCACGCGCGTCGGCGACCGCTTCCCGATTCCGAACGGTTCGATCTCGGTGACGGTCGAACTGCGCAGCCAGCGCGACGTGTCGTACGAGTTCGCGGAGCACGACGCGCAAGGCATCATCGAATACCTGACGCATCGCGGCGTGATCGCGGGCGAAGCCGCGCCGATGCCGCCGCTCGAATTCGCCGCGACGCCGCTCGCGGGCACCGAGCCTATCGTGACGCCGGTGAGCGGCGTCGTGGTCTATCGCGCGGAAGTGGGCAAGTGGATCGATGCCGGCCAGCCGATCGCCGATATCGTCGATCCGTTGACGGATCGCGTGATTACGCTGAACGCCACGGTATCGGGCGTGTTGTATGCGCGCCATCTGTCGCGCTTCGCGCAGGCAGGTATGGAGATCGTGCGGATCGCGGGCGCGAAGGCGTTCCGCACGGGGCAATTGCTGTCGGCCTGATGTCGCTTTCGGCGCGTCTTACGCGCGGCGGCTCTGAATGAAATATGAAATCGCCCGCCCTATGCGGGCGATTTTTTTTGGTTGCGGGAACAAACATCGGCGGTTGTTTCTTCGCTCCGGCTAAACAGGAACCGCGCCAGGATATGAAGCATATGCACACATTTGCGTGCAAGCCTTTTGCGCGCGAATCAAACGGTGTCGCATTTGTACTACATATTCACTAAAAATAATTCCTGTCATATTCCTTTCCTTTCTCCCCGTTACATTTGCGCCCGTCGCGCGACCAGCCAGAGAGCCAGGCTCGCGATCGCCATTTTTCAATCCGGAGAAAGCTTTGAACAAGAAAGTACTGACCACCGCTCTACTCGCCTCGGCATTTGCAGGTACCGCACACGCACAAAGCAGCGTCACGCTGTACGGCATCATCGATGCTGGTATCAGCTACGTGAACCATTCGAAGAACGCGACCAACGGCAGCTCCAAGCTGTTCAAGTATGACGACGGCGTGGCGCAAGGCAGCCGTTGGGGCATGCGCGGCACAGAAGACCTGGGCGGCGGCCTGAAGGCTCTGTTCGTGCTCGAAAGCGGCTTCAACAGCGGCAACGGCACGTCGGGTCAAGGCGGCGCGCTGTTCGGCCGTCAGGCGTTCGTGGGTCTGTCGAAGGACGGCATCGGCTCGCTGACGTTCGGCCGTCAATACGCATTCACGACCGACTACCTGGGCAGCAACTATTCGACGGGTGGCCTGACGGTCGCCGGTAACTACGCTTACCACATCAACGACGTCGACCAGCTCACGTCGAGCCGTATCAACAACTCGGTCAAGTTCAGCAGCGCGAACTTCTCGGGCCTGACGTTCGGCGCGATGTACGGCTTCTCGAACCAGGCAGGCGCATTCGGCGGCGCACCGACCGTGGGCACGACGACGGGCTCGTCGCGCGCTTACAGCTTCGGCGTGAACTACGCGAACGGCCCGATCGGCCTGGGCGCAGCGTACACGGACATCCGCTTCCCGGCCCTCGCAACGCCGGCATTCTCGACGTCGATCGCCAACGTGACGACGAGCGCCACGACCACGACCGTACGCGACCTGCGCGCGTTCGGCCTGGGCGGCCGTTACATCATCGGACCGGCAACGCTCTACGCGCTGTGGACGAACACGCACCTCGAGCCGATCACGGGTGCATCGACGACGTTCAACAACTTCGAAGGCGGCGCCAAGTACGCGTTCACGCCGGCTCTGACGACGGGCCTCGGCTACACGTACTCGCGTCTGACGGGCGCGACGACGGGCCACTTCAACCAGGTGGACGCAAGCGTCGACTACGCGCTGTCGAAGCGTACCGATGTCTACGGTCTGGTGATCTATCAGGACGCGTCGGGCAAGACGGCTTCGGGCCAGCCGATCCAGGCTCAGATCGGTTCGTCGACGTCGTACTTCAGCACGTCGGGCAACGGTTCGCAAAACCAGCTGGCGTTCCGCGTCGGTATGCGCCACAAGTTCTAAGCTGTGTCGTGAAGCGAGGCGCTTTCGGTCGCTTCGTCAGCCCGCAGATGGACGGAAAACGCCCCGCTTGCGGGGCGTTTTTGTTGATGCGCTCGAATAAGGTCGGATCTCAGGCCATTAATCCGGCGACACCCATATCCGCACTTCCCCGTTCGCCGTCGGCATCGTGAATTCGCTCGTACGGCCTGCGCGCACGTCGAACAGCAGGCGCTCCAGCCGCTCGAGCCGGGCGGCCTTCTCGCCGCTGCTCATGATTGCGTCGTCGGGATTTTGCAGCAGCGCCTGGCGCGCGCTCATGATGCGCGCGACTGCGCTCGATTGCGATGTGAAAACCTCTTCCATGTCGGCACTTCCTTCCGGACGCGGCCACATGGAAAGCTTCATTTCTCATGCCGCGCCAGCTACGTTCATCAAAAAGCTGCGCCCGTATGAAGCGGGCGCAGAATTGATTCTATGAGCTGACGCAAATTCTTGCCGTGACGCTGACATGGAGCCAAGCTCCGCCGTCACGGAAAATGAATCAATGTTTGATTATAATAAACATAAAAAACATTAACTATCGCAAATGAACCGGCAGTCCTACTCTTGAACTCATCCCACCGCACCGGGGCGCAAACGCCGGTACGAAAAGCCGGGACGAGCTACAGGAGTTGATCATGAACACTGCCGGCAGATCGCTGCACTCTCTGGTCGAAAAGTGGCTGGCTCCCGGTCCGCAAGGGCAGATTCGCGTCGTGCGGTTCGGTCATCGGCGCAGGGACGGCACGCGCTACGCGCAGGTCGAGGCATCGACGACATGCGGCGCACGGGCGATCTTCTTCTTCCGCCATCACGACGGCGCATGGTGCGTCTTTCCGCCGCTGATCAGCGGGCCGTCGATGTCAACGCATCTGGGCGTGTATAGCTAGCCCCGCCGCACGACCCTGCGCCTGATACTCAGTTCCCCGACACCAGTTCGGCGAACTTGCGCACATCCACATTGCCGCCGCTGATCAGCACGCCGATGCGCTTGCCCTTCAGCTTGTCCTTCATCTGGCGTGCGGCCGCGAAGCTCAAACAACCCGTCGGCTCCACGAAGATCTTCATCCGCGCCGCGAAAAAGCGCATGCAGTCGATCAGTTCCGCGTCGCTCGCCGTGACGACATCGGTGACATCGCGCTGGATGATCGGGAACGTGTACTGGCCGAGATGCTGTGTTTGCGCGCCGTCGGCGATGGTCTTGGGCGTCTCGATATGAACGATCTTTCCTGAGCGGAAAGATTGCTGGCCATCGTTGCCGGCTTCCGGTTCGACCGCGTACACCGCGCAATCGGGCGACAGCGCGCGCGCTGTCAGCGCCGAACCCGACGTCAGTCCGCCGCCGCCGAGCGGCACGAAAAACGCGTCGAGCGGCCCCACTTCCTCGAACAGTTCTTTCGCGGCCGTGCCCTGCCCCGCGATCACATCGGGGTGATCGTACGGCGGAATCAGCGTCAGGCCGTGCTTTTGCGCGAGGTCTCGGCCGATCTGCTCGCGATCTTCCTTGTAACGGTCATAAATGACGACATTGCCGCCGTAGCCCTTGGTCGCTTCGACCTTCATTTGCGGCGCATCGTGCGGCATGACGATCGTCGCGGGCATGCCGAGCAGACGCGCGGACAGCGCCACGGCCTGCGCATGATTACCCGACGAAAACGCGACTACGCCGCGGCGGCGCTGTTCGTCGTCGAACTTCGACAGCGCATTGAACGCGCCGCGAAACTTGAACGCGCCCATGCGCTGCAGGTTTTCGCACTTGAAGAACACTTCGGCGCCGAACATCTCGTTAACGGTGCGCGAAGTCATGACGGGCGTACGGTGCGCGACGCCTTCGAGCCGCTTCGAAGCAGCGACGACGTCGTCATAGGTAGGCAAAGAGAGCATGGTTGGGCAGAGATCGTGGTGTTGATGAATGCGGGCAGCGCCGCGCTGGCTTGCGAAGGAACTTGCGATGCGCAAGCCGGAGCGGCGCGCAATCACGCCGCCGGATGGTTTGAATTGTGATTAGACATATTGTCTATGTCAATACATTTTGTAAATTAACGTGCCGCACAGTGCTATCGGCGCCATGGCGGCGGGTCCATCGCGGCCCGTGCCGCATCGAGGAAAAGCCGCACGCGCGCGGGCACGCCCTTTCGCGTCGGCACGAGCGCGACGATGGGCGCGGGCGCGAGCCGCCACTGCGGCAGCAGGCGCCTGAGCTTTCCGCTTGCGATCAACGCACCCGCGTCCCATTCGGAGCGCACCATGATGCCGAGTCCGCGCATCGCCCAGTCGCCGATTACACCGCCATCGTTCGAAGACAGCGCACCTGTCACGCGAACCGTGACCGCCTTGCCCTCTTTCGCTTTCCGGCCCGACTCGGGCTCGAAGCGCCAGCGCGACACGTCTTCGTCGTTTTCGCGCAGACAGAGGCAAGGCAGATGCGCGAGCGCGGAAGGATGATCGAGCGCCGGAAGACTCGCCGCGAATCGAGGGCTGGCGCACAGGAACCGCTCGTTCGGTGCGAGCACGTGCGCAACCCACGACGAATCTTTCATCTCGCCGATATGGATCACGACGTCCGCGCCTGCGCTATCGGCAAGCGGGTTATCAGAGAGGTTCAGGCTGGCCGTCACGTTCGGATACGCCAGATGAAAGTCCCTGAGAACCGGCGCAATGTGAACGCGCCCGAATCCCAGCGGCGCGACGATACGCAAGCTGCCCGATACAGCCTGATGCTCGGCTGCGATCCGCTCGGGCAGCGTTTCAAGGCGTTCGAGCAGATCGATCGCTTCGTGCATCAGCCGCGTGCCCTCTTCCGTCAGCGAGATGCCGCGCGCCTCGCGCACCGCGAGATGCACGCCCAGCCTCTCTTCGAGCTTTTGCAGCCGCACGGTGAGCGCGGGCGGCGTAACGTCGAGCAGCCGCGCGGCGCCCGCAAGCGAATGCGTTGTGCCGAGCGCGCGGAACATGCGCATATCGTCGAGATCGACCATTAAATTGAATTAAACGAAAGATTGATGAGCGATTAACCACACTATAGCCAAAAGGTCCTACAGTGGACGCGAACCTTCTTTGCATCTGGGACACCGCCGTGAATCTTCCCTCGCTCAACACGCCTGCCGCCATCGTCGATTGCAACGTCATGATGCGCAATATCCAGCGCATGCAGACGCGCATGAACACGCTTGGCGTGACATTCCGTCCGCATGTGAAGACAACCAAATGCGAGCCGGTGGTGCGCGCGCAACTTGCGGCCGGTGCGCAAGGCATCACCGTTTCGACGCTGAAGGAAGCGGAGCAGTTCTTCGCAGCGGGGATCGACGATATCGTCTATGCAGTGGCCATGGCGCCCGGCAAGCTGGAACAGGCGATGCAACTGCGCCAGCGCGGCTGCAATCTGAAAATCATCACGGACAGTGTCCATTCGGCGGAAGCCATCGTCGCATTCGGGCTCGCTCACAACGAGACTTTCGAGGTGTGGATCGAAATCGATGTGGATGGCCATCGCTCCGGTGTCGCGCCTGACGACGACCTGCTGCTCCTGGTAGGCCGCACGCTGCACGACGGCAAGATGAAGCTGGGCGGCGTGCTCGCGCACGCGGGTTCGAGCTACGACTACAACACGACGGCAGATCTGGAGCGCATCGCTGAACAGGAACGCGCCGGTTGCGTGCGTGCGGCTCAACGGCTGCGCGCAGCGGGCTTGCCGTGCGACACGGTCAGCATCGGCTCGACGCCAACCGCGCTTGCCGCGCAGCATCTGGAAGGCGTGACGGAGGTTCGCGCGGGTGTCTATGTGTTCTTCGATCTCGTGATGCACAACGTCGGCGTGTGTGCCGTCGACGAGATTGCGCTTAGCGTGCTAACCACGGTGATCGGTCATCAGGAAAGCAAGGGCTGGGCGATTGTCGACGCGGGCTGGATGGCGATGAGCCGCGACCGCGGCACGCAACGCCAGCAGCAGGACTTCGGCTATGGGCTGGTTTGCACGGAAGACGGCGTGCCCATCGAAGGCTTCGTGATGAGCGCTGCGAATCAGGAGCACGGCATCGTCTCGCAAACAGGTTCGACTGACACGACGATTGCAGAGCGTTTCCCGGTTGGCACGCGGCTGCGCATCCTGCCGAATCACGCTTGTGCAACAGGCGCGCAGCATCCTGAATATCACGCGCTCTCGAACGATGGCGCGGTCGAAACGTGGCCGAGGTTCTACGGCTGGTGAGCGCAAACGCGCGTTACCAGGGCCACGCGACGTTCGTTCCAATACCCGCCTCGCGCGCACGATCGCGCAGCATCCGCGAGACGGTGAGGTCCTGCAATGCGAGGCCCGTCATATCGAAGATCGTGATGGCTTCATCAAGCCGCCCGACTGACGCTGCACCGCCGAGAACCGAGCCAAGCTCCACGCACGGCGTGTCAGGACTCCATTGCAACTCGCCGATCTGCGAAGCCTGCACGCGATCGTCGACATAAACCTGCGCGCGTTCCAGCATGCCCGGCGGCAATTCGCGCTTTCCTTTCGTATCGGCGCCCACGCAGTTGATATGCGTGCCCGGACGCACAGCGTCAGCGCTGAAGAGCGGACCGCCGCCCGGTGTTGCCGTGATTACGATGTCGCTTTGCGCAACGGCTTCATCCGCTTGCTTCGCGTGCCCGACTGCGCAACGTGCTGCGAACAACGCTTCGAACGCAGCGTCGGGCTCACCATTCGCCGTCACGTAGCGAACGGTCTTCAATTGCTGCATCAGATGCAGCGCAAATGTCACCTGAATACGCGCCTGCGTGCCTTTGCCGAAGACGCAGAGGCTCTCGCTGTCCTTGCGCGCCAGATTCCGCAGACCAAGACCGCCCGCCGCGCCCGTTCGCATCGTCGTAATCGCATTGCCGTCGATCACGCATTCGGGACGTCCCGTTGCGGGATCGACGAGCATCACGGTCGCCTGATGCGGCTCGCCGCCCAGCGTGCGATTGGACGGCCAGAAACCCGCCGCCTTGAAGCCCAGCAGCGCTTCTGCCTGCACGTCACCCGACTTGATGCCGAACACGCCGCCCGTCGCAAGCTTTTCTCGCACGACGGGAAACACACGCCCTTGCCCTTCGGCATGCAGCACGAACGCACGATGCGTGGCAGAGAGCACGTCGTCGATCGTGAGCAGCTGTTCGACGTCGTCCTTGTTCAGAAGCAGCAATGTCGCGTCATTTGGCATCGTTGTACACCGTCGCACGAGATACGCCCAGATGGGCAGCAATGATTTCCATCGACTTGCGAACCTCCAGAAAACCCGCCTGCTTCAGTTCCTGCATCAACGCGCGCCGTTGTTCCGTCTTCAGCGCCTGCGGCGTGGTGGACAGCGACATTACATACTGGTCGATACGCTCGCGGATCGCTTCGGCATTGGCGGGATCGAGCGATTCCCTGGCGCCGACACCGGACGTGGTGCAGAACTGTTCGAGAACGTTCTGGATACCGCGAAACAGATTCAGGTCGACATTCAGGCACAGCGCAGCCACATAACGTCCCGTCGAATCCTTGATCCCCACCGACGTGCTCTTCGCGCGCCGGCCGTCGCTGAACTGGTTCGGATAGTTGGTCAGCAGCTGCGGATAGTTTTCGTCTGCGATCCGTGCAAGCCCGAGTTCCGTTGTCGGATCGCCGACGGCACGCCCGGACAGGTTGTTGTGAATCGCGAGAATGGAATGTCCCGGATCGCGCAGATCGTGCACCACCACTTCGCAAAACGGCGCGAATGTCTGCCCCAGACCGTCAGCGATCTGCTTCACCTGATCGAGTAGCGACTCCTGCTCCCGTTCCAATGCGCTCTTTTTCATAATAGACGTTTTATCTAAAGTTACCAATATTGTACAGTCAATCGGGTTCATGAAGCACGTAAGCGAAAACACCGTGCGGGTTCATTTCTCTTGAACGCCACCCGGCATCGCCTATAGTCGATTGATGCGTGACGCATCGGGTGCAAATACCATGTGCAATACGTATGAATATCCACGCCAGTACTCGGGCTCGGGCCGTCGCCGGTTTCTGCGGTTGACGGGTGCCGCGGCTGTCGCCGGGCTTGCCCAGATCACGTTGATGCCGGACGTGGCGCAGGCCGATTCGCTGACCAAAGCGCAGCGCGACAGAATGACGCCGCAACAGATCATCGACGAGATGAAAGCTGGCAACGCGCGCTTCCAGAAAGGCGAGCGCAAGCCGCGCAACTATCTGCGCGAGCAGCGCGCAAGCGCGGCGGGACAATATCCCGCCGCCGTACTGTTGAGCTGCATCGATTCGCGCGCACCCGCCGAAGTCATCATGGACCTCGGCATCGGCGACATCTTCAACTGCCGCGTCGCCGGCAACATCGAAAACAACGACATCCTCGGCAGCATGGAGTTTGCGTGCAAGCTGTCGGGCGCGAAGGTCGTCGTCGTGATGGGACACACGGCTTGCGGCGCGATCAAGGGCGCCATTGCGGACGCCGAACTGGGCAATCTCACGGCCTTGCTCGACAAGATCAAACCGGCGGTGCAGGCCACGGAGTACAGCGGCGAGCGCAGCGCAACGAATTACGCGTTCGTGAATGCCGTGGCGCGCAAGAACGTCGAACTGACGATCGCGAACATACGGCGCGACAGCCCCGTGCTGGCCGAGATGGAAAAGCAAGGCACGGTAAGGATCGTCGGCGCGATGTACAACCTGAGCACAGGCGCACTCGAGTTTTTCACTTGATCCTTGTCTGGTTGGGCGCTTGCGTTTTCTGTTACGCTGCGCCCTTTCTCCCAGCTTGAATTCAAAGATGGAAACCCCTTTCAACGAACGCGGCGTGTCGGTCACGCGCAATGCGCTGTCGGCGGCCGGCCAGGTCTTTCCGTTGCGCGACATCCAGAACGTGCGCGTCGTCACCGTGCAGAAGAACAGGCTCGTGCCCTACGCGATTTCGCTGATCGGCCTCGCCGGCGCGATCGCGGGCGGCTTGTATGCTTCGCCGCTGGGTGTTGTGGTCGGCGTGATGCTGATCGTCGTTGGCTGGCTGACGTGGCGCACGCAGGACGTCACGCACCGCTTGATGGTGCAGACGGCGGAAAGCGAGCGCGAAGCGCTGTCCAGCATCGATCTGTCGTTCGTCGAACGCGTCGCGCAAACGGTCCGCGATGCGCTTGCTTGCGCAACCGCCCCGAAAAGCTGATTGCACTCGCGCCGCGTTTACACAAAATTGACGGCGCGCAGCCTTCCTTTTAGCACCCGCTTGAGACGCCGCCCGCTACAGTGGACGCGTCTCAACAGCCGCGCCGCCAACCTCGCGGCGGCGCATCGACGATGCACACTGCTACCGCCTCATCGCGCGCATTACCGCGCCGCGCACCCGCCTTCGACTGCTCCACGCACGCTGCCCTGTCGCTCGTGACGATCGACGTGACGGTCCCCGGCACGTCATCGGCAGCGGGACGCCGCGCACTGCTCGCGGCGCTCGGCGAAGGCTCGCGCGTCTTCGTGATGTCCGTCGACAAACGCGCCGACTGCATCACATTTCGCGTCGATGTGATGGCGCGCAGCGTCGGCGATGTCGTCGGCGCGCTGGCCGGCACGCTGCGTCGCGCGACCATTGGCCGCGTGCGCTCCGTCGCACTCGCACAGTCAATCGCGCGGCAGCACTGAAGCAGCATTCACACATTTTTGCAGGTCACGGGAGTCGCCCGCGTAGAGTCGGCGGTCCTGTCATCTCGCGTGCCCTCGCGCGCGGCTAACGCGCACTGCCAAGCCTGAACGGCTGACATGGCTGTCGTCGGAGGGCGCGCACTTCTGCAAGGTGTGTGCGATGTCTGTCCATTACTTCCGGCGCATGGCCGGCTTTGCGGGCGCGCTGATCGTGCTCGCGCTCGCGGCCTGCTCGACGCCGATTTCCACGCCCGTGCCGCCCGACATGAAGGCGAGCCTCATCAACGAAGGACGCGACGGCCTGCTCGTACCGCTCTTCGCAGAGCGCAGCGATCCGCACGGCCGCACGTCGATCGGCCTGCCCGTGCAGATGGATGGCAAATCCGTCTACCTGATGCTCGATACAGGCACGCGCGGCGTGCGCGTGCTGTCGAAGGTCTTGCCGCGTTCCGGTTATCCGTCTGCGGGCACGCGCAGCTCGCTCACCTTCGCGACCGATGCCCAGATATCCGGCGCGGCCATCACGTTGCCGATGAGCATCGTCGGCACGAAGCCTGTCGATGTCGCCGCGCAAGCCGTCGACGAAGTCAGCTGCCTGAAAATCAACAAGCGCTGCGTCGCAATGGACGGCTACACGGGCGAGTTCGGCTGGGCCTTCTCGGGCATCTTCGGCGTCGGCGCCGACGATCCGCGCGATACCTGCTGCACGCCACCGTTACGAGCGCTGCCCGCGAACATCGGTCAGCGCTATATGGTGCGCTCGAATCTCGCGCATCCGTTTCTTGTGCTGAGTCCATCGGTTGCCGTCACGAAAGACTTCACGCTCGTGCCGCTGACGCCTGGCAAGGACGGCTCCGTGCAATGGCCAGTCGGTTGCGTGCAGGTCGGCAGCAAGATGCGCTTCTGCGCGCCCGTCGTGTTTTCGACGGGCGGCACCGACATGATCCGCATCGAAACCGACAAGGCGCCCGACTGGTCCGGCGATGTCGACGAGCACACGCCGTTCGCGCAGGGCAACTACGACGTGATACTCGGCGTGCGCGACTGGGCGCATCGCTTCAACGACGCGCAGGTGACGATCGTGAAGACCGCGCCGGGCGCGAACCGCATCGTGATCGGGTTGATGTCGCTACAGAATATCGACTTGCTGTTCGACTTCGCGCAGGGTCAGCTCGGACTGCGTGCGGCGCGCGACACTGAGCGAATGGGCGGTTAAAGCAACGCACGAATAAAATAAAAACCGCCGCGCGATTCAGCATCGCGCGGCGGTTTTTTTATGCACACATCACATCGCGTCACTCGAGTTCGAGCGGCTTCACATTCCAGATCTCGCGCGCATACTCGGCAATCGTGCGGTCCGACGAGAACTGCCCCATGCCCGCAACGTTCTCGATCGCGCTTCGCGTCCAGCCGCGCCGGTCCACGTAGCGCTTGTCGACTTCGTCCTGCGCCTTCTTGAGTGCGGCGAAATCGGCGAGCACCATGTAGTGATCGCCCCAATCGACCAGCGTGTGGAAGATATCCGAGAAGCGCAATGGATCATCCGGCGAGAAGAAGCCGGTGCGAATCTGGTCGAGCGCCATCTTCAGTTCGGGGTTGTGCTCGTAGATTTCGCGCGGACGATAACCCGTCGCGCGCAACTCGTCGACCTGATCGGCCGTGTGCCCGAAGATGAAAATGTTCTCGCGCCCGACGGCATCGCAGATCTCGATGTTCGCGCCGTCCATCGTGCCGATGGTCAGTGCACCGTTCAGCGCGAGCTTCATGTTGCCCGTGCCCGATGCTTCCGTGCCCGCCATCGAAATCTGCTCCGACAGGTCCGCTGCGGGAATGATCAGCTCGGCCACGCTCACACCGTAGTTCGGCACGAACACCACTTTCAGCTTGTCGCCGATGATCGGATCTTCGTTCACCGTCTTGCCGACATCGCCGATCAGCTTGATGATCGTCTTCGCCATCCGGTACGCAGACGCCGCCTTGCCCGCGAACATCACGACGCGCGGCACCCAGTCGCGCTCGGGATGGGCGCGAATCTGGTTGTAGCGCACGATCACATGCAGCACGTTCAGCAGTTGCCGCTTGTATTCGTGAATGCGCTTCACCTGCAGATCGAAGAGCGCTTCGGGATCGAAGCTCATCTTCGTATGCTGTTGCAGGCGCTGGATCAGACGCAGCTTGTTCTGCCGCTTCGCTTCATGGAACGCGTGAATGAACGACGGATCGTCGCGCAGATCGCGCAGCTTGCCGAGTTCGAACAGATCGCGCCGCCAGTGCGTGCCGATCTGTTCGTCGATCAGCTTCGACATCGACGGGCTCGATTGCGCGAGCCAGCGGCGCGGCGTCACGCCGTTCGTCACGTTGGTGAAGCGCTCGGGCCAGATCTTCGCGAAGTCCGAGAAGATGTCGCGCGTCATCAGTTGCGAGTGCAACTTCGACACGCCGTTGACCTTCTGGCTCGCGACGATAGCCAGATGCGCCATGCGCACGCGCCGCTGCCCATATTCATCGACGAGCGAGATACGACGGATCATGTCGACGTCATGGCCCGAATGCTCGCTGACCTGCTTCAAAAATTCCGCGTTGATCTCGAAGATGATTTCGAGGTGACGCGGCAACAGGCGCGCGAGTGTTTCGACGTCCCACGTTTCGAGCGCTTCGGGCATCAGCGTGTGGTTCGTGTACGAGAACATCTGCTGGATGTCTTTCCACGCCTTCGCCCACGGCACGTGATGCACATCGACGAGCAAACGCATCAGTTCGGGAATGGCGAGCACCGGGTGCGTGTCGTTCAGATGCACCGCCACCTTTTCGGCGAAACGGCCGAACGTGCTGTGCGTTCTCTGATAACGACGGATCAGATCCTGCATCGTCGCCGAGACGAAGAAGTATTCCTGACGCAGACGCAGTTCGCGGCCAGCGGGCGTCGAATCGTCGGGATACAGCAGACGTGAGACGTTCTCCGACATGTTCTTCGCATCGACGGCACGGCGATAGTCGCCCTGATTGAACGCCGACAGATCGAGTTCCTCCGTCGCGCGCGCGGACCACAGACGCAGCGTGTTCGTCGCGCTAGTCGCGAAACCGGGAATCACGGTGTCGTACGCCATCGCGTTCACATGCTGCGTTTCGATCCATTCGACATGACCGTCGCGCTGCACAGTACGTCCGCCGAAATGCACGATGTATTGCACCTCAGGCCGCGGAAACTCCCACGGGTTGCCCGCGCGCAGCCAGTAATCGGGCGTTTCGATCTGCTCGCCATCGACGATCTGCTGCTTGAACATCCCGTATTCGTAACGGATGCCGTAGCCGAAGCCCGGAATGCCGAGCGTCGCCATCGAATCCAGAAAGCATGCAGCGAGGCGCCCCAGACCGCCGTTGCCGAGCGCGGCATCGGGTTCGAGATCGACGAGCGCTTCCATATCGACGCCGAGGTCCGCCAGCGCCTCTTTCACCTGATCGTAGATGCCGAGCGCGAGCAACGCATTCGTGAACGTGCGCCCGATCAGAAATTCCATCGACAGGTAATACACGCGCTTCACGTCCTGCTCGTATTGCAGGCGCGTGGTTTTCATCCAGCGCGCGACGAGCCGGTCGCGCACGGCGAGCGCCGCGGCATGCAGCCAGTCCTGCGGGCGCGCAGTCACGGCGTCCTTGCCGACGCCGTACATCATGCGGTTGGAAATCGAGCGCCGCAGCGCGTCGACGGTACTGTTGAGCTGGTCGAATTCCAGATCCACCGCTGTCATCGAAGCCTCCGGTAAAACGACGCGGCGCGCGCTTCACTGCTTGCGTATTGGATGCGGGCGGCGCGAGCCGGTCTGGTGGATAAATAAGCAGAGTAGGACATTTTGCGTCATCCCGCGTCTGCGGCCATTACGTTATCGAAAAGCCCGCCAACCCAAGCAGACAAACCTTACCGTCACGCAGTTCCTTAACTGCATAGTTTGGTTTTGCCGGGCGTTACTCTGAAGATCCTGCGGTTGGCACGATGCCGGTGCAGACGGCTCTGTTCCTTGCACTAGTATGGATGAGTAAAAAGGCGGATCGGAGACAGCCTCGCCGTGCTGCGTCCCGCCGAGTCCCGCTGTAGCGTCGCTGGCATCGTCGTGCTCCGATGGAGGTCGAAAATGAACGCACAATCCGTGCTCGGAATCATCCATGCGCAGGAATTGCTGATCGTGTCGCTGATCCGCGCGCTTCCGCCCGGCGACCGGCGCAAGGTGTCCGACGAATTCCAGGGGCAAGTCGAACTGGCCGAAGCGCCGCATCTGAGCGACGGCCACGATCAGGAGATGACGGAAGCATTCAGGGCGCATATCCGCAAGCTGTCGATTCTGCTGGCGTCGTGCAGCTGATGCCTACGCGGGGCTGAACGCCCACGCCGATTGGCGGTCGCCGCTGGCGGCTGACAGTTAGTTGCACGATGTTCCGATTGTTGCCGTAATAGACCATCAATCGCGGCAACGACTTGCAACGACCTTTCAAAAGCAGCGATTTTGCGCGGCGCTCAGCAGAATCCGCGCCGCTCTGTAACAATCGCTTCATTCGCTTCGAGCACGGCGGCCGCCCGAGCATGCGGCCGATGCCGATACGCGCCCTGCTCACCCATCTGCAGAGCCTGTCCTTGTCCGAGAACACACCCAACCCGACCCGCGTCGCCGACGGTCCCATGTCCGCCGGCCACCGTTTCGCGATGGCGGCGATCATGCTGTCCGTCGCGCTCGCCTCCCTCGATACCGCCATCGCCAATACGGCGCTGCCCGCAATGGCCGCGGATCTGCACACGAAGCCGGCCGCCTCGGTATGGATCATCAATGCGTATCAGCTGGCGATGGTCGCGACGCTGCTGCCGCTCGCCGCGCTCGGCGATATCGTCGGCCACCGGCGCATCTATATCGGCGGGATCTGCGTGTTCACGGCGGCCTCGCTCGCCTGCGCGCTGTCGCCGACGCTGCCCTGGCTGGCGGGCGCGCGCGTCGTACAGGGTCTCGGCGCGGCGGCGATCATGAGCGTGAATACCGCGCTTATCAAGCATCTTTATCCGCCGCATCGGCTCGGGGCCGGTGTCGGGTTGAACGCGCTGGTGGTGGGTGTGTCGTTCGCGGTCGGGCCGACGGTGGCGTCGCTGATTCTTTCGGTGGCAAGCTGGCCGTGGCTGTTCGCCGTCAATGTGCCGCTCGGCGTGCTGGCGCTGTCGTTCGCGTTGCCGGGCCTGCCGCGCACGCCGCGTGGCACGCATCATTTCGACCGCGTTGCGGCGCTGCTGAACGTGATCACGTTCGCCGCGCTGATCTTCGCGCTAGGTGAAGCGGCACAGCGTGCATCGACGTCGATCGTGCTCGGCGCGGCTGCTGTCACCGTGATCTTCGGCGCGCTGCTGATGCGCCGTGAAGCCGGCCACCCGGCGCCAATGCTGCCCGTCGATCTGTTCAAGCTGCCCGTATTCGCACTGTCTGCCGTGACGGCCGTGTGCTCGTTCGCCGCGCAAGGGCTCGCGTTCGTCTCGCTGCCGTTCTATTTCGAAGATGTGCTGCATCGCAGCCAGGTCGAAACAGGCTTTCTGATGACGCCGTGGCCGGTAATCGTCGCGCTGGCGGCGCCGTTCGCTGGTCGGCTGTCCGATCGCTATCCGCCGGGGCTGCTCGGCGCGATTGGTCTTGCGATCCTGTGCGGCGGCATGGCCGCGCTCGCGATGCTGCCGCCGCATCCGTCTGTGCTCGATATTTCGATCCGCATGGCGATCTGCGGCGCGGGCTTTGGTTTCTTCCAGTCGCCGAACCTGAAAGCGCTGATGGCCAGCGCACCGCCCAATCGCAGTGGTGGCGCGAGCGGGATCATTGCGACGTCGCGGCTGATCGGGCAAGCGACGGGCGCGGCGCTGGTGGCGTTGAGCTTCAGCATCGCGGGACGTCACGGCCCGACGCTTGCACTCGCGACGGGCGCGGTGTTCGCCGGGGCGGCGAGTATCGCGAGCGGGTTGCGGTTGTTCGCGCCGTCGCATCGCGCGCCGGTTGGTGTGGCAGCGGCAACGGTCACGGCTAAGGAGCAGTAGACGACTTGGGATTCGCGCTTCACACAACCCGCGTGTGAAGCGCCAGGCGCGTTACCGCGCGAAGTAATCCTTCACCGCCACCACAAACGTATCGATATCCGCGCGCGACACATCCATATGCGTCACGAAGCGCGACGCATACAGCATCTGCGTGAGGATCCCCCGCTCTTTCAGCCATGCCTCGAGCGGCGCGCAATGCTCTTGCGGGAACTGCGCGAACACCATGTTGGTCGCCTGCGACTGCACCTTCACCTGATCGATCTGCGCGAGCCCTGCCGCCAGATGCGCGGCATTGTCGTGATCTTCTGCGAGCCGTTCGACGTTGTGATCGAGCGCATAGAGACACGCCGCCGCGAGCACGCCAGCCTGGCGCATGCCGCCGCCCAGCACCTTGCGCCAGCGGTGCGCCACGTCGATCAGCGCCTTGCTGCCGACCAGCACCGAACCAACAGGCGCACCGAGTCCCTTTGAAAAACAGATGGAAACCGAGTCGAACGGCGCGCACAGCGCCTCGACCGGCTGCTTCGACGCGACGGCCGCATTGCAGACGCGAGCGCCGTCCAGGTGAGTGGCCAGCCCGCGTTCGCGCGCAAGCTGCGTCGCCTCGGCGACATAACCCGCCAGCAGCACCTTGCCGCCGATCGTGTTCTCCAGCGCGAGCAGACGCGTGCGCGCGAAGTGGTTATCGATGGGCTTGATCGCGCCGATGATCTTGTCGAGAGGAATCGAGCCGTCCAGCGCATTTTCCAGCGGCTGCGGCTGGATGCTGCCGAGCACGGCCGCGCCGCCGCCTTCGTATTTGTACGTGTGCGCCGCCTGACCGACGATGTATTCATCGCCACGCGCGCAATGCGCCATCAGCGCAGCGAGATTGCTCTGCGTGCCGCTGGGGAAGAACAGACCGGCTTCCTTGCCCGCGCGTTCGGCAACGGTGGCTTGCAGGCGCAGGACCGTCGGGTCGTCGCCCCAGACGTCGTCGCCGGTTTCGGCGGCCGTCATCGCGGCGAGCATGTTCTTGCTGGGACGGGTCACGGTATCGCTGCGCAAATCGATCATGTGCTTTTCCTCGAGGATGACGGGGCGCCCCACGTACAACGGCACAACGCGTGAAGCGCGCGAATTGAATCCCGAGAGTTTATCAACTCCGCAGGATCAGGGCAGATTGCCCTGCCACCCTCAAGGCGTCTCCAGCGCCCACTCCTTCGAATCGAAGGTATCCGCGAAAACCTCGAAATCTTCGATAGGCAGCGGCCGGCAGAACAGATAGCCCTGATACGCCTGACATCCGGCATCGGCCAGGAACTGCCGCTGCGCTTCCGTCTCCACGCCTTCCGCGATCACGCCCAGCCCCAGACTCTGTGCGAGCGCAACGATCGTGCGCGCGATCACGGCATCGTTCGGATCGTCGAGCACGTCGCGCACGAACGACCTGTCGATCTTCAATTGCCCGAGCGGCAAGCGCTTCAGATACGACAGCGACGAATAGCCGACGCCGAAATCGTCGAGCGAAAACACCACGCCTTTGGTGCGCAACAAGGTCATCTTGCCGATGATGTCCTCGACGTTGTCGACCAGCACGCTTTCCGTCAATTCCAGCTTCAGCCGGCTCGGATTGGCGCCCGTGCGCGCGAGCGCATCGAGCACGCTGGCGACGAAGTTGCCTTCGCGCAGCTGCTGCGCGCTCACGTTCACGGCGATCGACAGATGCGCGCGGTCCTCGCGCGTCGCCCACTGCGCGAGCTGCCGGCAGGCGGTATCGAGCACGCGGTCGCCAAGCGACAGGATCAGTCCGGTCTCTTCGGCCAGCGGAATGAATTCGGCGGGCGGCACGAGGCCGTGCTCGGGATGCTGCCAGCGCACCAGCGCCTCGGCGCCCGTCACGCGCTCGCCGTTGTACACCTGCGCCTGATAGTGAACCAGCAACTGGTCTTCGTCGATTGCGCGGCGCAGCGCCGCTTCCAGCGCCGCGCGTTCCATCACGACTGTCTGCATCGCCGGGTCGAAGAAGCAGATTGCGTTGCGGCCGCTTTCCTTCGACTTGTACATCGCCAGATCGGACTGTTTCAGCAGTTCGTCGATCGACGTCTCGTGTCCCGTGAACAGCGTCGCGCCAATGCTCGCCGTGCTGCGGAATTCCGTGCCCGCGAGGTAGTACGGGCTGGACAGCGCGGCCAGCACCTTCTCTGCGGCGCTCTCGGTTTCGCTCGCGGCTTCGTCGCGGTTGCGGCTCAGGTCGCTCAGCACGATCACGAACTCGTCGCCGCCCATGCGCGCGACGGTATCGCCCTCGCGCACGCTCAGCAGCAGACGTTTCGCGACCTGGCTCAGCAGCAGGTCGCCCTTGTCATGGCCGAGCGTATCGTTGAGCGTCTTGAAGTTGTCGAGGTCGACGAACAGCAGCGCGCCGTGCGTATGGTTCTGCGCGCTCAGTGCGATCACCTGCTTGAGCCGGTCGCGCAGCAGCGTGCGGTTGGGCAGATGCGTGAGCGCATCGAAGAACGCCAGTTCCTTGATCTGCTCTTCGGCGAGCTTGCGCTCGGTGATGTCGTAGTGCGTGCCGACGTAATGCGTGACGCGTCCATCCACTGCTTTCACGGCCGTGATGGTCAGCCACTTCGGATAGATCTCGCCGTTCTTGCGGCGGTCCCAGATTTCGCCTTGCCAGCCGCCCACGCGCCGGATCGTGTCCCACATGTCGCGGAAGAACGCGGCATCGTGACGGCCCGAGCTGAGCATGCGCGGATTCCTGCCGATCACATCTTCGGCCGTGTAGCCGGTGCACTCCGTAAAAGCCGAATTGACGCGCAGAATGGTGCCCGCGGCGTCCGTCACCATCATTCCTTCGAGCGAATCGAACGCGACGGCGGCAATGCGCAGTTCGGCCTCGCTCGCGCGCACTTCGGCCGTCATCTTCGACGCGAGCCGCATCGCACGGCTGCGGCCGCTCGCGAGACTCCACGCCAGCAGCGCGAGCAGGATGCTCAGGCCGGCGCCCGTGCAGGCGATCAGCAGCTTCGCGTTGCGGCCGAAGCGCGCCTTGAAGTCGGGCTGCGCGGTCATCGACAGCGTCCAGTCGTGGCCGCCCACCACCAGGTATTCGTTCGCGGAGATCACGTCGGGGTTCTTCGGCTCCGCCGAGCGGTACAGCAGCGATTCCTGCGACGGCTGCGTGCCATCGAAAATCGACAGATAAAGGCCTGGCGGCGCCTCGCCGTAGAGGCTCGCCAGCACGTCGCGCATGCGGAACGCCGCGTACACCCAGCCGAGCAGATGTGCACGGCGGTCCTCAACGTTGTCTTGCGGTTCGCCGCGCGCGTAGATGGGCAGATACATCACGAAGCCGGCGACGGGCGGCGTGTTCGCATCCGAGGCCAGCTGCACCTTGCCCGACACGACGGCGAGGCCGGAATCGCGCGACTTTTCCATCGCCAGGCGCCTGACCGGGCTCGACCACGAGTCATAGCCGAGCAGCGAATTGCCCGCGCCCGACACCAGTTCGCGCGCGATCACGGGCGCGTAGCCGTTGCGCTCGCCGGGCGGCGTGATCCCATAGTGGCGGCCTGTGCGCACACGCATGTCGGCCTCGTGCGCGTCGCGCTTTTGCGCCGGTACCCATTGCACGATGCCGATTGCCTGCACGCCCGCGAAGTTCGCGTCGGCATTGATCGCGCCCAGGTAGCCGTGAAATGCGTCGAGATCGAGCGTGCCGCGTGCGGCGAACATGCCCTGCACGCCGCGCAGCATCTGCTCGTAAGTCGCCATGCGCTGTTCGATGCGGCTCACGGCATCGCCCAGCGCGAAGTTGAATTCCGACAGCAGCTCGCGCCGCGCGGCCTGGCGCTCGTGATCCCACACTGACCAGGTGATGCTCAACCCGGTCAGGAGAATCAGCAGCGGCAGCAGGACGAGGCGCGCGCGGTTCATCGCGGTAGTGTGAAGTCGACCATCGAGTCCGCGAGTTCAGGTTTGAAGTACTTCCTGAAGATGCGGCGCACCGTGCCGTCGGCGCGCATGTCCTCGACGAGGGCGCGCCATTTCTCCCGCTCTTCCGGCGACAACGACCTCTTCGACATGATGAGGCCGTGCGGCGTAGCGGCGTCGTTGAATTCGATGATGGTGGTGATGTCGCGGATGCGCTTCTCATCCAGCGCCGGATAGTCGAACGGCTCGATGATCATCCCCTGAATGCTGCCGCGCATCAGCGCCTGGT
Source organism: Burkholderia sp. Ac-20365 (assembly GCF_017104715.1). GTDB lineage: Bacteria > Pseudomonadota > Gammaproteobacteria > Burkholderiales > Burkholderiaceae > Paraburkholderia. The sequence continues at coordinate 58,739 of NZ_JAAGPI010000029.1, forward strand.
AGAGCGGCTCCAGCCCGCCCGCCTGACTGACGCGATTGGCTGCGGCGAGCGTATCGACCAGTTCGTTAGCCGACTGACCATACCGGAAGCTTCTTATGACGCCAAGCTGAAAGTTGTCGTTGTGTTCAAAATCGGACAACTGCCGGATGCCTGCGTCCTTGCGCACGAGCAGATAGAACTTGTCGCTGAAGTACCAGGCGAACGCGGCGTAGCGGTCGCGCTCCTCGTTCGTGATACCGGACAGGCTGAAGTCGAGCGCGCCCGATTCGATCACCTTCCAGATACGCGCCCGCGACATCAGGCTGACGCGGATATCGCAGCCGCTGCGGCGGGCCAGTTCGTCGGCGAAATCCTTGTCGATGCCCGCGTTGGTGTCCTGCGAATAGAGCAGGCCGTGATCGTGCAGCGCGAGCGTGAAGGGACGCGTGCAGTCAGGGCCGCCCGCGAATGCAGGGGTGCTGGCGGCACCCAGTGTCGCAAGCGCGACCAGCAAGCCGATGAGTCCGCGGTGAATCACGGTAATGCTCCCCGTTGTTTTGTTCGGTGATGAGGTGCTTGCTTTCGCCGTGCGCAGATGATTGCGCAAGATGGCGAGCCTACGCGAAAACTGTCCTTTCGGGTTAACGGCAAAAAAGACCGCGAACTTGACCTGGTGTTTGCGAGGATCAGCAAGCGGCTGGAACCTGCGAGGCCGATCGCGCGCTCATTTCAATTCGCTAACGGGTGGGCCGTCTGACTCTCACCTGAAGCACGCGTCGACTCCCAAAAGCTCTGCTGCTGCAGCGTTAAATGCGCAAACGCGGCTTGCTTTGTCTGTGTCGAGCGTTATGCCGCTGCGCTTCGGTTCTATCGCGCGGCTAGCCGCCGGGCAATGCCTCGCACCGCAACAGGCAAAGCGTTTCAGTTTCATGTCAGTGTGTTTCGTCAGTAAGTCATTTCGGCACTGCACGTAGCAGTGTGGACATCGCGAGCCCTGGAACAGAACGGCGCACAACGTCGGCAAGTGCCTGTTCATTGACATCATGATCTGGCGACGCGGTGAACGGGGCGGCTAGGTCGACAGCACGCCTGAATGCGTGTGCGCGGGGCGAGGCGTGAGCTTCGCGGGTGCACCCGACGACACCGTCACGCCTTGCACCATCAGACAGAGCACGAAGCCGAGCACCTGCACGAAGCGGGCGAGAGAGAAGAAGCTTGCGTTGGTATCGACGCGATAACGGATTGCCGAGCCGTCCGCCAGGCTTCCCGTCGCGTAGACGGTATTGCGTGGCAAGCGAAACAGCGCTGAATACCCGCTCGCGACGAAGCGTGCAATCAGCAGTGCGCCGAGCACGGCAGCGCCGATGTGCAGACCTGGGATCCAGCCCGGCTGACCGGACATACCGGGCGATACAGCATTCGACAGATTGGCGAACGCCGAGGCGCCGCCACATGTGGCCGCAAACAGAAACGTTATAAGCCAGGAGCGTGGCGTCCCGGCCTCTCTCAAATAGTTGTACATGACATTTTTCTCGCAGAACCCCGTCTGCGGCATGCGTGGCTCGTAGCGCGCACCTCGTCGGCACGTCGCTCGAACATGCTTACGGCAACGCGTCACGAAACTTTAGATATGCACGTCGCAAGCGCTCGAACGCGGCTGTCGGCTGCTGGGCGACCTGACAATTCGAATGCGAAGAACTAAAAGCAACGCGCCCACGATCTCGACGATCGTGAGCGCGTTTTGAAAACCCTCTGCGCGCGAAAGCGGACTGCGCAGTTCAGTGACCGAGCGACTCCAGCTTCGCACCCGCCACTTCGCTGACCTGCGGCCGCGCCATCTGCTTGATGAGCAGCGCGACGCAAGCGACCAGACCGGCAATCGCGATCGTTGCAAATACACCTGAAAACGTGAAGTGACGGCGCGTCAGTTCCGCGACGAGGAACGAGCCGGCAATGCCGCCGAAGCGCCCGACACCGAGCATCCATGCGACGCCCGTGCCGCGCCCTTCCGTCGGATAGAACGCCGCGGCGAGCGCGGGCATCGACGATTGCGCGGTATTCATCAGCACGCCGGCAATGAAGACGATCAGTACCAGCGCGCCGACATTGCCGGCCGCCTGCCCGATGCAGTACACGCTGACGGCCGTCAGCGCATAGCACACGGCGATCACGCGGTTCGCGTTGAAGCGGTCCATCAGCACGCCGGCCAGCACCGCGCCGACACCGCCGAGCGGGAACAGCGCCGAGATCATCGTCGCGCTTTTCGGCGTGAGACCTGCGTCCTTCAGCAGGATCGGCATCCAGTTGATCGACGCGTAGAAGATCACGAGGCCCATGAAGTACGTGACCCACAGCATCACCGAGCCGACGATGTACGAACGCGACAGCACCACGCCCAGACCTTTGCTGCCCGTTTGCGGCGCGGTCTCCGTCATCACGAACGAGCCGGCGTTCATCGCCTGCTGCGAGATGCGCGCAAGCGTCGCGCGAATCCGTTCGACGGGCTGACTGCTCGCCACCATGAAGCGCACCGACTCAGGCATCTTCAGAAGCAGCACGACGCCCAGCACCAGCGGCGTCACACCGCCGAGCATCAGCACGCTGCGCCAGCCGAAATGCGGAATCATCCACGCGGCGAGAAAGCCGCCGAATGCCGCGCCCAGCGGAAAGCCGCAGAACATCAGGTTGATCACCGTCGCGCGGCGGCGGTCCGGGCAGAACTCGCCCATCATCGTCACCGCGTTCGGCATTGCCGCGCCAAGTCCGACGCCCGTGATGAAGCGCAGCACCGTCAATTGCCCGATGCTCGACGAGAATGCCGACGCGAGGCACGCAATGCCGAACAGGAACACCGAGGTCAACAACAGCGAGCGGCGTCCGAGCCGATCGGATAGCGGACCCGAACCGAGTGCGCCGCACGCGAGACCGAACAGCGCCGCGCTCAGCACGGGCGCGAGATCGGGCCTCGAGAGTCCCCACTCCGTCAGCAGCGACGGCGCGATAAACCCAATCGCCGCCGTGTCGAAACCGTCCAGCAGGACGATCACGAAACACATAAAAAACACGAGCCATTGAAAGCCGCCAAACGGCTGCTCGTTGATGAACGTCTGGACGTTCACGACGGAAGTACGGTTCATCGCCTGTCTCCTGCTTCTGCTTGAGCCTGTCGCCTATATTGCCTCAGAGGCGAGGCACTGTATTCATGCTCGTGACGAATCCGGGGCGCGGCGTGAAGCTGGTGTGTCGCGCGCCTTTGTTCGCATATCGCACAATCTTTCAAATTGCGAACACTTTAGCGTTTTGCATCGGCGAGCGTCAACGAAGGGTTATTACTGATGGATGGGTGTCCAGACGGCAGATTCGGCGTATCGGACAGGTCACGCAGTACATCCGGCTAAGGGTGCGCATCGCGTGACTGCGAAGTCGCTTCACGCTGCCCCTTACCGTTTACACCTCAAAAACAAGGGCAAAACTGCGAAACCGATCGTTCTGGATGCCTTATCAACTTCGATTTTTCATCACCGTGACAAGCGTATCGGTCCAGATGCCTGCCAGTTGTCGCGCGATTTCATTTCGCCCTTGATCTGAGACTAACCCGGCGTCTTTTCACCCCGGACAACGCATCCCGACCACGCCCACATAATTACAAACAAAAAACTTTCCTTACTTTTTACTTTCATATATAACGACAGGGCATGTCGCGAACACGCCTGTCTCGCACATGTCCTCAGCCCACCCGTGCTAGCCGGTGGGCTTTTTTTTGGTGTGTACGCTTAATCGCAAGTCACATACAAATTCCTTTCATCAGTCATTAAGCATCGGTGAAAACCCCCTCACGCTTTCACTTGACTTACTTGATATATCACATATCGTATGGAATCTATCAGCGCCGCATTTTTGAGCGTCGGTGATCGGAAGAGCTACTCAGGCTCCCGCAAATATTCAACAGGCGAAGTTCGCAACTATCGTGCACGCGACGGGAGCAGGCGCCCAGGCGCCCACCCTCGTCGACAAAGGAGACAGCGATGAAGACAGAGCATCAGGAAGGGCCGTCGTCGTGGTATGCATCACCGTGGGTGCAGCTCGTGTTCGGTGTGGTCTGCATGGCGATGATCGCCAACATGCAGTACGGCTGGACGCTGTTCGTCAACCCGATCGACGAGAAGTATCACTGGGGCCGCGCGGCCATTCAGGTTGCGTTCACAATCTTCGTCGTGACAGAGACCTGGCTCGTGCCGATCGAGGGCTATCTCGTCGACAAGTACGGGCCTAAGCCCGTGGTGGTCGGCGGCGGGCTGCTGTGTGCGGTGGCCTGGGTGATCAACTCGATGGCGTCGTCGCTGCCGCTGCTGTACATCGCGGCCGCTATCGGCGGGATCGGTGCGGGTGCGGTGTACGGCACGTGCGTCGGCAATGCGCTCAAGTGGTTTCCGACCCGCCGCGGGCTTGCCGCGGGGATCACGGCAGCCGGGTTCGGCGCGGGCTCTGCCGCGACCGTCGTGCCGATTGCCAACATGATCAAGCACAGCGGCTACGAAGCGACCTTCCTGTGGTTCGGTCTCGGCCAGGGCATCGTCGTGTTCCTGCTGGGCCTGTTCCTGCTGGCGCCGTCCGCGAGTCTGCTGGCGTCGGCGAAGAGCGCAGTTTCCAGTGCTGCGAAGCGCCTCGTCCATAACGCGACGCCGCGCGAGGTGGTGTCCGCGCCCGTGTTCTGGGTCATGTACCTGATGTTCGTGATGATGGCGGCAGGCGGCCTGATGGCGACCGCGCAGCTCGGTCCGATCGCAAAGGACTTCGGCCTGCATGATTCGCCCGTCTCGCTGCTCGGCCTGACCTTGCCCGCGCTGACCTTCGCGCTGACGATCGACCGCGTGCTCAACGGTCTGACGCGTCCGTTCTTCGGCTGGATCTCGGATCGTATCGGCCGGGAAAATACGATGTTCATTGCGTTCGCCATCGAGGCCGTCGGCATTCTCGCGTTGTCGAAGTTCGGGCAGAGCCCGGTTGCCTTCGTCGTGCTGACGGGCATCGTGTTCTTCGCATGGGGCGAAATCTATAGCCTCTTCCCCGCCACCTGCGGCGACACGTTCGGGCCGAAGTTCGCGGCCACCAATGCCGGTTTGCTGTACACCGCGAAAGGCACCGCGGCACTGCTGGTGCCGTTCACGAGCATCGTCACGGCAGCAACGGGCAGCTGGCACGCAGTGTTCCTGCTGGCCTCGGGTATGGCTGCGATTGCCGCGCTGCTGGCCTTGTTCGTGCTGAAGCCGATGCGCCGCGCCTACGTGCAACAGCATACGGAGCCTTCGCTGGACGTGCCGTACGGCTCGTCGACACGCATCAGCGACTCGGCTCGCATTTCGGCCGAAGGCGGCTGATCCGCGTCTGACGTTTGAAGCTGTCAGGTCAGGATGCCCGTTCGCGACCACGCGACGGGCATCCGCCGTTTTGCCACCCACCCACAGCACCCCATTCCTGGCGCACTCTGTAGCAGCCGGCGTGACACACTGCGCTCCCCGCGCATCCGCCTGCCCATCCGTCGCCATGCGTTCACGCCGATGCACCAGTCTGGCACGAACCATGCGCGCCACGCTGTCGCCGATACGCACGCCGCCTCCACAACGCTTCGCCGCCGCAATCCGTCGAATCCGCAGGCGTACGTGTCGCCCTTCCGACGCTGGCCGACCGCAGAGGCGAATCCGATGGACCGCGAAGAGCTACTCGAAGACTGGCGCACGCTCGCGCTCGATATCGAGCATCAGGTGGAAAACGCCGTCATCGGGCAACCCGGCACCATCCGGCTGATCAACGTCGCGCTGTTCGCGCGCGGGCACGTGCTGCTCGAAGGCGGCGTCGGCGTAGGCAAGACGACGATACTGCGCGCGTTCGCGCGGGCGATCGGCGGCGACTTCGAGCGCGTCGAAGGCACGATCGATCTGATGCCGGGCGATCTCGTCTATCACACGTATGTCGATGCCGAAGGCCGGCCGCGCATCGAGCCCGGCCCGCTGATCAAACACGGCGAGCGCCTCGCCACGTTCTTCTTCAACGAAATCAACCGCGCGCGCCCGCAGGTGCAATCGCTGCTGCTGCGCGCGATGGCCGAGCGCTCCGTTTTCGCCTTCGACCGCGAATACCGCTTTCCTCATATGACCGTATTCGCCGATCGCAACAAGGTCGAGAAGGAAGAAACGTTCGAACTCGCGTCGGCGGCGCGCGACCGATTCATGTTCGAACTGAATATGTCGACGCCCGACGACGCGCCCGCCCGCCGCTCGCTCGTGTTCGACCCCGACTTTCACGACACGGAAGCACTGCTCGCGCGCGTGAGCACCGACGTGCTGCCGTGGCAACGTCTGAATACGATCGGCGCGAGCATTCAACGCACGATCCACGCAAGCGAAGCGATCGAACGTTACGCGCTCGACATCTGGCGCGCGACGGAAAACCCATTGCAGTTCGACATCACGCTCGACGACGTCGACATGCAGCGCCTCATTCTTGCCGGCGCGAGCCCGCGCGGCATGAGCGCGCTGTTGCGCGCGGCGCGCGTGGTCGCGTGGCTCGACGGGCGCACGTATCTGACACCGGAGGACATCCACCAGGTGCTGCTGCCGACGCTCGGCCATCGTGTGTACTTCACGCCGATCTACGAACTGCGCCGCCAGGAACTCGCCGATGCGCTGATGGCGCAGATCGTCTCGCGGATCGCTGCGCCGTGAACACGCTCGCGGAGTTTCAGTACCGGCTGCCCGTGCGCGTGTCGGGCGCGCGGCCAGGCGGACATCGCGGCTCGAGCGTCGGCATCGGGCAGGAGTTCGCTGCGCATACGCGCTTGTTCGATCATCCCGATCCGCGCCGGATCGATGTGCGCGCAAGCATTCGCACGGTACAGCGCGAATGGCTCGTGCGCGTGCACCGGCAGCGTGTGGCCGTGCCTGTGCATGCCGTCGTCGATGTATCGGCATCGATGCGCTTCGGCGCTGCTGCGACGAAGCTCGATGTCGCGGCGTCTTTCGTCGAAGCGCTTGGCTATAGCGCGTTTCGCATCGGCGACCCGGTCGGCATGCTCGCATTCGACGATGAAGCGCGCGAAGACCTGTTCGTGCCCGCGCGCCACGCGCGCGGCATGGGCCCGCTGATGGCGGAACTGCTGCGCGACTGCGCGTCACGCCAAACCCGCACGCAGTCACGTGAAAGCGGCTTGCGTGACGCCGCCACGCGTCTTGCCGGACGCTCGTGTCTGGTGTTTCTCGTCTCCGATTTCCATTGGCCGCTCACTGCGCTGCCAGGACTGCTCGACACGCTGACGCACGCGTGGGTCGTGCCCGTCGTGCTGTGGGATCGCGCGGAAGTCGAACCGCCGTCGCACGATGGCTGGATGTCGCTCGTCGATATGGAGTCGGGCGAGATGCGTTCGATGTGGATGCGCGATTCCGTTCGCACACGCTGGCGCATTGCAGTGACCGAACGCCGCGCGCAGATCAATGCGCTGTTCGCGCGGCACGGCATCCGTCCGTTCTTCAATCAGGGCGCGTTCGAACCGGAAGCGCTAAGCCGCTATTTTCTCGAGATAACGGCATGACGCGCATCGATATCTGTGCGACGAGCCTTGCGTGTGCGCTGATGATCGCAAGCGCGAGCGTCGATGCGGAACCTGCGACCGTGCAGCAACCGCGCGCATTCGGTCATGTGCTTGGCGACGTCGTAACGCAACAGGTGCTGCTCGGTTCGAACGATAGCGCTGGCGAACTCTCGGCGATGCCGTCGACAGGGCGCGTGAACGCTTGGCTAGAACGCCGCACGCCTTCGATCACGACGGACGCCGACGGCCGTCGCTGGCTCGTACTCGACTATCAGGTGATGAATTCGCCGCGCGCGCCGACTGTCACATCGACGCCGCCGCTGCAATTGCGGCTCGCTTCGGGCAAGACGCTCGATGTCGCGGCCAGTCCCTTGTCAATCGGTCCGCTCGCACCGCTGGGTCTCGCCGACGCGGGACGCCTCGCCGGACTGCAGCCCGACCGGCTCGTCGCGCCTGAACCGACCGCGCCGCTGCGGCGCGCGTTGATCATGTGGAGTGCGCTCGCCGTCGCGGTGATGATCGCGTGGCTTGGCTGGTGGCTATGGCGCAATCAACGCGATGCGCGGCAACTGCCGTTCGCGAAGGCATGGGCGCGTTTCGGCAAGCATGACGATGCCGCGCTCGAAGCGGATCCCGATGCATGGCGCGGCCTGCATCGCGCGCTCGATGAAGCAGCGGGCCATGTCGTGCTGGCGGGCGCCGTGCCGGAACTGACGCGGCAAGCCCCGCATCTGCGCGAGTTTCAACCGCAACTCGAACAGTTCTTCCAGCGTTCGTCCGACCGCTTTTTCAGCGGGTTGCCGGTGGCGACGCCGTTCAGGTTGCGTGAACTCTTTCGCGCCCTGTATCGCGCAGAAAAGCGCCATCACCGATGAGCACGCCGCCTGATTTCCTCTATCCGTGGGCGCTGGTTCTGTTGCCGCTCGCCGCGTTGCCGCTGCTGCGCCGAAGCATCGATACGCTTCCGTATTCGTGGGTCGCGTGGCTGCCGCGCGATCGCGCGGGCCGTGTCGTTGCGATCATCTGGCGCGCCGCTGCGATGATCGCGCTCGCGGCCGTGATCGTCGGACTGGCGGGGCCGGGTTGTTCGGGCGAACACAAGCGCATCACGGGGACGGGCGCGGAGATCCTGATCCTGATGGACGGCAGCGGCAGCATGAATCAACCGATCAGCAGCGGCTCGTTGAACGTCGCCGACGCGCCCACGGCAGGCGAGACGAAGAACCAGATGGCGCGCGATGCGATCACCGCGTTCGTCGCGCAACGCGCGAACGACCGCCTTGCGTTCATGCTGTTCGGCACGCATCCGATGCTGGCCGTTCCGTTCACACGCAATCGCACGGTGATCGACGCCGCGATCGCCGCCACGGGCGTCGGACGCGGCACGCCCGATACGCTGCTCGATCACGGACTGCAATCTGCCGTCGAACTGTTCGACGGCCATGCGCGCCAGAGCAGCCGCGCGATCGTGCTGGTATCGGATGGCGGCGCGCGACTCGACGACGTGGCGCGCCAGCATGTGCGCGCGGGCCTCGCGCGCAACGGTGTCGCGTTGTACTTCATCTATCTGCGCAGCGGCATCTATAGCCCCGACCTGCATGTGCGCCCCGCCGACACCGACCAGTCGCCCGAAGCCGAGCTGCACCGCTTCTTCCTGTCGCTGCCGACGCCCTATCGCCTCTATCAGGCGGACAGTCCGCAGCAGGTCGCGCGCGCCATGAGCGACATCGCGCGCAACGAGAATGCGCCCGTGTCGTTCGTCGAGCGGCTGCCGAGACAGGATCGCAGCACGTGGTTTTACGCGGCGGCGCTGGTCTGCTGCGCGCTGCTGGTCGGCGTGTGGTTCATGCAAAGGCGGAGCCTGCGATGAAGCGCTTGCCCATTCATCTGCTGTTCGGCGCGGCGACCTTGTGTTGCGTCGCTGTTGCGGGCTATTACGCGGTGCGTCTTCAGCACATCGCGCAAGCTGATCGCGATATGACCGCGATCAGTACGCTAAAACGCGAGCAATGGAGCCAGTCCGCAGTTGACAGCAACAACCCCGCCGTGCGGCTCGCACAAGCCGTCGCGCTCGCGCGTGCAGGCCAGCACGCGGAGGCCGGCAAGCTCTACTACGAACTTTCACGCGTTGCACCGTCGAGCGAAACAGGCCGTCTCGCGCTCTACGATCTTGCCAACATGTATCTGCGCGAAGCCGCGGGCGACAGCGCACAAGGCCCGGTACGTTCGCCGCCGATGCTCGAGACCGCGAAAGCGCGCTACCGCGATCTGCTGCGTCTCGAACCGGGCAACTGGGATGCGCGCTATAACCTCGAACGCGCGCTGCGCCTCGCGCCCGAAGCACAAGACACCGCCGACGATGTCAACGACGTCAAGGAGCAGCACAACATCAACGTGCGCGGCGCGGCGCCGGAGGAACTGCCGTGACGCGCGATGCACGGCCCTGGACGCGCTATCTGCGCGGACGCTGGTGGCAGATTCCGCTCGCGTCGCTGCTGCTCGCGGCAGCCGTGCTGATGCCGCCCATCGAGTTCAAGCGCCCCGTGTACCGCTATGTCGTGACATTCGATATCACGCAGAGCATGGACGTCGAAGACGTGGCGATGAACGGCAAGCCTGCGAGCCGGATCGACTTCGCAAAGGCGGCGATGAGCGACACGTTGGCGCATCTGCCGTGTGGATCGGAAATCGGCTGGAGTGTGTTCACGAATCAACGCTCGCTGCTGCTGGTCGCGCCCGTCGAGGTGTGCAGCAACTACGACGCGTTGCTGTCGTCGCTCGATCAGATCAGCGGGAACATGCGCTGGGTGAATAGCAGCGTGATCGCACAGGGCGGCATCTATTCGGCGATCCGCGCCGCCGTCGATCTGGGCCACGGCACCGATGTCGTGTTCATCACCGACGGCCAGGAAGCGCCGCCCGTTGCGCCGAACGAAACGACGGTGCGCGACATACCGCAAGGGCTCGTGCATGGCTGGCTGATCGGCGTCGGCGGCGACCAGCCCGCGCCGATTCCCAAGACCAATGCTGACGGCGTGCGCACCGGCTACTGGCAGGCGGACGAAGTGCGGCAGGTGCGGCCTGAACCGGGCGCGCCCGCCGTCGCCGAGAGTCACGAAGAGCTTTCGCAGCTTCGCGAACCGTATCTGGAAGCCGTGGCCGGGCATCTTGGCTTCGGCTACCGAAGGCTCATCGCGCCGACTTCGCTGCGCGCGTCGCTGATGGATGCGCGTTACGCGCATCCCGTTCCCGTCGCTACCGATATCCGCTGGGTGCCCGCATTGCTCGCGCTAGTGCTGCTCGTGTGGCGCTTTCTGCCCGTGCGGCGCGCCGTGCCGGTGGACAAGTCCGCTAGCGCCGCAGTTGTTACGGCACGCGCTTAAAGAAAGGACTCAGGCACGCTGGCTGCTCCTTCGTCATCATTTCGTAAGGATATCCGGCCATGCACTCGACCCTGATTTCTTCCCTCTCGCGCCGCCTGCTTTTATCGACAGGCGTATTTTGCGCGGCGATGTCGCTATCCGTATTCGCCGATGCGCAGATCACCGCACCGGCTGGCGCCACGCCGCAGGAAAACCGCACCGCGCCGATGGGCACGAAGGCCGATCCACCGCCCGCGCACATGCACGAATCGCACACGCCACAAGCAGTGGACGCAAAGCCTGGCCAACGCGGCAAAGCGAAGGCAGCGTCAGGTCAAAAACCGGAAGGCGCTGGCGGGTTCGACAACGGTCTCGAAGGCACGGGGACTGGCAGCGTCAAATGAAACGCGGGGCCGTCTTCACGTTTCGTCGAACGGATTGGCGTCCTTTTGCTCGGACCACTTGAGCAGCGCATCGAGTGCGGGACACAGCGCCTGTCCCCACTCCGTCATCCGGTACTCGACCTTGGGCGGCACCTGCGGATACTGCTTTCGTTCGACGATACCGTCCGCTTCCAGTTGCCGCAATTGTTGCGCGAGCATCTTTTGCGAAATGCCCGGAATCAGTTTCTCGAAGTCCGAATAGCGCTGCACCTTGCCGTCGAACAGATGGAAAAGGATCACGAGTTTCCAGCGTCCTTCGAGCAGACGGAACACGGCTTCGACATCGGCGGCAGCCGTTGCGGGCGTATAGACCTTCCTCATAAGTAAGTCACTTACTTTTTCGTGCGTTCTTGAAGAACGCGTTGTTGATCGCGACAATCAATGTATCGCAATTCAAGACTTCAAATCGGATATGGCACTCAACGCATTGAATCTCGCAGGGATGCGAACGCTCGTTACAGCGGGAACGAAGGGCATTGGCAAAGCGGTGGTCGAGCGCTTTGTTGAACTGGGCGCGAACGTAGTGACGACAGCGCGCACGCACCCTTCGGATATCGACGAACGGCACTTCATTCCGGCGGACCTCACTACCGAAGAAGGTTGCGCGCACGTCGCGCGTGCGGTTCAGCAAAGGCTTGGCGGTCTGGATGCGATCGTGCACGTGCTTGGCGGTTCATCGGCGCCAGCAGGCGGCTTCGCCGCATTGAACGACAACGAATGGCAAAAGGAACTCGACCTCAATCTCTTCCCCGCCGTGCGGCTGGATCGCGCGCTATTGCCGGGCATGCTCGCGCAAGGCAAAGGCGTCGTCATTCATGTCACGTCGATTCAACGCCAGCTTCCTTTGCCCGAATCGACAACCGCCTATGCTGCCGCGAAGGCCGCGTTGGCGGCGTACAGCAAATCGCTGTCGAAAGAAGTGACGCCCAAAGGCATTCGCGTCGTACGCGTGTCGCCCGGCTGGGTCGAAACGGAAGCCGCTGTTGCGCTGGCGGAACGGCTCGCGAGTGACGCGGGCACCGACTACGAAGGCGGCAAGGCGATCATCATAAAGGCGCTCGGCGGCATTCCGCTTGGGCGGCCCGCGAAGCCGCATGAAGTCGCGGATCTGATCGCGTTTCTGGTGTCGCCGCTCGCGTCGGCGATCAGCGGAACCGAGTATGTGATCGATGGCGGAACGGTGCCGACGGTTTAGGCCGGACCTGCAAAACGTCTGGATCAAAGCGCGGTGTGATCGCCGTCGTCCGCCGCGCTTTGACCTGACTGCCCCTCTTCAACCCACGGCAGCCTGAAGCGCTTCGAGAAACCGCAAATACGCGGTCGCGCCAGGATCGGCGTGACCGATACTGCGCTCCTGGACCCACGCCGCCCGTCCCTTCTGCGATTGCAGCGCGGCCGTGGTGTCGATCTGCTGCCGCGCGGTCGCAATCATTTCGGTCAGTATCTCGTGTGCACTGCCGTTCGATGACTCGAGCACATCGAGACTCGGCACCAGCGCGTCGAGCACCGTCTTGTCGCCGACCTTGCTCTTGCCCCGTTCAATGATGCGTGCCCCTACCGCGCGTCCAATCGTAAGTACGTCGTCCTTGCCGACTTCATGTTTATCCAGCATCGTCTTCGCCGCTGCCAGCAGCCCGCCGCCGATCAACGCAGCGAATGTCGACGGATTGGCCGTTGAAAAGGCCTGCCCGGAAGCTCGCAAGAGGTCACTCATCGGCGCGTCGTCCGGCAATGCGGTCAGCGCTTTCACGACTGCCGCCGAACCCTTCTGCACCGTGATGCCGAGATCGCCGTCGCCGAGCGCCGCATCGAGTTCGCGCAATTCTTCCGTGTGCGCCGGCAGCGCCTCCAGCGCGCGGACGAGCAGCGCGCGTATGTCGTTGCAGGACATGCTCATGATGTTCGCTCCGTCAAACCAGCAGCCAGTCGCGATACAGCGGCGAACGCGCGGGCGCGGCAAGCAGCGTTTCGAGTTCGTCGTCGAGCAGCATCACCGTGATGGACGCGCCAGCCATTTCGAGGCTCGTCACATATTCGCCGACATACGAGCGCGCAATCGACAGGCCGTGGTCGCCGATCACATTCGCGGCGCGCCTGAACAGCAGATACAGTTCTTCCAGCGGCGTCGCGCCCAGTCCATTGATGAGCACCGCGAGACGCGAACCCTTCGGCGCTTTCAGGTCGCCGAGAATCTCGCCCATCAGCCGGTCTGCAATCGCATCCGCGGATTCCAGCTTGCCGCGATGCGTGCCCGGTTCGCCGTGAATGCCGATACCGATCTCCATCTCGCCATCGGGCAGCGTGAAGGTGGGTTTGCCCGCGGCGGGCAGAATGGTCGGCGAGAGACCAACGCCCATCGTGCGGCACTGTCTGTTCGCCTTCGCGCAGATGCGCGCGACTTCATCGAGTGAATCGCCGCGTTCCGCCGCTGCGCCCGTGCATTTAAAGACGAACGCCATACCCGCCACACCGCGCCGGTCGCTCGCGCGTTCGGCGGGCGCCGATGCGACATCGTCGGTCAGCAGCACCGTCTTGATGTCGATGCCTTCGGGCTCTGCGAGATCGGCAGCGAGATCGAAGTTGAAGACGTCGCCGCCGTAATTGCCGTACACATACAGCACGCCCGCGCCACCGTTCACCGCTTTGGTGGCCTCGAAAATCTGTTCCGCCGAGGGCGACGAAAACACATTGCCCACGGCCACGCCGCTGCACAGCCCTTCGCCTACATAGCCGAGAAAGCCCGGCAAATGCCCCGAACCGCCGCCCGTCACGATGCCGACATGGCCCGCTTTCGGCGCATCGGCACGCACGAGCGCGCGGCGGTCTGCCGTCGCGGCCTTGATCCAGCCAGGATGCGCCAGGAACAATGCATCAATCACTTCATCGACGAAATCATCCGGCTGGTTGATGATCTTCTTCACGCGATTCTCCTTGTGATGATCAGTTCTTGCGCCGCTGACTGAGCGCATCGAGCATGACGGCGGCGAAAATGACGCCGCCCTGAATGAACTGGGTCCAGAATGGATTGACGCCGAGCAGCGACAGACCGACGTTGATCACGCCGATCAGCACCACGCCGATGAACGTGCCGACAATCGAGCCGCGCCCGCCCGCGAGCGATGTCCCGCCGATCACGACGCCCGCGATCACCTGCAACTCGAGTCCATTAGCCGCCGACGGCAACGCGGAATTGAGCCGCCCCGCAAGCACGATTCCCGCAATCGCCGAGGTCACGCCTGCGAGCGTGTAGGTCAGAAAAATCACGCGACGCACGGGAATCCCCGCAAGCCGCGCCGCTTCCTGATTGCCGCCGACTGCGAACACCTGATGCCCGAAGGTCGTCTTGCGCAGCAGGATATGGCCGATTGCGAACACGATCAGCATCACGATCATCGGCGCGGGCAGGCCGGCGAACGTCTTCGCGCCGAACAGCGTGAACGCGTTCGGAAAATCGAACTTCGTGCGGCCATCGGAAATGGCGAGCGTGAGGCCGCGGCCCATCGCCATCATCGCGAGCGTCACGATGAACGGCACGAGCCTGAGCCATATCACCGAGAAGCCGTTCAGCGCGCCGACACCCGCGCCAACCGCGAGCGCAATCGCGAGACCCGCGATGCCGATACCGACGGCGTCGGGTGTCGAGCCCGCCATCAGGGTCGCCGCGACCATCCCGCTCAACGCGACCAGCGAGCCGACCGACAGATCGATGCCCGACGTGATGATCACGAACGTGCCGCCCACGGCCGCGATGCCGACTACCGATGTCTGCACGAGAATGTTGGTCAACGTGCTGGTAGTGAGAAACTCCGGCGACGCGATCGACAGCACCACACAGATGACGATGAGCGCAGCCAGCAGCGGACCGACGCCACTGCGCAACTGCCGGATCACGCGACTCGAAAGGGCTTCCGGATCAGACTGTTTCGCTGCCGTCGACGTCATGCTCGTGCTCCTGTTGTCGCCCATTGAATCACCGTCTCCGAATCGGCTTCGTCGCGCGGCAGTTCGGCCACGATCCTGCCGCGATACATCACCAGCACGCGGTCGGACATGCCAAGCAGTTCCGGCAGTTCCGAGCTGACCATCACGACGGCCGCGCCCGCGCGCGCCATCGCGACCATATGCGCGTAGATCTCCGTCTTCGCGCCGACGTCGATACCGCGCGTCGGCTCGTCGAGCATGATCACGGCGGGCTGCGTGGCCGTTGCGCGCCCCAGAATCACCTTCTGCTGATTGCCACCCGACAGATTGCCCGTGATATGCGCGACGCTCGGCGCGCGCACGCCGAAGCGCGCACTCGCCTTTTGCGCGAGCGAACGCTTGCGTCCGTTGCGCACGAACCCACCTGTCGCGATCGCTTTCAGACTGGACAGCACGATGTTTTCTTCGATGCTCGCGTCGAGTACGAGCCCTTCGAGCTTGCGATCTTCAGCGGTATAGACGAGACCCTGGCGCACGCCATCGGCGGGTGAACGGACTGCCGTCCTGTTGCCGCGAATGAAGATCTCGCCTTCCGTCACCTTCTGCGCGCCGAAAATCGCCTTCAGCAACTCCGTGCGCCCCGCGCCCGCAATGCCCGCAATTCCGACAATCTCGCCTGCGCGCACCTTGAAGCTCGCGTGCCGCACGATGGGCGGACTCGCGAGATCGCGTACTTCGAGCACGACCGGGCCGTAATCGCGCGGCTCCCATGGATAGAACGAATCGAGATTGCGCGCGACCATCGCCTGCACCAGATCCTGTTCGGTCCACGCCGACATCGGCCGTTCGCTGACTGTCGCGCCATCGCGCATCACGACGGCGGAATCGGCCAGCTCGAACACTTCTTCCAGATGATGCGAAATAAAAATGATGCCCATGCCCGCTGCGCGCAAACGTCTGACGACCGCATACAGATGCGAGATGTCGTCGTGCTGCAAGGCGGCTGTCGGTTCGTCCATCACCAGAATGCGTGCATCGCGCGCGATGGCTTTCGCCACTTCGATCAGTTGCCGCTTGTTCAGCGGCAGATCGCCGAGCCGCATGGATGGCGACACACCGTCGAGGCCCACTTGCGCGAGCGCCTCGCGCGCATCCTGATCGGCTTCGCGACGCTGGACGAAGCCGTGCCGCGCCGGCATGCGGCCGAGAAACAGGTTCTCCGCCACCGTCATGTCGTTGACGAGCGACAACTCCTGATAGATCACGGCGACGCCTGCATCGATAGCAGCATGCGTGCCGCGTCCGAGCGGCACGCCGTTGATCTCGATCGTGCCTTCGTCCGGCTCGTAAGCGCCCGATAAGGTCTTGATCAGCGACGATTTGCCCGCACCGTTTTCGCCGACGATCGCCAGCACGCGGCCCGCTTCCAGCGTCAGGCTCACACCGCGCAACGCCTTCACGCCAGGAAAGCTCTTGACGATGCCTTCCATGCGGAGCAGCGGCGGCACTTCGCTGTCGATGCCCGCACGCGCGCGTGGCTGAACGTTGTCCTGCGGATGCGAACCTGTCCCTGCGTTCATGTGCTCATCCTGCATTCGATGACGGGCGCGCGCATTGCGCACGCCCGTCGGTACCTTACTGGCTGACCTGCAGCGACCACAGCCCGTATTTCTTCGTTTCATCCGAATCGATATTCGACTTGTCGATCAGGAAGGTCGGCCATGCATACGTGGCGGGCACCGACTTGCCCGCCGCATTGTCGGCGATGAAACTGAGCGACTTCGCGGCCATTTCGATCGGATTCTGCGAGATCGTTGCGTCCTGCTTGCCGGCGCGAATCGCCGACAGCGCCTGCGCCGTGCCGTCCGCGCCGATCACGAGGATGTGCTCCTTGTCGCCGAGCGGCTTGTAGCGGCCCGCGTTGTCGATCGCTTTTTCCGCGCCAACGGTGTTGTCGTCGTTGGCACCGAACACTGCATCGATCTGCGGGAATTTCTGCAGGATGCTGGTCATCGCGTTCAGCGACTTCTCCTGGTCGAACGCGCCTTCCTGCCGCGCCACGACCTTGATGTCCGGATACTTCGCGATCTCGTCGCTAAAGCCCTTCTCGCGATCGGTAGCAGCCGTCGTGCCGACCAGGCCGATCAGATCGACGACATTGCCCTTCGCGGAGCCGTAGCGTTTGGTCAGCTGATCGGCAATCCACTTCGCGCCCGTTGCGCCGAGCGCAACGTTATCCGACGCGACGAACGACGTGACCTTGCCGCCGTCCGATCCGCGATCGAGCGTGAAGACAGGGATATTCATCTGATTCGCTTTCTGAACCACGGGGATGATCGCTTTCGAATCGATCGGGTTCAGCACCAGCGCGGTGATGCCTTGACTCAGCAGGTTATTGGCGTCGTTAACCTGTTGTTGCGCGTCGCCGTTCGCGTTGGTCTGCACGAGTTCGAACCCCTGATCCTTCGAGCCCTTCTCGACACCCAGCTTCAGGCCGACGAAGAACGCGTTGTTCAGCGTCGCGATCGAAAATCCGATCTTGGTCTTGCCGCCCGCAGCCGACGCCGCCGGTGCCGCGCTCGCGACCGCGGCGCCGCTTGCGCTCGCATCGCTCGCCGCCGTGCTGGACGACGGCGACTCGCTCTTCGAACAGCCGCTCAATGCAGCGGCGATACACAACAGTCCCATACTCGCCGGCGCGGCGAGTGACGTCCATCCGTTAAAACGTGCTGAATACCAGGCCATGAGCGTCTCCATTGTTTGAATAGTCAGACATCGGATACCGGGCGTCGGGGTACGCGAACGCGCGATCCGACGGGTCAGACACGAAACACACTGCACACTAGGGCCGTTTGCGTTGCACGCCGTAGTGACTGAACCTGTGAACCACTTCTTCCATCTGCTCGTCCGACAGCACGGGCGGCACCCCAAGCGTCGCCGCAAGCAGATACTGCTGTGCCAGCACTTCCACTTCATTCGCGAGCCACAACGCCCGCGCCAGACTGACTCCGAGTGCAATCACGCCGTGATGCGCGAGCAGGCACGCGGTCCGGTCCTGTAGCGCGGCCACTGCGTGATCCGAGAGGCTCTGGCTACCAAACGTTGCATACGGCGCGCAACGGATCGAATTGCCGCCCGCCGCGGCGACCATGTAGTGATGCGCGGGAATATCGCGGCCGTGAATCGACATCGCCGTGGCCGCGTTCGAATGCGTATGCACGACCGCTTCGATTTCGGGCCGCGCGCGCAGAATGTCGCGATGAAAACGCCATTCGGTCGACGGCCGCTTTTCGTCGAAAACGGGTGCGGCCGCATCGATATCGAGTGGCAACCAGACGATCGTATCGGCTTCGAGTTGCGCCGCCGGCACGCCGCTAGGCGTAATCAGAAAGCCATCCCGCCAGCGCGCGCTCACGTTGCCCGACGTGCCGTGGTTGATGCCAAGGCGCACCATTTCCCGCATCGTGTGCACGATGTCGGCACGCAGCGCGTCTTCCGTCAGCGACGTGCTATTCACGCTCACGATGCCGCACTCGCAGCGGCCGCCTGCGGCTGAAACATCTCGGCAAGCTTCGTTTCAAAGGGTTCGGCGATGATGCCCCGCTCCGTGATGAAACCCGTCACGAGTTCGTGCGGCGTGACATCGAACGCGGGATTCAGCACCTTGACGCCTGCGGGCGCGATCTGCTGACCGCCGACATGCGTGACCTCGTCGGCATGACGTTCCTCGATGACGATCTTGCTGCCATCGGGCGTCTGCAGATCGAGCGTCGACGAAGGGCACGCAACATAGAACGGCACGCCGAAATGACGCGATGCGATGGCAAGACTCAACGTGCCGATCTTGTTTGCGAAGTCGCCATTCGCCGCCACGCGATCCGCGCCGACAATCACGACATCCACCATGCGCCGCGCCATCAGCGACGCCGCCATGCCGTCGGTGATCAAGGTCACGTCGACCTGTGCCTGTTGCAACTCATACGTCGTCAATCGTGCGCCTTGCAGCAAAGGGCGCGTTTCATCGGCATAGACGCGAAACGCGATGCCTTCCCGATGCGCCATATAGATCGGCGCGGTTGCGGTGCCGAGGCCCGTCGTCGCCAGCGCACCAGCGTTGCAATGCGTGAGCACGCCGCAACCCTGCGTGATGAGCGGCAGGCCGTGCAGGCCGATCTGTTCGCACAGCGACTGATCTTCGCGATGAATGCGCGTCGCTTCCTCGACCAGCGCCCGATACAGCGATGCAGAGTCCGTCGCGGCCGAAGTCCCGGCCGCGCGCAGCATGCGCTTCAAACTCCAGTTGAGGTTGACGGCCGTGGGCCGCGCGCTATCCAGATACGCGGCCTGCTCGATCAATGCGGCGCGAAACGCTTCGACAGGCAAATCGCACGAGGGCTGCATCGCCACACACAGACCATAGGCTGCTGCCACGCCAATCGCCGGTGCGCCACGCACGCGAAGTTCGTGAATCGCCCGCCATACTTCGAACGCTGTGCTCAGCGTTTCGATCGCGGTTTCGCGCGGCAAACGTGTCTGATCGATAATCCGCAGACTGTCGTGTTCCCACGCGAGCGTAGCAGGCAGACTGTCGAACTTGGGCAAGACCATAGGTTCTCCACCACGTTTTGATGTGTGCGTTTTCCGCTCACTGCAACCGCTGCTCGCGGCCCTGTATATCGCGCGCCAATGCGACGACTGCCGCAATCGATCCGAACGCATGACGTTCGATCAGCAAGCGCTCGGCAAACTGGATGCACTTCACTTCGACGGCTGCACGGACGGTATCGTCGGAAATGCTGGTGATATCCGCGACCTTCGCCATGCCGACGATCCGCCGGATCATCTTGCAACCGGCGAAACCCAGCGAACTCGCCAGCAGTCGCTGCATGAAGCGCGCACGAAACGCCTCCGCGCAGTTGCCGCCAGGGTCATCGCCGATGAAGTGGCTTTTGCGGCGGCTTTCATGTTCACGCCACAACTGCCGGAATTTCTTCTCGAACCCCGACCAGATGCCCGTGATCTGGTCGAGCAGCCACTCGCGATAATTCTCGTGCTCTGCCTCGATACGACGGTCGTGCCAGTCGCGCGAGAAATAGGCAAGCAACAGGTTCGCCAGCACGGCGCCGACATCGAAACCCATCGGCCCATAGAACGCAAACTCGGGATCGATGACATAGGTCTCGTCTTTGTTCACCATGATCGAACCCGTATGCAGATCACCATGCAGCAAGGTTTCCGCATCGTTCATGAACGACCATTTCATCTCGGCCACGGCCACGCGCAGCGCAGGCGTTCGCCAGACGCGCTCGATCAGTTTCTTCGGGAACGCATTGCTGTAGACGTTGGACGGATGATCTTCGAAGGGGAACGTGAAAACGAGTTCTTCGGTGATCTTGCAAAGCTCCGTGTTGATTGCGGCGCTCACCGCGTGCTTTTTCACTTCGGGCGCGAGAAAGAGATCCGAGCCGTAGAACAGCGTGTGTGCAAGATAGGTCGACAGATGCTCGGTGAGCTTCGGATAGACATGACCGTCCATCAGCTTCTGTCGCAGGATTGCATGCGACGACAGCCGCTGCATCACCATCAGATAGAGTTCGGTGTCGGCGTGATACACGCGCGGTACATGTTGCGGACACAGTTCGCCGAAGCGCCGCAGCGCGGCAACTTCGCGCTCCATCCGATGCCGCGTCAACGGCCACGACTTGCCGACGAGCCGCAAAAACGGCGGCGCCTGTTTGACGACGACACTCTTCTCCGGCGTCCGTGAATTGCTGACGAAATACACGTAATTGAGGTTGCCGTCGCCCACTTCCGCGATGTCGAGTTCGCCCGGTTCATTGAGCAACGCATACACGGATGGCACGCCTCGCAGATACGCGGCCAGCTCCGAAGAACTCAGTGCTTCGAATTCCATCAACGTCTCCTCCGCGATCGGTCCGGCTTCAGCGCTTCTTGCGCACCAGATCGAACTTGAAGATGCTCGTGTTGTAGTAGTCGTTGCTGTAACAGATCGGCTCGCCGCTTTGATCGAAATCGACTTCGTCGAGCAGCAGAAACAGACCGAAGCCGTCGCCGAGTTCCGGCAGATCGCGCGGCGTGAGAATGGTCGGCTGGATCGACGTGTGCGTGTGCGACAGCCGGCGGCCCGTGCGCTCGAACATCGCGAACAGCGACTCGCCGCCGAGGTCGCCATGCGCCGCGTCGAATACGTGCTTCGGCACGATGTCGATGCAATACGCGGCGATTGCATCGTCAGCGCATCGCACTCTTTCGATGCGCACGCAATCGTCGCCAATACGTAGCCGCAGTTTCGCGGCAAGATTCTCCGACGCCTTGATCTGATCGACCTGCAAACGGCGCGTCGAGGGCGTGGCGCCGACACTGCGAATCATGTCCGTCACAGACATCAGATCATCGAGCCCACCTTCGAGCTTCAGTGAAATTTGTCTGATGAAGGTGCCACGTCCCTGCACGCGAGTCAGCAAGCCGTGCGAAATCATCTGCGCGACGGCTTCGCGCAAGCTGGAGCGCCCTACGCCCAGCAGCTCGCAAAGCTCTATTTCCGTGGGGATTTGATCACCTGGCTTAAGGGCACGCTCCCGGATCATCGACATCAATGATTCCTGGATCTTGTCGCTCATTGAACGTTCGACGCTCAGGCGCATGCCGGTACCAGGTATTGAAAGTAGCTGAAATATACATCAGACATCTGATGTTTTTATCGGTGTTTACCCGCGCGAGAAAGCGCGGGCAAACACGGAGATCCGATCGCAATCACGACGCGGCAAGCATCGGATAGGTGAACAGAAAGAAGTGCGTCACGTTAAGGCCGAAGTGGGCGAGCACAGCCGCCCGCAAACCGCCGAAGCGAAACGCCAGTCCGTAGCCAATCCCAGCGACGCTTCCAGCGATGACCCAACGCCAGCCTCCTGCAGCATGCGCGAGGCCGAACAATAGCGACGCAACGCAAAGGGCGATGAGGTCGGCATGCGCATGTCGCTGCAGAAGACGGCGCAGCCCGCCTTGCAGATAGCCTCGAAATAGCGCCTCTTCGGCGAACGTGACGAGCAACAGGTTATTGAGCAGCCAGAGCCAGCTGACGGACGGCCACTTCGGCTCCCATCTGACGAGTCCCAGCATCAACGCGATCATCAGACATGCGACCGACGTCAGCACCATGCCCGTCACGCCTGCCTTCAGCGCGGCGCGCAGATCGTGTGGCGGCCGGATCCATGGCAGAACCAGCAGGAGCCAGAAACCGATCAGCGGCTTGTCGAGATTGAGGTACATCGTGAACGGCACCGCATCCGCCGAAAATCGCACCGGCCCGATGACCTGAGGGTTATGAAACCCCGGCAGCCAGTGCATGCTCAGCGCAATCGCGAGCACGATAAACATCAGATGACCGGCGCATTGCATGCGGTACGTCCGCTGCGGCAACACGGCGCTGGCAGCAATCAGCAACAGCGCGACGGGAATCAGGGCGAGCACGCCGAACTGTCCGCCTGCCAGCGCGACGCCATAGGCGATGACGAGCAGGCCAACCGCGAGCCATCGAAGTGCCGATGACCACGCGATGGGCGCGGCGAGAAAAATTGCGATCCATGGAACGGCGAACATTGGGCTCCCAGGTCTGAGTTGCGCTTGAGTGAAAGGGTGAAACGGCCGGGGCGCAAGGATACCAACTTAAAACGACCGCCCGTTTCGCTCCTAGATACATACCCCTATTCCCAACAGCGGCACCGCGTACAACCTGACACATCGCCCACATCCCTTTCAGCAAGACTACCAATATCCCATATCGGCACGCACGCCTTGCCGGTTTCGGCGTTGGCCCGATTTTTCGTCGATCTAAAGTCGCCTCACACAACGTGAATCCCTACTGGAGGCGACATGAGCATAAGGCGACGCACCGCGGCTACCGCGGCGACGCTGGCATTTGCGGCTGCATGCATCGGCAGCGCGCACGCAATCGAAAAGCCCGAAGAACTGACCGTGCAGAAGCTGCCCGCGTGGCATCCGCATGAAGTGTTCGTCGTCGATATTTCGATGCCGTCGATGACGGACGCGCGCATTTATATGTACGACGCCGACGCGAAAAAGCTGCTCGGACAGATCGACGCCGGCTTCGCGCCGGGCTTTGCGATTTCGCCCGATCACAAGACGAGCTATGTGTCGACCACGTACTTCGCGCGCGGCTCGCACGGCACGCGCACCGACGTCGTCGAACTCACGGACAACTCGACGCTCGATCACACCGGCGAAATCGTGATCCCGCCGAAGCACGGCCAGCACGTCCCGTCGCCGTACAACACGACGTTCAGCGCGGACGGCAAGCGTCTTTACGTGACCAACATCACGCCCGCTGCATCCGTCACGGTCATCGACGTCGCGACGAAGAAGGTGCTCTCCGAGATCGACATGGCCGCCTGCGTGCTCGCCTATCCGTCGGGCAACGACCGCTTCACGGGTCTGTGCGAAAGCGGCAAGGCGCTCACCATCACCCTCGATGCGCACGGCAAGGAAGCGAAGCGCGTGATGTCCGACGCGTTCATCGACGTCGACAAAGACCCCGCGTACATCAATGCATCGCCGTATCAGGGCGGCTATCTGTTCACGACTTTCCACGGCATGGTGCGCACCGCCGATTTCCACGGCGACAAGCCCGTGTTCGGCAAGCCGTGGTCGCTGCTGACGGATGCCGAGCGCGCCGAAGGCTGGCGTCCGGGCGGTTTGCAGCAGACGGCCGTGCAGGCGAAGCTGAATCGCTATTACGTCGCGATGCACAAGGGCGGCGAAGGCACGCACAAGGATCCCGGCACGGAAGTCTGGGTGTACGACCTGCAGACGAAAAAGCGCATTGCGCGCTGGGATCTGTCGCAGCAGAAGATCGATCCGATCGCATCGATTCAGGTCAGCGAAGACGACAAGCCGCTGTTCTACGGCATCACGGGCACGTCGGATCTCGTCGTGATGGATGCGCGTACGGGCAAGCTGCAGCACGTCGAAAAGCAGGTCGGCAATACGTCGTCGCTGCTCGTCAATCCGTGAGGCCGACATGATGCTCGATCCTGTACTCGCGACGGGCGCGCAAGCCAGCACGGCGATTGTCGTACTGCTCGGCGCTGTCGCCAAATGGCGGCGCCCTGCCGCGTTCCGTCAGGCGCTCGGCGACTACCGCCTGTTGCCCGATGCGCTGACGGCGCCCGCCGCCTTCGCCATCACGGCAGCGGAAACGGTCGGCGCTGCCGCGCTGCTGTTCCCCGACACACGCGTGATCGGCGCGATCGTGCTGGTCGCGTTGCTGCTCGCGTTCGCGGCGGGACTCGCGTTCAACATCCTGCGCGGCCACACCGATATCGATTGCGGCTGCTCGGGTTTTGCGGCAACGCAAGCCGCGACGCAAGCGAACGCGCCGCGCGGCATCGGCTGGTTCCATGTCGGGCGCGCACTGCTGCTCGCTGCGCTCGCCGCCACCGCGTTCATCGAGCCCGCGACGCGTTCGATCGTGTGGTTCGACTACCTGACGCTCTTCTTCGCCGTGCTGCTGATCGTCTGCGCACTGCTCACTTTCGATGTGCTGCTGGCCAACGTGCCGCGCCTCTCTCACTTGAGGAATTCATGATGCAAACCGCTCTCACCGTTTCCACCGCGCTCCTGTGGATCGCCGTTCTCGCGCTCGGCGCGATCTGTCTCGCCCTCGTTCGCCAGGTCGGCATTCTGTACGAACGCATCATGCCCGCAGGCGCATTGATGATCGATAAAGGCCCCGCTGTCGGCGCAATCGCACCGACCTTCGAGCTTGCCGATATTCGCGGCCAGAACGTGAAGGTCGGCGGTATCGATGCGCAAGGCAAGGCCACGCTGCTGTTCTTCCTGTCGCCGACGTGCCCGGTCTGCAAGAAGCTGCTGCCGCTGCTGCCGTCGCTGCAATCGAGCGAAACGACGCCCGTCAACATCGTGCTCGCCAGCGACGGCGACCTCGCCGAACATCAGCGCTTCGCGCAGAAGCAGAACCTCGACCGCTTCCCGTACGTGCTGTCGCAGGAACTGGGCATGGCGTATCAGATCGGCAAGCTGCCGTATGCCGTGCTGCTCGACGACAGCGGCAAGGTGCGCGCGAAGGGTCTCGTGAATACGCGTGAGCATCTGGAAAGCCTGTTCGAAGCGAAGGAACGCGGCGTCGCGTCGCTGCAGGAGTTCGTGCACGGCGATCATCGCCACGAACAGCACGCCTGAGCGCCGAACCCGAATACAACCTGAGCGGAGAACAATCACATGGGCGTTTTTGATTCATGGTTCGAGAAGTCGGCACGCGGCGTCGCACAGCGCAGTTCGCGGCGCAGCGCGATGGCGAAGCTCGGCAAGGTGCTGGTCGGCTCGGCGATGCTGCCGCTGCTGCCCGTCGATCGCACGGCGTATGCAGCAGATGCGGCTTCGGCTGCATCGGGCGCCGCGGCATCCGGTGCAAGCGACGATCCGATGAGCTGCGACTACTGGAAGTACTGCGCGATCGACGGCTGGCTCTGCAGCTGCTGCGGCGGCACGTCGAGCAGTTGCCCGCCGGGCACGACGCCTTCGCCGATCACGTGGATCGGTACCTGCCGCAATCCGCACGACGGCACCGACTACATCGTTTCGTACAACGACTGCTGCGGCAAAACCTCGTGCGGCAAGTGCTTCTGCAATCGCAACGAACGCGAGAAGCCGCTCTACAAGCTGTCGCTCGACAACGACATCAACTGGTGTATGGCGAACGGCAACTCGAACTATCACTGTTCGGTTTCGGTCCTGCTTGGAGCAGCAAAGCAATGAAGACGAATCACGTTGGAAAACTCGCGGCCGCCTGTATTGCGGCGGCCGCGTCGTTCGCAACGGCGGGTGTCGCGCATGCACAGACGATCCACTATCCCGCCGGCAAGAGCACGTTCGACGCGCAATGCGCGGTGTGTCATCAGGCGGGCGGCAAGGGCCAGGACGGACTCGCGCCGCCGCTCACCGAGTATCCCGGCAAGTACTCGACGACGGCACAGGGCCGCGCGCAACTGACATCGACGGTCGTGCACGGCATGTTCGGCGAGATCAAGGTCAACGACAAGAGCTACAACTTCAAGATGCCGAGCTTCGCGAGCGCCAGCGACGAAGACCTGGCTCAGGTGTTGAACTACGTCGTGTTCGACCTGAACGCGAAGCACGGTGACGCGAAGCCGTTCACGGCCGCTGACATCAAGGCCGCGCGCGCGCAGACGATGGACAGCTCCGCCGTTCATTCGCAACGCGCTGCCGTCGTGAAAGGACTCGGCCTATGAACGCCGCCCGCGTGTCTCGTGCCGGCGACCGCGTGCAGACGCAAGCGCCCGCGCGCGGCGCGCGCGCGGTGTCGACGGCAACGCTGTGGATCGGCGCGGCGCGCCGCATGTCGATGCTGCTCGTCGCGTGCGCCGCGACTTACGCGCCGCCCTCGCCGGCCAATGCCGAAGGCGCTGCCGATGCCACGCTCGCGCAGCAGCACTGGGTGCTCAACTGCATGGGCTGTCATACGGCGACGGGCGGCGGCATTCCCGGCAAGGTACCGCCGCTCGCGAACTCGCTCGGCTACTTCGAGCATCTGCCTGCGGGTCGCGAGTATGTGATGCGCGTGCCGGGCGCATCGAACTCGGCGCTCTCCGATCAGGAACTCGCCGACACGCTCAACTGGCTGCTCACGACGATGAACCGCGACGCGCTGCCGAAAGACTTCAAGCCCTACACAGCCGCCGAAATCAGCGCGCACCGCCGCCCCGCTTTTTCCGATGTCGCCACCGTGCGCGCCGGACTGATCCGCGACCTGCACGAGCGCGGCATCAAGGGCGTGGCCGACCGCTACTGAAACCCCAATCAAAGGAATCGAACATGGAGACGAACAACACCTTCCCGCTGCTCGACGCAACGCAAGCGTTCCTCGCGAAGCCGAAGAAAATGCTGATCGGCGCGGAGTGGACGGATGCAACGTCGGGCCGCACGATCGACGTCGTGAATCCCGCCGACGGCAGCGTGCTCGCGCGCGTGCCTGAAGCCAACGAACACGACGTGCAGCAGGCGGTCGCCGCTGCCCGCCGCGCATTCGACGCAGGCCCGTGGCGCACGATGAAAACCACCGACCGCGAACGACTGCTGCTGAAGCTCGCCGATCTCGTCGAAGCCAACGCGCGCGAACTCGCCGAAATCGAATCGCTCGATAACGGCAAGTCGGTGATGGTCGCGCAAGGGCTCGATGTGTCGATGGCCGCGCAGTGCTTCCGCTACATGGCGGGTTGGGCGACGAAGATTGAAGGCAGCGTGATCGATGCGGGCATGCCGTACATGCCGGGCAGCGAAGTATTTGCGTACACGCGCAAGGAAGCCGTCGGCGTGGTCGGCGCAATCATTCCGTGGAATTTCCCGCTGCTGATGGCGGCATGGAAGATCGCCCCTGCCCTCGCAACGGGCTGCACCGTCGTGCTGAAGCCTGCTGAAGACACGCCGCTTTCCGCACTGCGTCTTGGCGAATTGATCCGCGAAGCGGGTTATCCGGAAGGCGTGGTGAACATCATCACCGGTTATGGACATACGGCGGGCGCCGCGCTGTCGCGCGATCCGCGCATCGACAAGATCGCGTTCACCGGTTCGACGCAGACGGGCAAGCTGATCGGCCACGCGGCGCTCGACAACATGACGCGCATGTCGCTGGAACTCGGCGGCAAGTCGCCTGTAATCGTGCTGCCCGACGTCGATATCGCGAAGGCTGCGCAAGGCGTCGCCGACGCGATTTTCTTCAACCAGGGCCAGGTGTGCACGGCGGGCTCGCGCGTTTATATCCATAGCAAGGTGTTCGATCAGGTGATCGACGGCGTCGCGCAGATTGCGAAGAGCCTGAAGATCGGCGCGGGCATGGACCCGACGACGCAGATCGGCCCGCTCGTCTCGGCGAAGCAACGCGAGCGCGTGTGCGGCTATATCGATTCGGGTTTCGCGGAAGGCGCACGCGCGGCTGCGGGCGGCAAGCTGATCGACAAGCCGGGCTTCTTCGTCGAGCCGACTGTGATGGTCGATACGAATCATTCGATGCGCGTGGTGCGCGAAGAGATCTTCGGGCCCGTGCTGGTCGCGATGCCATTCGACGATATCGACAATGCCGTGCAACTCGCCAACGACACGCAATATGGCCTTGGCGCCAGCATCTGGTCGAACGATATGTCGGCGGTTCACAAGCTGATTCCGCGCATTGCGGCGGGCACGGTGTGGGTCAATTGCCACTCGCTGCTCGACAACGCACTGCCCTTCGGCGGCATGAAGCAATCGGGCTTTGGCCGCGAATTGGGCCGCGCCGTCATCGAGCAGTACATGGAAAGCAAGTCGGTGATGATCAATTACGCGTAAGCGCGATTTGCATGGCTTTGCATGGCTCGTGCGTCGCTGCATAAGCCATGCATCAGCACACGAATCATCACAACGCAAAGCTAAAGAGACAAAGGGGAAGAGACATGAAGCATCGGACGACGCCGCGCAGCATCGTGGCGGCGGTGGCCACGCTCGCCGGCGCAATGGCAGCGATGACCGCGCCTGGCATCGCGCATGCGGAGAGCAGCATCACGCTGTATGGCGATGTGGATGCAGGCATCACGTACACGAACAACCAGCAGGTCACGCATGCGGACGGCAGCGTCGGCGGCGGGCATAATTTTCAGTTCACGGGGGGCAATCTCGCGCCATCGCGCTTTGGCTTGACGGGCAGCGAGGACATTGGCGGCGGCACGTCGGTGACGTTCAAGCTCGAGAACAGCTTTTTTACGGGCAGCGGCAACTTCGTGCAGGGCGGCACGCTGTTCAACCAGAACGCGTGGGTTGGGCTGACTAACGAGCGTTACGGCACGCTGACGTTCGGCCGTCAGTTCGACTCGTACACGAATGCGCTTGCGCCGTATGCGTCGAGTATTACGTGGGCGACGCTGTATGGGTCGCATATCGGCGACGTCGACAATCTTAATGCTGCGCTGAATCTGAACAATGCGGTGCAGTATGTGAGTCCTACTATTGCTGGATTCTCCGCAAGCGGTACGTACTCACTCGGCGGTGTGGCGGGCGATTTTTCGCAGAAGCGTGGATGGGCGGTTTCCGCGAGCTATAACAACGCGCCGTTCTCATTTGGTATCGGCTATCTCGATCTGAATAATCCGCTCGATGCGGCGCTGGGCGGAGAGCAAGGTTATATCGGTGACTTTGCCTGTTCCAATCCCACTGCGATGTATTGCGAGTTGCAGAATGCGCGTTCATTGAAAGCGTTTGGGGTGGGTGGGTCTTATACGTTCGGGCCGGCTACCGTTGGTCTCGTGTATACGCATACCCGGCTCGATGATAGTCAGTACTTTGCGAGTGCCGCCACGCCGCAAGGTGCTGATGCACGGTTTGATATCGTCGAAGTCAATGCGACTTATGCTGTGACGCCAGCTTTGTCGCTGGGCGCGGCGTATATCTATAACTCGATGAAGACCGATGTGAGTGGCTCACCGAAATTCCATCAGGTGAACCTTGGCACCACTTATAGCTTGTCCAAGCGGACCACTTTGTATGCTGTCGGGATTTATCAGAAGGCCGCTGGAAGTGGGATTGGGGTTGATCCCGTTACCGGGCAAAGCGCTAACTATGCGCAGATTCCTAATCTGCCGAATTCGACTACCGATAAGCAGGTTTCTTTTACCGTTGGTCTGAAGCATAACTTCTGAGTTTTTTGTGTCTTGCGATGCTGGTTCGGTTTGCTTGTGTTTTCGCTGGCATCCGCGTGATGTTGTTGGTTTATTAGCGTTGCCCCTGTGCGGGGCGGCACCTACTTTTCTTTGCCGCGGCAAAGAAAAGTAGGCAAAAGAAAGCCGCTGAACACCGCCAATCCTTGTTTCTGCCTGAGGGCCCTCAACGGGTCCTCCACTTCACATGGCGTTCTGCCTGTCACTGCCCGTTGCCAACGCTCTGATTGAGCGCATCACCCGCTTCACACTCCCGCGTGGCCACACGCGCGATCGCATCGCCCACGTTCTATGGCGGCAAACTGTGTGTAGGCTGTCGCGACGTACGCACATCACTCCGGACTGGAAAGCACGATCGGTGTCGTAAGAGCGCTGAGGTGTGGAGTACTACGACCTACACACAGTTTGCCACCTGGGCGGCCGTAACCATTCGCTGCCGTTTGCTGCGCTACGGGTGCTTGAAGTGGGTGAGGCGCCTGTTCGAAGCGCTGGCAACGGGCAGTGAAAGGCAGAACGCCGATTGAGGCGGAGGAACTGCTGGGGGCCCTCAGGCGGTGGTCAAGAGCGGGCGGTGTTAGCCCGCTTTCTTTGCTTACTTTCTTTGCGGCGGCAAAGAAAGTAAGTGCCGCCCCGCACAGGGGCAACGCCTGAACCAGGCAAAACATCACGCGGATGCCAGCGAAAACAAAACCAAACCACAAATCCCAGCAACACCCAAAACAAAACCCAAAATGGCTTCGCAGAAAAACCCACAACAAAACCAAACTTGAAACCGCGGCCGTTGCGCCGCACAATATCCCTTCCCCCTCTTCCAGGTGCCGCCATGGCCTACGCCTCATTCGCCACCGGCATACTGCTCGCTGCCGGCTACGGCTCGCGCTTCGACCCGGAAGGCATCCACAACAAACTCCTCGCGCGCCTCCCCGACGGCACGCCCGTCGCCTACGAATCCGCGCATCGGCTGCTGCTCGTCGTCCCGCATGTGATCGCCATCGTGCGTCCCGGCTCGGAACTGCTCGCCCGTCTCCTCAACGACGCCGGCTGTCACGTGATCTTTTCCGCCGACGCCGAGCGCGGCATGGGCGCCAGCCTCGCTGCCGGTATCGAAGCCAGCGAAGACGCGGACGGCTGGATCGTCGCGCTCGCCGATATGCCGCGCATCGCCACACCCACCATCGAAACCGTCGCGCGCGCCGTGGACGACGGCGCGTCCATCGTCGCGCCCTGGTATCAGGGTCAACGCGGCCATCCCGTCGGCTTCGGCATCGAACACCGCGACGCACTGCTCGCGCTCGACGGCGATACGGGTGCCCGCGCGCTCTTCGCAACGTATCCCGTCAAACGCATCGATGTCGACGATCCCGGCGTGCTCAGCGATATCGACCGGCCTGAAGACCTGCATAACCTCTAACTTCCAGCCGCTCACGCCTTTGACATATACGCACGCTTGAATCGATAACGGGTCGATGTTCGGAGTGAGCGTCTCCGGGAGCAAAACGCGCGGCGAGGTGAGCCAATACGGGAAAGCCGCGCTCAGGCATGCCGCTTGCGCCGTGTTGCACCGCGAAAACCGGCGAGCGTATATCGCGTCGTTGGTCTAAGCTGTCTCCGTGCGCCAAAATCGTGCACGCCGACAACACAGCATGCCGCCGGACGACTCAATCCGCATTCAGCCAGGATCTCATGAGCGAAACCAGCCCGCGCCTTTTTATCGTCTCCCCGCATTTCGACGACGCCGTCTTCGGTTGCGGCGCCCTGCTCGCAGCGCATCCCGACGCCGCCGTGTGCACGGTGTTCGCCGCGCCGCCCGCGCAGGACATGCACACCGAGTGGGATCACAAGGCGGGCTTCACGGGCGCGTACGAATCGATCCACGCGCGCACCATCGAAGACAACAATGCGCTCGCGGTGCTCGACGCGATCCCCGTGCGCCTGCCGTTTCGCGACGCGCAATACGGCGATTCGCCGTCAATCGGCAAGCTCGCTGCCGCGCTCGAAGAAGCCATCTACGGCTCGACGGCCAATACGCTGCTGATGCCTTTAGGCCTCTTTCACGACGATCACGGCCGCGTCTTCGAAGCGTGCTGCGAAATCCTGCCGCGCATGTCGCACCTCGAATGGTTCGCGTACGAAGAGGCGATCTACCGGCCGATACCGGGACTCGTCCAGCAGCGGCTCGTCGAACTGGCCGGGCGCGGCATCGTTGCGACGCCCGCCAGCCCCGCAGCCGATCACGCGCTCGATCGCGAGCGCCAGGCGCTGCTCAAGCGCGAAGCCGTGTCCGCGTACGAAAGCCAGTTGCGCGCCTTCGGGCCCCACGGCTACGACGACGTATATGCCGCCGAGCGCTACTGGCGCCTGAGCGTCGACCGGCAGCGCAGAACACGGCATTGAATGACGCGCTGAGCCGCTCCTGACCGCCGCCGCATGCGACACGCACCTGCAGTCTTCGCGGTCATCGCCTACGCTAGTGAAAGAGCACGACGCTGCGTAGCTCGCCGCCCGAGCAGCGCGCAGGTGTCCACCGCCGGTTGCCAGATCGGCCACATCGCCACGAGGTCACACCATGCACACCAGCCCGATTCCCGACCCGCTCGCCGATCCGACGCGCGATCCCGAAGGCGCTGATCCGCTCACGCCGCCGTCGCCGGGCCATCACAACGACGAGCCGCAGCGGCCCGAAGGTCCGCCCGACAAAGATCCCATCGCCGGATAACCTTCGCGCGACGCGCCAACGCCTCAGTCCAGCCCGATCGGCTGGCCGTGCGGGGTACGGCGCGCCGCCGCGTCCCACGCGTGCTTGCGCTCGATCAACCCGTCGTGCGTCACACAGCCTTTGGCCGTCGCGATGCGTTCGAGCGCGGTCAGCCAGTGCGCGTAATAGGTGTCGCCGCGATCGGGATCGCCGTGCGCCTGCGCGTCGCGGATCGCGTCGGACAGCGCCGCGGCCCATTCGGTCCACGTGAAGACGCCGCGCTCGTGGAGCGCGAGTGTCATCGCGAACGCCGCCGCCTGCCACGGCGCGGCGAAAACGGGACCGGCGCCGTCGCGCGGCAAGCCGGGCAGCGCGTCGAGCAATTCGCCCGACACGGGCGGCGAGGAAGGACAGGTGAGCGCGCTCATGCCGCACCGTCCGCTTCGAGATACGGCTCCCAGCAATCGGCGCACACCGCCGCTGCCGTCGTGTCCTTGCCCCACAGCTCAATTGCGTCGAAACGCACCGTGTACAGCCAGCGCGGATCCTCGCCGCGTCCAAGTGCGTTCGAATCGGGAAAGACATGCGCGCCATGCACGGCGACGATCTGGCCGCGCTTGCCGCGGCAATAGCGCGGCAGACGCGTATGTGTGGTGGGATTGAGCGTCAGCGTGCGCACCATGTCACCAACCGCAAAACGCGCGGGCGACGGCGCGGGCCGCGACGCGGGGCTGCCGCGAAACAGCATCGGATTGACCTGATCGGCGGCCAGCACGCGTGGCACGGCTGCAGCGGGCTGTTGCAATACGCCGCTGTCGATCTCACTCGACGTCGCGAGTCCCGTGTCGATCAACAGCTTGCGCAAACCCGCGAACCAGATCTGGTAGTAGCTGCTCGACAGATATTGCGCGGGCGGCAGGCTTTCGCGCGCGGCGCGCGACATGTCGATATTCCATCTGCCCGTCGATCCCATCGCGATCGTCAGGGCCAATGCGTGACGCTCCCAGTCCGCGTGGAAATACGGCTCGTCCGTTTCAGACACGACGGGCCCGAACGATTGCATGCCGCCGAGATCCTGTGCGCCGTTCATGACTGGCCTCCGCTTGCGCGCTTCGCTTCGTGCGGCGCGAGCGCGAGCCCGGTGCCGATCATCGAATCGCGCGTGACGAGATCGGCGAGTTCGTCTTCACTGAGCGTGTCCGTGCCGGGCGGGCGCATCGGCAGCACCAGGTAGCGCACTTCCGCTGTCGAATCCCATACGCAGATTTCGGTGTCGGCGGGCAATGTGACACCGAACTCCGCCAGCACGCCGCGCGGATCGATCACCGCTCGCGAGCGGTACGGCGCCGACTTGTACCAGACAGGCGGCAGGCCGAGCACAGGCCACGGGTAGCACGAACAGAGCGTGCACACGACCATGTTGTGCACGCGCGGCGTATTCTCCAGCGCGACCATGTGTTCGCCCTGCCGCCCCGTGAAGCCGAGCGATGCAATCGCCGCCGTCGCGTCGTCGAGCAGCCACTGGCGGAAAGCAGGGTCGCTCCACGCTTTCGCCACGACACGCGCGCCGTTGCGCGGCCCGACCTTGTGCTCGTAGGTTTCGATCAGTACGTCGAGCGCTTTCGGCTCGACATAGCCCTTTTCGATCAGCAACGATTCCAGCGCGCGCACGCGCAAGTCCATTTCGGGCAACGCACTGCCTTCGTGGGCGTGGTCATGGTCGTGCGCGTGATCATGCTGATGTTCATGTGAGGCGTCATGGCTCATCTGCGTTCCGCCTGAAGAATGCAACACTCGCGCAGTATGGTCGGGCAAATTGTCGAATGCAAACGCGAGCGGGCGTCGAACGCATCGGCAGCGTCAGATCTCCACGCGCGCGCCGACCTCGATCACGCGATTGGCCGGCAGCTTGAAATACGCCGCCACATTGCCGACGTTATGCAGCATCACTGCGAAGAGGCGCTCGCGCCACATCGCCATGCCTGCGCCCGGCGTCGGCACGACGGTCGCGCGGCTCAGGAAATACGACGCCTCGCACGGATCGAAATCGAGACCTTGCGGCGCGGCGGCTTCGAGCGCTTTCGGCAGATCGACTTCATCCTTGAAGCCATAGCGGACCGTGAGTTGATAGCAGCCTTCGCAGACGGTGCGCAGACTGACGCGCTCGTGCTCGGCAACCCACGGTATTTCCTCGTTGTTCACCGTGAGAAACACCACGCGCCTGTGCAGCACGTGGTTGTGCATCAGGTTGTTCACGAGCGCATGCGGCACGCTGTCGGGATTGGGCGTGAGAAAGATCGCCGTGCCGGGCACGCGCACCGGCTGGCCTGCGAGCAGCTTTTCCAGATACGCCTTGAGCGGCATCGTGCCCGCGTGCACGCGTGCTTCGGCCCGCATGATTTCGCCGCCGCGTCCCCATGTCGCCATGATCGTGAACATCACGAAGCCGATCATCAGCGGGAACCAGCCGCCTTCGACGATCTTCAGCAGATTCGCCGAGAAGAACGTCGCGTCGATCACGAAGAAGAACGCCGTCGCGAACACGCATAGCAGCCAGTTGTAATGCCATGCGTAACGCACGACGAAGAAGGTCAGCAAGGTCGTGATCAGCATCGTTCCTGTCACGGCAATGCCATATGCGGAACCGAGCGCCGTCGACGAGCCGAAGCCAAGCACGGCCGCCACCACCGCCGCGAGCAGCGTCCAGTTGATGCCGGGCACATAGATCTGGCCGATCTCCCGCTCCGACGTGTAGACCACGTTCATGCGCGGCAGGAAGCCCAGTTGCATCGCCTGCTTGGTCATCGAGTACGTGCCGGAGATCACGGCTTGCGACGCGATCACGGTGGCGACCGTCGCGAGCACGATCATCGGATACAGCGCCCATTGCGGAAAGAGCAGATAGAACGGGTTCTGCACCGCGGCGGGCTGGGCGATCAGCAGCGCGCCCTGGCCCAGATAGTTCAGCGCGAGCGCCGGAAACACGAGGCCGAACCAGGTCAGGCGGATCGGCCGCGCGCCGAAGTGGCCCATGTCGGCATAGAGCGCCTCGGCGCCCGTCAGCGACAGCACGACGGCACCCAGCGCGACGAACGCAAGCCACTCGTGACGCAGGCAGAACGCGAGGCCGGCGAGCGGATCGAGCGCGGCGAGGATCGCGGGCGCGGCGACCACGTTCGTCACGCCGACTATGGCCAGGATGACGAACCAGACCACCATCACCGGCCCGAACACCGCGCCGATACCCGACGTGCCATGCTTCTGCATCACGAACAGCGTGATGATCGCGACGAGCGTCACAGGTATCACGCAGGTCTTCAGAAACGGCGCGGCCACCTCCAGCCCTTCGACGGCGCTCAGCACGGAGATCGCGGGCGTGATGATGCTGTCGCCGTAAAAGAGCGACGCGCCCATCACACCGACGATCAGCAGCGAACGTCGCAGCCTCGGCCGGTCCGCCACGGACGACGCCGCCAGCGCGAGCAGCGCCATGATGCCGCCTTCGCCATGATTGTTCGCGCGCAGGATCAGCGCGACATACTTGAGGGACACGACGATGGTCAGCGACCAGAAGATCAGCGAGACGATGCCGATCACGTTCAGCGGCGTCAGCGGCAAACCGCTTTTCGAATCGAACACGGTTTGCAGACAGTAAAGCGGACTCGTGCCGATATCGCCGTAGACGACACCCAGCGCGGCAAGCGCCAGCGAGCGGAGCGCGGGCTTGTGCGGCGCAGGGGCGCCGATCGCGCCAGCGCCGGGATGCAGGGCTGACAGGCTCATGTCTCCTCCAGTGATCGCCTCATCGTTAGCTGCTATTGAGCGATCTGAAAGCCTGATGAATGGTCGGACCTTTGGAATACGTGGCCCGTTGTGTTTGCGGCTGATCCCAGTATAGAAAGGGCCCGGAGAAATACGCAGCGACTTGTGCGGGACTTGTGTGGACGACGCACGACGGCCCATGTGCGCTTCACCGCATATTTCGGTTCTGCTTAAGAAAGTGCATTGACTCGGCTTTGCTCACAGGCATAAAATTCTCTTATCTCGAAATTTGAGGGGCGTTGCCTTGGACAGTTGCAGTAGTACGTTTTCGAACAGTTTCGCCGCCTGAGCGGCAAGACGTCCGCGCCTGTCTCATTTAGCCGCCGTCTTGCCAGCAGGCAGACGGTGCGCGTCGCAGTTTCATCCCTCGTGCATCCTGTTTAGCGCCTTTGGGTCCAGCACCCGGCGTAGCGCGTTCGCGCGTGATTCGTAGCCGCTTTCTGCTTTTGCGCGGCTTTCGTATCGCTTCGCGTGGCCGCGTCTGCGCGCGTGTGTCCGCGCCTGAGCCGCGAACGTTCTACCTGTTCATCGTCGTGCCTTTGATCGACGTGCGTTTCGCAAATCGCGATGCGTTTTATCAATGAACCGGAGCTCGCCATGCCCGACAGTGACAGTCATCCCTTGAGCCCTGATATGCCTTTAACCACCTGAGGCAGGCAAGCGACCGCATTTCGATTCCATCGATTCTCCAGCGCCTGCCGCCTCACACGCACGAGCCTCGTGCCGGAGAACCGATATGTACTGCCTGCTTCTTTCGACCTTGCCGCAAACCCGCGAAGCGCGCGCGCACTACGACGCGTTCCTTTCGCTGAAGTACGAACGACGCGAGCGCTTCGCGACGTTCGCGAACACGCTGCACAGCATCGCCGCGCGCCTGCGCCAACGCCTGGCCGCATAAACGGAAATCATTCGACCTATATCCGTTCAAGGGAGAATAACAATGGCAACGCCACCACAAGCACTACCGACACGCTCCGCTGTTCTCGACGATGCGCATGTCGGCGATATCCGCGGCGCGCTCGGCACGATCGCGCATCACGACACCGCTCCGCGCAACAGCTGGGGCGCGCGGCTGCGCACCTTGCTCGCGATCGTCGGACCCGGCCTTATCGTGATGGTCGGCGACAACGATGCGGGCGCCTTCGGCACCTATACGCAAGCCGGGCAAAACTACGGCACCACGTTGCTGTGGACGCTGCTGCTGCTCGTGCCAGTTCTTTACGTCAATCAGGAGATGGTGCTGCGTCTGGGCGCCGTGACGGGCGTCGGTCATGCGCGTCTGATCTTCGAACGCTTCGGCAAGTTCTGGGGTGCGTTCAGCGTCATCGATCTGTTCATTCTTAATGCGTTGACCATCGTCACCGAATTCATCGGCATTACGTTCGTGCTCGACTTCTTCGGTGTATCGAAGGTCGCGGGCGTGTGTATCGCCGCCGCGTTGACGATGGCGGCCGTCAGTACCGGCGACTTCAAACGCTTCGAGCGCTTCGCGATCGTGCTGTGTCTGATGAGCCTGTTGCTCGTGCCCGTGCTCGTGACGATCCATCCGCCCGTCTCGCAGATGACGCATCACCTCTTCATGCCCGCATGGCCCGCTCACGCGAAGCTGTCGGACGTGATGCTGCTGGTGATCGGCATCGTCGGCACGACCGTCGCGCCGTGGCAGCTGTTCTTCCAGCAGAGCTACGTGATCGACAAGCGCATCACGCCGCGCTTCATGAAGTACGAGAAGGCCGACCTGTGGATCGGCATCGTGTTCGTGCTGATCGGCGCGATCGCGATGATCTCGTTCAGCGCGGCGCTGTTCGGCGGCAAGCCGGAATTCGGCCAGTTCACCGATGCAGGCGGCGTGATCGCCGGCCTCGAGAAGTATGCGGGCCGCACGCCTGCCGTGCTGTTCGCGATTGCGCTGATCGACGCGTGCATCATCGGCGCGGCGGCGGTGTCGCTGTCCACCGCCTATGCGATCGGCGACACGTTCAAGATCCGTCATTCGCTGCATCGCGGCGTCGCCGATGCGAAGGGCTTTTATCTCGTGTACTTCGCGATCGTCGCGGCCGCCGCAGGACTCGTGCTGATCCCCGGCAGCCCGCTTGGTCTGCTGACGGAAGCGGTGCAAACGCTCGCAGGTGTGCTGCTGCCGAGCGCAACCGTGTTCCTGCTGCTGCTGTGCAACGACCGCGCGGTGCTCGGGCCGTGGGTCAATTCGAAAGGGCTGAATCTGTTCACGGGCGCGGTCGTGTGGGCGCTGGTGCTGCTGTCGGTAGTGCTGACGGCGTCCGTCGTCTATCCCGACATCAGCGGGCACGCGATCATCGAGATTCTCGCAGGCGGCACGCTGCTCGCCGTGGTGGGTTTCGTCGCCGCGACCACGCTGCGCAAGCTGCGCGGTGCACAAGTGGTCGATCATGCGCCGATTGTCACGCCGATTGTCAGCAAGACCGAGCGCGCGACGTGGCGCACCCCGCCGCTCGACACGCTGCCCCGGCCCACGATGACGCTCTCGCGCCGTATCTGGATGAGCGCGCTGCGCGGTTATCTGGTCGTGGCGGTTGCGCTGGTGATCGTCAAGGTCGTGCAGATCGCGTTGACGTGAGTCAGAACTCTCTCACGTCGATTTCGAAGAATCCTGATAGCCCGCCTTCGGACGGTGTGACACAGTATCGGCGGCCGGACCACGGTGCAGGTATCTGCCGACGCGATGCGAAGCAACAGCGCATACCTGACGCGTCGCATTGCGGTTGATGGGACGTGGACCGGCCCCTTCCTTTCCGGCATCCATACGACGAGGCGAGCCATGCAAGATGGCTCGCCTTTTTTCTGCCCAAAGCACGCCGATTACTGCAGGCGCGGATCGGCATCGACAGGCACGGCGCCGTGATACGGCGTGATCACGGGCCCGCCGCCCGCATAAATGGGCGGAGTGGGCAGATGCAACGGCGGCCAGGGCAGCGATGGCACGCCGGGCAAGCTCGGCCATGGGCTCGGCTCGGTTGGAAGGGTGACGGTCTGGATGCCGCCACGCACAGTCTTCGCGATTTGACAATCGAGTTCGTCGACCCGCGACAGGTCTTTCACTAGCAGATGAGTCATGATGATTCTCCAGCAACGATAAGGGTTGGCGAGCGCGGGCCGCGCCGTGCTCAATGGGCGTGCTGCACGCACCATGCCAAATGCGGCAAACCCTGCTGCGATGGGCCTTGCGCCGTTGCTGGAGAGATGGACTGATTGATCGGGGCCAACAATCTGCTGTCGAGGTGTTGGCCTTTCGGATGCGTTTCCAGATGCGCAACCGACCTTCGGTTCAGCGCGGCAGGAAGCTGAGCGGATCGGCCGGCTTGCCGTCCTTGCGCACTTCGAACTGGATGGACGGCACGCCGCTGCTGTCCGTGCCGACTTCGCCGATCGGCTGGCCTTGCGTGACGGCATCGCCTTCCTGCACCAGCAGCCTGCTGTTCTGGCCGTAAGCCGTGATCAGCGTGTCATCGTGCTTGATGATGACGAGCGGCCCGTACGCCTCGATGCCCGTACCCGCGTAGACGACGCGACCCGTCGCGGCTGCGCGCACCGGGTCGCCCGGACGGCCGCCGATCACGATGCCTTTGGACTTGCCCGGCACGAACGGCTTGAGAATCGGACCGCGCAGCGGCCACGCGAGCGCGACCTGCGCAGGCGGCGCAGCAGGCGCGGGCTGGACCGGCGTGATGGTCGGTGCCGGCGTCGGTACCGGCGTGGTCTGCGCATAGGCTGGCGGCCCGACGCGCAGCAACTGGCCGGGCGCGACGGGCGACATTTGCGTCAGCCCGTTCCAGGCCGCGATATCCTGCGCGTGCTGGCCGTAGGCGCCGGCGATGCTTTGCAGCGTATCGCCCGGATTCACGCGGTAGAAGCCGGCTGGCACGCCGGTGGCGGCCGCGCCGCCCGACGTTCGGTAAGTGGGCGCCGGCGGCGCCGTCGTGTCCCACGGGTACGTGGTGCACGCGCCGAGCATGCTCGCGGCGGCGAGCGAGATCAAAACCTGCGTGACGACGTATTGCCGTTTTACTGTCATTTTTGTGGCCCTCGACGCGGTATGGGACGGCGGCTCAAGGTCGGCCGCCCGTCGTTCGAACGTGTAGCGGGTTATGCAGTGCAAATATTATGCCTCGACCAGCGGTCGGAAAAATGACGCGTGGCAAACACGAATCTTGCAGGCTCGCCATGTCGGTTACCGACGCTCAACCGGCTGATACCGCTGTATTCATGGACTCCGTGAATTCTTCTGCAATCCCAAGCAATTTCATGCGATCAGCACAAGCAGCGTCACACACTGCCTTCCGACTCGATCACCAGAATGCGTGCCTCGCCGATAGGATGCGCCACGTGCTCGGTGCCGACCGACGCATGGAACACATCGCCCGTTTCCAGCACCGTCGAATGCTCGACGCCTGCTTCGCGATAGCGCATCTCCACCCGTCCGTTCAGCACGGCAAACACTTCCTCGCCGTCGTTGATATGCCACTTGTACGGCTGGTCGGTCCAGTGCAGACGCGTGGTGATGCCGTTCATGTTGGCGATATCGAGCGCGCCCCAGGGACGCTCTGCTGTAAACGTGCTGCTGCGGACGATCTTCATGGCGGCCTTGCGCAATGATTGTTGTCGAACTGCACATTATAGTGGCGCCCGCGCGCATGCACGCGTCTTGCTCACCTGCCCGGAGAAGGCCGTTGCATGCGGCTTGCGAGCCATTGCATAGCTGAGGTGCTCGCCTATACTGAATCTTGCTGCGGTCAACGATCATGCGCATGCCCGCAGGCGCGATGCGCGGCAAGACGGTTCATTCCACTTCAGCGTTACCGTCTAACGAGGAGGTCTCATGAACAAGGCGTTGTTTCTTGCCGT
Source organism: Burkholderia sp. Ac-20365 (assembly GCF_017104715.1). Lineage (GTDB taxonomy): Bacteria > Pseudomonadota > Gammaproteobacteria > Burkholderiales > Burkholderiaceae > Paraburkholderia. The sequence goes on from NZ_JAAGPI010000029.1 coordinate 100,186, forward strand.
GCAGTTGAATGTCGACGAGATGACTTCATCCTCTGCGCTGGTCGAACTGCTCAATGCGCATCTCGTCTTCGCCGTCGATGTCGCCGAGGCCGCCGATGCCCTCGTGCAGCTTGCCAGCGTAAGCCGCCTGTCGAGCGGCGTGGAAGCGAGCGTCGAGATTCCCGCTGTCGCGCTCGAACAGCTGAGACAGGCGCTCGAAGCGCTGAGCGAATACGACCAGTCGTGGCTCTTCGCGCTGGAGCCCAGCCATGCGCTATTCGACGATATCGCGCGCGGGCAACGCACGTTGCATTGACACGCCCGCCACCCAGACAAGGTATGGCTTCCCGGCCGCCCACCGAGGACCGATCGTGAAAAATCTATTGAACATGCGTCGTGCCGCTGTCGGCAATGGTGCTGCAGCACACCTGCATTTCCCGGCGCAAAGCGCCCCGCAATCCGACCCTGCCCGGCTCGACGAGGCGTCCACGAGCGAAAGCGATGCAGGCACAACGATCGATGAACGGCCCGTCAGTGCGTCGCCACGCGCCGTCACGCCGCTGCATGCGGTGCAGGTCACGCCCTCCGCGCCGAACGGTCGCGCCGTGCAACTCGCCGACGCCGCCGATGTAGAACGCATGAACAACAGCGCAGAACTCACGACCTTTCACACGTTTCGCACTTTTGATTATTCCGTCAGCCTGCTGTTTCATCCCAAAGAACTGAAATACTACGTCGCACTGTTTCAGGAGGAACGGCTGTGGCGCGTGCTATGCACGAGCGATATGAATACGGCGAAGCAGCTGTTCCACCACATGCAGGAACAGGCGACACGGCTGTCCGACGGCGAAACCCGCCGCCTGCAACTCGAAGCGCAGAATGAACAGCTGAAGCGCCTGATCGCCGAATCCGAAGCGCATGCCGAACGGCTGCGCGAGGGCTTGCAGCGCACGACCGAACAGGATCAGGCGGTTACCAGCCGGCAGCATCAGTTGCGCAAGGATCTCGCGCAACTCGAATCGCAGCGGACCGCGGCTCAGGCGCAACTGAACAAGGTGCACCGGCAGGTACATCAGTTGAACGTCGCGAACAACGAAGCGATTCCGCATATGCCGCGGTAACGCGTCGGCCCGCGATGCGTCGAGCATAACGCGGACTGGATGTAAAAAACGCCGCCCAGGTTTGACCTGGGCGGCGCTTTTTTACCTGCTCGCGCTGGCTGGGCTCGCGGACCCAGCCGACGCTTTCAGCTAAGTTTTCAGCTTAGTTGCCGAAGAACACCGAGCGCGGGCCCTTTTCGTCGGCCAGCGAACGGCCAGCTTGCGACGTGCCATTCGTCTGCACGCCGTAGCCGCTCGTGCCGGCTTGCGCGACGTCTTCTGCGTGCACGCGCGCTTCGGCGGCCTGGATGTTGTTCGGGTAATTCTGGCGATCGCCGAGCGGATCGTAGCCGGCCTTTTCCAGGCGGGCGAGGTCTGCGCGGACTTCAGCGCGCGTCAGCGGTTGCTGGCTCGATTGTGCAAACGATGCGACAGGAGCGGCGATAGCGGCAGCGAGAACGACTGCGGAAATCAGGGCTTTCATGGACAACCTCCGAGAACTTGTTTTTTGATTCGCTTCGGACACCGTGTCCGTCAGCGTTGAAGCAAGTTTAGGTAAGGAGACGTCCTAGGGAAATCCCTAGATTGGCTAAACTATGTTGCGATTATTGAAATAATTCGCAAACACAGGCGGACAAGGCGTTTTTGAGATCAAAAAATTGCAACACTGTGTTCCAAAAAACGTGCACTGGATGAAACAATGCGGCCGGGCAATGAAAAACGCCCCGGCGCCATGAAGGCGCCGGGGCGTTTGAAGCGCGGACAGACGGGCTGCCTGGAACGCCAGCCCTACTCGTCAGGACCAGTTCGCGTGGAAGCTGCCCGGCTTGTCGAGGCGCTCGAACGTATGCGCGCCGAAGAAGTCGCGTTGCGCCTGCACGAGGTTAGCCGGCAGACGCGCCGAGCGGTAGCCGTCGAAATACGCAATCGCCGACGAGAACGCCGGCACCGGCACGCCCGCCGTGGTCGCGGCGATCACGACTTCGCGCAGCGCCGCCTGATAGTTCGCCGCGATGTCGCGGAAATACGGATCGAGCAGCAGGTTGGCGATCTGCTTGTCCTTCGAATAGGCGTCCGTGATCTTCTGCAGGAAGCGGGCGCGGATGATACAGCCGGCGCGGAAAATCTTCGCGATCGTGCCGTAGTCCAGATCCCACTTGTATTCGTCCGATGCCGCGCGCAGTTGCGCGAAGCCCTGTGCGTACGAAATTACCTTGCTGAAGTAGAGCGCGCGGCGCACGGCTTCGATGAAGGCGGCGCGGTCGCCCGCGAACGGCTTGGCGGCCGGGCCTTCGAGCACCTTGCTGGCTGCCACGCGCTGATCTTTCAGCGACGACAGCACGCGCGCGAACACGGCTTCCGTGATCAGCGGCAGCGGCGCGCCGAGGTCGAGCGCGTTCTGGCTCGTCCACTTGCCCGTGCCCTTCTGCGCGGCGCGGTCCATGATGACGTCGACGAGATCCTTGCCCGTTTCCTCGTCCTTCTTGTCGAAGATCTTCGAGGTGATCTCGATCAGGTAGCTGTCCAGCTCGCCCTTGTTCCACTCGGTGTACACAGCGCCCAGTTCCTGGTTCGACAGGCCGAGCACCTGCTTGAGCACCGCGTAGCTTTCGGCGATCAGTTGCATGTCGCCGTATTCGATGCCGTTGTGCACCATCTTCACGAAATGGCCCGCGCCGTCCGGACCCATGTACGCGACGCACGGTTCGCCGTCCGGTGCCTTCGCGGCGATTTCCGTGAGGATCGGGGCCACGAGATCATAGGCTTCGCGCTGGCCGCCCGGCATGATCGACGGGCCCTTGAGCGCGCCTTCTTCGCCGCCCGACACGCCCGTGCCGATGAAGTGCAGACCCGACTTCGCCAGATCCTGATTGCGGCGGATGGTGTCGGTGAAATGCGTGTTGCCGCCGTCGATCAGAATGTCGCCCTTTTCCAGCAGCGGCTGCAGCGACGCGATGGTCGCGTCGGTGCCGGCGCCCGCTTTCACCATCATCAGGATGCGGCGCGGCTTTTCGAGCGATGCGACGAACTCTTCCAGCGTGTAGGTCGGAACCAGCTTACGGTCGGGAAACTCCGCGATCAGTTCGTCGGTTTTCTCGCGGGTGCGGTTGAACACGGAGACCGCGTGGCCGCGGCTTTCGATGTTCAGCGCCAGATTCCGGCCCATCACCGCCAGCCCCACTACGCCGATTGCCTGTTTGCCCATGTGAATTCTCCAGATTCCGTTAAGTCGTGAGGCCGCGCCAACCATCGAGGCGCGGCGTCGAGGATGAAAGAATAAAAGAAATGACGGGATGACGCTCGCGTACTCCTCCCGCCCGTCATCCCGGAGTCCCGCACGACCGGGTCCGGCACGGACGATGCATGCTGGCTTTCGTCCTGCTTTCGCGCCGCCTGCCGGGATGTGTCGATGCTGCCGTGATACCGCTGACGGTTCTCTAAAGCTTAGTCCGCGAAACACGTCGCGAACGCCTTTGATGCGGCCACGGATTCAACGTCTGACCCGCCGCAGCCGCTAACGTTTCCTGAACACGAGGCTGAAGTTGTTGGCGGGCATCTCGACGGGTTCGTCGGCGTCGAAGCCCGCGGCGTCCGCGAGTGCCACCACATCTTCCATGTCGCGCACGCCCCATGCGGGATTGCGGCTTTGCAATTGCTGGTCAAACGCGGCGTTGCTCGGCGCCGTGTGCGCGCCGCCGCGACGATACGGCCCATACAGGAACAGCACGCCGCCAGCCGGCAGCAGCCGTCCCGCGCCGTCGATCAGCGCCTGTGCCGACTCCCACGGCGAGATATGGATCATGTTGATGCAGACGATCGCGTCGGCGGCTTCGATGCCCCACGACGCGTCGCGCACGTCGAGGGCGAGCGGCGCGCGCACGTTGGTCAGGCCGCTATGCGCGGTCCATGCGGCGATCGATGCGCGCGCTTCGTCGTCGGCGTCGCTTGGCTGCCAGACGAGTTGCGGCAGCGCCGCAGCGAAGTGGATCGCATGCTGGCCCGTGCCGCTCGCGATCTCGAGCACGGTGCCCGTGGCGGGCAGCACGCGCTTGAGAACGGCGAGAATCGGCTCGCGGTTGCGCTCGGCGGCGGGCGCGTGCTGGCGCAGATTGAGGTCGGGCGTGGTCATGGCGTGTCGTTCAGTACAGGCTGGTGCGCATCCGTTCAACGAGGTCGCGATCATACGCGAGCGCGTCGAAAGTCTCACCGAAAATCCGCTTGTGCATGTCGCCCGCGCTCGGCAGCCGCGAGCGCTCGACGTGGCGCGCCGGATCCCACAGCTTCGAGCGGGCGAGCGCTTTCGAGCAATGAAAGTACACCGCATCGACATCGACGATCAGCACCGAGCGCGGCAGCTTGCCGTCCACCGCGAAGGTTTCCAGCAGCGCCGGATCGGCCGAAACGCGCCCGCGCCCATTCACACGCAGCGTCTCACCGACACCCGGCACGACGAACAGCAGTCCCACATGCGGATTGACGATCACATTGCGCAGGCTGTCGACGCGGTTGTTGCCGATGCGGTCGGGTATCGCCAGCGTGCGCTCGTCGATCAGACGCACGAAGCCGGGCGCGTCGCCGCGCGGCGAGCAGTCGAGCCCTTCGGGCCCAGCCGTCGCCAGCACGATGAACGGCGAGTTTTCGATGAACGCGCGATAGCAGTCGTTGACGTAAGGAATCTCCTTGCGCACCGAGCGTTCGTGCGGCTGTCCGTACAACGCTTCCAGTTCTTCTATCGATGTGAGCATCGCTGTTCCCTGTTCATTGGCGTGTTCGTCAGTCGACCGCGAGGCGCGCCGCGAGCGCGGCAAGCGCATCGCCGCAGGGCGCTTCCACTTTCAGCGACAGCAGCGAATCGGCGCGCGTGCGCCCGATGTTGATCGCGGCGAGCGGCTTGCCCATCTTCTGCGCCCAGACGCAGAAGCGATAGCCCGAATAGACCATCAGCGACGAACCGACCACGAGCATCGCATCGGCGGCATCGAGTGCGTGCGTGGCCGCTTCGACGCGCGCCTTCGGCACGTTTTCGCCGAAGAACACGACAGCGGGCTTGAGCAGCCCGCCGCAGTTCGGGCACGCTGGAATACGAAACGAGCCGAGATCGTGCCATTCAAGATGCGCATCGCCATCGGCGGCCGGTTCGGCGATCACGTGAAGCAGCGCGGGGTTTTCGTTGATCAAGGTCTGCTGGATCGAGCGGCGCGTGTGATGCGTGCCGCAATCCAGACACGTCACTTCGCCGATGCTGCCGTGCAGTTCGATCACGTCGCTGCTGCCCGCGCGCTGATGCAAGCCATCGACATTCTGCGTGACGAGCGCGCCGACATGCCCCGCCGCGCCGAGTCGCGCAATTGCGCGATGCGCGGCATTCGGCTCGGCCTTCGCAACGACGGGCCAGCCGACCGTGCTGCGCGCCCAGTAACGCTGGCGCGACGCGACGGAGCCGAGAAACTCCTGCAGCGTGATAGGCGGCGAACGCTTCCATTCGCCGTTTTCATCGCGATAGCCTGGAATGCCGGAATCGGTGCTGATACCCGCGCCCGTCAGCACGAACAGCCGTGGATACCGTTCGACGAAGTCATGCAGCGCGGCAAGCGAGTCAGGTTCGATCAGCGTGGACATGAGGTCGTTGTGATGCGGCGAGACAAAGACAAGGCGTGCGAATGCGGCTACTGTTCAGCGCCATTCGCAGCCTGCCGCGCTTCCCACGCAGCGAGCGCCGCGCGATACCGCGTGAGTTCTTCCGTGTACAGATCGAACACACACGGATCACAGCCGCTTTGACAGCAATCGCCGGGTTCGGGCTCGGTGGGCGGCGTGGGGCGCGGATCGTCAACGGCGGCCGAAGCCGCCGGGCGCGTGGCCTCGTCAGCAGTCACATTCACTTCCGATAATTGGGGAAGCGCCCAGTATAAGTCGACTGCCCGCGCCGCGTCGTGTCACAACTACGTCATCCGCGGCCGACGAACGGCATCTTGCTCGCCATGATCGTCATGAACTGCACGTTCGCCGACAGCGGCAGATTCGCCATATGCAGCACGGCATCGGCGACGTGTTCGACGTCCATCAGCGGTTCGACGGCTATCGTGCCGTTCGCCTGCGGCACCCCGCGCGCCATCCGCTCGGCCATTTCGGTCGCGGCGTTGCCGATGTCGATCTGGCCGCACACGATGTCATACGGCCGGCCGTCGAGCGAAACGGATTTGGTGAGACCGGTGATTGCATGCTTGGTGGCCGTGTACGCAATGCTGAACGGCCGCGGCGCATGCGCGGAGATCGAGCCGTTATTGATGATGCGTCCGCCACGCGGGGTTTGCGCCTTCATCATTCCGAACGCCGCGCGCGTGCACAGGAACACGCCGGTGAGGTTGGTATCGACGACGGAGCGCCAGTCGTCGAGTTCGATCTGGTCGATCTCGACGGGCGGCGCATTGCGTCCCGCGTTGTTGAACAGCACATCGAGCCGGCCATAACGCAGCCGGATTGTGTCGAACAGCGCGGCGACGCTCGTGGCATCCGTCACATCGGCTGCTACGGCAAGCGCGTCCTGACCTTGCGCCTGGGCTTCCGTTGCGAGCGCATCGAGTGGTTCCTGCCTGCGGCCCGTCAACACCACGCTATAGCCGCTGGAAAGCAGCTTGCGCGCCGTCGCGCGGCCGATACCGCTGCCCGCGCCCGTCACGAGCGCTACCTTGTTTGCCTGTGCTGTCTCTGCTGTCTGCGTCACACCGTCTCTCCAGGTCGTGCTGCCCGCGATACGGCGCGACGCTTGCCCGTCAATCGAGCGCGCGATCGTTCGGCTTCGCGAACAGCTGTTTCATCTCCGCCGACAACGGATAGTTCAGATTGATGCCCTTCGGCGGGATGGGTTGCGTGAACCACTTCTGATAAAGGTTCGCCGCTTCGCCCGAAGTTTGCAAGCGCGCGATCACGCCATCGGCGAGTTTCTTGAAGCCGGGGTCTTCCTTGCGGAACATGCAGCCATATACCTCGGACATCGCCGACGTGCCGGTGATCACGTAATCGTCCGCGTTCGCTTCTTTTGCCTTCGCGCCGTACAGCAGCGGATCGTCCATCACGAACGCAACCGCGCGCCCCGTCTTCACGTTTAGAAACGACTCGGCGTGATCCTTCGCGCTGATCAGGCGCATGTTCATCGACTTCTCGGCATTCATCTGCCGCAACAGACGCTCTTCGGACGTGCCCGCCGTCGTCACGACCGTTTTGTTGGCGAGATCGCCGAAGTCCTTCACGCCCGAGTCCTTTCTCGCGATCATCCGCACGCCGTACTGGAAGAAGCTGTTCGAAAACGCGACCTGGTTGTCGCGCTCCTTTGTATGCGTGGTCGAGCCGCATTCGATATCGATCGTGCCGTTCTGCACGAGCGGAATGCGGTTCTGCGACGTGATAGGAATTTCGCGGATCTTGAGATCAGGCATGTTCAGCTCTTTCTTCACCTCGTCGACGATCTTCAGCGCGATTGCCTGCGAATAGCCGATCACGTGCTGCTGCTCGTCATAGTACGAAAACGGCACCGACGATTCGCGCACGCCGAGCGAGATCGCGCCCGTTTCGCGGATCTTCTTCAAGGTTGCGCTCTGGTCCTGTGCCTGTGCGTTGCCGCCGGCGAAAGTGACGGCGATCAGCGCCGCGAGCGTTGCATGCCTTTTCATCGTTGTTTTCATGGTCTCTCCTGTTATGGATGTGTGTGCAACGGATTCAGCGGTCGTAAGCATAAGCGGCGATATCGACGGATGGCGCGCGGCCCGCGATCGCGTCGGCGAGCACGCGCGCACTGCCGCACGCGAGCGTGAAGCCCAGCGCGCCGTGGCCCGTGTTGAGCCAAAGGTTGTCGTAAGGCGTTTTGCCGATCAGCGGCTTCGAATCGGGCGTCGCCGGTCGATGGCCGCACCAGCTCTGCGCGTTCGCGTAGTCGCCTGAAGCTGGGAAGATTTCCTGCGCCTGGCGCTTGAGCAACGCGACACGAGGCGCACGCTGCGCGTCACTCAGTCCCGCGATCTCGACCATGCCCGCAATCCGCAAGCGCTTGCCAAGCGGCGCATACACGATCTTGCGATGCGGGTCCGTCACGCTCACGCGCGGCGTGTGACGCGGGTCGGCGTTATCGATCGTGAGGCTGTAGCCCGTCAGCGGATAGACGGGCAAATGCACCCCGAGCATGTCGAGCAACGGCACACTGCCAAGGCCTAGCGCGACCACGAACGCGTCGGCGTCGATATCGCCCGACGCAGTGCGCGCCGCGACGATCCGCCTGCCTTCGCGAACGAGTTCAACCACCGGCGTTTCATAGCGGATCGTCACGCCGTATCGCCGCTGCAGCGCGTCCGCAAGCGCAACAGCGAAACGATGACAATCGCCCGCTTCTTCCGACGGCGTGTGAATGCCGCCCGCAATCAGCGGCTGCGCATGCGCGAGCGCGGGTTCGAGCGCCACGCACGCGCTGGCGTCGAGCGCGCGCTGATCCGAGCCCGCGGCGACCAATAAGTCCATCTTGCGGCGCGCGTGCCCGAACTCGTGCGGATCGCGATAAACGACGAGCTTGCCGTTGCGCACGTAATCGAACGCAATCGATTCGTGCCCGACGATCTCATGCAGCGCCGTCTTGCTGAGCGCGCCGAGGCTCAGCAATTCCAGCGCCGTCTGCCGCGCGCGATGGCTGCGGCACGCCAGCAGAAACGCGATGCACCAGCGCCACTGCTGCGGATCGAAACGTGGAATGAAGCGCAGCGCCGAGTCGCGCTGCAGCAGCCACGCGGGCAGCTTGGGCAGCACGGCGGGATCGGCGAGCGGCGCCACATAGCTGTAACTCAGCTGGCCGCCGTTCGCGAAGCTCGCTTCGAGCGCCGCGCCGCCGCGCGCTTCGACGATGGTGACGTCGTGGCCATCGCGGGCCAGACTCCAGGCCGTCGTCAGCCCGACGACGCCCGCTCCGAGGACACACACTCGCATGAATGCTCACTACCCTTTCGATTGCATTGCAGACGAGTGTCGCGCGTCGAAAACGTTGCATCAATTGACGAAATGGGCGGCTGCATAACCTGAGGTTAAGGGCGTGCGCCTTGCGAGAAACGCGCGCGCAGCACATCGACGAATGCGCTGCCTGCCTGCGAAGTCAGCCCGCCGTCGCGCCACAGCGCGAACACACCAACCGACAGCGGCGGCTCGACGGGCCGTATGGTCACGGCTTCCGCGCCGCTTTTCGCCGTCAGCTCGTCGAGCAGCGCATAGCCGATACCGCGCGCCGCGAGGGCGCGGGCGACATGCCAGGTATGCGCTTCCACAGCAGGCGCGTGACCGTCGAGTCCCAATGTTTCTAGCGCGTTGCCGATCATCTCGCCCAGCGGATCCGTATCGCCGATGCCGATCCAGTCGCCTTCCACGAACGTTTGCAGCGAGATCGGCGCAGCGCCCGCGGCTTCATCGCGTGGCCCGACACACACGACAGGCGTGCGCCCCAGTTCGACCGACGCGATGCCCGGCCGCGCCGGCGGATTCAGCGCGACGGCGAGATCGAGATCGCGTGTGAGCAGCGCGTTGAGCAGTTCTTCCGTATGCCGTGTCTGGATGCGCAGCGACACGCGCGGATAGGCGGCGCGAAACGCTTCGACGGCGGGCGGAAGCAGGCTCAGACCCAGACTCGGCAGGCAGCCGATGCGCAGATGCCCTTCCGGTTGCAGCGCGAGATTGCGCGCAAGGTCGCGGATACTGTCCAGATTCGCCTGCAGCTTCTGCGTTTCGGAGAACAGCAGTTCGGCCTCGCGCGTCGGCTGAAGACGGCCATGCACGCGGTTGAAGAGCGTCAGGCCGGCGCTGCGCTCGGCGTGCGCGAGCACCTTGCTGACGGCGGGCTGCGACACGCACAGCAGTTCGGCCGCTTTCGACAGCGAGCCCGTGCGCATGATGGCGTGGAAGACTTCGATATGGCGCAGACGCATGGCGCGGGTTGGGATCGGCGGATGGGTGGAAAGGGGTCAAGAATACCGGGTTTGCGCCTGCGTTCTGAAAAGCGGCTTCCCCAGCGCGGCCTCAAACGGGGCACGACGAACTCTTTCCAACTCTGCCATTTTCGAGACGCGACGCGCGCCAATGGTATCGTTCGCGTTTGACGTGCATCACGAAGGTCCTGCCGGCTTGATATGAAGAAAACCGGCAGACGAAACGCATCATGAATCAACCGAATCCGCCGCTGGCGCGCGCCGCCGATAGCGCCGCGCCCGTTCGCCGCTGGCCCCGCACGGGCAATCCGCCGATGTTCAACGCCACCATCGCGTGGCATGCCGCGATGCTCGCGGGCTGGACGTTCGCGCCGACGCACTGGCCGTGGTGGCTCGCGGGCATCGTCGTGAGCCATCTGATCGTCGTGTCGATCGGACTGTGGCCGCGCTCGTCGCTGCTCGGCCCGAACTGGACGCGCCTGCCTGATACGCCGCGCAACGCCGACGCCGTCGCGCTGACCATCGACGACGGCCCCGACCCGGTCGTCACGCCTCAGGTGCTCGACCTGCTCGACGCGCACGGCGTGCGCGCGACGTTCTTCTGTATCGGCGCGCGTGCCCAGCAGTATCCGGCGCTGATGCGCGAGATCGTCGCGCGTGGACACGACGTCGAGAATCATTCGCAGGTTCACGTGCACACGTTCTCGGTCACGCTGCCACGCGGGCTCACGCGCGAAATCGACGCCGCGCAGCACACGCTCGAAGCGCTGACGGGCGAGCGTCCGATGTTTTTCCGCGCGCCGGCCGGCCTGCGCAACCTGTTTCTCGAGCCGGTGCTGCAAAAGCTCGACCTGCGGCTCGCCGCGTGGACGCGGCGCGGCTTCGACACCCGCGAGCGCAACCCGCAACGCGTGCTGGAACGGCTCGTCGACGGGCTCGCGGCGCGCGACATCCTGCTGCTGCACGACGCGAGCGCGGCCAGGGACGCATCCGGCAAGCCTGTCGTGCTCGACGTGCTGCCGCGTCTGATCGAGACCGTGCGCGCGCGCGGCCTGCGCTTCGTGACGCTGCGCGAGGCGAACGGCGCCTGAAGGCTGACTCCCGGCGCCGCCGCCTCGTATCACACCTACACGCGCCGCCGGATCAGGTGATAAATGACGAGCAGTATGATCGCGCCGATGATCGACGCGATCCAGCCGGCTGCCTGCCCCGGCTGATACCAGCCCAGCGCGCGCCCGACGTAGCCCGCGATCAGCGAGCCGGCAATGCCGAGAATGATCGTCATGATCAGGCCCATGCTGTCGTCGCCCGGTTTGAGCGCGCGCGCAATCAGACCGACGACCAACCCGACGACTATCGTGCCAATGAGGGAAAGCATGCGAACCTCCGATGAGAGTTAGCACCACGGTGCCCTGCTACTGCTCGCCACAGACGGCGCAATGCGCGGCAACTTGCACCACTGCATTACGCGACTGTACTGCTTCGTGGCGTGCGCCATCGGACACAGCTGCATTGAACGCGCGCCATCGTTGATGGTTCCGGCGCAATCGCCGGGTGTCACATCAAATACGAAAATCAGCTGCCATGTCTTCGTCGGTGCGCGCCTCCAGCTCGCCGCTGCGGCACGCTTTCATGAACACGTCATAATCGCGCTCGACCTGATCGGCGTAGGCCGCCGCATACTCGGCGAGCGCCTCCGCGAACTGGTCGCTGCGTCCAATATACGCGCTGATCTCGATCGCCTTGCCGCCCGCCTTCGCGTGCGCGCGCGCCAGCGCCCAGCCGCACAGACGCGCATAGCCGTTCAGCTGGTCGACGTCGAACAGATCGACGCTCGGTGTCAGTTTCATGTCGCGCAACTGACGGAAATAAAAGTGCCGGCCGGCGGGCCCCGTCGACCAGCCGAGAAAGATATCGCTGGCCGCCTGCAACATGCGCTGACCCTGCACGACGCGCTCGCCCTCGTGCCTGGGCTCCAGCTTGCGCGGACCCGCCTTGAAATGCTGCGCGATCACCGAGCGGCGCGCTTCCTTGATCTGCAGAAAGAGCGGCTTGCCGCGCGGATCGACCGTGAGCAGCACGAGACAGCGCGTGCCGACGCTGCCCACGCCTACCACCTTGAACGCCAGGTCGTGCAATGCGAACTGTTCCAGCAGATCGCGCCGATCTTCGTTGAGCGTCTTCAGATAGCCTTCGTAGGTGCCTTGAATCAGCTTGCGCCAGTCGCCAACCCGGAACCAGTCGTCTTCGGGATCGAATAGCGTGCCCGCTCCGTGCACGTGGAACAGGCTGGGCGGCATGTCGCGCATCACGTAATGCTCGCCCTCGCGCTCGCACAGCTTGTCGAGCATGCTTTCGTGCGTGCGGGTCGCCGCCTTTTCCATCCCGCGCCGGATCAGGCGGCGGTTCTCGGCGTTCACGGCCATGTCGACCATCCGGTCGAACGTGATCCGCTCGTACCACAGTTCCAGCGTGCCGCATTCGGCGTACTGCGCCATGCGGTCGCGGTACTGATTGGCGGCCGTCATCACGAGATCGTAGGCGGCGCCGCGGCTAAAGCGCATGTGCCGCGCGGCCACGACGAAGCTCGCCACCAGCCGCTTCAGGTCCCATTCGAACGGCGCGGTGGATACTTCGTCGAAATCGTTCAGATCGAAGATCAGCTGGCGCTCAGGTGTCGCGAAACCGCCGAAGTTCAGCAGATGCGCGTCGCCGCAGATGGGCAGCGTGAGCGACGTGTGCGGCGTCATGCTGAGATCGTGCGCCTGCAGGATCGCACTGCCGCGATAGAAGGTGAACGGCGACACGGCCATACGCCCATAGCGCAGCGGCACGAGGCGCTCGACGCGTCCTTCGCTGCTTTGCCGCAGCAGATCGACGGGATTGCGATGCATATGGCCGATCGCGCGATGACTGGAGCGCCTGGCGTGTTCTCGGGCTGCGCGCCCGCTGGCTTCGCGTTCCGCGATGGTGCTGGCCTTCATGCGTTTCTCCGTTCTTGTGAAACAGCTTGCATTGGGTCGCACTGCTACCGCATGCCGCGAAAATGCGTCGTGGATCGACGGTTCCCGGCTGGCGTGGATGGATCGTAGCGGTTCGTGTTGCGTTGCACAGCGCCGGCGGCGCCGGGTGTGCAGATCGTACTGGACCGCGCACTTCCTTCGGATGGACTGTATTTAATCCTGTGGCGAACAGGCGCGCAAGTGCGTGCCACCTGGACGGTCGCAATCGAGAAAAGCGGAAAAAGCGGGAAAGGCAGAAGCGATGGCGCTTGAGGCGCCATCGCGTGACCACGTCAGAAGAAACGCGGCGGCTGGAGAATGAGCGCGATGCGCATGGCGGGCGCTGGCAGCGCTGCCAGTTGCGTGCGGGCAGCGGCGGCGCGTTCGTCGAACGCGACGCGCGCGGCGCCCGACAGCGGCGCGACGAACTGATGCGCGGTCAGTATCAGCGGATCGACGGGATGATCGTCCTTGCGCACTTCGTAATGCAGGTGCGGTCCCGTTGCCGTGCCCGTACGGCCGACATAGCCGATCACCTGCCCCTGCTCGATGCGCTCGCCGGCTTTCAGTTCACCCGCGAACAGCGACAGATGCGCGTAGTACGTCGAATAGCCGTCGTCGTGACGCAGCACGATGTGCTTGCCATAGCCGTGACCGTTGCCGGCCATCTCGACGATGCCGGCCGCGGCCGCGTAGACGGGCGTACCGGCGGGCGCGGTCAGGTCGACACCCGTGTGAAACCGCCGCTCGCCGAACACGGGATGCACGCGCATGCCGAACGGCGAACTCACGCGCCGGTAGTCCAGCGGCATCGCGAACGGCTCGCTTGCGATCGGCGCGCCATCGAGCGTGTAGTACGCGCCTTGCGATGCGCCGGGCGCCGTGAACCACAGCGCATCGTAGACCTGCCCGTTCAGACGGACTTCGACCGATGCAATGCGCTCATTGGCCACGCCGTCGGCGCGGCTCATCACGATCCGGTACTCGTCACCCGTTTGCGCGGGCGCGTCGACGTCGACGCGGCCCGCGAAGATCGCGCCGATCTGCGCGGCCACTTCGGCGGGAAAGCCCGCTTGAGCGAGCGATGCGCGCAGCGTCGTGCCGATCGCGCCGATGCTCGAACGTTGCGCATCGCCCTGCGTGCTGAAGCCGACGGAATCACCGAATGCAGTGGTGGCTTGCGCCCTGTTGACGGCTTCGCCTTCGCGGCTCACGCGGCCCGACCATGCGTGCCCGTCGTCCGAATGCTCGTGCGCGAGGGGCACGCACATCGTCGGCGTGGTCGAGCAGACCGTGCCGGGCACGAGTTCGTTCGACGGCATGCGCACGTTGATCGACGCCGTCGAATACGCGGGTTGATGGATGACCGTCTCAAGCGCCGGAGCGTCTGATGAACCGGCGTTGGATTCAGCGTGCGTGCGATCAATGTCGCGCGACAATGGCCGTCCCGGATGGAACGAAGTGACGGGGCGCGCGCCCGGCAAAGTCATCTCATGTACAAGTGCACGATGATGCCGCCGCTTGTGAGCGGAATCATGCTTGTGCGGCTTCGGGGCGGCCATGGCGGTGGACGCGCCGGGCACAGCCGACGCGCCGATCCACAATGCCGAAAAAGCGGCCACGCTGGAAAGCGTCTTGCGTTTGAACGGCAGCGAACCATGCGCTGCCGCAGAGATGCCCTGCCCGCGCGCGAGGAATGAGCGCAGGTGCTTCACGTCAAGATCTCGCGTTGGAAACAAAGGGCGGCGGGCATTAGCGGCTGTGCCCGGAAGACACGGCTGCGGCGCGTGGCGTAAACGGATCGTTCGATCCCGCGACCGGCTGGTCGCCGGTCGCTCCATCGCGCCTCGCAGCCCGACAAGTGAACTTTGAAGTTTAGAGCGGGGACTCCGCGTATTAAATCAGTTAAGTCTTAGATCGCCTAACGCGTCGAACGACCTCAAAGCAAACCACGCAAATACGCGTCCCATTCGACAATGCGTCTGTCCCATGAATAGAACCGCGTGAAGTACTCGACCTGTTGCGCACGCAAGTATTCGTCTTCGGGGCGACGCAGACGGACGGTTGCGATTGCATCGTCGAGCACGGCGGCAAAGCGCTGTGCATGAGCCTGCAGATTCTCGGTGAACGGATAAAGCCGCGCGAAATTCGCACAGGTTTCCGGCAAGCCGCCATACGCGGCGCAAACGGTGAGACAGCCGGCCGACATTGCTTCGATGGCCGAGATGCAACTCGTCTCCGGCTCGATGTTCGGGTACGCGAAGATGTCGCATTCGCCCAGCGCCTCGCGCACGACGGCATTCGGCTGCGCGCCGTGATAACGGATGCGCGGATGGGCGCGGCATCGCTCGAATAGCGGTTTGTACGGCTCGTCGCGCTCGGTCCAGTCGTAAATGCTGAAGCTGGAAAAGACATCGAGTTCGATGTCGGGATGGCGCGTCGCCAGATACTCGAAAACCGGAACGAGAATGTCGAGGCCGCGATCGGGCGTCGTGTGATAGATCAGGCGGATGCGCTCGCTGCGTCGCGGAACATAGGCGCCGAACGGCTCGATCGCATTCTGCAAAACAGCCATATCAGCGTACGGCACGCCCGGAATCATCTGAAACAATGCCGCCTGATAATGCGACACGCACACGATGCCCGCAAACGCCGCACGATTTTCAGCCTGCTCCAGGAAGCTGGATTCCTCGCGGCTTGGTTTATCGTGCAGCCAGAGAATGCGCTTACGGGCGGGGTCAAGCCAGCGGACACGAGTTGGAATAATCTGAAATTGCCGCGCCAGTTCCGGGTCGAGTCGCGCGTGGAGCGCGTTCAGCATCAGTTCCGTGCCGCCGCGCGCACGCTCGCTCAGCTCATTGGTTTCGATTGTCATGGGGTGAGCTTGAGGTTGCGTTCAGCTTTCGCCGCCGATCGCCGTCCGCGGACTCGCCGCCAAAGACGCGCTGAAGTCGCCATGCCACGTGTAGATGCCCTGATGCGACAGCTTCGATTGCGTATCGACGAAAATCTGGCCGCCGATATCGCGCCAGCGTCGGCAGAACGCATAGTCTTCCGACAGATAACGGCGGGTGGATGGCTCGACCATCACGTCGAAGAAGCGATAGCAGAGATCGTAGAGCGGCGAATCGGGCGGTCCGTCGGGCACATACTTCAGGTCGGGCAGCCGCGCGATCATCGTTTCGATCACGCTGCGCCTGATGCACATGAAGCCCGTCGGCGCTTCGCTGACTTCAAGGAAGCCGTCACTATCTACTGCCGACGACACGCCATCGTGCGCGTTCACCGGATAGCGCAAGTAGCGCGCCGCGAATGTTTCCTGCGTGAGTCCGCCCGGCAGCACGCCGGGCCAGTCGAAGCGCTTGAGCGGATAGACGCCCGCCGCGACGTCGCGATCCGCAAGCAGCAGACGGAACACCTGATCGACGGAAAAGCCAATATCCGCGTCGATCCAGAACAGATGCGTGCACGTCCGATCGAGCAGAAATTCGGCCACAGCCTCGTTGCGCGCCCGCGTGATCAGGCTTTCGCCTGAACGGATGCGCACCGCACCCTGCATGCCCGTTTGCCACAACGCGTTATTGAGCGTGAACAGACTATTCGCAAAATTCGCCGTGACATTGCCGCCGTAACACGGCGTCATGAACATCGGCTTCATCGATTGGAGTGCGGACGGATCGAGCATGGGCGTTATTCTTTTCGTGCCGGAAGGGAATCGATCAGTATCGCTGACTATCCAAAAAATGAATGTAAGAAGACTCTTAATGCGATACGGCTCGTGCGTTCGCCGGCGCGCGCGTGTTTTTAGGACGCGTCTCATGGTCGCAGACACGTTGACACGACAAACTCGACCCCCTTTCGACTTTCATCATGCAGCGCCACACCCGCTGCGCCATCGCCGTGAACCCGCTTCTGCTCAAACGCTCCAGCATTGCCTGCTTCGCGCTTCTGACTTCCGCCTGCACGCTGTTCGTCCCGCGTTCTGCGTCGTCGAACGCGATGCCCGCGAACAATGCTCTGTCCATCGCCTCTTCTTCCGACTTCGCCTATTTGCCCGCGCGCGAGGGTGCCGTCACTTTCGATCGCATCGCCAATACGGCGACGACGTCGATCCTGTTGAAGAAGGGAATCGAATCGGCGGTGCGCGATGCCGTCGTGTCCGCATGGCGCAAGTCGGGGCTCGTCGTGACGACGCACGACAAGCTGGTGCTGAGCGGGCGTATCGAAGTGCTGTCGGTGAACGACGCACGCTCGCCGGCCACGTGGACGATGACAGTCTGCTATCTCGTCACCAACGCTTCGACGAAAGAAACCGTCTATGTGAAGAGCAACACGGTTCATCTGTTCCGGCAGAAGTTCACGAACCCTGCGTTTGCGCTCGACGATCTCGTGAAGTTGAGCATCGATACGATCGTCAGGGATCCGCTGTTCCAGCAGGCACTTCAGCCCGTCCAGTAACGGACGCCGTTTTCTCGTCACCCTCGCGGCACGCACCTTCCACTGCGGTGCCGGCCGCAGCCGGCAATTCGCTACAATCAGATATTCCTGTGTGAATCCGCCGCCTCGCCGTGTTTCGGAGCACTGCGCGGCAGCCTGACCGAGCGTGCCGTCATGTCCCTCACCGCCTGGCTGTTCTTTCTTCCCGCCTGCTTCGCCATCAACATGGCGCCCGGGCCCAACAATCTGCTGTCGATCAACGTCGCGGCGCGGCACGGTTTCATGACCGCATTCGTCGCGGGCAGCGGGCGGCTGGTCGCCTTCGCGGGCATGCTGGTGCTCGCGGCGACGGGTCTTGCCGTTGTGCTGCACGCGTCCGAGCTGTTCTTCCTCGCGATCAAGCTGACAGGCGCCGCCTACCTGATCTGGCTCGCTATCCAGCTGTGGCGCAGCGACGCCGGGCCGATGGACGCAATGAAGCAGGACGACGCATCGCTATGGCGCATCGCGCGCCAGGAATGTTTTGTCGCGGCGGGCAATCCGAAGGCGATTCTGGTGTTCACCGCGTTCCTGCCGCAATTCGTCGATATTTCGAAGCCGATGCTGCCGCAATTCGCCGTGCTCGGCGCGAGCTTTCTGGTGCTCGAATGGTTCGCGATCGCGCTGTATTCGTGGGCTGGCATGTATCTGGGCAAGTGGCTCACGCGCGCCAAAGTGCGCCGCTGGTTCAACCGTTGCTGCGGCGCGTTTCTCGGCGCGATCGGCGTGAGCTTTCTGCTGGTTCGGCGTACGAGTTGAGTCGTTCGCTGCAGTACGCGCATAAAAAAGGGATCGGACGCAAAACGTCCGATCCCTTTTTTGTTAACGCGTTACTGCGATCAATGTTCTAGCGCGAGCCAGATCGCCTTCGGTTCAGTGAAGTTTTCGATCGCCACATCGCCGTGTTCGCGGCCAAAGCCTGAATCGCCCGTGCCGCCCCACGGAAGGCGCACGTCGGTATAGCCGTAGGTGTTGATCCAGACGGTGCCCGCCTTCAATGCATGCGCGACGCGGTGCACGCGGCCGATATCCGCGCTCCACACGCCCGCCGCGAGACTGTACGCCGTGCCGTTCGCGATGCGCACGGCGTCCTCCTCGTCGTTGAAGCGCACGACACTCGCCACCGGCCCGAAGATTTCCTCCTGCGAAATGCGCATTTCGTGCTCGACGTTCGCGAACACCGTCGGTTCGACGAAGAAGCCCTTCTGTCCGATCCTCGCGCCGCCCGTCACGAGCGACGCGCCCTCGTTCCTGCCGATCTCCACATAATCGAGCACCGTCTTCATCTGGCCGGCCGACACGAGCGGTCCCATGGTCGTCTCACGTTCGGACGGATCACCGACCTTGAGCGCCTTGGCGCGCTCAGCCAGCCGTTCGACGACTTCGTCATAAACATCGCGGTGCGCCAGAATGCGCGAGCCCGCCGAACACACCTGGCCTGTATTGAAGAAAATGCCGGAAGCCGCCGCGCGCACTGCCTTGTCGATATTCGCATCGGCGAAAATCACGTTCGCCGATTTTCCGCCGAGTTCCAGCGTCACGCGCTTGAAGTTGCCGGCCGCGCCTTGCAGAATGCCCCGCCCGACAGAGGGCGAACCGGTGAACGTCACCTTGTCGATACCCGGATGCGCAACGATCGCATCGCCGACCACGCGACCTTTACCCGTCACGATATTCAGCACGCCCGGCGGCACGCCCGCCTCCAGCGCCAGTTCGCCGATACGCAGCGCGGACAGCGGCGTGATCTCGGCAGGCTTCACGACCAGCGTGCAGCCGCACGCGAGCGCAGGCGCGATCTTCCACATGCCGATCATCAGCGGGAAATTCCACGGCACGATCGCGCCGACCACGCCGACGGGCTCGCGCACCGTGTAAGTCAGCGCGTCTGGCCGCACAGGCACGACCTGGCCGTTGATCTTGTCGCACCAGCCGGCGTAGTACGCGAGCGTATCGATCGCGGCAGGGACGTCCTGACGTTTGACGGCGGCAAGCGGCTTGCCCGCGTCGAGGCTTTCGAGCGCGACGATTTCGTCCTGGTGCTCGCGCAGCACTTCGGAAAAGCGCATCAGAATGCGGCCGCGCTCGGCGGCGCGCAGGCCGTTCCACACTTTGAGCGCCGCGCGCGCGGCCTTGACGGCCGTGTCGACATCCTGCGCGCTGCCTTGCGCGACGAGCGCTATCGGCTCTTCAGTCGCGGGATTGATGTTGACTGTGTATTCGCCCGTGCCGGGCGGCAGCCGCTTGCCGTCGATGAGAAGATCATGGCGTCTGAGGTCGGTTTCAGTGTCCATCACGTGCTCCTTGCGATTGCGATGTTGCTTCATCGCGAACCGATGGCTGAACCGCCCGCACCCGCGCTATGAGGCTCGCATCAGAGCCTCGTCATCGGGTACGCACGGCATCGGTTCGCGTGTGATTCCTTTTATAGCCGGATTTGCAGGTGCCGCGTCGGGCTTCGCGGCGGCGCCGGCATGGGCTGGCTGTAACTCCTTGCCGGCAAACAGCGCCCACACCGCTTCGGCGTTCGGGCGCAGCGAACGGTTGCGGCGGCGCACCAGCACCGTCGTCATCGAGACTTCCGGCACGAGCGGAAGCGCGACGAGCGTAGCAGGCAGCGCGGCCGCATGCGTATCGACAGGCAATACGCCGACGCCGAGGCCCAGTTCGATCATGCGCAGCGCCGCGGCGAGATGCCCGCATTCGTTGGCCCGCGCCGCATCGATACGATGCATGTTCAGTGCCCGCTCGGTCACATTGCGCGTGCCCGCTTCTGCATTGAGCGTGACAAGCTGCGTGACGGAACGGCTATTGCGCAGCGCGTCCCAATGCAACGCGACGCCCGCCGCGAGCGGATGCCCATGCGGCAGCACGGCACACAGCGGCGTGGAGACGAGCGGCAACGTATGGAAGGCATCGGCGCCCGCGACATTCGCGTCGCACAGCACGCCGAAATCGACTTCGCCCTGCTCGATCGCGGCGAGCACCGCATGTTGAGGCTGTTCTTTCGCGGTGACGATCAGGTCGGGGAAATTCGCGGCGCTGCGTGCGAGCCGCTCCGGCAGCCAGCCCGAAGACGTCACGGGATCGCATGCCACGATCACGACGCCCGTGTGCTCTTCGTGCGCGGCGCGCTCTTCGCGCAGCGTCAGCTCGATCTCTTCGATCAGACGCCCGATGCGCCGTTCGAGCCGCGATCCCGCTGTCGTCAGCTCGACCTGACG
Organism: Burkholderia sp. Ac-20365; assembly: GCF_017104715.1. Taxonomy (GTDB): domain Bacteria; phylum Pseudomonadota; class Gammaproteobacteria; order Burkholderiales; family Burkholderiaceae; genus Paraburkholderia. The sequence continues at coordinate 120,918 of NZ_JAAGPI010000029.1, forward strand.
CGTCGTGCGGTCGAACAGGCGCAATGCGATCGCCTCTTCGAGTTCCCGCACGCACCGGCTCACGGCCGACTGCGTCAGATCGAATTCGCGCGCCGCCCGTGTGAAGCTCCGCTGACGCGCGACGGCGACGAACACCTTCAATTGCTGCAACGATACGTTCATGTGTTCACGTCGCCATGTGAAGTGAAACGGGTTTATTCGCCCGTCTGTTCCGGCCAGTGACGCAGGCCCGGTCCGCTTGCTGCCAGTTCCGGCTCGAGATCGTGCGACGCTTCGTTCGATGAAGCGATCCAGCGCGCACGCATCGGGGCGAGAACGAATTTCGCCGACACACCCGCTGCAATCGTGATGACAGCCGACACGATGAACACCAGGTTCCAGCCGCCCGTTGCCGCGAGTACCGAGGCGATCGGCACGATCAGCGATGCGGTGCCCTTCGCCGTATAGAGCGTGCCTGCATTCGCCGCCGCGAACTTGCTACCGAACGTATCCGCGCAGATCGCCGGGAAGATCGAGAAAATCTCGCCCCAGAACAGGAAGATCAGTGCGGCAAACGTCATGAACGCGTACGGATTCTGGCCGTATTCCATCAGGCCGAGCAGCGCGAGCCCTTCGCCGATGAAGATCGCGAACATCGTGTTCTCACGGCCGATCTTGTCGGAGATGAAACCGCACAGCGGACGCGTGAAGCCATTGCAGATGTTGTCGATGGACAGCGTCATCGTCAGCAGCGGCAGCGTCGCGCCGAACAGCGTCATCGGCAGCTTGGCGAGGCCCCAGTCTTTCGCGATCGGTCCGATTTGCGCCGTTGCCATCAGGCCGCCTGCCGCCACCGCGACGAAGCACGCATAGATGACCCAGAACACCGGCGCCTTGATCATCTGACCCGGCGTGTAGTCCTGCTTCGTGACCGCGAACTTGCGCTTGACCGCCTGCACCTTCACGCCTTCCGGCTTTCTCAGCAGCAGCGCCAGCACGAAGATCGCCACGCCTTGCAGGATGCCGAAGAACAGGAACGTGTGTTCGTAGCCCTGCGCGTTGATCATGTTCGCGATCGGAATCACCGTCACGGCCGCGCCTGCGCCAAAGCCTGCCGCGGTGAGGCCCGCAGCGAGACCGCGCTTGTCCGGGAACCACTTCAGCGCATTGCCGACGCACGTGCCATACACGCCGCCCGCGCCGACACCGGCGATCACCGACGCGATGTACAACTCCGGCAGCGTCGTCGCATACGAGTTCATCACCCACGCGAGACCCGCGCAGATTGCGCCACCCGCAACGACGGGACGCGGACCGAAGCGGTCGACGAGCCAGCCTTCCACCGGCACCAGCCACGTTTCCGTCAGGATGAAGATCGAGAATGCGAGCTGGACTTCAGCCTGCCCCCAGTGATGCTTCGCACTCATCGGTGCGACGAACAGCGTCCACGCGTACTGCAGGTTGGCGACGAGCGCCATGCAAAGGACACCAAATGCTAGTTGCCACCAACGGCTGCGCCAGAACGCAACCGGAGCTTGCTGTGAAATGCTGTTCATGTGCCTGTCTCCGCTATCTATTTAGGGCAGCCGGCCAAAGCGCCGGTCTGTATGCATGCCACCTTATAGTTGTGTCCCGAACTTACTGCTTTCGGGTATTTCTTCATGCCAATTCCAGTACTTCTTTTCTAAAAAACCTTTAGCCCGATTTAGCGCTTCTTTTATTCGAACCGTTAAAGATGCCTGTCATCTGCTCTTGTCGTTGTCGCATCCGGGCCTTGTTTTAGGCGTTAACCCGATGCTGATGCTGCGAATCGTCCATTACAGAATCCATGCTAGGGTCAATGCTGAATTACTGATAATTAAAGTTTGTTACCATGAGGATTCATCTTCGCTTATACATCTGCCATGACAATGCGTAACGCGACTCTGCGCCAGCTGAAAGTCTTCGAAACGGTGGCGCGGCATCTGAGCTTTTCGCGCGCGGCCGAGGAATTGCACCTCACGCAGCCCGCTGTTTCCACTCAGGTCAGACAGCTCGAAGAACATGCGGGCCTGCCGCTTTTCGAGCAGTTGGGCAAAAAGATCTACCTGACGCCGGCCGGCACGGAAATGCTTCACTACAGCCGCGCGATCATTCAGCAATTTCATGAAGTCGACGAAGCGATGGGCCAGCTCAAGGGCGTATCGGGCGGCAGACTGAACGTCGCCGTGATCAGCGCGGGCGACTACTTCTTTCCGCGTCTGCTGGCCGAATTCACGCGTCGTTATGCGGGCGTCGAACTGAACCTTGCGGTGCACAACCGCGAAGAACTGCTGCATCAGCTGTCGACCAATCAGACCGATCTCGCGGTGATGGTGCGTCCGCCGCAGGAAATGGATGCCATCAACGAAGCGTTCGCGCCGCACCCGTATGTGATCGTCGCGGCGCCCACGCATCCGCTCGCCAGCAAGCGCAACATCAAGCTCAGTCAGCTTGCGAGCGAGGCGTTCGTGGTGCGCGAACGCGGCTCGGACACGTGGAATTCGATGGAAGAAGGCTTCGCGGGACGCTTGACGAATCTCAAGATCGCGATGGAGATCAAGAGCACGGAGACGATCAAGCAGGCCGTGATTGCGGGCATGGGCATCGCGTTTCTGTCTGCGCATACCATCAGCCTCGAATTGCAGGTCGGCCATCTCGTCGTGCTCGACGTAGAAGGCTTTCCGGTGATGCTCAACTGGTACGTCGTGCATCGCAAGAACAAGCGGCTGCCGCCCGTTGCCGTGGCGTTCAAGCGCTTTCTGATGGAAGAAGGCGCGAACCTGATCGAGCAGATCACGCGCGTGAATCAACTGGCCGTCCATAAATGACGTGCTATGGATAGCCAATAAAACTTTAACTATTGCGGATTCACTGCGGCTTCTATGCTTCTGACGAGCCTCGTCACTCGACATGGGAGCATTGCGATGAATCAGTCTGCCGATCTGCACAATGAAGCGCTGCTGAGCGCCTACAACGCCGCGTTCAGCGATCTCGGCCTGCGGTTCCGCTGGAGCCAGGCCACGCTCGATTTCTTCGATGACGTCAGCAATGAAGTGGCGCGCATCACGGCGTATATCGAGCGCTTTCAGTCGCATCTGCTCAACGCCTATGACGCGGACTTTCTCGCGCAACTGATCTTCGACCGGAAGAACCAGTTTTACCGCGGGGCTGTCGCTCAATGACGCAGGGTTGCAGTTCATCGATGACTCTCTCCGACATCTGCGCTTCGTGAAGCAAAGTTCGCTGCGAAGCGCGGACGTCCCGTGTTTTCCTCAGTAACGCCGCGCCTGATGACGTTGACGGCTGCGCACGCGAATCGTCGCGTGCGTGGTATGCATCTGTCGCACTGCTGACATGCAGCGCGCCTGCGTGCGGCGCGGGTCTCGCTTCCATGTCCAGCGCTGCGTGAAGTCGTCGGCGGCCTGCATGCGCGCGGGGTCGCCGTCCCATGCGACACGCAGCGACGCGCTATGCCGTGCCGACACGCCGCAGTGCGCGGCCGCATGCGCTGCGTGCTCGTGCGTGGTCAGCATCACGTGCGCGCCCAGCGCAGCGGCCAGCAAACTCACTGCAAACAGCGCTGCCGTTCCGGGCAGTTGCGCCGGCTCGTTGACAAAAGCGTAACCAAGCCAGATACACAATCCCAACGCGAGCAGATCGACGATCTTGTCGCCTGCCGCGACTTGCCGCACGTTTCGCTTGCCATGCGCAAAGCGGTTGACGATCGCAGTCGACGCAATCGCCAGCAACAGTGCGCCCGAGAACACGAACACACACAACTCCAGCCGTTCTAGTCCCGACCACGCGATGAAGTCCGCAGCATCCGGCATCTCATCTCCTTGCGTCGCGCATGTGCGCCTGTTCTATCCGTACTTCGGTTTGTGCTTCGTTCAGATTGCGCCCGCTGTTCTGAGCGCTTCGACCTGATCACGCGAATAGCCAAGCTCGGCCATCACTTCATCCGTGTGTTCGCCGAGCAGCGGCGAGCGCGTGACATCCGTCGGGCTGTCCGACAGCTTGATCGGATTGCCCACCGTCAGATACTTGCCGCGCACCGGGTGATCGACCTCGACGATCGTGCCTGTCTTACGCAGCGATTCGTCCTGTGCGATCTCCTGCATCGACAGGATCGGGCCGCACGGAATGTCGTATTTGTTGAGGATTTCCATCGCTTCGAACTTGGTCTTCGTCATCGTCCAGCGTTCGATCTCCGCGAAGATTTCCTTCAGGCGCGGCAGACGTGCGGTCGGCGTCGCGTACTCCGGATCCGTGGCCCACTCTTCCTTGCCGATCACGTTGCAGATCTTCACCCACACGGGTGCCTGCGTGATGAAGTAGATGTACGCGTTCGGATCGTGCTCCCAGCCCTTGCACTTGAGGATCCAGCCAGGCTGACCGCCACCCGATGCATTGCCCGCGCGCGGCACCGCTTCAC
>NZ_JAAGPI010000030.1 GCF_017104715.1 Burkholderia sp. Ac-20365
TGCCCGGCACGAAGAAACCGCGCGAGTTCACCCGCGCCGATCTGGATCAGGCCATCGGGCAGCTCGTGCAGCCGCCAGCGGCACCTTCCACACCTGGCCAGCGGTCTGCACGCACTCACTGATCGCATTGACACGCCCTGCCCGTTCAGCCGGCCTCCTTCGACACCGTGTGTGAGTTAACCCATGAAAGACAGCCCCCAACCCAAACGTCAGAAACACGACATCTGTAAATAGCCAGCGCTACGACATTTGAATCTGGCTTTGACATTGGTTGTAGGTCCCAAATAGAAATGTCGGGTTTCCGCTAAATAGAAATGTCGTGTTTCAGGTAGTTTGTGCGCCGGACAGCCTTGGGGAGCGCCGGCGATGAACGCGACTGGGACGATCACGATGACGATGCGCGAGCTGGACAGGTACAAGGTGACTCAGGATGCCTATGTTATGTGCCCGACAGCACTACCAGATCTACGGGCATTGGGTTTGACGGAGAGTCGCTCGACAACCACGAACAGCCTGGGCCGAACCACACTATTTTTTTCAAAACCGTATATACGATATTATTTTAGAGCTGTCGCAACATTCGCCGGATCTATCAGCGGGGGCTGAATCGCACGCTATGTCGCCATCACGACCGGGCACGCCGCCAGATGGCTTTAGATTCGACGCAGGGAGATTAATGATGAAGCTTTCTCACAAACTCACTTCACACAAGGCGGGCCCGGTATGGGGTCTCGCATTTGGCCTGCTCGTCACGCTGGCGGGGATAGGACTCTGGTTGGGAGCGAAGCGATCAGCCTCTGGTGGTCAGTTCGATGAATCGCTGTCGGTAGCCGCCGTGCTCGTTGGCGTGCTCGCGGCAATCTACGCGGTGCACGAACTCCGGCATCGTTAGACGGCTTCGGCATGGTCACCTGTGGGTACGCTGCGCGGCGTACCGGCATCCGCCTTTGTGCCTGGCCCGACTGTGCTGACAGCACCCGCGCACAATCGTCGGGGCGATGCGCTTCACTCTACGTTCGATCCGCGGTCGTCCATAAGCCGCACACTACTCCGACGGCCTGGAGAATCCCGCGAAACGCTGATCGATCACACGTTTGAACTCCACCGATTTATACGCGTTCGCAATGTCCGTCACGTACGGCTTGTTCAGATCGGCCGTGCGCACCGCGACGAGGTTAAGGTAATACGGCGGAATTTTCTCGAGCAGCAGCGCATCCGTGAGTTTGAAACCGGCGGCGAGCGCAAAATTGCCGTTCACGAAGGCGTAGTCGACATCATCCAGGGAACGTGGCAACTGCGCGGCCTCAAGCGGCACCAGCTTGATCTTGTGCGGATTGGCGTCGATATCCCGCTCCGACGATTTCACAGGATCCACGCCCGACTTCAGCGTCACCCAACCCAGTTGCTGCAGCAGGATGATCGCACGCGCCTGGTTGGTGACGTCGTTCGGCAAGGACACCGTGACGCCGTCCTTGAGTTCCTCTAGCCGCTTGTGCTTGTGACTGTATAGCCCGATTGGCGCGGTCGGCACCTTCACCAGTTCGGACAGCGCGAGCTTGTGATCCGCCGAAAACTTCTTCAGATAAACCTCATGCTGGAATGCGTTGGCGTCGAGCGCGCCGTCGGCCAGCGCGAGGTTCGGCTGAACGTAATCGCTGAATTCGACGATCGTTACCTTGTAGCCCTCCTTCTCCAGCTGAGGCTTGATCCCGTAGCGAATCTGATCGGAATAAGGTCCGGCTGTCGCGCCAAAACGGATCTCCTTTTTGTCGGGATCTGCAGCATGCGATGCCGAACTGACCGCGATCAATGCGCCCAGTGCGACAGCCTTCAAGGGTGACCATACGCGGCGAAAAGTTTTCATCGAGTTCTCCTCTGCGCCATTGAGCCCATGGGTTTAGGGCCGGCGGCGGTTTATCGGTTGCAGGCATGCGAGCTTACAAAAACGTCAGGCGCTGCCAAACCAACAAATCATTCTTTGGTTTCTTCTGCAAGCGAATACGGCTCGCGGCTCACGAGCCATTCCACCGGCGCGAGCGCGATCCGCTTCATATGTTTTGCAGCATTCGTTCGTTGTCGGGCGCGCGATCAGACCGTAGCCTCCTGCATCCGTGCGCGACGCGTCACGTCGTCATCCATTCGATGCCGCCCATCGCGCACGCCTCGTCAGCGACTATCTCGAGCACATCTATGATCACGATCGCGAGCCAGCTACCCGAACCCTTCAACGACGCCGTGCGCGCCCTTCTGCCCGCCACGCAGTTGATCGGCATTCCGCGCGGTGTGCCGACGGGATTACCGGATGACGCGTCGATCCTCGTCGCCGCGCCGATTATCGTGAGAGGCGCGACCGCGCCAGAGCATGCGCCTGCAGGCTGGCCGTTCGGATTGCGCTGGGTCCAGCTGGGCTCATCCGGAATCGACTTCTATCCGCGCTGGTTTTTCGACGGTCCGCCCGTCACCACCGCACGCGGTACGGCATCGCAAGCGATTGCGGAATTCGTGCTGGCAGCGATTTTCTCGCACGCAAAGCGCTTGCCCGACATCTGGATTCACGACGCGCAGCAATGGCAGATGTCGCCGCTCGCGACGGTGGCGGACAGTACGGTCGGGATCTTCGGTTTCGGTTCGATCGGCGCGGCAGTTGCGCAAAAAGCGGCGGCACTCGGCGCGCGTGTGCTTGCCGTGCGCCGTCGCACGGTAAATCAGACGCCGGCGCCTGGCGTGACCTTTGTAGCGGATATCGGCGAGCTTTTGCAGCAATCCGACCACCTGGTGCTGGCTGCGCCCGCTACGGGATCGACGCGCCACATCATCAACGGGGCGTCGCTCAAGCTCGCGAAGCAAGGTCTGCATCTGATCAATATCGCACGCGGCTCACTCATTGACGACGAAGCGCTGCTCGAAGCGCTCGACGACGGCGTGATCGGTGGCGCATCGCTCGACGTTACCGAACCGGAGCCGTTACCCGCAGGCCATCGCTTCTACACGCATCCTCTCATCAGACTCTCGCCGCACACGTCGGCGATCGGCCCGCACAATACCGAGGAACTGGCACGCAAGTTCGCGCGCAATTTCAAGGCATTTTCCGCGGGGACCGCGCTGGAGGATCTGGTGGATGTTCGCCAGGGGTATTAGCGGAAAGCGACCTGCCGCGTGGCAAGATGCTGTGATCGCCACTGCGCTAATCGGTCTTGTTGCGTAACCGCTCATCCGGTCGCATGGAGTCTGATAGTCCGCGCGTACGAGCCGGCTCATCGCCGCAACCCTCGCGATTTAAGCGTCGGGCGCGGTGCGGTCGGCGATCGCAGGGCAACAGCCCAGCTGAACTGACATGTACTCCGAGCATATCCGGCGGCCCGCATGAGTATCCTGACTCGTCCGGCCTTACTGCTTCCTGAAGGCGTCGAGCGCAGTGCACGCATCCTGCTGATCGCCCGTGGGCTGCGCGGCATGTGCGATGGCTTTATCGCCGTGCTGCTGCCCAGCTATCTGCTGGCACTGGGCTTTGGACAACTGGCTGTCGGACTCGTCAGCACGACCACCCTGTTCGGCTCCGCTTTCGCGACCGTGCTAGTGGGTATCATCGGTAGTCGCTTTGCGCCTCGCGGCCTGCTGCGTTTCGCCGCGGCCCTGATGATTGCCACCGGCCTGGCGTTTGCGGGGCTTTCATCGTTATGGCCAATGCTCGTCGTTGCGTTCGTCGGCACGTTGAACCCGAGTTCAGGCGATGTCAGCCTGTTTCTTCCGCTTGAACACGCCCGGCTTGCGGAAGCGGCAACCGGCGACGCGCGTACCGCACTATTCGCGCGATATAGCCTGGTCGGCGCGCTATCCGCCGCAATCGGCGCGCTCGCGGCCGCACTCCCCGACTGGATCGCCGCACACGCAGGAATCCCTCCGCTTTCGACAATGCGCGCGATGTTCATCGTCTACTCGATGACGGGATTCGTTATCTGGCTGCTTTACCGGCATCTGCCCGCGGCTCATCCGACGTCTGGCAAAGCGCATGTGCCGCTTGGTCCCTCGCGCGGGATCGTCACGCGCCTCGCGCTGCTATTCAGCGTCGATGCCTTTGCCGGTGGTCTTCTCGTCAACTCTTTGCTGACCTTGTGGTTGATCCAGCGGTTTGGACTGTCGCTCGGCGCGGCGGGTCAGTTCTTTTTCTGGGCGGGACTGCTCAGCGCGGGGTCCCAGCTTGCCGCAACACCGCTGTCGCGCCGGATTGGCCTGCTCAACACGATGGTGTTCACACATATCCCGTCGAGCATGTGCCTGATAGTCGCGGCGTTTTCGCCATCGCTTGTGCTGACCCTCGCGCTGCTCCTCGTGCGCAGCGCCCTCTCGCAGATGGATGTGCCGACGCGCAGCGCGTACGTCATGTCGATCGTCACGCCGGCTGAACGCCCCGCAGCCGCCAGCTTCACCGCGGTGCCACGAAGCCTCGCGGCAGCGCTGGCACCGGCGTTATCGGGGATGCTGCTTGGTCTGGGATGGCTCGGCGCTCCGCTGGTCGCGTGCGGCATGCTCAAGATTGCCTATGACCTTTCGTTGCTCGTCGCATTCCGCCGCGTTCGACCAGACGGCGGCGCGTCGTCATGACACACGAAGACCTGACCTTTCCGTCTCATTCCGCGGAGTTCAGCAAATAATTGCCGTCGATGAAACATATCTGTTCACGATCGCAACTCACCGATATGAGGCGATCAATCACCCCATTCGCGTGGCCTATCAATAAATGAAAAACTGCCGTCAATACTTTCATTGAAATGACTGACAAAGCAGGACGAGAATAACGTCTCCTCTATAGAATATCGCGACATAGAAGGATTCACTGGGTCGTTCCATAGCGAGCCGCAGCGATAGCAGCATCACGCTCTTTCTTGGCTTCCGCCTTCTTGTGGTCATAAACCTTCCTGGCTGCGGCCACCTTCTTGTCGTAGGCGCGATTGGCGGCAGCTTCTTCACGGCGCATCTTCACGATTGCATCATTACTGCCTGCATGCGCGGCGGGAGCAGCTGGAGCGGATGCGGCTTCGTTCTGTGCCCACGCTGTCGCCGCAAAAGCGACTGCAACGGCGGACAGCATAAGTCTGATGAGCTTCATGATCTTCTCCTGATAGTGATCGCCACGTCCGGAGACCTTTCGTCACGCGCACGGAATGCTGTCGTGGGGACGTGGAGAAATTGGCGCGAACGCGAACCTCGCGGCGGCACACACATGACGCCGCAGGCGCTTTCGTTCGATGTCGGAAAGCATCAATTCAGACCATATACATAAAAGGTCTGTGGGCTGTTATAGGCGACCTCGTGCACTGCCGCAAGGGAATGTCTTGTATTCGACGCGGCATGACAACTGGTGAAGAACGATGAAGATAGCGCTGATCCTATCGAATGTTTCATGCGCTTCAAAAATGCATGTGCATATATGAGAGGATGAGAATACGAATCGACGTCATCACTGGTTGACTCTGGTTATCGTTCAATGATTTTCACGTCTTTCAAATCTAACCATTTCCATAAATCGCTTATAGAATTGTGATATTTTTATCTCCGTTCTATTCATTCGACGTATAAAAATTTGCATTACCCAGAAAATTTTCCGACTATATAGACGATCCGCCAGCCTGCCGATGAAGGAGTGACTATGGTCTCTCAGTCGCATGAAGGCACCAAACATCTCGCCCAGCTTGCTCTCGTTGTTGTGGCTTTGCTGGTTGCCGGTTGCAACACGCCGCCAATTCCACCAGGGAAGCCCATCGACATTCCCACTGCGCTGGAGCAGGTCATGGCGGGGCTGTGCAACTTCAAGAAAGATCAGGCCGCGCATGGAAAAGACTGGGGCATCGCCGTAGAGTCCATTACCGTGGAGCTCGATCTGACCGTGGACGGAGCAAGAACTCCCGCGGTGGCAGTGGCGCCCGATATCCAGTTCATTCCGACCGTCAGCTACGGGCAGATCATCACGGCAAACAGAGGCAGTCGCCTCGCATTGACGTTGAAGAATACCGATCGGGGCAGTGTTCCTACGGGCGATTGCGATGTAGCAAAAGCCGCGAAATAAACGACTTCAAAGTACGAGTCGCCGCGCAGCCATCGTTTCACGCATTGCAGCAAAACGGGCGAACGTAAACCACAATGGAGGCAACCATGCGCAGAAGAGACTTCATTCAGACTGGTACTGCCACGATCACAGTCGCTGGCCTTGCACTGGCAGGTTGTCCGCTGATGCTCAGTGACGCCCTCGCCGCCGAGTCCGACGCAGCAAAACGGCAGGAAATCGATGCGAAGGTTCGCGGGACCTTGTCGCGGCTGTACGAGACAGTCAAAGGTTCGAAGGAACTGGTCTCGAAGGCGAACGGCGTCCTTGTGTTCCCTTCGGTGCTGAAGGTCGGATTTATCGCGGGCGGCGAATACGGTGAAGGTTCATTGCACGCAGGCGGAAAAGTGGTTGGCTACTACAGCACAGTGTCGGGTTCATTTGGTTTGCAAGCCGGCGCGCAATCGAAGGCTGTCATTTTCCTGTTCATGACGCACGATGCGCTCACCAGTTTTCGAAATTCCAAAGGATGGTCGGTCGGTGGCGAGGGATCGGTTGCACTGTTGAAGGTCGGTGCGAATGGAGAGATTGATACGACGACAGCCACTGCGCCTGTCGAAGCAATCGTGATGACTAACGCCGGGCTGATGGGTGACGTGTCGCTCGCAGGCACCAAGATATCGCGGCTGAAAATCTGATACCCGCGCTTTTGTTACGATGCTCCGAAGTGTGGCCAACGACGCGCCGCGGCCCCAAGCGGCGCCGAAGACGAAAACAATGCGTGCGCTGTCGTGGCACGGACTCACCGTTCACGATGCGCCCTCTTCTCCCCGTTACTTCGACGCGATGTAGGTCGATGTGAATCTGCCCGATATCTGCTGAATCGATCCATTCGCCTGCCCAGCGTCGGAAACAGATGCTCGCGCAACCTCATTTGCAGGTTCAGGCGATGCTTTAGAACCGACAAGGAATCCAGTAGAGGTGAGAAAGATCACGGCCGATAGAAAAAATTCCATAGCGCTGCCTTTGGGTGAATGACCCGCTTTGGCACGTGTCCAACGTCTCCGACATTGCCACTCACGAACAGCAAGCGGTGTCAGGTTTTTATCGATGCACGACTCTTCTGATAAGTTTAGTCACTGATCGATCACGCGCAGACGCTTACGCTAAAAAGGCGAGATAACCTCGCTTTGATTCATTCTCACGGAATATTTTCCAAACCGTACGCGAGAACATTCGCCGTGTTCAGCACGATGGCTCGATCGCGAGGGAGATTGGCTGCGCATGCAGGCTTCTACGGCCAGCAGTCCGTGCTGACCGGTTGCCAGTGCGATGCAGGTGGATGCTCGCACATCAATACCGCTCGCACCGATGCGTGGAGCGAAAATCGTTTCAAGGTCGTCAGGCGCAGCGCGACATGTGCGTCGATCGCTGCCTCCAGATCGTCGAAACTGGCGGGCTTACGCAAAAAACGCGTCCACGGATGCGGCATCCGGCGAGGTTCCGGCGCTGCCGACAACAGGAGAATAGGCAGCTCCGAGTAGCCAGGCTGCGCCCGCACGATGCCACACAGTTGTGCGCCGTCGATGCCGGGCATCTCCAGGTCCGTGATCATGAACTCGACGGACTCCCGACGCAGCACGTCGAGAGCACGGCGCGCATCGGTGGCAATGCGCACGCGATGTCCGTCACCCTCCAGTGCGACCTGCAAGGCCCACAGGTTTTCCGAATCGTCATCAACCAGAAGTATATTTGCCACGACTTCGGTCCACGTGCGATTGACCCCTATCCATGCCGGTACTCCGACGCCGGCGCCCGACGCGTTTGCACGCCACTGCACCGATGACGCTGCCGCGTCGGGCGCAGTTTTTGTACCTTCAGCGATTTCACGGCGTCCGGCGCCATGGCGGCGCGACGACCTCCTGTGAAAGATGTCTGTTATCAAGGTGCAATACGCTCCGCAATCGATGTGCCGGATACCCCGCCGGTCGCCAAACGGAGCGCCGGGTGCATGCGCCGAATGCTTATCGGGTCAAAATTGCCGCCCGCGTCGTCAGCACGATCTTGCCGATATGTGTGCCCGACTCCATGAGCGCATGCGCGCCACGTGCATCGTCGAGATCGAAAGTCCGATAAATTACGGGCTTCACTGCGCCGCGTCGAATCTGCGGCCACACCGTTCGCTCGAGATCCTCGATCAGCTCTGCTTTTTCCTCGTGTGTGCGCGAGCGCAGCGTCGAGCCGATGTGAGTGAGGCGCTTCGTCAGCATCGGGAACAGGTCGAGTGTCTGCGCCGGACCCTTGATGATGCCGATTTGCACGATGCGGCCGTTCATCGCGGCCGCCGCGTAATTCCGCGCAACGTAGTCGCCGGCAATGATATCGACCACCACATCGACGCCGCGCCCGCCCGTTTCGCGCTTGACTGCCTCGACGAAATCCTCGTTCCGGTAATTGACCGCGACATCGGCTCCGAGCGCCATGCTCGCGTCGCGCTGCGCATCGGAGCTGACGGTCGTGATGATCTTCGATGCGCCGAATGCCTTTGCGAGCATCGTCGCGGTTGTGCCGATTCCGGATGCGCCGCCATGGATCAACACGCTTTCGCCCGCCTTGAAATTGCCGCGCTGGAACAGGTTCAGCCATACCGTCAAAAAGGTCTCGGGCATCGCGGCCGCTTCAATCAACGAGAGACCTTCTGGGATCGCCAGGGTGTTGCTCTCGTGGGCGACCGCGAACTCCGCATAGCCGCCGCCTGGAATCAGCGCGCAAACGAGATCACCGACGGCAAAACGGGTCACGGCGCGCCCGACAGACACGATCTCGCCCGCGACTTCGAGCCCGGGAATCTCCGGCGCACCCGGCGGCGGATCGTACAGGCCCTTGCGCTGCATGACGTCGGGGCCATTTACGCCGGCCGCGTGGACGCGGATCAGCACTTCGTCGTCGGCAGGAACGGGAATAGGACGCTCGACGGGCGCGAGCACGTCCGGACCGCCAGGCTGCGTGATATCGATGGCGGTCATCACTTCGCGAATAGCATTTGATTCGTGCAACACGACTTCATCCTTTTCAACATGCCGGATGCATCGCAGATTCGGGCAACTCGCTGAATCGCTGCATCGGTTGAAAAAAGTGTAGCGACGATGCGGGGTCTTGACGCGCAGCGAATTGCCGATCGTATGATGCAAATTTGCATCACGCCGGAGACGATATGAACTGGGACGACGCGCGCATCTTCGTCGCGCTGCATCGCGAGAGAACCTTGCGCGCCGCCGCCCGCGCGCTCGACATCGATCAGGCGACGGTAGGCCGCAGGCTTGCCGCGCTCGAACATGCGCTGGGCGCAACGCTGTTTCTGCGCACGTCGAGCGGTTATGAACTCACGCCGACAGGCAAGATCGCGATCCGCGCCGCCGAGGCGATGGAACAGTCCGCGCACGATCTCGTGCGCCACACGCAAGGTGTGGACAAGCGCCTTGCCGGCGAGGTGAAACTCTCAACGACAGATGCGCTTGCCCAGGAGTTCGTCGTGCCGGCAATCGAGCGGCTGCATCTGAAGCATCCGGACGTATCGGTGATGCTCGACACGACAACCCAGGTGCTTAATCTCGCGAAGCGCGAGGCTGACATCGCGATCCGCACTGTCAAGCCGCGCAATCCGGATCTGCTCGCCCGCCGCCTCGCGTGCTGGGAAGTGGGGCTATATGCGTCGCCGGACTACGTGCGCCGGCACGGTGAGCCGGAGCAGGGCGAGCGATTCGCGGGGCACGATCTGGTGGTTTATCAGCCGTATTTCGCCAGGGCGCGCGCGCCGGCATTCCTTGGCGAGCCGCTGACGGAGGGCCGGATCGTCGCTCGCCTGAACACGAACCTGACGCTACGCGCGGCGCTCAGGGCCGGGCTTGGCATCAGCGAGATGCCCGTGCCGATGGCCGAACGCGACGGCCTTGTACGCATCTGGCCAGACCGCTCCAACGACGCGCCATACGAAATCTGGCTCGTCACCCATCAGGATCTGCGACACACCGCGCGAATCCGCGTGACGATCGACGAAATCGTCGTTGCATTCGGTCAGTAGCGGCGAATACGCCTGCTCGCTGTAGCATCGAAAAGTGTGCAATTGCGCGGCGCTCACCTTCATCATGCAATCCGTCAGAATCGGGTTATACTGTACATTCATACAGTATTTTTCCAGGCGGCGTAGCGCGACGCTGCTTCGCCCGCACGGTCGTTCACGCCGCGGGCGTCCTCATCCAAAGGAGGTTCCATCATGAGAGCGGACGATTGGGTCAGAGAAGCTGAACGGGAGTCGAAGCTTGTTGACGCCCTGTGTAAGGCTCGCTACCTGATTTCGATGCACAACGGCATGACCGTGCGGTGCGACGGTGAAGAATGGGCGCTTGATTTTGTCTCAGAACTGAAAATGATCGACGCTGCGTTGAAGGCAGCGGGAAGCGACACCCGGCATCTCAAACAGTAGAGACTTGTCGGATCGCTCGAACCGGGGCGACCTCAGAGGCCGACAGATGCAAACTGAAAAATATCGCGGATACACGCTGTGGGGACACGCCATCCTGCAGCAGGAAGATGCTTCGCGGCGAACACGGTTCGCCGGAAGCGGCACAGTCACGCAAGATGCCAGGGTCGTAGAGGTATCCGGGGTTCTCGGTGCTTTCGATACCGATGAACAGGCAGAACTGGCAGGCATTTCGTGGTGCCGCGCGTGGGTCGACAGCCACGGGTAAGAAGCTCGTAGAACAGCACGGTCCCGGCTGGACTACTGCGGTTGACAGTTGAAACGCCTGCCTGGCGTTTGCTACTGGCGCCGCCTCGCCGTCCTGAACGGCCCGCGGCTTCGGCTTGCTGCCGTTCGGCTCAATGCTTGTGATGCATCAGATCGACATAGTGAGTATCGAGCCAGCGCGCTCCACGGGTACGACCGGGCTTGCTGTGATAGTGAGTCGCGATCCACAGCGCTACGCCGACAACAACCATGACGATGGGCCCAAGCAGGTAAGCAAATGTCGTTTCACTCATGGCGCCCTCCATTCCGTCGCGGCTGACCGATCTTTTATTCTAGGTCACAGTTTTGCTTCGGAAAGGGGTAACTCGAAGACCGGGGCTGATGGCGCTTCAGGCGGGCGCCGGAAGGTCGCGTGAAGCGGCCTGTGTCTTTCGGCCCCAACTGCGCAACCCGTCAGATACCCGCATCGGCACAGCGCTGATTTCCGTCGCTCGCCGCTTAATTTCGCATGGTTTTTGCCGTAATCATGAACGGAGTGGCCGTCCCGTCCATGCTCGGCCTCCATCCGTCGTCTGCCAGGCTGACTGGCAGCCAGAATAATCAACAAGGAGAGAAACCATCATGCTGTTGGGCCGAATCGCGTTTTATAGCGTCGTTCTATCTATCCTCGCCGGATGCGCCGCAGGCCGCACGACTGTCGATGTCGCCGCGCCTCAAGGCACCAACCCGGCAACAGGGAAGTACGTGCGCATTGATTCCACCCAGGACAAACGCACGTTCACCGTCGCCCCTCCGAGCGCCGACATGGCGTCGCTGGATCCTGCTGAAGATTCCAGCGACGCGTCGAAAGCTCGCGCGATTGGCCGGAAGAGAAATGGGTACGGCAAGGCACTCGGCGACGTCGTGCTTCCCGAAGGCAAGACTGTCTCGGGCCTCGTTGAAAGCGCCCTCGCAAATGGCTTTCAGCAGGCGGGTTACGTCGTCGTCAAGCCGGGGGATCCAAACTTCGCCTCCGCCGCTCCCGTGAATGCGGAAGTGATCGATTTCTGGGCATGGTTCCAGCCCGGCTTCTGGTCTGTTACCACCAACCAGAAGTCAGAACTGCACCTGTCTGGCGATATCGGCGCGCTTCACGGTGCGCAGACCGTCAGGACTCGCGTGAGCGAGTCCAAGCAGGTCGTGACGACCAGCGACTGGCAGGAAATCGTGGAAAAAGGCCTGGCTGCGATCGCCTCGCAAACAAGGAATCTCGTAAGCGGGCAGTAACGCCCACCGCGCGGTTCGTCATCTTGCATGGCTGCGGACGCCGGCTCGCCACGCCGGGTCCGCTGGCTGGCAGCGAGTTGCGTCAGCCTTTCAACAGAACGGAATCATCGCGAGCAACTGCGTCACCCCAGCGCGCAACTCACGCCGACTGGCGCCATCGACGGCCTGGACGGAGAGACCCGAAAAGACCGACATGCACAGCGTTGCCAGCGCTGCGGCGTTCGTGTCGCGAGCCAGCTCTCCTAGCCTGACGGCTTGCCTGATGCGCTTTTCCACCGTTTTCGCGGCCTTCAATCGCAACGCCTGGATAAAGTCGCGTAGCTCGGCGTGCTCCGAGCCAATCGCCGCACCGCCGAGAAAAATCATGCATCCACGAGAACGCTCGCCCGCCGTGAACAGCGCGATGCTCGTCTCGAACATGGCTTCGAGGCTTTCGCGCAGCGTCGCTCGCGATTCGAATGCCCTGAGCGCTGCACCGCCTTCCGCCCGCACATAAAGTTGGACCGCTTCGCGATACAAGGCTTCCTTGTTGCCGAACGCCGCGTAGATGCTCGGCGAATTGACGCCCATTGCATCGACCAGGTCCGACATCGAGCACATATCGAAGCCCTTTTCCCAGAAAAGGGTCATGGCGCGCCTCAGCGCCTCTTCGCGTTCAAACGCTCTTGGTCGGCCACGCCCTCTGGCTTCGCCCGTGGTGCTCGCTTCCATGTCCCCTCGCCGACAAACCGATTGTCGCAAAGCCGCGAAAACTGAATTCTATGTCGATCATAACAAAATTATGGACGACACTACCCGCCTATGCTCCAATATCTGTAACGGTCATAACAGAAATGCCGCGACCCTGGTTCATATCCGCCGGCAGTCCGGTTCCATGTTTTAAGGAGTGTGTAAATGAAGTTGCTTGCCTCGTCGCTTTTCGCTGCACTGATGCTGGCCGCACCGATGGTGTCGCACGCGCAAACGGTCACGGAGGCGAAAGCTGATTCGCCCGTTTTCACTGTGTTCGTCGATACCCCGACGGGCTATACCTTCGTGAAGATGCCGAACGGCTGGAAATACGTCGGCGCGGTGTCACAGCAAGACGCACGCCTCGCGCAGCGCAGGTCTGCGCCGAAGGCTCAGTCGTAGTCGGAAAATCGCTCGCCGGGTGCGTTTTCAGCGCGCGGCGAGCGTCGTCAGGTGTCGCTGCCTGAGTTGACCAGTTGATGCAGGCAATGTTCGATCACGGACGGGTCCAGTGGTTTCAGCAGAAAGTGCGCGGCACCTTGGTTCATTGCCTGCTGGCGCACAGCCTCAGAGCCGAACGCCGTAATGAACACGATGGGCAGCCGGTGCCCATCGTCCAAAAGCCGCTGCTGCAATTCGAGTCCTGTCATGCCCGGCATCTGGATGTCGGAGATCAGGCAACTGACAGCGGGAATAAGTCCCGAGTCGAGGAACGCCTGAGCCGACTCGAACACATGCGCTGTCCATCCCATCGAGCGAATCAGACTCGACAGTGCCAGCCGGATCGACTCGTCGTCGTCGACGATTGAAATCACGGGGACTTCTTGCATGTGCGGCCTCGGAAATTTGCACAAGTTATCGTTCTGTTGGTACGACTCTGCGACACATACTGGGATCGTATTGTCGAATGCCGCGTGCTTGAATTAGACCTTGGTATAGTCGAGCGATATGTTGGTGCATCTGACGATGCGTTACCTCTCCTCTGCGGTTGGCCTCATACGTTGGTATGCCGTCCCGTATACCAAGTCGTCGTCTCTCTACCCATTCGTCCGATAGCTCTGCGGGACCGCCAGTCCTATGCTGGATTCAACGCGGCACTCGTGCATCCGGCCGCGAAACGGATTCAAGGAGACTGTCATGCCCGACTCCCTGCACAACTGGATCTTCATCGGCGCTTACGCCTACGTCGAATATACGTTCGTGCCGTGGCTCGGCAGGAACGTGTACAGACGCACGGTCGACCTTAACCAGGTCTGTCTGCTCTGACACACGGCCGGAATCCGGCCGTTCGACAACCCCATAAATAAGAATCGTTCGCATTTATGAGTGAAGCATGGCATCATGAAGGCTCACATGCGTGAAGGCTCTTCAGCCTCGCGAATCGGGTGCGCGCGTTCCATCGAGCGAATGCGCGTGCAATCCCAGTCAGGTTACGGGCGAGTCTATGTTTTTTGCTGGTATGGGCGTTGGCATTCTGTCCGGTGCGCTCCTGGTTCATTGCCTTGTCGGTCTGACGGCGGGCTCACGCGGATCGCGACGCAAGCGGCGTTCCAGGATTTCACCCAACGCTTTGCGCACGGACGCGTAACGCTGCAGCACCATCGCGCCGGGCATTGCCTGACGAAACCACGGGGGCGAGACGATGAATGCATGGTTCGACAGTACGACCGCTGGCGTTCGGTCACCACGCAAGAGGATTGGTCAGTATGTGCGCCGGACTGCCGGATTTGCGATCGTCGCATCGGGCACGTTGATCATCGTTGCGCGACTCATCTCCTCGCTGCCTGACCTCATGTGACGCTGTTCCGTTGGAACGCGTAAACGCGTTTACCGAGGCCCAAAGACCCCGGCAATGGCATGCCCAAAAGTTTTAGCGCTGTTCGCCCTACCGCGAAGCACCTGCCTGTTTGAACGAAATAGCCGAAGGACGCCGGTCTACGTTGCCCGGTTCATCCGGCAGAAAATCGCCGTCATTCAGACCAGCGTCTTCGCGCGCTGTAGCCGGGTAACGCTCCGGATAAAGATGACGCTGCGCGCGATCCATATCGAACGTGCCCGACCATCTGGCCACGATCACCGTCGCCAGGCTGTTACCGATCGTGTTGCACGCGGCAATCGCCATCGACATGAAACGGTACACGCCAAAGATCACAGCAAGACCTTCGACGGGCAGGATGCCAGTGGACGTCACCGTTGCCGCGAACACCACGAACGACCCGCCCGACACCGTCGCCGCGCCCTTGGACGTGAGCAGCATCAGCAGCAGAATGCCGACCTGATGTTCGAACGTGATGGGTACGTTGTACGCGTGCGCAATGAACATGACGCCCATCGACATGAAGATCGACGTCCCATCCAGATTGAACGCATAGCCCGTCGGCAGAACGAGCCCGACCGTCTGCTTCGCGCAGCCAAGACGTTCGAGTTTGATCAGCAGCCGCGGCAAGGCACTTTCCGATGACGCCGTGCCGAGCACGATCAGGATTTCGTCCTTGATGTAGCGCATGAAGCGCCACATGCTGAAGCCGGCAAGCCTCGCAATGAGACCCATCACCACGACGATGAACAGCGCAATCACCGCATAGAAGCTCAGCACGAGCTGCGCGAGCGCAACCAGTACCGCCGTGCCGTTGCTGCCGACCGCGAACGCCACCGCGCCGAACGTGCCTAACGGCGCGAGCTTCATCACGAGATTGATGAACGAGAACAGCACCTGCGAAATCAGGTCGAGCCCTTCGTTGATGCGCACGCGCCGGCTCTCGGGAATAGCAAGAATGCCGATTCCCACCATGACCGCCAGCACCACGACCTGCAACAGTTCACCCTTCGCAAACGCGCCGATGAAGTTGTCCGGCACGAGATGCATCACGAACTCGGTGAAGCCTTGCGGCGCGGCTTTCGCTGCAGCGACAGGCATCGCGCCCGGTGTGACAGCCGTCATGCCCTTGCCCGTCTGCAGCAGATTGCCCGCCAGCAGGCCGACCGCGAGCGCGATCGTGGACACGACCTCGAAGTACACGATCGAGCGCCAGCCGACCCGCCCTGCACTTTTCACGTCGCCCGCCGATGCAATGCCGTGCACGATCGTGAGAAACACGAGCGGCGCGACCCCGGCCTTGATCAGCGCGAGAAAGACGTCGCCGAGAATCTTCAGTTGCGCGCCGAACTTCGGAAAGATCAGTCCGACCGCGATGCCGAGCACGAGCGAAATCAGAACCTGCATGCCCAGTTTCCGGTACCACGGCCGCTTTGCGGGCGGCGCAACGGTATCGTTAGTCGATGCGTTGTCGTTTGTCATGGTGTGTGCTCCTCCACGAAGCGTCGGTCAGATTTCGCTGGACAACGCGAGTGCGCGGTCGACCATCTGCGGCGCAAGACCGAGATAGTTCGCCGGGTCGGTCATGTGATCGATTGCGGCGCGATCGAAATGCCGGGTCACTTCGGGCAGCGCGGCCAGCGCTTCGGCGAGTGTGCCGCCCTGCTCGTTCACCGTGCGGCACGCGTCGTAGACGATGTCGTGCGCCTGCTGGCGGCCCGTGAACGGCGCCATCTGCATCATCACCGACTCGGCGACGATCAGCCCCTTGCTGATGCCCAGGTTGTGCTTCATGCGCTCCGTATCGACGATCAGGCCGCCGAGCGCGAACTTCGCCTGATGCAGCGCGCCCGAGGTCAGAATGAAGCTCTCGGGAATCGCAATCCATTCCGCGTGCCACGGCCCCGTTGCGCGCTCGAAATCCTGGATCATCGCGTCGACCATCAGGCCTGCCTGCTGCCGCACGGCCTTGGCAGCGGCCAGCATCAGTTCGCTCGAAATCGGATTGCGCTTTTGCGGCATCGTGCTGCTCGCGCCCCGTCCCTTCACGAACGGCTCATACACTTCGCCGAATTCGTTGGACGCCATGATCATGATGTCCGTCGCGATCTTGCCGAGCGAGCCCGTCACCAGCGCGAGCAGATTGACAGCCTCGGCGAAACAATCGCGTGCGACGTGCCATGTCGTGGCCGGCACGCCGAGTCTCAGTTCCTGCGCGAGCGCCTTCTGCACGTCGAGCCCCTTGTCGCCCAGCGATGCGAGCGTGCCCGCCGCGCCCGCGAATTCGACCACGGCGACGCGCTTGCGCATTTCCGCGATGCGCTGCTGATGCCGGTCGAACATCGCCAGCCAGATCGCGGCCTTGTAGCCGAACGTCACGGGCAGCGCCTGCTGCAAGTGCGTGCGGCCCGCCATCGGCGTATCGCGATGCGTCTTCGCGAGATTGGCAAGAATGCCGCGCAGTTCGCGGATGTCCGCATCGATCGAATCCAGCGCGTCGCGCACCTGCAGCGACACGGCGGTATCCATGATGTCCTGCGTCGTCGCGCCCCAGTGCACGTAGCGCCCGGCCTCCCCGCACATGCCGACCAACTGATGCACGAGCGGCAGGATCGGATAACCGACGATGTCCGTCTCCTCGCGCATATGGTCGAAGTCGATGCGGTCGATCTGCGATTCGCGTGCAATCGCTTCGGCTGCATCGGCAGGGATTACGCCGACGCGCGCTTCCGCTTTGGCAAGCGCGACCTCGACGTCGATGTAGCGCTGCACGAGCGCGTAGTCCGAAAACACGGCCCGCATTTTCGCGGTGCCGAAGGCGTCGCGAAACAGGATCGAATCGACGACGGTGCTGGAAAACGGGATGTTGCGGCTGTTCATGGCGGGCGTGGCCTCGGTCAAAACGGTTCGGAAATGACGGGGACATATCGATGAACGATCTAATATGTCCGGACATATTAAGATTAATATGTTCGAACATATGATTCAAGTTAGAATTTACCCCTGGATCAGCGCTGCACGTCACCCGACATGAACAAACCCCATTACGCCGACATCGCCCGCGATCTGACGCAGGGCATCGCCAGCGGCCGCTTTCCCGTCGGTTCGTACCTGCCGACCGAACTCGAACTGCGCGACCTGTACAACACGAGCCGCCACACGATTCGCGCTGCGTTGCACGAGCTTCAGCAGCTCGGCTTCGTGTCGCGTCGCAAGAACGCCGGCACGCGTGTCGAATCCGCCCAGCCAACGAACGATTTCCGCCCTTCGCTCGCGTCCGTCGAAGATCTCGTCCAGTTCGGCACGAAGCACCAGCGTGTCGTGCAATCGACTGAGGAGATCGTGGCGGCGGGTCCGTTGACCAGAATCCTCGGGTGCGAAGAAGGCGCTCGCTGGCTGCGCATCTCGAGCTTGCGTATCGATGGCGAAGGCAAGCGGCCGCCTGTCGGTTGGACCGATGTGTATATCGATCCCGGTTATGCCGACATCGCAGAGACCGCGCGGGAGAAGCCGGACACGCTGATCAGTTCGCTGATCGAAGCGCGATACGGCCGATGCGTGTCGGAGATCCAGCAGGACGTGCATGCCGTGAACATCTCGCCGCACATGGCGGATCTATTGCGCGTAGAGTCTGGCACGGCTGCGCTGGAAATCGTGCGGCGTTATCTGGACTCGTCGGGCGTTGCGTTCGAGGTGTCCGTGAGCTTGCATCCTGCCGAGCGGTTTTCCGTTTCGATGCGATTGAAGCGATCGACAGGTTCATCGAAAGAAGACATGTGACGCGCGTCGCGGCACAATTGTGTTGAGCGCCAGGAACAAGTCACTCATCGACGCTGCTATGTCAATGTCATGTCATCTTGTGACCCGCGTCCAGCGGGCGAGAGCCGTCTATTCATGTAAATCGAAAGCTGCGACAGTGTGCTGTCCATCCGTATCTGACCAGACGCGACAACAATCCTTTCCACTCAGACGTCTTAATGTTGCGCTGCTACGTACCTAGACTGGAGTCACCGTTTTGACAACGGAATGGTTAGAAGGACAAACCAGACTCTGGAGGTACCTATCATGAAGACGCTTGTTCAGGCCGTTGCCATTGCCGCCGCTCTTTCTGCTCCCGTTGCTGCATTCGCTCAGGCTAACCAGCCGCTTACGCGCGCGCAGGTACGCGCCGAACTGGTCCAACTGGAAAAGGCGGGCTATCACGTCGGCGATGGTGACAACACGACGTATCCCGCAGAGATTCAGGCAGCCGAAGCGAAAGTCGCTGCGCAGAACCGTGCGAGTGGCGTCGGTGGCGTGGTAAGCGGATCGGCTAGCGCGGGCCGTTCAGGCGTGTCGAAGGCGGACTGGGATGTGATGTACAACCGTCCGTGAGACGAGGTTTTCTGGCGGCTTCGCACAGACCATGAAGGTCTGTGCGCGCGTCCGGGACCGGCTTAAAAGCGGGTGCGCATGCCCACCGTGCCGACCACCTGATTGGCCGTCGATGAAGCGCCGCCCGATCCGTTGATATACGCGACGAAACCGTGACCACTGACGTGCTGGTACATGCCTTCCGCGTAGACGTCGGTACGCTTCGAAAACGAGTAAACGGCTTGCAGATTGACCTGATTCCATTTCGGGTCAGCGCCAAAGGTAGTGCTTTGCGTTACGTGTCCATCCGTGTACGTGTAAGACCCACCTAGAGAAACTGCATGCGTGAGCGCGTATTTGACGCTCAGATCGTAGTTGTCGAAACGGACTGTGCCATTGTTCGATCCGAACGATAGCGTGTTCTGGAACTGGCTATGCGAGTACGCGAAGCCGATGACAGCCGGTCCATACGCATAGTTAATCGCGGCGGCGGCCGTACGCTGCACATCCGCTCCAAGCTGGAATCCACCTATTCCGTTCGAAGCCGATTCGGCTGTGTCGATCGCGCCTGCCGTTCCCGTTGTCGAGTTGGAACCATTCAACTGGAGGTAGGCAGCAGCAATATTGAGTGGCCCCTTGCTATAAATCGCACCCACGCTGTAAGCGCGATTATTCGCAAAGTTCTGGTTGTTCGAGAACGCGTACATGCCGCCAAACCTGAAACCGTGGTAATCGACACTGCTGTACTTCAAGGCATTGTTGATGCGAAACGAGTGGTCGTAGTTGTCGTTGTCGAAAGGATGCGCGAATCCTGTGTCTCCCAATGTGCCCGATACGCCGGACAACGGCGCGATGAAATCCGTGATGAAGTCGTATTGACGTCCCAGTGTCAAGGTGCCGAACTCGTCGCTCTTCAAACCTACATACGCTTGCCGGCCAAATAAGCGGCTGTTTTGCGCGAGCTTGCCATTTTGCAGATTGAATCCGTTCTCCAGCACGAAGATGGCGTGCAAGCCGCCGCCCAGATCTTCAGACCCGCGCAGGCCAAACCGGCTTCCATTTATTTCCCCGCTGGTCGCCTGAAATAACGAGCCGTGCGAGGCGCCTTTCACTACGTTGTTTGTGTACATCAAACCGGCGTCGATCAGACCGTAGAGCGTCACAGAGCTTTGTGCGTGCACTGCAGTCGTTGCGACCACCGATAGTGCGACAACAGCCATTCGTTTCATTTGACACCTCTTGTTTGCTAAGAAGCGACTTCGTCTGGTGAAGCATCGTCAATGACGCGTCGACCCCGATGTGTCTATTCTGGTTATTTGCAGGCACTCTCGGCGATTCGCTGTCTTATAGTCCTCGCGCGATCGCTTTGAATTTTTATCTTGCTCGAAGCGTATTGACGCTTGAATACACTGATCGACGAACACCATCCAGGCGGGTTCGCAGATAAGGAAATCGACGTGTGCACATCACATCTGAACGCAAACGTGACGATGGGTCGATTGCACTTTTGTATTGGTGGCTATACGTTGGTTTAGCTTCGCGAGATCGATTTGATTAATCGTGATGACGCTGCAGCAAGCATGACCGGACTGTTGAACAAATGGAAATCTCTGGTTTCCATTTGCGCCTTCAAATAGCGCGTCTCATAGTCGATACTCGCATCGACCAAAATCTCAACGCATGCATGCCGTGAGCTCGCGCCGTTTCATTGACGCCGAATCAATCGATTTTTCCGCGAGTGCGGAGCGTGTAGCGCGCCAGCTGATTGGCGCGACCCTCACCCTGAATGGCGTAGGGGGCCGCATCGTCGAGACGGAAGCGTACGATCGCGACGAGCCCGCCTCCCACACCTACAACGGGCCGACGCCGCGCAGCGCCGTGCTATTCGGGCCGCCCGGACATATCTACGTGTACCGGTCATATGGCCTGCACTGGTGCCTGAATTTCGTGTGTCGTGAGGAAGGTCATGGCGCGGGAGTACTGATACGCGCAATCGAACCATTGACCGGAATCGACGCCATGCGCCAGCGACGCGGACTCGAAACCGTGCGCCTTCTTTGCTCCGGTCCGGGTCGGCTTACGCAGGCACTCGACATTACGCACCGCCACAATGGCATGTCCGCACTGGAAGCGCCCTTTCACATCGAAGCACCCAAAGAACCGCAGCCGATCGTGATCGGGCCGCGCATCGGCCTCACCAAGGCGATCGAACTGCCCTGGCGGTTCGGGCTCGCTGCGTCGATGTTCTGGAGCAAGCCGTTTCCGGCGCAGGCGTGAACGCTAGTGCCCGATGCCTGGCTCCAACCCCGTGTCTGATGATTCGATCCGTCCGGGATCGATTTGCAGCTTGCCTGCTTTTCGCACGAGATCCGCGAGCGAATGGGCATCCATTTTCATCATGACCTGCCCTCGATAGACCTTGACAGTCACTTCGCTCAGGTTCAGTTCGCTCGCGATCTGCTTGTTCAGTAGTCCCGTCACCACGAGTTTCATTACGTCGCGCTCGCGTCGAGTCAATGATTCATAAGATTTGCGCAACGCCGCCATGGCACTGTCCGACGCAAGACGCTCGGCATCGCGTTTCAGCGCGTGCGCAATGGCATCGAGCATGTCCTGATCGCGGAACGGCTTGGAGAAGAAGTCCAGCGCGCCTGCTTTCATCGCTCTGACCGTCATCTCGATGTCGCCATGCCCGGTGATGAACAGAATCGGCATATGCACGCCGCACTCCGCCGCTTCTTCCTGAAACGTGAGGCCATTTTCTCCGCGCAATCTCACGTCGAGAATGAGGCAACTGGGCACGTCGGACCTGGGAGCAGCGAGAAAATCCGCCGTCGATTCGAACAATTCCACGCCTATGCCTGCCGAACGCAGCAAGCCGCTCAATGCCATTCTGATACTTTCTTCGTCATCGATGACATACACGACGGGCATCCTGCTATTCCGGTTCACGCCAGTCGATACCGAACCCGCTCCGGAGGCCATGTTTCCTCCTGGTCAATGATCCCGACGGTATTGTTCCACCACGACAGCACTCCTGCAAATCACCTGCCGCTTCTGGTTTTCGTCGCAACGTCAGCGGGCTTGCGCGTGGTACGCGCCTGCAGGCGCGGCGCAACGAAGTCGAGAAAGGCGCGCAATTTGAGGGGCAGCGGCGTCTGTCCTTTATGCACGAGACTGATGGGTAATGGCGCCGATTCGTATTTTTCGAGTACGACACGTAGTGTGTTGTCGTGTAAGGCGTCCGCGACCTGGTAAGACAATACCCGTATGAGCCCGACGCCAAGCGTGGCGGCGTCGATTGCCGCCTCTGCGGTATTGACCGTCAGCCGTGAATGAACGGGCACCGATACCTCTGACTTACCCGACTCGAACACCCACGCGCGCGAAGAAGCGAGAACCTCGAACGTAATGCACTCGTGCGACGCGAGATCGCGTGGCCTGACAGGTTCGCCACGTGCCGCCAGATACGACGGACTGCCGCATACGACACGGCGCACCGTACCGACGCCCTTTGCCATCAAGGTACTATCGGGTAATTCACCGATCCGCACAGCGGCGTCAACCTGCTCTTCCATCAGATGCACAATGCGATCCGTGAGCACGAGATTGACGTCGATTTCCGGGTAATGCGCGAGAAACTCGGCGACGACGGGCACAACATGCAAACGTCCGAATACAACCGGCGCTGTGACAATCAATTCGCCTTTAGGCGATGCATATTCCCCGGTCGCAGCACGCTCGGCTTCCGCAATCTCATCGAGGATGCGCCGGCAGGCCGCGACATACGAAGCGCCCGCTTCCGTCAATGAAAGCTGCCTTGTCGTACGTTGAATAAGGCGCGTATTCAGGTGCGACTCCAGTTCGCCAACCTTGCGGCTGACCGTTGCGAGCGGCATGCCGAGACGCCGCGCGGCAGCCGACAGGCTGCCTGAATCTACTACGGCGACGAGAACGGACATCGAGTCGAGACGATTCATCGATCGAACCTACCAACAATTGGAAGAATGATTCCCGATGTTGGGAGATTCTCTTTGTAAATGCAAGCGCGTAATCTTCACTACAGCGCCGTGGTTCTTTCCAGCATTTGCATAGGTCCACGCGATTGCATCTTGAGGAAGCGTGCCACGAACGGCAAACGCGGACTATACGATGGCGTCGTCATCAATACCATCGTGTAATGGCGCGGCAGGACCGCTCGACGTAACGTTGCGACTTCAATGCGTTGCCACACTGACTCAGTTTCATATCGAGCAATTCTTATTTTAGTTAGCTGTACTTGTCATGAAAAAACAAAAGGAAAGTGCCGTGAGCGACCAACCAGGTATATCCACCAGCCCGCCGACACCCACAGTGGCGTCCCGCGCCAAGATCGTCATGATGGCCGTCATTGCCGGCGCGGTAATTACCAACATTTATTGCACGCAGCCGATCCTGCCGTTGATCGCTTCAGGCATGCGTGTCGATCTGACTACCGTCGACCTCGTCGCCGGCGCAGCGCTGCTCGGCTTTGCGACCGGCCTTGCGCTTCTGCTGCCGTTGGGCGATCGCTTCGACCGCCGCAAGCTGGTACTCGCGCAAATCGCGCTCGCGTTCGTGTTCGCGCTTTCGGCTGCGCTTTCGCCGGGCATCTGGCCATTGATCGCTGTTTCGTTTGGCCTCGGCGTGGTCAGTTGCGTGCCGCAGCAACTGGTGCCGTTCGCCGCCGTGATGTCGCGGCCAAGCGAGCGCGGGCGCAATGTCGGCACGGTGGTCAGCGGCATCATGGTCGGCATTCTGCTCGGCCGCACGATCAGCGGTGTAGTCGGCGCGGCCTACGGCTGGCGCGCGGTCTACGGCGTCGAAGCGATGTTCATGATTCCCGTCTGGATCGCGGCCGCATCGCTGCTGCCGCGCGGCGTGCCCTCCACCAATCTGTCCTACGGTCGCCTGCTTGCGTCACTGTGGCCGCTGGCTCGCGACAATCGCCCGATCCGCGAATCGATGATCGTTCAGGCGCTGCTGTGGGCCTGCTTCAACGCGTTCTGGGTCAATCTCGCGGCGCTGCTCGCAAACGGGCCGCAGCATCTCGGCAGTGCGTGGGCGGGCGGCTTCGGCATCATCGGCGCGACGGGTGCACTGGCCGCGTCGCTCGGTGGCCGGGCGACCGATCGTGTCGGACCGCGCACCGTCATTGCCGCCAGCATTGGCATCGTCACGCTTGCCTATGTGCTGCTCGCCGGTGCGGAGTCATCGCTGGCGCTGCTGGTTATTGGTGTGATCGTGCTGGATATCGGCGTGCAGTCGGGTCTCGTGTCCAACCAGACGCGCGCGTTTGCCGTCGACCCGAAAGCACAAGGCCGCATCAACAGTCTTTATATGACGGCGACATTCTCGGGCGGCGCGATCGGCGTGATGATCAGCGGCTGGCTGATGACGCGTTTCGGCTGGACAGGCGTGGTGATTTTCGGTGTCGCGCTGGGTATCGCCGCTTCGGCCTATCACTGGCTCGGTGGACTCCGTCGCGCCGAGGTCCGGATGCAGCCGGCTGTGAAAACAGCGGAAGTGACTGTCGACAAGCAACGCATCTCAACGAACACGGATTGACGTAACACGCAGGGTTTCGGGTGGCCGGAGAGCGCTGAAGGTTTCCTCGCTGCCGTATTTGCTAGTGGGATTCATATGATCGGTATCGTGCGCGTCGCGCTCAAACGGCCTTATACATTTGTTGTTCTGGCCATTCTTATCCTTATTGTCGGCCCACTCGCTGCCCTCCGAACGCCTACGGATATTTTTCCGGACATCGATATCCCCGTTATCAGTGTGGTGTGGCAGTACACGGGCCTTTCGCCCGATCAGATGGAAGGGCGCGTGATGGCGCCGTTCGAGCGGGTCTTGACGACAACCGTCAATAACGTCGCACACCTGGAAGGGAATTCGCTGACGGGATACGGCATCGTCAAGATTTCCAGCCCGGCACGAACATCGCGACGGCGAATGCGCAAGTCACGTCGATTGCGCAGGAAATTCTCAAGCAGTTGCCGCCCGGCACCACGCCGCCGTTTGTGATCAACTACAACGCGTCGACGGTTCCCGTCATTCAGCTCGCGCTCTCCGGCAAGGGACTGTCGGAGCAAAATCTGGCAGACCTCGGACAGAACCAGTTGCGCCCGATTCTGACGACCGTCGCGGGTGCGGCGATCCCTTATCCGTTCGGCGGAAAAACGCGGCAAGTGCAGATCAATGTGAAGGCGCCCGAACTCCAGGCGCGATCGCTCTCTGCGCAGGATGTTGCAGGCGCGTTGGCTGCGCAGAATCTCATCACGCCGGTAGGTTCGCAGAAGATCGGCAATTACGAATACACGCTGCATCTGAACGACGCGCCCTCGACAATCGGCGCCATCGCGGCCCTGCCCGTCAAATCGGCGGACGGGACGACCGTGCCTATGCGCGATATCGCCGACGTGACAGACGGCAGCCCGCCGCAGCCGAACGTCGTTCACGTGGAGGGCAAGCGCTCGGTGCTGCTCACCGTGTTCAAGAATGGCGCCGCTTCGACGCTGGCGATCATTGCGGGCATCAGGCAAAAGGCCGCCGACGCTAAAGCGTCCCTGCCCGACGATCTTCAGATCGATCCGATTGGCGACCAATCGCTGTTCGTGCGCTCGGCGATTTCAGGCGTGGCGCGCGAGGGCGTGATCGCCGCATTGCTCACGAGCGTGATGATCCTGCTGTTTCTGGGAAGCTGGCGTTCGACCGTCATCATCGCCACGTCGATTCCACTCGCGATTCTCGGCTCGATTGCAGCACTCGCGGCGCTTGGAGAAACGCTGAACATCATGACGCTCGGCGGGCTTGCGCTCGCGGTGGGGATTCTCGTCGACGATGCCACCGTAACAATCGAGAACATCAATTCTCATCTGGAACAAGGCAAATCCGTCGAGCCTGCCATTCTCGATGGCGCGGCCCAGATCGTCACGCCTGCCTTCGTTTCGTTGCTGTGCATCTGCATCGTGTTCGTGCCGATGTTCTTTCTGGATGGTGTCGCGAAGTTTCTGTTTGTGCCGATGGCGGAAGCGGTGATCTTCGCGATGGTGTCATCGTTCATCCTGTCGCGAACCCTCGTTCCGACGATGGCCAAATACCTGCTTAAAGCGCATGCATCAGGGCATGAGGCAGTGTCGCGCGAATCATCCAATCCACTAGTGCGCTTCCAGCGTGGGTTCGAGCGAGGTTTCGAGCGCATCCGCTCGAACTACACCGCGATGCTCGAATTGCTGCTGCAGCATCGCCGCCGGTTCGTCGTGGGGTTCTTCGCTTTCATTGTTCTGTCGTTCGCGCTGGTACCGTTTCTCGGCCGCAACTTCTTCCCCGATGTCGACGCCGGTCAGATCCTGATGCACGTTCGCGCGCCCATCGGCACGCGGGTCGAAAGAACGGCGCAGATTTTCGCCGAGGTGGAAGCACGCGTGCGTTCGACGATTCCACCGGATGAACTCGGTACCGTCGTCGACAACATCGGACTTTCAACCAGTTCGATCAACACCGCCTACAACAACACGGGAACCATCGGCTCGCAGGATGGCGATATCCAGATTTCGCTCAAAGAAGGTCACCGGCCGACAGCGGAATACGTGCGCAGGTTTCGCGAAGAGTTGCCGCGTGAGTTTCCCGGCGTGACATTCTCGTTTCCGCCCGCGGATATCGTCGGCCAGATTCTGAACTTCGGTTCTCCCGCGCCCATCGACCTGCAGATTCGCGGCAAGGATCTGCCCGCCAACTTCGCGTACGCGAACCTGCTATTGCGTCAGATCCGTCATATTCCCGGCGTGGTCGATGCGCGTATCCAGCAATCGCAGGCCAATCCGCAGTTCGATATCGATGTCGACCGCGTGCGCGCACAGCTTCAAGGCATCACTGAACGTGATGTCACCAATAGTCTCGTCGTGCATCTCGCAGGATCGAGTCAGGTCGCGCCGACGTACTGGCTCAACCCGGCCAATGGCGTCGAATATCCGATCGTGCTGCAAACGCCGCAATACAGCCTGGACACGCTGCCGTCGCTCGCGAACCTGCCCGTCAGCGGCAGCGCGGCGATCAACAATGGCCAGGTGCTCGGCGGTGTGGCAAGTATTCATCGCACAACGAGCAATGCAGTCGTCAGCGATTACAACGTGCAGCCGATGGTCGAGATCTTCGCGACGACACAAGGCCGCGATCTGGGCGCCGTTGCAGCCGATATCCAGCGCGTCCTTGCCGGCGAGGCGAAGCGCTTACCCAAGGGCACGAAGGTCGCTTTGCTCGGCCAGGTCCAGACGATGAACCATGCGTTCGACGGCATGATCTTCGGTCTGCTGGGCGCAGTCGTGCTGATCTATCTGCTGATCGTGGTCAACTTCCAGTCGTGGTCCGATCCGCTCGTCATCGTATCGGCCTTGCCAGGCGCTCTGGCGGGCATCGTGTGGATGCTGTTCACGACGCACACCACCTTGTCGGTTCCCGCGCTGACGGGCGCGATCATGTGCATGGGCGTGGCGACCGCCAATTCGATTCTGGTCGTGAGCTTTTGCCGCGAGCGTCTGGCCGTACACGGCGATGCATTCAAGGCGGCGCTGGAAGCCGGCGCGAGCCGTTTTCGCCCGGTGCTGATGACTGCCTTCTCGATGATCATCGGCATGGCGCCGATGGCCCTGAGTCTTGGCGAAGGCGGCGAGCAAAACGCGCCGCTGGGCCGCGCCGTTATCGGCGGATTGCTGTTCGCCACGGCCGCCACGCTCTTTCTCGTCCCCGCAGTCTTTTGCATGATCCATTCGCGTCGCGGTCGTGCTTCGGCATCACCCGTTTCTGGAGATTCGCTTCATGTCGTATGAACCCACCCAACGCAACACGCTTGCGCAACGCCAGCTCTCGCTTGCGGTAATGATTGGCGGCCTGCTCGCCATTCTGATCGTGGCGGGCGGCATTGCGATACGCGTGAAAAGCGAACACCAGCTCAAGGACTGGACGGAAGCGCAAGCGATACCGACGGTCAACGTCGTTGCGCCGATGCGCGACGTAAAGGGCGGTTCACTGGATCTGCCTGGACGGCTTGAAGCGTTCGCGAGTGCGCCGATTCATGCGCGCGTCAGCGGCTATCTGAAGTCGTGGCGCGTCGATATCGGCAGTCAGGTGAAAGCGGGCGACACGCTTGCCGAAATCGAAACGCCCGAACTCGACCAGCAGCTGAATCAGGCGAAAGCCGATCTCGTCAGCGCGCAAGCCGACGCGGCGCTTGCGAAAACGACAGCGAAACGGTGGCAGGATCTGCTCGATACGGACTCCGTGTCGCGCCAGGAAGTCGATGAGCGCACGCAAGGTTACGCGACCAGACAGGCGCGTGTGGTGGCGGCCCAGGCGAATGTGGATCGACTGGTCGCGACCAAAAATTTTGCGCGTATCGTTGCGCCCTTCGACGGCGTGATTACCTCGCGCGATACCGATGTCGGTGCGCTGATCAATGCTGGAAGCGGCAGCGGTCCGCAGCTTTTCTCCGTGTCGAGCGTCGATAAACTGCGCGTCTATGTGCACGTGCCGCAGGAATACGCACCCGTCATCAAGACAGGCGGAACCGCTGAATTCACGGTTCCCGAGTATCCGGGCAAGACGTTCACCGCCAAGGTCGCCGCGCTTGCCGACTCGATCGATGCTGCATCGGGCACCACGCTCGTCCAGTTGCTCGTCGACAATTCTGATCATCTGTTGCGTCCGGGTGCCTTCGTCAATCTGCACTTCGCGCTGCCCGTGCGGGACGGCGCGCTGCGCGTGCCCGCCAGCGCGTTGATATTCGACAGACAGGGGTTGCGTCTCGCGACGATCGACAGTCGCGATACCGTGCACTTCAAATCCGTCGAGATCGTGCAGGACCTGGGGAATGCGGTGGAAATCGGCTCGGGGCTGACTGTGAGCGACCGCGTGATCGACACGCCGCCCGATGGGTTGATCGACGGCGATCGCGTTCAGGTCGCCGGTACGGGTACCAAGGCGGAAAAACATGATTAAGCGCCCGACAATCGCCCTGTTAGCCGCTTGCGTCGTGCTTGCCGCGTGCTCACTTGCGCCGCCCTACCAGACGCCTGATGTGCCCGTCGCGCCGCAATATCAGTCTCAGGGCCCATGGACAACCGCCAGCCCGTCCGATCAGCTCGATCGCGCCGGATGGTGGAAACTGTACCGCGAGCCCGAACTCGATGATCTCGAGCAAAGGCTGATCGCGAACAATCCGGACCTGCGTGCCGCGCTCTTTCATTACGAGCAGGCTGAGGCTTATATCCGGCAGGTCAGCTCGCAGCAATATCCGCAAGTCGCATTCGCGGGCAACGTACAACGCGACCGCGAGTCGGACACGCGGCCGCTGCGCAATGCGACCGCGCCGTCCGACTACAACTCGGCCACGCTGGGCGTGGCTATCGACTACGAAGTCGACCTCTGGGGACGCGTGCGCGATTCCGTCGCGGCAAGCAAGGATGAAGCGCAGGCGCAAAAAGCCGACCTGGCGTCGACGCAACTGAGCCTCGAGATCGAACTGGCACGCAGTTATATCGATCTGCGCGGACTCGATCAGCAGATCCATCTTATCGACGGAACCATCGATGCTTATCGTAAAGCGCTCGACCTCACTCGCAGCCGGCACCAGGGCGGAATCGTATCGGGCCTCGATGTTGCGCGAGCGAGCACGCAGTTGTCCGCGGCCGAATCCGAGCTGACGCAGGTCACCGCGAGGCGTGCAATACAGGAACACGCGATCGCCGCGCTGGTCGGCGCGTCGGCATCCGCATTCAGGATCGAGCCGTCTGGCCGGCCGATTGCGTTGCCCGACGTTCCCGTTGGCGTGCCATCGGAATTGCTGCAACGGCGGCCCGATATCGCTGCCGCTGAGCGTCGCATCGCCGAGGCGAATTCGCGGATCGGCGTGGCCCGCGCGGCGTACTTTCCGTCGCTGACACTCAGCGCGCAAGGTGGCGTGCAAAGCTCCGTGCTTGGGGACCTGCTCAGCGCACCCAGTTCGTACTGGGCGATCGGACCGTCGCTCGCCGTGTATCTGCTGGATGGCGGCAAGCGGCGCGCACAACTGGACTCTGCGAAGGCGGCAACCGAGGAAGCAGGCGCGCGCTACCGAAGCGTCGTACTGGCATCCTTCAAACAGGTCGAGGACAACCTCACGCTACTCACGGATCTGGCCGTCGCGGCGGATCAGCAACAGGAAGCGGCGACTGCGGCGAACACGTCGGTCGAACTTTCGCTTGCCCGCTACCGGCGCGGCTCGGTCAGCTATCTGGATGTGGTCGAGGCACAGACTGCGGCGCTCGAATCCGAACGTGGCGTCATCAGGCTTCGTACCGGGCAACTGGACGCCAATGTAGACCTCATCCGCGCGCTCGGCGGCGGCTGGAGCAACGATGCACTGTCGACTCGATGACAAGCCGACGACGTAAGTTTCGACGCGCGCTACGCAGTGGCTTCGAAGTCGAAATACGGGTCACGCTGATTCATCAATTGCGGTACGCCATCCCTACTCCGGGCGCTCCCGATTTGCTGCCGGTATTCTCTGGGTGTGACGTTGATGCGGCGAAGAAACACCATCCGCATATGTGCAGCACTATGAAAGCCGCATTTGAAAGCAATCGTCTTCAACGGCACGTCAGTACCTTCGAGTATCTTTGTCGCCGCATCGACGCGAGCCTCTTCCACAAACGCGGAGGGCGTCATCTGCGCATGTTTCGCAAATAGCCGCGAGAAATTCCGTCTGCTCGCCGATACGGCGCTCGCCAGTTGATCGATCGACAGGTCATCGGCGAGATGTTCGTTGACGTAGCGCTGTACCTTCGCAATGAAACTGTGCTCGCCTGTAGTGGGATCGATACGCGGTCTGCATCGACACGGCCCACGTTCGTGTTCCATGCCCATGCCGAGGCGCCGGGCAATCCGCTCGGCAAGTTCATGGCCCCAGTCGTCGGCGACCAGCGACAGGCAAAGATGCCATGCCGACGCCGCGCCCGCGGATGAGAGCAGGTTGCCGTCGCGTATCAGACGCTTGTCCGGACGTACGCGAACCAGCGGAAATTCTCTCGCGAGACTACTCGCGTCGGCCCAGCTCGCAGTGACTTCCTTGCCGTTGAGTAGCCCGGCGTGTCCCAGCAGGAACGCGCCATTGCTGATCGATCCGATCCGTTTCGAAGTAACTGCGCGATCGCGTAACCAGTCAAGCAAATCGCGTTCAGGCCGCACGCTCGGCAGATCGCTGCTACCCGTTACGAGCAACAGATCAACCGGTGTCTGGAACGTCGTGTACTCGAACGGAACGGCAAGCTCCATTCCATTGGAACAGGTGATGTGGCCGGCGTGCGTGCCTATCAGCGAGACGTCATATCGGCATGCATCAGGGAGAAGCTTGTTTGCTTCGCCGAATACATCGAGCGCGCCCGCCATATCCAGCGCCTGCATACCGTCAACCGCGACAATAGCGATCTTCATTCTTTATCCGTATTTTCCCGTTGAATGAATTGACCTGAATTACCTGCGTACCGGCAATAAAGCGATCTGATTCATTCAAAAGTAACCGGATAATCTCTGTGTCGCCACCCTACCATTGTGTTGAAGTGTCCCTGCCATCGGATGGGCGCGTCATACCATCGTATAAACGCATGACATCATCCGTCGATGCGCCCGACCCATTGACGCCTCCACTCCGGCGCCTCGAAAGGATCCGCGAAGTATTGAGTTTCGTGAGCGACCTTGCCGTCACGGAACTCCATGATGCTCACGACGAACATCGCGCGCCCTTCGTAGTCGATCGTGTATTCGGTGATCCAGAGATTGTCGCTGCCCTGCATTCGCCTGACAGCGAAACCGGAAGGATGACCGGGATGATGACCACGCAACGCCTGCAAATTGTTTCGTCCGACGATACGTTCGCCCGACTGCGGATAGTCGCAAATTGCGTCTTCGTGATAGATAGCGTGCTCCAGGTCAAGATCGCCATCTGCGGACGCGCGCCAGTGCGTTTTCAAAACTTCCAGGATTGCTTGCTCTTGCATCGGATACCTCGGCATTCGGAATCGCACGGCTGCATGAACAAACGCGCAAATGCAGCGACCATTGCCAGCAGCATAGGTGCAAATAGTGCACTATGAGAACGTTCCCTCATTGATTTCTGTTGCTCACCACCGCGCACCCGGTTCGATCATGACGACCACCGACAATTCGCCGGCATCAGAATCGGACCCGACGTTCGACGCGCAATGGGACGCGGGCGAAATGGGCTGCGGAGAACTCTTGCTCAAACTTCGCAAGCGGCTGCGCGATATGCCCGGACAGATCATCAGGCTGGTCGCGCACGATCGCGGTGCAATCGAAGATATTCCGTCTTACTGCCGTATTACCGGTCATCAACTGCTGCACGTCGATCCAAAGCGAGGCATTTTCCTTATCAAAGCCAAAGCCTGACACCGTCCATGGTGGAGCGGCGTCAGCGCTCTTCTCGTCCACCAACTGGAGAATCGGGAGAACATCGTGTCTGGAAAATTCGTGGTCAGTCTGACTCGAGCGAAGGACGACACCGACCGGGCGACGGTCGCGTTCGTGGTTGCCAATGCCGCCATCGCCAGCGAGAAAGAAGTCGTCGTGTTCCTGAATATCGAGGGTACCCGCCTGTCCCAGTCCGGCTATGCGGACGAAATCCATGAGCCCGGCTTTTCGCCGCTCAAGGAACTCATCACCAGTTTCGTCGACGCGGGCGGCAAGATCTATGTCTGCTCGCCATGCTTCAAAAAGCGTGCGCTCGACGAAGAGAAGCTGATCCCCGGTGCGAAGATCGTCGGCGGTGCGATGCTCGTCGAATTCATGGGTGATACCTGCCCCAGTCTCAGCTACTGAGGTTCCCATGACAACTCGCAGAATGTTCATTGCCGGTGCGGCCGGCGTCGCATCGTCGTGGGCGCTCGCGCCACTCGGCCACGCGCAAACCCGCAAGACCCTGCGCTGCGGCGTCGGCCCGCTGCTGCCCACGACGGAAGACACGAAGAAGAGCTTCGGCCCGTTCTTCGCGTGGCTCGCGAAGCAACTCAACGTCGATTACGAACTGTCGGCCACCACCGACTGGGCAGGCATGGCCGTCGCGATGGGTTCTGGCCAGCTCGACCTCGCGTGGATGGGGCCGTGGGGCTACGTGATCGCCAACAACTCGACCGATTGCCAGGCGCTCGCGACCGTCAAATACGACGACAAGCCGTCATATCGCGGCATCGTGATCGGTCGTCCGGATCTTCAGGTGAGCCGCTTTCCGGACGACACCAAAGGCATGTCGATTTCATTTGCAGATGTCGGTTCGACGTCGGGCTGGCTGATGCCGACGTGGTACGCGAAAGAGGTGTGGAAGATCGATCCGAAGACCTTCTGGAAGTACACGGAAGGCGCGACGCATGCGGCGAACGAGGTTGCCGTGCAGTCCGGACAGGTCGATCTCGCGACGGACTTCGACCGCAACCGCAATGCGATGATCGACAAAGGCGTCATCAAGCCGGACGGCACGAAGATCGTCTGGACCTCGGACCCGCTTCCCAACGACGCGATCGTCGTGCCGCACGGCACCTCGCCCGAACTCGTCGCGCAGATCCAGCGCATCCTGCTGTCGATCACGCCGGGCCAGGCAAAAGGCCTGCTTCCGCCGCGATACACAGGATTCGTGTCGGCGACACACGCGTCGTACACGATGATCGAGAAAGCTGGCCTGGCGGTTGGCAAGATTCGCGCAAAGGCATGAGATGAAGCCGTCGCCTTCGCCTGCCCCAATGGCGTCGGCGGCAGCGGCGGCGCTCGCGGCGCTCGAAGCGAAGCAGGCGCGTTTCGGCCTGCGCCGTTTCAGGTTCGCGGCGACGCTCGCGGCTGTCGTCGCCTTCTACGCGGTGTGCTTCAGTCTCGCGCATGTCGATCCGGCGCGCCTCGTCACGGGCCTGCCGAAGCTGGCGGGCTGGCTCGCGCATGCGTGGCCGCCGCGCGTCGACGAACTGCCGCTGATCATCCAGCGCACGGCGGAGACAGTGGCGATGGCTGCCGTGGGCACGACGGCAGCCGCATTGCTCGCGCTGCCGG
Source organism: Burkholderia sp. Ac-20365 (assembly GCF_017104715.1). Lineage (GTDB taxonomy): Bacteria > Pseudomonadota > Gammaproteobacteria > Burkholderiales > Burkholderiaceae > Paraburkholderia. Next base: position 34,057 of record NZ_JAAGPI010000030.1, read on the forward strand.
CCGCGCTGTTTGCGAGCCGCAATCTCACGCCATTGCCGGCGCTCTACTATCCCGTGCGATGGTTCCTCAACATGCTGCGCGGCATCGATTCGTTCGTCTTCGCATTGCTGTTCGTCGCCGCCGTCGGACTCGGTCCGTTTGCCGGCGTGCTTGGCATCGCGTTTCACACGTGGGGCAGCGCGGCCAAGCTGTTCGCCGATCATCTGGAGAACGCCGATCTCGCCGCCTACGATGCCGTGCGTACCACCGGCGCCGGCCGCTTCACGAGCATCGCGTATGCGGTGCTGCCGGACGTACTGCCCGTGTTTGCATCGACGGCGCTGTTCTGGCTGGAGTTCAACATCCGCGCGTCGACGGTGCTCGGCGTGGTCGGTGCGGGCGGAATCGGCCAGGAGTTGAAAAACAGCATGGATTTGCTCGATTTCAACCGTCTCTTCACGATCATTGCGGTGATACTCATCGTTGTCACGACGCTGGATCAGGTGTCGGGATGGTTGCGCAGGAAGCTCGTATGAGGCCGCGACGCGCATGAACCTGCCCACACCGCCCTCGCATCGCCGCATTGCGCAGCGTGTGCCTGCGCTTCACGTCTCATCCGTCGACAAGCGTCTGCACGGCGTACACGTGTTGCACAGCGTCAGCCTGACGGTCGGGTCGGGCGAATTCGTCGCGTTGCTGGGCGCGAGCGGCGCGGGCAAGACCACACTGCTGCGCTGCGTGGCCGGGCTCGATGCGATCGACAGCGGCACGATCGAAGTAGCGGGCGTGCCGGTGGCCGCGCTGCGCCGCCGCGCACGCAGGCAAGTGGCAGTGATTTTTCAACGCTTCAATCTCGTGCAGCGCCTTAGCGCGCTCGATAACGTGCTGGCGGGGCGACTCGGGCATGTGAATACATGGCGCGGCATCTCGCGCCGATTCGCGCGCGCGGACCGGCTGCTTGCGCTCGAATCGCTGGAACGGGTGGGTCTGCTCGATTACGCGATGCGGCGTGTCGATACGCTGTCGGGCGGACAGCAGCAGCGCGTGGCGATCGCCCGCGCACTCGCTCAGCAACCGGACCTGATCGTGGCCGACGAACCCGTCGCGAGCCTCGATCCCGGCATCGGTGCGGAAGTTCTGACCTTGCTGCGGCGCTGCTGCGGCGAGCAAGGCGTGGCCGTGCTGTGCAGTCTGCATCAGGTGGGCTGGGCGCGAGAGTTTGCGGATCGCGTGGTCGGACTCGCGCAAGGCGCGACGATACTCGACGTCCCCGTCAGCGCATTCGACGATAGCCTCGCGCAACGTCTCTATGCCCGCACAGCGGGACTGGAATCTTCCACGGAGCAGGCATGATGGAACCTTCTGTGCAGCACGTTCATACGCCTGCCGTCAGCTTCGACGGCGGCGATCTCGATTGCGGCAACGGCTTGCTGCTGCTGATCCGCAAGCACATCGACCCGCTCGAACGCGGCCAGCTACTCGAAATCCAGTCGACGGAAACCTCGGTCGAATCGGACTTGCCCGCCTGGTGCCGGATGACGGGCAACGAACTCGTTTCGTGGACAAAGGATGGCAAACGGCGCAGCTTTCTCGTGAGCAAGGGCGCGTTCTCTGGCGGCGCGGTGCAAGAGCACAGATCGGCTGCATCGAAGCCGCGTGCCATCGAGCTCGTGCCCGTCACGATACCCGCCTCGTTGCCCTCTCCGGCATCCGCTCCTGCGATACGGCCGCTGTCGGTGATGGGTATCGGCAGCTGGCCGCGGCCGCGCTGGATGCTGGAAGCGCTGCATGACCACATGGAAGGTCGGCTCGACGAAGCGAGCTTCCAGGCCAGCGCAGACGACGCGGTGCAACTCTGCGTCGGCGCGCAATTGCGTGCAGGCGTCGATGTCGTCACCGACGGCGAGCAGCGGCGCGACAGCTACGCGAGCTTCGTCGGCGGCCTGCTGGACAACTGTCAGCTGATTCCGCTGACCGACCTGCTGCCCTATGTCGACGATCCGCAGGCATTCGAGCAGGAGCTGCGCGCGCTCGACGTGCCTGCCGCCGAGGTCCGTCATCCCGCCGTGTTCGGTCCGCTCGGGCGCAGCAAGCCGCTTGCTGTGCACGAACTCGCCCACGTGCGCGGGCTGACGGAACAGCCCGTCAAGGTGGCGCTGCCAGGGCCCTATCTGCTGACGCGCACGATGTGGATGGAGTGCATCTCCGACCGCGCCTATCAAAGCCGCGAGACGCTCGCGGCCGACGTGGTCAGAGTGCTGCGCGAGGAACTGGCCGCGCTACTCGCGCGAGGCGCTGCGCTCGTTCAGTTCGACGAGCCAGTGCTCTCGGAGGTCGCGTTTTCTGGCACGACGAGCCAGCGCAGTTTCATGTGCGGCGCGTTGTCGGAGAAAGGCGACTCACAGGCCGAACTCGCTTTTGCGCGCGACCTGCTCAATGCCGTGGTCGCAGGATTCCCGCAGGAGCGCGTGGCCATGCACATGTGCCGCGGCAACTGGACGACGGATGAAAGCAAGGCCATGACGGGCGATTACCGTCCGCTGATCGACACGCTTTCGGCCTTGAACGTCGGCACGCTGTTTCTCGAACTGTGCACGCCGCGTGCGGGCGAAATGGCCGTGTTGCGTCAATTGCCGGACAGGCAACGCATTGGTGTGGGGCTCTGCAACCAGAAGCACGCACACGTCGAATCGCTCGACGATGTCCTGCACAAAGCCGAGCATGCAATCAACCTGTTCGGCCGCGAGCGCGTGCTCTTCAATCCCGACTGCGGATTTGCGACCTTCGCCGATGCACCCGTCAATAGCAGTCAGATTGCCGAGGCGAAACTACGCACGCTTGCACAGGCTTCGCAGATCTTGCGGGAACGGCATCGGCTGTAGACGAGGCTGTCCCGGTCATCGTGTTTTGCGTCTTGGTTTGGGATGCACAATCGTGATTTCTAAATGCGAATGATTTGCATTTAGACGAAAACCAGCGCATCATGGCGTCACTGAATACCCGCGCCTATCGCACTCGTCACATGACTTCAATCACGTTGGAAGACCACGCAGATCACACGACGCCCGATGCCGATTCCGCTCCAGCGCAACGCGCGATCGAGCAATTGCTGTCGCGGCGCTCGCACTGGCCGCTGTCCGAACCTGCGCCGTCGCCGGCCGAGTTGACCCGCATCTTCGATGCCGCGATGCGCGCTCCGGATCATGGACGCCTGCATCCCTGGCGTTTCGTCGTCATTCGCGGCGAGGCGCGCCGTGCATTCGGCGACGTACTCGTCGATCTTGCCGCCGCGCGCTCGCCGGAAGAACCGCGCAGCGCGCACGAACATCGCCGGCAGCGTGCGATGGCCGCGCCGCTGATCATCGCGCTCGTGGCTGCCGTCGACCGGTCGTCGTCCGTGCCGGAACTGGAGCAACTGTTGAGCGTGGGCGCCGCCGCGATGAACATGCTCAACGTGATTCATCTGTACGGCTATGGCGGTTTCTGGGCGACGGGTGTCGACACGTACGAACCGGGCATGCACCGCGCGCTCGGACTCGATGCAGCCCAACGCCTGCTCGGCTTTCTGTTCGTCGGCACACCGCAGAAGGAAGGCCAGCCTGCGCGCCGGCCATTCAGTGAAGCCCATGTGCGGGAGTGGCAACCCGTTCGATCCGCCCAGCAATGACCCTGTCGAGGTGACGATGAACTATCCGGCCTTTGCGTTGCGCGAAGCCTCTCTCAGCGAAGACGCCCTCACTCACTATCCCGACGCGAGCGATCAACTCGTGTTGAATGCCGTGCGTACGTGGTTCCGGCCGCGCTGCGATTCCGTGCGCCAGGGGCAGCAATGGCAGGAAGTGCTCGCCGACGCGGGGCTGGCCGTGGCGGGCATCGACTGCTTCGACTTGATGATGCATGCACTGCTGCATGCGTCGCATCGCCCGCTGGATACGCGTTGCCGCTGCGCATCGGATATCGCCAGCGACGAAGCGCTATTGCTTCAGACGCTGTCCTATCTGCAATCGACGGATTCGTCGGCGGCAGCGGATCTGTTGAATCACTGGCTTCCGTCCGCCTCGGTCGGACATACGCTCAAGGTAATGCGCTGGTTCGCGCTGAATCTGCTGAATGCGGGGATCGTGGTCCGCTCCAGAACGCGACGGGTTGCGTATATGCATTGATGCGCGCATCGCGCAACGTAGTCGCCGCTGCGGGGCCGCGTGAGTCACGACGGCCCTTTTTCATTGTGGTGCGCGTGAGGTGCCTTCAGCGGCGGAAAGTCGCGGTCACTTGCACTGAACGATCGCATGGTTCGCGCTACGATATGAGCGGCACCAGCGTGTACCGACGCGCACCACGGAGAACAAGCATGCAGCACTACGGCCTGGCGAACGTCTGGCAGCAAGGCGATTTCGTGACTCGCGGGATACTCATCGCGCTGCTGCTGATGTCGCTGCTCTCGTGGATCGTCATCGTGCTCAAGCTATGGAACGTGATGCGCCTGAGCCGTATCGCGCGCGCCACCGAGCGTTCGTTCTGGCACGCCGGCAATCTCGAAGCCGGCCTGCATCGGCTTGGCGGCGACGTGTCGCCATATTCGGGGAACGTGTTGCTGGCACTGGCATTGTCCGGCAAGGAAGCCATCGAACATCACCAGGTTACGCAATCCAATCTGCAGCATTCGATGGATATCTCCGACTGGGTCACACGCTGTCTCAAAGACACGATGGACGACATCATCACGCATCTGCAAACGGGGCTGACGATACTCGCATCGATCGGCAGCACCGCGCCGTTCGTCGGTCTGTTCGGCACGGTCTGGGGCATTTATCACGCGCTGATTGCCATCGGCGTTACGGGCGAGGCTGGTATCGATCGTGTCGCTGGCCCGGTTGGCGAATCGCTGATCATGACAGCGTTCGGCTTGTTCGTCGCCATTCCCGCCGTGCTCGGCTACAACGCGCTGACACGTGCCAACAAGTCGCTTGCGACGCAACTGAACCGTTTTGCGCACGGCATTCACGCGTACTTCGTGACGGGCGCGCGGCCCGCTGCGTGAAGACGCCTTGCATCAAGCGCATTCCGGTCTGCGCAGATAACGCTGCGGCGTGTAGCCCAGCGCCTTCCTGAACATCGAGATAAACGCGCTCGCGCTCTGATAGAGTTCGTGCGGCACGCTTGAAGAGATCTTCGGCGTTCCAATGGGCATCGTCGACAATCCGGGCGGCGGCGCGCCGATCAGCTTCGCACGCTGAAGCTGGCGCGCCGCACGTTCAGAACTTCCACGCGAAGCGGCCTGAAATCGCGTTGTCGTGCGAGCCGCCGCCATACTGGCCGCTATACGCGACGCCGAGCGTCATGTTCTTCGCGAGATTCGCATCGACACCCAGTTCGACCACAGCGCTGTCGCGCGCAATCGGCACGCCCGCGACATCGAACGACGAACTGCCGCCGACGAACGCCAGCGTCGAAGTCGGCTGCGCGTTGCCGAACGCATGACGCCAGCCAGCCATTGCGTGCGCGCTGAACACGGCGCCCGGCAGTTCGCCGAGACGCGTCGCCACGCGCAGACCAAGCGTCGAAAAGCCGATGTTGTCGGTCTCGCCGTTGCTGCGCAGTGCGCTTTCGCCACCGCTCTCGGTGAAGCCGTCCGTATGCAGGTTCACGTAGGCAAGCCCCGCGAACGGCTCGATCGCAAAGCGGTCGAACGGCACTGCATAGCCGACTTCGCCGAACACCTGTGCCGTTTTCGCCGTGTAATCGGCGCTGGTGTGATCGGTGAAGCCCGTGAAGTTCGGATAGCGGTCCATGCTCACGTCATTCCATGAATACGCCGCGCCGAGCCGCACGCCGATCGGCCCGTATTGCGCGCCGCCGTACATCGCGACGTGATAGCTGTCGACGGATGCCGACGAACTCAGATCGTTGTCGAGCGAGCTATGTCCGAAGCCGCCTGCGACACCGATGCGCCATCTGTCGTTCAGCGCCATATCCGCGCCGCCGATAAAACCCGTCGTCGTGCGGTCGATGCCCGACGCGCCGCCGTTACCCGCCAGCCGGCTGTCCGCGCCATATGCCTGCGCCCACACAACAGGCTGATACGGGCGCGAATCGGAGCACGCATCGGCGGCGGGCAACGCGCCTTGCACGGCGCGGCTGTCGCACTGCGCAGTACCCGACGACATCGCGGCAAGCGGGCCGCTCGACGGCGCAAGACCTTGCCTGACACGGTCCGTCACCGCATCGCGCAGATAACGGCTGTCGATCAGCAGCATGCTCTTCGTGCTCGCGTGCAGTTCGCCGTCGAGCTGATTGAAGGCGACGCGCGCGGTCGGCACATCCGTCGAGAGCAACGCGGGGATCAGCGTGCCGGTGTCGGGCAGCGTGGCCAGCGCGGTCGCGACGGCCGTTTCGTTCTTCGTCGTCGCCACCGATGAAAACGCCGTGCCGTTCGGCGTCATGCTGATGTAGACGTGAGTCGCGTCATAGCTGAGCGTCGGCGTGAGGAACGCGAGGTTCGATGTGACGCCTTCGAACGTGCCGTTCACGCCCTGGCTCGCGCTGACGATCGTATAGCTTGTCGATGGTGTATAGACGCCGTGGCCGGCCACCACCTGCACGTTGCCGCCTGCGAGCGTCGCGTCGCCCGTCGATGCCACCACGCCCGTTTGCGCAGGCGTGGCCGCGACGTTCAGGTTCGAACCCTGCTCGAACAGCACGCTGCCGATCACGTTCAGACTCCGGCCCGGCTGACCGGCCACCGCCATCGCGCCATTGCGCACGATCAGCCCGCCGATCGTGCCTGTGCCTGTCAATGTCGCGCCAGGCTGCACGGTCACCGTCGAGTTCGCGGCGGAACCCGTCACCGAAAGCGTGCCCGACGACACCGTGGTCGGTCCGCTGTAGGTGTTCGCGCCGCTCAGCGTCAGCGTATCGGTGCCGGCCTTGGTGACAGCGCCCGTGCCCGACAGCGTGCCCGCGAACGTGCCGCCGCCCGTGACGGTCAACTCGGCGTTGCCGAGATTGATCGACGCACCCAACACGCCGTTCAACGACGCGAGGAAGAGATGCAGGGGCGCCGACGAGCCGCTGAGGTTGAGCGTGCCGCCATTCATCGACAGCCCGCCTGTGCCGAGCGCGCCGCTCGACGCGAGCGTCAGCGTGCCGTCGTTGACGACGGTGCCGCCGGCGTAGGTGTTGTCGTTGGCGAGCGTCAGGTTCGCCGCACCGTTCTTGATGAAGCCGCCCGCGCCCGACACAACGCCCGACAGCGTCGTGTCCGCGCTGCCGCCGACTGTCGCCGTCGCGTTCAGCACGACGGCGTTCGCGAGGTTGACGGGCGTGCTGGCATCGAGTGTTGCAGGCGAAGCGACGGTCAGCGCGCCGCTGCCGAGCGCCGCATTGCTGCCGACGATCAGCGTGCCGCCTGCGAGCGTCGTGCCGCCTGTGTAAGTATTCGCCGTCAGCAGGCTCTGCGTGCCGTTGCCTGCCTTCACGAGTCCACCCGTGCCGCCGATCGTACCGCTGAACGCGCCATCCGATCCGCCGCCGAGCGTCAGCGTATTCGCGCCGAGTGCCACGTTCGTCCCCGTTCCGCCCGACAGCGAACCGATAGTCGGCGTACCCGTCGCGCCGCTGATGTCGAACGCGCTGCCGGCGTTCGCGAGATTGACGTTGGTCGAAGCCGACAGCGTGCCAGAGCCGCCTAGCGCGAGCGTGCCTGCGTTGATGGTCGTCGGGCCTGTGTACGTGTTCGTGCCCGTCAGCGTTTCCGTGCCGGTACCCGCTTTCACGAGACCGCCTGTGCCAGCGATCCCGCCTGAGAACGTGCCGTTGCCTGCATCGCCGAGTGTCAGCGTGTTCGCGCCGAGATTGATCGTGCCGCCGCCCGTCAGTGTGCCGAAGGTCTGCGCGCCATTGCCTGCGGACAGATCGAAGGTCGCGCCATTCGCGACATCGACGATACCGGTCGACGCGAGGCTCGCGTTCGCGCCGAGCGCCAGCGTGCCGGCGTTGATCTGCGTGCCGCCCGTGTAGGTGTTCATGCCGTTCAGCGTCAGCGTCGCTGCGCCGTCTTTCGTCAGCCCGCCTGCGCCGGAAATTGCGCCGTTCAGCGTCAGATCAGTAGTGCCGGACACGGTCAAGCCTGCATTGAGCACGACGTTGTTGGCGAGCGTCGTCGCGGTGCTGCTGTCGAGCGTGCTCGCGCCGGCGACGGTCAGCGTGCCCGTGCCGAGCGCCGCGTTATTGCCGACTACGAGTCCGCCTGCGTTGAGCGTCGTGCCGCCGCTATAGGTATTCGCGCCCGACAGCGTTTGAACGCCTGTACCGTTCTTCACGAGCCCGCCCGTTCCGCTGACGGTGCTGGCAAGCGTCTGGTTCGACGCATCGCCGAAACTCAGCGTGTTCGCACCGAGCGACAGCGTGCTGCCTGCCGCGCCGGCCAGCGCCGCGATGGTCTGATTGCCCGCTGCGCCGCTGATGTCGAAACCCGCACCCGCGCCGGCGATGTTCACGGCACCCGTCGATGCGAGACTGCCGCCGCCCGATAGCGCGAGCGTGCCTGCATCGATCGTCGTGCCGCCTGTGTAGGTATTTGCATTCGTGAGTGTCTCGGTGCCGTTGCCGGTTTTGACGATGCCGCCCGTCCCGTTGATCGCGCCGCTGAAAATCTGGTTCGATGCATCGCCGAAAGTCAGCGTGTTCCCGCCGAGTTCGACGGTGCCGCCTGCGCCCGCGAGCGCGCCGATCGTCTGGTTCGCATCCGATCCGCTGATGTCGAAATGCGTGTTGACGCTGTTGAGCGTCACACTGCCCGTCGATGCAAGACTGCCGCCCGCGCCGAGTGCAAGCGTGCCGTCGTTGATCGTCGTGCCGCCTGTGAAGGTGTTCTGTCCCGTCAACGTTTCCGTGCCTGAGCCGACTTTCACGAGGCTGCCTGTTCCGGCAATCGATCCGCTGAACGTGCCGTTGTTCGCATCGCCGAGTGTCAGCACGTTCGCGCCGAGATTGACCGCGCCGCCGCCCGTCAATGTGCCGAAGACTTGTTGGCCGTTGCCCGCCGACAGATCGAAGGTCGCGCCATCCGCAACGTTGACGATACCGCTTGCATTGAGGCTCGCATTCGCACCGAGTGCAAGCGTGCCTGCGTTGACCTGCGTGCCGCCGGTGTATGTGTTGGTGCCGTTCAGCGTAAGTGTTGCCGCGCCGTCTTTTGTCAGGCCACCCGTGCCCGAGATCGCGCCGTTCAGCGTCAGGTCGTTCGTGCCAAGCACGGTCAAGCCCGCATTCAGCACGACGTTGTTGGCGAGCGCGGTCGCCGTGCTGCTGTCGAGCGTGCTCGCGCCGCCAACCGTCAGCGCGCCCGTGCCGAGCGCGGCGTTATTGCCAACCACGAGTCCGCCCGCATTGAGCGTCGTGCCGCCGCTATAAGTGCTCGCGCCCGTCAGCGTCTCGACGCCCGACCCGTTCTTCACGATGCCGCCCGTACCCGTGATGGCGCCCGCAAAGGTCTGGTCCGACGCATCGCCGAATGTCAGCGAGTTGCCGCCGAGCGCGACCGTGCTGCCCGCCGCGCCCGCAAGCGAGCCGATCGTCTGGTTAGCGGCGGCGCCGCTGATATCGAACGCCGCGCCGGCGCCCGCGACATTCACCGCGCCCGTCGCAGCAAGGCTTCCTCCTGCGCCGAGCGCGAGCGTCCCAGCGTTGATGGTCGTGTTGCCCGTGTAGGTATTTGCGCCCGTCAACGTTTCTGTCCCGGCACCTTGCTTGACGATCCCGCCCGTACCGTCGATCGCGCCCGAGAACGTGCTGTTGCCCGCGCTGCCGAAGCTTAGCGTGTTGGCACCCAGCGTGACATTCGTGCCCGCCACGCCGGCGAGTCCGCCGATCGTGCGGGCGCCATCCGCTGCGCTGATATCGAAAGCTGCGCCCGCATTCGCCAGATTCACATCGGTCGTCGACCACAGTTTGCCCGCGTCCGCCAGCGCAAGCGTGCCGCCGTTTATCGTCGTGCTGCCGGTGTAGGTGTTTGCGCCCGTCAATGTTTCCGTGCCGCTGCCTAGCTTGGCGATGCCGCCCGAGCCACCCATCGAGCCCGCGAAGATCTGGTCACTGGCGTCGCCGAAGCTCAGCGTGTTCGTACCCAGCGCGATCGTGCTGCCCGCGACGCCCGACAGCGCGCCGATCGTCTGATTGCCACCTGACGCGCTGATATCGAAGATGGAGCTTGCGCCGTTCAGCGCGACGCCGCTCGACGACGCGAGGCTTCCGCCTGCGCCGAGCGCGAGTGTGCCGTCCTCGATCGTCGTGCTGCCTGTGAAGGTGTTCGCGCCCGTCAGCGTCTCGGTGCCGCTGCCCGTCTTGACGATGCCGCCTGTGCCCGTAATCGTGCTGCCTAGTGTCTGCGATGTCCCGTCGCCGAAAGTCAGCGTGTTCGCGCCGAGCGCGATCGTGCTGCCGTTCACGCCGGAGAGTGCGCCGACGGTTTGATCCGCGCCCGCGCTGCTGATGTCGAACACCGAGCCAATACCGTTCAGCGTGACGCCGCCCGTTGCAGCAAGACTGCCGCCTGCGCCGATCGCGAGTGTGCCTGCGTCGATTGCCGTGCCGCCTGTGAAGGTGTTGTTACCCGTCAATGTCTCCGTGCCCGTGCCGACTTTCACGAGACTTCCGCTGCCGCCGATTGAGCCGCTGAACGTGCCGTCCGTCGAACTGCCGAGCGTCAACGCGTTCGCGCCGAGAATCACGTTGCCGCCGCCCGTCAGCGTGCCGAACGTCTGCAAGCCATTACCCGCCGACAGATCGAAGGTCGCGCCCGTCACGACGTTGACGACGCCGCTCGCAGCCAGGCTCGCATTCGCGCCGAGCGCGAGCGTGCCGGCGTTGACCTGCGTGCCGCCCGTGTAGCTGTTTGCGCCGTTCAGCGTGAGCGTGGCGGCGCCGTCTTTCGTCAGGCCGCCCGTGCCGGAAATTGCGCCGTTTAGCGTCAGATCGTTCGTGCCGAGCACGGTCAGACCGGCGTTCAGCACGACGTTGTTGCCGAGCGTCGCGGCGGCTGTCGTGTCGAGCGTGCTCGCGCCGCCCACCGTCAGCAAGCCGCTGCCGAGCGCGGCGTCGTTGCCGAGTACGAGTCCGCCCGCATTGAGCGTCGTGCCGCCGCTGAAGGTATTTGCGCCCGTCAGCGTTTCGACGCCCGCGCCGTTCTTCACGATGCCGCCCGTGCCGCCGATCGTGCCATCGAAGCTCTGATTGGTCGCATCGCCGAAACTCAACGTATTTGCGCCGAGCGACAACGCGCTGCCTGCCACGCCCGAGAGCGCGCCGATAGTCTGGTTCGCGCCAGCATTGCTGATATCGAACGTTGTGCCAGCGCCCGCAAGCGCCACACCGCCGCCCGCAGCGAGACTGCCGCCTGCGCCGATGGCGAGCGTGCCATCCGCGATCGTCGTACCGCCTGTGTAGGTGTTTGTGCCTGTGAACGTTTCGACGCCGCTGCCCTGCTTGACGATGCCGCCCGTGCCGCCAATCGAGCCGCCAAACGTGCCATTGTTCGCATTGCCGAGCGTCAGTGTGTTCGCGCCGAGCGTCACGCTCGTGCCATTCACGCCGTTGAGCACGCCGATCACAGGCGCATTCGTCGCGGCACTGACATCGAACGCAGCGCCAGCGTTCGCGAGGTTCACATCCGTCGATGACGACAGGTTACCTCCACCCGATAGCGCGAGCGTCCCGGCATTGACGGTCGCCGGCCCTGTGAAGGTGTTCGCGCCGGTCAACGTCAGCGTCGCTGCGCCATTCTTCGTGAGGCTGCCAGCACCCGATAGCGAGCCGCCCAGCAACAGATTGTTCGAGCCGAGCACAGATAGGCCGCCATTCAGCATGACGTTGTTGGCGAGCGTCAGCGCGGCGCTGTTATCGAGTGTGGCCGTTCCATTCACCGACAGCGCGCCCGTGCCGAGCGAACCATTGTTGCCGAGTATCAGGCCACCGGCGTTGAGCGACGTGCCGCCGCTATAACTGTTCGCACCTGCCAGCGTCGCGACGCCGCTGCCCTGCTTGACGATGCCGCCCGTGCCCGTCAGTGTGCCGCTGAAAACGTGGTTGCCCGTGTCGCCGAACGTCAGTGTGTTCGCCCCGAGCGAAACCGTGCTGCCCGTCACGCCCGATAACGCGCCAATAGTTTGCGGCCCCGTCGCGGCGCCGATGTCGAACACCGCGCCTGCGCCTGCGAGCGTCACGCCGCCACTCGCCGCGAGGCTTCCGCCAGCGCCGAGCGCGAGCGTGCCTGCTCCGATCGTCGTGCCGCCCGTGAAGGTGTTCGCGCCCGTCAGCGTTTGCGTGCCGGCGCCCTGTTTGACGATGCCACCCGTGCCGCCGATCGTCCCCGCGTAGTTCCCACTGGTCGCGCCGCCGAACGTCAGCGTCTGGTTGCCCAGCGACACCGCGCTGCCCGCGACGCCGTTCAATACGCCGATCGTCCGGTTGCCGCTTGCGCCGCTGATGTCGAAGCCGCTTCCCGCATTGGCGAGCGTTACGTTGTTCGCAGCCGCCAGTGCGCCCGCGCCTGCGAGCGCAAGCGTGCCCGCGTTGACGTTTGCACTACCTGTGAAGGTATTCGCTCCCGTCAGCGTTTGCGTGCCGCTGCCCTGCTTGACGATGCCGCCCGTCCCGCTAATCGTGCCGCCAAAGCTCTGGCTAGTCGCGACGCCGAAGGTCAGCGTGTTCGCGCCGAGCACCACGCTGCCCGCCGCGCCCGCTAGCGCACCGATCGTCTGATTTGCGCCCGATGCGCTGATATCGAACCCGGCGCTCGCGCCGCTGAGCGTCACGCCACCCGATGCCGCGAGGCTCGAGCCTGCGCCCAGTGCAAGCGTGCCTGCCGTGATCGTCGTGCCGCCTGTGTAGGTGTTCGCCGCTGTCAGCGTTTGCGTGCCCGTGCCTTGTTTGACGATGCCGCCCGTGCCGCTGATCGTTCCGCCGAACGTGCGATTCGTCGCGTCGCCGAATACGAGCGTGTTGGCGCCGAGCGTGACCGTGCTGCCTGTTACGCCCGTTAGCGCGCCGATCGTCTGCGCGCCCGTCGCGCCGCTGACATCGAAGGCCGTGCCGACGTTGGCCAGATTGAGCGCGCCGCTTCCCGCAAGACTGCCGCCCGCACCGAGCGCGAGCGTGCCGGCGTTGATCGTCGTGCCGCCCGAATAGGTGTTCGCGCCCGTCAGCGTCTGCGTGCCGCTGCCTTGTTTGACGATGCCACCCGTGCCGCCAATCGTGCCGCCGAAGCTCTGATTTGTCGCATCGCCGAACGTGAGTGTGTTCGCGCCGAGCAGGACACTGGAGCCCGCCACGCCCGAGAGCGCGCCGATCGTGCGGGCGCCGCTTGCCGCCGTGATATCGAATTGCGCACTCGAGCCAGCGAGATTCACCGCGCCGCCCGTCGCAAGACTGCCGCTGCCCGACAGCGACAGCTTGCCGGCGTTGATCGTGGTGCCGCCTGTGTAGGTATTCGCGCCGCTCAGCGTTTGTGTGCCGGTGCCCTGCTTGACGATGCCGCCCGTGCCGCTGATCGTGCCGCTCAACGCGAGATTGTTTGCATCGCCGAATGTCAGCGTGCGTGCGCCGAGTAGCACGTTCCCGCTGCCCGACAGTTCGGCCAGCGTCTGGTTCGCGGCGGCTGCGCTGATGTCGAGCGCGCTGCCCGCTGAGTTCAATATCACCGAGCCGGTTGGCGCCAACGTGCCTGCGCCGCTCACCGCAAGCGTGCCGCTGTTGACTGTCGCTGGGCCAGTGAACGTGTTCGCGCCCGTGAGCGTCAATGTCGCTGCGCCGTTCTTCGTGAGTGCGCCGCTGCCCGTGATCGCGCCCGCGAGCGTCAGCGCGTTGCTGCCGCCAAGACTCAGCGTCGTGCCACTGCCGAGATTGATGGTATTGCCGAGCGAAAGTCCTGCCGCGGTGGTATCGAGCGCACTGGATGCGCTCACGTTGATTGCGCCGCTGCCAGGCGCCGCGTTGTTCGACAGCACCAGTGCGCCGCCGCCCAGATTCGTGCCGCCCGTGTAGCTGTTGCTGCCCGTCAGCGTCAGCGTGCCCGTGCCGGTTTTTGTCAGACCGCCGCTGCCGCTCGCCGCGCCCGATAGCGTCATCGGGTTGGCGCCCGTCACCGTCAGTCCGCCCGCGCCGAACAATAACGTGTTGTTCAGGTTCAGCCCGGCAGTTGCCGCCTGTATCGCGCCACCCGTCGATGTGATCGTGCCAGTTCCCAACCCGGCATTGTTGTCGATGCTGACGGACGAACCCGACGCAAGCGTCGCATCGCCGACAGTTGATGCGCCGTTCAGCGTCCAGTTGCCGCTATCGACGGCGAGGTGATTGAAGTTGATGTAGTTCGAGGTGCTGATCTGCCCGGTGCCGCCCGCTCCCTGTTGCAGGCGCAACGTGTTGTTGCCGCCCGCGCCGCCATCGACGACACCCGCCGCCGCGAAACCCAGACTGATACCGACCACGCCGAGCACGTTACCCGACGCACCCGTGCCCGCCGACACCGACGAACCCGTTTGTGCCGTGAACGTATTGGTACTGCCCGCACCCATCGAGACGCTGCCGACGATGGTGCCAGCGTTTGTGAACATATTGCCCGCGCCCGGCGTGCCCGACGCCTGGAACGCGACGCGGCCGTTGATCGTGCCCGTACTGGTGTTGGTGAATACGACCTGCCCGCCGCCGTAGACAGCCGCCGTCACCGTGTCGCCGACGCCGAGCGTGACACCGGCGAGCGTGGCCGAGCCCATCAGCCCGCTGTTGGTGATGTTGCTGACGCCGCCCGTGCCGTTCTGCACGGCAAGCGCGAGCCCCGTCAGACCCGACAGGTTGACGCCGAGCGCGCCCGTGGTCCCGTTCATCGTGCCGCTGTTCGTTACATTGACGGTGCTGGCCGCCGCATTGCCGATCACCGTGCCCGACGACAACAGACTGATCGCGCCAAGCAGCGAAGGATCGATCACACCCGCGTTGTTCAGGGTGACGTTGTTGCCCGTGAGCGTGAGCGCCGTTCCACCGACGCCCAGCAGTACGCCAAGCGAGCTGCCCGAGGCAGCGTTGACGGTCAGGTTATTGGCGCTATTCGAGTAGCTCGGCGCAAGAGGATTGGCCGCGCCCGAACAGGTGACGACAGAACCGGCAGCCGAGCAGACTGCTTCTACGTTACGCATGCCCGCGAGCATGAACGCAAGAAATACGGTTGCCGCAATTACCGTCTTTTGCAGTCTGAATATATGTCGACCGATAACGCGTTTCACGGAATCCCCCTCAGGACGTGAATCGACTGAAATCAGGAAATATCCGTCTGTTTTAAACAGGCAAAATCGCCCCTGCCCGGTCGAATATCGACAGGCAATATTTGCGGCGATTATGCCGATCAAGGGACGAGCAGAATTCCGGCGCGCATCAAGAGTGCACCGTGAATGCCACCTGACTGGAACGGATATTTATTCGAAGACTGGAATCGGTCAGAAATAGCGCATTCGGAAACCCCTCGGTAGCATTGTCTCTCAGTTATGTTTGTTTACTTCTTTCGCTACCAAAGCTTATACAAAGACAATCGTGCTTACAAAGTATTTCTTTGATTTTCTGGTCGTCAACGTTTTAATGCCGATTAAGCCATTCGTTTATGCGGCATTGATATTTTCAATTCAGCTTGCATTAAACGGTTTAAACGGGATTTAACAATGCAATGCGGATTCGCATTATTCGCGGTGAATTGAGGGGAGTATGGTTTTCGAATGTAGTGCGCGAGGATACGTGCGCACGAACAGGAAGCGCGAGGCAGATTGGCAGGCGGGCGTTCGAGGCTTTGAACGCCGCCTCACCGGCTGGCAAGCGTCCGCTTGCCAGCCGTTACGACTCAGGTTGTGCGGGCAACGAGCGTTGCCCGGTGAAACTCACACCACAGTGGCGACACCCAGCGTCAACAGCAACGCCGTCACGGAAATGATCGTTTCGCACACGGTCCATGTCTTGAAGGTCTGCGGCACGGTCATGCCGAAGTATTCCTTCACGAGCCAGAAGCCGCCGTCGTTCACATGCGACAGGATCAGCGAGCCCGCGCCCGTCGCCAGCACCAGCAATTCGGGGCGCACGCCGGTCGCCGTCGATGCCGCCGCAGCCGCGATCGGCGCGATGATGCCCGCAGCCGTCGCCATCGCGACCGTCGCCGAACCCGTCGCGACGCGAATCAGCGCGGCGACCAGCCACGCGAGAATCAGCAGCGGCACGTGCGCGCCCGTCGCGACATCGACGATCGCCTTCGATGCGCCGCTGTCGATCAGAATGCGCCCGAAGCCCGCACCCGCGCCAACCACGAGCGTGATGCTGGCCGTCGGTGCGAGACACTCGTTGGTGAACTTGAGAATCTGCTCACGCCCGAAGCCGCGCGTCGTGCCGAACGTATAGAAGCTCAACAGCACGGCGAGCAGCAGCGCCATGTCGGGATGACCGATCAGATGCAGTACGTCGTTGGCCGTCGTTTTGGGCGTCACGATCAGATCAGCCCAACTGCCCACCAGCATCAACAGCACGGGCAACAGCACCGTCAAGAGCGTGATGCCAAAACCGGGCAGTGCCTGGTTGGCGCGCTTCGCATCCTGCTCGATGAACTGTTGCGCCATCGGGTTCACGCCTTCCAGCACGACGACCCGCGCAATCAGCTTCGAAAACAGCGGGCCTGCGATAGCAGCAGTCGGAATGCCGACGATCAGCGCATAAAAAATCGTATGGCCGATATCCGCGCCATACGCGGTCACAGCGAGCAACGCGGCCGGGTGCGGCGGAATCAGACCGTGCACGACGGACAGACCCGCGACCATCGGAATGCCGACGCGAATCATCGACGTGCCCGTGCGCTGCGCGACGTTGAACGCAATCGGAATCAGCAGCACGAAGCCGACTTCGAAGAACACGGGCAGACCGACCAGGAACGCGATACACATCATCGCCCAGTGCACGTTCTTCGGTCCGAACAGGTCGATCAGCGTGCGCGCGATACGCTCAGCGCCGCCCGATTCTGCCATCATCTTGCCGAGCATCGTGCCGAGCCCGACGACGATCGCGATGTGGCCGAGCGTGCCGCCCACGCCTGTTTCGAACGACTTGAGAATCGACGTCATCGGCATGCCGACGGCCAGCGCGAGCGCCACCGACACCACCATCAGCGTGATGAACGGATTCAGTTTGAAGCGCGCGATCAGCACGACGAGTGCGATGATCGCGATCAATGCATAGACAAGTAGCAGACTGCCGGTGACGGTCGCCATGATTGCTCCTGATATGAGGGATCGACAACAGGCATCGGACGCGCTGCGATGGCGCGGCCGGTGCCGGGTTGCCATGCAGGCCTTAGAACTTGTGGCGAATGCCTGCCACGGTCACGAACTGGCCTTGATTGCTAGACGGATTCGTAATGCCTTCAACCCATGCATTCGCGCCCGACGCACGCTGATAGATACCGTTCAGGTACAGGTCGGTCGTCTTCGACAGGAAGTACTCGCCGCCCAGTGCGACCTGGTTGTAGTGCGCGTTCTTCGCCGTCGCCGCGCTGCTGTTCTGCAGCGTGTAGATGTAGCCGAGCGTGACGAGCGTGGCGGGCGTCGCCTGGTACTTGATCATCGCTTCGTAGTTCTGGAAGTGCAGGCTGCCGCCCGCGATGATGTCGAAGTGCGAGTTCGTGTACAGCAGCGCAAGTGTTGCCGGGCCGAGCGTGTAGGCACCGCCGGCGCCCCATACCTGGTTGCGCTTCACGTTGCTGATGATCGACGAGCTCGTGCTGTAGTAGTTGTCCGAGGGCGCTGCGCCCGTCGTGTTCGTCGCCGGCTGGTTGACGAGCGAGTACGCCGCATCGAGACGCAGCGGACCGTTCACGTAGTCCGCGCCGACGCTCCACGCGCGGTTGTTCGCGAAGTCGCCTGCCGTGTTCGAGAACGCGTACATTGCGTTCGCCGTGAAGCCCGCGATGGTCGGCGTCGTGTACTTCACTGCGTTGCTGGTGCGGTACGTGTTGTTCAGATCATCGTTGTCGTAGACCGCGTTGCCATACTGGCTCAGCGCGCCGACGCCGTTGGCCTGCAGATTCGACAGATAGTCCTGCACGCTGTTGTACTGACGGCCCAGCGTGATCGTGCCCGCCTTGCTGTTCTGCAGCGCGACCCATGCGCTGCGGCCGAACAGACGGCCGCCCTGACCCGCTGCGCCCGTCTCCAGGCTGAAGCCGTTTTCGAGGCGGAACAGCACCTTGTTGCCGCCGCCCAGATCTTCCGTGCCGAGCAGGCCCCAGCGCGAGCCCTGCACGTTGCCCTGCGTCGCCTGGATGTTGTGCTCGCCCTTCTGGTTGTTCGTGTACGTAAAGCCGGCATCGACGATGCCGTACAGCGTGACGCTGCTTTGCGCGTGGGCGGCTTGCACGCCGAGTCCGGCAACAGCGACTGCAATGGCTGTGCGGGCAATATTCTTATACATCGTGGTTTCCTCTGGTTGAAGTAAAAGCCACTGGATGAATGGCTGCTCCAATGACTTCAGGTATCCTAAACAGACGTGACGAAGCGGCACCTTCGAAAAGGTGCATCGGTCGTTTCAGACCGTTGAAACTAGCAGTGAACCGGTTTAGTGCGGCGCGTTTGACTTATAGCGATCAATCCGGCCATGCGCGGCGCGCTGCAATCTTGCGCGCATCGCGGCGATGAAACGGCGTGACGAGCGGTTCAGGCGATGCCTGCGCGCGCTCGAGTTCAGCCACGATCCGCGCGAGCACGATATGCTCTTCGCCCGCGTGCAGGTTGCACGGATCGAGGTAGAAAAAATTGAGTTCGGCTTCGTGGTCGCGCACGATCACAGGCTGTTCGCCGTCTTGCGGGCGCGCAAGCGCATCGGCGAGATCCCAGGCGCTGATGCGCGCGGCGTTCCGGTCGATATGCAGTTTCAGGCGGTCGAGCGGATTGCCCGTCGGATCGGCTTCTATCTCGGCCCACACACCTGCCTGGCGGTTCAGCGTTTCGCGCCACAGCGTCAGGTAGCCGCGCTCGGTTGCGCGTACTGCGGCGTGGTCACGCGTGCGCCATTGTTCCAGCGCCGCAATCGCGCCGACCACGCCTTCCTTGCCGACCTTCATCCCGCGCCCGATGCCGCCGTTCTGAAAATACGCGGCCCGCACCAGCGCCTTCTTTCCCGCGACGATGCCCGCCGTCAATCCGCCCAGAAACTTGTGCGCCGAATACAGCACGAGGTCCGCGCCCGCAGCGATGAAGCGCGTGAGATCGTACTCGGACGCAGCGTCGACGATCACGGGCACGCCCTTCGCGTGCGCGACTTCGATAAATTCTTCGAGGGGAATCATGCCGAACTGCACGGTGTGATGCGAGACGACATACAATGCGGCCGCGGTGCGTTCACTGAGCGCCGACGCCAGTTGATAGCCATGTGCTTCCGTGGCCGCGCCGACCTGCACGACGCGCGCGCCCGCGAGCCGGATCGCCTGATCGACGGGTGCGCCATAATTGACGAGATGGCCCGTCTGCACGACGACTTCGTTGCGCAAGCCCGTGGTATCCGGCAGACGTTCGATCAGACCGAGGTCGTCGCCCGTCATGGTGGCCGCAATGCTCAACGTGATGGCCGCCGAGCACGAAGCCGTCACGTAGCCGCTCTCGCTGCCGCACGCCTGCGCGATCACGGCCGACGCCTTGCGCTGCAGATCGTCGATCTCGACGAACTGCGGCAGGATCTCCGCGACGGCATCGATCACGGCTGCGCCCACGCTGGACGCGCCCAGACTCGTCATCGTGCCCGAGACATTGATGACGGGGCGTAAGCCTAATCGAGAGCGGATGTCCATGTCAGCGCCTCCGGATCCAGTATTCCTTAATTAAGGAATATATGTTGTAATTGTGGATGAGTCTAACATACAATGTCCTGGCGTCAACTGGACAAAAACATCCCTATCCGAGGACTACATGGCACGACCGTCCCGTTCCACCGCGGCATCCCAGACGCCGGACAATGCCGACGCGCGCCCGGCCGCCGAGGCCGCCGCGCCTCGCACGCGCACCAGCGCGCTCGACCGCGCGGTGCAGATTCTCGACGCGCTGCAGGACGCCGGCAAACCGGCTACAGCGTATGAAATCGCGCATCGCGTGAACGCGCCGTTGTCGACGGTCTATTCGATCATCAACGACATGGTCGAGAAGAACCTGCTGTCGCGCGCGGCGGACGGGGCGATCTGGCTCGGCTCGCGGCTCTACGGTTATGGCCTGACATACGCGAGTTCGCTCGACTATCTGGCTGTGGCAAATGAAGAGATGCAGCGGCTGTCGGCGGAAGTCGAGGAGACGGTGCAGGTTTGCGGACTCGAAGAAGGGATGATGGTCGTGCTGCAGATGGCGGAAGGTCCGGGCCATTTCCGCGTGACCTCGCGTGTGGGAAGTCGCGTGCCGGTGAACTGGACCGCCTCGGGAAGACTGCTCGCCGGCCATCTGTCCGCCGCCGAATGCACCGCGTTCTTCAGGCAGTATGCGCAGCCGTCGCCGACCGGCCGCGCGGAAACGCGCCCCGACGTGCTCGCGAACAACGCGCGGCAAGCGCTCGGCGAGCGGCTGTCGATCCAGATCGGGGAATCGGATGCGTCGGTGGCGTGTCTCGCGGCACCCGTGATGAATCGCGCGGGCGCCTGCGTCTTCACGATTTCGATCGTGATGCCCGAAGCAAAAGCGGAACAAGGCACCGAGCGTTATGCGCAGGCCGTGCAGAGCGTCGCGGCCCGCATCGAAACGCGCCTTGGCTGGCGATAACGCGAGCCATACGGTGCCACGTCACGCACCGAACTTCATTCAAGAACTTTTAGGCTTTTCGACTTACCGATGAACTGTTACGACCGGCTGCGCGCGCGCGGCCTGACGCTTCCCACTGTGCCGACGCCCATCGGTAATTTCATGCACTGCACGCGCGAAGGCGGCTTGCTGTTTCTGTCGGGCCAAGGGCCGCTCGATGAAACCGGCAAGCTGATGACGGGCAAAGTCGGCGCAACGGTATCGACGGATGAAGCCTACCGGCATGCGCAACTCGTCGGCCTGAATCTGCTTGCGGTGCTGCATGCGGAACTGGGCGATCTGCAGCGCGTGCGACGCGTGGTCAAACTGCTGGGCATGGTCAACGCGACAGCCGAATTCGCCGAGCATCCGCGTGTGATCAACGGTTGCTCGGATCTGTTCATCGACGTATTCGGCGATGCTGGCCGTCACTCGCGTTCGGCTGTCGGCGTGGGTTCGCTGCCGAACAACATCACGGTTGAAATCGAAGCGATCGTCGCCGTGCACGACTGACGCGCTGACCCGCGCTCACGTCACCTCAGGTCAACTCACGTCACGAAGGGCAGCTTGCTATCGCGCGCGGCGGCCAGCATCGACAGCGTGATCTTGCGCACTTCCAGCTTGCTCTGCGTGATATGCGCGCGCAACAGGATGGTGGCTTCACCGAGCTTGCCGCGATCGATCAGATTGAGCATGGTCGCGTGCTCGTCGTAGGTGGCGCTAGTCCGATGCGGCTTCAGAAAGTCCAGGCGCCTGACGATGCGAATGCGCTCCGTCACATCGTTATGCACGCGCAGCATCTCCGCATTGCCCGTCGCAGCGACGAGTCCGCGATGGAAACCCTCGTCCATCCCGAACATCACGACGGGCTCGCTTTCTCTAAGCTCCGGTGACACACACCACACAGCCTTCAACTCGTCGATCACGACATGAGGCGGCGGCGTTGCGGCGAGCCGTTCGATCGACGCAAGCTCCAGCACGATCCGCAAGTCGTAAAGCTGATCCAGCTGCTCGAAGTTGATCTCCGAGACTTTCCAGCCGCGGCGAAATCCCACCTCCAGGTATCCTTCGCGCAATAGCCGGAACAGCGCATCGCGCATCGGCGTGCGCGACACGCCGTAGTGCTGCGCGATATCCGTTTCCGAAAAGCGGTCACCAGGAAAGAGACGGAAGTTGAAGATGTCCTGCTTCAACAGCTGATAAACCTGCTCCGCGAGCGGATTCGCGCTGTACACCGTCTTCGTGGCGACTTCGTCGGACGTCTCTTCCATGGGCGTGGTCAGATTGAGTTTGGCTTGGGCAACGCGAACCGTCATGCCATTATCCGCCCGTCAGGGCGCCTCGATCAGACTGACATGGGCCGCGACGACGACCCAGCCCTTGCCGAACGCATCCTTCGCGCCCATGCGCGCCCACGTCTGCATCTGACGCCCGATGAGCGGCGTCGCGTCGCTGGTGAACTCGGTGCTCACCGTCGCGAAGTCGTCGCCGAACGTCGTAATGACGGTGCGATGCAAACGCCGGCTCTTCGGCACCGGCGCACAGCTTTCGCGCCACTGGCGAATCGCTTCGTTGCCATGCTGTATTTCCGCAATGCCGTAACGCACGGTTTCGGCACTGTCCCAGAACAACGCGTTCATCACGCCGATGTCGTTATCGACGAGCGCACGTTCGTATGTGTCGAATGCGGCCGCCACTTCCGCGACGATTTCCGCACGATTGACTTCCCCCGTCATGCATCAGCCTCCAGCAGGTCCGCGAGCGTCGCCGTCCAGCCGACGATACCGCCTTGCGAACGAATCATGTCAATTGTCGCCGCCTTGAACGCGGGGATATAGCTCGCCGTCGCGTCTTCGATCAGCAGACATTCGTAACCACGGTCATTGGCCTCGCGCATCGTCGTCTGCACGCAGACCTCAGTGGTCACGCCCGCGAACACGAGGTGCGTGATCGAGCGCATTGCCAGTTCTTCGCCTAAACGCGTCGCGTAGAAAGCGCCCTTGCCCGGCTTGTCGATGACGATTTCTCCCGCCATCGGCGCAAGATCATCGACGATCGCATTGCCCGGTTCGCCGCGCACGAGAATGCGGCCCATCGGACCGACATCGCCGATACGCGCATTCGGCTTGCCGCGCAGCCGCTTCGCAGGCGGGCAATCGGACAGATCCGGCGCATGCGACTCGCGCGTATGGACGACATGCCAGCCGTGTTCGCGCGCAAACGACAGCAGCCGCGCGACGTCGGGCACGATGCCCGCGAGCAGCGACACGTCGTTGCCAAGTGCCTCGCCGAAACCGCCCGGCTCGATGAAGTCGCGCTGCATGTCGATCACGACGAGCGCGGTATGCACAGCGTCGAACGTGAACGGTGACGGCTGCGCAAGTACGGTGGTGGTTTTATTCGCTGTCGAACTCATGCATCAGGCTCCTGCCAGTACGGCCGCGGCGTCCGCGCGACTCTCGTCGGATTCGCTGTGTCCGGCCATATGCCTTCCCAACACGACACGATCTGCGCCCTGCGCCGGCGTTTCGAACACAAGCCGGCCTTCGGCGATCACCGCGATGCGATCGGCGAGTTCGAGCAGTTCGTCGAGGTCTTCGCTAACCAGCAGCACGGCCGCGCCTCTATCGCGCGCGGCGAGAATACGCGCATGAATGTCGGCCACGGATGCGAAATCGAGTCCGAACACAGGGTTCGCGACGATCAGCACATCCACTTCCTGTCCCAGTTCGCGTGCGAGCACCGCACGCTGCACATTGCCACCCGACAGCGTACCAATTGCACGATCCGGCATAGGCGGCCGCACGTTGAATTCATCGATCAATTGTTTCGCGCGCTCGCGAAGTGCGCGGCGATCGAGCCGCCATCCGCCGCGTCGCACAGGCGCGCGATCGAAGTTGCGCAGCGCGAGGTTCTCCGCAATGCTCATGCCCGCTACGCAGGCGTTACGCAGCGGCTCTTCCGGCAGCGCAAACAGACGCAGACGATGCATCTCTTCACGCGTCGCGCCATACGGCTGGCCCATCACATGCATGTCGCCCGATTGCGCGCGCCGTTGTCCGACCAATGCTTCGATCAGTTCTTTCTGGCCATTGCCCGACACGCCCGCAAGACCAAGAATTTCACCGGCACGCACTGCCAGCGAGACTTCACGCACGGCCGGATGACCGCGATCGTCGACGACGGAAAGCTTCGACAACGACAGACGCGCCGGTGCATCGGCGGCGAGCGCCTTGCGTGCGGGACGCGTTGTGTCGACACCCGCCAGCACGCGCGCATCGGCTGTGTCTTCCGAGCCCATCATCCACGCGGCGAGACTGTCGCGATCCGTATCCGCGACAGCACACGAGCCGACACGCCGGCCTTTACGCAGCACGGTGACATCGTCGGCATACGCCATCACTTCGCGGAACTTGTGCGTGATCATCAGCACGGTCAGTTCACCGGCCAACGTCAGCGAACGCATCAAACCCAGCACTTCGTCCGCTTCCTGCGGCGTCAGCACGGAAGTCGGTTCGTCGAGAATCAGGAACCG
Source organism: Burkholderia sp. Ac-20365 (assembly GCF_017104715.1). Classification (GTDB taxonomy): domain Bacteria; phylum Pseudomonadota; class Gammaproteobacteria; order Burkholderiales; family Burkholderiaceae; genus Paraburkholderia. The sequence goes on from NZ_JAAGPI010000030.1 coordinate 58,399, forward strand.
TTGGCGCAAATACAGTTGCTTGAGAATCTCGAGCTTCTGCTTTTCGCCCGCGGCGAGACTCGTGACGGGCGCATCCAGAGCTAGCCGGAACGGCATGCGCTGCATAAATGCAGTCAGTTCGGCACGCTCCGTGTGCCAATCGATTTTCCATGGCAAGCTGCCGCGCGCGAGCAGCAGATTCTCTTCGACAGACAGCCCCGGCGCGAGCGTGAAATGCTGATACACCATGCCGATGCCGAGCGCCTGCGCGTCGCGCGGCGAAGCGATGCGCACCTGGCGCGTGTCGGCGATGATCTCGCCGTGATCGAGCACGCCATAGCCGACCAGCCCCTTCACGAGCGTGCTCTTGCCCGCGCCGTTTTCGCCGAGCAGCGCGTGGATCGTGCCCGGCGTGACCTTCAGCGACACATCCTGCAGTGCGCGGAATGCGCCGAACGATTTGCTCGCGCCGATCACTTCGAGGCCGAGCGCCTGAGTGGGAACCTGAGTAGGCAACTGCGCTGCCGTCGACATGATTAGCGCTCCAGCGTGGCGAGCAACGCAGCGGAATCGGACACCGTGCCGAACACGCCGCCCTGCATCAGGATCATGTTGAGCGCGGCATCGTGATTGCCCTTGTCGGTCGCGCCGCAGCAGTCGGCGAGCACCGTGCATTCGAAACCGCGGTCGTTGGCTTCGCGCATCGTCGTGTGGACGCAGACGTCCGTCGTGATGCCTGTCAGCACGATGTTCGTAATGCCGCGTGTGCGCAGGATCAATTCGAGATCCGTTGCGCAGAACGAGCCCTTGCCCGGCTTGTCGATGATGATTTCGCCCGGCAGCGGCGCGAGTTCGTCGATAATTTCCCAGCCCGGTTCGCCGCGCACGAGTATCTTTCCGCACGGACCGTCATCGCCGATACCAATGCCGTTCGTGCCCGCCTGACGGCTGCGCCAGCGCTTGTTGGCGGGCAGATCCGACAGATCGGGCCGATGGCCTTCACGGGTGTGGATGATCGTGAAGCCCTGCTCGCGCATTGCGGCCAGCACGCGTTTGATCGGTTCGATCGGCGCGCGGGTCATCGACAGGTCGTAACCCATCTTGTCGACATAGCCGCCGATGCCGCAGAAATCCGTCTGCATGTCGATGATGACGAGCGCTGTGTTGTCGGGGCGCAGCGAGCCGTCATAGGGCCACGGATAGGGCCGGGCTTCGATATAGCGGGTCATGTGTGTCTCTCTCGAATCAGATGGCAATAAAGGACGTATCGGTTCAACCAGTCAGGCTCAACGCGTCAGGCTCAACTCGCCTGGCGCGCCGGCCAGCGTGCGGTCCGGACGGCAGTTGAAAATCATGATCGCGAGTGTCAGCACGTAAGGCGCGGCGTTGAACAGGTAGTAGCCGCTCGTCACGCCGATCGCCTGCAATGCGGGGCCGAGCGCGCCTGCAGCGCCGAACAGCAGCGCGGCCCACAGACAACGCAGCGGATGCCATCGCGCGAAAATCACCAGCGCGACGGCCATCAACCCCTGTCCGCTCGACAACCCTTCGTTCCAGCTGCCCGGATAAACGAGCGACAGATACGCGCCGCCCACACCCGCGAACATGCCACCGACCGCCGTCGCGATGACGCGCACGCGCGTGATCGGATAGCCCATCGCTCGCGCGCTTTCGGCGTTCTCGCCGACGAGGCGCAGCGTCATGCCCCAACGCGTCGAGCGCAAACCCCACTGAAGCGCGAACGCGAGCACGACACCGATCACGAACAGCGGATTGATCTTCAGCGCGTTGTGCAATTGCGCGGACGCGGTCCAGTTGCCGAGATCGATGGACGCGAGCATCGGCGCCTGCGGCTCGATGAACGGCTTGCCGAGGTAGAACGCGATACCCGTGCCGAACAGCATCAGCGCAATGCCGAACGCGATATCGGAGACGCGCGGCAACGAGCACACGAGGCCGTGCAGGCAACCGAGCAACAGGCCAACAAGCGCCGCAGCAATCACGCCCTGCCAAGCCGAGCCCATCAGATACGCGCCCGCATAGCCGCTCATCGCACCCGACACGAGAATGCCTTCGAGCCCGAGATTCACGCGGCCGCCTTTTTCGGTCAGACATTCGCCGAGGCTCACGAACAGATACGGCGTGCTGACACGGATCGCGCCCGCGAACAGCGACAGCAGCAGCACCGCAACAGGCGAATGGAGATCAGGCATGGGTTTTCTCCAGTTGAACGGACGAGCCGGATTGCGCGACCGCTTGCAGCTTGATGCGCCACGCAGCCATGCGTCCGCCGAGCGCTTCCCACGCGAGCAGGTTCGCGAACAGCAGGCCTTGCAGAACCAGCGTCGCGGCATCGGGCAGATCGAGACGCCGTTGCAGCAGCGAGCCGCTCGCCTCGATACCGCCAATCAGCAGCGCGCACACGACGATCGCCAGCGGGTTCTGACGCGCGGCGAACGCAACGAGAATGCCCGCGTAGCCGTAGCCAGCGAGCAATGACGCGTTCGCACTGCCCTGCACCGCGGTCACTTCGAACATGCCCGCCAGCCCCGCAGCCGCGCCGCCGAGCACGCACGCCGTCAGCGCCAGCGAATTCACCGGCAGGCCGACGAGACGCGCCGCGCGGTTGTTGCCGCCTGCTACGCGCATCGCGAAACCCTTCGTGCTGTGCTTGACGAACACCCACGCCGCGATGCACGCGAGCACGCCCCAGAAGAGGCCCCAATGCACGTCGATGCCCGGCAGCGAGCCGATCGAGAAAGCATCGGGAATGGCACGCGTCGACGGCTTGTTGAGACTTGCCGGGTCACGCAACGGTCCTTCGACCAGATGCTTGAACACGGCAATCGCGATGTACGACATCAGCAGGCTGCTGATCGTCTCGTTGACGCCGCGGTATTGACGCATTGCGCCGACAGCGCCGATCCACGCACCGCCGACCACCATCCCCGCCAGCGCCATCAGCGGCGTGGCGAGCCACCACGGCATGCCCGCCGGCACGAGTTGCGGCACGACAGCCGCGGCCAGCCCGCCGAGCGCCAGCGCGCCTTCGCCGCCGATCACGATCAGCCCGACCTGCGCGGGCAACGCGACGCACAGCGCGGTGAGCATCAACGGCGCGGCGCGCAGCAAGGTGCTCTGCCACGCGAACGCGGAGCCGAATGCGCCCTGGCCGATGAGAACGACAGCATCGAATGCCGGCTGTCCCTGCACGAGCAGGAATAGTGAAAAAAGCAGCAACGTGCCGATCAACGCGCACAGCGTCGGCAGCGCCGGCAAGACGCCGAGCGCGAGCCGCGCGATGCCCGCCATCGGGCTGCCAGTGAGTGATGCCTGGGTGCTCATCGCAATACCTCGCCTGAACGGAATCAGGTCAAATCCATGGCGTACGACACAGCGTCAGATCTGACCCACGACGCCAGCCACCAGATAGTTCATGCTTTCCAGCGTGATATCCGTCTGCGCGTAGCTCGCGCCCGCCGCGATCGCATTGCCGCCCTTGTTGTCCTTCATCGGCCCCTTGAAGATCACGTACTGGCCCGCGACCATCTTGGACTTGATCGAATCGGCGTTGGTCTTCGCATCGGCCGCGACCTTGGCGCCGTACGGCGACATCTTCACGTAGCCTTCCTTCAGGCCGCCGCGCAGGATGTTCGGCGGCGTCTTGCCGCCTTGCGCATCGGCGACGAGCGCGCGATACGGCGTCGACCAGTCCCATTCGGCGCCGGTCAGATAGCCCTTCGGCGCGAGCGCGGCCTGGCTCGCGTGATAGCCGCAGCTCATGGCTCCACGTTTTTCTGCCGTCTCGATCACCACCTTGGGGCCATCGACATGACAGGTCAGCACGTCGCAACCCTGATCGACGAGACTGTTCGCGGCTTCCGCTTCCTTGACGGGCATCGACCAGTCGCCCGTGAAAATCACGTGCGTGGTGATCGACGGATCGACCGATTGGGCGCCGAGCGTGAACGCGTTGATATTGCGCAGCACCTGCGGAATAGGCTTCGCCGCGACGAAGCCGAGCTTCTTCGTCTTGCTCGCATGACCAGCGACAACGCCGTTCAGATACTGGCATTCGTCGATATAGCCGAAGTAGCTCGAAATGTTCGACGGATTGCCGCTCTTCCACAGACCGCCGCAATGCGCGAAACGCACCTTCGGATATTTCGCGGCCATCTTCAGTACATGCGGGTCGAAGTAACCGAACGATGTCGCAAAGATCAGCGTCGCGCCGTCCTGTTCGATCATCGCTTCCATCGTCTTTTGCACAGCGACCGTTTCAGGCACGTTCTCTTCTTCGACGACCTTCACGTTCGGCATCTTCTTCAATGCCGCAGCAGCTTGCGCCTGCGCCTGGTTGTAGCCGTAGTCGCCACGCGCGCCGACATAAATCACGCCGACGGTGAGTTTGTCGGTAGCGGCGAGCGCCTTGTTGATCGGCACGATGTTGGCGAGCGCGAGTGCGCCAGCACCTTTGATGAAGTCGCGGCGATTGGTCATGATGGATACACCTTTGTCAGAGAAGTCACGAAGCGGATTGAGATTGACTGTCGAGAAACGCACGCCAGCCGCCGAACGGGGTGATGTCTTGCGCGCCGCCATCGGGCGCGACGGCAGCGGGTTCGCAGATAAAGCCTTTGACGTTGCGGCCATTTGCCGTTTGCACGTTGCCGATACCGAGCGGCGCGGGCACGGCGGCGACGAACGCGCCGAACGTGCGCAGCGGCACGTCCCATAGCTCGATGGCGATAGCACCGCCCTGTCCGTTTGCCGTGCGTACGAGACCGGGCTTCGGCGGCGTCGTGTTGGCGAGCGCGAAGAGCCGATACTCAGGCGATGTCGTGGTCGCTTCGATGAAGCGCGCGCCCGCTTCCGGCAGTTGCCAGTTCAACGGCTCGCCACGCAGATGCGCGCCGACGACGGCGAGCGTCACTGTCGGTTCATCGAATGGCAGCGGACGCGCGGCGATTTCTTTTGCGCCGTCGCTGGTGTGCGTGAAAAAGAGCGACTGGATTTGCGCGCCCAGTATTGCGAGGCGTTGATCGCCACCAGCAGGCGCGATCAGCGTGACGCCAGCGGGCAAGCCGTCGGCACGGCGCAATGCCGGCACGGCCAGCGCGCACAGGCCGAGCAGATTGACGAAGTTCGTGTACAGGCCAAGTTCGCTGTTGCGCGCAATCGGCTCGGCGCGCAGATCGGCGAGAGTCGGATGCGTGGGCGTCGTCGGGACGATCAACACGTCGACGGATTCGAACAGTTTTTCCGCGTCGCGCTTCAGGCGCATCAGTTCGTACTGGCCGTTGAACGCGTCGGCGGCGCTGAAGGTGTCGGCCTTGCCGATCACTTCAGCGACGACGGGGTCGATCGCGTCCCGCTGTTCGTCGAAGAACTCGCCGAGCGCGGCGCGCCGTTCGGCCACCCACGGGCCGTCGTAGAGCAACGACGCGACCTGCTTCATCGGCGCGAACGGAAAGGTGCCCGCGGTCAAACCCAGGCGCGATGTGATCGTATCGAGCGATGCTGAAAACGCGGCTTTCGCATGATCGTCGCCGAAGAATTCGAGCATGTCGGGAATCGCGACGCGCAGCGGGCCGCGCGGCAGGCCCAGCGGCGCAACGTGCTCGGAATAGCCGTCGAGCGCGTCGAATGCGGCCATCTGCTCGAGCACGCGCCATGCATCGGCGACATCGTGCGCGAAGATCGACAGGCAATCGAGGCTGCGGCATGCAGGCACGACGCCCCGCTTGCTCACGAGTCCCAGCGACGGCTTCAGGCCGACGAGTTCGTTGAAGCCAGCGGGCACGCGGCCCGAGCCTGCCGTATCGGTGCCGAGCGAAAACGCGACGATGCCCGCCGCGACGGCGACCGCCGAACCCGAACTGGAACCGCCGGACACATATGAGTCGAACTCGACCTGGCGCACCGCGCCGAACGGCGAACGCGTGCCGACGAGGCCTGTCGCGAACTGGTCGAGGTTGGTCTTGCCGATCAGGATCGCGCCTGCATCAAGCAGACGCTGGACAGCGAATGCGGTTTCGTCGGGTGTGTAGGCGAACGGCTCGCAAGCGGCCGTCGTCGCGAGGCCGGCGATATCCACGTTGTCCTTGACGGCGAACGGCACGCCGTAGAGCGGCATGTCCTGCAGCCATGCGTCGCCGGATGCTTGCTTGCGCGTCTGCAGGTCGGCGGCCCGCGCGCGGAGCGTGTCTTCAGGCACGCGCAATATCCACGCTTCGGGTCGGTTCGTCGCCGCAAGGCTATGGATGGCGCGATCGACGGTTTGGGCGGGCGTGATTTCACCGCTCGCATATTTTTCGAGCAGTGCGCGCACCGTCATGGCGGGTTGTGTTTTCATGCGTCCAATCTTGAATACAAGTTGGTGAACGCATTTGCACGGACCATGCCAATTGGATGCGAGATCGCTCAAACGCCTGTCGGGTAAGGCTTTGCGGGAATCGACGCGGGTCTCGACAGGCTGCCAGGTTTTCCCCACCGCGGTTCAGCACCGTGTTGTGACGGTGCAGCCCGCACATTCGCTGTGCATCGTTATGAACGAAAAAGCGGCCGGTCTGACGGCCGGCCGCTCTTGGGGGCGTTCGCTTGCACCCGCTATCAATCACCCCAGATCGAAGCGATCCAGATCCATCACCTTGCTCCACGCCGCAACGAAGTCCTGCACGAACTTCTCCTGCGCATCCGCGCTTGCGTAGACTTCGGCCAACGCTCTAAGCTGCGCATTCGAACCGAACAACAGATCGACGCGCGAGCCCGTCCATTTGACTTCGCCCGTCACGCGATCATGCCCGCCGAACAGATCACCCGCTTCCGACATCGGCTTCCATTCGGTATTCATGTCGAGCAGGTTCACGAAGAAGTCATTGCTCAGCGTTTGCGGCCGCTTCGTGAAGACACCATGCGGAGACTCTCCCGCATTCGCGCCCAGCACGCGCATGCCGCCGACGAGCACCGTCATTTCAGGCGCGCTCAGCTTCAGCAATTGCGCCTTGTCGATCAACAGCGCTTCGGCGGAAACGGAGCACGGCCGTTGCAGATAATTGCGAAAGCCATCCGCGAGCGGTTCGAGCACGGCGAACGAGTGAGCATCGGTTTGATCCTGCGTTGCATCGGTGCGTCCTGGCGTGAACGGCACGGTCACGTTATGACCGGCGTTCTTAGCCGCGCGTTCGATGCCCGCGCAACCCGCCAGCACGATGAGATCCGCCAGTGACACCCTCTTGCCATCCAGCCGTCCATCGTTGAATTCCTGCTGCACGGTTTCGAGTGCGCTCAACACCACCACAAGTTGTGCCGGCTGATTCACGTCCCAGCCGTTCTGCGGCGCGAGCCGGATACGCGCACCATTCGCGCCGCCGCGTTTGTCCGAGCCACGGAACGTCGACGCCGATGCCCACGCGGTCGACACGAGTTGCGAAACGCTCAGCCCCGTCGCCAGAATCCTGTCTTTGAGTGCGTCGATATCGCGAGCGTCGATCAGAACGTGATCGACAGCAGGCACGGGGTCTTGCCAGATAAACGTCTCGTTCGGCACATCGGAGCCGAGATACCGCGAGCGCGGCCCCATGTCGCGGTGAGTCAGCTTGAACCACGCGCGAGCGAAGGCATCGGCAAACTCATCGGGATTCTCGTAGAAGCGACGCGAGATCTTTTCGTAGCTTGGGTCGAAGCGCAGCGCAAGGTCCGTTGTCAACAGCGAAGGCGAACGCCGCTTTGAAGGGTCGTGCGGATCGGGAACCGTGCCGGCGCCAGCGCCGCCCTTCGGCGTCCACTGATGCGCACCAGCGGGACTCTTCGTCAGTTCCCATTCGTAGCCGAACAGGTTTTCGAAGAAGTTGTTGCTCCACTGCGTCGGCGTCGTCGTCCAGATGACTTCGAGTCCGCTCGTCGTCGTGTCGTCACCCTTGCCGGTGCGATAGTGATTCTTCCAGCCGAGTCCCTGCTCTTCCAGGCCCGCTGCTTCAGGCTCGGGCCCAAGCTCTGACGACGGACCCGCGCCATGCGTCTTGCCCGTCGTATGTCCGCCGGCGATCAACGCAACCGTCTCTTCATCGTTCATCGCCATGCGCGAAAACGTCTCGCGGATATCTCTCACTGCGGCCGCAGGATCCGGATTGCCGTTCGGCCCTTCCGGATTCACATAGATCAGCCCCATCTGCACGGCAGCAAGCGGCGCTTCGAGTTGCCGGTCGCCCGTATAGCGCTCGTCGCCGAGCCAGGTGCGCTCGGAACCCCAGTAGATGTCTTCGTCGGGTTCCCACGCATCCTCGCGGCCGCCCGCAAAGCCAATGGTCCTGAAACCCATCGCTTCGAGCGCAACCGTGCCCGTCAGGACGATCAGATCGGCCCACGAAATCTTGCGGCCATACTTTTGCTTGACCGGCCAGATCAGTCTGCGCGCCTTGTCGAGATTGACGTTGTCCGGCCAGCTATTGAGCGGCGCGAAACGCTGCTGTCCGGAACCCGCGCCGCCGCGTCCATCGCCCGTACGATAGGTGCCTGCGCTGTGCCATGCCATGCGCACGAAGAGCGGCCCGTAGTGGCCGAAGTCGGCAGGCCACCAGTCCTGCGATACGGTCATCAACGCGCGTAGATCACGCTTGACTGCTTCGAGGTCGAGACTGCGAAACGCTTGCGCATAGTTGAAGCGTTTGTCCATCGGATCGGACAAAGAGGAATGCTGGTGAAGGATTTTCAGGTTCAGCTGATCGGGCCACCAGTCATGGTTCGATGTGCCGCTGCCGGCGGGATGTTCAAACGGACACTTCTTTTCAATCGACATGCCATTACTCCTTTACTCGGGCATTGCCGAGCTTAGGAGGAAAGCGATCATGTCTATTCCACAACGCATGCGTCCGCTTCAAATTTGCACGAAAAGAGAACTCCGGTGAGGTCAATTGCATTGATTGCGTCATGACCTGGTGCAATTAAAGTTTCCACACGCAAATGCCGATATCACCGCGATCAATAAAAGGATCGTGAAGCCAGGATACTTCACGACCGGCAATGACGGCGCAAAGGGCTTGTTTTCCAGTATTTGGGCAAACGTTAGCGCCCGCCTTTCCGCTTTGTGACGGTTGAATGAATTCAGTCACGCTGCCGAATGCATTGCTGGCGAATCCGTGTTGTTTAACTTTCATTTCGATCATGTCGACAGCAGTCACGCAGAGCACCGAAAACGCGGAAAGCAGCTCGAAGCACAACGACACAGGCAACACTCACGCGGTGCCGACGAACGGCCAACCCGTTCAGAAGCCAGCAGCCGTGCCGACCCAGCAAGGGCCGTTCGGCATTCGCTACGATTTCAACGACGGCTGCCGCGTCACACTGCCCGCAGGCGATGCCGAATGGCGCGTGGTGCTGCGCGACACGGCAACGGCGAACCCGCTGTTCGAAACGCAGCTTGCGGCGGGCGCGGTTGCGAGCAGCAAGAAGTACTTCGTACCGTTCGAGATCGAAGTGTGGTCGCAAGGCACGCAAGTGTTCCGCCATCGGCTCGATCTGAGCGACCGCAACGTACTCGTGCATCTGCCCGTGGGCACGCTGGGCGATACGCTCGGCTGGTTTCCCTACGTCGCGAAGTTCGAAAAGCAGCATCGCTGCCGTTTGACCTGCGTGATGGGCGAAGCGCTGATTGCGCTGTTCAGGAAAACCTATCCATCGATCACGTTCGTCACGCCCGAAGCCGTCAATCCCGACGACTACTACGCGACCTACAACATCGGCCTCTTCTTCACCGACGAAGCAAACGTGCATCAGCCCTGCGATTTCAGGCTGGTCGGTTTGCACCGCACAGCAGCCTATATTCTCGGCATCGATCCGCAAGAAGAACGCCCCGACATCGCGTTACCCGACGATAGCCGCCCGATTCCGGAGAAGTACGTTTGCATCGCGACGCAAAGCACGACGCAGTGCAAGTACTGGAACAACCCGACTGGCTGGCGCGAGATCGTGCAATTTCTGAAGCAGCGTGGCTATCGAGTGATCTGCATCGACCAGAAAGCGACGCATGGCAATGGTGTCGTGTGGAATCACCTGCCCTATGGGTGCGAAGATTTCACGGGCGAACAGCCGCTCGCAGAGCGCGCGCGCTGGCTCAGGCATGCGGAGTTCTTCGTTGGCTTGAGCAGCGGCCTGTCATGGCTCGCGTGGGCCATGAACACGCCCGTCGTGATGATCAGCGGTTTCACGCACCCTACCAACGAATTCGACACACCCTACCGCGTCATCAACTATCACACGTGCAATAGCTGCTGGAACGACGTGCGCGTGCAGTTCGATCATCAGGATTTCATGTGGTGTCCGCGTCATGCCGGCACGCCCCGGCAATTCGAATGTACGCGGCTTATCACGGCAGAACAGGTCAAGCACACGATCAGCCGGATTCCGGCGTTCAACACACAGGCAATGGCAGTTGCCTGAAACATGTCGCGTTGCTACACGACATGACCGCAGCGACAACGCTGACGGCGAAGAGCAAGAAGAACAAGAAGAACAAGAAGAACAAGAAGAACAAAACATAGAAATAGAAAGCAGCACGCAGTACCCGTAGCACGACAAACAACAAAAGAAGTGCAGTAGTGGATACAGGGAAATTCGGGGAAAACAATGAAAAGAATGACGTGGCGTCGCGTGGACGCCGCGCGCGCGCTCGGCCGCCGCTACCGCCGATGCTCGCGCCTGCTCGGCATGCTGCTCGCCGCGCTGACGATCCAGCCATGGTTCGCACAAGGCGCGCTCGCACAGACGACGGTCGCCGCAGGCGACACCGAGACGGGCGCAACGATCGGCGGCACTGAGAACGTACTCGGCAGGACGGTCAGCAATAGCGTGACTTCGGGTGGCCAGCAGAACGTGCTGTCGGGCGGCGTGACCAGCAACACGAGCGTCGGCTCCGGCGGCACACAAACGGTCTCGGCAGGCGGCGTTGCGCAAAGCACGGGCGTCGCGGCTGGCGGGAGTGTCGTGGTTTCGTCGGGCGGGACGGCGCGTGCAACGGCAGTCAATGGCGGCACGGACATCGTGAGTGCGGGCGGCGTGGCAAGCGGCACGATCCTGACGGGTGGTGGATCCGAAGTCGTGTCTTCAGGTGGCCTCGCGCGCGGCACGACAGTCAGTTCCGGCGGAACCATCACGGTGTCGGCTGGCGCCACTGCTTCACGCACGACGGTTTCGTCGGGCGGCATCGACTCGGTCTATGGCACCGACACATCCGCCACCATCAGCAGCGGCGCGTCGCAGCACGTCTTCTCGGGCGGCACGGCAAGCGCGACCACCGTGCTCGGCGGCGGACAGAGCATCGTCAGCAGCGGCGGTTCGGCCGTCGGCGCGATCCTCAGCGGCGGTACGCTCACCGTATCCGCGGGCGGCCACGCGACCCGCACCACGCTCAACGCGGGCAGTGTCGAAAACGTCGCGGGCATCGATACCTCGGCGACTGTCGGCGCGGGTGGCCGGCTGATCGTATCGTCGGGCGGAGTGGCGAGCGCGACGGCCGTCAACAACGGTGGCCAGGCGAGCGTCGGCAGCGGCGGTTCGGTGGTGAGTGCCGTCGTGAGCGGCGGCACGCTGGCGGTCTCGGCCGGCGGCTCGGCGCTATCGACGAAACTTTCCGCTGGCGGCACCGAAAACGTTCAAGGCACCGACACCTCGGCGATGGTCGGCAGCGGCGGCACGCAGAACGTGCTGAGCGGCGGCGTCGCAACCGGCGCGACCATCAGCAACGGCGGGCGGCAGACAGTATCGTCAGGCGGCACGACGACCAGTACGACGGTGTTGTCGGGCGGCACCATCGCGGTGTCGGGCGGCGCGAGCGCGACGGGCATCGTGCAGTCGAGCGGCGCGGCGCTCATCACGGATACGTCCGCGACGGTGAGCGGCATCAACGGCGACGGCAACACGTTCGCCATTTCGGGCGGCATCGCGAACAACATCCTGCTCGAAAACGGCGGCACGCTAACCGTGCTGTCGGGCAATTCGGCGACCAATACGCATGTCGTCAATCAGGGCTCGGCTGTCGTCGTTGCGGGCGGCACGACCAGTTCGACGACAGTCGGCAACGGCGGCACGCTGTCCGTATCGTCGGGAGCAACGGCAACCAATGTCACGCAGCAGTCGGGCGCTGCGCTGATCACCAATACGTCGGCGACAGTCACCGGCACCAATACCGCGAACGGCACGACCAACCCGTTCTCGATCTCGAACGGCGTCGCGCAAGACGTGTTTCTCGAAGGCGGCGGCTCGCTGACCGTGCTCAATGGCACGACGGCGAACGGAACGCAGGTCGGCAATCGCGGCAGCGCAATCGTGCAGAACGGCGGGCAGGCGAACAACACGACGGTGAGCAACGGTGGACAGTTGCTCGTATCGTCGGGCGGCTCGGCCAGCAGCGCAACGATCAACAACGGCGGTCAGCTTGTCGTGTCGGGCGGCGGCACGGTCGTCAATGTGACGCAAAGCTCGGGCGCGGCGCTCATCACCAATACATCGGCGATGGTGACCGGCAACAACGCGAGCGGTTCGTTCAGCATCGTCGGCGGCAATGCGCAGAACGTGATCGTCGAGAACGGTGGGCAACTGTCGGTGCTGAACGGCGATGTCGCCACGCAGACCACGGCGGGCAGCGGCGGCCTCGTGGTGGTCTCGGCGGACGGATCGACGGTCGATACAACCGTCAGCAGCGGCGGCACGCAAACGGTACTGACCAGCGGCAGCGCCACGTCGACCACAGTGTCGAGCGGCGGCCGGCTCAACGTCTCGTCGGGCGGCACGGCCATCGATGTCGATCAACTGGCAGGCGCTGCGCTCGTGACCAACACATCGGCGACCGTGTCGGGCGTCAACGCAAGCGGCTCGTTTTCGATCGTCAGCGGTATCGCGCAAAACGTGATCGTCGAAAACGGCGGCGCGTTGACGGTGCTCGCGGGCAACTCGGCATTCAACACCTCGGTCGGCAGCGGCGGCCTGGAAACCGTGTTGGCCGGCGGCACGGCGAGCGGCTCGTTCGTGACGTCGGGCGGTTCCGAGGTTATATCGGCGGGCGGCAAGGCGATCGGCACCACGGTGGCGTCCAACGGATCGCAGACGGTGTTCGGCACGGCTTCCGGCACAACGGCGATCGCCGGCGGCAACGTGATCGTCAGCGCGGGCGGCACGACCAGCGGCACGGTCGTCAGCAGCGGCGGCAAGGAGATCGTGTCGTCGGGCGGCACGACGCAAGGCACGCAGGTCGTGTCCGGCGGGCAGCAGGACGTCGCGGGCGGCACGACCAGCAACACGCAGGTTAGCAGTGGCGGCCAGCAGCTGGTGTCGTCGGGCGGCATCACGCGCGGCACGCAGGTGAGCAGCGGCGCAACGCAGGTCGTGCTGTCGGGCGGCGCGGTGAGCGGCACGGTAGTCAGCGGCGGCACGCAATACGTGTCGGCTGGCGGCACTGCGGCGGGAACGTCGGTTGGGAGCGGCGGATCGAGCTTCGTGATGTCGGGCGGTTCCGCAAGCGGTACGGTGGTGACGAGCGGCGGCGCGTCGGTCGTGAACTCGGGCGGGACCGCGAGCGGCACTACCGTAAGCAGTGGCGGCAGCGAGGTCGTATCGGGCGGGACGACGGTCGGGACATCGGTTGGCAGCGGCGGGCAGCAGGCTGTGACGGCGGGCGGCACGGCGAGCGGCACAACGGTTGCATCGGGCGGATCGCAGGCGGTCAGTTCGGGCGGGGTCACGTCGGGTACATCGGTCGCATCGGGCGGCTTGCAGACGGTCGGCGCGGGCGGCATCACGAACGGGACGTCGGTTGCGTCGGGCGGCTCGCAGACGGTTAGCTCGGGTGGCGTCACATCGGGGACGTCGGTTGCGTCGGGCGGATCGCAAACGGTTAGCTCGGGTGGCGTCGCATCGGGGACGTCGGTCGCGTCAGGCGGATCGCAAACGGTTAGCTCGGGTGGCGTCGCATCGGGCACGTCGGTCGCGTCAGGCGGCTTGCAAACGGTCGGATCGGGCGGCATCACCTCCGGCACGCTAGTCGCGTCGGGCGGCACGCAGGATGTGCTGTCGGGCGGCACCGCGAACGGTTCGATCGTCGCGAGCGGCGGCCTGCAAACCGTATCGAGCGGCGCGAGCGTAAGCGGCACGCAGGTGCTGAGCGGCGGCACGCAGCAACTGTTCGGATCGCTGACGAATCCTGTCGTGTCGGCAGGCGGCACGCTGACGATCGGCCAGGGCACCGCGGCGGGCGAACTGGTCGGCAACACCGTCAACGACGGCCTGCTGGTGTTCAACCGCCCCGATGCGATCACCTACGCGGGCAACGTCACGGGCGCGGGCCGCATCGAGCAGCGAGGCACAGGCACCGTCGTGCTGAACGGCGACAGTCATCTGTTCACGGGCGCGACGGAAGTGATGACCGGCACGCTAGCCGTCGGCGATATCAGCAACCCGGCCGCGCAGTTGGGCGGCGATGTGATCGTCGACGCACCCGGCACCTTGCGCGGACATGGCTCGATTTCCGGCAGCGTGACGAACAACGGCGTCGTGATGCCGGGCGGCTCGATCGGCACGCTGACGGTGGCCGGAAACTATACGCAGGCCAGCACGGCGACGCTTTCGATCGAAGTCAGCCCGACGTCGGGCTCGCAGTTGCGCGTCGGCGGCGCGGCCACGCTGAACGGCGGGCTGAGCATTCAGTACGATCCCGGCACCTATCAGGCAACGCGTTACGCGATCGTCACCGCGAGCGCGGGTGTGAACGGACGCTTCACCCATGTGTCGGGCACGCTCGCCAGTGGCGCGAATCTCGGCACGTTGCAGCAATCGGTCGAATACACCGCGAACGAAGTCGATCTGGTGTTGACCGGGCTCGGCCAGCAATCGCCCGACGGCACCGCGCCGACGGGCGGGACGACGGGCGTGGTGATTATTGCGCCGGCCGACACGAGCATCTACACCGCGCTCGGCACGACACTCGCGCTGTCCGCCCAGGCGACGAATGCGGCGCTGCTCGAACGCGTGGCGTTGACGGACTATGAGATGGTCGGCAAATCGGTGTGGGCGAACGCCGTCGGTTCGCAGACGAAAGTGCACGGCACGGGCAGCGCGCCGGGATTCGAGGCGCGCAACTATGGCTTCATTGCCGGGCTCGATCGTCGGGTCGGCGCGTACACGGTCGGCGTGGCGGGCAGCTACAACCACAACGACATCAGCGAGGACACCACCGGCGACTCCGGCACCACGGATGCGCTGCGCGCCGCGCTGTACGGCGCGCGAACGTTCGGCCCCGTCGACGTTTCCGCGACACTCGGCGCGGGCGTCGATTTTCTGTCGCAGAAGCGGCCATTCGGCGCGGTCGGCACAGCCGAAGGCGACCACATGGGACAAGAGGCGTCGGCTGCTGCGCAGGCGGCGCTGCCGCTCGCGCTCGGCAGCGTCAAGGTGACGCCGCGCATCGGCATGCGCTTTTCGTACCTGCACGCGAATGGCTTCAGTGAAAGCGGCGCGAATGGCCAGGACCTGTCGGTCGGCACTGACACCGTGCGCAGCCTGCAACCCTACGCGCAGATCTCGTTCGACAAGGACTTCGGCAACCAGCTACGGCCGATGAAGTTCGAGCTGCGCGTCGGCTATGCACGCGAGTTGCTCGGCACGGGTCGCACGGTGACGGTCGGTGCGCAGGACGGGACACTGTTCGCCGCGTCGGGTACCACGCTGCCGCGCGATCAGCTCACGGCCGGCGTCAGTATCGGCATGCAGCCGACGAAGTCGCTGAGCGTGTCGATCGACTACGATGCGCTGATCGCGACCAGTCACACGTCGGCGCAGGCCGCGCATCTGCAGGTGGGTTACCGGTTCTGACGTGCGGCTCGCAGGCGGCATGCTTCGGCATGCCGCCGCCGTTACCCTGCCCGCTCACGTGCAAGCAAGCTAAACCAGTCAAGAAAACGCCGCCTGATAGACCTTCGGCGTCACGCCCGTCTGTTGCTTGAACACACGCGTGAAATGCGACTGATCGGCAAAACCGGTTCGTGCGCCGACTTCTGCAATAGGCCGCCCCGACCGCAGCATCGGCATTGCGTGACGCACGCGCTCTTGTTGCTGGAACGCATGCGGGCTCAGCCCGACTTCCCGTTCGAACGCGCGCAGCAGTACGAAAGGCGTCACGCCGAATTCGCTGGCCAGCGTCGACAGCGTGAGCCGTGCATGCAGGTCATCGCATAGCCGGCTCTTGACCGCGCGAACGAGCGTGGGCTCGCGGCGCACCACGGGCAGGCGATCAGCGTGGCCCGCGTGCCGCGCATGCAGACCAACGACAGCACAGGCAAGCGCCTCGCTGCGCTTGAACGGATCGTCATCCACTTCCGAGCACCAGTTCACGCCGTACAGATAACGCGAGACATCCGCATCGACGATGAACGGACTCGTCACGTCGAACCGCTCGCGTCGCGCAATGCCGAGCCGCTCGCAATACGCCGCGAGCGCCTCAGGCTGCACGTGTTCAACGCGCATTTTCCAGTGGCCATCGCCAGCGGCGGCGCCTGAATGCACGGTATCCGCATCGATGACGATCACGTCGCCGCGATGGCACACACGCCGCTCCTGCCGCACTTCGACGGCGAGTGCGCCGCCCGTGATAACGGCGAGGCAATGCGTGTCATGCGTATGCGGCGGATAGCGGTGGCCGACGAACTGCCCTTTGAGCATGACGGCATCCATCACGTCGGGTGCGCGCCAGACTTTGACGGAAGGTGTCGGCAAGGTGGCTTTCATCGCGATGCGACCTGTGGGAGCGGACGAAAAATATCATCATAGTCCTCCAGCCGCGGCATCGTCAGCGACGGCTGCGCATCCAGCCGCTCGACGAAATCGCCCCAACGCAGCATCATGTCCGCGCGCTCTTCCGGCGAACAGTACGGAACATGCCACGCGAAGAACGGTTCGAGCACTTCGTAGCCGACATAACCGAGCGTGCCCTGCAGCAGATGACGCAGCATGCCGCGCGCAAGTTCGCCGTGAATCCCCTGCTCACCAAACATATGCTCGCGCCCACCGAGCGTCACGCCGATCACGGCGCGCTTGCCCGCCATCCCGCCCCGCGCATAGATGCGCTTGCCGCCATACAGTGCGCCCGACAGGAAACATCGGTCGATCCAGCCTTTCACGATGGCCGGCACCGAAAACCAGTAGAGCGGAAACACGAGCATCAGGATATCGCTCGATAGCAACGCATCGACTTCACGCTGGATATCAGGCGCCACGGCGTCGTGTTCGAGTGCGTGGCGCTGCTCCAGCGCATAGACGAGATAGTCGCTGTTGGCGCGCTCGCTGAAATCGCTGGCCCGCACGACGGGATCGAAATCGAGCGCATACAGATCCGAAAAGGTCACGACGTCGCCGCGCAGTGTCAGACGGCGCTGGGCTTCGTGGGCCATGGCCGTGCAGAAAGAGCGCGGCTCCGGGTGGGCATGGACGACGTGGACTTTACGCATGCGGGATCGACCTCCAGCGAACGGCGGGAATGTACGCGTTGAGATACGCGAGTTCATGATCGACAGCTTGTGCAGCGGCCAACGTCGCGCCCTCGCGCAACAGGCGCCGAGTAGCCTGAAGCGCACTAGGCGGCTTCGACGCGAGGTACGTCGCGTATTCGCCTGCCGCTGCACGCACGTCGGCATCGGCTACGACGCGCGAAACGAAGCCGCGTGCCAGCGCTTCCTCAGCCGTGACCGGGCGGCCGCTCATCAACCAGTCGCGCGCGACCAGATCGCCGACGCGCCGCGCGAGCAACGCCGTCGCACCCGCTTCCGGGACGATGCCGAGGTCTGCAAACGGGAAGCGGAACATCGCGCTTTCGCCCGCAACCACCCAGTCGGCGTGCAGCAGCATCGTCGCGCCGAAACCTACGGCCGCGCCGTTGACCGCGGCGACGAGCGGTTTCGGTTGCGCGACAAACGCATGGATACAGCGCGTGACTGCGCCATCGGCCGACTGCGGCCAGAGCGAGCCGAATTCGGCCGTATCGTGGCCCGCGCAGAAGCAATCGCGGGTTCCGTGCAGCAGGATGCAATGGACGCGCACGTCGCCCTGCGCGAGCAGCAACGCGTTGGCGAGAGCATCGAACATCGTGCCGTTGAGCGCATTGCGCTTCGCCCGCCGATCGATGCCAATCGACCAGATCTGCCCGTCGAGCTGCGAAGTGATGTTGGCCGTCGTCATGCGAACAGCGACAGGCCGCCGACCAGTTTGCCGATTCTGTTCTTCGGCCCGACGAGCCCGACCGCGAGGTATTGCAGCGAATCGCCAGTGAACGTGTGCACGGCATCGAGGAATGCGCTGTAGTCGGTCGTGGTCTGCCCTTGCACGGGAAAATCCACCACGTCGCAATGCGGCAGCGATTTCTCGCGCAGCACGCTCAACTGCTCGGCTGTTGCCTTCAGCACGGGAATCCCGATCGGGATCAGACCCGGATGCGCGGTGCCGTCGCCCTCTCGCAGCGGCGCACCGACCAGATGGCTGTGCCGCTGCCCCAGCGTAAAGGCCACGACGGCGGCAGCGTTCGACGCCTTGCCCGGCGTCAGCGCCTCATCTACGACGATGACGCAGCGCGCGGGTTTGGCTGCAACTTCCGTATCGTTCGACGGTTGTGCTTCTGCTTGCAAAGACAATTCCCTTCTCCTGATGAACCAACCTTGAGGAGCATGCTAGGGAAAGCCGGATCAAAAGTATTGGACGATTTTGCAGCGCATTGATTGACCGGCGGCAAGCCCAGTGAAAGATGCATCCTGCCCGCCACACTCCTACCCGATTTGGGTAGTCCCGCCATTCCGCCTGTGCCTCTATCGTCATAGCGCGTGATCTCACGCGTGCCCGGCGAACGATGGCCTCCTCATTCCCCGCAGCACGCTTAAAGCGCCCTGGAGACGGGCACGCGACCGGCCGTTCGATCCTGCCGCGTCGCGAATAAAGCAGACACGGACGGCGCACGTGCCGTTCGCAAAACGAAAAGGAATCCATCGATGATCCGGTCTTCCTCACCTGCCGTATCCGGCGAGTACGACTATCTCGTGATCGGCGCCGGCTCGGCCGGTTGCGCCGTCGCGGGACGCCTGTCGGACGATCCCACCGTCAGCGTCGCCGTGCTCGAAAACGGCGGCCCCGACGATCATTACCTGATCTGGACACCCGTCGGACTCGCCAAAACCGTCGTCAAGCCCGGTCCGTACAACTATGGCTACTACACCGAACCCCAACCGGCACTCGAAGGCCGCCGCAGCTACCAGCCGCGGGGGCGCGTGCTCGGCGGCTCATCGTCGCTCAACGGCATGGTGTATATCCGCGGCCATCGCAAAGACTACGACGACTGGGCAGCGCAAGGTTGCGCGGGCTGGAGCTATGACGACGTGCTGCCGTATTTCAGGCGAAGCGAAAACAACACGCGCTTTGCAGGCACAGCAAACCCATGGCATGGAACGGAAGGTCCGCTGTATGTCAACGACCTGCGTTCGCCGAACCCGTTTTGCCGGCATTTCCTGCAGGCCGCGCAACAGGCCGGCCACACGCTGAACGACGATTTCAACGGCGCAGACCAGGAAGGCTTCGGCTACTACCAGGTGACCCAGCACAACGGCGAACGCTGGAACGCGGCACGCGCGTATCTGCATCGCGGCAAGACCGACGATGGGCACTTCAACGGTGGCCGTCACAACCTGCACGTGCTGACCGGCACACTCGCGTTGCGCCTCGTGTTCGAAGGCCAGCGCGCAGTGGGCGTGGTGGTCTCGCGCGACGGCGTCGAGCAGACGCTGCGCGCGCGCCGCGAGGTGATCGTCAGCGGCGGCGTGTTCAATTCGCCGCAACTGCTGCTCGCATCGGGCATCGGTCCGGCAAAGCACCTGCAGGAGATGGGCGTCGACGTGCGTCACGATCTGCCCGGTGTCGGCGAGAACCTGCAGGACCATCTCGACGTCGTGCTCAATACGCAACTCGACAGCACCGAGCTGTTCGGCGCGACCTTGCGCGGCGGCTTCCGGCTGCTCAAGGAGATCCGCCGATACCGGCGCCAGCGCGACGGCATGCTGAGTTCGAACTTCGTCGAAGCGGGTGCGTTCGTGAAGAGCCGCCCTGAGCTGGATCGTCCCGATCTCAATCTCGTGTTCACGGTCGCGCTGATCGGCAATCGCAACATGGGCAGCCGGCGCAAGCTGGGGCACGGCTATTCCGGGCACATCTGCGTGCTGCGGCCGGAAAGCCGTGGGGTCGTCCGCCTTCGCTCGCCCGACATGCGCGAAGCACCGCTGATCGACACGCGCCTGATGAGCGCGCCGCGCGACATGGAAACGCTGATCGCCGGCATTCACATCATGCGCGATGTGTTCAATCAACCCGCGATGAAAGACCTTGGCGGGCGCGAGATGAAAAGCGAGAGCTTCGCCAGCGAGGACAGCCTGCGCGCGTTCGTGCGCAGCCACGCCGATTGCCTGTATCACCCAGTCGGCACCTGCCGGATGGGCGCGTCGAACGATCCTCGCGCCGTCGTCGATTCCGAGTTGCGCGTGAGAGGCGTCGAAAGGCTGCGGGTGGTCGACTGTTCGATCATGCCGACGCTGATCGGCGGCAATACGAACGCGCCCGCCATGATGATCGGCGAGAAAGCCGCCGACATGATTCGCGCCGCCGCGCGCTGATTGCCGCAAGTTGCGGCGGCGCGATGCCTTGCGGCGCTGCACGTAAAAACAATCAATGGAGATGAGCCGTCGCGCGCCACGGCGCGGACTGCCGAACAGGAGCATCTGATGTCATATCCAGTCTCGTTTGAACCGCTGCCGGCGTCCGCCGCGACCGTAACCGAGCAGGCGCGCGCGCTGCGCGAGTTGCCGCCGGACGACCCGCTCGAAGAAGCCGACGCGCGGCGCGGTTTCATCGGCACGATACCGGACGCGGAAATTCGCGGCACCTATGATCAACTCGTCTGGAGCCTTGCCGACTATGGCTTTCTCGAAGACGAACACGCGCCCGCCACCGCGCATCCCGCGTTATGGCGTCACGCCCGCCTGAACATGCTGCACGGCCTGTTCAAGGTGACGGAGCGCATCTATCAGGTCAGAGGCTTCGACGTCTCGAACATCACGTTTATCGAGGGCGACAGCGGACTGATCGTGATCGATCCGCTCACGTGCAAGGAGACGGCTGCCGCCGCGCTCGATCTGTACTTTGTGCATCGGCCGAAGCGCCCTGTCGTGGCCGTGATCTACAGCCACAGTCACGCCGATCACTTCGGCGGCGTGCGCGGCGTGGTCAGCGAGCAGGACGTCATCGCGGGCAAGGCGGCGATCATCGCGCCCGCCGGCTTCATGAAAGAAGCGGTGTCCGAAAACGTGATGGCAGGCACGGCGATGGCGCGGCGCGCGCAGTTCCAGTTCGGGCACACGCTCGCGCGCAACGCGTGTTGCCAGATCGACGCGGGCATGGGCAAGAATATTCCGCGCGGCACGATTACGCTGATCGCGCCGACGCAACTGATCGAGCAAGCTTCGGAAACGCATCTGATAGACGGCGTCGAGATCGTTTTTCAGCTCACACCCGAAAGCGAAGCGCCCGCCGAGATGCATTTCTATTTCCCGCAGGAACGCGCGCTCAATCTCGCCGAGAACGGCACGCGTTCGCTGCACAATCTGTGTCCGCTGCGCGGCGCACAGGTGCGCAATGCGCAGCTATGGTCGCGCTACCTCGGCGAATCGCTGGACCGCTATGGACGCGACGCGGAAGTGGTGTTCGCGCAGCACAACTGGCCGACGTGGGGCAATGCGCGGATCGTCGGCTATCTGGAGGCGCAGCGCGATCTCTACAAGTTCCTGCACGACCAGACCGTGCGGCTGATGAATCGCGGCTTCAACGCCGTCGAAATCGCCGAGCAGATCCGTCTTCCCGACGCGCTGCTGAACACATGGCATACGCGCGGCTATTACGGCACCGTGTCGCATAACGTGAAGGCCGTCTACCAGCACTATCTGAGCTGGTACGACGGCAATCCGTCCAACCTCCACGCGCTTCCGCCGGAAGCCGCGGCGCCGCGCTATGTCGAGTACATGGGCGGCGCGCAAGCGATGCTCGAACGCGCCCGCATCGACTTCGAGAAAGGTCACTACCGATGGGTCGCGCAGGTGATGAATCACCTCGTCTTTGCCGAGCCGCGTTTGCGCGAAGCGCGCGAACTCGGCGCGGCCGCTCTGGAACAGATGGGTTACCAGGCGGAATCGGCGACGTGGCGCAACGCGTTCCTGCTCGGCGCGCGCGAGCTTCGCGAAGGACGCGGCGCTTCGACGCAATTCAGCAACCGCAGCCGCGACATGGTGTGTGCGATTACGGAAGAGATGTTCTTCGATTACCTCGCAGTGCGGATCGATGGTCTGAAGGCACAGCACCTGAAAATGCAGATCGACTGGCAATTCACCGATCTTCACCGGCAGTTCGCGCTGAATCTGCAACACGGCGCGTTGACGTGGTCATCGTCGATCCGGCCTGTAGACGCTGATCTGCGCGTGGCGATGTCGAGGCAAACGCTGAACCGCATTCTGTGCGGAGAAACCGGCTTCAAGGATGCTGTCGGTGCGTGCGAAATCCAGTTGGACGGCAGCATCGCGTTGTTCCGCGCGATGCTCGACACGCTCGATCAGTTCGACGGCGATTTCAATGTCGTCGAACCGTAACGCCTTGCCGCGCATGCTTTTCATGCCGCGCGGCAAGGCACAGCGACATCAGTTATCGAACGTGCCGCGATACTCGGGCGAAGCGTCACGGCGCGTATTTAATTCGAACATCACGCCGCCGGGCGCCCGGCAGAAGAAACGCGAGCCGCGTCCATTGTTGAAGATGCCTGTTTCCATCTGTACGCCGTCTTCCTTGAAGCGCTCGTACAGCGCGCTGACGTCTTCGAAACTCGGCAACTCAAAGCCGACATGAAAGTTGGCCGGCCATGCGGGCACGTCGTCGCCGGCATAGTCGATCACGACATCGTAGCCAGGACGCTTGAGAATGTACGACTTCTCCCACGTGCCTGAAATCGTGAAGCCGAGATATTGCTCGAAGAACCTGGCGGTCGCGGCAGTGTCGACGGAAGGAAAGCTCAGATGGTTGAGCTTCATGCTTTGGGTAATGTCAGTCATCATCGGTCTCTCATACAGTGGCGGTAGCCCTATGCATCATCGCCTGAGGACTTCAGAATAAAAGCTGAAGCTCACCTTCAACAACTCGCATTGCGCGCACCTGTCGGATAGCGCGAAACCCGCCTGTGCAAAGGCGTTTCAGGCCATCACCACACATACGCGCGAATTCCGTTACTCACATTCATACGTCTGTCAGCCCGCGCCGGTGTTCGACAGATAGCCGAAAACAGCCGCCCGCACGCGATACTCGAGGTTCCCGATATCCGTCTCGCCACGCTCACCGGCGGCATCGACGATACCCCTCACCATCGCGAACAGGTCGCCCGCCGCGACGTCAGGATGCGCGTGCCCAGGTATTGCGCGTTTGATGATTTGCGTGGCCATGTTTTCCAGTTCTGGCTTGGCCACTTCGTCGCGCAGTGCCGGACGTCCTTCTTCGATATCAAGCAGCCTCGCGAGCCTCGGGCGTTGCAGTTGCTGGCGCACGGCCGCGCCCAGCAGATACTCGAGCGCGGCCTTGCCGTCGGGCATGCCCAGCGCGACGGCCACGTCATTGTGAAAGCGCGTCGTCTCACGGCGGATCAACGCGACAGTCAGCGCGTCCTTGCCCGGAAAGTACTGATACAGCGAGCCGATGCTGACGCCTGCCCGCGCGGCCACTGCATTCGTGTTGAATCCGTCGAAGCCTTCTGTTTCGAGTATCTGCGCGGCAGCTTCGACGATCGTCGCGACCGTCTCTTCCGAGCGCGGCTGGCTCGGCGTTTTTCGGGGGCGCAAGCGTTTTTGCGGTGTCCGCTCGTTCATTCGTCGTTCCCTGTAGAGTCTCGCGCCCGCGTTCAGGCGGTGCAACGGAAGCTATTCTACGGGGCGTTCAATCAACGCACGACGATGCGAGCCAGTTGCGAAAAGAGGTCAGATAGCGCCACTAAACGACACGGCGACCGCAAGTACGATATTGATTACAACCAGCGCGATCCAGCCGGCCAGCACCCATAGAGGTTCGACACGAAGCATGATGCCCTCCATACAGGGATCGACGGCGCATCGGTCAACCTGGCAGGTTGACCGCGTCGATATGCCTGAATGGTAGGAGGCGGGTTGTCGTATGGGTAGACACGCACGGGAACACTCAGCGTTTCCGCGGACGCACCAATGGCTGTTACCCGTGCCTAGTGCTTCACGCCCGGGCTCTCGCTTGCCAGCGAATCCAGATAAAAATCGTCGAGACAAAGCACATTCAGCGCCCGGATCCGCTCGGTCATGTAGTCGACGAATACACGGATGCGCGACGGCAAATGCTGACGGCACAGATAGCAGATGTAGTGTCCCCGATCGTCCGGAACGTACCGCCGCAATGCCATCACGAGTTCGTTGCGTGCGATGTGATCGCCTGTCTGATAGCCCGGCAGTTGTGCAATGCCGCGCCCTTCCAGCACTGCGCGCAACACGAGTTCGGAATCGTTGAAGGTCAATCGGGCCGTCGGCAGCACCTTGCGCATATGGCCGTCCACCTTGAACTCCCATTCGAACACGCGTCCGCCCGAGAACCTGAGATTGATGCATTCGTGCTGCGCCAGATCGTCGAGCGTCTCGGGCAGTCCGTGCCTGTCTGCATAGCGAGGCGACGCGCACAGCACCATTTGCATCGGGATCAGCTGCTTCGCAATGATGCTGGAATCTTCGATACAGCCGTCGCGAAACGCCACGTCGATCTGCTCGGCGGCGAAATCCGTCGGCCTGTCGTCCAGCAGCAGATCGACGGCAATGTCGGGGTACGCCTCGCAGAACTGCGCGAGCAACGGCGCCACGACCTTGCGCCCGAACCCCACGTTCGCGCTGATACGAAGCAGGCCGCGCGGCGGACCCTGTCGCAGGTCGAGCATGTCGTTCATCGCTTCGACGATATGCGTGACGCCCTGATTGCAGTTCTCGAAGAAGCGCTCGCCTTCGCGCGTCAAATGCGTCGAGCGCGTCGTACGAAGAAAAAGCCGCGTGCTGAGTTGCGATTCGAGCTTCTGGACGTTGCGGCTCACAGCCGATCGACCGATGCCCAGGCGCTCGCCCGCTTTCGCGAAACTGCCTTCCGTAGCGACCGCCATGAAGGCGATGATGCCCGCGTAGCTGGTCGAGAAGCAGGTGGACAAGGTGTCGGCGGGGTTCGGCAAGCCGACGCGAAAAGCATGCTGCGATGCATCCAGTTGATCCATCGACGGCTCCCACTCTTGAGATTGCGCAGCGATCTCGCTGCGAAGCGAGGCCATCAAGGAATCTGCTGAGCCCGCTGACAGGAAGGAAAGATGTGCCGCAAGTCCCGTCTACGAGACGCCTGGCGGCGCGGCCTTACGGCTGGCTTTCCCAGTGTAGGACACATCGACCGGATGTGGGACCGCATCCCGCCGCAACGCGATTCGACTGAACATAAAGCGCGCCGACGATTGACGCCAAATGGGAAACACCGTGAGTCCCGCCGTGGCTCTACCGCGACATTGTTCCGTCACTTAGCATGGGAACGGGTCCGCTGTCGCCGTACCTGTATTCGTGTGCGGCCTGCGATACCGCCGAGGGTGGTTCAAAAGTCTTGCTGCCTGGGAGAGAACAAACCATGAACAGGAAACTGGAGGCGCCCCCGCTGACGCTGCTGGATCGCTATCGTGGCAAGGAATTCGAGCCGCTGTACACGACGACGGTCACGGTATCGGGCGGCGAGACGGGACACGGCCGCGCGTCCGGCGTGGTGCGTTCCGACGACGGCAATCTGGATCTCGAACTGCGTCTGCCCACCCAGCTCGGCGGCTCCGGCGACGGAACCAACCCGGAACAGCTGTTTGCGGCAGGCTTTGCCGGCTGCTTCCACGGCGCGCTCAACCTGCTCGGCAAGCGCGCAAAAATGGAACTCGACAATATCGCCGTCGACGTACAGGTCGCCTTTGGCCGCGATCCGATGGATGGGGGCTATGCGCTAGTTATCGATGTGCGGGTGCGCATACCGGGCGTGGAGCGCGCGGTGGCGGAAGAACTGGTGCGGAACGCGGAGCGCCTGTGCCCGTACGCGAAGATGGCACGACAGGGGACGGTGAATATCGTGGCTGTCGTCGATTGAGCGGAAACGCTCAGGCGCCGTTTATCCGGCGGCCCGGAGCCGGAAAGACAACAGCCTGGCACACGTCAACATGCCAGGCTGCCAAGGGGACATCGAAGCGGTAACTCAGTACGCAATCGTCGCCGCGTCGCGCAGTTCTTCGGGCGTCGCAGTCCCGAAGCCGAAGAACTCCAGATAGGCCGGAATCATCTCGAACAGCATGTCGGTGCCGACCTGCACGTCGCAGCCCTTCTCACGCGCGGCGCGCAGAAACGGCGTGTACTCCGATTTCATCACGACTTCGCCGACAAAAGTTTGCGGCGAGATGCGCGCGACGTCGAAAGGAAGCGGATCGCCTTCCTTCATGCCGAGCGGCGTCGCGTTCACGACGACGTCATAACCATCGGGATCTTTCGAGCCCGTACGCACCGCCATTTCCGGGTAGTGCTCGCGCAAGCGCTGCGCAAGCCCTTCGGCGGAATCGGCACGCGTATCGAACAGAGCCAGCTCGCCCACGCCCGCCGCCGCCAGCGACGCTGCAATGGCCGAGCCGACGCCGCCCGATCCCGACACCAGCACGCGCGCGCCCTTCAGTTGACGCCCCTTGCGCAGCACGCCGCGCACGAAGCCTGCACCGTCGAACTGATCGCCGAGCAGCGTGCCATCGGGACGCTTGAGCACCGCGTTGCAGGCGCCCGCGATGCGCACGGCGGGCGTCACTTCATCGACCAGTCCAACCGTCGTCACCTTGTGCGGCATCGTGATGAGCGCCCCACGCAGATTGGTGAAGCGGAAGATCGACTTGAAGCTCTGCTCGTAATCTTCCGCCTTGACGCCCATCGGCACCACGACCGCGTCAATACCCTTGCGATCGAACCATGGGTTGTAAATCATCGGCGACTTGAAGCTCTCGGTCGGAAAACCGATGTGCGCGATGAGGGTGGTCTTTCCGGAAATCATGGTCGGTGGTGCTCTCTCAGGCGTCTGGATCCGCTCAGCGGGCTTTAGCGTGCTTCAGTGGGCGAATGCAGCAGCCCGTGCTGCATCGTACTCGGTCTTGTCGACGGGATGCGCGTCGGGCTTGCCGAGTTCGTCCATGTGCACACGGTACGTTTCACGGGCGCTGAATGCGGCCAGCGAGGCAATGATGGTGACCGCGAAAGCGAGCGCGCCGACCGTCAGCCAGATGTTGGTGGCTCCCGGAGGTGCCACGGCCGTGAACAGCGCGGGCAGCATGGCCGTGATCGCGGTACCGATGTTCTGTGCAATCGCCATCGCCGAAACGCGGGTGCGGGTCGGGAACAGTTCCGGGTAGAAGCTCGGGAACACGGCGTTATAGCCCTGATACACGATGCCCCACATCAGGATCGACATCACGAACGCAACCGGCACGTTATGGATGCTGATCGCGTACAGATAGGCGAAGGCGAGCAGGCCCGACAGCAGCGAACCGACGATCATCGGCGGCTTGCGGCCGATCTTGTCCGACAGGTTGCCGACGTACGGAATCACCAGCACCGCGACGATGTTGCCGACCACCGGAATCCACAGGTACACGTCTTTCGCGAAACCGATGCCGTAGGCCGGTTGCACCGCGTAGGCTGCACCGAAGATGGTGGCCACGACGGGAATCACGTTCATCAGCGCCATGCAGATCACGCGCAGGATGTTCGGCGTGCTGTACTTGAACGCGTCGATCACGGGCGACGTGGAACGCGCCGTACGTTGGCCTTCGTCCGTGAAGGCCGGCGTTTCATCGACTTTGCGGCGGATGACCCAGCCCGCGAAGATGACGACGACGCTCAGCAGGAACGGAATGCGCCAGCCCCAGACGTTGAACTGCTCGGCAGGCATGTAGTGTGCGAGCGGCAGGAACACCGCGGCGGCCAGAATCTGCCCTGCCTGCACGCCTTGCAGCGTGAAGCTGGAGTAGAAGCCGCGCCGTCCGAACGGTGCGTGCTCCAGAATCATCGAGCTGGCGCCGGAGATTTCACCCGCCACCGCGAAGCCCTGCACGAGGCGCATGAGCACGAGCAGCACGGGAGCCAGCAGACCGACCTGATCGTACGTGGGCAGCAGGCCGACGCCGATCGTCGAGAAACCCATCAGGAACATACAGGCCAGCAGCACTTTCTTGCGACCGTGCGTATCGCCGAGATGGCCGAGCACGAATGCGCCAATTGGCCGTGCGACGTAACCCACGCCGTAGGTCGCCAGCGACGCGACGATAGCCGTCGTCGCATTGCCCTTCGGAAAGAAGATCTGAGGAAAGATCAGCGCCGAAGCGGTCGCATAGATGAAGAAATCGTAGTATTCAAGCGCCGATCCGATCCAGCCGCTGGCGGCAGCTTTCTTGGATTGGTGGTTGCCTTGGGGCTCGTGTGCCGGGACTGCGGTCATGGTTGTCTCCTAGCTTGTAGGCTGACGACGCTCAGATGTCATCAGATGGACCGCAGAGTAGCGCCCCGCACCCCAGATGCACAAGAGATTACTACGATATTTCGTTCGATCATCGCGCAGATGTGCGCGATGATCGAACGCTCTGAGGGTTTCTCCGGGTTCGGAACACCTCCGGTGCAGATCCGTTAGACGTCCGCGGGGATTGGTATGATGGCGGGCTCGCGTCATTGCCAGTGGATGGCGCCGCTACTTTTCAACACGACTCATAGGAACACCGCCATGACGGCTGCAACGCAATTCGATCAGGTTTCCGTTGTCAAACGCGCCAATGTCTACTTCGACGGCAAGTGCGTGTCGCACACCGTGCTCTTCGCCGACGGCACGCGCAAGACGCTCGGCGTGATCCTGCCCGGCACGCTCAACTTCGGTACCGACGCAGCTGAACTGATGGAAGTGCAGGCAGGCAAGTGCCGCATCCGTCTCGCAGGCAGCGACGAATGGAAGACTTACGCCGCAGGCGAGTCGTTCTCGGTGCCGGCCAACAGCCGCTTCGATATCGACGTGGTCGAAACGCTCGACTACGTCTGCAGCTACCTGTAAAGCCTCACAGACGTTGCCGCGCTCACGCCCTCGCGTTCGCGGCAACCGTCATCAGGCGCGGCCCTTCGCGCTGCGCTTGCGCGCCGGTTTCGGTGCCGTCTCCGGCACGATTTTCGCCAGTTTCCCCATCAGTTCCTCATGCTCCGCGCGGAGCACTTCGACGAACGCCGAGGCCAACCGTTCGCGCGGCCGATGCGGCGGAAACAGCAGATACATCGGAAACATCACTGGCGGCGAGAACGGCCGGATAGCGATATCGGGCCCGGCGAAATCCAGCGCCACGCCCGGATGCGCCAGCGTCACGCCCATTCCGCATCGCACCAGTTCACAGCAGATCGCCGTGTATTGCGCCTCGATCGCGAGCTTGCGTTCGACACCGGCCCGCACGAACACCTCGTCCATCTGCGCGCGCGTGCCGTCGCCATGACACAGCGAGATGAACGACTCGCCTTCCAGATCTTCCGGTTTGATCACCGCCTTCGATGCGAGCCGGTGCGCAGCCGGCATCACGCAGACAGCGGCGACCTTCGAGAGCATCTCGACATCGCAATTCGATGCTTCGCTGATATACACGGCCACCCCCAGATCGCAGAACTGCGACGCGGTCCAGTGATTCACCGTGCCCGACGTGTTCACATGCAACGACACCGTCACACCAGGATGCAGCGCCTGAAACCGCTTGATCGCATGCGGCACCAGCGTAAGACCCGCTGACGGCATGGCCGCGATACGCAGACGTCCGCTGCCCAGATTGCGAATTTGCGCGGCAGCATTCGTCAGTCCCTGCAAGCCGACATACGCGCGTTCGACTTCGCGAAAGAACGCCGTGCCTTCGCTGGTCGGAATCAGCCGCACGCCGCTGCGCTGGAATAGCAGCAAGCCCGTCTCGCGTTCGAGCTGCGAAATCAGACGGCTCACGTTCGGCTGCGACGTGAAGAGCGCCTTCGCCGCCGCCGTCATCGACCCCGCCACCATGACCGCGCGGAACGCCTCGATATGTTTCAGGTTCATCGGCATCAACCCATATCAACCATGTATGGATTGCTATTTTATTCGTATTGGACGATATGACCATTGCGGACCAGACTGTGCTGCATGGACACGCCACCAGAGCGTCCCTTCCCACACTGACTGGAGATCGTCGTCATGCAAGAAACGCTGCGCAGCCGTTGCCGTTTTACGATCCGTGTTCTCTCCTCTGCGTTAACCCTCGCCTGTCTGACCGCGACTTATCAGGCTCACGCCGAAACGACGCTCTATGTCGCGAATGTCGGCGGCTCGAACGAACAGCTCTATCGCCAGAAAATCATTCCGCCGTTCGAAAAAGCGCATGACGTGAAGATCGTCTACGTGGCGGGCAATTCGAGCGACACGCTCGCGAAACTCCAGGCGCAGAAGGGTCATCAGCAGATCAACGTCGCGGTGATGGACGACGGCCCGATGTATCAGGCAATGCAGCTGGGTCTGTGCGCGAAGGTCGATGAAGCGCCCGTGATGAAGGACCTCTATCCGCTTGCGCGGCTCGGCCCGACGGCGGTTGGCGTCGGCATGGTGGCGACGGGGATCGGCTACAACGAAGAGGCGTTCAAAAAACTCGGCCTGCCCGCGCCCGATTCATGGCAGGTACTCACCGACAAGCGTCTGAAGGGCAAGCTCGGCGTGCCGCCCATCACCAACACGTATGGCCTGCATACGCTCGTGATGCTCGCGCGTCTGAACGGCGGCGGCGAAAAGAACATCGACCCTGGCTTCACCGCGATGACAAAGCAGGTCGCGCCCGACGTGCTGTCGTGGGCGCCGACGCCCGGCGAGATGGACGGCCTGATGCAGGCCGGCGACGTGATCATCGCGCCGTACGGCAGCGGCCGCGCGGTCGCGCTGCAGAACACGGGCTTCCCGCTCAAGTTCGTCTACCCGAAGGAAGGCGGCGTGGCGTTGCAGGTCGCGGCCTGCTCGCTGGCCGAGAACGCGCAGCCCAAGCTTTCGCAGGACTTCGTCCAGTATCTGCTGAGCCCCGAAGTGCAGGCGATGCAGGCGCAAGGCATCGGCCTCGGCCCCGTCAACAAGACCGTCAAGCTGACGCCTGACGTTGCCGCACGCGTGCCTTACGGCGCGGATCAGATCAGCAAGCTGACGGCGATGGACTGGACCACGATCAACCAGCATCGCACGGAATGGACGGAGCGCTGGAACCGCTCGGTCGAACGCTAGGCCGCGCAGCCGCTCCACAGTCCCTACGCCCGCCTCCGAACAGGACCGACGCTTATGACCTTCCTCACCCTGCAAGGCATCTCGAAGCGCTATGGCGACTTCACTGCCGTCGAGCATATCGATCTGTCCGTCGAACGCGGCGAATTTCTCTCGCTGCTCGGCCCGTCCGGTTGCGGCAAGACGACCACGCTGCAGATGATCGCTGGCTTCGTCGCGCCGAGCGCGGGCCGCATCACGCTCGGCGGCCGCGATATCACGAACGAGCGTCCCGAGAAGCGCGGCATGGGCGTCGTGTTCCAGAGCTACGCGCTGTTTCCGCACATGACAGTGGCGGGCAACGTCGGCTTCGGTCTCGAGATGCGCAACATGAAGCGCGACGAGCGCGCGGTACGTGTGGCCGAAGCGCTCGATCTGGTGCGGCTGAAAGGACTCGATACGCGCTATCCGAAGGAACTGTCGGGCGGCCAGCGCCAGCGCGTCGCAATTGCGCGTGCATTGGCAATGCGCCCCGAACTGCTGTTGCTCGACGAGCCGATGTCGAACCTCGACGCGAAGTTGCGCGAGGAAATGCACATCGAACTGCGCGCGATCCAGAAGCGCCTCGGCATCACGACGATTCTCGTCACGCACGATCAGGTCGAAGCAATGACGATGAGCGACCGCATCGCCGTACTGCACAAAGGGCGTATCGCGCAACTCAGCACGCCGTTCGATGCTTATGAACGCCCTGCCACGCCATTCGCATCCACATTTCTTGGCCGCACGAATACGCTGCCTGGCGAAGTGCGGGCGCGCAATCCGCGTTGTGCAGTCGTGGACGTCGCGGGCACGACGCTGCATGTGCCGCACGAAGGCCGCGACGTCGAAGGCGCGGTGCATGTCTACATTCGACCCGAGAAAGTTCGGCTCGCGAATGGCGATGCGCGCATGCACGGGCGCGTTGCGAACCGCGTGTTCATCGGGAATCAGTGGCTGCTCGAAGTCGATACGGCGCTCGGCAAGCTTCATATCGCGCAACCGAACTTCGGCGCGCCGCCGCCCGACGAAGGCAACGAAGTCGGCCTCTCGTTCACCGACGACGATCTGCGCGTGCTGACCCGGGAGAGCGCTCATGGCAACGCTTGACGACTCGCGTGCAGGCGCCGCGCCGTGGCTGCTCTCCTCACCCGCTCTACTGCTGTTCGGCGCGCTGCTGTTCGTGCCGCTCGTGCTGACACTGCTGTTGTCGTTTCGCGTGTTCAGCGATGTGGCGGGCGTCGAGGCCGCATACACGCTGAAGAACTACGCCGAAGTCCTGAGCGATCCGTACTACGGCGAAATCTTCCTGCGCACAGCGGGCCTCGCGCTCGCCGTGACGCTGCTGAGCGTACTGCTAGGCGTGCCGGAAACAATCGTGCTCGCGCGCATGAAGCGGCCCTGGCAATCGCTGTGTCTGCTGATCGTGCTCGGCCCGCTGCTGATTTCCGTCGTGGTGCGCACGCTCGGCTGGCAAATCCTGCTCGGCAATAACGGCGTGCTCAACAACGCATTGCAAGCGATACACATCACGTCCGAGCCGATCCGCCTCGTCTTCACGATGACGGGCATGATCATCGCGCTGACACACGTGCTGGTGCCGTTCATGGTGATGTCCGTGTGGGCGACGCTGCAAAAGCTCGATCCGCAGGTCGAATGGGCGGGGCTCTCGATGGGCGGCTCGCCGCTGCGCGTGTTTCGCCGCGTGGTGCTGCCGCAGATCATGCCGGGCGTGCTGTCCGGTTCGATCATCGTGTTCGCGCTGTCTGCCTCGGCGTTCGCTACGCCTGCGTTGATCGGCGGGCGTCGTCTGAAGGTTGTTGCGACAGCCGCCTACGACGAGTTCCTCGGCACGCTGAACTGGCCGCTCGGCGCAAGCATCGCCGTACTGCTGCTGATCGCGAACGTCGCGATCGTGATGGGTTGCAGCCGTCTCGCCGAACGCCGTTTCAAGCACATTTTCGAGTGACGTCATGAAACAGAACGGATTCTGGGGCCTGCTGTTCAACGCGCTGTTCCTTACTTTCATCCTCGCGCCGCTCGTCGTGGTGATGCTGGTCGCTTTCACCGACAAAGGCTTCATTTCGATGCCCTTCGACGGCGCGTCGCTGCGCTGGTTTCGCGCGATCCTGGAGAACGGCGACATCGTGTCGGCGTTCTGGCTCTCGGTGCGGCTCGCGTTCGCGGCGGCGACCATCGGCGTCGCGCTTGCCGTGCCCGCTGCACTCGCGATTGCGCGTTACCGCTTCACCGGCCGCGCCGCGCTGATGAGCTTCTTCCTCTCGCCGATGATGATCCCCGCCGTCGTGCTCGGCATCGCGTTCCTGCGCTTCCTGTCGCTGCTGCATCTGAGCGGCTCGTTCTGGGCGCTGGTCGCGACGCACGTGATCATCGTGCTGCCGTATGCGCTGCGGCTCGCGTTGTCGTCGGCAGTCGGGCTCGACCGCGATGCAGAACGTGCAGCACTGTCGTGTGGCGCGAGCCGCTTCACCGCGTTCCGCCGCGTCGTGCTGCCGATGATCCGCACCGGCGTTGCGGGCGGCTGGGTGCTGTCGTTCATCCAGAGCTTCGACGAACTCACGATGACCATTTTCGTCGCGACGCCCGGCACGACCACGCTGCCCGTCGCCATGTACAACCAGATCGCGCAGACCATCGATCCCCTCGTCGCGTCCGTGTCGGCGGTGCTGATTGTCGGCACGGTACTGCTGATGGTGCTGCTCGACCGCATGGTCGGACTGGACCGCATCCTGATCGGAGAAGCCCGATGATCCGCACTACTTCCGCCAATCCCGATGTGCTCGTGCTGGGCGGCGGGCTGGTCGGTTCCGCTGTCGCCTGGGGCCTGGCGCGTGAAGGCGCGAAAGTGACCGTGCTGGACCAGGACGACGGCGCGTTTCGCGCCTCGCGCGGCAACTTCGGGCTGGTGTGGATCCAGGGCAAGGGCTATGGCCTGTCGCCTTATGCGCGCTGGTCGCGTAGTTCGGCTTCGCGCTGGCCATCGCTCGCTGCGGCGTTGCTCGATGAAACAGGCATCGACGTCGCGCTGCGTCAGCCGGGCGGCTTTCATTTCTTCTTCTCCGAAGACGAAATCGCCGAACGCGCGAAGCGGTTCAGTACCTTGCAGCGTGAGCTTGGCGACTATCCGTATGAATTGCTCGATGCGCGCGAAGTGCGTGAGCGCATTCCCCAGATCGGCCCCGACGTGATCGGCGCGAGTTACACGCCGATGGACGGCCACGTCAATCCGCTCAAGCTGCTACGCGCGCTGCACGCGGGCATGCAGCAGCGCGGCGTGAAGCTCGTCAACAACGAAGAAGCGCTGCGCATCACGCCCGAAAGCGGCGGGTTCGCGGTGCAAGGCAAGCGTGGCGTCTATCGTGCCGCGCGCGTCGTGCTCGCCGCTGGGCTCGGCAACCGCGCGCTTGCGCCGCACGTCGGCCTGCATGCGCCCGTCGCGCCGAATCGCGGACAGGTGCTGATCAGCGAACGTGTCGCGCCGTTCCTGCACTACCCGACGCTCAACGTGCGGCAAACCGACGAAGGCACGCTGCAATTCGGCGACTCGATGGAAGAAGTCGGCTTCAACGATTTCACGACCACGCCCGTGCTATCCGACATCGCGCGACGCGGCGTGCGCGCCTTCCCGCTGCTGAAAAACGTGCGGCTGGTGCGCACGTGGGCCGCGCTGCGTGTCTACAGCCCGGACGGTTTTCCGATCTACGACGAATCCGCACAGCATCCCGGCGCGTTCGTCGTCACCTGCCATAGCGGCGTGACGCTCGCCGCTGCGCACGCGCTGCGCATCGCGCCGTGGATCGTCGGCGGCGCGATGCCCGATGACATTCCCGCGCTGTCCGGCACGCGCTTTCTCGAATCCCCTGCTCTCATCCCCGCTCACTGATTCCGACATGACTTCCACACCGCTATTCAAGGCCCTGCCCGGCGCCGATGCGCCCGTCGACATCTGGTTCAACGATCAGCCGCTGCGCGTGCCGGGCGGCCGGTCGGTGGCGGCGGCGCTGCTCGCTGCCGGCATCGCGCGGTTTCGCGCGACGCCCGTCTCCGGCGCGCCGCGCGCGCCGTTCTGCATGATGGGCGCGTGCTTCGAGTGTCTGGTCGAGATTGACGGCGTGCCGAGCCGGCAAAGCTGCATGGTGACGGTGCGCGACGGCATGCGCATCCATTCGCAGGAAGGCGCGCGCGATCTGCCGCCGGAAGCTGTTTCGCTGGAGGATGCTCATGCCCGCTGATTACGCTGCAGAAACCTTATCGAGTTTTGCGTCGGAAGCCGTCGATGTCGTCGTGGTCGGCGCCGGTCCCGCAGGCATGAGCGCGGCCACGCGTGCGGCGCGTGCCGGGCTGTCCGTCGTGCTGCTGGACGAGCAGGATGCCGTCGGCGGGCAGATCTATCGTGCAATCGGCCGCGCCGATGCCCGCCGCAAGGAGATTCTCGGCCCTGACTATGCAGCGGGCGCGTCGCTCGCTGACGCGTTCGCGCGTTCGGGCGCGCGGCATGTCGCGCATGCATCCGTGTGGCAGGTGACGCGCGAGCGCGCCGTGCATTACCTGAAGGACGGCAAGGTCGGCAGCTTCGATGCAAAGCGCGTGATTCTCGCGACAGGCGCGCTCGAACGCCCATTTCCGATTCCCGGCTGGACGCTGCCCGGCGTGCTGACGGCGGGCGCCGCGCAGATCCTGCTGAAGAGCGCGGGCGAAGTGCCCGCCGAGCCGCCCGTTCTGGCTGGCTGCGGTCCACTGCTTTATCTGCTCGGCTGGCAATACGTGCGCGCGGGTGTGCCAATCCGCGCGCTGGTCGATACGACGCGTCACGAAGACCGCTGGCGCGCGAAGAAGCACCTGCTCTCCGCGCTGCGCGCATGGCCGTTTCTCAGCAAAGGCCTGCAACTGATCCGCACGCTGCGTGCCGCGGGCGTGCCCATCTACGAAGCCGCCGACGATCTGCGCGTCGAGTCGAAGACCGACGCAGACGGCGGCGAACGTGCCGCCGCGCTCAGCTTCACGACGCAAGGCCGCGCGCACAAGATCGATGCGAACGTGATCCTGCTGCATCAGGGTGTCGTGCCGAATACCCAATTCACGCTCTCGCTGCGGGCGCAGCATCAATGGGACGCTGCGCAACTGTGCTTCACGCCCACGACCGATGCTTGGGGCGAACTCGACGTGCCCGGCATCTTTATCGCGGGCGATGGCGGCGGCATCGGCGGTGCGCTTGCGGCAGCCGAACAGGGTGCGCTGAGTGCGCTCCAGGCCGCCTGCCAGCTCGGCGCCATCGACGCCGCCACGCGCGAGCGCGAAGCCGCGCCGCATCGCCGCGCGCTGGAGAGCGTGATGCGCATCCGCCCCTTTCTGGACAGCCTGTACCGCCCGCGCGACGCGAACCGCATTCCACACGACGAGGTGATCGTCTGCCGATGTGAAGAAGTGACGGCGGGCGACGTGCGCGGCTTCGTCGAACTGGGCTGTCTCGGACCGAACCAGGCGAAATCGTTTGGACGCTGCGGGATGGGTCCGTGCCAGGGACGCATGTGCGGGTTGACTGTGACCGAAGTCATCGCCGATGCGCGCAAGGTGTCGCCGGACGAAGTCGGCTATTACCGCATCCGTCCGCCGATCAAGCCGCTCACGCTGGGAGAGCTAGCCGGTGAATGACACTGCCATCTCCACTTCGAACGCGACGCGCGAAGCCGATGTGCTGGTGATCGGCGGCGGCCTGCACGGATCGAGCAGCGCGTTCCACATGGCCCGGCGCGGTACGAACGTGATCGTGCTGGAAGCCGATTACGTCGCGCGGCATTCGTCGGGCGTCAATGCGGGCGGCGTGCGCACGCTCGGCCGCCCGCTGCCCGAGATTCCGCTTGCGTTGATGTCGCGCGAAATCTGGCACACGATGCACGACACGATCGGCGACGACGGCGGCTTCGTGCCGTCCGGCCAGTTGAAGATTGCGGAAACGGAAGCCGAACTGGATGAGTGTCGCGCACGCGTCGCGGAACTTGAAGCGCATGGTTTTACGCACGAAAAGATCATCGATCGCGAAACCGTGCTGGTACTCGAACCGGCGCTCGCGCCGCATGTAACCGGCGGCATCTGGGTCGAGCGCGACGGTTACGCGCTGCCGTTCCGGACGACGACCGCGTTCCGCCTTGCCGCGCAACGTCACGGCGCGCAGTTTTTCGAAGGCACGCCTGTTGGACGTATCGAACAGCGCGGTACGCGCTGGGTCGCTCACACGCCGCGCGGCGAGTTCAGCGCGGAAAAGCTCGTTGTCACAGCGGGCGCGTGGGCGGGGCAACTTGCCGAACAGGTCGGCGAGCCCGTTCCCGTGCATCCCGAAGGCCTGATGCTGATGGTCACGCATCGCGTCGCACCGTTTTGCCGCGCGACGCTCGGCGCGACGGGACGTCCGCTGTCGTTCAAGCAGTTCGACAACGGCACCGTCGTGATCGGCGGCAAGCTGATCGGGATTGCGGATCTGAACGGCCGTCACGGCGAAGTCGACTTTGCGCGGCTCGTGCGCAGCGCGAATACCGTCGTCGATCTGTTTCCGCATTTGCGCCATCTCGGCGTGAATCGCGCGTGGGCAGGCGTCGAGGCCTTCACCGACGACTCGTTGCCCGTCATCTCGCCAAGCCGCCGCGCGTCGAATCTGGTCTATTCGTTCGGCTATTGCGGCAGCGGCTTCCAGCTTGGGCCGGCGTGCGGGCGGCTCGTGTCCGAACTGGTGCTCGACGGCAAGGCTTCCCTGTCGCTCGATGCATTTGCGATCGACCGTTTCGCGCGCCAGACCGCTTTGGAGCGCGCGGCAAGCGCCGTGGCTCACTGACCTCTTGCGCGCCCTGCCAGCGCGCTTTTTCTACACTCAAACCAAGGAGCAAACCAACGTATGTCCGATATCGTCAGAATCGAAACGAACCAGCGCATGAGCCGTGTCGTGAAGGCGGCGGGACTGGTGTTCATCGGCGGCCAGACGTCGAACGATCACGCACCCGATGTGAAAGTCCAGACGGCAAGCGTGCTGGCGAAGATCGACGGCTTTCTGGAGAAGGCGGGTATCGACAAGACGCGGCTCGTGTCTGCGCAGGTGTGGCTTGCGAATATCGAACGCGATTTTGCGGGAATGAACAGCGTGTGGGACGCGTGGGTCTCGGAAGGCTGCGCGCCGACGCGGGCGACCGTCGAGGCGAAGCTGGCCGCGCCGGAACTGCTGGTCGAGATCGCCGTCGTCGCGTTGGCCTGACGCCTGACAGCAGAGTCGCCGCCGGCTCGATGCTTACGCGTTCGCCACGCGATACGTGCCCCGGCCCGCCTGCTTCGCGCTGTACAACGCCTGATCCGCTCGCCGGATCAGGCCATCGACGGAATCCTCGTTCGCTGCCAGCGCAATCCCCACGCTCGTGCCGATGCTGACGGCTTCACCCGTCGACAGGTGATACGGCAGCGCGATGTCGCGGATCACACGCTGCGCCAGCGCCACCACCGACGGCAGCGTCGCGTGATTCGCGATGATCGCGAACTCGTCGCCGCCCAGGCGTGCAACCAGTTCGCCCGGACGCAGCACGCGCAACAGGCGCGCGGCGACCGTCTCCAGCACTTCGTCGCCCGCGCAATGGCCGAGCCGGTCGTTGACCTGCTTGAAGCCGTCGAGATCCAGATACATCATCGCGATCGATTCGCTCCTGAACCCATTGCCGCTCATCAGGATCTGCTCCAGCCGGTCGCGTAGTTCGCGTCGATTCGGCAAACCCGTGAGCGAATCGTGCCGCGCGAGGTGCAGGATTTTCGCCTCGGTCTGCCGACGCTGCGTCACGTCTTCGATGATTATGATCGAGCTGCCGTCGGGCACCGGGTTGCGCGTCAGTTCGAGCTGGCGGCCATCCTCCAGTTCGAGATCCATCGGCGTATGACCGTCGCCGAGCCACGTGTTGCAGCGTTCTTCGAGCCGCTTTCGCAGCGTCTCGCCGAACTGCGCGATGCCGACGTGGCCGATAAATTCAGGCAGTGGCACATTGAGCTTCAGCATTTCGACCGTCGCACCGAACAGTTCCGCCGTGCGGCGATTCGCGATCACGACATTGCCCGTGCCATCCACTGTGCACAGCCCGTGCGGCATGTAGGCGAGCGCCGCATCGAAACGCGCGGCGAGTTCGGCGTGCCGCTGTTCGGCCGTCATCAGCGCGACGAGTCCGCTGTAGTGGCGGCGCACGACCGAAACCATCGCCGCGTTATAGGCGACGAGCGGCGGAATCAGAATCCATGCGCCGCTGTGCGGTGCAATCAGCGCGCCGATGCCGATCGGCACCGTGCCAAGAAAAATCTGCGCGATGGCAAGACGCGGCAGCGCCGCGTTGCGCGACGCGATGCCGCCCAGAATGCCCGCCGCGACCATGATCGCGAGCGTGGCCAGTTCCTTGTCGGGCGACAGAAAGCATGCGGCCGTGCCGAGACCGAGCAACAGGCAGGCGACCAGGCTGACGGGCGCGTAACGCGCCGCCCACGGGCCGGGATGCACCGTGGCGATACGGCTGCGCGCCACATAGAGACGCACGATGCCGAGTCGCGCGGCCAGCACGGCAATGTCGGCGATCAGCCAGAGCACCGTCCACGTCTGCTGCAGCAGGAAGCACGCGACGGCGGCCACGAAAATGCTGGAGATGCCCGACAGGAACAGCGGCCACGCGTTGTCGAACAGCGCCGACAGCAGTGCGGCGCGCACTGACGGACTGACCACGGCCTTCTCTGGCGTAGGCGTCGCCAGGAGCGAATCGAACATGAAGGTTTTCTCAGACATGGCGCAGTCGCAATCGTGAAACCGCGATCCGGCTCAACGCGCCGCAAGCTTTGCTCTTTGGATTAACGGCCTGAAAATAGCCGACTTGAGTCAGGCAAGTACCTGGTCGAGCGGCAGGTGACGCATGATGCCGTAAATTTGCCCGCCCGTGCTGGCCATGCGTATATCTTACTCACGCAAAATTCCGTTGAGCACGCATCCGTTACCCCATCCTGGAGATTGAAACTTCCGTGAGAGTCGACACGACTACTGTCCGGCTGGTGCTCGCCATCGTGGACGAAGGCAGCATCTCCCGCGCCGCCGACAAGCTCGGGCTCGCCGTGGCCGCCGCGTCGCGCCGCGTGTCGGATCTCGAGGCGCAGCTTGGCGCGAAGCTGTTCCGGCGCGTGCCGCATGGCGTCGAAGTGACCGAATCCGGCGACAAGCTGCTGCGCTACCTCCGGCAGATCGACACGCTGGTCGACCGGCTGGCAGGCGACGCGCAGGCGCTGGTTCAGGGCCAGCAGGGGCGCATCATCATCGGTGCGCCGAAGGCTGTGGTGATCGAGTTTCTCGCGCGCGATATCGCGGGCATCCAGCAGCGCTATCCGGGCATCACGCTGAAAGTGATCGAGGAAAACAGCAAGATC
Source organism: Burkholderia sp. Ac-20365 (assembly GCF_017104715.1). GTDB lineage: Bacteria > Pseudomonadota > Gammaproteobacteria > Burkholderiales > Burkholderiaceae > Paraburkholderia. The sequence goes on from NZ_JAAGPI010000030.1 coordinate 99,286, forward strand.
ATTCAGCAGATGCTCCGCGACAAGGTGATCGATATCGGCATCTACGAGAAAAAAAGCGGGTTTCTCGATCTGCCACAGGTGGCTTACCGGCAGGACAGGCTCGTGCTGGTGTACAGCCGCACACACTTCCAGTTTCCCGCCGCGCCCGTCGCGATCGACGATCTGCTCGACATGCCGCTCGTCAGTCTCGGCAAGGGCTCGGCGATTCTCACCGCCGTGCAGCGCGCGTATCGCAGCCGCGGACGGCATTTCAGCAACGATTTTTCCGTCAACGGCTTCGATACGATGCTGGCGTTCGTGCGGCACGGTCTCGGCGTCGGCCTGATGCCGCCCGATGTGTTCAGCAGCTTTCATCCCGAGGACACGCTCGGCTGCGCGGAACTGCAAGGCGACTGGCATCAGCGCAGTTACGTGCTGTCGTGCGCCGAAGGGCATGCGCAGGCGCAGACGCTGCACAACGTCGTGGCCGCGCTGACTGACGGATCGAAGTAGCCGCGCCGTGCGCCCTTTCGCAATTTGCGAATCCAGCCATGACCGTTACATCCTTGCCGGTGTCTTCGCGCTGGGTGAGAGTTGTGCATACAACAAACACATGGAGACGGCATGACAATCACCCTTCTTTCTGCGGCTCGCGGCTCATACCTTTGCATTGAGCCGGTGTCGCCGCGACGCGGCGCCTAAGCCCTCTCTCACTCGCCATTTCCATATTCCGACCGGGCGTCGGCGGCGCCCGCTCGCCTTTACCTTTCAGGAGACACACTGATGTCGCGATCCGACGAATTCGCACAATCGCGGCCCTTGCCGCTGCAAGGCATCCGCGTGCTGGATGTCAGCCAGGTGATGGCAGGACCGTTCGCCTGCATGCTGCTCGCCGATCTCGGCGCCGACGTGATCAAGATCGAACCGCTCGAAGGCGACCAGACGCGCGGCGCGATGGGCTTCAAGATGAAGGGGCCGGACAGCATGGGCTTCCTGAACATGAACCGCAACAAGCGCTCTGTTGCACTCGACCTGAAGAGCGACACAGACCGCGAGTTCTTCTACAAACTGGCGAAAACCGCCGACGTTATCGTCGAAAATTATCGGCCCGGTGTGGTGCAGCGTCTGCGCATCGACTACGAGTCGATTCGTGCGATCAATCCGAAGATCGTCTACGCGAGCATTTCCGGCTTCGGGCAAAGCGGCCCGTGGGCGTCGCGGCCCGGTTTCGATCTGATGGCGCAGGCGATGTCGGGCGTCATGAGCGTGACGGGCTATAAGGGCGGCAAGCCGGTCAAGGCAGGCGTACCCGTCGCCGATATCGGCTGTGCGCTGTTTGCCGTGTATGGCCTGCTGTCCGCGTATATCGGCGCACAGAAAACGGGCGTGGGACAGCACATCGACGCGTCGCTGTTCGATTCGGCGATGGCGTTCTCGATCTGGGACATGTCGGACTACTGGGGCACGGGCGTTCCGCCGACGCCGCTCGGCACCAGCAACAAGATGAGCGCGCCGTATCAGGCCGTGAAGGCCCGCGACGGCTACTTCGTGATGGGCGCGACCAACCAGAAGCTGTGGTCGAAGCTGTGCGCGCTGATCGAACGTCCCGAGTTGCTGAAGCACCCCGATTTCGAAACCGTGTCGCTGCGCTTGAAGAACCGCGAGGCGCTGATCGAGATGCTGGAGCAATCGTTCGCACAGCGCGATTGCGCGGAATGGATCGACACGATGCTGGATGCAGGTATTCCGGCAGGTCCGATTCTGTCGTACCCGGAAGCCTTCGGCAGCGAGCATGCACAGCATCGCGGCATGTGCATGGAGATCGATCATCCGATCGAGGGCAAGGTGAAGAACATCGGCTTTCCCGTGAAGCTGCTCGGCACGCCCCAACAGGTGCGACGTCACCCGCCGCTGCTCGGCGAGCACAACGACGAACTGTTCGCCGAGATCAACGGGACACAGCCATGAGCGAGCACGTTTTTCTCAAGAGGGTCGACGTTGGCACGGCGGAAATTCTGATCGACCGCCCCGAGCGTCACAACGCAATGACGATGCCGATGTATGAAGCGTTGCTCGCGCTGATCGACCAATGCCAGCGCGACGCGGCCGTGCGCTGTGTGCTGTTGCGTGGCGCGGGCGGCAAATCGTTCGTGTCGGGCACCGACATCGGCTATTTCACGGACTTTAACGACGGCCGCCAGGGTGTTGCATATGAGGCACTGGTCGAACGCGTGATCGATGCCGTCGAGCGCATCCGGGTGCCGACCGTCGCGGTGATCGATGGATGGGCCGTGGGCGGCGGCCTTGCGCTCGCCACTGCGTGCGACTTTCGCATCTGCAGCGAGGCGTCGAAATTCGGCGCGCCGATTGCGAAGACGCTGTCGAACACGCTGTCGTCGCGCAATCTCGCGCGGCTTCATGCTGCGTTCGGCGTGCCGCGCGTGAAAAAGATGCTGCTGCTCGCCGATTTTCTTTCCGCCGACGAAGCGCTTGCATGCGGCTACGTCTACGAGATCTGCAAGAAAGACACGTTCGAAGATGCGGCGAAAACGCTCGCGCAACGTCTCGGCGGGTTGTCGCAAGTGACGCAGCACGCGGTGAAAGAAAGCCTGCGCCGCATCGTCGTCGAGCAGCGTCTCGACGATGAAGACCTGATCGAATCCGTCTACGGCAGCAGCGCGTTTCGCGACGGCGTGGCCGCGTTCACGGCTGGCTCGAACAAACGCTAACGGCAACTCGCGGCCAATAACACAAGGAGGAGACATGAAACGACTGCTGCCGAAAGCGACCACGATGGTGCTCGCGACGCTATGCCTGATGTACTTCATCACCTACGTGGACCGCGTGAACATCAGCACAGCGGCCGGTCAGTTCAAGAGCGAGCTGGGACTTACGAACACGCAGCTTGGGCTGATCTTTTCCGCGTTCGCGTATCCGTATGTGATCTTTCAGTTTATCGGCGGCTGGGTCAGCGATCGCTTTGGCGCTCGTCGCACGTTGATCGCGTGTGCTTCGGTTTGGGCGATTGCAACGGCGCTCACCGGTTTCGCAGGCGGCTTCTTCTCGCTGATCGCCGCGCGGCTGCTGCTAGGACTGGGCGAAGGCGCGACCTTTCCCGCATCGACGAGCGCGATGGCTGCATGGGTAACAAAAGACAAGCGCGGCATGGCGCAAGGCATCACGCATTCCTGCGCACGGTTGGGCAACGCAATCGCGCCGATGCTCGTGCTCGCGCTGATGACGGCGTTCAACTGGCGTTTCTCGTTCTATCTGCTCGGCGCGTTGAGCGCGGGCTGGCTCGTGCTGTGGATCTTCACGTACACCGAACGCCCTGCCGATCACGCGCGCATCACACAAGAAGAACTCGCGATATTGCCGCCGCCCAAAGTGCATCCCGTCGATGCGCCCGGCACGTGGATGCGCCTCTATCGCCGCATGGCGCCCGTGTCGGCCGTCTACTTCTGCTACAACTGGATTCTCTGGCTGATGCTCGACTGGATGCCGCTGTATTTCATGCACAGCTTTCATCTCAACATCAAGAAGGCGGTCGTCTTCACGTCGGGCGTGTTCGTTGCAGGCGTGGTCGGCGATCTGGTGGGCGGACTCGTCAGCGACCGGTTGTTGCGCAAGTCGGGCAAAGTCAAGCTTGCGCGCAGCTATCTGGTTGCATGCTGCATGGGGCTCACCGGTCTTTCGCTGATACCCGTCGTGCTGCTGCACGATCCGGTGTACTCGCTGATCTTTCTTGCTGCGGCGATGTTCTTCAACGAAATGAACATCGGCCCGATGTGGGCGATCCCGATGGACATCGCCTACGACCGCTCCGGCACCGCGAGCGGGATCATGAGCGGCAACGGGTTCATTGCGGCGATCGTGAGTCCCGTCGTCGCGGGTTATGTGGTCGATCGGCTCGGCAACTGGAACGTGACGTTCATGCTGTCGATTGGTGTGATGATCTGCGGAATCGTGCTGAGCTTCGTGATGAAACCCGATGTGCCGTTTCTGGACAAGTGGCGCGCGGGCAACGCGCGTGCGGGACGCGACACACTCGATACGTCGCTTCCGCTGGCTGACAAGCGCTGAATACGTTTGTCGCCCTTGTCAGCGATGAGCGCTCCCGTCGTGAGCAGGCAACGCAAAACCGTGCGCCTGCTCACGATCCTGCAGGTTCACCGCCGCGATCACCGTATTGCGTGGAATCAGAAATTTCAGGCCATCGTGTTCCGCTTCGCACATGCCTTCGCTTGCGTCGAAGGTGTCGCATATCAGCTGGCTCCAGTCGTCCCGTTTCGCGTGTTCCTTGAACACCTCGGGCGAGACATCGCGCCAGTAAGCGCCATGCAGAATGACAAGCCATGCCATCACGACCTCGCTACGTTCGATCCGCCTTGCAGCGACCAGACGCCAGGCGGGTCGCCGTCGGACGTGTTTCTAAGCATATAGTTACCGCAAACCGTGCACACGTATTCGTCATAGCGGCTGGCGGGATGCTGGGGCGATTCCATCGCACTCAAATCGCCATGCGGTGGCGCGGATGACGGCTTTCCGTCCAATGCCTTGCACGCTTCGCATGGTTTCATCAGCGCGCCCCGAGCCTTGCCGCGCGCTCAACTCTTGCGCGACGTCTTCGCGACGAACGGCGCGGGTGCGTGCTGCACCTTGTCACTGCCGCATTTAGGGCATTTCAGATGCACCGTTGCATGTTCTGCGACGTGCTCGGCGTGCTCGAACTTTTCCCCACAACTTTCGCAACGATACTGGTAGGTCGGCATGCTGATTCTCCGATGCGGAAGAACTGGATGCGGATGCAAGACCGCGTCGCCGCGAAAATGCATGCGGCAGTAACTCATTCTAGTGCGGCATGCATCGATTGAAGATCTCTTTTCATCGCACCACATCCGTGCCGACCATGCGCACGGCATGACGCTGATTCAATGCACATGATGTGACTCACTTTTTCTGCACTGACGTTCGTGTATCGACATCCGTTTGAATAAATGGACGCTTAAAATTTCCTGCATCGGGTGGCGCGCGCTACTCATCACTCCCATCGCTCGACTTCAGGAGAACGTTTTACATGCCCATTCATCGAATGCGATTGCACACGCTATGCATCGGCTTATTCATCGCCATGTTCGCGTCGATCTGTCATGCGCAGTACACCACCGACTGGCTCGCGAATACTTATGGCACGCTCGCCGCGCATGTCGGCAATGGCGCGCGTTCAATGTGGGTCTCGCCTGAAGGCGTGATCTATACGGCGTCGATGTGGGACGAGAACGAAGGCGGCGTCGCGATCTATCAGAATGGACAGAGCATCGGATCGATCGGCATTCACAGCGAGTTCCAGGGCGGCGCGATTACGGGCAATGCAACGTCGATCTTCGCGGCGATGCAGGCAGGCACGCAATATGGCAGCGGCGGCGTCGGGCGTTATAACCGCGCAACGGGCACACGCGATCTCGTCATCAACGTCAGCACATGGAACGCCATCACCCGCGCCGACGCGATCACAGGTCTCGCGACAGCAGGATCGCAACTCTATGCGAGCGATTTCTTCGGCAATCGCGTGCGCGTCTTCACGACGGACGGTGCGTGGTTGCAGGACATCAGCGTCTCAGGTCCAGGCGCGCTGGCGCTCGATAGCGCAGGCAACCTGTGGGTCGCGCGCAAAAGCGCGGGGACGATCGTCGAATATGGGCCTACGGGCGCGTTGCTGAATACGATCCAGATGGCTGCAACGTCGCGCCCTTCCGCGGTGTATGTCGATGCCTCGACAGGGCTGCTGATGGTCGGCGACGAAGGCCCCGACATGAACATCAAGCTCTACAACGTGACGGGCGCGCCGCAACTGGTCGGCACGTTCGGTGTTCAGGGCGGCTATCTCGACACTACAGCGGGCGTCAAGGGCCAGGTCGGCGACAAGCGCTTCACGCGCGTCGAAGGCATCGGCAAGGACGCAGCGGGCAATCTGTATGTGCTCAACAACCCGTGGGGCGGCGGCTGGGATCTGGGCCGCAACGGCGGCACCGACCTTCACGCGTACAACAGCGCGGGCACGCTGCTGTGGAAATTGCAGGCGCTCAACTTCGAGGCTGTCGCGGCACCGGACCCGGTGACGGATGGTGCACTGTTCTACAGCGGCACGAACATCTATTCGGGCACCGCGGGCGGCACCTTCGTCGCGAACACCGTCGATCCCTTTTCGTATCCCAACGACCCGCGCCTGAACGTCAACGACACCCAGCGCAACGAACATTTCGGCCAGCTCGTCAGCGTAGGCGGCAACCGGATTCTCGTTGCGTCAGGGCAGAACCCGGCGATCTTCTACTTCTATCATTTCGAGCCATCCAAGGGATATATCGCTGTGCCCGATGCTTCGCTTCCTGGCACCGCGTTCAATACGACGCGATCGGTGACGGGCGGCTTCAGCATCGATAACAAGGGGGATGTGTGGGCCGGGCTTGATCGCACGAATCATATCTATCACTATCCGCTGACGGGCTTCGACGGATACGGCAAGCCGACATGGGGCGCGGGCATCGCATTGCCCATTCCGATGAGCATCCGTCCGTTGACGCGCATCATCTACCTTGCCGAAAGCGACACGATGATTCTCGCGCAAGGCATCGCGGGAAGTTCAGACTGGACAGCGATGAGCACCCGAATCGAGGTGTATCACGGCTGGAGAGCGGGCAACATGACGCGGCCAGATCCGGTGATCAATCTCACCAGCGCGAATGCGAAGTCGATGACGGCAGCGGGCAATTATCTGTTCGTCGGTTATGTGCACACGGTGCCGAACATCGACGCGTTCAATCTGACCACGGGCCAGCTCGTCACAACGCTGACCAACTCGAATCCAGGCAATGTGGATGTCGGCAATGACGTGGACTCGATGTACGGGCTGCGGGCTTATCTGCGTTCGACAGGCGAGTACATGATCACCAAAGACAATTACAACGGGTCGAGCGTGATCGTGTATCGCTGGACGCCTTGATTCTATTGCTTGCCGGTGTCACGCCGCGGGCGCGCCAGGCACGTCTGGCGGTGAGTACTTTCGCAGGCGCTGTGAAATAACGTGCGAAGGCTTTTCGATGATGCGATAGAACGCGTAGCTGATCGCAAAAGCCAGCGCCACTTCGACGAACCACGCGTAGCGCGAGGTTTCGTCGAATGTGGTCAGTTCGAGCAGTGCCAGTGCAGTCTTGTGGCAAAGATAAAGGCTGTACGACCACGCGCCGAATACCGCCAGCACCGACCACAAACGGGAGTGAGAAGGCGTGGCTGTTTCCGCCGCAATCCAGATCGCGGCGAGAAACTGGAACAACGGCAATGTGATATCCGGCGTAATCAACGGCAGCATGGCCGGCTTCAGATTCGATTCCGACAGCAGGATCATGACGGCGGCGCCCGCTGCAACGACGACCACTCGCAACACGACAAGATGACTGGCCAGCAAACGCGTGCTCGCGTCGAGACCGCGCTTGAGCCACATCGTAAGCGGCGAATACGCGCCGCGAATCTGGAACTGCGCGGCGTTGCGCTGCGTCTCCGCAATCAGGCAGCCACCGATCCAGCCAGCCGCGTATAGCAATGCCGTACCTGGAACGTGATACGTCTCGATCACGCAGCCGTGACAGACAGGATGCCCGAACAGCCGCACACACGCGACCATCACGGCCGCCAACAAAACACAGCCGGCAATCATTTCGCCGATATATCGAAAGCGCGGCCGCAAGAACGGATAAACGGCGTAATACACCATTTCACAGTAAAGCGACCACAACACCGACTCCAGATAATTCTGCCCCGCCGGCAACGGCTGAACGACGCACAAAAGCACGACAAGCGGCAATCCGATCCGAACGAATCGCGACGCGTAATAGTTAACCGGCTTAAGCGCGACGTCCTTGTGATATGCGGAGTGAATGCAATAGCCCGAAATCACGAAGAAAACAATGACAGCAGCCGGCCCGGCGAATAACGCCGTCGATCCAGACCACAGCGCGCCGCCCAGAAACGAAAGCTGATGCGGTAAAAGCTGCTTGAAAAGGGGCGGCTTGAAGTGGTACATCAGCACCCAGAATGCCGCGAGAAAGCGAATCGCGTCTATCTTTAAGGATTTACCCGCATTGGCGGATGCCGACCGGTTGATGTTAATCGCCATTTTTTTGCCCCTTTTATTACGGCTGCGACGATGTTAGCGTCGCAGCCGGTAACAAAAATCGAAAAAAATTGGCGAAATTATTTAAAGCCGATCAGATTCAACCGGCAATTGCAGCTTTTACATCGGCGGCACGACGCCGTCCTTCTCGACCACCACACGTTGCGCGACATAGGCGCCTTGCGCGGCAGGCGTTGCCACCACGAACACTTTCTTGCCCGGCGTCAGATCGGTATGCGCAGCCGGCGTGATCGTCACGATGGGTACGTTCGGCGGCACCGTCACGACGTTGCTGCCGCCTTTGTACGACAGCTTCAGGTCGCGCCCGCTCGTGCTCTGCACGACGGTATCGACGTTCGCATTGGTCATCGAGCTGTTCGGACCGAGATCCCACGCGTAATGCCCTTCGCCCGTGCCGCGTGCGGCCTCGGGGAACACGACGACTTCCGTCGCCGTCAGCTTGCCGTCCGTGCCCGTGGTCGCAGCCGTGCCGATGAACGAGCCCGGTTTGATATCCGACAGTTGCATCGGCTTGACGGCCGAAACGGTCACGGCCGGCTTCACTTCGATCGATACCGTATCGCCGCTGCGGCGATGGACCTTCAACGTGTCGCCGTCGAGCGACACGATTTCGCCCCGGATGCGCGAAGGTTTTGCCGCAGGCGTCTGCGCGAACGCAGCCGTCGCAAGCGTGGCCGTCACGAGCGTGGCAACGAGTTTGATGCGAAAAGACATGGAAGCTCCCAACTGGTTGGTTTAAGTGTTGCGAGAGAGAACAGGGTCATGACGTCACGAGCCACCGAACCAGTTGTAGCCCTGGTTCTCCCAGTACCCGCCCGGATACTGGTTCGTGATTTCGATCGAGACGATATGCTTCGGATTCTTGTAGCCAAGCTTGGTCGGCATGCGCAGCTTCATCGGAAAGCCATACTTGGGCGGCAACACGTCGCCGTCGTACGTGAGCGTGAGGAGCGTCTGCGCGTGCAGCGCGGTCGGCATGTCGACGCTGGTCCAGTAGTTGTCCGCGCAACGTAGCGACACGTACTTCGCGCTCGTATCCGCGCCCACGCGACGCAGGAAATCGGAGAAACGCACGCCGCCCCAATGACCGATCGCGCTCCATCCTTCGATGCAGATGTGACGCGTAATCTGGCTTTCCTGCGGCAGCGCACGCAGTTCATCGAGCGTCCATGTGCGCTTGCCGTGCGCGAGTCCGCCGATCTGCAAGCGGTAAGCCGCTGCATCGACCTCGGGCACGTCATCGATGTCATAGAACGCATTGAACGGAAACGGACGCGTGATCATCGATTCCGGATAAGTCGGCGCGAGTTTGTTCGGATCGAACAGCAAGGCCTGAACGTCGTCGTTGAAGAACGAGATGCGGCGCAACGCGGTATTGACCGTCTTGTCGTTGCTCAGATCGCAGCCGGACAGCATTGCGATGCCGCCGAGCGTCAGCAACCGCTGGCCGAACAGCCGCCGCGCGGGTGATTTGAGTTCGCGCTGTGCATCGCGGATGATCGACTCGCCATGCGTCGCGAGAAAAGAGCCGGGTTGCGTGGTTCGCTTGCGGATCGTCATGACTCAGCGCCCCCGGATCATCAGCAGCAACGAACGCGGCACGAGCGCGACCATCGCCACATGTACGACGAAGAACGCGACCAGCACGCTCATGCACACGAAGTGCACGACGCGCGCATTGTCATAGCCGCCCATGAGCGTGCGCAGCAACGGAAACTGCACCGACTTCCACACCGCGAGCCCCGACAGCACGATCAGCACGATGTCGGCGATTACGACGAGATAGGCGAGCTTTTGAATCGCGTTGTAATGCGCGAGGTCGTCGTGCTTGAGGCGTCCACGCAGCGCTGACACCAGATCGGCTATGACCTGCCTGGGCTTGAGCGGCAACAGTTTCCTGCTGAAACGTCCAGACGCAAAGGTGAACGCGAGATACACGATGAAGTTCGCCACCAGCAACCACATCACCGCGAAATGCCATTGCAGCGCGCCGCCCAGCCAGCCGCCGAGCGTGATCGAAGGTGAAAACTGAATGACAGGAAAGATTGGCGATGCATCGTAAATCTGCCAGCCGCTCATGACCATCAGCACGACAGCCAATGCATTTATCCAGTGCGTAATACGCACCCACCCCGGTTGAACCGTGTTGTGACTCAAGACCACTCCAGGTTTGCTGTTGTTATTTCCGGCGCCGCGCGATTGCCTAGTAGCACGCGCACGCGCGAGACCGACATGAAGACATAAGGGCAAACGCAATCGATCGCGGGTTATTCCGTCGCACCGAAAGATTTTTTTCTTGCAATTGACTTTCGATGTCGACGAAACCCGCGCGTCTCGTCGCGGGTCATTGAAGGCTTGCAACACACAAACGTTATGTTATAACATCGCCGACATCATCTTTCGCCGCGACGAAAGAACGGAGAGTCAGACCAACACAGACCCATACAGACCAAGACCGCTAATGACGCAATCCGTCATCGCGTAAGCGATTCGAAAATCAATCTGTTGCATATCTCATTCATAGGATTCCTATGGATCGGATGCGCTCGCGCTTTAAAAACGAACATCTCAACGACATTCAACCTAGAATAAAAATGCGCAAACACACTCAGGTCATGTACGCCACGCTGCTGCTCTTCGCTACGGCTTCACAGGCATCGGCGGCTACGGATAACTCCACGACGACAGAAGGCATCGCCGACCCAACCGAAATGAGCGACGTGAAGGTCAGCGCCAAACGTCTCGATGACGTGCGCAACGGCTTGTCACCTGAAACGGGCAGCAGCGTCTACCATTTCACACAGGACGATATCGATGCCCTGCCCGCGGGTCAGGACACGCCGCTCAATCAGGTGCTGCTACAAGCGCCCGGCGTCGCCGCCGATTCATACGGCCAACTGCACGTGCGCGGCGATCACGCGAACCTGCAGTACCGGATCAACGGCATCATCATTCCCGAGCCGATTAGCGGATTCGGCCAGTCGCTCGATACGCGCATCATCGATCAACTCAATCTGGTGACAGGTGCGCTGCCCGCGCAATATGGCTACCGCACAGCGGGCATCGTCGACATTCGCACGAAAACGGGCGACGAAGGCAACGGCGGCTCGGTCAGCGTATTCGGCGGCAGTCATCAAACCATCAAGACCAGCGCAGACGTATATGGCAGCCAGGGACCGCTTAGCTACTATCTGAGCGGCTCGCTCGGCGTGAATAACCTTGGCATTGAAAATCCCACGGCAAGCGCCAACGCGATTCACGATCACACGCGCCAGGGCGACGCATTCGGCTATCTGTCGTACATCATCAATCCGCTGACGCGCGTGAGCGTGCTGTTCGGCACGACCAGTAACCAGTTCGAGATTCCGAATACGCCCGGCCTGCCGACCAATTTCACGCTCAACGGCAACAACACGTTCGATTCTTCGCAACTCAACGAAACCCAGTCCGAACTGAACAACTTCGCGGCCATCGCGTTGCAGGGCACGAATGGCGGAGCATTCGACTATCAGATCGCATTTTTCACGCGATACACGCGCACGAAGTTCAATCCGGATCCGGTCGGCGATCTGATGTTCAACGGTGTCGCGTCGGAAGACTTTCACAGCAACTCGGCCAATGGTGCACAGGTCGATACGACCTGGCATCTGAACGACAAACACACGATTCGCGCGGGCCTGTTTTTCCAGCAGGAACACGCAGTATTCGACAACAGCGTGAACGTGTTTGCGGCCGATGACAACGGCAATCAACTCTCCGATCAGCCGTTCAACATTCAGGACAACAGCAGCAAGACAGGCTATCTGTACAGCCTGTACGCACAGGACGAATGGAAGGTTACCGACCGTCTCACGCTGAACTACGGCCTGCGTTACGACCGGATGGACGAGTACACCACAGCGAGCCAGTTGAGCCCGCGCATCGGCATGGTTTATACGCTCACGCCGACCACTACGGTGCACGCCGGCTATGCGCGCTATTTCACGCCGCCCGCTTTCGAACTGGTATCGGGATCGACAATCTCGAAGTTCAACGGCACGACGAACCAGAGCCCGTCGAATCAGAACGATCCCGTTCAGCCCGAACGCAGTCATTACTTCGATATTGGCATTACACAGAAGCTCGGCTCGGCGATTACGCTCGGGCTCGATGCCTACTACAAGAAGTCGACCAATCTGCTGGATGAAGGTCAATTCGGCTCGGCGCTGATCTTCACGCCGTTCAACTATCAATACGGCAAGACGTATGGCGTCGAATTCACGGCGAACTACAGGCAGAACAATATCTCTGCGTATCTGAATCTCGCGTATAGCCGTGCGCAGGGCAAGCAGATTAGTTCGGCGCAGTTCAATTTCGATCCCGACGAACTGGCCTTCATCAACAGCCATTGGGTGTTTCTCGATCACGACCAGCGCGTGACGGCTTCATTCGGCGGTGCGTACGATCTTGGCAAGACCACCTTCACTGTCGATGGACTCGTCGGCAGCGGGCTGCGCAGCGGCTTTGCGAACACGGACCGTTTGCCCGTCTATGCGCAGGTCAACCTCGGTGTGATCCAGCACTTCAACCAGCCGCTGATCGGCAAGTTCGATGCGCGGTTCGTCGTAGTCAACGCATTCAATCGCGTCTACGAACTGCGCGACGGTTCAGGTATTGGCGTCGGCGCGCCGCAGTACGGCCCGCATTTCGCGGTGTATGCAGGCGCGACCAAGTACTTCTAATACACGCGGCTGCAAGTCAGCAATTACGCGCTGGCTTTGTCTTCTTTCTCTTCAGCCAGAATCTGCTGGATCACCTGCTCGAATGCTTCGACAGGTTGCCCGCCCGTTACCAGGTACTTCTGGTTGAAGATGATCGACGGCACCGACGTGATGCCCATCGACTGAAACTGCTGTTCTTCCGCGCGAACATTGTCGGCATAGTCGTCGCCGCTCAGCACGTCGCGGGCTTTTGCAGCATCGAGGCCGACCGATTGCGCGGCCTCGACCAGCACATCGTGATTGCTCGGATCCTTGCCCTCGCCGTGATAAGCCTTCAGCAACGCGAGCTTGAGCGCCAACTGCTTGCCTTCGATGCCCGCCCAATGCAGCAGCCGATGTGCATCGAATGTGTTGTACACGAAGTTGCGCGGCCCGAACTGAAAGCCGACATCCGCACCGCGCTCGCGAATCATCGCCTGCGTTTCTGCGATCTGCTCGGGCGTGCGGCCATACTTCTTGCCCAGATACTCGACGATCGCCTCGCCTTCCGGCCCCATCTGCGGATTCAGTTCGAACGGATGCATGACGAACTCGGCATTGACTGCATCGCCGAGATTCGACAGCGCGCGCTGCAACGATGAAAGCCCGATAGCACACCACGGGCAGGCGATATCGGAGACAAAATCGATTCTGAGCTGTTGGGTCATTGCGTAGCGAATCCAGTGTGCGTTCGTGAAGATCGGACCACCTTATCAGAAACGGGTGCGATCGTTTTTTACCGCGCCGCAGCATACCCGATAACGCGATTTCGCGTGCGCCGTCTGGCACGACGCGCATTTTTCACCAATAATGGCCGAATAACTGTCGCAGAATGAGGACGGCCATGGATTACCCACCCGAAGCCATCCGTACCATCGCGTTGGTCGGACACGCCGGATGCGGCAAAACCTCGTTGATCGAGGCGCTGCTCAAGGAAGGAGGCGCGATCCACGCGGCAGGCAGCGTCGACCGAGGTTCGACCGTCTGCGACTTCGATCCGCTGGAGCGCAAATACCACCACTCGCTCTCTTCCGCGATCGCCCACCTGCATTACCAGAACACCCGCATCTACCTCGCCGACACTCCCGGCTACCCCGACTTCTCCGGCCTTTCCATTAGCGCGTTGCCCGCCGTCGAAACCGCGGCGATCGTGATCAATGCGCGAACGGGCATCGAAATGACCACGCGCCGCATGATGGCGTGGGCCGAAGCGCGCAAGCTGTGCCGGATCATCGTGGTGAACGGCATCGACGGGGAGAAGGTGAATCTGCCGGCGTTGCTGGAAGAAATTCAGGAAACATTCGGCACAACCTGTCTGCCCATCAACCTGCCCGCGCAGGGCGCGCGTGCCGTGGTCGACTGCTTCTTCAATCCATCCGGTGAATCCGATTTTCTTGGCGTCGAGTCCGCGCACAACGCGCTCGTCGATCAGGTGATCGAACTCGATGCGAAACTGATGGAGCTGTATCTCGAACAGGGCGAAGCGATCAAGCCTGAACAACTGCACGAGCCATTCGAGCGAGCGTTGCGCGAAGGACATCTCGTGCCGGTGTGCTTCACGTCGTCATCAACGGGCGCGGGCATTCGGGAACTGCTCGATGTGTTCGTGAAGCTACTGCCCAATCCGCTCGAAGGCAATCCGCCGCTCTTCTATCGCGATGTCGATGGCCGTCGCGAAACGGTACAGGCCGAACCCGATCCGAACAAGCATGTGCTCGCGCATGTGTTCAAGATCGTCATCGATCCATACATCGGCAAGATGGCTGTGTTTCGTATTCATCAAGGCACGGTGCGGCGCGACAGCCAGCTTTATATCGGCGATGCGCGCCAGCCCTTTCGCGTCGCGCATCTGATGCTGCTGCAAGGCAAGGATCACGAAGAGATTGCGCAAGCCGGGCCGGGCGATATCTGCGCGACCGCGAAGATCGACGAGATTTTCTTCGATGCCGTGCTGCATGACGCCGCCGAAGACGGCAACATCCATCTCGCGCCGCTCGACTTTCCGACGCCCATTTACGGCTTGGCCATCGAACCGGAACGGCGTGGCAACGAGCAACGTTTGTGGGAAATTCTGCAAAAGCTCGCGGCGGAAGATCCTTGCTTGCGGATCGAGCATCCCGTCGGCACCAATGAGACCGTCGTGCGTGGTCTGGGCGAGTTGCATCTGCGGCACATGCTGGAGCGTCTCACCGATCAATACAAGCTCGCCGTGCTCACGCGACCACCGAAGATCGCGTATCGCGAAACCATTGGCGGCAAGGCAGAAGGACATCATCGGCACAAGAAACAGACAGGCGGCGCGGGCCAGTTCGGAGAAGTGATGCTGCGCGTCGAACCCTTGCCGCGCGGCGCGGGCTATGAATTCGTCGATGCCGTCAAAGGCGGCGCAATTCCCGGCCAGTTCATGCCAGCCGTCGAGAAAGGCATCTTGCAGGTAATCGAGAATGGCCCGCTTGCAGGCTTTCCGATGCAGGACGTGCGCATCACCGTGTTCGACGGCAAGAGCCATCCCGTCGATTCGAAGGAAGTGGCGTTCGTCACGGCGGGCCGCAAGGCTTTCATCGACGCTGTGCTCAAAGCGCAACCCGTTCTGCTCGAACCGATCGTGAACATCGAGGTGATGACGCCCGAGACGTCGATGGGCGACATCATCGGCGATCTGTCGTCGCGGCGCGCGCAGGTGCAAGGCACGCGCAATCTGGCGGGACATGCCGTGGTGGTCGCAGGAAAAGTGCCGCTATCGGAACTCACCGATTATCAGTCGCGGCTGAACGCGATTGCGGGCGGGCATGGCAACTACAGCATCGAGCTGAGCCACTACGATCCCGTGCCGCCGAACCAGCAGGACAAGCTCGCGTCGCAGTACAAGAGACAGCCCGATACGGCCTGATGTAGCCGGTCAGCGAGACTTGCTACGCGCGCCCTTCTTCGTGGCCGCGGCGCGCGGCGCATCCTTGACGGGCAGCGCGCCGCCGCCCGTCAGCTGTTCCATCCACGACAACGCATCCACGTAAGACAGGAACTGCTGCAGATAACCCGGCGACAACTCGCTCATCAGCGACAGCGACCGGTGCACGAGGCTGCTCGAATTAAGCGGCCCGGCGTTGCCCGGCACCTGTTCGAGCGACTGGCGCAACTGTTTCCCGGCGCTGACCTTCGACCAGGTTTCGCGGAAGTAATCGAGCGCCTTCAATTCGGAGCGGACAGCGGGACTGAGCGCATCGGGCTCGTCATCCGCCCGCGGCTGGTTCGCGATGTAGTCGACCAGTTCCGCAAGCGGCCCGCGCGTTGGCTTGCAGGGCACGGCGGCATGCTCTGTCGATGACGATTCACCACGGCTGGCGAGATCGCTGGCATATGCGTCGAGCAAATCCGACAGCCGCGCGTCCATCACGCGACGCGCTTCGCCATCATGTGCAGCGGCGCGGCGCGCAAGCGCATCGATGAAATGAAAACGCAGCGGGTTGTGCCTGTCGGCGCCTTGTGCGCGCCACGCGTCGAGCGTCGCCTGCGCGTCGGCCGTTTCGCGTTTACTCACGATTTCCAGAGCCCGATGACGCCGGCCTCGGCACAGCCGCAATTTCCACGCGACGGTTCTTCGCCCGGCCTTCGCTATCCGCATTCGAACTGACGGGCTGCTCGGAGCCGAACGCCGCCGCAAACACCGACGACGCGGGAATGCCAGCATCGATAAACGAGCGTGTCACCGTCAGCGCGCGTTGCGCCGACAGTTCCCAGTTGTCCGCGAAGCGCCGGTTGCCCGAGCGCACCTGCTGATCGTCGGCAAAGCCGCTGACCATCAGGATTTCGTCGTGCGAGCGCAGATACGCCGACAGCGGCGCGGCAAGACTCTTCAGCAGGTCGCGCCCCTGCGGCTGCAACTGGTCGGAATTCAGCGCGAACAGCACATTGCCGCTGATGCCGATACGTCCGTTGACCAGCGTCACGCGTCCGGCCGCGAGCGGCCCGGCCAACGCCTGTTCCAGCGTCTTGCGGCGCTGCGCTTCCATCTGGCGCTGCTTGACGGCATCGTCGAGGCGCGCGGACAGCTCCAGTTGCACGCCGATCACGCCGACCAGAATCAGCACGAATGCGCCGAGCAACACCGACATCAGATCGCTGAACGCGGCCCAGATGGGCGTCGTCGGCTCGACGCCGCCGTCGATTTCCTCGTTCATGCCGCGTCAGCTCCCGCCGACGCGCGCTGGCCCGCCAGCTGCTGCAGGTCTTCGACGATCTGCTTCTGCGACAGGATGCTCAGATCGATCACTTCGCGCGCCTGCGCGACGTAGTACGCGAGTTGCTCGTCGCTGCGTGCGAGCGACTTGTCGAGCGCCGTTTCGATGCGCTGCAGATGCGTCATCAGCTTGTCGTTCGATTCGCCGAAGAGGCGCACGGCCATGCCGAACGCTTCGCCGAGGCTCGCCACTTCGACGGAACTGCCTGCCACCTGCGCAGCGACGTTGCCGAGCTTGCGGGTTTCGGCTTCGACCTTGTCGGTGAATTGCGTGCCGACGCGCTCCAGCAGACCCGCCGACGTCGAGACGAGCGCATCGACAGCCGTACGTTGTTCCGTCGATGCGTGATTCACCGCGTCGAGCAAGGTTTCGAGCGTCGCCAGCAAACGGCTGCGCTCTTCCAGCATCGCGGTGTCGCGGACCATGCTGTCGGAGAGCTTCTGGCGCAGTTCGGCGACGACTTCGGCCGCTGCGCGCGGCGCTTCCGATGCAGCTTGAACAAGCCGCGAAATCTCGGCGATCGTGCCGCTTGCGTGCGCCTGCGTCTGTTCGGAGATGTCACGTGCCGTCTGTGCGAGCGTGTCGCAGATGTCCTGCTGATGGCTCGCGGTGCGCGCGCCCGCTTCGTCCCACTTCTGGCTCAAGGTCGTCGCGACGGCTTCAAGCGATGCGCTCCATGCAGCCAGTCGCGCTTCGTCGCGCGAAGCCAGCGCCGTCTGCAAGCCGGCATGCGATTCGTCGACGGCGCGCAGCAGTGCGGCCGAGTGCTGTTCGAACGCGGCAGCCGCCGTCGTGAGCGCCGTGCGATTGTGCTCGGCGAGCGTTTCGCCGGCGCGCTCCTGCTGAGACAACGCGTCCTTCCATGCTTGCGAAACCTGACCCGCCGTGGCGTCGAGGCGCGCCGACACGCCGTCCAGCAGCGTGGTCGAGCGTTGCTCGAAAGTCTGATTGAAGCCTTCCAGCGATACGCGCAAATCCTGAACCAGCGTCTCGCTCGCGCCTTGATGATTCGCGAGCGCCTTGTTCCACATTTCCGCCACGTTCGCCGTAGACGTCTCGAAGCCGCTCGACAAGCCGTTCAGCTGTCGCTGAACCGCCTGTTCGACGGTCTCGCGCAGTGCCGCCATTTCGAGCGCATGTGCGGCCATCGTCGCTTCCATCGCCGGCTGCAATGCGGCGCCCGCCGCGCGCGCGCTTTCCGCCGCGCTCGACACCTGGCCCGCCGTCGCGTCGAGACGCGCCGAAACGCCATCCAGCAACGTGTTCGAGCGTTGCTCGAAAGTCTGGCTGAAGCCTTCCAGCGACGCGCGCAAATCCTGAACCAGTTTTTCGCTCGCGTTCTGCTGCCCTGCCAGCGCGTTGCGCCACAAATCCGCGACGGTTGAGGTGCTTGCTTCGAAGCCCGTCGTCAGGCCATCCAGTTGACGCTGCACCGCCTGCCCGACGGTGTCGCGCAGCGACGCCATTTCCCGCGCATGACCGGCCATCGTGGCTTCCATCGCGGGCTGCAATGCCTCGCTCGCCGCGCGCGCGCTTTCCGCCGCGCTATCTTTCAGCGACTGCGAAACGGACGACACCAGACGCGCATACGCCGCTTCCGTGCGGCCGTGGAATGCATGCTGGTTCGAAATCAGCCGCTCGTTGAGCGCGACGCTTTGCTGCTCGATGGCCGTCGCCATCGTCTGCAAACGGTCGACCAGCACGGGCATCATGTCCGCCTGACGTTGCAGCAGCTTGAACGTCTCGTCGCGCTTCTGGCTTTGAGAGAAACCGCGCAGCGTGGTCGAGATCTTCGTGTCGAGCAGATGCGCGGCCTGCGCGCGTTCGCGGCGGCACAACGCGGACAGCAATCCGAGCATCGCCGAGGTCGCGACGCCCGCGATCGACGTGCCGAACGCAAAACCCAGCCCCTTCACGGGAGCGGCCAGCGACGCGCGGATCGCTTGCAGATCGGTCGCGCTTTCGAGCGCGGCGCCCGTGCCGCGCAGTGTCGTCACCATGCCGAGCAGCGTGCCGAGCATGCCGAGCAGCACCAGCAGGCCGACCAGGTAAGGCGTGAGCGCCGGTCCCGGCAGCGCGACGCGCTCGCCTTCGATGCGCATGCGCACGGTATTGCGCAATCCCGGATGCACGCGCTCGAGCCAGTCGCCGAGCCGCGCCGGCGCTGCGGACAGCTCCGAGATCGCGCCCGTCAGCGTGGCCGTGGCCTGCTGATAGCGCTGCAGTTCCAGCGCGCCCGCCAGATAGCAGGCAATGACCAGCAGCGTGACGGCCAGCGCCAGCGGATTCGACACGACATAGCCTGCGCCGACCCACACGGCAGCAATCAGACCTACGAGAAAAACAACAACGAAATCAATACGATATCTGGACATGTTGTCCCAGTTAGCTGATGCGAAGGGCAGCCAGCAGCCCTTCGACCGGTTGAAAACGAATTTCGAGCTCGGCAAGCAGCACGCTCTGCATGTCCTTGCGGAACATGTCGAGCCACGCGCCACTGGCAACGGCAGTCGGGGCCGGATCATCGCCCGCTGCGGCCTGCTCTTCCTGCGCAGCCTTACGCAAGCGCTCGAAATGGCCGCCGAGCATGCCCGGCACCGCGCCGAACAGGCTGCGCTCGCGCGCGCCCAACGCCCGCTCCATGATCGCGTCGACCACCGCGAGCCGCGTCATTTCGGACGACTGCGCCGCGACCATGCTGCGCAGACGTCCACGCAGATTGCCGATGCGGGTTTCCATCCCCTGCTGCAACGCGAGATAGCACTGGCGGAAATCCGCGTAACTGACTTCTGCTTCCGCCTGCGTGTTCTGCGCATGCGCCGCGCTGCGACGCCGCCGCGGCGCCAGCATGCTGTCGCCCGCGACGGCGTCCGCCAGCG
>NZ_JAAGPI010000031.1 GCF_017104715.1 Burkholderia sp. Ac-20365
TCGCCAGCAGCGCCCGCGCTTGCGCTCGCGCCGCCGCTCCCGCGGCCGCCGTTGGGCGCGCAGTTGCCGGCGTTACCTATGCATGTCCTGAGGAGAAAGACGGATGCCGCATCGTCGGCGGCTGTCGTCGTCGCGCCCGATGCCGCGCCCGTCGACGCTGCGTCGTCCGTTGCGAGCTGCGTCGCTGCCGACGCGCCGCTGGCAGGCAGCGGTGCATCGGCTGTGACGATCCACTTCGGAATTACATCGTCCGTGGACGCGGCCTGAACGAGCTGGGCCGCCATCAAACTCCCCGCGCCAACCATCAAGGTTGCCGTACCCCGTATTACTTTGTAGTAGTACGTATTAAATTTTCTGGTTTTCATCGCACCTCTCCCGAGGAAACGACGACCCCCGCAAGCCGTCATTCCTTTTTCAATGCTTCCCGACTGTGTGCCGTTGTTCGTTATGGCACGCGCTGAGCCGTTGGGCGGCGAGTCGAGCGGTTTCGCTCTTCAGGATCGCGACGCGTGCCGTTATCGCCGACATGTCGCGCGACCGTCCCTGCCTGCCATCCCGCTGCCTGCGGCTTCTGGTTTGTGCCAGGCGCCTGTTGTAATTGCCTGTCGGCGCCGGGCCGCGTGCGAGCCCCACATGGCCGGGCGAATGCGATGCTGCTTCATCCGTCCGATAAGGGATCGACTGTCCTTTCTGCGCGCCGTTGCGTCGTTCGTGATGACGGCGCGAAGCAGCGTTGCCCGAGGATTTGCCGATCCCGACGCAACCCCATGCGTGACTGTCATTTAGCGATAACCATGCCATTGCGCGCAGACGCCCGTCGCGCGTGGCATTCGCGTGACGGCTCCGTTGTGCGCGCATCGAAACGCATGAAAAACGTTTCGCACCTGAAACGCAGGCCTCGAATCGTGCAGTTTTTCGTTTCAGCGCACGGCGGCGCGGTGTGGAAGACGATCAGTTGCGCCGCTGAAGCACGCGCAATTCGTCGACGGGAATATGGCACCGGATGCGATGACCGTCGCCGGCATCGGACCACGACGGATCTTGCTGCTCGCAGATCGCGCCCAGTTTGCGTGGACAGCGCGTTTGAAACACGCAGCCGGAAGGCGGCGCGGCGGGGCTCGGCAGTTCGCCGTCAAGACGGATGCGCTGGCGTTTCGCGTCGCCGCTCTGTTCGCTGTCGTGCAGGTCGAGCGCGGGCACGGACGACAGCAGCGCTTCCGTATAAGGATGATGCGGGCCGTCGAACACGGCCGCAGCAGGCCCGATCTCGAGCAGGCGGCCCACGTACAGCACCGCGATGCGATCGGACAGATAGCGCACGACGTTCAGATCGTGCGAGATGAACACATAGCTCACGCCGCGATCGCGCTGCAGATCGGCGAGCAGATTGAGGATCGCGGCCTGCACGGAGACGTCGAGCGCCGAAGTCGGCTCATCGCACACGACGATGCGCGGATCGCCCGCGAACGCGCGCGCAATCGCGACGCGCTGCTTCAGGCCGCCTGAGAGTTGCCGCGTACGCGAAGTCAGATAGCGGTCGGGCAGACGCACAGCTTGTGCAAGCGACGCGAGCCGTGCCTCGCGCGCGTCGCCGTGCAGCGCGGACAGTCGCGACAGCGCGCGCCCGATCAGCCGCCTCACCGAATGCGCGCGATTGAGCGCCGAGTCCGGGTTCTGAAAGACGATCTGCAGCGACTTCACCTGATCGTCGTTGCGGCTGGTGACGCGCGGCGGCAGTGGCGTGCCATCGAGTTCGATCACGCTGCCCGCATCGGGCGACACGAGGCCGAGCAGCAGCTTTGCGAGCGTGGTCTTGCCGCTGCCCGATTCGCCGACGAGGCCGAGCGTCTCGCCCGTCGCGAGTTCGAGCGATACATCGTCCACGGCACGCAGCGCAGCGCCCGCAACGTGAAATGTCTTCGATACGTTTTCCGCGCGCAGCACGGGTGAGGTGTCGCGTGCGTTGTCGTAAGCGTGTACGACGGGCGCATCGACGGGCGCATCGACGGGCGTCGCGCGCGGCAGTTCCATGGCGCGCTCGTGATAATGGCAGCGCGCCATTTGATCGCCATGCCGCGAACTCACGCGATAAGGCGGCGGCGCTTCGCGCCGGCAGCGTTCGTCGGCGAGACGGCAGCGCTCCGCATAGATGCAGCCCTGCGTGATGGAACCCGGCTGCGGCAGGCTGCCTGCAATCGTGTCGAGCCGGTCGGTGTCCTTGCTGCGTCCGATCGTGGGCAGACAGCGCAGCAGGCCGACCGTGTACGGATGGCGCGGTCGCGCAAACACGTCCTGCGTCGCGCCTTCTTCGACGAGCTTGCCCGCGTACAGCACGCCGACGCGCTCGCACATCCTGCCGATCACCGCGAGGTTGTGGCTGATGAACAGCACCGCCGTGTGAAACTCCTCGCGCAATTGCGAGACGAGATCGAGCACTTCGGCTTCGACGGTGGCGTCGAGACCCGTGGTCGGTTCATCGAGTATCAGCAACGCGGGCTTTGAAGCGAGCGCCATCGCGATCACTACGCGCTGCTGCATGCCGCCCGACAACTGATGCGGATAACTCTCCATCACACGTTCAGGCTCGGCGATACGCACCTTGCGCAGCATGTCGGCCGTCTGCTTCAGCGCGTCTTCATACGTCGCGCCCGATGCCTCGAACGCTTCGGCGACCTGACGCGCGATCGTCAGCGACGGATTGAGTGCGCGCGACGGATCCTGATAGACCATCGATATCCTGTTCGCGCGCAACTCACGCAACGCGGCGGCATCGAGCGAATGCACTTCCTTGCCGGCAATCGAAATCCGGCCTGCTTTTACGCGTCCGTTGCGCGCGAGATAGCGCAGCGTCGCCATCGCCACCGTCGACTTGCCGCAGCCCGATTCGCCGACGAGACCATACGACTCGCCACGCCGGATGCGAAACGATACGTCCTGCAACACCTCGCGCTCGCGTCCGCGCGTGCGGTACGCAACAGTGAGGCCGACGATCGTGAGCGCGTCGGACTGCTCGCTCTTCGACACATCGAAGGCGGGAAACGACGCGGGCGGCGGCGGAGGAGAGGGGCCGTTCATGCGTCGACGGCTCCTTGCACGGCATCGGCGATCAGGTTCACGCCGACCACCAGCGACGCGATCGCGGCCGCGTCGAACACGACCGTCCACCACGCGCCGCCTGCCATCAACGTGTACGACTCGGAGAGCGCGAGGCCCCAGTCGGCCGAAGGCGGCTGGATGCCGAAGCCGAGGAACGACAGGGTGGCGACGGTGAAGATCGCGTAGCCCAGGCGCACCGTCGCTTCGACGATGATAGGCGGCAGCACGTTCGGCAGGATCTCCGCGAACATGATGTAGAACGCGTTCTCACCGCGCAGCTGGGCCGCGGAAACATAGTCGAGATGCCGTTCGGCGAACACGGCGGCACGCACCGTGCGGGCGGTGATCGGTGTGAACGTGATGCCGATCACGAGTATCACCGTGAGATTCGACGCGCCCACGGCAGCGAGCGCAAGCAGGGCGACGATGACGAGCGGCAGGGCGAGCACGGCATCGATGGCGCGGCCGATCACGTTGTCGACCCAGCCGTCGAAGTACCCGACCACGAGGCCGAGCGCCGTGCCTGCGAGCGTGCCGAGCAGCGTCGCGAGCGGCGCGATGGTGAGGATGTCGCGTGCGCCGACGATCACGCGCGACAGCACGTCGCGGCCCAGTTGATCGGTGCCGAACCAGTGGCCGTGTGCGGGCGGCGTGAGCGAGTTGAGCGGATCGGATGCGTACGGATCGAGCGGCGCGATCCACGTGCCGGCAATCGCGCACACGACCCACCACAGCAGGATCACCGCGCCGACGATGAAAGTCGGCGAGCGCAGCAGGATGTGCAACGTGTCGTAGCGATGCGTGCGCGGCGCGGCCGTGGCCGGTGGCGTGACAGGCGAGGTTGCGCTCATTCGGCGCTCCTCACGCGCAGACGCGGATTGAGCAGCACGTACAGCGCATCGGCGACGAGATTGGCAACGGTGTAGATCACGCCGATGGTCAGCACGCCCGCTTCGAGCATCGGAAAGTCTTTGGCCTTCGCTGCGTTGTAGATCAGCGAGCCGATGCCCTGATAGTGGAACAGCGTCTCGACGACGACGAGGCCGCCGATCATGTAGCCGAGCTGCGTCGCGGCGACGGTGATGGTCGGCAGCAAGGCGTTGCGAAGCACGTGCCGGAAGATCACGATATGCGGCGGCAAGCCCTTGAGAATCGCGGTGCGTGTGTAATCGGCATCGAGCGCTTCGACGGTGCCGGCGCGCGCCATCCGCGCGATATAGCCGAAGAACACGAGTACGAGCGGCAGCACGGGCAAGACGAGATGCTTCAGTTGCGTGAAGACACCGGCGTCGGGCGGATACGTGGCATCGATGGGCAGCCATTGCAGCCACACGCCGAACACGAGTATCAGCACGATCGACGACACGAACTCGGGCACCACCGTCGCCGAGAGACCGGCGATGCTGATCGTGCGATCGAGCCAGCGTCCCGCGTGCATCGCGGCCCACACGCCGCCTGCAATACCGAGCGGCACGACGATGATGAACGCGAGAAAACCGAGCTTCGCCGAATTCGCCAACGCACTGCCGACGAACTGCACAACCGGTTCACGATACGTGTACGACAGGCCCATGTCGCCTCGCACGAAGTGCGTGATCCACTGCGTGTACTGCGTGAGAAGCGGCCGGTCCGCGCCAAGCTGATGATTGAGCGCGGCGACCGCACGCGCATCGGCGAGCGGGCCGAGAATCGCGCGGCCGATATCACCAGGCAGCAACTGCCCGCCCGCGAACACGATCACCGACAGCAGCCACAACGTGATCAGCGACAGACCGACACGCGTGCCGACGAATCGCACGACGCGCATCGCACTGCCGCGCGGGCCGCGAGCGACGGAAGCGGAAACCGTGGTCGACATCTGTATCCCTTGCTCGCAGCGTCGCGTGCAATCAGGCCGCGAGCGTCGCGCGATCGAAATACAGCTGCGCGATCGCCGTGAAGCGCACGCCGTTCAACTGCTTGCGCGCGGCGATCAGCTGATCGTAGAAGAACGGGAAGACCACGGGCGTTTCGTCGAGCAGCAGCGTCTGGATCTGCGCGGAGACTTTCTTCTGCGCGGCGATATCGAGTGCGGCGACGTAGTCGGCCACCAGCTTGTCGTACTGCGGGTTCTTGAAGTGCGCGGCGTTCCAGGTGCCCGTGCTCGTCAACGGCGCGTTGAGGAACACGTTCGGCACGCCGCGGCTGCCGTAATCGGTGATGCCGAGCGGCGAATCGAGCCAGTCCGATTTGCCCGGCGTGCCCGAGCCGTAGTACTGCGACTGGCTCTCCACTTTCAGGTTGATGCGGATGCCCACCGCCTTCGCATAGTTCTGCACGACGACGGCGAGGTCGGGAATCTCCATGAACTTTTCGGTCGTGAGCGTCACGTCGAAACCGTTCGGCACGCCGGCTTGCGCAAGCAGTTGCTTCGCCTTCGCGACATCGATCCTGCGCTGCGGCACGCCCGCATCCGACGACGGAAACACCGGCGCGAACGGGCTGTCGTTGCCGACCTGCGCGCGGCCCTTGAAGAGACCCTTGACGATCACCTCGCGATCGAGTGACAACGCGAGCGCCTGACGCACGCGTTTGTCCTTGAACTGCGGGCTGTCGACGCGCATGTGAATCTGCCGGTGCGCGCTCGATTTCACGCCGACGACCTTGAACTCGGGGTTGTTCAGCAAACCCTGGCCGCCCTGGATGGTGAAGGTCGGCATCACGTCGGCCTGATGACCTTGCAGCGCGAGAATCTGCGCCTGCTGGTCCGCGTAGAACGTGAACTGCACGCGCTGCGGCAGCGCTTTCTCGCCCCAGTAGTCGGGATTGCGCACGAACGACACGCCCACTTTTGCCTGGTACTTTTCGAGCTTGAACGGGCCCGTGCCGATGAAGGTCTTCTCGTAGTTGCCGGCGTAGTTCGCAGGCAGGATCACCGCGTTGTAGTTGTCGGATGAAACGTAGTACGGGAAGTTGCCGTTGGGTGCGTCGAGATGAAACGCGACGGTGTGATCGTCGATGACTTTCGTGCCGCCCTTCGATAGCACGCCCTTGAGCGTCGAGAGCGCGGCCGAGCCGGCGGCGGGATCGGAGAGACGGTCGAAGGTCGCCGCGACGTCTTTCGCCGTGAACGGCTGGCCGTCATGGAACTTGACGTTCTCGCGCAGCTTGAAGGTCCACACGTCGCCCTTGTCGTTCGGCTTCCACGAGAGTGCGAGCACCGGTTTGAGCGTCTGCTTCTCGCCGTCGTCGTCGATCAGGAATTCGCCCGTCTGATTGAGCAGGCAGAGGCTGGCGGAATCGGTGACCGTCATGGGATCGACGGCGCCCGTGGGCGTGAGGTGCGCGACGCGGATCGTTGCATTCGCGCCGGCTGCGGCCTGTGCGCGGGCGCTGCGCGGCATCATCAAACCGCCGCCTGCGAGCGACATGCCGATCACGCTTGCATAGCGAAGCAGTTCACGGCGCGTGAGGCGGCCGGCGAGAAATTCGTCGATGGCGTGATTGCCGTGGGCGTCGGCGCTGCGGCGCGTCGCCTCCAGATCGAGTGCTTCGGCTGGGCGAGGCGCAAAACGCGGGCCCGCGGAATTCTTCATCGATGGTGGTCCGATCCGTTCTGTTGGGACGCCGCGCGTGGGGTCGCGGGGCGCTGCGGTGGTACTGCGGCAAAGATGCGGGTTCAGTGTAAGCGATTGCCTCCGGATTGGGAGCATTCGCTGCCGCGTGGCGTTCCCTTCAGACGAATCAGCGCGGGAGGTGTGTCGTATGCACAACGGCGCGCCGCCCACGCGGCGACTGGCGGCGTGCTGCGGCGGCCGATCCGGCGCTTCGGCGGCGCGCGCTTTTGCGCTCGCGGCGAGACGTTATCGGGCGAGCGGCGCGGGCTTGCGCCAGCGATGAAAGAGGATCGAGCCGATCCAGCACAGCATGAAGACACTGACGATGCCATAGCCGAGCACGCCGAAGTGCTCGTTGACGGACGCCACCGCATCCCATGCGCCGCCGCTCAAGCCCAGTTTGTCCGAGAGCAAGCCGAGTGCCTCGATGCCGCCGATCGCAATCGCAACGATGGCCGATACGAATGTGATGCTCGCGTTGTAGTAGAGCTTGCGCTTCGGATCGTCCATGGCCCAGCTGTAGGCGTGAACCATCAGGACGTTGTCGGTGGAATCGACGAGCGTCATGCCCGCTGTGAAGAGCGCGGGGAACACGAGGATCGAGTAGAGCGGCAGGCCTTTGCCTGCTTCCGCGGCGGCGATGGCGAGCAGGCCGATTTCGGTTGCGGTATCGAAGCCGAGGCCGAACAGCACGCCGACGGGGTACATGTGCCAGCTTTTCGTCACGAGGCGGAACAGCGGCTTGAGTGCTCGCGACAGCAGACCGGCGGGCGCACCGCGAGCGGCGTCTTCATGCGTGAGTTGACCGCCTTGCTGCACATGCCGGTAACGGCGCCACACATCGCGCAGGATCATGAGATTCACGCCCGCGAGCACCAGCAGAAAGACCGACGACACCATCGTGCCGATCGTGCCGCCGACGGCATGAAATTCTTCGAAGCGCCCGTGCAGCGAGAGCGCCGTCAACGCGATGCCGACCGTCGCGGCGACCACGATTGTCGAATGTCCGAGGGAGAACGCCAGTCCGACACCGAGTGGCCGTTTGCCTTCCTGCATCAGCTTGCGCGTGACGGCGTCGATCGCGGCGATGTGATCGGCGTCGACCGCGTGGCGCAGACCGAAGCCATAGGCGAGCAATGCGGTGCCGAGCAGGAGCGGGTAATGACGAAACGCGATCAGCGCCCACGCCCACGCGGCGAGATTGGCGGCGATCAGTCCGACGTATAGCGTGACGAGGCGAGGGCGCAGGGAGCGGGTGGGCGTCATACCTGGATTGGCGAACGGGTCAGTGGTCATGCGGGTGCTTGTGAATCGGATCGACCCAGTAGACGGTTTCGGGCTGCTCGACGGCGTCGATGTTGAGGTTCACGACGACGGCTTCGTTATCGCTGCGCACGAGCACGCATTCGAGGGGATCGTCGGTGCTTGCGTTGATTTCCTGATGCGGGACATAGGGCGGCACGAAGATGAAGTCACCGGGGCCGGCTTCAGCGGTGAATTCCAGGTGTTCGCCCCAGCGCATGCGGGCGTGGCCTCTTACCACGTAGATCACGCTTTCCAGCGCGCCGTGGTGGTGGGCGCCTGTTTTTGCATTGGGATGGATCGTTACCGTGCCGGCCCAGATTTTTTGCGCGCCAACGCGCGCGGCGTTGATTGCGGCTGCGCGGTTCATGCCTGGGGTTTGTGGTGTGTTGGTGTCGAGCTGGTCGCCTTTGATGACTTTTACGCCGTTGTCACGCCAGTCTTTTGTTGGTGCCTCCGGCGGGGTTTTGGGGTCATGGGTCATGAGGGGTCTCCTTTTGCCTGCGGCTCGGTTTTTGTATTTTGGCATGGTCAAAAAGGGTTTTGGTTTTGGTTTTGGTTTTGGGGTTTGGGTTTGGGTTTGGGTTTGGTCGGCGCTGGCATCCGCGTGATGTTTTGCCCAGTTCATGCGTTGCCCCTGTGCGGGGCGGCACTTACTTTCTTTGCCGCCGCAAAGAAAGTAAGCAAAGAAAGCGGGCTAACACCGCCCGTTCTTGACCTCCGCCTGAGGGCCCCCAACGGGTCTTCCACTTCAAACGGCGTTCTGCCATTCAATGCCCGTTGCCAACGCTTCGGCAAAGCGCCTAACCCACTTCAATCACCCGTAGCGCAGCCAGCCGCAACGAATGGTTACGGCCGCCCAGGTGGCAAACTGTGTGTAGGTCGTAGTACTGCACACGTTGGCGCTCTTACGACACCGATCGTGTTTTACAGTCCGAAGTGATGCCTGTACGCCGCGAAAGCCTACACACAGTTTGCCGCTATAGAACATGGGCGATGTGATTGCGCATGTGACGACGCGGGAGCGTGAAGCGGGTGAGGCGCCGTTTCAAGGCGCTGGCAACGGGCATTGAAAAGCAGATTGCCGTTTGAAGCGGAGGACCCGTTGGGGGCCCTCAGGCGGGAACAAGAACTGGCGGTGTTCAGCGGCTTTCTTTTGCCTACTTTTCTTTGCCGCGGCAAAGAAAAGTAGGTGCTGCCCCGCACAGGGGCGACGCGTGAAGGGGTACATCACATCGCGGATGCCAGAGAAAAGCCAGGCAAACCAAACCAAAGCAAATCAAACCAAACCAAACCGACCAACAAAAAAGGCCTGTCCAAAAAGAACAGGCCTTTCGCGCCGAGCAAAAAAACTACTTCGACTTCGAATTAATAATCGCCTCGGAAACATTATTCGGCGTCTCAGCGTAATGCTTGAACTCCATCGTATAAGTAGCACGCCCCTGCGTGAGAGACCGCAATGAAGTCGAATACCCAAACATCTCCGCTAGCGGCACTTCAGCCCGCACAAGCTTGCCGCCACCGCCGGCAATATCCTCCATGCCTTGCACAATCCCGCGCCGGCCGGAAAGATCGCCCATCACGTTACCCATGAAGTCTTCTGGCGTCTCCACCTCGACAGCCATCATCGGCTCGAGCAGCACAGGCTTGGCCTTGCGCATGCCCTCCTTGAACGCCATCGACCCAGCCATACGGAACGCGTTTTCGTTCGAGTCAACATCGTGGTACGAACCAAACGTCAACGTGACCTTCACATCGACAACGGGATAACCCGCCAGCACACCGGCCTTGAGCGTTTCCTGAATGCCTTTGTCGACAGCCGGAATGAATTCGCGTGGAATCACGCCGCCCTTGATTGCATCGACGAACTCGTAGCCCTTGCCCGGATCCGGCTCCACCGTAAGCACGGCATGGCCATACTGACCACGTCCGCCCGACTGCTTGACGAACTTGCCTTCCACGCCTTCGACCTTCGTGCGCACCGTCTCGCGATACGCAACCTGCGGCTTGCCCACCGTAGCCTCGACGCCGAACTCGCGCTTCATCCGGTCGACCAGAATCTCCAGGTGCAGCTCGCCCATGCCCGAGATGATCGTCTGGCCAGACTCTTCATCCGTCGCGACGCGGAACGACGGGTCTTCCTGCGCCAGACGGTTCAGCGCAATGCCCATCTTTTCCTGGTCGGCCTTCGTCTTCGGCTCGACAGCCTGCGAGATCACCGGCTCAGGGAAGATCATCCGTTCGAGGATGATGATGTTGTTCGGATCACATAGCGTGTCGCCCGTCGTTGCTTCCTTCAGGCCGACCGCAGCCGCGATGTCGCCCGCGCGCACTTCCTTGATTTCCTTGCGCTCGTTCGCGTGCATCTGAAGAATACGGCCGAGACGTTCCTTCTTTTCCTTCACCGGGTTGTAGACGGTGTCGCCCGAATTCACCACGCCCGAATACACGCGGAAGAAGATCAGCTGACCGACGAACGGGTCCGTCATGATCTTGAACGCGAGCGCCGAGAACGGCTCGTCGTCGCTCGGATGACGCTCCGCTTCCTTGTCGTCTTCCGTGTGGCCGAGAATCGCGGGCACGTCGACAGGCGAGGGCAGATAGTCGATCACAGCGTCGAGCATCGCCTGCACGCCCTTGTTCTTGAACGCGCTGCCGCACAGCATCGGCACGATTTCGTTGGCAATCGTGCGCTTGCGCAGACCCGTCTTGATCTCGTCTTCCGTCAGGCTCTCGTGATCGGTCAGGTACTTCTCGAGCAGCTCTTCGCTCGATTCCGCCGCTGCCTCGACCATCTTTTCGCGCCACTCGTGCGCGAGTTCCTTGAGGTTGTCGGGGATCTCTTCGTACGTGAATTTGATGCCCTGGCTCTCGTCATCCCACACGATCGCCTTCATCTTCACGAGATCGACCACGCCCTGGAAATGATCTTCCGCGCCAATTGGAATCTGGATGGGCACGGCCACGCCCTTCAGGCGATCGCCAATCTGCTTCTGCACGCGGAAGAAGTCCGCGCCGACACGGTCCATCTTGTTGACGAACGCAATGCGCGGCACCTTGTACTTATTCGCCTGACGCCACACGGTTTCGGACTGCGGCTGCACGCCGCCAACCGAGTCATAAACCATGCACGCACCGTCGAGCACGCGCATCGAGCGCTCGACTTCGATCGTGAAGTCGACGTGCCCCGGCGTGTCGATGATGTTGATGCGGTGCTCGGGATAATTGCCCGCCATGCCTTTCCAGAAGGCCGTCGTAGCTGCCGAGGTAATCGTGATGCCGCGCTCCTGCTCCTGTTCCATCCAGTCCATCGTGGCCGCGCCGTCGTGAACCTCGCCGATCTTGTGAGTCACGCCGGTGTAGAAAAGAATGCGTTCGGTGGTGGTGGTCTTGCCGGCATCGATGTGAGCACTGATACCGATGTTCCGATATCGCTCGATAGGAGTCTTGCGGGGCACGTGAACCTCCATGGAGTAGGCGCGCCGGTGAATGGCGCCGGGCTTGTGTGCTGCGGCCCGGCCGATCTCGGTGCTGCTGGTGAGACTATAAGAATAGCGTGTCGCCCCGGCTTTTGCAGGAATCCTGCCAGAAGCCGTCAGAGCAGGCGCCAGCCCTACGTTGCGGCGCGACGCAAAAAAAACAAGCCGGCGCGCCTTTCGGCTGCGCCGGCTTGTATCCGGTTCGTATGCGTTGCGGGCGGCGAGCGCGCTTATTGCTGCTTACTGCGGCGCCGGCAAGCCCTGAATCTTCATACCGGGCTTGATGCCCTTCGACGTGAACCAGCCCTTGCTCATTTCCAGCGCATAGACGCCGTTGTTCTTCGGGCAATGGTTGTTGGTGGTTTCTGCCTGCATCTCATCGATGTCGGTGATCGTGCCGTCGGCGCGCATGAATGCGATCGACAGCGGGATCAACGTGTTCTTCATCCAGAAGCAGTGCACGGCATTCTCGCCGAACACGAAGAGCATGCCTTCGTTCGGCTGGAGTTGCGTGCGGTACATCAAACCCTGTTCGCGATCGGCATCGTTCGCGGCAACGGCGGCGTCGATGACGAACATGCCTGCCGTGAGTTTGGCGCGCGGAAAATCGCCGGGCTGCTTTGCGCCCTGAGGCATCTGCTGCGCATGCGCATCTCGCACGGATATCGTCGTCATGAACGACAACACCGCGAGGGCGGCAACAGGGAATGCAATGG
The DNA here is from genome assembly GCF_017104715.1 of Burkholderia sp. Ac-20365. GTDB lineage: Bacteria > Pseudomonadota > Gammaproteobacteria > Burkholderiales > Burkholderiaceae > Paraburkholderia. Next base: position 12,190 of record NZ_JAAGPI010000031.1, read on the forward strand.
CAATCGCGAGACGCGCGATTAACGGGCGCAATGAAAATCGCACGAGGTAGCTCCTTGCTGAATATGAACCGCGAATGTTACGCGAGCGCGTCAAAAACAAAAAGGCAGAGAGCCTTGCGGCCATCTGCCTTTCAACGCCGTAAGAACGGCAAATCTGCTAGTTCTTGACTGCGTTATTGCAACAAACTTATTCCGATGCTGCCGAAGCTGCTGCCGGAGCTGCTGCCTTCTTGTGCGACTTCTTGTGCGAAACCTTCTTCGTTGCCTTGTGCGACGAAGCTGCTGCTGCCGGAGCTGCCGAAGCTGCTTCCGGTGCCGAAGCTTGTGCGAATGCTGCCGTTGCGAAGAGGCCAGCGACCAGAGCGGCGATCAGTTTGTTCATTTTGTGAATCCTCAGCTTTAGTTAATTAACCCAATGACCCGATCAGGTTGAGTCATGTCGTTAAACGTGCCGTCGACCTTTCGGTTGACATCCGCATTGAAGAAATTTTCGTTGCGGGTGCGAGCGTTCAGACACCTTCATACACGTCGTTGGAGCGGCTTGCATCAAGGCTCTTGAGGCTGAATGCCGGACAGCTTTAGCGGCATCTGCGTCGAGTAACGCATGAACTCGCGACGCGGTTGACGAAAATTTTCAGGAAATTTTTCGAATGTGATAACGCGTCGCAGGAGCAGACTTTCTAGCGCTTTTTGCGCGCATTTTTCTAATTGCGGATTCGAATGAAAACAACTGTCGATACAACGGCTTAGCGGAGATATCGGCATCTATTGCGGGTGCGCGATGCTCAACGTGCAAAACCTTCCCATGGTGCGCGAGCGGGCAATTCGATGCTGTCACCAGGCTGCAGACCGAGCGAAAAAATATCGAGCGCACCGACGCCGACACGCACGAGACGCAACGTCGGAAAGCCGACGGCCGCTGTCATGCGACGCACCTGCCGGTTCTTTCCTTCGGTGATCGACAGTTCGATCCACGTGGTGGGAATTGCCGCGCGATAGCGGATAGGCGGCGTGCGTGCCCAAAGCGATTCGCCTGGATCGACGAAGTTCGCGTGACAGGGCCGCGTCACGTAGTCGCCGAGATCGACGCCGCGTGCGAGCGCTTTCAGGTCTTTATCTGAAGGCGCGCCTTCCACTTGCGCCCAGTAGCGCTTCACCAGTTTGTGCCGGGGTTCGGCGATACGCGCCTGCAACGCGCCGTCGTCGGTGAGAAGAAGCAGACCTTCGCTGTCGGAGTCGAGTCGTCCCGCGGGATAGACGCCGGGCACTTTCACCCAGTCGCCCAGCGACGCGCGCGTTTCATGCGCGGAAAACTGGCAGATCGTGCCGAAGGGCTTGTTGAGTGCGAGCAGTGTCATGCGAGAACGAGGCGAAGCGGGGGCGCGCCGGATAGCAGATTAGTAAATGGCGAGATCTTAATGCATATCGCCGGACGGTCAGTCTTATGTCTTATACAAGATATAAGACATTGTCTATAACCGGGCAGCGCGCATCGGGCGTGATCGGTCTACGTGCACGTCCCGAGCGCGGTCCGGCCCCGGTGTGGGCTAGAATAACCGCCTGGCCGCTTGCTGTATCGGTTTCTGGCATCAGCACCTGCATCGGCGCGGCACCGCATCGCGCGCAAGGGGAGCGCCCCGTTTTCGCATTTCCAACCTGTTCTCACAGACCAGCTATCACTGGAGTCCGATCATGGCGTATCAGCACATCACGGTTCCGGCTGACGGTGACAAGATCACCGTCAACCCGGATTTCTCGCTCAACGTTTCCGACAAGCCGATCATCCCGTACATCGAGGGCGACGGCACGGGCGTCGACATTACGCCCGTGATGATCAAGGTCGTCGATGCCGCTGTCGAAAAAGCGTACGGCGGCAAGAAGAAGATCCACTGGATGGAAATCTTCGCCGGCGAGAAGGCGACCCGGGTCTATGGTCCCGACGTGTGGCTGCCGGAAGAAACGCTGCAGGTGGTGAAGGACTACATCGTGTCGATCAAGGGGCCGCTCACGACGCCTGTCGGCGGCGGCATCCGTTCGCTGAACGTCGCGCTGCGCCAGGAGCTGGATCTCTACGTGTGTCTGCGTCCTGTGCAGTACTTCAAGGGCGTGCCGTCGCCGCTGCGCGAACCGGAGAAGGTCAACATGGTGATCTTCCGCGAGAACTCGGAAGACATCTACGCGGGCATCGAATGGCCGGCTGGCTCGCCCGAAGCGAAGAAGGTCATCCAGTTCCTGCGCGACGAAATGGGCGTGAAGAAGATCCGCTTCCCGGACTCGTCGGGTATCGGCGTGAAGCCGGTCTCGCGCGAAGGCACAGAACGTCTGGTGCGCAAGGCGATTCAATACGCGCTCGACCACGACCGCCGCACCGTGACGCTGGTACACAAGGGCAACATCATGAAGTACACGGAAGGCGCTTTCCGTGACTATGGCTATGCGCTCGCGCAGAAAGAGTTCGGCGCGGAATTGATCGATGGCGGCCCGTGGATGAAGGTGAAGAATCCGAAGACGGGCAACGATGTCGTCGTGAAGGACGTGATCGCCGATGCGTTCCTGCAGCAGATCCTGTTGCGTCCCGCCGAGTACGACGTGATCGCGACGCTGAACCTGAACGGCGACTACATCTCCGATGCGCTGGCTGCGCAGGTCGGCGGTATCGGTATCGCGCCGGGCGCGAACATGTCGGATTCCGTCGCGATGTTCGAAGCTACGCACGGCACCGCACCGAAGTATGCGGGCAAGGATTATGTGAATCCGGGCTCGGAAATTCTGTCGGCAGAGATGATGTTGCGTCATATCGGCTGGACGGAAGCGGCGGATACGATTCTGAAGTCGATGGAAAAATCGATTCTGTCCAAGCGCGTTACGTACGACTTCGCGCGTCTGATGGAAGGCGCGACGCAGGTGTCGTGCTCGGGCTTCGGTCAGGTGATGATCGACAATATGTGAGCGCGGTTCTAGCGCCTGCTTTCTGAACAAAACCCCGGCGCGCCGGGGTTTTGTTTTGAGCTTCCGTCATCTTCACTGCAGTCCTGCTGCGTTATGATCGACGCACTTCTGTTGCCTATTGCTTTACGTGCACGCATGAAATCGTTGTGGCGCATCCTCGTCGTGTTGACGTTCGTCCTGCTCGGCATGCAGGGCGCGTCGGCGTGCGAGCATCATCACGATGCGGCGTCGCAAGCGGCGAGTGTGCATCAGTCGATGCACGCGGGCGCGGTCCATTGCGATACCAGCGATCCTTCCTGCCATCGCACGCATTCGCTTTGCTGCATGACCGCGTGCGGTGCGCATTGCAGCGCGTTGCTGTCGGGCGTTGGTGTTGCGTTGCGTATCGCTTCGTCGCAGCTGCTCGACGCCGATAGCGATCCGGCGCGCGCGAGCGTCACACGCGCACCGCCTGTGCGCCCGCCGATCGTGTGACCGTTCGATGTCAGCGCGCGTGAACTGCACGTGCGCCCGAAACCGATGCGCGTGTGAGCCCGTCATACCCGCATCCGTCACACGATCCATGCGTCGCGCGCAACCGGGTTGCCGCGCCGCATCAGCAAGGAATTGATCCATGATTCGCAGGGATTTTCTCGTACGCACGTTGAGCGCGGCCGTCGCGTCGCTGTTCACGCGCAACGTCTTCGCGCAGCATTCGATGCACGACATGAAAGGCATGTCCGGCATGAGCGATATGGACGACATGCCGGGCATGTCGTCGTCGCATGCGTCTCACGCGCACGCCACGCAGGCATCCACGAAACTCGCGCCGGAAACCGCGCTGCCCGCAGGCGCGCCGCTCGCTGCATTGCGCAAGCTTGCGAACGAAAGCAGCGAGCCGGGCATCTTCCGCGCGACGCTCGTTGCGCAACCGGTGCGCCGCCAGTTGATGCCGGGCCATTCGACGGCGCTCTGGCTGTATGGCGACGCCGCGCAGGGGCCGATCGTCGGGCCGCTGATCGACGTGAAGGAAGGTGACACCGTCGAGATCCGCTTCGTCAACCATCTGCCGCAACCGTCGACGATTCACTGGCACGGATTGCCCGTTCCGCCCGATCAGGACGGCAATCCCACGAACCCCGTCGCGCCGGGTGCGTCGCACGTGTATCGCTTCACGCTGCCGCCGGGCAGCGCTGGCACGTACTGGTATCACCCGCATCCGCACATGATGTCGGCGGAACAGGTGTTTCGCGGGCTGGCCGGGCCGATTGTCGTGCGCGCCGCCGACGATCCGCTCGCCGCGTTCCCCGAGCGTCATCTGTTCTTCTCGGACCTGAAGCTGGCTAGCGACGGGTCCGTCGCGCCGAACGACATGATGGACTGGATGAACGGCCGGGAAGGCCAGTTCGTGCTGGTGAACGGCGCGCGCCGTCCGCGCATCGATGTCGCGCAGGATGAGCGCTGGCGTCTGTGGAATGGTTGTAATGCACGCTATCTGAGCGTGTCGTTGGGCGGTAAGACTTTTACGCAGGTCGGCACGGACGGCGGCCTGCTCGACAAGCCGCGCGACGGACTCACGGTGTTGCTGCTCGCGCCGGGCGAGCGGGCGGAGATTATCGTGCGTGGCGGTGCGCAAGCGTCGACGGCAATTCTCACCGCTGCCGCGTACGACCGCCGCAAGATGACGATGACGGAAGGCCAGAGCCTGCCCGCCGATCCCGCCAAACCGCTCGCCGATGTCCATTTCGCGCCGAACGCTACGGCGCGTGCGGTGCCGCCTGCGTTGCGGCCCAACACGCCGCTGCTCGCAGCAGCGGACTCAGCCGACAAAGCACCGCACAAATCCGTCGTTTTCACGGAGGCGATGGACATGACGGCGATGCATCGTCCCGGTGCAATGATGTCGGCGCTGCCGCCCGGCATGCAGTTCATGATCAACGGCGCGAGCTTCGATCCGAAGCGCATTGCACTGACCAGCAAGCGCGGCGAAGTCGAAGTCTGGTCGATAGAAAACCGCACCGATATGGATCATCCGTTCCATCTGCACGGCACGCAGTTTCAGGTGATCGGACGGGAGCGGGGCGGCGTCAGTACGCCAGAGCCGTATCTCGCATGGCGGGATACCGTGAACGTGCAGCCGGGCGAGACGGTGCGCATCGCCACGGTGCAGCATGACGCGGGCGAGCGGATGTTCCATTGCCACATACTGGAACACGAGGATCTCGGCATGATGGCAACCCTCAAGGTTGTCTGATTGTTGCCGTAGTTATCGATAGAGACATCGCCGACGCCAGAAACGAAAAAACCCGGCATGAAGCCGGGTTTTCAAGGCTTTGGGCCCAAACGTTCAGGCTGCGGACTGAATGTTCGATGCCTGCTTGCCCTTCGGGCCTTGAACGACCTCGAAGCTAACTTTCTGGCCTTCCTTGAGGGTCTTGAAACCGTTCATCTGGATAGCCGAAAAGTGTGCAAACAGATCCTCACCGCCTTCGTCGGGCGTAATGAATCCGAAACCTTTCGCGTCGTTGAACCACTTGACCGTACCAGTTGCCATACCAACTTCCCCTGTAACTCAAAAGCTGCCACGAGCCCTCGAAAAGCTCAACGACCACGGGATGCAGTCGTCCCTCCTCACAAGCTCACCAACGGCATTTTTTCGTATAGACCGCTTATTGAAAAAAGTGCCAGCTTGATTGTTGAGTCTCTTTATTCGAGTGTCAAGAAAATTTTGAGACGCCCATTTCTTCGTTGTAAAGACCCAATTTCCAGGGTTTCTCCCGCTTTTCTTATGTGCGGTGGCGCAAGCGGCGCGTCTTGAAAAGTCGCATAATCGACTCACATGCAGTTCAACGGTGAAGCGGCCGATGGCGAGGTTGGCGTGTCATCAGCTTGCTGGCCCGGGTTGTGCGATACTCGATCCGACTGCAGTCATCAAGCTGCAATGCAGAATTACCGGAGGGCCGCCACCGCACGCGGCCCGGCGCAGAGCGCACCCGCGAGAGGCTGCTCCACAGGGCCGGAGGGAACCGATGTCCGGCCAGCCGGTCGGGTTTTGACAGGATTGCGGGCCTGTCCGAGTTGTTTAGAATGGGTGTATGGCGATTATCCCGGACAAGCAGGACAACACCGTACTGGAGCGGCAGGAACAAAAGCTGAAACCGCCTGCCATGTTCAAGGTGGTGTTGTTGAATGACGATTTCACGCCGATGGAATTCGTCGTGATGGTCGTGCAGGAATATTTCAATAAGGATCGTGAGACCGCAACGCAGATTATGTTGAAGGTCCATCGCGAAGGCAGGGGAGTTTGTGGGGTCTACACGCGGGACATCGCGTCGACCAAAGTCGAGCAAGTCGTTACCCACGCGCGGCAGGCAGGGCATCCGCTGCAGTGCGTGATGGAGGAAGCATGATTGCCCAGGAACTGGAAGTCAGTCTGCACATGGCGTTCATGGAAGCACGCCAGGCACGGCATGAGTTCATCACGGTCGAACATCTTTTGCTGGCGCTGTTGGACAACCCGACTGCGGCGGAAGTGCTACGCGCATGCGCGGCCAACATCGAAGACCTGCGTCAGAACCTGCGCAACTTCATTCACGACAACACGCCGACCGTTCCGGGCACCGACGACGTCGACACGCAGCCCACGCTGGGTTTCCAGCGTGTGATCCAGCGCGCGATCATGCACGTCCAGTCCACCTCGAACGGCAAGAAGGAAGTGACGGGCGCGAACGTGCTCGTGGCGATCTTCGGCGAGAAGGATTCGCACGCGGTCTACTACCTGCAGCAGCAGGGCGTGACGCGTCTGGACGTCGTCAATTTCATTTCGCACGGCATCGCGAAGACGAACAGCTCGGAAGCTGCGAAGTCGACGGATGCGAACGCGGAATCGGACGAAGCCGCCGCGCAGAAGGAAACGCCGCTTGCGCAGTTCACGCAGAACCTGAACCAGATGGCCAAGGACGGCCGCATCGATCCGTTGATCGGACGCGAAGCGGAAGTCGAGCGCGTCGTGCAGGTGCTGTGCCGTCGTCGCAAGAACAATCCGCTACTGGTTGGCGAGGCGGGCGTCGGCAAGACGGCCATCGCCGAAGGTCTCGCATGGCGCATCACGCGCGGCGAAGTGCCGGATATCCTGGTCGATGCGCAAGTGTTCTCGCTCGATATGGGCGCGTTGCTCGCGGGCACCAAGTATCGCGGTGATTTCGAACAGCGCCTCAAGACGGTTCTGAAGGAACTGAAAGAACGTCCGAACGCGATCCTGTTCATCGACGAAATTCATACGCTGATCGGCGCGGGCGCCGCATCGGGAGGCACGCTGGACGCATCGAATCTGCTGAAGCCGGCGCTGTCGTCGGGCACGCTCAAGTGCATCGGCGCGACGACGTTCACGGAATTCCGCGGCATCTTCGAAAAAGACGCGGCATTGTCGCGTCGTTTCCAGAAGATCGACGTGACTGAGCCGACCGTCGAGCAGACGGTGGCGATCCTGCGCGGCCTGAAGTCGCGCTTCGAAGAGCACCACGGCGTGAAGTATTCGTCGGGTGCGCTGTCGGCGGCGGCTGAGCTGTCGGCACGCTTCATCACGGATCGTCATCTGCCCGACAAGGCGATCGACGTGATCGACGAAGCGGGCGCGGCGCAACGCATCCTGCCGAAGTCGAAGCAGAAGAAGACCATCGGCAAGAGCGAGATCGAAGAGATCATCTCGAAGATTGCGCGCGTGCCGGCGCAAAGCGTCTCGCAAGACGACCGCAGCAAGCTGCAAACGCTCGACCGCGATCTGAAGGCTGTCGTGTTCGGTCAGGATCCGGCAATCGATGCGCTGTCGGCATCGATCAAGATGGCGCGCGCGGGTCTCGGCAAGACGGACAAGCCGATCGGCGCGTTCCTGTTCTCCGGTCCGACGGGCGTCGGCAAGACGGAAGTGGCGCGACAACTGGCGTTCACGCTGGGCATCGAGCTGATCCGTTTCGACATGTCGGAATACATGGAACGTCACGCGGTGAGCCGCTTGATCGGCGCGCCGCCGGGATATGTCGGTTTCGATCAGGGCGGTCTGCTGACGGAAGCCGTGACGAAGAAGCCGCATTGCGTGCTGCTGCTCGACGAAATCGAGAAGGCGCATCCGGATATCTACAACGTGCTGCTGCAGGTGATGGACCACGGCACGCTGACGGACAACAACGGACGCAAGGCGGATTTCCGCAACGTCATCATCATCATGACGACGAATGCGGGCGCCGAGTCGATGCAGAAGTCGACGATCGGTTTCACGACGCGCCGCGAAACCGGCGACGAAATGGCCGATATCAAGCGCATGTTCACGCCTGAGTTCCGCAACCGTCTGGACGCGACGATCAGCTTCCGCTCGCTCGATGAAGAAATCATCATGCGCGTGGTCGACAAGTTCCTGATGCAACTGGAAGATCAGCTGCACGAGAAGAAGGTCGACGCGCTCTTCACGGATGCGCTGCGCAAGCATCTGGCGAAGCACGGTTTCGATCCGCTGATGGGCGCACGTCCGATGCAGCGTCTGATCCAGGACACGATCCGTCGCGCACTGGCCGACGAACTGCTGTTCGGCAAGCTGATGAGCGGTGGCCGCGTGACGGTCGACGTCGATGCGGACGACAAGGTCCTGCTGACCTTCGACGAAAACTCGGCGCCGCCGCGCAATCCGAATCCGGAAGCGGTGGAAGTCGACTAAGCGTCGATCGCTCCGAAGCGAACAAAAAAACGGCGTGGGTTTCACAACCCACGCCGTTTTTATTTGCTACGCGCTGAAAGCTTCAACGAGCTTCAACGCGCGAAGCTGAGCAATGTCTCAGTGTTTGCCGGTGCTGCCGAAGCCGCCTTCGCCGCGATCGCTCGTCTCGAACTCATCGACGATATTGAACTCGGCCTGCACGACGGGCACGATCACCAGTTGCGCGAGACGCTCCATCGGATTCAGCGTGAACGTGGTCGTACCGCGATTCCACGTCGAGATCATCAACTGGCCTTGGTAATCCGAGTCGATCAGGCCGACCAGATTGCCCAGCACGATACCGTGCTTGTGACCAAGACCCGAGCGCGGCAGGATCAGCGCCGCGTAGCCGGGATCGGCCAGATGGATCGCGAGGCCCGTTGGCACGAGCGCGGTCTGGCCGGGTTCGAGCGTCATCGGCGCGTCGAGGCACGCGCGCAGATCGAGGCCCGCGCTGCCCGTCGTGGCGTAGGCGGGAAGTTGTTCGCGCATGCGCGGGTCGAGAATCTTCAGGTCGAGTTTCATGCAGTTCGGTGAGAGGTTGAAGAAGTTGTGGCGTCCACCATCGCGATGGACCGCCGTGATCGATTCATGACTTGCCGAGATCAAACGCTTCGGCAAGCAGCTGATACGAGCGCAACCGCGCGCGATAACTGCCCGCGACGGTCAGCACGATCAGTTCGTCGGCGTCGAACTGTTCCTGCAACGCGTGCAGCCGTTCCGTGACGGATTCCGGCGTGCCGATGATGCTACGCGGCTTCTCGCGGTCGATGATCAGTTGCTCGCGTTCGCCATATTCCTGTGCGAGTCCTTGCGCGACGGACGGAACGGGCGCGTTCAATCCGTAGGCCATTTGTACGCGCCGCAGATCGACGGCTTTTTCAAGCTCGATTGCTTCCTGCTCCGTGTCCGCGCAGATCACGAACACGGCAGCCGCGAGATACGGCTTCTGTTCGTTGCCAGCCTTGAAGCGCTCGCGATAAGCCTGCGCGACGGCATGCCCGAAATGCGCATTGATGAAGTGCGCGAATGAAAAACGGATGCCAAGTTGCGCCGCCAGCATGCCGCCGAAATCGCTGGAACCGAGCACCCACAATTGCGGACGCGTGTCGATCTGCGGCTGCAGCAGCACGCCGTGCGCAAGATGATCCGAAGGCAGCGTGCCGTTCATCAGCGCGACGAGATCGGCGACCTGCTGCGGGAACAGTTCGCCGCGATTGTAGGCGCCGGCGGCAACCGCCTGTGCCGTGCGCATGTCGCCGCCCGGTGCGCGCCCGACGCCCAGATCGACGCGGTTCGGAAACAGCGCCTCGAGCATCAGGAACTGCTCGGCGACCTTGAACGGGCTGTAGTACGGCAGCATGATGCCGCCCGAGCCGATGCGAATGCGCTTCGTCACACTGCCGAGCCGCGCGAGCATCACTTCCGGGCACGGGTTCGATACGCCGTAGAGCCCGTGATGTTCGGCGCACCAGTAGCGCGTATAGCCGAGGTCGTCGGCGAGTTGCGCGAGTTCGACCGTCGCGGCGATCGCGTCGGCCACCATATGCCCGTCGATAACGGGCGTCTGGTCGAGCACGGAGAGCAGGGTCATGACAGCACCTTGGCGTTAGCTGATGGATTGCGTTGGAGCGTGACGATTCGTGATGACGCGACGAGCGCGACCGCGCTCAACCGATCACGCTCGCATCCGGCAGGCGCTTCGCGATTTCCGCGATCAAGGCGCGCGCGAGCGTCTGCTTGTCCGCGCGCGGAAGCCGCGTCGAGCCAGCGGCTTCGAACAGCACGACTTCGTTGTCGTCGAGCCCGAACGTCTGCGGGCCGAGATTGCCGATCAGGAGCGGCACGTTCTTGCGTTTGCGCTTCTCTTCGCCGTGCACATCGAGATCGCCGCTTTCCGCGGCGAAGCCGACGCAGAACGGCGGATGCGGCAGCTTCGCCACGGAAGCGAGGATATCCGGATTCTCGACGAACGCGAACGAAGGAATCACGTGATCGGCGGTTTTCTTGATCTTGTGGTCGGCGACGTGATCGACGCGCCAGTCCGCGACGGCCGCGACGCCGATGAAGATGTCGTAGTCGGGCACGGCGCGCATCACGGCGTCGTGCATCTGCTGCGCGGTCTGCACATCTTCGCGGTAGACGCCCCAAGGCGTTTCCAGTCCGACAGGGCCGGCCACGAGATGCACGTCAGCGCCTGCCTGCTGCGCGGCGCGCGCGAGCGCGAAACCCATCTTGCCGCTCGAACGGTTGGTAATGCCGCGCACGGGATCGAGCGGCTCGAAGGTCGGGCCCGCCGTCAGCAGCACGCGGCGGCCGGACAGCAGCTTCGGCGTGAAGAACGCCGCGATAGCCTCGTAGACGGCTTCGGGTTCGAGCATGCGCCCGTCACCGACTTCACCGCACGCCTGCGCGCCCGAATCCGGCCCGAGCAGTTCGATGCCGTCTGCACGCAACTGCGCGACATTGCGCTGCGTCGCCGGATTCATCCACATCTGACGGTTCATCGCGGGCACGACGAGCAGCGGGCAATCGCGCGCGATGCACAGCGTCGACAGCAGGTCGTCGCACAGACCGTGCGCGAGTTTGGCGAGGAAGTCGGTGGAGGCGGGAGCGATCACGATCGCGTCGGCTTCGCGCGACAGATCGATATGCGGCATGTTGTTGTCGATGCGCGCGTCCCACTGGCTCGTGTAGACAGGGCGGCCGGAGAGCGCCTGCATCGTGACGGGCGTGATGAACTGCGTGGCCGCTTCCGTCATCGCGATCTGCACGGTGGCGCCTGCCTTGACCAGCAGACGCGTGAGTTCAGCGATCTTGTAGCAGGCGATCCCGCCTGTCATGCCGAGGACGATGTGCTTTCCGGCGAGTTCTGTGGCCAACTGATGCCTCCGACAAGACGTGATGGCCGGCGCATCGGTGAAGCGCGCCGGCTTCGTACTGCAAGACTGCCTGAGCGCGGGCAGGGCGGCTCGTGGCCGCAATCCCCGCGCGAAATGTGCGGGCCGCGAAGCGCCGCACACCGCTTGTAGTTATATCTGCGCTCAGCGCGCGCCGCGCACGCGCCGCAGCTCGTCGAAAATGAGCAGCGCCGCGCCGACGGTGATCGCGCTGTCGGCGAGATTGAACGCCGGCCAGTGCCACGTGCCGACGTGGAAATCGAGGAAGTCGATCACATGGCCGTACAGCAGACGGTCGATCACGTTGCCGATCGCGCCGCCCATGATCAGCGAGAGCGCAGCGCAGAACAGCTTCTGATTGCCATGTCGCTTGAGCAGATAGCAGATCAGCAGCGCCGCGCCGACGCCCAGCGCGGTGAACGCCCAGCGCTGCCAGCCGCCCGCCATCGCCAGAAAGCTGAACGCCGCGCCGCGGTTGTACACCAGCACGAGGTTGAAGAACGGCGTGAGGGCATGCGACGAGCCGTACGCGAACACCTTCGCGATTGCGATCTTGGTCAACTGGTCGAACAGGATCACGACGACGGCAACGCCCAGCCACGGCGCGAGCGAGCCACCCGCCGGTTTCGACATCGTTCTGGACATTATGCCGCGCTCCTCGTTTCGCCGTTGCCGAACAGATTGCTGATGCAGCGGCCGCACAGCGTGGGATGTTCAGCGTCTTCGCCGACTTCCTTGCGGTAGTGCCAGCAGCGCTCGCACTTGAGGTACTTCGACGTGATCACGTCGACGCCTTCCTCTTCGACGCTCTCCACCTTCAGGACCGTTGCGCCCGACGTGATCAGCACGAACTTGAGGTCGGCGCCGAGGCTGGCGAGCGCTTCATGACGCGCGCCGCTGGCACGGATCTCGACTTCCGCCTGCAGCGACGAGCCGATCTGGTTCGCGACACGTGCTTCTTCCAGCGCCTTCGTCACGTCGCTGCGCACCGCGCGCAGCAGCGTCCACTTGTCGAGCAGCGCGCCGGCGTCGGCGACTTCCGGATACGCGTGATACGTCTCGGTGTAGATCGTTTCGCTATTCGGCTGGAAAATCTTCCACGCTTCTTCGGCCGTGAACGACAGGAACGGCGCCATCAGACGCAGCAGACCATGCGCGATGTGATACAGCGCGGTCTGTGCCGAGCGGCGTGCGTTCGAATCGGGTGCCGTGGTGTACAGGCGGTCCTTCAGCACGTCGAGATAGAAGCCGCCGAGATCTTCCGAGCAGAACGTCTGCAGCTTCGCGACGACCGGGTGGAACTCGTACTTGTCGTAATGCGAGAGGATGTCGGCTTGCAGGTTGGCCGTCAGCGCCACAGCATAACGATCGATTTCCAGCCACTCGCCGACCGGGCGCGCGTGCTTCTCGAAGTCGAAGTCCGACAGGTTCGCGAGGAGGAAGCGCAGCGTATTGCGGATGCGTCGATAGCTTTCCGTCACGCGCTTGAGAATTTCTTCGGAGATCGCGAGTTCGCCCGAGTAATCGGTCGATGCGATCCACAGACGGATGATTTCCGCGCCAAGACGGTTCGACACTTCATGCGGATCGATACCGTTGCCGAGCGACTTCGACATCTTGCGGCCTTCGCCGTCGACGGTGAAGCCGTGCGTGAGCAGCGCGTTGTAGGGCGGGCGGCCATCGAGCATCGACGCCGTCAGCAGCGACGAGTGGAACCAGCCGCGATGCTGGTCCGAGCCTTCCAGATACAGATCGGCCGGGAACTGCAGTTCGTCCTTGTGCGAGCCGCGCAGCACGTGCCAGTGCGTCGTGCCCGAATCGAACCACACGTCGAGCGTGTCGCGGTTCTTTTCGTACATGTTCGCGTCGTCGCCGATCAGTTCGCGCGGATCGAGCGTTTGCCACGCTTCGATACCAGAGACTTCGACGCGCTTCGCGACTTCTTCGAGCAGTTCCGGCGTGCGCGGATGCAGATCGCCCGTTTCCTTGTGCACGAAGAACGCCATCGGCACGCCCCATTGACGCTGACGCGACAGCGTCCAGTCGGGACGGTTCGCGATCATCGAGAACAGGCGCTGCTTGCCCCACGACGGATAGAACGCCGTCGCTTCGATACCTTCCAGTGCCGTTTCACGCAGCGTCTTGTCGCTGTCGTTCGGCTTGATGTCCATGCCGGCGAACCACTGCGACGTCGCGCGATAGATGATCGGCGTCTTGTGGCGCCAGCAGTGCATGTAGCTATGCAGATACTTCTCGGTGCGCAGCAGCGAGCCGGCTTCGTCGAGCGCGTCGACGATCTTCGGGTTCGCGTCCCAGATCGACAGGCCGCCGAACAGCGCGAGCGACTCGATATAGCGGCCATCGCCCATCACCGGGTTGATGATGTCCGAATCGGGCATGTCGTGCGCCTTGCACGAGATAAAGTCTTCGACGCCGTATGCGGGCGCCGAGTGCACGATGCCCGTACCCGTTTCGGTCGTCACGTAATCGCCGAGATACACGGGCGACGTGCGCTTGTACGACGGATGCGCGGCCGCGAGCGGATGCGTGAAGCGCACATTCGAGAGCTTGGCGCCCGGCGCCGTTGCGATGACCGTGCCGTCGATGCCGTACGACTTCAGGCAGTCTTCGACGCGCTCTTCAGCGAAGATCAGCAGACCGCGCGGCGTATCGACGAGCGCGTACACGATCTCCGGGTGCACGTTGAGGGCCTGGTTCGCGGGGATCGTCCACGGCGTGGTCGTCCAGATCACGATACCGCCTTCGTTGCGCGGCAGCGAAGCCAGCCCGAACGCTTGCGCGGTCTTTTCCGGCTCGGCGAACGGGAAGAGGACATCGATAGTCGGATCGGTCTTGTCCTTGTACTCGACTTCCGCCTCAGCCAGCGCCGAACCGCAGTCGAAACACCAGTTCACCGGCTTCAGGCCGCGGTACACGTAGCCCTTTTCCATGATCTTTGCGAGCGCGCGGATTTCGCCGGCTTCATTCGCGAAGTTCATCGTCTTGTACGGGTTGTCCCAGTCGCCGAGCACGCCCAGACGGCGGAAGCCCACCTTCTGCTTTTCGATCTGCTCGGTCGCGTAGGCGCGCGCCTTCTGCATCACTTCGGCAGCGGGCAGCGACTTGCCGAACTGCTTTTCGATCTGGATTTCGATCGGCATGCCGTGGCAGTCCCAGCCCGGCACATAGACGGCGTCGAAGCCCGCGAGGTTGCGCGCCTTGACGATCATGTCCTTCAGGATCTTGTTCACCGCGTGGCCGAGGTGGATGTCGCCGTTCGCGTACGGCGGGCCATCGTGCAGGATGAATTTCTTGCGGCCCTTCGAGGCGGCGCGGATCTTCTCGTAGATCTTGCGTTCCTGCCAGTCCTTGACCCATTGCGGCTCGCGCTTGGGCAGGTCGCCGCGCATCGGGAACGGCGTGTCGAGCAGGTTGACGGGGTAGCGGGCCTGCGGTTTCGAATCGGCTTTCTTGTTGCTCATGGTGAGGTAGCGGTGAATACGATGTTAGGGCGCGGCTTGCGCGAAGACCTGAAGGCGCCGCGCATGATGCGGGCCGTTTGCCTATGCATCCGGCGCCCGTCGATGCGCGACGACGGGTGCGTGCTTCGCTCGAGCGATCTGCACACACCGCCAGGGGTCATCTAATTCGGTCGGTGGCCGATGTGGCAAAGCCGGTGGAACGGCTGCCCGGCACGTCGCCAACAGCTTCGAACCAGGCGCGGGCATTCGTGACGTCGCGCGCGATCGCGGCCGTCAACGTTTCGAGATCGACGAACTTTTCTTCGTCGCGCAGCTTCTTCAGAAACTCGACGCGCACGAGCTTGCCATACGCGTCGCCATGCCAGTCGAGCAGATGCACTTCGAGCAGCACGCGGCCGGAGTCGTCGACGGTAGGCCGCAAGCCGAGGCTCGCGACGCCCGGCAGCGGCTGGTCGGCGATGCCATGCACGCGCACGATGAAAATGCCCGACAGCGCGGGACGCTTGTGCGCGATGGGCAGATTCAGTGTGGGAAAACCGAGATCGCGGCCGAGCTTCAGACCATGCACGACGTGACCGCTGATCAGATAGTCGCGGCCGAGCGCGGCGCGGGCTGCGTCGAGATCACCGGCGATCAGCGAGGTACGCACGCCGGAGCTGGAAATACGCGCGCCGGACGGATCCGCGACGGTCGCCATCTGTTCGACTTCGAAGCCGTATTCCTGACCCGCCGCCTTCAGCGAATTGAAGTCGCCCGCGCGCTTCGCGCCATAGCGGAAGTCGTCGCCGATCATCACCCAGCGCGCATGCAGCCCATTGACGATGATCCGTTCGACGAACGTATCTGGCGACTGGCTGGCAAACGTATGGTTGAAATGCTCGACGACCACGCGGTCGACGCCGTTCATGCGCAGCGCTTCGAGCTTGTCGCGCAGCATCGCGATGCGCGGCGGCGCGCTGGCGGGATTGAAGAACTCGCGCGGGTGCGGTTCGAAGGTCATCACGCAGACGGGCAGGCCGCGCGCGTCTGCGGCGGCGCGGACACGGGCGAGCAACGCCTGATGCCCGCGGTGGACACCGTCGAAGTTGCCGATGGTCAGCGCGCAGGGCGCACGGCTCTCGGCATTGGGAAGACCGCGGAAGACTCTCACGATAGAGGCGAAGGATTTGAGCGGGCCAGATGCCGCAAAACAATCGATTATAAACGCACAGGGCGCCACCCGGCGCCGGTGCGCGGATCGGGCATGGCCGAATGATAAAATCCGCGGATGAAAAATCTCGTCATTCTGATTTCCGGACGGGGCAGCAACATGGAAGCCATCGTACGCGCCTGCGCAGCCGAAGGCTGGCAGGCGCGCATCGCCGCCGTGATTGCCAACCGTCCTGACGCCGCCGGGCTTGAGTTCGCGGCGTCGCAAGGCATTGCCACCGCTGTTGTCGACCACCGCCAGTTTCCTGACCGCGAAAGCTTCGACGCCGCGCTCGCGCGCGAGATCGACGGCTTCGCGCCCGATCTCGTCGTGCTCGCCGGCTTCATGCGCGTGCTGACCGACGCTTTCGTCAATTGCTATGCGGGACGCATGATCAACGTGCATCCGTCGCTGCTGCCGAGCTTTCCGGGGCTCAAGACGCATCAGCAGGCGCTCGACGCGGGCGTGCGGCTGCACGGCGCGTCGGTGCATTTCGTCACGCCGACGCTCGATCATGGGCCGATCGTGCTGCAATCGGCGGTACCTGTATTACCCGGCGACGACGCCGCGGCGCTTGCCGCGCGCGTGCTCGACACCGAACATGTGATTTACCCGCGCGCCGTACGCTGGTTCGTCGAAGGGCGGATTGCCGTCGACGGCCTGCGCGTCACCGTGACACCACCCGAGCCGCAGTGGCTCTTCCTTGACACACAAGGCCAAAACGCAAGCCAGAACGCCAAGGAGGGCGCATGAGACTGCATGGATTTTTGATCGGACAAACCGAGACATTGCTCGCCGATGTTCTTAAATTCACCGGGCCCGCGGATGCGGCGACCAGCCGCTTTTTCCGCGCCCATCCGAAGCTCGGTCATGGCGAGCGCGGCGTGATCGCGGAAGCGGTGTTCGCCGTGCTGCGTCGTAAGATGGAGTTCGCGCATCTGGCAGAAAGCGGCAGCGGTAATCCTAATCGCCGCATGGCGCTGCTCGGACTGATGCAGACGGCGGGCCGTACGGCGCTGAAGCCGTTCGTGTCGGAGGCGGAAGGCGCGTGGCTCGAACATGTGTCGAAGGTCGATCCGCAGAGCTTGCCGCTGCGCACGCGTCTGAACCTGCCCGAATGGATCTATACGGCGCTCAGCCAGCGTTTCGACGCGGAAGAACTCGCCCGTCTGGCCGCAGCGCTCAACTATCCGGCGCCGCTGGATCTGCGCGCGAACCCGATCAAGGCGAGCCGCGACGATGTGCTGGGCGTGCTGTCGAAGGTGGGCATCGAGGCAGGCGCGACGCCGTATGCGCCGTTCGGCATCCGTGTGAATGGCAAGCCGCCGCTCACCAAGCTCGACGCGTTCCAGGAAGGCTGGCTCGAAGTGCAGGACGAGGGCAGCCAGCTGCTGTGCTCGCTGGTCGCGCCCAAGCGCGGCGAAATGATCGTCGATTTCTGCGCGGGCGCGGGCGGCAAGACGCTGGCGCTCGGCGCGATGATGCGTTCGACGGGCCGTCTGTACGCGTTCGATATCTCGGATCGCCGCCTTGCGAAGCTCAAGCCGCGTCTCGCGCGCAGCGGGCTGTCGAACGTGAACCCGGTGCTGATCGACAGCGAACACGACGCGAAGATCAAGCGGCTGGCGGGCAAGATCGACCGCGTGCTGGTCGACGCGCCGTGCAGCGGCCTCGGCACGCTGCGCCGCAATCCTGATCTGAAATGGCGCCAGTCGCCGGAATCGATCGCGGAACTGACGCCGAAACAGCTGTCGATTCTCACGAGCGCCGCGCGTCTCGTGAAGAAGGGCGGCCGGCTCGTGTACGCGACCTGCAGTATTCTCGATGCCGAAAACGAAGGCGTCGTGCAGCAGTTCCTCGCCGATCATCCGGATTTCGTGCTCGTGCCCGCGCGCGACGTGCTCGCCGAGCAGCGCATCGACCTGGAAATGGGCGATTACCTGTCGCTCTGGCCGCATCGTCACGCGACGGACGGCTTCTTCGCGGCCGTGCTGGAACGCCGCGGCTAAGCTTCGCGCGCTCATGGCTGGGATTCACCCAGCCTGGCCGGCGCACGCGTCGTGAGCGCCGCGCCGGCTGCTGGAGACGCCAGCTGCTGGAAACATCATGGAAAACCATCTCTTCTTCCACACGCTGGGCGACGTCGCGCGCGACTTCGGCCAGCCCGCCAGCCTGTGGCAGGTCGGCGTGCTGCTCGGCACGCTCGCGCTCGCGTGGGTGATTGCGCGCATCGCGCGCCGCGCCCTCGATGCGCAGCGCGAAACCCGCTATGGCGCGCTGCGCTTCGGCGCCGAGGCGCTCAACCGCGCGCTCTTTCCGCTGCTGGGCGGCGTGCTCGTCTGGATCGCGCGGGCGATCGCCGGGCAGTTCATTCATACCTCGCTGCTCGATCTCGCGCTCGTGCCGCTGTTCGGCATCGGGCTGATCTACATCGTCTTCTATCTCGCGCGACGCGTGTTCGGGCGGGACGGCACCGCGCACACGTGGCTGTCGCTGGTCGAAAAGCTCGTGTCGCTGATCGTCTGGGTCGGCATGGTGCTCACCGTGCTCGGCATCCAGAACGACGTGCTCAAGTGGATGGCGAGCGTGCAGTTCCGCATCGCCAACACGCATCTGACGCTGTTGTCGCTGCTGTCCGGGCTGCTCTGGGTGTGCGTGACGATGATCGTCGCGATGTGGCTCGGCGCGGCGCTCGAAGACCGGCTGATGCGCTCGGGCTCGCTCGACGCGAATCTGAAGGTCGTACTGTCGCGCGTCGGCCGGGCGCTGCTGATTCTGGCGGCGATCCTGATCAGTCTGTCGCTGGTGGGTATCGACATTACGGTGCTCGGCGTGTTCGGCGGAGCGCTTGGTGTGGGGCTCGGTTTCGGCTTGCAGAAGATCGCGAGCAACTATGTATCGGGCTTCATCATCCTGATCGACCGGTCGCTGCGCATCGGCGACACGATCAACGTGAGCGGGCTGCAAGGCATGGTCACGCAGATCCGCACCCGTTATACGGTGGTGCGCGGGCTGGACGGCATCGAAACGCTGATTCCGAACGAAAAACTGATCACCGACGTCGTGCAGAACCAGTCGTCGTATCTGACGCGCGGCAACGCGAAGGCGGCGGTCCAGATCTCGTATTCGACCGACGTCGACAAGGCGATGGCGCTGCTCGTCGAGGCGACGCAGGGCGTCGACCGCGTATTGCAGGATCCGGCGCCGACGCCTTATCTGGCCGGCTTCGGCCCGGACGGCATCAATCTGGAGCTCGGCTACTGGATTCAGGATGCGGCGACGGGCACCTCGGGCGTGCGCTCGAACGTCAACCGTAATATCTGGCGGCTATTCTCAGAGAACGGCATCGCAATTCCGTATGCGCAGCGGGAAGTGCGGATTGTCGCGGGCAGCAGCGACATCATGTCGCAGGCGGTAACGATGACCGAACGGGCGGCCGGTGAATCCGGCAGCGCCGCCTGAAGCGGGCTTTTGCGGGCGACGCGGATTGTATTTCGACCCTTAATCGGCGGCATCGGGTTGACCCTGAACAACAAATTCCTCATTTGTTACAGATACTTGGAACCGTTCGCGTAAAATATCGTCGAAATTGTCCGCTTGCTTTCACTTTCTTGACATCCGCCGTTGTATCCTTGCGCGAATGTCTTTCCGTTCTAGGTAAATGGCCTTGTTGAATTCCCTGCTTGATTTTCTTGCCCACGGCGCACTGCGTTTCTCGTGGTGGCAAATCGTGTTGTGGGCGCTCGCCGTCACGCACGTGACCATCATCGGCGTGACCGTGTATCTGCATCGCTGCCAGGCGCATCGTGCGCTGGACCTGCATCCCATCGCGAGCCACTTCTTCCGCTTCTGGCTGTGGATGACGACGGGCATGTTGACGGGCCAATGGGCCGCGATTCACCGCAAGCACCACGCGAAGTGCGAGACCGAAGAAGATCCGCATAGCCCGCAGACGCGCGGCATCTGGAAAGTGCTGCTCGAAGGCGCCGAGCTGTATCGCACGGAAGCGAAGAACGAAGAAACGATGCGCAAGTTCAGCCACGGCACGCCGAATGACTGGATCGAGCGCAACGTCTACACGAAGTACCCGATCCTCGGCGTGAGCATCATGATGGTGATCGACGTCGCGCTGTTCGGCATCGTCGGTCTGAGCGTGTGGGCCGTACAGATGATCTGGATTCCGTTCTGGGCGGCTGGCGTCGTGAACGGTCTCGGACACTTCTGGGGTTATCGCAACTTCAACTCCGCTGATGCGAGCACGAATCTGTTCCCGTGGGGCATCATCATCGGCGGTGAAGAGCTGCACAACAATCACCACACGTACGCGACGTCCGCGAAGCTGTCGAACAAGTGGTACGAGTTCGATATCGGCTGGATGTACATCCGCATCATGTCGGCGTTCCGTCTGGCCAAGGTGAAGAAGATCGCACCGACGCCGCGTCTGACCACCGGCAAGCTGGTACTCGATCAGGACACGCTGCAAGCCGTGCTCGCGAACCGCTATGAAGTGATGGCGAGCTACGCGAAGGCGATCAAGCGTGCGTACCGTCAGGAACTCGCGCATCTGAAGGAAGTAGGCGCACGCGAGAAGTATCAGTTGATGCGCGGCGCGCGTAGCTGGTTCCACAAGGAAGAGGCGGGTCTCGACGAGCCGCAACGTCTCCAGTTGCCGCAGATTTTCGCCAACAGCCAGAAATTGCGTACTTATATCGAACTGCGCAACGAACTCGCTGCGATGTGGGAGCGTTCGAACGCATCGCGCGAACAACTGCTGGTGCAATTGCAAGATTGGTGTCACCGCGCTGAACAAAGCGGCATCAAGGCTCTGCAGGAATTTGCGATGCGCCTTCGCCGCTACGCCTGATACGCGACGAAATCTATTAAACTTTCGTTACGTCACAAAACCCCGCGTTGGCGGGGTTTTTCTTTTTGGGCCGCCGAAAAGGCAGTCGGCGGCGGAATCAGAAGGGCAGAGGAGATGATGAATCAGGCGATCAGGAGCGTCGAGTACGACCGTCCGCAAGGCGCGGCCTGCAGTGTCGGCCAGGCTTGGGCGAAAGTGCCGGACGCGCCGTCCGCGCAGGAACGGCTTGCGTTGAAAGAGCGTATTCGCGGCTTGCTCAAGCGCGAGAAGGCGGTGCTCGTCGCGCATTATTACGTCGACCCGGAGTTGCAGGAACTGGCCGACGAGACGGGCGGTTGCGTGGCCGATTCGCTTGAAATGGCGCGCTTCGGACGCGATCGCGAAGAGCAGACGCTGGTGGTTGCCGGCGTGCGCTTCATGGGCGAGACCGCAAAGATTCTTAGTCCGAACAAGCGTATTCTGATGCCGGATCTGGACGCGACGTGTTCGCTCGATCTCGGCTGTCCTGTCGACGAATTTTCTGCTTTCTGCGATCAACATCCGGACCGTACAGTCGTCGTGTACGCGAATACGAGCGCAGCGGTGAAGGCGCGTGCCGACTGGATGGTGACGTCGTCGATCGGGCTGGAAATCGTCGCGGATCTGCACGCGCGCGGCGAGAAGATCATCTGGGCGCCGGATCGTCATCTGGGTGGTTATATCCAGAAGAAAACGGGCGCCGACATGCTGTTGTGGCAGGGCTCGTGTCTCGTTCACGACGAGTTCAAAGGCGTCGAGCTCGATCTGGTGCGCGCCGAATATCCGGACGCAAAAGTGCTCGTGCATCCCGAGTCGCCGGAAAGTGTCGTTGCGCAGGCGGACGTAGTCGGTTCGACGACGCAACTGATCGACGCGGCAAAGAACAGCAGCGCAACGCACTTCATCGTCGCGACGGACCTCGGTATCCTGCACAAGATGCGGCTTGCTGCGCCAGGCAAGATCTTCATCGAAGCACCCACTGCCGGCAACAGCGCGACGTGCAAGAGCTGCGCGCATTGCCCGTGGATGGCGATGAACGGCCTGCGTAATCTTGCCGAAGTGCTTGAACGCGGCCACAACGAAATTTTCGTCGACCCGTCGATCGGCGAGCGTGCGCGTCTGCCGATCGACCGGATGCTCGATTTCGCTGCGCGTCACAAGAAGCGCGTGCAGGCGAGCGGCGATCTCGCACGCGATACGGCGCTGTTCTCGAATGTGGGAGCGGCTTGATGGGCGCGAGTGAGCAACTGGAATTGAAGGACGCCGTGTCGCCGCTGTTCGCGGAAATCGCAACCCAGTATGGCGAGGCATTTGCTGCCGCGATCGCGCGCAATGTCAGCGATGCGCTCGCGGAAGACGTCGGCAGCGGCGATTTGACGGGCCTGCTGGTTCCCGCCGATGAAATGCGCGACGCGCGCATCATCGTGCGTGAAGAAGCGGTGCTGTGCGGTGTGCCGTGGTTCAACGAGGTGATGGGTCGCGTCGATCCGCGTATCGAAGTGCAGTGGCGCTATCGCGAAGGCGACAGGATGACGGCCGACTCGGTGGTGTGTACGCTGCGTGGCCCGGCTCGCTCGCTGCTGACCGCCGAACGCAACGGTCTCAACTTCCTGCAGATGTTGTCAGGCGTCGCAAGCGCGACGCGCAAATTCGCGGACGCAATTGCGCATACGCGCGCTCGCGTGCTCGACACACGCAAGACGTTGCCCGGTTTGCGGCTCGCGCAGAAGTACGCAGTGCGCGTCGGTGGCGGTGCGAATCAGCGCCTTGCGCTCTATGACGGCATCCTGATCAAGGAGAACCACATCGCGGCAGCTGGCGGCGTCGGGCCGGCGATGCAGGCTGCGCTCGCGTTGAACGCTGGCGTGTCGATCCAGATCGAAGTCGAAACGCTCGAGCAACTGGAGTCGGCGCTGGTGCACGGCGCGAAGTCGGTGCTGCTCGACAACTTTACGTTCGACATGATGCGCGACGCTGTGCGCATCACGGCAGGGCGCGCGGTGCTCGAAGTGTCGGGCGGCGTGAATTTCGACACGATCCGGCAGATCGCGGAGACGGGTGTCGATCGCGTATCGGTCGGTTCGCTGACGAAGGACGTGCGCGCGACGGATTTTTCGATGCGCATCGTTTGATAGCGCTCCAGCGGTACACAAGCAAAAGGCCATCGCCAGTCAGACTGGCGATGGCCTTTTTTCAATGCGCAGCGCTCAACCGTTATACGTTGCGGTTCGGCACGCGCTCAGGTGAAAGCACGGTCGGCAGCGCCTTGGGCAGTGCGTTCGGCCAGTCGCGGCTATAGTGCAGCCCGCGGCTCTCACGCCGCGAACGCGCACCTTCGACGATCAGCGACGCGACATCGACCAGATTGCGCAGTTCGAGCAGATCGCGGTTCACCTTGAAGTTCGCGTAGTACTCGTGGATTTCGTCGCGCAGCAGCGTCAGCCGATGCTTCGCGCGCGCGAGACGTTTGTCCGTTCGCACGATGCCGACGTAATTCCACATCAAGCGGCGCAGCTCGTCCCAGTTGTGCGCGACGACCACTTCCTCGTCGGGATCGGAGACGCGGCTTTCGTCCCAATCCGGTAGTGGCGCATGCACGGCCGCGCCGAAGCCTTCGTCCTCGATGGCTTGCGCGGCAGAGCGGCCGATCACGAGACATTCGAGCAGCGAGTTGCTCGCCAGCCGATTCGCGCCATGCAAACCCGTGCACGACGTTTCGCCTACGGCATACAGTCCAGCCAGATCCGTGCGCCCGGCGAGATCCGTGACCACGCCGCCGCACGTGTAATGCGCCGCGGGCACGACGGGAATCGGCTCTTTCGTGATGTCGATGCCGAATTCGAGACAGCGCGCGAGGATGGTCGGGAAGTGCTCGCGCAAAAATTCAGGCGATTGATGGCTGATATCGAGATACACGCAGTCGATGCCGCGCTTCTTGATCTCGAAGTCGATCGCGCGCGCGACGATGTCGCGCGGCGCGAGTTCGGCGCGTTCATCGTGCGCCGGCATGAAGCGCGTGCCGTCAGGCAGCTTAAGAATGCCGCCTTCTCCTCGGACCGCTTCCGAGATCAGGAAGGACTTGGCGTAAGGGTGAAACAGACACGTCGGATGGAACTGGATGAACTCCATGTTCGCGACTCGGCAGCCCGCGCGCCACGCCATCGCGATGCCGTCGCCTGTCGCGGTATCCGGGTTCGTGGTGTAGAGATAGACCTTGCCTGCGCCGCCCGTTGCGAGCACGGTGTGCGGCGCCTCGATCGTGACGGTGCGGCCGCTCGCCAGATCGAGCGCGTACAGACCGTGACAGCGCCGTCCGGGCAGGCCGAGGCGGTCCGACGTGATGAGATCGATCGCGTAGTGATCTTCGAGCAGCGTGATGTTTGGATGCTGGCGCACGCGCTCGCTCAACGTGGCGACAACGGCGTGGCCCGTGGCGTCGGCCGCGTGGATGATGCGCCGATGGCTGTGCCCGCCTTCGCGCGTCAGGTGAAAGCCGAGTTCTGCCGCGTCGTCTTTCGTGAACGGCACACCCTGGTCGATCAGCCATTGGATCGCCTCACGGCCATGCTCGACGATGAAGCGCGTCGCGGCCTCATCGCACAAGCCGCCGCCGGCGACCAGCGTATCGTCGACGTGATTCTCGACGCTATCGGCCGAATCGAGCACGGCGGCGATGCCGCCTTGCGCCCAGTCGCTCGCGCCCTCGGTCAGCGAGCGCTTGGCGATCACGGCGACGCGCCGCGTCTGCGCGAGATTCAGCGCGACACTTAAACCTGCCAGCCCGCTGCCGACAATCGCTACATCGAAATTCATCTCCTCTCTCCGTCGTATTGCGCGGCCGGTGCGGCGAGCGCCGCCACAGCCGTTCGTTTGGGAAACCGAAGAGCATACGCGTTGAAACGATCGAGGAAAAGCTGACTGGACGGCGGAGTGTGTTGCGTGCGCGGTAAGAAGCGGGGAAGGCCGAGGGATGCTGGATGGCAGGCGGCCCGAAAAACAAAAAGCCCCGCATGAAGCGGGGCTTTTCGTCGTCAAACAGGCTCGGAAACCAGATTACTTGATCTTCGTTTCCTTGTACGCCACATGCTTGCGAGCGACGGGATCGAACTTCATGATCTCCATCTTTTCCGGCATGTTGCGCTTGTTCTTCGTGGTCGTGTAGAAGTGACCCGTACCAGCGGTCGATTCCAGCTTGATCTTGTCGCGTGCGCCCTTGGCCATGATTTACTCCTTAGGCTTCGCCACGTGCGCGCAGGTCTGCGAGCACGGAGTCGATACCGTTCTTGTCGATCAGGCGCAGACCGGCGTTCGAAACGCGCAGACGCACCCAACGGTTTTCGCTTTCAACCCAGAAACGGCGGTTTTGCAGATTCGGGAGAAAACGACGCTTGGTCTTGTTGTTCGCGTGGGAAACGTTGTTGCCGCTCATCGGCGCTTTCCCAGTTACTTGGCATACGCGTGCCATGAGAGCACTCCTAATACGCTAATTCTGAGTTCGGAACGCCGTGAAGTTTCCCGGGAAAAACATTAGGACCGAGCCGTAGCCGACTTGAATCACTTGCTTTCCGGAAAGGCCTTAATGGCTTCGGAACAGGGGTTGGAAAGAGGCAAACCGAAATATTAGCAGAAAAAGAGCCCAAAAATCAAACCTTATTTGCGACGGGTAGGCGGGCCCGCGACGCCGGCGGCGTTCAAGGCCAGCCGGCGCGCGCAAAAGAGAACGTGTCGTTCGCGCCAATAACCAGATGATCGATCAGCTGCACGTCGATCAGGGCGAGCGTGTCGCGCAGTACGCGTGTGAGCTGGCGGTCGCTGGCGCTCGGCTTGACGGCGCCCGACGGGTGATTGTGCGCGACGATCAGGCTCGCCGCATTGACCGACAGCGCGCGCCGCACGATCTCGCGCGGGTACACGGCCATGCGCGTCAGCGAGCCGCGCGAATTCTCCTCCGAGCGGATCAGCCGGTGCCGCGTGTCCAGAAAGAGACAAATGAACACTTCATATGGCCGCGAGCCGATGAGCAGCCGCAGATAGTCCTCGACGGCTTCGGGCGAATCGATCAACGGGCGCTCGCGCATTTTCTCCGCGAGCGCGCGCCGCGCCATCTCCATGATCGCCAGCAGTTGCGCGCGTTTTGCGGGCCCGACGCCGCGCACGCCGTCGAAGTCTTCCGGCGTGGCGTCGAGCATGGCGCGCAGCGAGCCGAAGCGCGCCAGCAGCGAGCGCGCGACATCGAAGACGTTATGGCCTGGCAGTCCCGAGCCGAGCACGAGCGCAACCAGTTCGGTGTCGGAGAGCGCCGCCGGACCGGCGTCGAGCAGCCGCTCGCGCGGCATGTCGCGCGTCGGCCAGGTGGGCGCACAGCGGCGGATTGGGGATTTTTCCGCGTCGTTTAGCGGTATCACTAACGTGTCGTTCATGGCAGCGTCCTTCGGATTTCAGATGAAGCGGCGACCACGCGCCGCGCAGCAACGTTCCAGCCGGGTCGGCATATGTGGCTTACAATAGCTCCTTTGCGCACGGCGCCCCCGGCCTCGCACGGGCCTGCCATGCGCGCGACCCGCGCCGCCGCGCTCCCGCGTGGCGCGCCACGACCGAACGAGTACCGCATGAGCATCATCGACATCTCCGAAGTGAAACCCGGTTCGCACGTCACGCTTCATTACCGGCTTTCGCTCGCCGATGGCGCCGAGATCGTCAGCACCTTCAACGACACTCCCGCTACGCTGCTGCTGGGCGCGGGCCAGTTGGCGCCGCCGCTGGAAGACATTCTGCTGGGATTGAAGGTGGGTCACCATTCGACCTTTCAGCTAGAGCCGGGTCAGGCATTCGGCCCGCGCAATCCGGAACTAGTCCAGCGCGTGTCGCTGGCCACGCTCCGTGAAAACAGCATGATCGGCGAGGATTTTTCTCCCGGCGATCTCGTCGAATTCAATGCGCCGGGCGGTGGACGCTATGCTGGCGTGCTGAAAGAGGTCGGTGAAACCTCGGCTCTCTTCGATTTCAACCATCCGCTCGCCGGCCAGGCGCTGACGTTCGAAGTCAAAATCATCGGGATCCTGTAAACATGAGCATCACGGACACGACTCTCGCCGAAACGGAAATCCTGCTCGCGCAGCCGCGCGGATTCTGCGCCGGCGTCGATCGGGCGATCGAGATCGTCGAGCGCGCCATCAAGCTGTACGGTTCGCCGATCTACGTGCGTCACGAAATCGTTCATAACGCCTACGTTGTCGAGGATTTGCGCAAGAAGGGCGCGATCTTCATCGAACAGCTGGAAGAAGTGCCCTCGGGCAGCACGGTGATCTTCAGCGCGCATGGTGTATCGAAGGCAGTGCGCGCGGAGGCCGACGAGCGCGGCCTGCGCGTGTACGACGCAACGTGTCCGCTCGTCACCAAAGTGCACATCGAAGTCGCGAAGATGCGCGCGGAAGGCTTCGACATCGTGATGATTGGCCACAAGGGTCACCCCGAAGTGGAAGGCACGATGGGCCAGACGGCCGAGGGCATGTATCTCGTCGAAGATATCGACGACGTACAGGCGCTGCAGCTCGCCGATCCCGACCGCATCGCGTACGTGACGCAGACGACGCTGTCGGTCGACGACGCCGCACAGATCATCGGTGCGCTCAAGGCGAAGTATCCGAACGTCAAGGAACCGAAGAAGCAGGACATCTGCTACGCGACGCAAAACCGCCAGGACGCCGTCAAATTCATGGCGCCGCAGTGCGACGTAGTGATCGTGGTGGGCAGCCCGAACAGCTCGAATTCGAACCGGCTGCGTGAGCTGGCCGAAAAGCTCGGCGTGCCTTCCTATATGGTCGACTCGCCGGATCAGATCAATCCCGCATGGGTTGCCGACAAGCGCCGCATCGGCGTGACGGCCGGCGCATCGGCGCCGGAAGCGCTGGCGCAGGCTGTGATCGGCCGTCTGCGTGAACTGGGCGTGCGCAACGTGCGCGCGCTCGAAGGCATCGAGGAAAACATCGCGTTTCCGCTGCCTCGCGGGCTCGGTTTGCCTGCCTGACGAACTGTCCCCGTCCGAAAAAGCGCGCTTCGAGCGCGCTTTTTTTATGCCCGCGCGCATCGCGCATCGCCGTAAAAACGGTGCCAGATCATAGAAAAACAATAAAGTGACGGTGTCGAGGCGAACATTCTTTTTGTTTTTCGGGGCGTAATTTGGGTGCATGACATCGATCGCGCCCCGTTTTTCGTCTGATGATCGACAAGATATCCAGACATGTGCACAAATACAGTGCATTCGTCGACTAACATAATATTGAGAAACATAGATGTGCTGAAGTCCGCACCATCGGGCTCGCAGCGGAAAGGCTGCAACAACTGATGTGGCAAGGCGTCAGCGTTGGTGCAACTGATGCACGGAAAACTGGCGCAACCGGGTTGCGCCATATGCTCGAAAAAGGCCTCTGGAGGCGGTTGCAATGCAGGAAAACCCTGCGCATCCAACAATATTGCCCGTCGCAAAATTGGAGTTACAATGCGCGCGTTCTCAGGGCTAAAGGCCCCGGAACGCCAGATTTTGCAAGGCGCAGGAGACCTATTTAATGCGAGTCAAGTTTGCTTGTGCCGTGTCCATCGCGGCCGCGGTTGCGATGTTGACCGCGTGCAGCAAAAAGAATGATGGCGAGGCGGGCATGGGTGCGTCGGCTGCAGTGGCAGCGTCGGCGGCGAGCGCAAGCGAAGTGACCGTCGTGAAGATCGGTCATGCGGCCCCTTTGACGGGCGGCATTGCACATCTGGGCAAGGACAATGAAAACGGGGCGCGTCTCGCTGTTGAAGAGATCAACGCGCAGGGGTTGACCATCGACGGTCGCAAGATCCAGCTGCAACTCGATGCGCAGGACGATGCGGGCGATCCGAAAACGGGCACGCAGGTCGCGCAGAAACTGGTGGACGATCACGTGGTGGCTGTTGTCGGGCACCTGAATTCGGGTGTATCGATTCCGGCCTCGAAGATATATAGCGACGCGGGCATTGTGCAGATCTCGCCATCCTCGACGAATCCGGCCTTTACGCAGCAGGGCTTCAAGACGACCTACCGGGTCGTCGCGACCGATGCGCAGCAGGGACCGGCGCTGGCGAACTACGCGACGAAGGCACTCGGCGCGAAACGGATCGCAGTCGTGGACGACGCAACTGCATATGGCAAGGGTCTTGCTGACGAATTCGCGAAGACGGCGGAAGCGGGCGGCGCAAAGATCGTTGCGCGCGAGGCGACCAATGACCGGGCCACGGATTTCCGGGCCATCCTCACAAAGATAAAGAGTGCCCAGCCGGACGCCATCATGTTCGGCGGCATGGATGCAACGGGCGGGCCGTTTACGAAACAGGCAGCGGCGCTCGGAATCAGGGCAAAAATCCTTGGCGGCGACGGCGTGTGCACCGACAAGGTAGGGGAACTGGCGGGAAGTGCCGTTCAGAACCTCGTATGTTCGGAAGCAGGTCTTGCGCTTTCGAAGATGGACAGGGGAGCGGACTTCGAAAAGAAGTACGACGCACGCTTCCACACGCCGGTGCAGATTTACGCGCCGTTCACGTATGACGCTGTGTACGTGATCGTCGATGCAATGAAGCGCGCCAATTCGATCGAGCCGCCCAAGGTGCTCGCTGCGATGCCTTCGACCGATTACACGGGTGTCATCGGTCACATCGCATTCGACGACAAGGGCGACCTGAAAGAAGGCGCGATTACGCTTTACGACTTCAAGGACGGCAAGAAAGCGGTCCTCGACGTCGTGAAGATGTAATGACGGGACGTACAGCCTGACGGCACCGGACCATCCGACGGTGCCGTTTTTGCATCCGCGTCGGACGCGCGGGCCGCTGCAACCCAGCGGCATCGGGCGGCCGATGAAGATAACCCTTACCGGTCTTTTATATCAGTACCCGCAGTGCCGTTGCGATTTGCGTAAGGCATCAACGCCAACCGGCAGATGAAGAGCGCGAATCCAGTCGCACGGGCTAAGGAGCATTAAATGGATATTTTCATCCAGCAGGTGATCAACGGACTGGTGCTTGGCAGCGTCTACGCCATCATCGCACTGGGCTACACGATGGTGTACGGCATTCTCGGCATCATCAACTTCGCGCACGGCGACGTGCTGATGGTGGGCGCGATGGTCGCGCTCTCGGCCATCGGTGTGTTGCAGAACCACTTCCCCGGTCTCGGCAATGTGCCGACGCTGTGCATCGCGCTGGTCATAGCAGCCATCGTGTGCGCGGTGGTGGGCTACACGATCGAGCGGGTGGCGTACCGGCCGCTGCGCAAGGCGCCGCGTCTCGCCCCGCTGATCACCGCGATCGGCGTGTCGATCCTGCTGCAGACGCTCGCGATGATGATCTGGTCGCGCAACCCGCTGCCGTTCCCGCAGCTGCTGCCGACCGATCCTCTGAACGTGATCAAGGCCACCGATACGACGCCTGGCGCCGTGATCTCGATGACTGAAATCGTGATCATCGTCGTTGCGTTCCTCGTGATGGCAGGCCTGCTGCTCCTCGTGCACAAGACCAAGCTTGGCCGCGCGATGCGCGCAATCGCCGAGAACCCGGGCGTCGCCTCGCTGATGGGCGTGAACCCGAACTTCGTGATCTCGGCGACCTTCATGATCGGCTCGGCGCTCGCCGCGCTGGCGGGCGTGATGATCGCGTCGGAATACGGCAACGCGCACTTCTACATGGGCTTCATCCCCGGCCTGAAGGCGTTCACGGCGGCGGTGCTGGGCGGTATCGGCAATCTCGGCGGCGCGATGGTCGGTGGCGTGATTCTCGGTCTGATCGAACAGCTGGGCGCTGGTTACATCGGCAACCTCACGGGTGGCGTGTTCGGCAGTAACTATCAGGACGTGTTCGCATTCATCGTGCTGATCATCGTGCTGGTGTTCCGTCCGTCGGGCCTGCTGGGCGAACGTGTCGCGGATCGCGCGTAAGGGAAAGGAGCAAACATAATGACCTCAATTCAACCGATCGAGCCGTCCACGACGCTCATCCCCGAACGCAACCTGACGAAGACGCTGACGGTGGGCATCATCACCGCCGTGTTCGTGATCGCAGCGCCGTTTGTCATCGGCACTGCCGGCGGCAATTACTGGGTCCGCGTGCTCGACTTCGCGATGCTGTACGTGATGCTCGCGCTGGGTCTTAACGTGGTGGTCGGCTTTGCCGGCCTGCTGGATTTGGGCTACATAGCGTTCTACGCGGTCGGCGCCTACACGGCGGCACTGCTGTCGTCGCCGCACCTGTCGTCGCAATTCGAATGGATCGCGCATCTCGCGCCGGGCGGCCTGCATGTGCCGTTCCTGATCATCATCCCGTGCGCGATGGCGATTGCGGCGCTGTGCGGCGTGATTCTCGGTGCACCGACGCTGCGTCTGCGCGGCGACTACCTCGCGATCGTGACGTTGGGCTTTGGGGAAATCGTCCGGATTTTCCTGAACAACCTCGACCGTCCGGTGAACATCACGAACGGCCCGAAGGGCATCACGGGTATCGATCCGATTCACGTCGGTGACTTCAGCCTCGCGCAGACGCACTCGTTTTTCGGTCTGTCGATTCCGTCGGTGTACTCGTACTACTACGTGTTCGTGCTGTGCGCGCTGTTCGTGATCTGGGTGTGTACGCGTCTGCAGCACTCGCGTATCGGCCGTGCATGGGCCGCGATCCGCGAAGACGAAATTGCTGCGAAGGCAATGGGCATCAACACGCGTGACGTGAAGCTGCTGGCGTTCGCGATGGGCGCGTCGTTCGGCGGCCTGTCGGGCGCGATGTTCGGCGCGTTCCAGGGCTTCGTGTCGCCGGAATCGTTCACGCTGCCGGAATCGATCGTCGTGCTGGCGTGCGTGGTGCTGGGCGGCATGGGTCACATCCCGGGCGTGATTCTCGGCGCGGTGCTGCTCGCCGTGCTGCCCGAATTCCTGCGTTCGACGATGGGTCCGCTGCAACACATGCTGTTCGGCCATGAAATCGTCGATACGGAAGTGATCCGTCAGCTCGTGTACGCACTCGCGATGGTGCTGATCATGCTTTACCGCTCGGAAGGCCTGTGGCCGTCGCCGAAGCACGAAGACAAGATCGCGAAGATTGCGAAGCGCAACGGCAAGAAGCCGGTGCGTGCCTAATCGGACAGGGGAGTATCAGATATGAGCGACAAGAAAATCCGTCTGTCCGTGAAGGGCGTGAACAAGCGCTTTGGTGGCTTGCAGGCGCTGTCGGACGTGGGCCTTCAGATCGAAGAGGGCACGATTTACGGTCTGATCGGCCCGAACGGCGCCGGCAAGACCACGTTCTTCAACGTGATCACGGGTCTGTACACGCCGGATTCGGGCGAGTTCAAGCTCGACGGCACGCCGTACACGCCGACGGCTGTGTATCAGGTGGCGAAGGCCGGTATCGCGCGTACGTTCCAGAACATTCGTCTGTTCGGCGGCATGACTGCGCTGGAAAACGTGATGGTCGGCCGTCACGTGCGGACCAAGCATGGTCTGCTGGGCGCAGTGTTCCAGACGCCGGCTGAGCGTCAGGAAGAGCGCGAGATCAAGGAACGCGCGCTGGAACTGCTCGAATACGTCGGCGTGCTGCAGTACGCCGACTACACGTCGCGCAACCTGTCGTATGGTCACCAGCGCCGTCTGGAGATTGCACGTGCACTGGCGACCGATCCGAAGCTGCTCGCACTCGACGAACCGGCTGCCGGCATGAACGCAACCGAGAAGGTCGAACTGACGAAGCTGCTCGACAAGATCCGCGCGGACGGCAAGACGATCCTGCTGATCGAGCACGACGTGAAACTGGTGATGGGCCTGTGCAATCGCATGACAGTGCTCGACTATGGCAAGGTGATCGCTGAAGGTCTGCCGCATGACGTGCAGAAGGACCCGAAGGTGATCGAGGCTTATCTGGGTGCGGGGGTCCACTGATGGCTACGGCAATGTTGAAAATCAAGGGCCTTCAGGTCAACTACGGCGGCATTCAGGCCGTCAAGGGTGTTGACCTCGAGATCGCGCAGGGCGAACTGGTCACGCTGATCGGCGCCAATGGCGCGGGCAAGACGACCACGATGAAGGCGATCACGGGCCTCAAGCCGTACTCGGCTGGCGATATCGAGTACATGGGGCAGTCGATCAAGGGCGTGCCGCCGCATGAGTTGCTCAAGCGCGGTCTGGCGATGGTGCCGGAAGGTCGCGGGATCTTTGCTCGCATGTCGATTGTCGAGAACATGCAGATGGGTGCTTATCTGCGTAGCGATACGGAAGGCATCAAGAAGGACGTCGATCGCATGTTCGGCTTCTTCCCGCGTCTGAAGGAACGTGCTACGCAGTTGGCCGGTACGCTCTCCGGCGGTGAACAGCAGATGCTCGCGATGGCGCGCGCTGTTATCTCGAAGCCGAAGCTGTTGCTGCTCGATGAGCCGTCGATGGGTCTGTCGCCGATCATGGTCGAGAAGATCTTCGAAGTGGTGCGCGAGATTTCCAAGGAAGGCATTACTGTGATGCTGGTTGAGCAGAATGCTCGACTTGCCTTGCAGGCGGCTGATCGTGGCTATGTGATGGATTCGGGTACTGTCACTATGTCTGGCGACGCCAAGCAGATGCTTGATGATCCTAAGGTGCGGGCAGCGTATCTGGGCGAGTGATACTCGCGGTTCGGTTTTTTTGTTTTTTTGTTGTTTCGTTGTTTGTTTTGACTGGAAAGGCTGCACGTTTAGGCGTGCGGCCTTTTTTGTTGCTGGTTTTGGTTTGGTGTCTGCGACGCTGGGTCGGTTTGCTTTTGTTGTCGCTGGCATCCGCGGTTTGTTATTGGTTCTTCAAGCGTTGCCCCTGTGCGGGGCGGCACTTACTTTCTTTGCCGCCGCAAAGAAAGTAAGCAAAGAAAGCGGGCTAACACCGCTAATTCTTGACCACCGCCTGAGGGCCCCAACAGTTCCTCCGCTTCAAACGGCGTTCTGCCCTTCACTGCCCGTTGCCAGCGCTTCGGCTAAGCGCCTCACCCACTTCAAGCACCCGTACAACTGCCAGCGGCCGCGAACGGTCACGGCCGCCCAGGTGGCAAACTGTGTGTAGGTCGTAGTACTTCGCACGTCAGCGTTCCTACGACACCGATCGTGTTTTCAGGCCGGAGTGGTGCGTGTATGGCGCGAAAGCCGACACACAGTTTGCCGCTATGGAACATGGGCGATGCGATCGCGCATGTGGCGACGCGGGAGTGTGAAGCAGGTGAGGCGCTCAATAAGAGCGTTGGCAGCGGGCATCGAGAAGGGAGATGTCGCGGACAGGACGGGGCCGTTGGGGGCCCGTGGGCAGGAAGAAAAGTTGGCGGTGTGAGCGGCTTTCTTTTGCCTACTTTTCTTTGCCGCGGCAAAGAAAAGTAGGTGCCGCCCCGCACAGGGGCAACACTAGCAGACCAGAGGCAAATCGCGGATGCCAGCGAAAACCAAACGCAAGCACCCAGCTACGCTACAGCCCCAACCGCTTCCCAAGACTAACAACCTCATCAACCCGATACCCGAGGGACTCATAAAAACCCCTCACATCAGCCTTGGCACTCAGCACCTGCAAATTAACCTTAGGGCACCCCCGCGCGGTGAGCGCCCCTTCAGCATGTTGCATCAACCGCGTACCGATCCCGAGCCGCCGTTCCCGCGAGCAAACCGCGAGCGAATACACCCATCCCCGATGCCCGTCATACCCAGCCATCACGGTGCCGACAATACAACCATCCTTGACGGCAACGAAAAACAACTCAGGCTGAGTAGCAAGCTTATTGGCAATGGACAGATGCGGATTACGCTGCGGCCTTGAAGCGTCCCGATACTCAGGAAACGCCTCGAGCCACAACGCAATCACCTCATCCGTATCGCCCGCGGCGAACACGCGGATCGACAGAGACGAAGAAGCCTCAATCACAGCGAATCCAGAATCGACCGCAGCATTGCCATCATCTGATCGATCTCCTCAGTGGTGACGTTCAGCGCAGGCATGAAGCGCAGCAGATTCGGACGCGCAGCATTGAGCAGCAGACCGTCAGGTCCCATCAGGCGAGCCTTCTCGACGATCTGATTGCCGATATCCTTGCCCAGCAGCAGCGCACGCAGTAGACCCTCACCACGCTCGCCGAGGAACCCGCGCTCTTCTGACAGTTCGAGCAGCTTCGCGCGCAGATACTCGCCGCGCGCCTTCACGCCATCGAGAAAGCCCGGCGCCGTCAGTTGCGAAATCACCGAATAGCCAGCAGCCGTCATCAACGGATTGCCGTTGTACGTGCCGCCCTGATCGCCCGCTTCGAACACTTCGACGTGCTTCTTGCACAGCAACGCGCCCAACGGCACGCCACTGCCGATACCCTTCGCCAGCGTCATCACGTCCGGCTCGATACCCGACAGCTCATATGCGAACAACGTACCCGCACGGCCGCAGCCGCTCTGCACTTCATCGACGATCAACAGCAAGCCGTGCTTCGTCGTCAGCTCGCGCAGTTGCTGCATGAATTCACGCGATGCCGGAATCACGCCGCCTTCGCCCTGGATCGGCTCGAGCATCACGGCGATGGTTTTGTCGGTGATCAGCTTCTCGACGGATGCGATGTCGTTAAGTTCGGCCTTCGGGAAGCCTGGCACCTGCGGTGCATAAATCGTGTCCCAGCCCGGCTTGCCGCTTGCCGACATCGTCGCGAGCGTGCGGCCGTGGAAGCTGTGATCGAACGTGATGATCTCGTACGCGCCGTTCTTGAACTTCTTGCCGTACTTGCGCGCGAGCTTGATCGCGCCTTCGTTCGCTTCCGCGCCGCTGTTCGTGAAGAACACCTTGTCGAAGCAGCTGTGTTGCGTGAGCAGGGCGGCGAGCTTCGCCATCGGCTCGTTGTAAAACGCCGGCGACGGGTTGATCAGCGTCTTCGCCTGTTGCGTCAGCGCTTCGACCACACCGTCGTTGCAATGGCCGAGGCTGTTGACGGCCCAGCCCTGAATGAAATCCAGATATCGCTTGCCGGTGTTGTCATAGAGCCACGAGCCCTTGCCGTGCGTGAAAACGATTTCGGGCCGGTTCGTGATGTACATCAGCGAATCGATCGGATACTCATTGAAGTTCATGGCTACAGGCTCCAGGCAAACAGGGATGAAAAACCGCCTCGGACAGAATGGCCCAGCAACGGAAAGAAAAAAGGACTGCGCAAATACAAAAAGCCACGGCATGCCGTGGCTTTCATGATTCGAACTGCAAGCGCGTTGTTCGCGCGAATCCGTGACGAAGCCAGCGGCGCCCCTAAGGGAGCAGCGAGCGGCGACGTCGAAGTTCGGACAGGATGCGGTTCATGCGCGAAAGAATACGACAATGCCGGCGCCCGTGTAAACCTGCAATTTGCATGTTTTCACGCAGTGCCGGCCGGTGTTGCTTACGAAGCGTGACTGCGCAACGATCAGACGGGGTTCGCGAGATCGGCCGCGCTCGTGAACGAATCCGCATAGAACTCGTCTTCCGGCAGGCGATGATGCTGCGTGAAATCGCGTTGCGCCGACTCGACCATCACGGGCGCACCGCACGCGTACACCTGATACGCCGACAAGTCTGGCAGATCTTCGATGACGGCCCGATGAACGAAGCCGACACGACCCGTCCACGCGTCGTCCGCGTCCGGTTCCGACAGCACCGGCACGAACTTGAAGTTCGGAATCTCGCGCGCCCATTGCTCGGCGAGTTCCATCATGTACAGATCTTTCTTGCGACGCGCGCCCCAGTAGAGCGTCATCGGGCGCGTGATGTTCTTGAACACCGCGTGCTCGACGATCGCCTTCAGCGGCGCGAAGCCCGTGCCCGATGCGAGCAGCACGATCGGCTTGTCCGATTCTTCGCGCAGGAAGAACGTGCCGAGCGGCGCTTCGAAGCGCAGGATGTCGCGCTCTTTCATCGTGTTGAAGACGTGATCCGTGAACGCGCCACCCGGCATATGACGGATATGCAGCTCGACCGGGCCTTCTGCGCTCGGCGCGCTCGCCATCGAATAGCTGCGGCGCTTGCCGTCCTTCAGGATGAACTCTAGGTACTGGCCGGCCATGTACTGCAGGCGCTCGTTCGCGGGCAACTGCAGCTTGAGCACGACGACGTCGTCGGCCTTGCGCTCGATCGCGTTCACGCGGCATGGCAGCTTCTTGATCTGCACGTCGCCGATGCCCGTCACTTCGCGGATATCGACTTCGAGATCGGTGCAAGCCGTCGCGCAGCACAGGAGAGCCATGCCGCGCGTCTTTTCGTCGTTCGACAGCGCCGACGACGAATGCGCGCGCTGCTCGACTTCACCCGCGACGACCGTGCCCTTGCACGAACCGCATGCGCCGTTCTTGCAGCCGTACGGCAGGCCGATGCCCTGGCGAAGGGCGGCTGTCAGCACGGGTTCGTCGGGTTCTACCTGAAACTGCCGGCCGCTTTGCCGGAGCGTTACGTTGAATGCCATATGTCGTTCAATCTTCGAATGCAGGGAATCAGTAACCAATGCGTGTCGTGGATCGCAGATACAATGCGTCCACGATGAAAGCGACACGAAAATTGCGCAGGCCGCGCGTGCTGATCGTCGGTTGCGGCGATGTCGGCATGCGCTGCGTACGGCAACTGCAAGGACGCGCGCGTCTCTATGCGCTCACGAGCCACGCGGAGCGCCGCGACGAACTGCGCGCGGCGGGCGTCACGCCGATCGTCGGCGATCTGGACGTGCGCGCGAGCCTCTCGCGTCTTGCCCGTCTCGCGCCAACCGTGCTGCATCTCGCGCCGCCGCAAAAAGCCGGCGACATCGACACCCGCACGCGGGCGTTGCTGGCCACGCTGGCTGCGCCGCGTAAGCGTCGCGCCCGCCATGTGGCGACCGCGCGTTTGCGGCGCGCGCAGCACGGTCTTCGTGCACGCAAAACATCCAGTATTGTACCCGACGGGGGGTATCCGGCTCCGCGGGCCGGGTATCGGCCGAACTGGCGTTTGCGGCTCGTCTATGCGAGTACGACGGGCGTCTACGGCGACTGCGGCGGCGCGTGGCTCGACGAAACGCGTCCCGTCGCGCCGGCCAACGAACGCGCGAAACGCCGTGTATCGGCGGAAACGCAATTGCGGCGCGCGGCCGCGCGGCATGCGATCACGGCGAGCATCGCGCGCATTCCGGGCATTTATGCGGGCAACCGGCTGCCGCTCGCGCGGCTGGAAAAGCGCACGCCCGCGCTCGTCGATGCCGACGACGTCTACACGAATCACATCCACGCCGACGATCTCGCCGCGATCCTGCTGCGCATGACGACGCACGGCCGCCCGTCGCGCGTGATCCACGCGTCCGACGATACAACGCTGAAAATGGGCGAGTACTTCGACGAGGTTGCGGACGCATTCGGCATCGAGCGCGCGCCACGCGTCACGCGCGCCGAAGCGGAGCAGCAGTTGGGCGAGATGATGCTGTCGTTCATGCGCGAATCGCGGCGGCTCGTGAATACGCGTCTGAAGCGCGAGTTGCGCTTCAGGCTGCGCTATCCGAGCGTCGCCGATTTTCTGCGCACAGTGAGTTCAGATAAGAGCAGGTAGCGCTTCCAGCAACAGGAAGCAGCAGAACGCGCCGATCAGCGCGGCGATCAGGTTCGGCTCGTACCGGTGCCGAAGATGCATGATCGCCAGTACGCCGCCAATCAGCAGCATCGCGAGTCCGATGAACGCGACCATTCCGTATGAAACCGCCAGGTTGCCGTAGATGACCATGGCGCCTCCTTGCCTGCTTTGTAATCTTTGTTGATCCGAGTATAGGACGGGCGTTCGGAGCAAGCATGCTGCATCGCAGCGTTCTGCAAGGTTTTTGTAGCGCTTTTGTTCGGAATCCAACGTAGTTTCAGTGACTTGAAACGGCGTGCACGCGGCCTTAGTCGTTTACCCGCTCCGTAATGCACCGAGGTCGGCGGCATCGAGCCATTGCCATGCGCCTTCGGCGAGTGTTGCTGGTAGCGCCAGCCCGCCGACCCGCTCGCGATGCAGCGCTTCAACGCGATTGCCGGACGCTGCGACCATCCGCTTCACCTGATGGTATTTGCCTTCCAGCACGGTCAGTTCCAGCTGATGCTCGCTGCGCGCATGCGCCGCGACCGCTGCGATGGGTTTCGCTTCGCCGTGCAGCAGTACGCCGTCGCGCAACGCGGCGAGTTGTGTGTCGTCAAGCGGGTGGCGCGTGGTCGCGAGATAGACCTTCGGCACCTTGCGCTTGGGCGACGTGTACGCGTGGACGAACTGGCCGTCGTCGGAGAGGAGCAGCAGGCCCGTCGTGTCCTGATCGAGGCGGCCGACGCACTGCACGTTGCGTGTTGCGAACTGCGCGGGCAGCAGATTGAACACGCTCAGATGATGCTGCGGATCGCGCGAACATTCATAGCCCGCGGGCTTGTTGAGCAGGATGTACGCGCGTTCGTGATAAGGCCACGCGGTGCCGTCGACTTCGAACACAAGCGCGTTCGTATCGACATCGGCATCAGGATCGGTGACTGGCGCACTGCCGATCGACACGCGGCGGTCCGCGATCATCGCGCGGCACTGGCGGCGCGAACCGAAGCCTTGAGAAAAGAGAACGCTTTCGAGATTCATGGGAGCGGGCAGAAAGGCAAACGCACACAGCGTTGCATCAAAACGTCGACGGCGTCCTTCGTGATGAAGGACACCGTCATCGCCTGCATTTTACCCGCCGTCTTGCGATGCTCCGCTCACCTCGGCGTTCAATGCGCGCCCGAACGCCGCTCGACGAAGCGCGCGACGTAATCGTCGGAGGGTTTCGTGAGGATCTCGTTCGGCGTGCCTTCCTGCACCAGCGTGCCGTCCCGCAGAATTGCGATACGGTTGCCGATGCGCAGCGCTTCGTCGAGATCATGCGTGATGAACACGATCGTCTTGTTGAGCGTCGCCTGCAATTGCAACAACTGGTCCTGCATTTCCGTGCGGATCAGCGGATCGAGCGCGGAGAAGGCTTCGTCCATCAGCAGCACGTCGGTATCGGCGGCGAGTGCACGGGCGAGGCCCACGCGCTGACGCATGCCGCCCGACAGTTCGTCCGGATAGTGATCGGCGTAACCGTCGAGCCCAACCTTGCCGAGCCACATGCGCGCTTTCTCGTTCGCTTCCGCCTTGCCTTCGCCGCGCGTGCGCAGCGCATAGGCGGTGTTGTCGAGC
This sequence comes from Burkholderia sp. Ac-20365, assembly GCF_017104715.1. GTDB lineage: Bacteria > Pseudomonadota > Gammaproteobacteria > Burkholderiales > Burkholderiaceae > Paraburkholderia. Next base: position 52,501 of record NZ_JAAGPI010000031.1, read on the forward strand.
ACCGTCTGATGCGGCAGCAGGCCGAAGTTCTGGAACACCATGCTGACCTTGTAGCGGCGCAGTTCGCGCAAGCCGTGCGGGTCGAGCTTGATGACATCCGATCCGTCGATCACGATCTCGCCCGCCGTCGGCTCGATCAGCCGGTTGAAGTGACGCACGAGCGTCGACTTGCCCGAGCCCGACAAACCCATGATCACGTAAATCTCGCCCGAGCCGATATGCAGGCTCACGTTGTTCAGGCCGACGTTGCAGCCCGTTTGCGCGAGTACTTCAGCCTTGGTCTTGCCGCTCTTCAACAGGTCGAGCACGCGCCGATGACCGGCTTCCGGGCCGAAGAGCTTGTACACGTTCTTGACTTCGATCGATGACATGTCCGTGCCCTCCGTCAATCCGCGGTGCGGGTTTCGAGTCCGCTTTGCGTTGCATTCTGGTTGCCTGTTGCCGCAGCTTCTTCATCGCGCGGCGCGCCAGCATTGCGATACGGCACGCGCGATGCCGCCTTCGCCTTGCGGCGCTGCGCGACGAGCCGTCGCGTGCGGCGATCCTGCCCATAACCCTGACTGATCCGGTCGATCACGATAGCGAGAATCACAATCGCGATACCCGCCTGCATGCCCTTGCCGATATCGAGCGTCTGGATGCCGGCGAGCACGTCTTCGCCAAGCCCGCGCGAGCCGATCATCGACGCGATCACGACCATCGACAGCGCCATCATCGTCGTCTGGTTGATACCGGCCATGATGCTGGGACGCGCGAGCGGCAACTGCACGTTCATCAGCAACTGCCAGCGCGTCGTGCCGAAGGCGCGCGCCGCTTCGACGACATCGGCATCGACGTGACGGATGCCCAGATCGGTCAAACGGATCAGCGGCGGCAGCGCGTAGATGATCGTCGCGAGAATCGCGGGCACCTTGCCGAGGCCGAACAGCATCAGCACGGGGATCAGATACACGAAGCTCGGCAGCGTCTGCATGATGTCGAGCACGGGCAGCAGCATGCGGCGCATCCACGGACTGCGCGACGCCCAGATGCCGAGCGGCACGCCGAGCGCGACGGACAGCACGGTCGCCACCAGCATCAGCGCGAGCGTTTGCATCAGCTTGTCCCACAGGCCGAAGCAGCCGATCACATACAGCAGCAGCACGAAAAAGCCCGCAATGCCGATGCGCCGCGTCGCGTTCAGCGTCAGCAGCCCGACGGCGATCAGGATCGCGAGCGGCGGCGTCGCGCGCAGCACGCCCTCGAGCGGCACCAGTACGTAGCGCAGCAGCGCCGTGCTGAAGTCATGGAAACTGTCGCCGTACGCGGCGACGAACGATTGCACATGGTCGTTCACCCAGTCGGCGATCGACAGATGCAGAAAGATCGAATTCATGTTGAAACCCTCCGGTGCGTCATCACGCGTCGCTGCCGTATCAGCTGGCGAGCGCGGCTTGAACTTTCTGCGCGACGTCGGTGGGCACCCACGCCTTCCACATGTCCGGATGCTCGCGCAGGAACTGCTTCGCCATCGTCGGGCCGTCGATCTTCTTGCTCGTCATGTCGAGGATCGTCTTGTTGAGGAAGTCCATCGGGAAGCTGACTTTCGAGTAGGTGTCCATCAGCTGCGGCTCGGCCTGATAGAACGGCGTCGACACGCCGACCTTCAGATGCGAAACCAGATACGACGACGCGCATTGCGACGTGCTGTTATCCGCGCGCAGCGTGTCCCAGCACTTCTGGTTGAACGCGGGCATCTTCAGCTGGACGAACTTGTACTTCGCCATCAGCGCAGCGGGTTCCCAGTAGTAGAAGAGGATAGGCTTGCCGCGCTGATACGCGGATTCGATCGCGGCGTCGAGCGCTGCGCCCGTGCCGGGGCGGAAGTCGGTGTACGAATCGTCGAGATTCAAGGTCTTCAGGAGACGCCGGTTCACGCGTTCGCAATCCCAGCCCGACGGACAGTTGAGGAAGCGGCCTTTGCCCGGTTCTTCGTCGTCTTCGAACACGCCTTTGTACTTCGGCAGATCGGTCACTGAAACGAGGTTCGGCGCGACCGGTTTGATGTTGCGCTTTGCGTCGCCCTTCACGACATACTCGGGTACGAACCAGCCTTCGTTGGTGCCGCCCGGCAGCGTGTCGCCGAGCAGTTTCACGTGGCCGTCGGCGACCGCTTTCGCGATGATTTCCGAGCGACCCGTCCACTGTTCGGACCACACTTGCAGATCGTCGCGCGACAAAGCCGTTTCGGTGGCAGCCGTGTTGCCGGGGATCGTGTCCGTCTTGCAGCCGTAGCCTTTCTCGGTGATGAAGCGCAGCACTTCCGACGTGAACGAACCGCTTTCCCACGTGACGCCCGCAAAGCGCACGGGTTTGCCCGCCGAGCACCACGTGCCGGCGTGAGCCGCGGCGGGCCATAAGGCGCCGGCGGCGAGCGCGACCGTGACGGTGCGCATCAGGGATCTGATCTGCATGGTGTGTCTCCGATTGTGATTGGATGTATGGCGCTGTCGTCGAGCGCCTTTCGTTGCGTCTGGTTATTACGGCGTCAGCCGTAGGTGCTGCTGGAACTGAGCGTCGCGGCGAGGACGTCTTCGTCGATCGAAAGACCGAGGCCCGGCGCATCGGACAGCGTGATCCAGCCTTCGCTGTCGATATCGATCGGGTTCTTCAGCATGAAGTCGCGGCGCTCGATCGACCATTCGGGCGGGTCGTACGGAAATTCGATGAATGGCGCGCTCGCGGCGCCCGCCGTCACGTGCAGATTGGCGGCAACGCCGATACCGTTGCCCCACGTGTGCGGCGTGAAAACCTTGCCACGCGCCTCGACGGCTTGCGCGAGCTTGCGCAGCCCTTCCATGCCGAGCGAGCACGCGACGTCCGGCTGATACACGTCGAGACAATCGCGCGCGAGCATCTGATCGAACTCGTAGCGCTCGCGCGTCATCTCGCCGCCAGCGATACGCAACTGCGGCGTCACCGCCTGACGCAGCCGCGCCATGCCGTCGTAATCGCCGCGGTGCAGCGGTTCTTCCATCCAGTAGACGCGATGTTTTTCCAGTTCACGCGCGACGGCGAGCGCTTCGTCGAAGGTCCACGGCGCCGCGGTGTCCCACGGCATGCGCCAGCCCTGATTGCAGTCGACCATCAGTTCGAGCCGGTCGCCGACGGCTTCGCGCACGGCGGCCAGCACAGAGAAATCGTCCTTCAGTTGCGGACGGCCGAAACGGATTTTCAGCGCTGGAAAGCCGCGTTCGGCGACATGCAGCGCCATACGCGCCATCTCGTCGGGACGGCGATGCACGCCGCTCGACGCATATGCGCGAATCCGGTTGCTGCGGCCACCCGCCATCTGCCAGCACGCTTGCCCGCGGATTTTCCCGGCGAGATCCCACAGCGCGATATCGAGCGGCCATGGTCGGCCTGCGTGGAAGCCGATGTTGTCGAGCACGGCGCTATGGCGCGCGAGGTCGAGCGGATCGGTGCCGATGAACAGATGCTGGTAGTCGGCGAAACCGTACATCGCATCGCCGGAGCCAATGCCGACGCGGCCGGCGTCGTCGTGGACGCGCACGATGGTCGCGGGAAATTTGCGGCGCGGCTGGCTATCCCACGAGGCGGGGAAGGGCGGATCGAGCTCCAGCTGGTGATGTGTTATCTCGATGCGGGTGATGCGGGCGGTTTGCGCGGTCCGGCTCACGGCCTCGTTTGCTTCACGATCCATCAGGCGTCTCCTCCTGAATTGACGCGGTGCCGCATGCAATGCGGTCACAATGCGTATCGAATGGGATAGGAATGACGCAATGCTATGAAGCAGAGGCGGGCAACTCAATCGGTTCAATAAAAGTAAATGACTGCATCCAATTCTGGGATATGCGTTGCGTATCATTCGAATGACACAGAACTCAACGAATTGACGGAGACCGTCGCAACATGGCGATGAATGCCTGGCTGCCGAGAATCGAGGCGGGCAGCGAACCGAAATATCAGGTCATTGCGCGTGCGTTCGCGCAGGCCATTCTCAACGGGCAACTGCCCGCCGGCGAGAAGCTGCCGCCACACCGGTCGCTCGCGAGCGAACTGAAGGTGACAACCGGCACGATCAGCCGCGCGTACGCCGAACTGGAACGACAGGGACTCGCGAATGCGCGCGTCGGCGACGGCACATACGTCGCGCAGGCGCGCTCGCGTGAGTTGCCGCCTGCGGCCAATGGCTATGCGGCGCTGCGTCCCGGCGCGCCTAGCGCGCCGCCGCTGATCGACCTCGGCCAGAACGTGCCGCAATCGACGGAAGAAGCGGCCGCGCTGTCGGCCACGCTCGCCGAGATCGCCACCGACCAGCGCCTCACGGCCGAACTGCTGCAATACGCGCCGGAAGCAGGCTCGATGCGGCACAGGCTGGCGGGCGCGGCGTGGCTCGGCCGCGCGGGCAGTCCGGCGAGCGCCGCGCGCGTGCTCGTCACGCAGGGCGCGCAGCATGCACTTGCCTCGGTGCTGCGCGCCGTCACACGCCCGGGCGATACGGTGCTCGCCGAAGTGGTCAGCTATCCAGGCATCATCGCGCTCGCGCGGCAGTTGCGGCTGCATCTCGTGGGCGTCGAAATCGACCAGGAAGGGCTCGTGCCTGCCGCGCTGGAACTGGCGTGCAAGTCGCTGCATCCGCGCGCGATCTTCTGCGTGCCGACCATCCACAATCCGACCACGGCGACGATGTCCGAGGCGCGGCGCGACGCCGTTGCCGAGATTCTGCAGCGGCACAGCGTGCTGCTGATCGAGGACATTGTTCCCGCGATGCTGCTCGAAACGCCGCCCGAGCCGCTCGCGGTACGCATGCCGGAACAGGCGTTTCTGATCGCAGGACTGTCGAAGTCAGTGGCGCCAGGCTTGCGCGTCGGTTATCTGCAGGCGCCGAGCGCGTGGTGCTCGAAGATCGCCGCCGTGATCCGCAGCGACTGCTGGATGACGGCGCCGCTGATGGCGGAAATCGTGTCGCGCTGGATCGAAAGCGGCGAGATGGATCGGCTTAACGCGTTGCAGCGCGTGCGTATCGATGCCGAGCATGAGATCGCGAACCAGGCGCTCGAGGGCGTCACTTACCGGCAGGCGCCGACGAGTTCACACTTGTGGCTGCCGCTGCCCGAGCCGTGGCGTGCCGCGGAATTCGCGGCGGCGCTGCGCCACGAAGGCGTGCTCGTGAAGACGGCCGACAGCTTCGTGATCGGCCGCAACGCCGCGCCGCACGCGATCCGCGTGTGCATGAGCGGCGCGACGTCGCTCGATGCGCTTTCACGCGGCCTCGCGCTGATCCGCACGACGCTCGATCACGGGCTGGAAAGCGGGATGGCTGCGTCGTACGCGCCTTGAAGCGCGTTGGCCGCAAGCGCCGCGCGCCGCCCAGCCGTTATTCCTTGCCGAACTCCCTGGCCGCCCGTTCGATCGCATCAGCCGTCGCGCCTGCATGCGCCACGGGCACCAGATGGCTCGACGGCGTCTCGATGATCGTCGCGCCGATCCGATGCGCCATCCACCGCTGGATTTCCGGCGACACGGCGCGGTCGCGCGAGGTCACGAGATAAAACGACGGCTTGTAGCGCCACGCGGCCTGTGTGGCGCGTTCCTCAAAGGATTTGGCGGCGATCGGCTGCTGCGCGGCGACGAGTACACGGGTCAGGTTTTCGGGCACATCGGCGGCGAAGACGTCGTGATACTGCGCCGGGTCGAGCCACAGAAAGCCGGTGCTGTCCTTCTTCATCGCCGAGCCTGCGGGCATTTGCGGAGCGCGCTTGAGAATATCGACCGCCGATTCGCCGACATCCGGCGCGATCGCCGATACATAGACGAGACCGACTACCTTCGACGCGTCCGGTCCCGAACCTGCCTCGCCGATCACGACGCCGCCCCACGAATGGCCGACCAGCACCGTCGGTCCGGATAGTTGAGCGAGCACGCGTTTGGTCGCGGCGACATCGTCGGCGAGCGACGTCAGCGGAATCTGCACCGACGCAACGCGATAGCCCTTCTTCTGCAGACGGGCAATCACGCCGTTCCAGCTCGATCCATCGACGAACGCGCCATGCACGAGCACGATGTTCTGCACCGGACCGCTCGGCGGCGCGGCAGCGGCAGCTGGGCGCGGCGCCGGAGCCGGTGCTGCTGCGGGCGGCGGAGCGGGCTCGTCGGCGGAAGGCGCGGGAGGCGCAGGAGGAGGCGGCGCATCCGGCGCGGGCGCAGTGACAGCGGGCGGGGCCGCCGGCGCAGGTTGCCCCGTCTGCGCGAACACGCCGGTAGTGGCGACGCAGACACCAAGGAGGACGGCATAGAGCAGACGATTCGGCAACATGACGACTCCATCGGCTGGACGGGATTCTGGGAACATACCGAACGCAAGCCAGGGTGACAACCGCTATCCCACGGAGTTTTCGGACACGTTGCGCAACGGTTTGGCGGTTGCGTGGAAATCTGTCGCGGCGGCGTGCATGCGGGTGCGGTGTGCTTCGGTGCTCAGCGCGCCTGCGCTGCCCAATAGGTGGGCAGTGAGTCGAAGGGTACAATTTACGGTTTTTCCGGACGGTTTCGGTCCGGGCAGTGCGTATTCAATGCAGTGGAGTGAGACATCTTGAGCAACGAACAGCAGCATGACGGCCTGAAGCGCGGGCTGAAGAACCGGCATATCCAGCTGATCGCGCTGGGCGGCGCGATCGGCACGGGCCTTTTTCTTGGCTCAGCGGGCGTGTTGAAGGCAGCGGGGCCGTCAATGATTCTCGGCTACGCGATCGGCGGCTTCATCGCGTTCCTCATCATGCGGCAACTCGGCGAGATGGTCGCGCAGGAGCCCGTTGCGGGTTCGTTCAGCCACTTCGCGTACAAGTACTGGGGCGATTTTCCCGGCTTCCTGTCGGGCTGGAACTACTGGGTGCTGTACGTGCTCGTCAGTATGGCCGAACTGACGGCCGTCGGCACTTATGTGCATTTCTGGTGGCCGGCCGTGCCGGCGTGGGTGTCGGCGCTCGTGTGCTTCGTCATCATCAACGCGATCAATCTCGCGAACGTGAAGGCCTACGGCGAAACCGAGTTCTGGTTCGCGATCATCAAGGTCGTGGCCGTGATCGGCATGATCCTGTTCGGCGGCTATCTGCTGATCAGCGGACACGGCGGTCCGCAGGCCTCGTTCTCGAATCTGTGGGCCAACGGGGGCTTCTTCCCGCACGGCTTCAATGGTCTCTTCATGATGCTTGCCGTGATCATGTTCTCGTTCGGCGGGCTGGAACTGATCGGCATCACGGCCGCCGAAGCCGCCGAGCCGCAGAAGAGCATTCCGAAAGCCGTGAATCAGGTGATCTACCGGATCCTGATTTTCTACATCTGCTCGCTGGTCGTGCTGCTGTCGCTGTATCCGTGGAACCAGGTGGCCGAAGGCGGCAGCCCGTTCGTGATGATCTTCTCGCAGATCGGCGCGGGCTTGACCGCGAACGTGCTGAACGTGGTCGTGCTGACGGCGGCCTTGTCCGTGTACAACAGCGGCGTGTATGCGAACAGCCGCATGCTGTACGGGCTCGCCGAGCAGGGCAATGCGCCGCGCGCGCTGCTCAAGGTCGACCGCCGCGGCGTGCCGTATCTGGCGATCGGTCTGTCGGCCGTGGCGACGTTCGCTTGCGTGATCATCAATTACCTGATTCCGGCCAAGGCGCTCGATGTGCTGATGGCGCTCGTCGTCGCCGCGCTGGTGCTGAACTGGTCGCTGATCAGCCTGACGCATCTGAAGTCGCGTCGCGCGATGCTTGCGCAGGGCGAGACGCTGGTCTTCAGGTCGCTGTGGTTTCCGGTGGGCAACTGGATCTGTCTGGCGTTCATGGCGATGATTCTCGTGATTCTCGCGATGACGCCCGGACTCAATGTGTCCGTGCTGCTGGTGCCTGTGTGGCTGGTGGTGATGTGGGTCGGCTATATCGTGAAGCGTCGGCGTGCGGCTGCGCATCAACTGGCGGGTGCGCGCTGAGTTTCTGTTCCTGACGCGTTCGTGGGTGAGAAGCCGGATTGGCCGAGAGGCGATCCGGCTTTTTTATTGCGCGTGCAAGCGCGACACATGACCAGAAAACACAAAACCCGCGGCATCGGACGATGAACGCGGGTTCTTTGTTTGAAGCAAATTTCTGGTGCCCAGGGCCGGACTCGAACCGGCACGCCTTGCGGCGGGGGATTTTGAGTCCCCTGCGTCTACCTGTTTCACCACCTGGGCATGTGTTGCTCACTACAGCTTGCACGGCGTTGCCGCCGGGCGAAGACGCAGATTATGGCCGAAAACCCGTCGGCGGGCAAGCCGACCCGTATCCGGCCTCAGACCGTGCGCGAAAAACGCTGCATCGTCTGCTGGCCGAGATAGCGGTCGAACACCATCGCGATGTTGCGCACGAGCATCCGCCCGGCCAGTTGCACGTCGAGCCGCCTCGCGCCGATCTTCACGAGCCCGTCGTCTTCGAACGCGCGCAGCCGCTCCAGTTCGGGCGCGAACATGTCATGAAAGCGGATGCCGTACGCGGCCTCGAACTCGTCGAAGCGCAGTTCGAGATTGCACATCAGCTGGGTGATGATGTCGCGGCGCAAGCGGTCGTCGGCGGACAGGCGCACGCCGCGCTGGATCGCCAGTTCGCCTTTGTCGATCGCCGCCGCGTAGCCCGTCAGGTCTTTCGCATTCTGCGCATAGACATCGCCGACCTTGCCGATCGACGACGCGCCGAAGCCGATCAGATCGCATTCGGCGCGCGTGCTGTAGCCCTGGAAATTTCGATGCAGCGTACGCTTTGCCTGAGCACGCGCGAGTTCGTCGGTGGGCAGCGCGAAGTGATCCATGCCGATATAGACGTAGCCCGCGCCCGTCAGCCGCTCGACCACGAGCCGCAGCAGCGCAAGCCGTTCCTCGGGCGAGGGCAGCGTGGACGCATCCATCTGCCGCTGCATCTTGAAGAGCTGCGGCATGTGCGCGTAACCGAATACGGAGAGCCGGTCGGGCGCGAGCGCGAGCATCGTGTCGAGCGTGTTGCTGAAGCTGCGAACGGTCTGATACGGCAGCCCGTAGATCAGATCGACGCCGATCGAATGAAAACCCGTCGTGCGCGCGGCGCGGATCACGTTCGCTGTCATTTCGAGCGGCTGGATACGGTTGATCGCGCGCTGCACGACGGGATCGAAGTCCTGCACACCGAGACTCAGCCGGTTGAAGCCGAGGTTGCGCAAATGCACGATGGTCTGCGGTGATGCCTCACGCGGATCGATTTCGATCGAGAACTCGCCTTCGGCGTCGCTGCGCAACAGAAAGTGCTCGCGCGTGATTGCCATCAGCTCCGTCATTTCGTCGTGCGACAGAAACGTCGGCGTGCCGCCGCCCCAATGCAATTGCGATACGGGACGCGCGGTGTCGAACAGCGGCGCCTGCAATTCGATCTCGCGCTTGAGCCGCGCGAGATACGGCGCCGAGCGCGCGCGGTTTTTCGTCACGACCTTGTTGCAGCCGCAGTAGAAGCACACCGTGTCGCAAAACGGAATGTGGAAGTACAGCGACAGGTCGGTTTCCGTTGCGCCTTTGTCGGCGGCGGCGCGGCGATAGTCGTCGAGCGGGAAGTCGTCGCGGAACTGGAGCGCAGTCGGGTAGGACGTGTAGCGAGGACCGTTTGCGCTGTACTTCGCGAGCAGGTCGGGGCGAAACAGCGAATCTGCCGAAGGGAAGGACGGACCGGTAGGCGGGATGTTCATGGGATCGATCTCCAGACGCCCGCCTGATGATGCGCGAGCGTGGGTGTGAGCTCGAACGAGTGTACGGGCGCAAGGGCGCGCGGCGTTGAGTAAAAAGGTCGCAACGCGGCCAATGGCACAATATCGTTTGATGTGTATCAAGGTTTGGGCGATTTGCCCGCCGTCTCGAGTATTCGTGTTTCAGGAAGCGCAGTGTCCGTCCATTTGTCTTCACCATCGTCCGCGACCGCGGATCACGCGTGCCGCCCCGATTGCGGCGCGTGCTGCATCGCGCCGTCGATCACCAGCCCGATTCCCGGCATGCCGGATGGCAAGCCCGCGGGCGTGCGCTGCGTGCAGCTGGGGGACGATCTGCGCTGCGCGATTTTCGGCCAGCCGGAACGTCCGGCATGCTGTTCGGGTCTACAGCCGCAGGCGGAAATGTGCGGCAACTCGCGCGATGACGCGCTCGTCTGGCTGACGCGTCTGGAAGTCGACACGCGTCCCTGAGCGCGCCGAACGCATGCGCCGGAAGACCATCAAACGAATCCTTGGAGAACCTGCATGACCCAACCCGCTGCGCCCGCACGGCGCCGCTTTCTGTTTTCCGCGCTGTCCGTCTGTGCAGCGGCGAGCGTCACGGCGCCGCTCGCTGCGTGCGCGACAGCCACGTTCCCGTTTATTCCGGACCACTACACGTTTTCGCAAAAGCAGGTTCAGGAGGCCGTCCAGCGCAAATTCCCGTATCAGCGCACGGTGTCGCAGGTGTTCGATGTCGCGTTGAGCAATCCCGTGGTCGGCTTGCTGCCCGATACTAACCGCGTGTCGGTGCGGCTCGATGCGCGGCTTGCGAGCCCGTTTCTGCAGCAACCCGTGAACGGCGTGTTCACGCTGTCGAGCCAGCTCGAATACGATCCGCAAAGCCGTTCGGTCGTGCTGCGCGCGCCGAACGTCGACAATGTGAGCGTGGACGGCAACGCGCAGGCCTACGCGCAGCAGATCAACGCGGCCGCCGCGCTGATCGCCACCCAGCTGCTGACCAACTATCCCGTCTACACATTCAAGCCGGAACAGCTGCAATTTGCCGGTGTGAATTACGAACCCGGTACAATCACGGTCCTTACAAACGGCATACGCGTGCAGATCGTCGAAAAGTGACGCACGCGCGGCCGTGCGGCCGCGCCATCCATGCTGACGCGGCCCGAATCGCCACCAACTCCAAGCGAAAAGGCCACGGATGGACTGGATAATCACATTGAAGGCGCTGATTCTGGGCGTCGTGGAAGGCTTGACCGAATTCTTGCCGGTGTCGAGCACGGGGCACCTGATCGTCGCGGGCAGTGTGCTGAACTTCGACGTGCCGCAGGAAAAGACTTTCGACGTCGTCATCCAGCTCGGCGCGATTCTCGCCGTGTGCTGGGAATACCGTCAGCGCATCACCAGTGTGGTGTCGGGACTGGCGACGCGGCCCGACGCGCGCCGCTTCACGCTCAATGTGATCATCGCGACGATTCCGGCCATCGTGCTGGGCCTGCTGTTCGAGAAATCGATCAAGGCGGTGCTGTTTTCGCCCGTGCCCGTCGCGTTTGCGCTGGTGGTGGGCGGCGTGGTGATCCTGTGGGTCGAGTCACGGCAGCGCAACCGGCCGGATGTCCAGGCGCGCGTGCATTCGGTAGACGACATGAGTCCGCTCGATGCGCTCAAAGTTGGCCTCGCGCAATGCTTCGCGCTGATTCCGGGCATGTCGCGCTCGGGTTCGACGATCATCGGCGGAATGCTGTTCGGGCTGGACCGGCGCGTCGCGACCGAGTTCTCGTTCTTCCTCGCGATTCCGATCATTTTCGGCGCGACCGTGTACGAGCTGCATAAAGGCTGGCACGAACTGTCGACGGATGCGCTCGGGCTCTTTTCGATTGGCTTCATCGCCGCGTTCGTCAGCGCGTTCGCGTGCGTGCGCTGGCTGCTGCGCTACATTGCGGCCCACGATTTCAGCGCGTTTGCGTGGTATCGGATCGGCTTCGGTTTGCTGATCCTGCTGATCGGCTACAGCGGCGGGTTGAGCTGGGCGGATTGAGATTCGGAGCGCTTTTCTGATTTGCCGGTAGATGTGAAAACGGCCTGCGGTTCTTCAACCGCAGGCCGTTTTTTTTACGCTAACAACGCGCCGCTTCAGATGCTCGGACGACGTTTGTAAATCAGATCCCACACGCCATGGCCGAGACGCAGGCCGCGTTTCTCGAACTTCGTCACGGGACGATAGTCCGGGCGCGGTGCGTAGTCATCGGCAGTGTTCTCGAGGGCGGGTTCAGCGCCGAGCACTTCGAGCATCTGTTCCGCATAGTTCTGCCAGTCGGTCGCGCAATGGATATACGCGCCGGGCTTCAGGCGCGACACCAGCAGCGCGACGAACTTCGGCTGGATCAGGCGGCGCTTGTGATGGCGCGCCTTGTGCCACGGATCGGGGAAGAAAATGTGTACGCCGTCGAGACTGTCCGGTGCGATCATGTTTTCAAGCACCTCGACGGCATCGTGCTGGATGATGCGGATGTTCGACAGATTCTGCTCGCCCATCAGCTTCAGCAGCGCGCCCACACCCGGCTCGTGCACTTCGACGCCAAGAAAGTCGTCGCCCTGACGATGCGCGGCGATTTCGGCCGTTGTCGCGCCCATGCCGAAGCCGATCTCCAGAATGCGCGGCGCGTGGCGGCCAAAGACGGCTTCCCAGTCAGGCTGTTCAGGCGAGTAGGACACGACGAAGCGCGGACCCAGTTCGTCCATCGCGCGGCGCTGTCCCGTCGACACGCGGCCGGCGCGCGTCACGAAACTGCGGATGCGGCGCAGATGCAGCGGGTTGTCGGTCGCAGCGGCGTCGGCGTGACCGGTTTCGTTCGATTCGGGCAGTTCGTCGGCGGAGAGCGCGGAAGGATCGCGCGGCAGACCGGCTTCGTTCGGATCGTGAATCATCGTGATGAAGACAAGAGTGGCGGCGGGAAACGGCTGGGCGTGAGGCGCGTCGTTCGAGCGTTCTTTGATGCTCGCGGCAGGACGCACGCTATAAAAAAGCCGCCTTCAGGGAGGCGGCTCTCACGCTGGATTCTCCGCCTGATTTCCCCATCCGCATGCGATGCGGCAAAGGGAGCGGCTGAAAGTGGAGCGGGCGATGGGAATCGAACCCACGGCTCTAGCTTGGGAAGCTAGGGTATTACCATTATACGACGCCCGCAGAGCGCGCTATTTTACGCGGATTCGGCGGCTTTGGGCAAATCGCCTTCAGATACCGAACAGCGTCAGCGACACGGCGGCGCGCGTCACGACCATCAGCAGCACCTGGACGATCACGAACAGCAGGATCGGCGAAAGATCGAGGCCGCCGAGGCGCGGCATGATCTTGCGCAGCGGATCGAGAAACGGCGCCGTCAGCTGAAACAGGATCGGCATGGCGGGCGAGCGCGGGTTGAGCCACGACAGCAGCGCCATCAGGATGGTCAGCCAGATCAGCAGGTTTAGCGCCCATTTGATCACCGTCAGCAGCGCGACGATCAGCAGCGACGGCATCAGCCCGAGCGGATCGACGCCGACGATCGCGACCATCAGCACCACATAGACGATCGACGTGATCAGCGCGGCGACGATGCTCGCCCAGTCGATTCCGCGTGTGCCGGGAATGATCTTGCGCAGCGGCAGCACGATCCAGTTGGTCACCTGCATCACCGCGCTCGACACCGGGTTGTACGGCTGCATGCGGATGAACTGGAGCCAGGCGCGCAGCAGCAGCGCCGCGCCGAACAGCGTGAAGACGGTATTGAGCAGAAAACGGGCGATATCGCCGAACATCGTGGGTCCTTTCCTTCAGAAGACGTCCGTTTGACGGAACGCGGCGCCGGCAGGCCGGCGGACGGCTGACAACATCGGGCGCGCGCCGCTTTCGCTTGTGCGGCGGCGTCGCGCGGGTGGCCGCGCTAGTGCGCGACCTTGACTTCGCTAATCAGGATCTTGCCGTTGCCGCCGTCCGTGTAGTTGGGAATGTCGGCGAGCAATGTGTCGCTGGCGGGTTTGAAGACTTCATAAAACGCGTCGAGGGAATCGAACAGGAAGTGCCCGGCCGCGACGAACGGCGGCGGCGAGCCCGGCGGCCCGGCATTGATGCCGATATCGACCGACCAGCCCTTGAGCGCCGCGCCGAACAGCTTCGCGGCGAGCGGCATATGCGTGCCGCAGTAATAGTCGACGTCGAAACGTCCGCCTTCTCGATACGGATACAGGATGCTGACCTTGATCATTGTGCGTTCTCGTCGGTTGGTCGCGATGCGCGGGAAGGCATCGTGCGCCTTCCGCGTATCTGCCCGCGTGGTGGTCCCGGCATGGTCGCTGGCCCGTTCTGGTCGCCGCGCCGCGCGAGCGACGGCAGCCATGATGCCCCGTTCATGCCGGACGTCACATTATCACGGCTTACTCGGCGCTTGCACCTTTCGCCGCGCCTTTGAGCGTGCGGCTCAGCGAGCGCTCGACGGCCGCGCCGATGGCGTCGACGGCGGCGGGCGGCGTCGTACGCTCACGCGCGAGCGCGACCGCCCGCCGCGACATCAGCCCGAACAGCGCGCCGTGATCGCCGCCGAGTCCTTCCATCAGCGACAGTTGCTTTTCCACCACGCCCAGATCGCCGCGCGATATCGGGCCGGCGAGCGCGTTGGCCAGGCCGCGGTCGCGCGCGGTTTCGAGCGTGCGCGCCATCATCGGCAGCAGCGCGCGCAGCGCGTCCTGTTCGTCGAAGCCAAGCTTGCGCCACAGGTTCACGTTCTCAGCCAGATTGCATAAGGCAAAGCCCGCCGCGTAGTGGGCCGCCGCGTGATACAGCAGCCGCTCGCCGGCCGGAATCGACAGCGGGTGGCAGTTCAACGCCGCGGCGAGCGCCATCAGCGCGCCCTTGAGCGCGCCGTCGGCCTCGATCGTCACCGAGCAGCCGGCGATGCGTTCGACATCTGTCAAATCGCCGCTGAACAGGTAAAGTGGATGAAAACCGCCGATCGACGCGCCCTGGTCCCGAGCCGGGGCAAGCAGTTCAACGGGCGACGCGCCGCTGCAATGCACGACGGCCCAGGCTTTCTCGCCGGGCGCCGCGTGGCCGGGAAAGGCGAGTGTGTTCGCTGTCGTACCGATGCTGTCATCGGGGACGGTTAAAAAGAGTATGTCCGCCGACTCGACGACCCGCTGAGGGTCGTCATACGCGGCGCAGAATTCGATCTGACTGGCGAGCTGCCGCGCCGATTGCGGCGAGCGGCTCGCAATAGCCGTGACGGGATATCCGGCGCGTGCGAAGCCGGGCGCAAGGCAGCGCGCAATCCGGCCCGCGCCGACGAAACCCAGGCGCGGCAAGGAGGGCTGGGACATGGTTCCTGCTCCTGACGGGACTGAAGTAGGAAGCTGGAGTATCGCGCTCCAATAAATCCACGACGCGAACTGGCGGCTTTAGCAGGTGGTTTGGGCGCATGCAGGCGCGCGTTTCGCGGTCAACTGATGCTTTTGGCATCGTTCGCGGTCGCGTGCGGCCTGGAACAGGCAAACGGGCGCGAAAACTGCTTCAGGGTTTCCGTAGGAGTGGATTGGCAGTCACCGTGGTTTTCAATGTCTCGCAGTCAGATTCGGGAGGTTACGATGAGCATCTTTGCTTACCGGAAGCACTTGCGGTTTCTCACGCATTCCCAACGCCGGCGCTGGTGGGATCAGAAGAAGCGGCTCACCCCACGGGTCAAGATCAGCGGCGCCTATGTACCGCCTAACGTCACGCGCGAGTTCACCTATGTGAAGGTCGGTTGACGGTCTTACCGGATCACGAAAAATGCCCAGCCTTCGTGCTGGGCATTTTTCATTTGTGCGCCGTTGATGCGTGGCCGCAACGTCTGCCCGTGAATTTGTAATCAAACATTACCGAAGCGCGTCAGGCGGGCCATGCGTGGGCAGTCAGGGCACCCGATCCGCCCATCATCAGCGGCCAAACCCTTGTTTTTTACAGCCGTCAGCATCATCTGACGAATGTATGGAAAGTTCTGACTGACGAAGCGCTTTCCCGCAATTGCAATTTGCAACAAATGCAGACAACGGCATGCAGGCTTTTTCGATACATTGAAATCACAGCATGTCCGTCATGCGACCCGGTCATAGGGGCCGAGCCGCCAGGAGAAATACAAGTGAAGAAGATCGTTCCGTTTATCGCTGCTGCCGCACTCGGGGTGGGTATGACCACTGCAGCACAGGCTCATGTGTCCGTTGGTATAGGTATTGGCATTCCTGTCGCGCCGGCCTATCCGGTTTACGCCGCGCCGCCGCCCGCTTATTACGCGCCGCCGCCTCCGCCCGTGGTGTACGCACCGCCGCCGCCCGTGGTGTACGCGCCGCCTGCTGTCGTAGTGGGCGGTGGGTACTACGGCTATCACCGGCCCTATTACCACCACGGCTACTATGGCCGTCCGTACTATCGCTATTGATATTTGGGCTGCGTAGCGCTTCGGCGCTGCGCATCAGTCGAATGGAAAAACGGCGCAACGCCGGCTGATCGCCGGGTTGCGCCGTTTGTATTTCGGAGACCGACGAGCAGGTTCAATGAGTCGCCGCCTGCGCCGTCGGCACGATCAGATCGTGGTATCCGTTCACGATCACGCTGTACGAAAAATAAGCGAATAGCAGCGCCGACAGCACGTGGCAGATGCGCAGCAGTCGCGTGCCCGCGCGTTTGCGTCCGTGGCTCGCGAGGCCGCAGATAAACAGCGTCCAGCACAACCCACCGAGAAAGAAGCCGCCGAGAAAGACAGGCGCAGTCGTCACTGTCGTCGCGCCAGCCTTCGCGATCAGCGCGCCGCCGACAGCCGCAAACCACAGGATCGCGCTCGGCGACGAGACCGCAAGCAGCACGCCGCGCAAGAAGCCGCGCTTCGGATCGAGATGCGGCGTCGATGCATCCGCTTCGCCTTCGACGGGCGGCGCCGAGGCTGGAATCAGCGCTTCACGCGCCATCTTCCATGTGAGGAACAGCAGGATCGTCGCACCGCCTATCCACACGACCCAGCGCACCGATTCGAACTGCAGCAGCGCTGCCATCCCAGCGAGCGCGAGCGCCGCGTAAATGAGATCGCCGAAACAGGAACCGAGACCGAGCCAGAAGCCCGGCCTGAAGCCGTGCGACAACGTCAGCGAAATGATCGCGACGTTGACGAGACCGATATCCAGACACAACGACAACGACAGAAAAAACCCATCCGACAACATCGACAAGCTATGCATCCGGCCAACCGCTTCAATGATTGTTGTTGTTCAAAACTGCGCCTGCGTACTTACAGTCCGAGTTCGTTCCACAGATTGTCGATGCGTGCCTTCACGGCATCGTCCATGACGATCGGCACGCCCCATTCGCGATCGGTTTCGCCCGGCCATTTGTTGGTTGCGTCGAGGCCCATCTTCGAGCCGAGACCCGCGACGGGCGACGCAAAATCCAGGTAGTCGATCGGCGTACGATCGACCAGCACGGTATCGCGCGTCGGGTCGATACGCGTCGTGATCGCCCAGATCACTTCCTTCCAGTCGCGGATGTTCACGTCTTCGTCGACGACCACGATGAACTTCGTATACATGAACTGCCGCAGGAAGCTCCACACGCCGAACATCACGCGCTTGGCGTGACCCGGATAGCTCTTCTTCATCTGCACGATGGCCATCCGGTAGCTGCAGCCCTCGGGCGGCAGATAGAAGTCGGTGATCTCGGTGAACTGCTTCTGCAGTAGCGGCACGAACACTTCGTTCAGCGCGACTCCGAGCACGGCGGGTTCGTCGGGCGGCTTGCCCGTGTAGGTGGAGTGATAGATCGCGTCGCGACGCATCGTGATGCGCTCGATCGTGAAGACGGGAAACCACTCCTGCTCGTTGTAGTAGCCGGTGTGATCGCCATAGGGGCCTTCGAGCGCATGCTCGTACGAGGCGCTCGCACCTTTCGACGGACGCGGCGGCGCGCCTTCGGGCGCGGGCGCCGGTTCGCCATCCTGAGGATAGATAAAGCCTTCCAGCACGATTTCGGCACGCGCGGGCACCTGCAGCGTGTCGACGCCGGGCGTGATGCACTTCGCCAGTTCAGTCCGGCCGCCGCGCAGCAGGCCTGCGAACTGGTATTCGGACAGCGTGTCGGGCACGGGCGTCACGGCGCCCAGGATCGTCGCGGGATCGGCGCCTAGCACGACCGCGACGGGATACGGCTTGCCCGGGTTCTTCAGCGCGAACTCGCGGAAGTCGAGCGCACCGCCGCGATGCGCGAGCCAGCGCATGATGACCTTGTTGCGCCCGATCACCTGCTGCCGGTAAATGCCGAGGTTCTGCCGCGTCTTGTTCGGCCCGCGCGTGACGGTGAGACCCCAGGTGATCAGCGGACCGGCGTCGCCGGGCCAGCAGGTCTGGATGGGCAGCTTCGCGAGATCGACGTCATTGCCTTCCCACACGATTTCCTGGCAGGGCGGGGCGCTGACCGTTTTCGGCGCCATGTCCCACACGGCCTTCGCCAGCGACAGCAGTTTGCCCGCATCCTTGAGTCCCTTGGGCGGCTCCGGCTCCTTCAGCGCGGACAGCAGCCGCCCGACATCGCGCAACGACTCAAGCGCTTCATGGTCGCTATCGGCGGCGCCTTGCGTGGCGGCATCGATGCCCATGCCCAGGGCGACACGCCGCGGCGTGCCGAACAGGTTGCCGAGTACCGGGAACGCATGTGTCTCTTTCGACTCGAATAGCAGCGCGGGGCCGCCTGCACGCAGCACGCGATCGCACAGCTCGGTCATTTCCAGGACAGGCGACACCTTTTGCGAGATACGGCGCAGTTCGCCGAGCGATTCGAGACGGCTCGCGAAGTCACGCAGGTCTTTGTATTTCATCGGTCCGGTTGGCAGCCGCAGAGCGGCCAGTGTAGGGCTGAAAACGGTGGCGAAGCGGGCGGCGCGATGACTAACGTATGACGAACAAGCCGCCCGAACGGATTGTCGATTTTACCTGCGTTAGCAAGCGCACGTTGAATACGGAAAATGTCAATCGGCTGGAAAGGCCCATGCGCAGCGGGATTGGAGGCGCTGAACACCGTTCATTATTACAATTGGTTATAGTTTCAATGGTTTATAGTGTTGACGATCTATAAAACCCTGATAAAATCCGGTCACATTGGTTGCAGGGATTGATAGTTTTTACCACCGTCCCCCGGTCCTTCAGACGCAACGCGTCGCTCTTACCGCCCCTGCTCGGTATTGACGGTCATATGTAGTCTCCACCAGCGCATTTCGACGCTGGTTTTTTCGCGTGGGAGCCACCGAATGCGTGCTTTTTTGCATGCAGGAGGCCCTTTTCAAGATTTTGGCTCCCCAACGGTACTTTTTGCCGTTTTCCCGACGTCGCTGTCGCCTTAACCAGAGCAGGCGGCGTCTTGGCTCTTCCGAACAGCAGTCCAGCCGGTCGTTTTTACGGCGTTCGCGAAAGCCAGCAACATGGGAGATCTGAATGAACGCCTGGTTATCGTGGCGTCCCAACGAGCGGCTCGCGCAGGTCATGCGCGGCGCGCTGCGACAAGGGACGCGTGTGAGTCATCACCTTTTCAGCGTGGTCGGCGGATTTGCTGTCCTGTTCGCACTGACGCTGTGGCTGATGCCGAGCTGGCGCCTGACGCTGGCAACGCGGCTGATGCCCTTCATCACGGCTGCCGTGCAGGCTGGCCCCGCCCGTCTGCTGCAGGGCAACCCGTTGCCGTCGTTCGCGCCTCAACAGCGCAATACGGCGCCGCAAGACGACACGCTGTCGACGTCGTCGAACACGCCGGCCCCGGCCGATCACTCCAACACCGCGGCTGCTGCTGCGGACGCCGGCTACACCGTGGCCAGCGACACCACCAGTTTCACCGCTCCGTCGGGTTCCGGCGTGAGCACAGGCCTTTCGTCGGCGGCACTCAACGGGCTTGATCCGCGCACGCTGCCGAGCGTCGGCACGATCGCTTCGATGATTCCGTCGCAACGCGTGTCACCTGACGCGCGTGACGACCGCGTGCTGGTTTCCACGCGCGAGCAGGACCTCGTCGCGACGTTCATCGCGCGTCGCTACCGCGTCGCTCAAGAGCCCGTCAGTGAGCTCGTGAAGGCCGCGTTCGACACCGGCCGCGAAGTCGGTCTCGACCCGCTGCTGCTGCTCGCCGTGATGGCGATCGAGTCGGGCTTCAATCCGTACGCGGAAAGCGGCGTCGGCGCGAAGGGCCTGATGCAGGTGATGTCGACCGTCCATTCGGACAAGTTCCGCTACTTCGGTGGCCAGAGCGCGGCGCTCGAGCCGCTCGCGAACATCAAGGTCGGCGCGATCGTGCTGAAGGATTGCATCGCGCGCGGTGGTTCGCTGCCGGGCGGTCTGCGCCTGTACGTTGGCTCGACGTCGCAGGACGACGGCGGTTACGGCGCGAAGGTGATGGCCGAGCGTACCCGTCTGCGCGATGTCGCGCGCGGCCGCAAGGTGCCGATCAACTCGCCGCAGTCGCCGACGACGGTGACGGCTTCGACGCCTGCTCCCGCAGCGGCTTCGAACGGTTCGAACAAGCGCGTTCAGATGACGCTCGACGGCCACCCGCTGAGCGCGGCGACGCCGGTGAAGGGCGCTGAGCAGGATGACGCGAGCGCGAATGCGACGAAGCACGTCGCGCAGCAGCCTGAACTGGGCGCCTGATTACGGTTCGGATGCGCTGATTGCACAAAAGAAAAAGGGCACCTTCGGGTGCCCTTTTTTCGTTGGGAGGTAGGTCTTGCTGCGCCCGGCGTCTGCCGGACGCGAGGCGCTTACCCGCCGAACAGCTTGCGCAGGCGCGCGACGGCCTCTTCGAGCTTCGAGTAAGCCGTCGCATACGACAGCCGGATGTACTCGCGCGGCTGATACGAGCCGAAATCCATACCCGGCACGAGCACGACGCCCGCATCGTGCAGCATCGCACTGGTCAGCGCCGCGCTGTTGCCGGCGGCGGGATGGGCGACGCTGCGGCAATCCGCGTACACGTAGAACGCGCCGTCCGGCATCACAGGCACCGAAAAGCCCAGCGATTGCAGCGCAGGCGCGATGAAATCGCGGCGTCGCTTGAATTCCAGCCGGCGCGCTTCGTAGATGGCAAGCGTATCCGGCTCGAAGCAGGCGAGGGCAGCGTGCTGCGCCAGCGCCGACGCACAGATGAACAGATTCTGCGCAAGCTTCTCGAACGCGCCGACGAGCGAAGGCGGAACCACGAGCCAGCCGAGACGCCATCCCGTCATGTTGAAATACTTCGAGAAGCTGTTGACGGTAACCACGTCCTCGCCGAACGACAGCGCCGACACGGGCGGCGCGTCATAGCTCAAACCCTGATAGATCTCGTCGACGATCGTGAAGCCGCCGCGTTTGCGGACGGCTTCGACGATACGCTTCAGTTCGGCCGGTTCGATCGACGTGCCCGTCGGGTTCGACGGCGAAGCGAGCAGCACGCCGCGCGTGCGGTCGTTCCACAGGCGCTCGACGTCGGCGGCGGTCAGCTGGAAGCGCTCGGCCGGGCCGCTTGGCACCAGCACCGGCTTGCCCTCGGCGGCAGCGACGAAGTGGCGGTTGCACGGATAGCTGGGGTCGGGCATCAGTACTTCGTCGTCGCGATCGACGAGCGCGGCGCATGCCAGCAGCAACGCTGCCGACGCGCCCGCCGTCACCACGATCCGCGCCGGATCGATGTCCAGACCATACGCAAGCTTGTAGTGACCGGCGATCGCCTCGCGTAGCGCATGAATACCGAGCGCGTTGGTGTACTGCGTGACGCCACTGCGCAGCGCCCGCGTGGCGGCCTCGATCACAGGTTCCGGCGCCGTGAAATCGGGTTCGCCGATGCCCATATGGATGATGTCACGCCCGGCGCGCTCCAGCACTGCAGCTTGCTTCGCCAGTTCCATCACGTAGAACGGCTGGATGGCGTCGACGCGGGCGGCCAGTTTCACGAGGGGTTCGGTCACGCTGTTCATTCGATGAGTCCAGTTCAATACCAACGCGCGCACAGGGTCGCGCAAAAAACAAAGGCGGGCCCGCGTAACGCTGGACCCGCCTGCATCGCCAACTACTGCAGCCAGCTAGCTAATGAAGCCAACCAGGCGCGTGACGCGCGCTTACTGCTTGCGGCCGGCCGCCTGCGTTTCCGCTTCGCGCAGTTTCACCGACAGCTTGTCCAGCACGCCGTTGACGTACTTGTAGCCGTCGGCGCCGCCGAAGGTCTTCGCCAGTTCGACTGCCTCGTTGATGACGACGCGATACGGAATGTCGACGTGATTCTTCAGCTCGTATGCGGCGACCAGCAGCACCGCGCGCTCGACGGGCGACAACTGGTCGATCGGACGGTCGAGGCAGGGCGTGAGGTCGGCGGACAAAGCCTCCGAATCGCGGATCACGCCATGCAGGATCGCGTCCAGATGCTCGTGGTCAGCCTTGTCGTAGCCTTGGGCACCACGCAGCTGCGCGTCGATTTCACCTGCCGGCGAACCCGACAGCAGCCACTGATAAAGCCCCTGCGTGGCCAGTTCGCGGGAGCGTCGGCGTGCGCTCTTCATGCCCGTTCCTCTTCGTCGTCCTCGTCTTCGTCTTCCTCATCGTCGTCGCCGCCGTCGAGTTGCTCCAGCGCGACCGCGAGGTTCGCCATTTCGACTGCCGTGCGCGCCGCGTCGCGACCCTTTTCGGTCATGCGGGCGACAGCCTGCTCGTCATTTTCGGTGGTCAGCACGGCGTTCGCGACGGGAATGCCGAAGTCCAGCGCGATGCGCGAGATGCCCGAGCCGCTTTCGTTCGACACGAGTTCGAAGTGATACGTCTCGCCGCGGATAACCGCGCCGAGCGCGATCAGGGCGTCGAACTGGCCGCTTTCGGCAAGCTTTTGCAGCGCCAGCGGGATTTCCAGCGCACCCGGCACGGTGACGAGCAGCACGTCTTCGCCCGTCACGCCGAGGCGTTCAAGTTCTTCGATACATGCATCGGCGAGGCCGTTGCAGACGGGTTCGTTAAAGCGCGATTGGACGATGCCGATGCGCAGGCCGTCGCCGTCGAGATTCGGTTGGTATTGTCCGATTTCCATATGAGGTCCGTAGTGTGTTGGTTGAGCGCAGGTTAGCGTGAACTAAGCAGGATCCAGGCGAAAACTGGTCGTGAAAGCAGTTGATGCATTCAGCAGTTTTGCGGCTTTTCGGCCGCGCTGCCTGGCATCGGCACGAAGCCGGTCACTTCGAGCCCGTAGCCGGACATGCTGCCCAGCTTGCGCGGGTTCGACAGCACCTGCATCTTGCCGACACCGAGTTCGCGCAAAATCTGCGCGCCGATGCCATACGTCTTGAAGTCCACCGGACGGCGCTTGAGCGCCTCGGCCCGGCTTTTTTCGTCGAATGCCTTGAACACGTCGATCATGTGTTCTTTCGAGTCGCCGCAGTTCAGCAGCACGATCACGCCGTGATCGCGCGCGGCGATTTCCTTCATGGCGGCGTCGAGCGTCCACGAGTGCGTCGACGTGCCGACTTCCAGCAGATCCAGCACCGACAAAGGCTCGTGCACGCGCACCATGGTTTCGCGATCCGGCGTGGGTGTGCCGCGAACCAGCGCCATATGCGGCTGGCCGCTCGGCTGGTCCAGATACATCACGGCGCGGAACGGCCCGTGCACGGTTTGCATGGTGCGTTCGCACACGCGCTCCACGATCGATTCCGTGCGGCTGCGATAGTGGATCAGATCGGCGATCGTGCCGATCTTCAGGCCGTGTTCTTCCGCGAACGTCATCAGATCGGGCAGGCGCGCCATCGTGCCGTCGTCCTTGATGATTTCGCAGATCACAGCCGCCGGCGTCAGGCCTGCAAGCGCCGTGAAATCGCAGCCGGCTTCCGTATGACCCGCGCGAACGAGCACGCCGCCCGGCTGCGCCATGATCGGGAACACGTGGCCCGGCTGGACGATATCTTCGACGCGCGCGTTCGCCGCGACGGCCGTCGCGATGGTATGCGCGCGATCCGCCGCCGAAATGCCCGTGGTGACGCCTTCCGCCGCCTCGATGCTGACGGTGAAGGCCGTGCCGTACTGCGTGCCGTTGCGGTGCGTCATCAACGGCAGGTTCAGCAGCTTGCAGCGTTCCTGCGTGAGCGTCAGACAGATCAGGCCACGGCCGTAGCGCGCCATGAAGTTGATCGCTTCCGGCGTGATGAATTCCGCTGCGATGACGAGGTCGCCCTCGTTTTCGCGGTCTTCTTCGTCGACAAGAATCACCATCCGGCCAGCTTTGAGCTCGGCGATGATTTCAAGGGTGGAGGCGAGGGTCATGTTGGCGAGAAGTTTGGGAAAGCGCGTATTTTACGCCACGCCGCCCGGCAAGTCGCCCGTCCGAACGGCATATGCCGTCCGGACGAATATTCAGCCGTCTGAAGCCGCGCGAGACTACTTCGGCGCGTTGAGCATCCGCTCGACGTAACGCGCGATCAGGTCGATCTCCAGATTCACCTGCGCGCCTTCCTTCAGGGCCTTGAGCGTGGTCACTTCAACCGTGTGCGGAATCAGATTGATCGAAAACTCGCAGCCGTCGGCGCGGTCCTCGACCGAATTGACGGTCAGGCTCACGCCGTTCACGGTGATTGAGCCTTTGTACGCGAGGTACTTGCCGATTTCACGCGGTGCGAGCACGCGCAGTTCGTGCGATTCGCCTACGCGCGCGAAGCGCGTGACCGTGCCGAGGCCGTCCACGTGGCCCGAAACGATATGGCCGCCCAGCCGGTCATGCGAGCGCAGCGCCTTTTCCAGGTTCACTTCGCCCGTGTCGCCGAGACCCACCGTACGGTTCAGGCTTTCGCGCGAGACTTCCACGTCGAACGATGCCGGCGTCTTTTCGATCACCGTCATGCACGCGCCCTGGATCGCGATGCTGTCGCCCAGTTGCACGTCTTCCATATCGAGGCCGCCTGCCTCGACGCTCAGGCGCACGCCCGCGTCCGGCTCGCTGCCGAGCGGCTTGATCGATGCAATGCGGCCGACAGCCGCGACGATTCCCGTAAACATCGTGTCGTGTCCTCTATCTAATCGGTCAATGCGTGGGTTGCTTCGGCAACAGGCGCGCGAGGATGCGCACGTCGCTGCCGATCCGGTCCACGGCATGAAATTCCAGTTCGGTGCGCGCGTCCAGCGAGCCGGGCGCGGCGAGATTGAACATGCTCATCGAATCGTTGCCAAGCAGGCTCGGCGCGAGATAGACGAGCAGTTCGTCGACGCAGCCTTCGCGCAGCAGCGATCCATTCAGCTTGTAGCCCGCTTCGACATGCAGTTCATTGACCTCGCGCTTGCCGAGTTCTTCGAGCATACGCGGCAGGTCGACCTTGCCTTGTTCGTTCGCGAGCGGCACGATTTCGGCGCCCCGGTCGTGCAGCGCAACGGCGCGTTCTTCGAGAAGCGGCGTGAGCGTGCTGCAAAAAATCAGCGTCGGCGCGCCGGCCAGAATCTGCGCCTCAGGCGGCACTTCGAGCTGGCTGTCGATCAACACGCGATGCGGCTGGCGCGGCGTATCGACGGCGCGCACGGTCATGCGCGGATTGTCTTCCTTCACCGTGCCGATGCCCGTCAGGATTGCCGACGCGCGGGCGCGCCATGCGTGGCCGTCGTTTCGCGCCGCATCGCCCGTGATCCACTGGCTTTCGCCCGACGGCAAGCCGGTGCGGCCATCCAGCGAGGCGGCCACTTTCATCCGCACCCAGGGCCGGCCGCGCGTCATCCGCGAGACGAAACCGATGTTCAGTTCGCGGGCCTCGTTTTCGAGCAGGCCGCAGCGCACTTCGATGCCCGCATCGCGCAGCATCGACAGGCCGCGCCCGGACACACGCGGGTTCGGGTCTTCCATTGCCGCCACTACGCGCGCGAGCTTCGCTTCGATCAGCGCGTTCGCGCACGGCGGCGTGCGGCCGAAATGGCTGCAGGGTTCGAGTGTGACGTAAGCGGTCGCGCCTTGAATGTCGTGGCCGCGCTTGCGCGCGTCCTTGAGCGCCTGGATTTCCGCGTGATCGTGACCGGCGGGCTGCGTAAAGCCTTCGCCGATCACCTCGCCGTTTTTCACCAGTACGCAACCGACGCGCGGATTCGGGTCGGTCGTGTACAGGCCGCGCCAGGCGAGGGCCAGCGCGCGTTCCATGTGGACGAAATCGGTCTGCGAGAACATCGGCTTCGGGTTATCCGTTCAGTGTTTCGTCAGCGTGAATCAAACGAGCGACTTGAATGCGCCGCGCGCGGCTTCGACGGTGGCGTCGATGATCGCGTCGTCGTGGGCGCTGGACACGAAGCCAGCTTCGTACGCCGACGGCGCGAAGTACACGCCCGCATCCAGCATCTTGTGGAAGAACACGTTGAAGCGCGGCACGTCGCAACGCGAAATTTCCGCGAAGCTGCCCGGCACCGAGTCCGAGAAATACAGGCCGAACATGCCGCCGACGGAATCCGCCGCGAACGGCAGTTTCGCTTCGCGCGCGGCTTGCGTGAGGCCTTGCACGAGGCGCGTGGTTTGACGCGACAGCGCGTCGTAGAAGCCCGGCGCCTGGATAAGTTGCAGCGTTTTCAGACCGGCCGCGACGGCGATCGGGTTGCCCGACAGCGTGCCCGCCTGATACACGCCGCCAAGCGGCGCGAGATGAGCCATGATGTCGCGCCGACCGCCGAAGGCTGCCGCCGGCATGCCGCCGCCGATCACCTTGCCCAGACACGTGAGATCCGGCGTGATGCCGTACAACTGCTGCGCGCCGCCGAGCGCGACGCGGAAGCCGCACATCACTTCGTCGAAAATCAGGACCGCGCCGTACTCGGTGCACAGGCGACGCAGCGCGCCGAGGAATTCGGGCGTCGCGCGCACCAGGTTCATGTTGCCTGCCACCGGCTCGACGATCACCGATGCAATCTCGTTGCCGAACGCCTTGAACGCTTCTTCGAGCGCGGCGACGTTGTTGTATTCGAGCACGGTGGTGTGCTTCGCGATATCGACGGGCACGCCCGCCGACGTCGGGTTGCCGAAGGTCAGCAGGCCCGAGCCCGCTTTGACGAGCAGGCTGTCCGCGTGGCCGTGATAGCAGCCTTCGAACTTGACGATGCGGCTGCGGTTCGTGAAGCCGCGTGCGAGGCGCAGCGCGCTCATCGTGGCTTCCGTGCCGCTCGACACCATCCGCACCTGTTCCATCGAAGGCACCAGCTTGCAGATTTCCTCTGCAATCTCGATCTCGGCTTCAGTCGGCGCACCGAACGAGAAACCGTTGGCCAGCACGCGCTGCACGGCTTCGAGCACTTCGGGATGCACGTGGCCGACGATCATCGGCCCCCACGAGCCAATGTAGTCGATATAGCGCTTGCCCTCGGCGTCCCAGAAGTACGCGCCTTGCGCGCGCTCGATGAAACGCGGCGTGCCGCCGACCGAACGGAAGGCGCGCACGGGCGAATTGACGCCGCCCGGAATGGTTTTCTGGGCGCGGTCGAAGAGTTCTTGATTGCTGGACATGAGCGTTGGACCTGCTTGGGTTGGGCTCGCGCGTCGAATGGCTGTGACGTGTGCGAGTGCAGTACACGGGCGGTGCGGATGCGGTGCGAGCGCGCGCTTCGAAGCGCGCAAAGAACGCATGATCCGGGAAGTGACCTCACGAAATTGTACCGGAGTCGTGTGGAATCGGCGGTGAGCAGCGCGGGGCGGGGCGCGTCCCTGTCAGCTTTCGCCGCTGTTGCCGTCGCCGTCGCTGGGCGTGCCGTTCGGGCGTTTGGGCGAACTGAAGTACATCGCGACTCGCGCCGCGCGCTTGCCTGCCGCGACCTTGTTCGCGGCGCTCCATGCTTCCGTGGCCTGTTGCTTGGTCGACTTCGCGGGTTCATCCACCTGCGGCGCGACAACGGGCGGCGCGCGTTTGCCCGTGCGTTCGATCCACAGTTTCTCGAACGCACCTTCAGCCATCGGCTTTATCGAGATGCCGGAGGTTTGCGCGTCCCACGTCTGCACGGAGAACGGATGCTTGCGCAGTTCGTCGCGAGTCACGACGACTTCATGATGCGCATCGACCAGATAGTCGTAGACGAAATCGACGCACAGGCGGTAGCCGCGTTTCTTGGTCGCGTCGGGCATCTCGTACGGCGCACGCGTCACGTAGCCGGACGCGAACACGCCTTTCGGCTCTAGCGTGACGCGGTGGATGAACACGCGGTCGCCGGGCAGGATGCTGCGCGAGTGGCCGCAGCCCCAGACATCGGTGACGGCTTCGCCTGCCGAGACGCGTTTCGCCACGTCGGGCAACTCGGGCCACGGCCACTTCTTCGGGCTCCAGATCAGCAGAAAGGCGGTCATCTGGTTCGGATACCGGTATCGACAGAACGGACGGCCAGCTTAACCGAAAAGGCGAAGAAAGCCCGTTCAGGGCCGCTGCCGGGCGGGGCTAATGCAGGTGTCGGGTACAATCAGGGGCCGTATCCTGCAGCGCTGCATGGCCCGCTGGGTCCAGCATCGGCCCGTCTTCGCGCGCTGCTTCTCACTGGAATCCCATGTCTCACGACGTCAGATCCCGGCCGGATGCCCGGCTGATTCTGCTGCTCGGCGCGCTGGCCGCGTGCGGGCCGATTTCGATCGATATGTACCTGCCCAGCCTGCCGTCCATCACGCAGGCATTCAGCGTCAGCGCGGGCGCCGCGCAGGGCACGCTGACGAGCTTCATGCTTGGCTTCTCGGTCGGCATGTTGCTGTATGGACCGATGTCGGATGCGTATGGGCGCCGCCCCGTGCTGCTCGGCGGCATCATCATGTATACCCTGGCGACGATTGCGTGCGCGGTGTCGCTGTCGATTGGCGCTCTGGTCACGTTCCGCTTTTTGCAGGCGCTCGGTGCGGGCGCGGCATCGGTGCTGGCGCGCGCAATCGCCCGAGACGCGCATGGACCGTCGGACGCTGCCCGCGTGCTGTCGATGCTCGCAATTGTGACGTCGATCGGGCCGTTGCTCGCGCCGCTGATCGGCGGGCAGTTGCTGCTGCTCGGCGGCTGGCGCGTCGTGTTCATCGCGCTGACGATCTTTGGCGCGATCTGCGCTGTTACTGCTTTTTTGCGAGTGCCGGAAACCTGGCCGCGCGAGAAGCGCGCGCACGGTGCGGTGCTGCAGTCGTTCGCTGCGTATGGCACCTTGCTCAGGGATCCCGTTACCTGGGGGCACATGCTGTGTGGGGGTATGGCGTTCGCGTCGATGTTCGCGTACATCACGGCGACGCCGTTCGTTTATATCGAATATTTTCATGTGTCCGCGCAGCACTATGGATTTCTGTTCGGGCTGAACATCGTCGGCATCATGCTCGGCAATTTCATCAACACGCGGGTTGTTGGGCGTACGGGGCCGCTGCCCATTATCTCGGCGGCTGCGATGATCAGTTTTGTCGCATCGCTGTTCGTGGCGGTGATGTGTCTGACGGGGTGGGGCGGGCTGTGGTCGATCGTTGCCGGTCTGTTTTTTGTCGTGGGCGTGGTTGGGCTGTTGTCGGCGAATTGCACGACTGATCTGATGCATCGCTATCCGCGGAATGCGGGCGCGGCGGCGGCTGTGTTTGGCGCGATGCAGCTTGCGCTTGGGGCGTTGTCGAGTTTTGCTGTTGGCCTGTGGCACGACGGCTCGCCGCGTGGGATGGGGGTGACGATTGCTGTGGCTGGGTCGTTGTGTTTTGTGGGGAGAGGGTTGGTGGTGCGGTGGCATTCGAGGGCGGCGGTTGGCGCCGCTCGCAGTTAAGGTTTTGTTTTTGTGTCTGCGACGCTGGTTTAGTTTGCTTGTGTTTTGCGCTGGCATCCGCGATGCGCCTACGCGGCGCAGGCGTTGCCCCTGTGCGGGGCGGCACTTACTTTCTTTGCCGCCGCAAAGAAAGTAAGCAAAGAAAGCGGGCTAACACCGCCCGTTCTTGACCACCGCCTGAGGGCCCCCAACGGTTCCTCCGCTTCATACGGCAACCTCTCAGTCACCGCCCGTTGCCAACGCTCAGAACGTGCGCCTCACCCACTTCAATCACCCGTAGCGCAGCAACCGGCAGCGACTGGTTACGGCCGCCCAGGTGGCAAACTGTGTGTAGGTCGTAGTACTTCACGCCTCAGCGCTCCTACGACACCGATCGTGCTTCCGAGCCGCGATCTTGGTTTTTAGTCCGGAGTGAAGCGCATACGCCGCGACAGCCGACACACAGTTTGCCGCTATAGAACGTGGGAGATTTGATCGCGCACGCGGCGACGCAGGCGTGCGAAGCGGGTGAGGCGCTCAATAAGAGCGTTGGCAGCGGGCATCGAGAAGGGAGATGCCTCGAACGGGACGGGGCCGTTGGGGGCCCGTGGGCAAAGAGAAGAACTAGCGGTGTTCAGCGGCTTTCTTTTGCCTACTTTTCTTTGCCGCGGCAAAGAAAAGTAGGTGCCGCCCCGCACAGGGGCAACGCGTGAAGCACGATGGCAAATCGCGGATGCCAGCGCAACGACAAAAACACCACCCCAGCACCGCAAAAACAAACCAAAACAAACCAAAAAACCTTAATCCTTCGGCGACGCCGCAGCCCCATGACTAAGCCAATCAAGCACAGCCGACGTATCCTCATCGGCACCCTTGCGTGCCTTGGTCACAGCAGTGCTGACCTCCGACGAAGTCGGCGCAGCCCGTCGAATGGCCACGCCGACGGCCAGGATATCGATCATCAACAGATGCAAAACCCGCGAAATCATCGACAACTGCGACTCGCGAATCTCGATGTGATCGGTTTCCAGCGCAACCGTCGCGCGCTTGGCCAGCGGCGTATTGCTCGACGTGATTGCAATCACCTTCGCGCCAGCCTGCATCGCTACTTCAAGCACACGCAGCAGTTCAGGCGCACGACCTGACTTCGACACGGCAACAATCACATCACCCTTGCCCAGCAAAGCAGCCGAAGCCGCCTGCATATACAGATCGCCGTAGGCAATAGTCGGAATGCCAAAGCGGAAGAACTTGTAATGCGCGTCCTGCGCGACGATGTTCGAATTGCCGAGACCATAGAACTCGATGCGCCGAGCGCTGTTCAACAGATCGATCGCCGCTTCGACATGCTCGAAATTCAGGTGCTCGCGCAGCTGCAGAATCGCTGAGACAGTGTTATCCAGCACCTTCGCGCCGAAGTCCGTCGCGGTATCGCCGAGATGAACCTGGCTGTGCGACACGGGAATCGTGCCCGTCAAGCCCGTCGCCAGCTTCAGCTTGAAATCGGACAGACCCTGACAGCCGAGCGAACGGCAGAAGCGGATCACCGTCGGCTGGCTCACGTCGGCCTTGCGCGCGATATCGACGATCGGATCGTTGATGATCGAACGCGGATGATTCAGCGCGAGATCGGCGACGCGTCGCTCAGCAGGCGTCAGCGCATCGCGCATCTGCCGGATGCGCTCGAACACCGCCGACGAACTGCCGCCCGCGCGATTCGACAACTGCTCCGCGAGAATCGCCGACACGCCGAGAAACGCCGGATACTCCGCCGTGATCACGTAAGTCGGCACGTTCTTCAGATACGCCTCGAAGCGCCCCTTTGCCTCGAAACGCTGACGGAACGACGAGCGCGCGAACACTTCGCCCAGACGCGGCACCACGCCGCCGCCGATATAAATACCGCCCAGCGAACCCAGCGTCACTGCGATATTGCCGGCGAACGTGCCGAGAATGCCGCAGAACACATCGATGGTTTCAGCCGCCAGCGGATCGCCGTCGAGTCCCTTCTTCACGATCTCCGAGACTTCGATCGTCGCCGGCACGCGCTTCTTGTCACGTTGCGCCAGCGCGCGATAGATCACTTCGATCCCCGGACCCGCCGCCACGCGTTCGAACGACACGTGCGACCACTTCTTGCGCGCGTACTGCAGCACGAGGTCTTCGCGCTCGTCCATCGGTGCGAACGTCGCGTGGCCGCCTTCGCTGCCGAGTGCAATCCAGCGGTCGTCGGCGGGAATCAGGCCCGACACGCCCATGCCCGTGCCCGGACCGAGCAGGCCGATCACGCTGTTCTGACGACGCGTGCCGCCACCGACCTGCACGCGCTGCGCATCCGTCAGACCCGGTAGGGCCATTGCCAGTGCGGTGAAGTCGTTCACGACGAGCAGCGTATCGAAGCCCAGCGCGCGGCGCGTGCCTTCGATCGAGAAGGTCCAGTCGTGATTGGTCATGCTGACCTGATCTCCATCGACCGGGTTTGCAATCGCAATCGCCGCATGATTCACGCGGCCGATCTTGGTGTCCTTCAGATACTTCTTGATGACTTCCGCAACGCCCGGATACTCCGCGCACGGATAGACGAGAACCTGCGTGATTTCGCCGGGACCGGTTTCAAGCGCGAAGCGCGCATTGGTGCCGCCGATGTCGGCGAGCAGCCTCGGTCCGTCGGCGTGCTGTCCCGCGCCGGGCACAGTCTTAGTTTGCACACCAGTAGACATCGAGTCTCACTCCCTTGTCGTTCGCCAGCGTCGAGATGGCATTTTTTTGTGGGGCGGCTGCGGCGGCATTGAGCACGTCGAGCTTTTTCTGACCGGCGATCAGCAGGAACAGCCGGTCGACTTTCTTCAAGGCGGACATCGACCAGCTCACGCGCGCATGCGGCGCGGCGCCGGGATGCACGGCGACGAACGGCTCGGCTGTCGAGATCGCGTGCTCCCATTCGGGCGCGTCCGCAAAAATCGATGCCGTGTGGCCGTCTTCGCCCATGCCGAGCACGGCGACGTCGGGCAGATGACGATCGCCGCTCGCGATTTCGCCGTTCAATGCGGCGACGTACGCATCGAGCGATTGCGCCGTGTCCACCAGCGGCAGGAAGGCGGCGTCACGCGCGGCATGCTGCAACAGCGTTTCGCGCGCGAGGCGGGCGTTGCTGGCGCTATCCGTATCGGGCACCCAGCGGTCGTCGACGAGCGTCACGGCAATGCGCTTCCAGTCGAACGGCTGCGTGGACAGGGTTTGCAGAAACGGACGCGGACTCGTGCCGCCGGACACTGCAAGCGTCGTCGGGCGGGCGCGGGTCGCGCTCGCACCGGCGGCGAGCGACGCATGTAACGCGTCGCCGACCGCCTTCGCCAGCGCGTCGGATTGGGCGCGCGGGTCGTCGAAAGCGTGAAGCTCGATCACTTCTCCTCCATGCTGCTTTCTTTGTTTGATCTGAAGTGCGGCGGGGCGACGGCGGTTATCGGCTGGAGCCGCTGTCGACGTGTCCCGCTGCTGTCGTGACCTGCACGTTGCCCGGTCCGACGGTTCATGCTGTGTTCAACGCAGTGTTCAATACTTGCTGCAAAGGCGCGCTGCGAGCCAAAAGAGAATGATCGCAGGACAAAACAAAACGCGCCTCTCAAACGTCACTCGCGTCGCGTCAATTCACATCAATTCTCTTCTTCGAGCCAGCAGGTGCCGTGCTGCGCAAGCATCGCGCTCGACGCGGCCGGTCCCCACGTGCCCGCTGCGTATGGCTTCGGTTTGCCCGACGCGGCCCATTCGTTGAGGATCGGTTCGACCCACTTCCATGCCGCTTCCTGTTCGTCGCGACGCACGAAGAGGGCAAGACGTCCGTTGATCACGTCGAGCAGCAGACGTTGATACGCCTCCATCTGGCCTTCCTTGAAGAACTGGTCGAAGGCGAGATCGAGGTGGACGCTCGACAGATTCATCCCTTCGCCCGGCTTCTTCGCGAGGCAATAGAGGCGAATCGTTTCGTTCGGTTGCAGGCGGATCACCAGGCGGTTCGCGCCCGCGCGCAACGCGGAAGCACCGAGCGCCGAATGCGGCACTGCACGAAAGTTCACGACGATTTCCGCGACGCGGTCAGCCAACCGCTTGCCCGTGCGCAGGAAGAAGGGGACACCCGCCCAGCGCCAGTTTTCGATCTCGACCTTCAGCGCGACGAAGGTTTCTGTCGCGCTGTCGGGCTTCACGCCGTGTTCGGTTGCATACGCGGGCACCGAAGTACCGCGAATCACACCCGCGTGATACTGGCCGCGCACGGCGACCTTGCTGATGTCGCGCGGATCGATCGGCTTCAGGGCGCGCAGCACGCGCAGCTTTTCATCGCGAACAGAGTCGGAATCCATCGAATGCGGCGGTTCCATTGCGACGATCGAAAGCAGTTGCAGCAAATGGTTTTGAACCATGTCGCGCAACGCGCCCGTGTTGTCGTAGAAGTCGCCGCGTGCTTCGACGCCGAGTTCTTCCGCAATCGTGATCTGGATGCTCTCGACCCACTCGCGACGCCACAGCGGCTCAAACAATGCATTGCCGAAGCGCAGCGCCAGCAGGTTCTGCACGGGCTCTTTGCCGAGATAGTGGTCGATACGATAGATCTGCTCTTCGGCGAAGATCTCGCCGACCGCATCGTTGATCGCATTCGACGAACGCAGATCGTAGCCAAGCGGCTTCTCGAGCACGATGCGCGCATTCTCGTTCAACCCGACGGATGCGAGCGCGCGGCAGATCGGCACGAACAGCGACGGACCCGTCGCCAGATAGAACACGCGTGTGCCCGAATGATCTTGCAGTGCATCACGCAGCTTCACGAAGTCTTCGGCCTTGCCGAGATCGAGCTTCACATACTCGATGCGATCGATAAAGCTCGCCCACGCGCTTTCATCGAGACCGCTCTTCGCGACGTGCGCCTTCACATGTTCATTGACCCATTGCAGATAGCTCGCGCGGTCGTCTTCATGACGCGCGACAGCGACGATCTTGCCGCTCGCTGCGAGCATGCCCGCACGGTGCGCTTCATACAGAGCCGGGAGGATCTTGCGCATCGACAGATCGCCGGTTCCGCCGAAGAGAACGAAGGTGAAGCTAGAGTCGGTTTGCATGCGTCTCCGGGGGTATCTGATGGGCCTTGTAAGGCGCCCGTAGTCCGATAAAATTTTTTTTGACACTGAATTGTAGTTTAACTACAATCCAAATCAAGAGGTAACGTGAATTCGATGAAAAAAGCGTGCGGGGCTTGTGAACAAGCGCCTTTTCGCGGGTGCACGTAGCTTCCCCGCATGTTAATGGACAACGCGTTCCGGCATGCGCCAGCGTGCCTTTGAGCGCGGCGCAGCATCACGGAGACAGTCGTTTTCAGCGAATGACGTGCGCGGACACCTCGAGTCTGCAACGCGCCGCAGTCAGAAGGCGGAGCAGGCAAAAATCAAAAGAGGAGACAGTTCTTGCATCGCAAACCACTCATCTCTTGAGCGTCACGCGGCCGAACCTCGGCACGCTGGCACATCCACATCATCGTGTGCCTGTCCGACGCTCGACCGTCCTTCGCATTGCCTGTTTGACCAACCATCACACCCTGGTGACATCAGGGGCCACTCGTTTTTAGTTCAGGTGTCTGGAGGAGATAAGCAATGAAATTCCGTGCGATCATGGGCGCCCTGTGCGCCGCAGGTCTGATGTGTGGCGTCGCCACGGCACAGGCGGCCGAATCGGTTGAAGTGCTGCACTGGTGGACGTCGGGCGGCGAATCGAAGGCCGTCGGCGTGCTGAAGGACGACCTGCAGAAGCAGGGTTACACGTGGAAGGACTTCGCGGTGGCAGGCGGCGCGGGCGCAGCGGCCATGACGGCACTGAAGACCCAGGTCATCTCGGGCAACGCGCCGAGCGCGGCTCAGATCAAGGGCCCGCTGATTCAGGACTGGGCATCGCAAGGCGTGCTGGTGAACATCGACTCCGTCGCTGGCGACTGGAAGAAGAACCTGCCGCCCGAAATCGACAAGATCATGCACGCAGACGGCCACTACGTCGCGGCGCCGTTCTCGGTGCACCGCGTCAACTGGCTGTACATCAACAAGGCAGCGCTCGACAAGGCAGGCGGCAAGGTGCCGACCACGTGGCCTGAGTTCTTCGCTGTCGCCGACAAGATGAAGGCAGCCGGCATCCAGCCGATCGCAATGGGCGGCCAGCCGTGGCAGGACCTGACGCTGTGGGAAGACGTCGTGCTGTCGCAAGGCGCGGACTTCTACAAGAAGGCGCTGGTCGACCTCGACGAGAAGACGCTGACGTCGGACAAGATGCTTGGCGTGTTCGACACGGTCCGCAAGATCCAGGGTTACTTCGACAGCGGCCGCACGGGCCGTGACTGGAACCTGGCAACGGCGATGGTCATCAATGGCAAGGCCGGCATGCAGTTCATGGGTGACTGGGCGAAGGGCGAGTTCGCGAACGCGAACAAGAAGTCCGGCTCGGACTACATCTGCGCCGCTGTGCCGGGCACGGAAAAGTCGTACACGTTCAACGTCGACTCGTTCGTGTTCTTCCAGCAGAAGGGCCAGAAGGCTGCAACGCCGGGTCAGCTCGCGCTCGCGAAGACCATCATGAGCCCGGAATTCCAGGAGCAGTTCAGCCTGTACAAGGGTTCCATCCCGGTCCGTCTGGGCGTCTCGATGGATAAATTCGACGACTGCGCGAAGAAGTCCTACGCTGATGAACAGGTGGCCATCAAGTCGGGCGGCTATGTGCCGTCGCTGGCTCACGGCATGGCTCAGCCGGACGCAGCTGCTGGCGCAATCTCGGACGTCGTGACGAAGTTCATGAACTCGAATCAGGACTCCAAGAGCGCAGTTGCTGCACTCGCGAAGGCTGCGAAGACCAAGTAAGGCAGTCGTAGCACAGTTGTAGCAGAACGGCCGGCGCGCATGATCTTTAATGACCTCATGAAAGACCCGTGCGCGCCGGACGACGATGGTGCGATGCATGGTGCAATGCATCACCGCGCCTCTGCCGGTCCGGTGTCTGTCGATGCCGACGGTACAGTTCCAGGAGTCTCGTTGTGACTGCTTCTATTAGCGGAAACGCAAAAGGCACGGCGTCCGCAGCACGCCGCGTGTCGCCGATGGCGGCCATGGCCGACCGCTGGATTCCGAAGCTGGTGTTGTCTCCCAGCATCGTAATCAGCCTTGTCTTTGTCTACGGTTTCATTCTCATCACGGGTTATCTGTCGCTGTCGACATCGCGACTGATGCCTCGCTACGATTTCTCCGGTTTCGACCGGTACGCCGAACTGTTCGATAACGATGTCTGGTGGACGTCGGCGAAGAACCTCGGCTGGTTCGGCATTCCGTTCATCGCGATCTGCGTCGGTCTGGGTCTGTTCCTCGCGATCCTGCTCGATCAGAAGATCCGCAATGAAGGCGCATTGCGCGCAGTGTTCCTGTACCCGATGGCGCTGTCGTTCATCGTGACAGGCACGGCGTGGCAGTGGATTCTGAATCCGGATCTCGGCTTCCAGAAAGTGCTGAACGACTGGGGCTGGACGAGCTTCTCGTTTGGCTGGCTGGGCGACCCCGACAAGGCGATTTTCTGCGTCGTGATCGCGGCGGTGTGGCAGTCCACCGGCTTCGTGATGGCGCTATTCCTCGCCGGTTTGCGCGGCGTGGATAGCGAAATCTTCAAGGCTGCGCAGGTGGACGGCGCGACGCTGCCGACCATCTATCGCAAGATCGTGATTCCGAGTATGCGCCCGGTGTTCTTCTCCGTGCTGCTGATTCTCTGCCACATCACGATCAAGACCTTCGACCTCGTCGTCGCATTGACGGCGGGTGGTCCGGGCACGTCGTCGTCGCTGCCCGCGATGTTCATGTACACGTTTTCGTTCAACCGTGGGCAGCTCGGTGTCGGCGCAGCGTCGTCGATGATGATGCTCGCGACCGTCGTGGCCGTGCTCGTGCCGCTGATGTACCTGGAATCGAGGAGCACGCGCAATGCAGCCTAAGATGAACTTCAGCCGCGCGGTCATCTACGCGGCGCTGATCCTGTTTGCGTTGTACTTCCTGTTTCCGCTGTACGTGATGCTGTCGACGTCGTTCAAGGACATCGACCAGCTGCGCACGGGCAACCTGCTGACGCCGCCGACGCACTGGACGTTCGCGCCGTGGGTGAAGGCGTGGAGCGAAGCCTGTACGGGCGTGCGCTGCGACGGCATGCAGCCGTTCTTCTTCAATTCGGTGAAGATGGTGATCCCGGCCGTGCTGATCTCGTCGATCATCGGCGCGTTCAACGGTTATGTGCTGACGCACTGGCGCTTCCGCGGCGCGGATGCGCTGTTCACGATGCTGCTGGTCGGCTGCTTCATTCCGTTCCAGGCAATCCTGCTGCCGATGGCACGCGTACAAGGTTACTTCGGTCTGTCGAACACGATCGGCGGCCTGGTGCTGGTGCACGTGGTCTACGGTATCGCGTTCACGACGATGTTCTTCCGCAACTTCTACGTGAGCGTGCCGGCGGAACTCGTGAAGGCGGCGCGTATCGACGGTGCGGGTTTCTTCATGATCTTCACGAAGATCATGATGCCGATCTCGCTGCCCATCTTCATGGTGTGCCTGATCTGGCAATTCACGCAGATCTGGAATGACTTCCTGTTCGGTATCGTGTTCTCCGGTGTCGATTCGATGCCGATCACCGTGGCGCTGAACAACCTCGTGAATACGTCGACGGGCGTGAAGGAATACAACGTCGACATGGCGGGCGCGATCATCGCGGCACTGCCGACGCTGCTCGTCTATGTGATCGCAGGCCGCTATTTCGTGCGCGGTCTGACGGCGGGCGCGGTGAAGGGTTAATTCATTTTCAGTGCGCCCGCCTGATGGCGGTGCGCAACGGTATTCGGCTCGCGTCGCCAGCTAGCGACGCATCAGCAGTACAGAGACAAGAGGATTCACAGCATGGCAAGCCTTTCCATCCGTGACGTGTACAAGACCTACCCGAACGGGGTGCCCGTCCTCAAGGGTGTCAACATCGACATCGAAGACGGTCAGTTCCTGATTCTCGTCGGCGGCTCGGGCTGCGGTAAGTCGACGCTGCTCAACATGATCGCCGGTCTCGAGACCGTGACGAAGGGTGATATTCAGATCGGCGGCAAGACGGTGAACAACCTGTCGCCGAAAGATCGCGATATCGCGATGGTGTTTCAGTCGTATGCGCTTTATCCGTCCATGACTGTGCGGGATAACATTTCCTTCGGTCTGAACATCCGCAAGGTGCCGAAGGGCGAGCAGGATCAGATCGTGGCGCGCGTTTCCAAGCTGCTGCAGATCGAGCATTTGCTGGATCGCAAGCCTGGTCAACTGTCGGGCGGTCAGCGTCAGCGTGTGGCGATGGGCCGTGCATTGGCGCGTGATCCGGCGATGTTCCTGTTCGACGAACCGCTGTCGAACCTCGATGCGAAACTTCGGATTGAGATGCGCTCGGAAATCAAGCTTCTGCATCAACGCCTTGGCACGACGATCGTTTATGTGACGCACGATCAGATCGAAGCTATGACGCTTGGCGATCGCATCGCGGTTATGAAGGACGGTGTCGTTCAGCAATTCGGCGCGCCGCAAGAGATTTATGATTCGCCTTCGAATCTGTTCGTGGCCGGCTTCATTGGCGCGCCGCCGATGAACTTCATTCAGGGTAAGGTGGTCGAGCAAGGTTCAGGCGTTGGGCTGGAGCTTGATACCGGCGTCAAGCGCTCGGTGCTGAATCTGCCTTTCGATGGCGCGGTGAAGGGGCATGTCGGGAAGGAAGTGATTCTGGGTCTGCGTCCTGAGCGAATTACCGATACGCGTAATGCGCACAACGTCGAAGACGGGAAGCTGCAGCCGATCGAAGTGAAGGTCGATGTGATCGAGCCGACCGGACCGGATACGCTGGTGTTTGCGCAGGTGAATGGCAAGCGCATCGTTAGCCGTGTGCACCCGGGGGCTAATCCGCAGCCTGATCAGAACATGTCGCTGATGTTTGATGTTTCTAAGGCGGTTCTGTTTGATCCTAAGACGGAAGAGCGGATTGCTTAAGGGTTAAGCACTGTCGTTGAGTCGTTTTAAGGGAAGCCCCGAGCGCTTAAGATGCGCTCGGGGCTTTTTCGTGTTTGGGCGCGGAA
This sequence comes from Burkholderia sp. Ac-20365, assembly GCF_017104715.1. Classification (GTDB taxonomy): domain Bacteria; phylum Pseudomonadota; class Gammaproteobacteria; order Burkholderiales; family Burkholderiaceae; genus Paraburkholderia. Next base: position 92,129 of record NZ_JAAGPI010000031.1, read on the forward strand.
TTGGCTCGGGCGGGGAGGGGCGCGCGGGTAGCGGCCCATATCAGTTCAGTGCGGCAACCGGACATCCAGCTTAAACGTCACCAGCCGCGCCACCAGAATAAATCCCGTAGCAAGCAGCACGCTGTAGACGGTATCGAAGTTGATGTAATCCAGCAGCAGATAGAACCAGCACCCGACCAACGCACAAGTCGCATAAGGCCGCGAGTCCCGCAAAATCAGCGGCACCTCATTACAGATCACGTCCCGGATAATCCCGCCGAACACACCGGTCGCCACACCCATCATCGAAGCGACGAACCACGGCATCTGCGCATCGAGCGCCCGCGATGTGCCCGAGATACTGAACAGCCCAAGCCCGATCGCATCCGTGACCAGCAGCACCCGCTCATTGACCACGCGATCGAAAGTCCGCAGCACGAGCGGCGCAAAGCAGCACAGCACGAAGATCACGATCGGATACCACTGATGCTCGACCCACGAGAACGGTCTGCGATCAAGCAAGATATCTCTTACGGTCCCGCCACCAAAAGCGGTCGCCATAGCGACAAGAAAAGTCCCAACCCCATCCAGCCTTTTCGTACGCGCTTCGACCAGACCCGAGATGGCGTACGAGAGGATAGCGATCGCTTCCATGATGGCAAGCGCGAGAGTGAGACGAGGATGCATCGTTGAAAAGCCTTATCAGACTTTGCCGGACGAGGACGAAGAAGCAGCCGAAGACCCGGACGACCCAACCGATCCAGGCTGCAACAAGACAAGCACAGCACCCGCGCCGCCATCATGTGCACGAGCCTGAGAAAACGCGATTACTTCCTCCTTCTGCACGAGCCACGCGCGAACCTTGCCTTTCAGCACGGGTTCTTTCCCAATCGATCCAAGCCCTTTCCCATGAATCACCCGCAGGCACCGAAGACCTTTCTTACTAGCCTCGCGAATAAATTCGGATAAAGCCTCACGCGCTTCCTCGCGACGCATCCCATGCAGATCCAGCTGCGCCTGCACGATCCAGGCACCGCGTCGGAGCTTCTTAACGATTTCCTGGCTCACACCCGGCCGACAGTAAGAAAGCGACTCATCGGTATCGAGCAGCACTTCGGGATCGAACTCATCGGAGATCGCTTCGTGCAGCACGGCTTCCTCGTCGAGTTTCGTTTGAACGGGAAGGGGCGCGGGCGGCGTACGCGCGATCGATGCGCGAGGTTTCGCGCCCAGCGGCGCGACTTCTCCGATTTCACGGCGGAACATGTCAGCATCGGCGGCGGCTTCACGCGAGGCCTGCACCGCCGCAGCCTTTTCACGCTGAACGCGCTGAGACGCGCCTTTCAACGCGTCGCGCAATCCACTCAGTCCGGCCAATCCGGCGCCAGTCTCAACCAGCGGTTTCTTCGACGAAGCAGGGGAACCAGCAGACGCATCAGCGTCAGAAGCAGGACGGGAAGCCGCATTACGCGGCCGTTTCGGTTCGCTCGGATGGGGAAGATTCTTAGGCATGGCGATCGAAGCAGGAAACAAAAAGGGCCGCTGGCAAACCGCCGCGGCCCTTTGAACATCGAGACTTGAAACTAGCGCGGCAAGCATGCTGCATGCCGCCATTTTACCGATCCGCGCCCAAACCCGGCGACGCGATCAGCCGGCCACAATCAAATCAACGCTCGGCTTCAGCGCTCATCGCGCGCTCGCCGATCGACTCATGGATGCTTTCGAGGTAACGCTGCGCATCCAGCGCGGCCATACAGCCCGTGCCCGCGCTCGTGATCGCCTGACGGTACACGTGATCCTGCACGTCGCCGGCCGCGAACACGCCCGGCACGCTCGTGCCCGTTGCGTTGCCAGTCAGGCCGCCGTTCGTGATGATGTAGCCGTTCTTCATCTCCAGCTGGCCTTCGAAGATGTCCGTGTTCGGCTTGTGGCCGATCGCGACGAACAGACCTTGCAGGTCGAGATCGGTGGTCGCGCCCGTCTTCACGTCCTTGATGCGCAGGCCGTTCACGCCGCCTTCATTGCCCTTCACTTCGTCGAGCACGTGGTTCCACTTGATCTCAACGACGCCTTCCTTTTCCTTCTCCAGCAGACGGTCGATCAGGATCGGCTCGGCGCGGAACTTGTCACGGCGGTGGATCACCGTCACCTTCTTCGCGATTCCCGCGAGATACAGCGCTTCTTCAACCGCCGTATTGCCGCCACCGACCACTGCGACGTGCTGGTTCTTGTAGAAGAAGCCGTCGCAGGTCGCGCATGCCGACACGCCACGGCCCATGTACAGCTCTTCCGACGGCATACCGAGATACTGCGCAGACGCGCCCGTCGCGATGATCAGCGAATCACACGTGTACTCGCCCGAATCCCCGATCAGGCGGATCGGCTTCTCGTCCAGCTTCGCCGTATGGATGTGGTCGAAGAGGATTTCGGTGTTGAAGCGCTCGGCGTGCTCGAGGAAGCGCGCCATCAGTTCCGGACCTTGCACGCCCTTGGCGTCGGCGGGCCAGTTTTCGACGTCCGTCGTGGTCATCAGCTGGCCGCCCTGCGCGAGGCCCGTGACGAGCACCGGCGACAGGTTGGCGCGAGCCGCGTAGACGGCCGCCGTGTAACCGGCAGGGCCGGAACCGAGAATCAGAACCTTCGCGTGTTTGGTCGGGGAAGCTGGCATGATCGAAATCCGTTAAAAGCGTCGGCTGGCGGCGGAAACGTTGGCTGCCATGACCGGCGGTACTGGCGTCGAGCCGGGAAACCTGCTTGACACGTTAGATGGGTATCAGCCCGACATTATAAAGGTCAGGGCTGGCCGCTGCTTCATGAAGCTTTACGATCAACCCGATAGCCGCTGCCAAATGCGAATGCCCCATTTTGCTGCCAAAAGCGGCCAAAATCGGCCGTGTTTGGCCCAAAAACGTATGGGAATTACGACATTCCTGGCCGTTCGGCCACCGTTACTGTCATTTACAGCCTTGCACGCAACAGTGCGTTTACAATAGTCGCCAACGAACGACAGGCGGCTTGCCGGTAGCAAACGGGGCACCCCGCCGGCATTCTGGATCGGTCCCGGCGGCGAATCGAAGGGCAACTGAAATGATGCCGGGGACCGGACTCGAACCGGCAACCGAAACCGCTGCAGGCCGTCACACGCAACAGGCTCAATGGCAAAAGCACCATACTCCGCGAACGCGCAGGCGTTGCCTCACCGCATGTCGCGCCTTTTCACCGAAATCCGCTGGATTCTCCAGGTGGCGCTCGGCGTTTTCCTCGTGATGGCGCTGATCAGCTACAGCCGCCGCGACCCAAGCTGGACGCATGCGGCGCAGGTCGATCACATCTCGAACTGGGCAGGCCGTGTCGGCGCCTGGACTTCAGACATCCTTCTTCTTCTGTTCGGCCTGTCCGCCTGGTGGTGGATCGTGCTGCTCGCGCGCCGCATCTCGGCGAACTACAAGCGCATCACGCGCCACGAAGAACCCGCCGAAGACGCGCCGCGCGACAACAGCTGGCTCGCCGACGTGTTCGCGTTCGTGCTGGTGCTGCTCGCGTGCGACGGCATCGAGGCGCTGCGCATGTGGTCGCTGAAAGTGCAGTTGCCGCGCGCGCCGGGCGGCGTACTTGGCGAGGCGGTCGCGAAGGGCGTGTCGCATGCGCTCGGCTTCACCGGCGGCACGCTCGCTTTGCTGATTGCGCTCGGCATCGGTCTGTCGCTGTACTTCCGTTTCTCGTGGCTGTCGGTGTGCGAGAAGGTCGGCGACTCGATCATCAATGGCGTCACGCTCGCCAAATTGCGCCGCGAAGCCGGCCGCGACCGCAAGCTGGGTGAAGCGGCTGCCGTGAAGCGCGAAGGCAAGGTCGTACAGAGCCGCGTGAAGATCGAAGAGCACGAGCCGGTGATGATCGTCCCGCCGGTGACGAAGCCGGAGAAGTCGGAGCGCGTCGAGAAAGAACGTCAGGTGCCGCTGTTCGAAAGCCTGCCCGGCGATTCCACGTTGCCCGCCATCTCGCTGCTCGACCCGGCGCCCGCCACGCAGGAAACCATTTCCGCCGATACGCTCGAATTCACCTCGCGACTCATTGAGAAGAAGCTGAAAGATTTCGGCGTCGATGTGAGCGTGGTTGCGGCTTATCCTGGCCCGGTGGTGACGCGTTACGAAATCGAACCGGCTGTCGGCGTGAAGGGCAGCCAGATCGTCAATCTGGCGAAGGACCTTGCGCGCTCGCTGTCGCTGACGTCGATCCGCGTCGTCGAAACGATTCCGGGCAAGAACTACATGGCGCTCGAACTGCCGAACCAGCGTCGTCAGACGGTGCGGCTGTCGGAGATTCTCGGCTCGGCCGTCTACGCCGACGCCGGTTCGCCGCTGACCATGGGTCTCGGCAAGGACATCGGCGGCAAGCCGGTGTGCGCGGACCTCGCGAAGATGCCGCACTTGCTGGTCGCGGGTACGACGGGTTCGGGCAAGTCGGTCGGGATCAACGCGATGATTCTCTCGCTGCTCTATAAGGCGAGCGCGGATCAGGTGCGAATGATCCTGATCGATCCGAAGATGCTCGAAATGAGCGTCTACGAAGGCATTCCGCATCTGCTGTGTCCGGTCGTCACGGACATGCGCCAGGCTGGTCACGCGCTGAACTGGACCGTCGCCGAAATGGAGCGCCGCTACAAGCTGATGAGCAAGCTCGGCGTGCGTAATCTCGCAGGCTTCAACAACAAGATCGATGAAGCGGCGAAGCGCGAAGATAAGATTCCGAATCCGTTCAGCCTGACACCGGACGAACCTGAACCGTTATCGCGTCTTCCGAATATCGTCGTCGTGATCGACGAACTGGCCGACCTGATGATGGTGGTCGGCAAGAAGGTTGAAGAACTGATCGCGCGTATCGCGCAGAAGGCGCGTGCGGCGGGTATCCATCTGATTCTCGCGACGCAGCGTCCGTCCGTCGACGTCATCACCGGTCTGATCAAGGCCAACGTGCCGACGCGGATGGCGTTCCAGGTGTCGTCGAAGATCGACTCGCGCACAATTCTCGATCAGCAGGGCGCGGAGTCGCTGCTCGGTATGGGCGACATGCTGTATCTGCCGCCGGGCTCGGGTCTGCCGGTTCGTGTGCACGGCGCGTTCGTGTCCGACGAAGAAGTGCATCGCGTGGTCGACAAGCTCAAGGAGCAGGGCGAGCCGAACTATATCGAAGGGCTGCTGGAAGGCGGCGTATCGGGCGAAGGCGACGAAGGCTCGGCCGACGGCGCGGGAACCGGAGCGGGCGGCGGCGAGTCCGATCCTCTGTACGATCAGGCGGTCGAAATCGTCATCAAGAATCGCCGCGCGTCGATCTCGCTGGTGCAGCGGCATTTGCGCATCGGCTATAACCGCGCTGCGCGTCTGCTCGAGCAGATGGAGCAGTCGGGGCTGGTGTCAGCGATGTCGTCGAACGGCAACCGCGAAATTCTGGCGCCCGCGCGCGAGACGGAGTGACGCGCGGCGCTTCATTCATGCGACTGATGGCGGAGAGCGGCACGCGTTAAGCGGCGCCGCTTTTTTGATTCACGTCCCGCTTGTGTCCGAATCGCCGGCAACGCTTTTATTGACCGGATTAGTCGCTAAAACGCTGATCCAGTCGACACAGGGAGAAAACTATATGCTGCAAATCGTTGGTTCTAAGACCCGTCTTGGGAATCTGATGCGCACGCTGGCTTTCGGTGCATCGATGCTCGTCGCGTCGCATGCATTCGCAGGCGGCACCGATCAACTGAAGCAGTTCGTGTCGCAAGTCCATTCGGCGCGCGGCGAGTTCGTGCAGACGGAAGTGCGCGCGCCGAGCAACGCGCAGCAACAGGCGAGCGGCGTGCTGTCGACGCAAAACGCGACGCAGAACAAGGTGTCGAGCGGCACGTTCACGTTCGCGCGTCCCGGCAAGTTCATCTGGGCATATGAAAAGCCGTACGCGCAGTTGCTGCAGGCCGACGGCGACAAGCTCTACGTCTACGACAAGGACCTGAACCAGGTCACAGTGCGCAAGCTAGGCGGCGCGCTCGGCGCGAGCCCGGCTGCCATCCTGTTCGGCAGCAACGATCTCGACAAGAACTTCACGTTGAAAGATGCGGGCGTGAAGGCGGGCATCGACTGGCTCGAACTGATTCCGAAGTCGAAGGACACGCAGTTTCAGCGCGTCGGCATCGGCTTTCGCGACGGCAACCTTGAAGCGATGGAACTGCACGACGTGTTCGGCAACGTGACGCTGCTGAAATTCTCGAACATCCAGAAGAACCCGTCGCTGCCCGCCGACGCGTTCAAGTTCACGGTGCCCAAGGGCGCCGACGTGATCAACGGCTAAGCGAACTGCTTACGCCTGAAGGCCGGGCGACGGATGCGCGGCCTTCATATCGTCGATAAACGCATCGACGATTTCCGTCCGATGCTGCCGTGTGCGCGTGACCATGTGAAACGCGACGCGGTAGCCCATCTGCTGCGGGTTCACTGCGGCAAGCAAACCTTCCTTTACATACGGCGCGGCGAAGTGCCCCGGCAGATAGCCGAGGTGATGGCCCGACAGCACAAGCATGGCTACGGCTTCCATGTTGTCGGCGACAGCCGTGACATTGTGCGGCGTCGCCGACGCTTCGGCTTCGGGCAGCGGATAGCTGCGCCACGCCCACTCATGCTGCGCCGCTTCCACGGGTGAGACGTTGCCCGCCTGATCGAACAGCGGATGTCCCTTCGCGCAATACGCAAACTGTTCCTCGGAGAAAATCTCCGTGTACTCAAGCGACGGCACGCGATGCCAGAAATATCCGATGCCAATCTGAATGCGTCCGCTCAGCAGTAATTCCTCGAGTTCGCCCGGCGATCGGACGAGAATTGAGAAACGCACAGATTCGTCCCGGGCGCGGAAGCGGGCAATTGCATCGCTGATTCGCGCACTTTCCGACACCGGCGTATGGCCGATCATGCCGATGCCGAGCGTGCCGACCAGCTTTCGTCCGACGTTTCGCGCCTGCGCGCCGAATGCATCGACGGCGGAAAGCAGTGCGCGCGCGGCTTCGACGAACTGTTCGCCTCGCGCGGTCAGGCTAAATCCGCTGCGGCCGCGTTCGCACAGACGGTAGCCCAGACGGGTCTCGAGCGTCGATAGCTGGGTGCTGATCGTCGATTGGCCTACATTTAATGTAGCCTGGGCGGGCGAAACGCCGCCCGCGTCCACGATAGCGAGGAACACGCGGATCAGGCGCAGGTCTAGATCGGTGAGTTGAGAAAACATACGGCAGGATACATCGGTGGAGATCGATGTGAAGTTTTTTCTGTTGGCATTTTATATTGGCCAGAACTGCACAAAAATAAGAAATGCCCCGGCGTCGCGCGCTTTGCGGCGGCTGGATTCAACGCTTTTATAAGACGATGTGCCTTTCATTTGCGAACCACGATGAATACTTCCTCGAATTTCGTTTCTCCAGACCTGACGGAACGGCCGCAGCCGCTGTCGGGCAACGCCATGCCGCGCTCGGGCGGGATCGCCACGATGATGCGCCTTCCGAACGTCGGCTCGGCGGAAGGGCTCGACGTGTGTTTCGTCGGCGTGCCGTTCGATCTGGGCACGTCGAACCGCACGGGCGCGCGCTTCGGCCCGCGCCAGATCCGCGCTGAATCGGTGCTGCTGCGCCCGTACAACATGGCGACGCGCGCTGCGCCGTTCGACTCGCTGCGTATCGCCGATATCGGCGACGTGGCGATCAATCCGTACAACCTGCTGGATTCGATCGACCGTATCGAGCGCGCGTACGACGAAATCCTGCAACACGGCACGAAGCCGATCACGCTGGGCGGCGATCACACGATCGCGTTGCCGATCCTGCGCGCGATTCATCGAAAATACGGCAAGGTCGGCCTGATTCACGTCGACGCGCACGCCGACGTCAACGACACGATGATGGGCGAGAAAATCGCCCACGGCACGCCGTTCCGCCGCGCGGTCGAAGAGGGCCTGCTGGATACGGACCGCGTCGTGCAGATCGGTCTGCGCGGCACGGGTTACGCAGCGGAAGACTTCGACTGGTGCCGCGATCAGGGCTTCCAGGTGGTGCAGGCCGAGGCCTGCTGGAACCAGTCGCTGGTGCCGCTGATGTCGCGCGTGCGCGAGCAGATGGGCGACGGTCCCGTCTACATCACGTTCGATATCGACGGTATCGATCCCGCTTTCGCGCCGGGTACGGGCACGCCGGAAATCGCCGGTCTGACGGTGCCGCAGGCGCTCGAAATCATTCGCGGCGCGCGCGGGCTGAATATCGTCGGTTGCGATCTGGTGGAAGTCGCGCCGCCGTACGATCCGTTCGGCACGACCGCGTTGCTCGGCGCGAATCTGGCGTTCGAGTTGCTGTGTGTGCTGCCGGGTGTCGAGTATCGGCCGGCGGGACGCTAAACCCCTAGGCTCAATGAAAAACGCCCCGTGACGCAGGTCACGGGGCGTTTTTTTGCACGCTGTGTACGTTACGCGTAAGCCTGCTTGCGCGTCGACACCAGCGCCAGATAACAGACCGCGCCAATCACCAGCGCCGGCAACGTTGCGCCGAGATTCGGCAGCCACTGGTTGATCGCCTGATAAGACGCAATGCCGATCGCCCACGCGATGAACGCGCTCACATGCCAGCCGCCCGAAAAGCCGTAGCGGCCTTGCGTATCGGCGAGTGCGGCGGCGTCGATACGACGCTTGCGAACGATAAAGTGATCGACCAGCACCACGCCGAACAGCGGCGCGAACACCGAACCGATCAGCAGCAGGAAGTTCTGGTATTTCGCCATCGGCACGACCAGCGCGATCAGCGTGCACAGCGCGCCGAACGCGGCGGACAGCATCGGTACGCTGGCACGCGTCCAGAACGTTCCCGTCGAAACCGCCGCCGAGTGCACGTCGGCGAACGCGTTGTCGATTTCATCGATCAGCACCAGCAGCAGCGCGAGGCCGCCGCCAGCCTGCGCGAGCGCCGTGGTCAGCAGCGCGTCGCCGCCGCCAGCCGCGAGGCCGTAGACTGCGCCGAGCGCGTAGAACCAGATGTTCGCAATACCGTAGCCGAGAAGCGTGCCGCGGAACGTCTCGCCCGCTTTCCGGCCGAAGCGCGTGTAATCGGCGATCAGAGGCAGCCACGACAGCGGCATCGCGACCACGAGATCGATTGCGCCGCCGAACGACATCTCGCCATTGCCCGGACGATGCATCAGCGCGCCAAGATCGTGCTGTGCAAGAACGGCGTAGGTCAGCCACGCGGCGCCCGCGAGCAGCAGCCAGATGCCCCACGAGCGCAGAAAGCGCCGCACGAACGACAGCGGTCCGCTGATCGCGAGCAGTGTCGCCAGCACACCGAAAATCAGCGTCCAGACGAGCGGCGCCGAGATGCCGAAGGCCTGTTTCGAGAGCGCATCGGCGGAATCGCGCATCACGATCACTTCGAACGCGCCCCAGCCGACCAGCTGGATCATGTTCAGCACGGCGGGAATCGACGCGCCGCGCACGCCGAGCGTCGGACGCAGCGACGACATCGCGGCCAGCCCCGTGTCCGTGCCGATCACGCCCGCGAGCGCGAGCAGCACGACGCCGATCACGCTGCCGATCAGAATCGCCAGCAACGCGTGCGGCAGCGACAGGCCCGGCACGAGCAGCGCGCCCGCCTGCGCGACTAGCAGCCCGATGCCGAGCGAAAACCACAGCGCGAATGCGTCGCCTGTCTTGAACGCGCGGCGCGAGTCCGGTACGGGCTTGAGCGGCGCGTAGGTCGAACCGGTCTCGCCGGCGATTGGATCCTGAGCCATCGAATCTGTTTCCTGTCTGTCGTTGTCATTGTCGGCCGTGATAGCGGCCGTGTTGTTGTCGTACGGTGCGCGTTTTGCGGACCGCGCCATCAGAAAGCGCTTATGACGTTTGCCGCGGGCCTCGCCGCGCGGCGGCTGTCATAATGCACAACTCTGCATGCGCCGCTGCCGCCGGATGACGGTTTCGCGCGGTTGCATGCCGTTCAGGGCCAGGCCGTCGCGCGCCGCGTGCTGCATGCTGTGCATCGTGACGGTTTATACCCGAAAAGCCGAGATTATCCCCAAAACGCCATGTTTGAAGAAACCCGCGCCAATGTACCCCTCGCCGAGCGCCTGCGGCCACGCACCATCGACGAAGTGATCGGGCAAAAGCATCTGCTCGGCCCGAACAAGCCGCTGCGCGTCGCGTTCGAGTCGGGCGAAGCGCATTCGATGATCCTCTGGGGCCCGCCCGGCGTCGGCAAGACCACGCTCGCGCGGCTCATGGCCGACGCGTTCGATGCGCAGTTCATCGCGCTGTCGGCGGTGCTGTCGGGCGTGAAGGATATCCGCGAGGCCGTCGAAACCGCGCAGATCCATCGCGCGAACGGGCATCAGACGCTCGTGTTCGTCGATGAGGTGCATCGCTTCAACAAGAGCCAGCAAGACGCATTCTTGCCGCACGTCGAGTCGGGGCTGTTCGTGTTCGTCGGCGCGACGACGGAGAATCCGTCGTTCGAAGTGAATAGCGCGTTGCTGTCGCGGGCGGCCGTATATGTGCTCAAGAGCCTCGATGCGGACGAACAGAAAGAGTTGCTGGAACGCGCGTGCGCGGAGCTTGGCGGTCTCACGTTCACGGAAGAAGCGCGCGACGCCCTGATCGGTTCCGCCGACGGCGACGGACGCAAGCTGCTGAACAATCTGGAAATCGTCGCGCGCGCGGCGGCCCAGCAGAAGAAGACGGAGATCGACGGCGAACTGCTGGCCAGCGCGCTGTCGGAAAATCTGCGCCGCTTCGACAAGGGCGGCGACGCGTTCTACGACCAGATCAGCGCGCTGCACAAGTCCGTGCGGGGCAGCAATCCGGACGGCGCGCTGTACTGGTTCTGCCGGATGCTCGACGGCGGCGCGGACGCGCGCTATCTGTCGCGGCGCCTCGTGCGGATGGCGTGGGAAGACATCGGGCTCGCGGATCCGCGCGCTGCGCGCATCGCGCTCGACGCCGCCGAAACCTACGAGCGCCTCGGCACGCCCGAAGGCGAACTGGCGCTCGCGCAGGCGGTGATCTATCTGGCCGTCGCGCCGAAGTCGAACGCTGGCTACAACGCGTACAACGCGGCACGCGCGTTCGTCGGCAAGGACCAGTCGCGCGCGGTGCCGATCCATCTGCGCAACGCGCCGACCAAGCTGATGAAGGAACTCGGCTACGGCCACGAGTACCGCTATGCGCACGACGAGCCCGACGCGTATGCTGCGGGCGAAACCTATCTGCCCGACGGCATGCGCGATCCGCGCTGGTATCAGCCGACGCCGCGCGGGCTCGAAGGCAAGATTGGCGAGAAGCTGTCGCGGCTCGCCGATCTCGATGCGCAGTGGCGCAGCGAGAATCGCAAGAAAAGCTGAGGCGCGCGTTGCGCCTGACCCGAGAATGCCGCCGGCCAGCCGTGCCGGTGCGCTAAAATCGCCCATTCATACAACGAACTGTCGTCCCGACCCATGCTTGACATCCAGCTGCTGCGCAAAGACATCGACGGCGTCGCGAAACGCCTCGCCGATCGCGGCTATACGCTCGACGTCGCGGCTTTCTCCGCGCTCGAGGCAGAACGCCGTGCCATCCAGACCCGTACCGAAGAGCTGCAGGCCAAGCGCAACAGTCTGTCGAAGCAGATCGGCGCGATGAAAGGGCGGGGCGAGGACACCTCGGCGGTAATGGCCGAAGTGGGCGGTCTCGGCGACGAGATGAAGGCGTCGGCAGTGCAGCTCGAAGACATCCAGAAGCGTCTGTCCGATCTGCTGCTCGGCGTGCCGAACTTGCCGCACGAGAGCGTTCCCGTTGGCCGCGACGAAGCGGACAACGTCGAAGTGCGCCGTTGGGGCACGCCGCGCCAGTTCGACTTCGAGGTGAAGGATCACGTCGATGTCGGCACGCCGCTCGGCCTCGATTTCGAGACGGGCGCAAAGCTGTCGGGCGCGCGCTTCACGATGCTGCGCGGACAGATTGCGCGTCTGCATCGCGCGCTCGCGCAGTTCATGATTGACACGCACACGCAGCATCACGGCTATACCGAAATCTATACGCCGTACATCGTCAATCCTGAAATCCTGTTCGGCACGGGCCAACTGCCCAAGTTCGCCGACGACATGTTCCGTGTCGAAAAGGGCGGCGGCGAAAACACGGTCACGCAATACCTGATCTCGACGTCGGAAATCTCGCTGACGAACACGGTGCGCGAAAGCATCGTCGATGCAAACGAACTGCCGATCAAGCTGACTGCACACTCGCCATGCTTCCGCTCGGAAGCGGGTTCGTACGGTCGCGATACGCGCGGCATGATCCGTCAGCATCAGTTCGACAAGGTCGAAATGGTGCAGGTCGTTGCGCCCGACACCTCGTACGATGCACTCGAGCAGATGGTCACGCACGCGGAAACGATCCTGCAGAAGCTCGAACTGCCGTATCGCGTGATCACGCTGTGCACGGGCGACATGGGCTTTTCGGCGACGAAGACCTATGACCTCGAAGTGTGGCTGCCTGCGCAGAACACCTATCGCGAAATCTCCAGTTGCTCGAATACGGAAACGTTCCAGGCTCGGCGGATGCAGGCGCGCTTCCGCAACGCGCAGGGCAAACCCGAGCTCGTGCACACGCTCAACGGTTCAGGGCTGGCCGTGGGCCGTACGCTCGTCGCAGTACTGGAGAACTTCCAGAACGCGGATGGCTCGGTGACGGTGCCGGCTGCGCTGCGTCCGTATCTGGGTGGCGTCGAACGTCTGGAAGTGGCGAAGGCAAGCTGAACAAGTTGAACGCCTCGGATCGATCCAAGTCCTCTTCAATTTTCTGCGAAAAGGGCTTGGAAATCGAAAACAGGTGTTCTATAATCTTCGTCTCACGCAAGCAGCGACCCGCTTAGTGTGAAGCGACAAGACCACTTCGTTGGTAAGTCAAAGAATCTGGAAAGGTGGCAGAGTGGTCGAATGCGCCGGACTCGAAATCCGGTGTACAGTTATGCTGTACCGTGGGTTCGAATCCCACCCTTTCCGCCAGATGCAAAGCGAAACAGGCCCTTCGGGGCCTGTTTTCGTTTCTGCCGCGTCTTTATGCGCTCGCCAAGACGTGGCTCGCAGCCGCGCGATATCGGGCTGCGTAATTTACAACGCGTTTGCCTGACACACCCAACTCCCTGCATTCGCCGGTTTCGCGATTTGCGCGATCAAAATCGGCGTATGTTCATCTGCACATCCTGCGCGACGCTTATATCGCGGGACTCTCGCTGCTCGACCAACGCGACTGCACAAAATGCATTGGTACGCCGGTTGCGTATCCAAAGGTGTCTGCCCAACCACAATTGGAGTCCACCATGACGAACCCCAATCGCGAGGAAAGCACACAGCCGAGAGATCCGGCCGAGATCCCGCCGAACGAGCTGAACAAGCCAATCGGCGATGCGATTCCAACGCCCGTCGAGCCGGGCCTCGATCAACCCTTGCCCGAAAAGCCCAAGACGGACGATAAAAATTCAGCCGAGCCAATAGGAGACGACGATCCGCCTCCAGGCGTACCGGCGCCGGGGCCGTCCGACTTCGCGTAGCCGCAGTGTCGAGTTTTCTGATTTTCTCTGCAACGCAACCCGAAATATTCAGGATCATTTCGGGTTGCGCATCAAACACCTTCATTAAAACGCTTGCGTGAATAAGCGCTCGCGCCTCCTTCATGATTATCAAAATGACGCGGCCATCAGATTTTCATCGATGACCGCGTGATGCTTTACTAAGCCTGACTTTCTGCATAGGATGAAGTTGCACTTTTTTCCGCTCGTTATGAAGCGGGTGAGAAAAAGTCGACTGCGATTATTCAACAAATGAGTTATTGACTATTCGCAGTCCATATGAAGATAGGCTCATCGATCGATTAGATGCATAACGATAAGACAAGACGTTGTCATGCTTTCAGGCGAAGAGGCGGAGGCGTTGCGCGGCCGGTTTCTGCAGCATCGTCCCGTTGCGTTGCTAACAACGACGAAGGCGTGCGCACGCGGTCGCAGCAGTTCGAGTGCGAGCGTCTCGAGGAACGGTAAGCCATGCACATCGCTATCTCTGCTTTGACAGTCGCGGTGGCTGCAATCGTGGTCTGGTGGTCGCTGCATTCGCGCCGCATCGCGCCGGAACGCGTCGGGGATTTCACATCGATGCAACGTCGCGAGCCTGTTTCACCAGCACTTCAGCGCGTCGCGAATTCGATTGCGCACAGTCGGACCATGCAGGGCGCAAGTGCATTCTTCGGCTTCATGCATCGACGGTCCGGGGCTATGAACGGGCTTGCCGATGTATTCGAATGCTTGCCCGTCGCTTCCGTGGTGTTCGACGAACACGGGGTGATCGTCCTCGCAAACGCGCAAGCCGAGCGTCTGTTCGATTACCAGCGCGGCGTGCTGGCGGGCGCATGCGTGGGGCTCGTTGCGCCGACGCTTTCGCAGGAGCCTGCTGCAGCCGCAAACACCGGTGCCGCCCACGCGAGCCGGTCCCCGGGCACCCGCACACGCAGCCTGCGTGCGCGTCGTCGCGATGGCAGCGAGTTTTCCGTCGAAATCGCGACGAGCGCGATCCGTTACGAAGGACGCATGGCGACTGTCGCGTTTATCACCGACATGACAGAGCGCTTTGAGCTCGAACGCAATCGCCGGGAGCTGGCGCACCTGACGCGCGTGTCGACGATGGGGGAGCTGGCCGCGTCGCTCGCCCACGAACTCAATCAGCCGCTGACGGCGATTCTCAGCAACGGGCAGGCCGCGCAGCGCTTCATGGATCAGGAACCGATCGATCTCGCCGAAGTGCGCGACATCCTCAAAGACATCGTCGACGACAGTGGCCGCGCGAGCGAGGTGATTCGCCGGATGCGCGCCTTCGTCAAGAAAGAAGAGCAGCAGCAACTGACCAGCCTCGACGTCGGCGGCTTGCTGCGCGATGTCGCGCTGCTCGTGCATGGCGATGCGGTTGCGCGCGGTATTCATGTGTCGCATGTGATCGACGACGGCTTGCCGCCCGTACGCGGCGACAAGGTGCAACTGCAGCAGGTGCTACTCAATCTGCTGCTCAACGCATTCGATGCGGTGAGCGAATGCGCCGCGCCCGATCGCGTGGTGGCGCTCTTTGCGCAACCCGATCGCGAAGGCAGGGTGCGCATGGCGGTGCGCGATCGTGGCCATGGTCTGACGCCCGACAAGCTGGAATGTATTTTCAAGCCGTTCGTGACGTCGAAGCCGCAAGGTCTGGGCCTCGGGCTGTCGATCAGCCGCTCGATCGTGCAGATGCATGGCGGACGGTTGTGGGCCGAGAACAATCCGGACCACGGCATGACGTTCTATGTCGCGTTGCCCGCATCGCACGATGCCGTCAATGCGAGCGTTGCACAGGCGGCATCATGAGTGAAGAGTCCGTGCTCGTCTTTGTCGTCGACGACGATCCGTCCGTGCGCCGCGCGCTCACACGGCTCATCAGGTTGGCGGGACACGAGGTCGAGGCGTACGGTTCGGCTCGCGAGTTTCTCGAGCATGCGCGCGCCGGGCACGCACCGGCGTGCGTCGTGCTCGACGTGCAATTGCCCGATCTGAGCGGACTCGAGTTGCAGCGCGAACTCGATGCACGTCTGCCCATCATCTTTCTGACAGGGCACGGCGACATCGCGATGACCGTCGGCGCGATCAAGGCCGGCGCGTCCGATTTCCTCACCAAGCCCGTGCGCGACGACGACCTGTTGCGCGCGATCGATCAGGCACTCGCGCGCTCCGTCGAAATATCGAAGTCGATGCACGAACTCGAAGAATTGCGCAGCCGCGTCGGACGCCTGACGGTACGAGAGCGGGAAGTGATGAATCTCGTCGTGCTCGGCCGCCTGAACAAACAGGTGGCCTGCGAACTCGGCACGGTCGAGAAAACCGTCAAGGCACATCGCGCGCGCGTGATGCAGAAGATGGAAGTCAGCTCGCTTGCCGAACTGGTGCGCATCGCCGACAAGGTGGCCGGCGCGAAGGGCGAAAGCCATGCCGCGGAGCCACCGCACGCCGTCCCGTCCGTGCTCGTGCGCAACGCCGACTAAACGGATACGGGACCAAGGTCCAATACCACCGGAGCCCACAGTCTCATAGTCTATTGCTGAGACGCCCACGCACGGCTTGCGTGGACGTAGCGGCTCAATGGGCTAATCAGAATGGGCACAGATAAACCATTCGTCGTCGTGGTCGACGACGATGCGTCGGTGGGCAGGGCGATCAGGCGTCTGCTGCGCTCCGTCGGGATCGCGGCCGACACGTACACGAGCGGCGACGAATTTCTCGACGTGCTGTCGGCGACGCCTTCCTATCGTCCCGACTGCGCGATCCTCGACGTGCAGATGCCCGGCTCCAATGGAATCGAGGTGCAGCGCCGGTTGGCCGGCACTTCCGTGCCCGTCATTTTCATCACGGCCCACGACGACGCGGGCGTGCGCGAAGCCGCGCTCGCGGCCGGCGCGCGGGCCTATCTGCGAAAGCCATTCAACGATGTGCTCTTCATCCGGACAGTGTGCTCGGTGCTGGGCATCGTTGCGCCGTTATGACGCGGCTGGCAATCCCTGTGAGCTGGGCCGGAGCAAGGCGGTGCAGGTGATGTTGCGCAAGATCATTGTCGACAGGAGGGGTATTGGACCAAGGTCCAATTGTTTTCGACCTGCCCCGATTCCACACTTGACTGCATCGGACTCGCCGGGCCGGCTGGCGCGCATCTGGAATCGTCCGCCGCGCAATGCGCGCGCAACGAGCACGACGGACACCACTATCGCTTGGGGAGCTTCATCATGAGACGTACTTTTCGAAACGCGCCGTTGTGCACCGCGCTGCTGCTGATGGCAGGCGCGGTATCGGCGCAGCAACCTATCTTCTATCCCGCCAAAGGCCAAAGCCAGCAGACGCAGTCGAACGACACTGCGCAGTGCCACAACTGGGCGACGCAGAACACGGGCGTGAACCCTGCCGCGCTTGCGCAGAACTCCGCGAATCAGCCGCCTCCGCCCGGACCGTCGGGGCAGCGTCTTGGCGGCGCGGCGCGCGGTGCGGCCGGGGGCGCTGCGATCGGCGCAATTGCAGGCGATGCCGGCAAGGGCGCGGCGGCGG
>NZ_JAAGPI010000002.1 GCF_017104715.1 Burkholderia sp. Ac-20365
GCATGGGCGCGGGCGGTGCGATGGCCAGGCTCGGCGCGTCCACGCACGCCGCGCAACTGACCGACGACGCAGCCGACCTCGATCTGCCCAGCCTCGACGCGAACGAAGCTGCGGCCGCACGCCGCACGTGGCGTCCGGGCGCGGCTGCGCAAGCCGCGAGCGGTGA
This sequence comes from Burkholderia sp. Ac-20365, assembly GCF_017104715.1. Lineage (GTDB taxonomy): Bacteria > Pseudomonadota > Gammaproteobacteria > Burkholderiales > Burkholderiaceae > Paraburkholderia. The sequence goes on from NZ_JAAGPI010000002.1 coordinate 167, forward strand.
AAACGACTCGATGTACGAGCGCTCGAAGCTGAACCCCGTGTTGACCTTCGACAATTTCGTGACCGGTAAGGCGAACCAGCTGGCTCGCGCAGCCGCGATCCAGGTCGCCGACAATCCCGGCATCTCGTACAACCCGCTGTTCCTGTACGGCGGTGTGGGCCTCGGGAAGACTCACCTGATTCACGCAATCGGCAACCAGCTGCTGATGGACAAGGCCGGCGCGCGCATCCGCTACATCCACGCGGAACAGTACGTGTCGGACGTGGTGAAGGCGTATCAGCGCAAGGCGTTCGACGACTTCAAGCGCTACTACCATTCGCTCGACCTGCTTCTCATCGACGATATTCAGTTCTTTTCGGGTAAATCCCGTACGCAGGAAGAATTCTTCTACGCGTTCGAGGCGCTCGTGGCGAACAAGGCGCAGGTGATCATCACCAGCGATACCTATCCGAAGGAAATCTCGGGTATCGACGACCGTCTGATCTCGCGCTTCGATTCCGGCCTGACAGTCGCAATCGAGCCGCCCGAGCTTGAGATGCGCGTCGCGATTCTGATGCGCAAGGCGCAATCGGAAGGCGTGAATCTGAATGAAGACGTGGCGTTTTTCGTCGCGAAGCATCTGCGTTCGAACGTCCGCGAACTCGAAGGCGCGCTGCGCAAGATCCTCGCGTACTCGAAGTTCCACGGCCGCGAAATCACGATCGAGCTGACCAAGGAAGCGCTCAAAGACCTGCTGACGGTGCAGAACCGGCAAATTTCGGTCGAAAACATCCAGAAAACGGTCGCGGACTTCTACAGCATCAAGGTCGCCGACATGTATTCGAAGAAGCGGCCGGCCAACATCGCGCGGCCGCGCCAGATCGCGATGTATCTGGCCAAGGAGCTGACGCAGAAGAGCCTGCCGGAAATCGGCGAGCTGTTCGGCGGGCGCGACCACACGACCGTGCTGCACGCGGTGCGCAAGATCGCCGATGAGCGCAGCAAGGACGCCCAGCTCAACCACGAGCTGCACGTGCTGGAGCAGACGCTGAAAGGCTAAAGCAGGGGTTGGGGCGCAGATAGAGTCGAAGGTTTCCTCGAACCTGTCGGAAAATTCGATCTGTTTATTGCGCAAGCCACCCCCAATTTAGGGAAGTGCTTCCATTTTCAGGCACAATACAGGTTTAACCGCCCGGCAAAAGCGGGCGGGATTCAAAACGCCGTGACCGGCGCAGCACGGCGCCGGCGGGGGGCCGGGGCCGCGCGCTTCAACATTGCCGGGTAAGGCGCGCAGGCCGTCACATCAACGAAGGAACTCTATGCAACTGGTCAAGACCGAACGCGATAACCTCCTCAGGCCGCTGCAAACCGTGAGCGGCATTGTCGAACGCCGTCATACGTTGCCGATCCTCGCCAATTTGCTGATTACCAAGAACGGCCCGGACGTCTCGTTCCTGTCCACCGACCTCGAACTGCAAATCACCACGCGCGCCGACTTTGGCGTTGGCGGCGAATCGGTGGCCACGACCGTGGCGGCACGCAAGCTGCTCGACATTCTGCGCGCCATGCCTGACGGGCAGGTCACGCTGACGCTGAACGACAAGCGTCTGACCGTCCAGTCCGGCAAGAGCCGCTTTGCACTGCAGACGCTGGCGGCCGACGAGTTCCCGACCGTCGCTCAGGCTAAAGACTTCGGCGCAAATCTCGCAGTTCCCCAAAAGACGTTCCGCCAGTTGCTCGGCATGGTCCACTTCGCGATGGCGCAGCAGGACATCCGTTACTACCTGAACGGCATGCTGCTGGTGGTGGACGGCGATCAGCTGATGGCGGTCGCAACGGACGGTCACCGTCTGGCGTTCTCGTCGATGAAGATCGAAGGCTCGTTCGCGCGCCAGGAAGTCATCATCCCGCGTAAGACGATTCTCGAACTGCAACGGCTGCTCGAAGACATCGACGACGTTCTTAAGATCGACATCGCGCCGACGCAGGTCAAGTTCACGTTCGGCGGCGTCGAGCTGGTCTCGAAGCTGGTTGAAGGCAAGTTCCCGGATTTCCAGCGCGTGATTCCGAAGTCGCACAAGAACACGTTCGTGATCGGCCGTGAAGAACTGCAGCGCTCGCTGCAACGCGCGGCCATTCTGACCTCGGATAAGTTCAAGGGCGTGCGCTGCATCGTCGAGCCGGGCCAGCTGAAGATCATGTCCACCAACGCGGACCAGGAAGAAGCGCAGGAAGAACTCGAAATCCCGTACCAGGGCGACAGCATCGACATCGGTTTCAACGTCACGTACCTGCTCGACGTGCTCGCGAACCTGAAGGTCGACATGCTGGAAGTGAGCCTCGGCGACGCCAGCTCGAGCGCGCTGATCACGATCCCCGAGAACGACGAGTTCAAATACGTGGTGATGCCGATGCGCATCTGACGCGTCCAACACGAAGAACACACCAAGGGGCGCAGCGCCCCTTTGGTGTTTTTATGGTGTTTTGAAAAGCTCCGAGCAGTAACGAAGCAGCAACGCAGAACCGGAAGAAATCCATGACTGATACGAACAATTCGCAACCCGATAACAGCTACGGCGCCTCGTCCATTCAGATCCTCGAAGGTCTGGAGGCCGTGCGCAAGCGGCCGGGTATGTACATCGGCGATACGTCGGACGGGACCGGTCTGCATCACCTCGTGTTCGAGGTGCTCGACAATTCGATCGACGAGGCGCTCGCCGGTCATTGCGACGACATTCAGGTCATCATCCACGCCGACAACTCGATTTCCGTGACCGACAACGGCCGCGGCATCCCGACGGGCATCAAGCGCGACGACAAGCACGATCCGAAGCGCAGCGCCGCTGAAATCGTGATGACGGAACTGCACGCGGGCGGCAAGTTCGACCAGAACAGCTACAAGGTGTCGGGCGGTCTGCACGGCGTGGGCGTGTCGTGCGTGAACGCGCTGTCGGCGTGGCTGCGCCTGACCGTGCGCCGCGACGGCAAGAAGCACTTCATGGAATTCCATCGTGGCGTGGTGCAGAACCGCGTGATCGAGGAAGTGGACGGCGAACGTCTGTCGCCGATCCCCGTCGTCGGCGATACGGAAAACCGCGGCACAGAAGTGCATTTCATGGCCGATGAGACGATCTTCGGCAATGTCGAGTATCACTACGACATTCTCGCGAAGCGTATCCGTGAACTCTCGTTCCTGAACAACGGCGTGCGGATTCGTCTCACCGATCAGCGTTCGGGCAAGGAAGACGATTTCGCGTTCGTCGGCGGCGTGAAGGGCTTCGTCGAGTACATCAACAAGACGAAGAGCGTGCTGCATCCGACCATTTTCCATATCGTCGGTGAGAAAGACGGCGTGGGCGTCGAAGTGGCGATGCAGTGGAACGACAGCTACAACGAAAACGTGCTGTGCTTCACCAACAACATTCCGCAGCGCGACGGCGGCACGCACATGACGGGTCTGCGCGCGGCCATGACACGCGTGATCAACAAGTACATCGTCGATCACGAAATCGCGAAGAAGGCGAAGGTCGAAACGTCGGGCGACGACATGCGTGAAGGTTTGTCGTGCGTGCTGTCCGTGAAGGTGCCGGAGCCGAAGTTCAGCTCGCAGACCAAGGACAAGCTGGTGTCGTCGGAAGTGCGCGCGCCGGTGGAAGAAGTGGTCGCGAAGGCGCTCGAAGAATTCCTGCTCGAAACGCCGAACGACGCGAAGATCATCTGCGGCAAGATCGTCGACGCAGCCCGTGCACGCGACGCAGCGCGCAAGGCGCGTGAAATGACGCGACGCAAGGGCGTGCTCGATGGCGTCGGTTTGCCTGGCAAGCTTGCAGACTGCCAGGAGAAAGATCCTGCCAAGTCCGAGATCTATATCGTCGAGGGCGACTCGGCAGGTGGTTCGGCAAAGCAGGGCCGTGACAGAAAATTCCAGGCCATTCTGCCGCTGCGCGGCAAGGTGCTGAACGTCGAGAAGGCGCGTTACGACAAGCTGCTGTCGTCGGAACAGATCGTCACGCTGATTACGGCGCTCGGTTGCGGTATCGGCAAGGAAGACTACAACCTCGACAAGCTGCGCTATCACCGCATCATCATCATGACCGACGCTGACGTCGACGGCGCGCACATCCGTACGCTGCTGCTGACGTTCTTCTACCGTCAGATGCCGGAGATGATCGAGCGCGGTTATATCTACATTGCGCAGCCGCCGCTGTACAAGGTGAAGGCGGGCAAGGACGAGCGTTATCTGAAGGACACGGCGGAGTTGAACGCGCACATGCTGCGTCTGGCTCTGAATGGGTCGGAACTGATTACGTCTGAAGGCGCGACGCCGATCGCTGGCGATGCGCTTGGTGAACTGGCTCGTTCCTATCTGTTGGCGCAGGCTGTCGTAGATCGTCTGAGCCGCTTGTACGACGAAGCGGCGCTTGGCGCGGTGATGGATGGCGTGACCATCGATCTGTCGAGCGAGCAGTCGACGGAAGCGTCGGCCCGCGCGCTCGAAGCGAAGCTTCGCGACGATCCGCTCAAGCCTGAAATCAATGTGGTCCCGATGTACGACCCGGTGCGCGAACTGCGTTCGCTGCGTGTCGAGCGTCGTCATCACGGCAACGTGAAGGTCTCGGTCATCGACGAAGAATTCCAGCTGACGGCCGATTACCAGCAACTCGTGAACACGGCGAATACGTTCAAGGGGCTGATCGGCGAGGGCGCTGTGATCAAGCGTGGCGAGCGCAGCATGGCTGTCGGCGACTTCAAGAGCGCGATGAAGTGGCTGATCGCGGATGCAGAACGCAACGTGTCGAAGCAGCGCTATAAGGGACTCGGTGAGATGAATCCCGAACAGCTCTGGGAAACGACGATGGATCCGAACGTGCGTCGCTTGCTGCGCGTGCAGATCGAAGACGCGATTGCAGCGGATGGCATCTTCACGACGCTGATGGGCGATGAAGTCGAACCGCGTCGCGCATTTATCGAAAGCAATGCGCTGCGGGCGGGGAATATCGACGTTTAAGCGTCTTGTAGCTGAACCCATAACCTGAGAATCTGGGACCCATAAGTTGAGAAACTTATGGGTCTTTTTTCTCGATAGCTCGAATTAACGCTTGTACGAAACGGAAATAGAAGCGTTTACAGATGTTTCTAGTTGGCTATGGGCAAGAGCAGCGGCAGCAGAGGCAGGCAGTCTGGCAGCAACCAATCCGCAGGCAAGCGGGTACGAAGGCGGGGAACGGCGGCCGCGGGCGGACGGCGAATGGTCTTGTCGGCGAGAACTGGCCAAGGCACCACCGGCGGTAAGTCCGGTGGTAACCGCGGCAACGCGACGTCTTCGGGCACCGAGAGGTAACCCGGCGTTGCGCGATTGCATCTCTCAAGTGCTTACCTCGCGTGCCATTACGGTAACCCTCCGGGGGCACCGCATCTGGCCGCGTTTCCTTCGTCCCGGCCGGAAACGGGCGGCGACTCCGACGCTGATTTCAGATAGTCGATGGCGAGCAGATTAGATGGACGGCCAAGGCGATGGGCAACTGCTCGCGGAGGATGGACCGGACTTTGCACTAGATACTCCAGTCGGGACTCATCCGTCGAGAAGGTCGACACAGTCTGCTGCGCGTCCCGGCGTGATTAACGCGACCCCGATTCGAGCTCGAGCGGCCAGCTCACGAGATTGAAGCCCCTGAACATAGAACCCGTGAGCGACACGGTCGATTCCAGCGCCCGCGAGCGGTGCCGCCGCTCGCAACGCGGAGCGAAGAGCAACACTGTTAGTCAGTCCACCGTGCAGAATCATGTTTCTTTGCCGGTAGAGCCGGTGGAAAACCTCCGAAACGGCAGCTTGAACAGCAGACAGCGTCGGTGATGGAGATTGAATTAAACCTCCCATTCGCGCTATGGCTGCTTGCTCTTTCACTTGCGTAAAGCCGAAGTTGGTGCCTCTTGCCACTTCTTCCGCCACCAGTGCCGCCCTGTCCCGGTTTGCGCCGACGTTCGCCCAAGCCTGGGCAACGTCAAGACGCATCTTCTGAGCGAGGTGGGAAAGATGGGTGAACTCTGCCCGTGGGTAGGAGCAAGCGACTAGATACGCCAAGCTATCTGCGGCGGCTGACCGGTCTCCCGATTCCCCAAGGAGTGATTCGATTGCAGCCCATCCGCCCGCGATTGCGGTGCTGGGAGAGCTGTTTTGAAGATGCGCGAGCAGTTCAATCGCCGAGTCGACATTACTACCGTCGGGTTCGGCAAAAATTTGGTCTTCTCGGTACAGGGCGCGCACCTTCACTCCTCGATGCTTGGCGCCAATCGGAAGAGCGACGGGATGCCCTTGGACCCAGAGGAACGGAAGCAATTGAAGCGGCCTGCCCGCGCCAATCGATGCGCGAGCGACATACCCATCAATCACCGCGGTTGCCGAGTCAACGGCCGCGAACACATCACGTGCCTTCGTAGGCAGAACGAGGCCCCCGCTTTGCCTGAGCTCGGTGGTTGCAAAACCGTTTTCTTTCAACCACGACGATACTTGGGCCGCGCTAAGCCATCCTCTTGGATACCCGGAGGCAGACTGCGGAGGCGTCACAAAAGCTAGCAAGACCTGGAACGTCTGGCTTTCCCGATTCGCGATTTCCTCGTGGGCATCGCGGAGCAACTGTGGAAGCGTCTGCCGCTCTGGCCGCCTATACAGGCGCTCAGCGAACCAATCGTGAAGAAACCGCTGCGAAAAGCCGGCGTCGAGGAAATACGACGCCAGACAGCGCGCCACTCTTTCGGGCGATTGCGGCGGTCTTGCCTGCAAAATGTCAGCCCAGCGCAGTAGATAATCGTCCCCAACCCGCTCTCGCAATTGCCTCAGTGTGTAATAAGCGACTCCATGGAGGCGAGGAACGTCTCGAAGCGCCTCGTTCAGCGTATTACGCTCGTGAGCCTGCAAAGCGAGGTCTTGCCCGGCGACACGCTTGCATAAACTCAGCAGCCTTTTGACGGACGGTTCCCCGAGAACGCCTGCTTGTGTCGCGGAACACGCCTCCATCAGCTCGTCTATAAGCAAGGGCAAGCTCACTGCCCATAGCGACCGATGCCACGGCGCCTGGGCCGAAAAAAATTCGGTGGTCCGCGCAGCGACGGTGCCATAGCCCGGATGGACAGCTTGGAGCATTTCAGTTATTCTCGTCGCAGCAAGTGGTACAGCAAAGTCTAAGGGGACACGTCCTGTAACGCCAAATTCGGTTTACCGTAACGCGGCCGCACGGTTCCACGTCCCCTCGAATGAAAGCAGTAGCTCCGTGTGGAGCTACTGCTTTTTTCTTTTTGGGCGCTCCGCTCCGTGCTACATCGGCCCAACTCAAACTATCTGCTTTCAAAGAGACTATCTGCTTTCAAAGAGCGCCCGTCAGAATTTGGTACATGAGGGCGGTATGATGATAAATCTGTCGCTCCTTGTTTTTCCCGAGCCCTGGATAATGTTCTTCGGCGGCATCCGCTGCGTATTCCTGAAGAGCCCGGTCGTTGCCGAATTCGCGCGGGCGCGCCATAGCAGCAGCCACCAGCTTCTCGGCCGCTTGTTGATACTTGCCGCCAACTGTCCCGACGTTACGCTCGGTGTCGTCAGATACAAAATGCTCAACCCAGATTTCGCTCGTACGCCGCGCTTTGTAGGTAGCGTGGATGGCAACCGCAGATGGCTGGCCACCGCCCGGAACAAAGGCTGAGCCAACAACCGAGTAGTCACCGAACCCAATGGCTACATCGCGAAACGTCAAATGGCGGTCTGTAAAGAACTCCGTGCCTCGATAGTCGGCGTTTTTCGGCTGAGCAACGAAGTCGTCACGGATGTCGACCGCCTTGGTCGACGGTAGCGCTGCGCGTTGCGCTGCGCTCATGCGCTCGTGCAAGTTGATGTGAAAGCGAACGCGATTGTGCGCAGCCAATGCTTGTACCTCCGCCTGCGTCAATCGCGCGTTCCAATACAGCAAGGCTACCGCCCGGCGGGGATATTCAGCGAGGAAGCGAGTCACATCGGCACGAGTCGTCGTTTGTGAGCAAAGATAGCCTGGAATAATCGACGGGTGCTCTTCAATCTTGGCAGACACTGCTTCCGCCCAATCTTCGTCGACTCCATTTCTAAATTCGTGCTGATACGGGTTCACAATCACCACCGCCCCAGCGCCGGCGCGTCCAAAAACATCTATGCCCGCCCGAATTAAGTCGCTCGGATTGCTGTTCACGGGCTCTAGGATAGGTACAACTACATCAGCTAGCTGATAGTCGTTGCAAAGCGCGCGAAGCGCATACAACTCCGAGCGACGGGCGTGAAAATATGGGAAATACAAGGTCGGCCTCTCTCTGTCCGCTTTTGTGAGCGGAGAGAGAGGCCGTTTTAAATCAAACGGTAATGGATGTCTTCTCTCAATGCAGAAAGTGCGGTTTCTCTCTGCCGCCCCGACAACGGAGTCGCATAGCCGAGAACGCGGAGGCTCTTAGGTAGCGAAGTGACAAAGCGCACAGTAGCCCCGTCGGTTTTTCGATTTCTTAATGCGTTGACGAAGATAGCATGCGCCTCATCGGGCGTAAACTGGCTAAAGACCGAGGCACAAAATGCTTGGATAACGGCGGTCGGTTTTTCAATCGTTGCGCATAACTTACTTTCGGCAGCCGCGACATATTCGGCCTTGTGAAGGCAACTAAATACCGCGGACGGCTGAACGTTATCCCGATTACCCATCGGCTCACGAAGCGTGCAGAGAGAGCCGCGCTCCGTCAGTGTCAGAATGCCGACGCGAGGGTCGGTTATTGTCATATAGTTATCGACGCATCGGGGGTGCGTAACCAGGCAGACGCGGTCAAACGCCGCAAGATAATCAGTCGTTTGAGTTGTTAGGCGACGAGGTGTATCAAATTCCGTCTTTATTTCGTAGGCGGTCGCCGTGCCATTGAAGACTGCAACATCAACAATCGACCGTCCAACCGGCAATTCAACGTGCATGCAGGATGTCCGTGGGCTATGGCGGCCGAATATGATTCGATTTGCGATTTCAGTCTTGTAGACGAACTCGTTCCGATACCCACGTCGAATCTCGTGCCATGCAGAGTCAAATAGGGCCGACAGCGGCTGGCGACCTGCCTTCCGAACCAGTCCGTGAGTCTCAAGAAAGGACAGGGGCTGGCGCCAGTGTCCTGTCCGCGCAACCTCCGAAAAAATAGGGCGCGCAAACATTCTGGCAAGGATACGCAGGCGCTCAGCGGCTGTTAGATTCATTTTTGCTACGATTTTTGGTAGTCAGGCACGCACAGTTTATCAAGGCAGGCCAGCAGCGGACATCTGCATTCAGCTGCCCGTCAGGAATCAATCGCGCAGCCTAGGCGATGACCGCGTACATTGAATCCGCCCATGTGTTGAAATGAACCGAAAGGGCTACGATTTCTGACCAGTAACGAGCGAGAACCTTCAGCGTGGCCCCAGCGGCAGGTAAGCATGCGAGCACATAAAACACGGCGAACGTCAGTTTCAAAAACCGCAGTTGGGTGTGCAGTGCTTTTTTTCGTGTCTCCAGAACGTTTCTGAGCACACTTGGATACGTCTCGAGCTTATTGAAGAAAGGAGAAAAAGCGAGCTCAAAGCTTGCCTTCAAACGGTCTGCCGCAAGCCAAAGGTTGCGCAAAATGATGAAGTAGACGACGGAGACAATAGCGAGTCCCAGACAACCGATGAAAAAGGCAGATGTTGTCTTGGCGTCGTCCAGAGCAATAAGGGCGACAAGAGAAAGAGGAAGAGCCAGTAGCTTACCCCCGATGTCGCCAAAGACTCCGCTAAGCTTTGACGCGTATTCAATCTCCGAGTCGGCTATCTTCTTTCGAATTTCGTCGAAAGCGAACTTGTTGATGTAGGACTGGAAATTGTGCCGATACTTCAGCAGGACCTCACGCCACTCCTTGCAGAGATGTGTCAGCCGGTTTGTATCGGCGCCAGCGCTCGCTAGCACATCACTGATTGCGCTTTTCATTACGAGACGACGTTCTTCGACATGCATCTTCTTGGCGTTGCTACCATCGACCAGCAGTTCGAGCAGATGCAGATGCGCCAACGTATTGTCGAGTGCCGCTTCTTCGGGAGAAACTTCGAGCACCAGAGTACGTTGCGGTTTACTACCATCGGACGGCAATACGAACAGCAGGCGATTCGCGCCCGAACCAAATGTGAGACGGTCCTCAGCGAACTCGGACAGCATGCGGATGAAGTCCACGAGCTTCTCTACCTCCTCCAATTTCGTTGGCTTGGTCGTGTCTCCAGAGTAATAGTCGAGGTCAGCAATATAGAAATCTGTAGGAAGAACCCCGAACGCAATTGAAGGTGTCCGAAAGAAGGCCGAAAAAGTATTATAAAAGTGTCCGTTGCTCCCCTGCGGCAACGAGACTTCGATGCGAAGTTGTCCATCGCCTTGTCGGAAATAATCGACCTCGCCGTAGGCTGCGTCCAGTTGATTGGATGCATCGACAAGCCGCTGCATTTCGGCGTCAACTGCGCCGACAAAAACGTACCTGCCGTTCTCGTCGACTTCAGGCCTCGCGAGCGCACGATAAAGTGCGACGACTTCAGCAAACATATCAGCCGCCCTTCAAGGCGCTGTCCAGACGCGCAAGGAATTCCTCGGGAAGGTTTCGATATGTGAGCGTCTTTTTGTCTTTGTCGTAAAACAGCGTGGAATTAGCATCGCTGCCCAGCATGCCGCGGTCGAACTTGATGCTGATGCGTTCGTTCTGCAGCAACACTTTGCTGAACCTCTTGACCACGTCCGCGTTAACTTCAAAGTGCTCTGGCACCTTGAATTTCTCCCCGTTCAAATACTCTTGAAGGTCGGCGACATACTCAGCTTTGTCTGCCGGCACGACACGAATCAGTTCCTCGTGGACACCATCGAGCGTCGCCGGCTCTCCTGCTGCCAGCCGTCCCTGCAGGTACTCTGACAGGCGTTCCTTGGCCTGTTTTCGAAGCGTATTGATTTCCTTCCTGTCATTGAAGTACGCATCTACAGCTTCAAACAGCTTGCTAGTGGCTCTCGTCGAAGATAAGCCAACCACACAACCGAGCGCGGTCACGAAGTAGGCAGACGAGTCGCGACTTGCCCGCTGCGACAGGAAAGAAAGATAGACTGCATCGTTATCCGCTCCGGCCTTTTGCGCTACCGGAGCTGCAGCAACGATTGCCACCTCAGGATTGTCTTCATCTGCTCCCTTATCGGCAGCAACAGGGTCTTTCTCGGCAGCCGCAACAGCCTCCAGAAAATCCGCGACCCGAATCTGTGCTGCTTGGTGGAGCTTCGACATATCGACCTCCACAATCCCCACAGGCACGTAATTCTCGTCCAGCAACACGCCGCCTTTTTGTTTAATCATCGCAATGATGACCGCGGTGTCGCCGGCTTCTGTGTCGTACATGGCGCACAAGATGTGGCCGCCGGTCGACAATGGCTCAGCCGCCGCCTGTTGTGTGACTTGGTCAACCACAAGGTGCGTCAGGGCAAGAAAGGCAGCGGCATCAGGAGTGTCTCCGATGGGCTGCGCGCTCACGCATTTGCCAAACGCCGCCGGGAACGGTCCTTCGCGACCGTCTGAGCCAAAACGCCCCCACACCTGGTTATTTTCCTTTTTCCCTAAGAGAACAGACATCCCTTTAACGAGAGAAATGACGCCAGGCAGCTTCGTATCGAGTAGCTGGTCCTTCTTTACGACTTGTGCGATGTCTTTCCGTGCCTCTTTAACGAAGCCGTGAATGACGCTATGGTGGATTTTGAATGGCATTTTTGAGCCCGGCGTTGTTGTAGTAGCAGTATTAAACGCCGGGGGTATCCCCGCGCGAGTTACTACTTTCTCTCACTCCTTGACCGCCGCCCCGCAATACGTTCTTCGCGCGGTGTGAGGGATTTCAGGAAAATGCGTAGTCTATCCTGCTGGCGTAGTTGCCGCTTACCACCAACCATCCTGTCTTTCCCGAATTATCGAGAGCACTTACCGAAAAGGTCGTCGATGCAACATCAATGGGCAACTTCGGTGGCAACGAGCTGAACAGCGAGCGGCGCAAGCAGTTTCGATGCGCGACCACGTGGACACCCCGCGCCGCCGTAATTAAGCCCGTTGGCGAGTCCATGCGTCATTCAAGATAGAATCGCTATCAATTTCTTGGTGACGAGATGCCGGGCTTTATGCTCGGATATACACCTGACTATGACCGGACGAACCAGTTCTGATGCTTGACGACATCAAAAAGACCCTCTGGGCAACCGCCGACAAGCAACGCGCCAATATGGACGCTGCCGAGTACAAACACATCGTGCTCGGCCTCATTTTCCTTAAGTACATCTCCGATACTTTTGCCGCCCGGCGAGTTGAGCTGACCCGCCGCTTTGCCGACGAAGGCGATGAATACTTCCTGCACGGCGGCGACGACGAGGCGCTCACCGACGAGCTTGAAGACCGTGACTACTACCGCGAGGTTAACGTATTCTGGGTGCCCGAAACTGCGCGTTGGGAGAGCCTGCGCAGCGCGGCCAAGCAGACCGACATCGGCAAGCGCATTGACGAGGCGCTGGCGGAAATCGAAGCCGAGAACCCCAAGCTCAAAGGCATCCTGGACAAGCGCTATGCCCGCTCGCAGTTGCAGGATGGCAAGCTGGGCGAGCTGGTCGACCTGATTTCGACCATCGGCTTTGGCGAGGACGCGAGCCAGGCGCGCGATGTGCTCGGGCAGGTGTACGAATACTTCCTCGGCCAGTTCGCCAGTGCCGAAGGCAAGAAGGGCGGGCAATTCTACACGCCGGCCTCCATCGTCAAGACGCTTGTGGCTGTACTTGCACCTCACCACGGCAAAGTCTACGACCCCTGCTGTGGCTCCGGAGGCATGTTTGTGCAGTCTGAAAAGTTCATCGAAGCTCACGGCGGCAAGCTGGGCGACGTATCCATCTACGGCCAGGAATCCAACCCCACCACCTGGAGGTTGGCGGCGATGAACCTCGCCATTCGGGGTATCGACTACAACCTCGGGCGAGAACCGGCCGACACCTTCGTGCGCAACCAGCACCCGGACCTGCGCGCCGACTTCGTACTGGCCAATCCGCCTTTCAACGTGAGCGACTGGTGGCACGGTAGCCTGGAAGGCGACCCGCGCTGGGTCTATGGCACGCCGCCGCAGGGCAACGCCAACTACGCCTGGCTGCAGCACATGCTGTATCACCTCAAACCCAATGGCCGCGCCGGTATCGTGCTCGCCAATGGCTCGATGAGCTCCAGCCAGAACTCCGAAGGCGACATCCGCCGCGCCATGGTTGACGCCGACGTGGTCGAAGTCATGGTGGCCCTGCCAGGTCAACTTTTCTTCAACACCCAGATTCCGGCCTGCCTGTGGTTCCTTGCCAAACAGAAAGCCAGCCGTCAAGGAGAAGTGCTGTTCATTGACGCCCGCAAGCTCGGCAGCATGATTAGCCGTGTACAGACGGAACTGACCGACGAGATTATTGAGCGCATTGCCGATACTGTTGCCGCCTGGCGCGGCGAGGCGATTGATGATGTCGGTGAATATGCGGACGTTCCCGGCTACTGCCGGAGTGTGAGTCTCGCCGAGATTGCAGAGCACGGCCATGTGCTGACGCCGGGGCGCTATGTCGGCGCCGAGGAAGTCGAGGACGACGACGAAGCCTTTGCCGAGAAGATGCAGAAGCTCACGGAAAAACTGGGCGAGCAGATGGCAAAAGGCGCGGAATTGGACCGGTTGATTCGGCAGAAACTGGGAGGGCTGGGGTATGAGTTTTGATTGGTCCAGCGGCAAGCTTGGTGATTTCATTGAACTGAAGCGGGGCTACGACCTTCCACAAGCCAAGCGCCAGCCAGGCGCGGTGCCACTGGTTTCTTCCTCTGGTGTCAGCGACCGGCATAACGTCGCGATGGTCAAAGGGCCCGGAGTCGTAACTGGTCGATACGGAACAATTGGTCAAGTGTTCTTCATCGAAGAGGATTTTTGGCCTCTGAATACGACTCTTTACGTGCGTAATTTCAAAGGAAATGACCCAAAGTTCATCCATTACTTCTTGAAAACAGTGGATTTCTTTGCGTATTCAGACAAGGCTGCGGTCCCGGGAGTTAACCGCAATCACTTGCACGAAGCTTTGGCGACTATTCCACCGCTAGCCGTGCAAAAGGGAATAGCAGGTATTCTTGGCTCTCTCGACGACCGCATCACCCTCCTGCGCGAAACCAATGCCTCGCTGGAATCCATCGCCCAAGCCCTGTTCAAGTCCTGGTTTGTCGATTTCGACCCCGTCCGCGCCAAGCAGGAAGGGCGCACGCCTCAAGGCATGGACGATGCCAAGGCTGCGCTGTTTCCGAACGGGTTCGACGACTCGGAGCTGGGGGTGGTGCCGAGGGGGTGGCGCGTCTCGACCTTAGCGGACGTATCGGCAAATTGTGGTGGCGCGATTCAAACGGGACCGTTCGGTAGCCAACTACACGCTTCCGATTATGTGGAATCCGGAATTCCAGTGGTCATGCCAAAGGATATTCAGCGGCGCAGAGTCGATGCCGGCACAACCGCCCGCATTCGGTCCGAGGACGCGGACCGGCTCGAACGGCACAAACTCAAGCCAGGCGATATTGTGTTCAGTCGTCGGGGCGATGTTGAACGACACGCGTTAATTGGCGAGCGTGAGGTTGGATGGTTGTGCGGGACCGGTTGCTTGCTTGTTCGTCCAGGTCCGTCATTTCAGTCATCTTCGTTTCTCTCTATGACGCTAGACGCTCCGCGTGCGCGACAATGGCTTGTCCGACATGCCGTTGGTGCAACGATGCCTAATCTGAACACTTCCATCCTCGGGTCCGTGCCCGTAGTGATTCCCGACACGAAGGTCTTGGAGGTATTTGAAGAGACGATTTCCACGACGGAAGCACGGCTCAGCCAAAATTCAGAGGTGGCAAACACGCTCAGCTCCATCCGTGACATGCTCATTCCTCGCCTGATTTCCGGCCAACTCCGCCTTTCCGAAGCCGAGGCGCTCGTCGCCTGAGAACGACCATGACCGAAGACCAACTCGAACAGGAAACGCTGGGCTGGCTTGCCGATGTCGGCTACACGCACCTTTTCGGCCCGGATATTGCGCCGGATGGTGCCAGCGCCGAGCGGGCCGACTATCGCCAGGTATTGTTGGTCGAACGTCTGCGAAGCGCCATCGCGCGCCTCAACCCGGGCATCCCGCCCCAGGCACGCGAGGATGCCGTGCAGCGGGTGCGGGACCTCGGCATCCCCGCGCTGCTCTCGGCCAACCGGGGGTTCCACCAGTTGCTGGTCGGTGGCGTACCGGTGGAATATCAACGCGACGGTGAGACACGCGGCGATTTCGTGCGGCTCATCGACTGGGCCAGGCCGGCGGGCAATGAGTGGCTGGCGGCCAATCAATTTGCCATCAAAGGCCCGCATCACACGCGACGGCCCGACGTGATGCTATTCGTCAATGGCTTTCCGCTGGTGCTGCTGGAGCTGAAAAACCCTGCCGACCAGAACGCCGACATCTGGAAGGCCTACGACCAGATTCAGACGTATAAGGCGCAGATTCCGGACGTCTTCCAGTACAACGAGGTCCTGGTGATTTCGGATGGGTCGCAGGCGCGCATGGGCTCGCTTTCAGCGAATGCGGAGCGCTTCATGCAATGGCGCACCATCGATGGTGTCACGCTTGACCCGCTCGGCCAGTTCAATGAGCTAGAAACATTGATACGCGGTGTGCTGGCACCGACATACCTGCTGGATTACCTACGCTTCTTCGTCTTGTTTGAGGACGACGGCGGCCTGGTCAAGAAGATTGCCGGCTACCACCAGTTTCACGCGGTGCGTGCAGCCATCCAGCAGGTGGTGACGGCATCACGCCCTGGCGCCAGCCACAAGGGCGGAGTGGTCTGGCACACGCAGGGCAGCGGCAAGAGCATCACCATGACCTGCTTCGCGGCGCGCGTGATGCAGGAAGCGGCGATGGAAAACCCGACCATTGTCGTCATCACCGACCGCAATGACCTCGACGGACAACTGTTCGGCGTGTTCTCGCTGGCGCAGGACCTGTTGCGCGAGCAGCCTGTGCAGGCCGACACCCGCCAGGACTTGCGCGCCAAACTCGCCAACCGGCCCTCGGGCGGCATCGTGTTCGCCACCATCCAGAAGTTCATGCCCGGCGAGGACGAAGACACGTTCCCCGTGCTCTCGGACCGGACCAACATCGTGGTCATCGCCGACGAAGCGCACCGCACCCAGTATGGGTTCGAGGCACAACTGAAGGGCAAACCGGGCCAGGAAAAGTATCAGGTCGGCTATGCGCAGCACCTGCGCGATGCACTCCCCAATGCCACCTTCGTAGCCTTTACCGGCACGCCGGTATCGAGCGAGGACCGTGACACGCGCGCTGTATTCGGGGAGTACATCCACGTCTACGACATGCAGCAGGCCAAGGAGGATGGCGCCACGGTCGCCATCTACTTCGAGTCGCGCCTGGCGAAACTGTCGCTCAAGGCCGGGGACCTGCCTCACATCGACGCGGAAGTTGACGAACTGGCCGAGGACGAAGAGGAAAGCCAGCAGGCCAAACTTAAGAGCCGCTGGGCCGCGCTCGAAAAGGTCGTCGGTGCAGAACCCCGCGTGACTGCTGTGGCGACCGACCTCGTGGCGCACTTCGAGGAACGCAACAAGGCTCAGAACGGCAAAGCCATGGTGGTTGCGATGAGCCGCGAGATTTGCGTTCACCTTTACGACGAAATCGTCAAACAGTGCCCCGACTGGCACGACCCGGACCCGGAGAAAGGCGCCATCAAAATTGTCATGACAGGCTCAGCGAGCGATAAGGCGCTGTTGCGGCCGCATATTTACAGTGGCCAAGTCAAGAAGCGGCTGGAAAAGCGTTTCAAGGACCCGGCTGACCCGTTGCGTATCGTCATCGTGCGCGACATGTGGCTGACTGGCTTCGATGCGCCTTGCGTACACACGTTGTACGTGGACAAGCCCATGAAAGGTCACAACCTGATGCAGGCGATTGCCCGGGTAAACCGCGTCTTCAAGGACAAGCAAGGCGGCCTCGTAGTCGACTACATCGGCATCGCCAACGAGCTGAAGACCGCCCTGAAGGAGTACACCGCCAGCAATGGGCGAGGTCGTCCGACGGTCGACGCGGCCGAGGCGTATTCCGTGCTGGCAGAAAAGCTCGACATCCTGCGCGGCATGCTCAACGGTTACGACTACAGCGGCTTTCTAATCGGCGGGCATAAGTGCCTCGCTGGTGCGGCCAATCACGTATTGGGCATTAAAGACGGCAAGAAACGCTTTGCCGACACGGCGCTCGCCATGAGCAAGGCCTTTACGCTGTGTTGCACGCTCGACGAGGCCAAAGACGTGCGCGAGGAAGTGGCTTTCATGCAGGCGGTGAAGGTCATTCTCACCAAGCGCGAGCTGAGCGACAAGAAGAAGACCAACGAGGAGCGCGAACTCGCCGTCAGGCAAATCATCAGTTCGGCCGTGGTGTCCGAGAAGGTGGTGGATGTGTTCGAGGCGGTCGGGCTCGAAAAACCGAACATCGGTATTCTCGATGAAGCCTTCCTCGCTGAAGTCCGTAACCTGCCTGAACGCAACCTCGCCGTGGAACTGCTAGAGCGCTTGCTGGAAGGCGAAATCAAGAGCCGATTTGCAAGCAATGTGGTGCAGGAAAAGAAGTTCTCTGAGATGCTCGCTAACGTCGTGACGCGTTACCAGAACCGGGCGATTGAAACAGCCCAGGTCATCGAAGAGCTTATCGACATGGCCAAGAAGTTCCGCGCTGCCGCGACACGGGGCGACGAACTGGGTCTGACGGAGGACGAAATCCGCTTCTATGACGCGCTGGCCAACAACGAGTCAGCCGTCCGTGAGCTGACCGACGAGACGCTCAAGAAAATTGCACACGAACTCACCGAAAACCTGCGCCAGAACATCACTGTGGACTGGTCGGAGCGGGAGAGCGTGCGAGCCAGGCTGCGGCTGATGGTCAAGCGTATCCTCCGCAAATACAAGTATCCGCCGGACCAGCAGGACGGAGCGGTGGAGCTGGTCCTGCAGCAGGCCCAGGCACTCGGAGAGGCGTGGAGCTAGCCAGGCCGCAACGTTTTCCGAAGCGCGCCAGTGGTCACTTCAGGACGCTCGTTTCATGGCGTCGCCGCCAACCGCTCTCCATGACTGACCTTATGGAGATAGAAGAGTTGCTGTGGCTGTCCCGTGTAACGGACCCTACATCCGGCTTCACGCTGGACACGATGTCAGCGTTCAGGTCACGCCTCCGAGAGGTGGCTTGAGCGAGAAGGAAGTGATAGTGCCGTCTCCGTCGGCACGATTATTTCTTAATTGACAATTGCTCTTATCACATAAGAATTTGTGAGGGTTTTCCGGTCACCTTGTCTGTGGGGAGTAGTTTCGGGCGAGTTGCTTGCGTCACGCTAGAAGCGATGATTGAATGCCGAGGGAATACCGTACAGGTTTTTTGAGCTTCTCAACGCGCTGCTCGCTCCAAGCTCTCGCGAGCCATGCCTTTGCTTGAGACTTCTCGAGACCTAGGCAAGTCGCAAGCTGGTCCTCAGTCAAGGGGGCTGACGCTAGTGCCAAAGAAACCTTCGCGAGGAAGTCTTGGTACATATCTAAGGAGTTTGCGGCCGATAGCGGCTCGGTTTGGGCTGTAACAGCTGGCTTACTCGGTTCTATCGGCGCTAATTCCACCATGGGACCGTCGGTCGCGCCCGGGGAGGCGATGTCCTCTCCACCTCGTTCAGTAATTTCTTGGTGGTCCTTTGTCTCGTTCGACTCCGGTGCGACGACTTCCTGCGCGGTATCCAAAAGAGATGACTGTGCAGCATCGGGCTCGGCGTGGCTCGAAATACTCGATTCTTCTCTGACAAAGACGTCTGATAACGAGATGCCTTGCCTGGGCACGTAGTTAAACGGAATGCCCCCGTTCGAAACTAGAGCGGCATTTCCCGCGCCGTGACCTGGGGTGCGTACGTAAAGCGGCACCCACTTCCGGTTGAGCGCTTCTGTCGCGCCCTCCCAAGTACCCCCGCTTCCCAAGGCGGAGTCAATCACCAACGCTCGGTCGGACAGCGCATATATGTACTTGTTCCGACCCATCGCGTTCCCGGCATTGAACGCCGCCTCCGGATAAAACGGCGAGATGAGCACCAACCGCCCGCTCTGTAGGCCCACCCGATTCTGTTTATGGACGCTAGCTTTGAGTAAATCGTTCGCAAGCACGCCTATGGCATAACCGCCGGCATCGACTGCACCTTGCATTGCCGCGGTATCAACGCCACGAGCTCCGCCGGAGACAACCGATAGCCCATCATGCGCGCATTGCGCCGCGACATCTCTCGTGAACTCGAGTGCGGATTCAGACGCGTCGCGCGAACCGATGATAGCGAGTCCCCCTCTGTTCAAGATGTCCTTACTCCCCGCCCCGTACAACAGCGGTGGCGCCGCATGCCTTAGATGGTGCTTCAAACGCTTCGGGAATTCCAAATCGCCGCGTGAAATCACCCACAGACCACTGCGATTCCACCGCTCCAACGCCAAGGCCATCGCGGTTCCCCGCGTCAGCAAAAACTCGAGACGTTTGCCATCTAACTTCGCCTGATGCACTTCCAGCAGTTGCGCCTGTCCCTCTGCCGTCATTAAGTCTGCAGGACGTAGGCCACGAGCATTCAGCCATTTGGCGAATTCACCGTAGTCCCGTGCCGACAACGGCTGAAACGGGTCTTGACGTTCACCACCAAACCGCCCACACAGCAGCAGGATTACCTCGGTATCGACGCTTAAAAGGGTTTGACTCATATCCTTTTCGTTTTACTTTGCTGCCGTGGTTGCGAGTGCAAAGGGGAATACGGCAGACGTCCCGGCTTGCCGTAGCAATGCCGCTGCCAGAGTCAACGTCCACGCAGAGTCGACCACGTCATCGATTAGCAAGACAGGCGATTCAGCCCCATCCGGCAGATGAACCTCAAATGCCCCATCTAAGTTGTGGCACTGATGGAAACGGTTTTCCATTCTTTTCTGTGGTTCGGTTTCTCGCGTCTTCTGAATGACCGGCAAAAAGGGAACGCCCAACGCATTAGCCAAGCGCGCCGCAAAATCTGGTACCAACTCAGGATGTCGACGGGACGGAATGCACGTGACCCATTCAATCCCTGCGACTTCGCGCCACCGATTCCGAAGCAGGTCGGCGGTTGCATCGACCAATTCGTCGTCGAAGCGACCCTCTGCCTTTCCGCTCGCCACAAGTTCTCCCCACACCGGTTCTCCCCACCGGGAAAGGATGCGCCCCTCTTCGCCTCGGAGTGCCGGTGGAATATTTTGCCTTGACCATCCATAAGCGACCTCGTAGTCTGGGAGCGCCTCAAGGTCCCATTGCTTCTTTAGCTCCAGTGGCATTTCGCTGTGTCTAACAAATCTTTGCGCAGCAATCTTCGTCGCGCGCTCAATTTCGACGGGAAGCACGGGGTTCCCTAAACAAACCGCACACCGCCCGCAAGCGTTCGCAGCTGGGTCATCCAGCGCGCCAGCCAAGAACCGCATCAGGCAAGACTCGTTTTCCAGATAGTCTTTCATCTGCTCCCATTCAGCTTCTCGCTGATGGGTGAGATGTTCGATACGTACACGGTCGAACTGGTATGGATTCGCCGTACGGTACCACGCACCGTCTATACGCATTACTGGAGAACGTGGCTCGACCACGAGGAGCTTTAACACTTTTTCAATCTGAGATTGGCGCAAGTTCACAGCGCGCTCGATTTCACGCACCTTCATGCCATCATCGGCGTTCTCGAGAGCTTCCAAAACTCGTTCTACCTGCCATTCTGGTGGGAAGGAAGAGTCCCGGAAGAATTCGTTGATGGCGTCCTCTTCCTCCCCTGACAACAGCACTCCATAGGCCATCGGGATGGCACGCCCAGCACGACCGACTTGCTGGTAGTAGGCGACGACATTGCCGGGCGTCTGATAGTGGATTACAAAGGTGAGGTCGGGCTTGTCGTACCCCATACCAAGTGCGTTAGTCGCAACTAGGCACTTGATGTCGTTCGCCAGTAGCGCGTGTTCCAAGGCCTGTCGCTCGCCATCTGACTTGCCGGAGTGGTACGCATGCGCGTCGACACCGTTCTGTTGAAGCCACTCTGCGACGCGGTCGGCATCACGAGTCGTCAGCACGTAAACGATGCCGCTGCCGGGCAGTTGAGGAATATGCACTGCAAGCCAGGCCAAGCGGTCGGCAGGGGTATGCAGCCGGATGTTCTGTAGAGCAAGGCTATTGCGAATCAAGGGGCCCCGTTGGACAGCGACGGCACCCCCGAGCTGCTCCGCGACGTCCTGTTCCACGCGCCGATTGGCAGTGGCCGTCGTGGCTAGAACCGCGATATTCCCCGGTAATCGCGCCAGCACTTGACCAATACGGCGATAGTCTGGACGGAAGTCGTGACCCCAGTCAGAGATGCAGTGCGCCTCATCAATTACCAGCAGCGCAATGCGGGCAGCAATCGGTTGCAAGGTCTGCGCTATAAACTCGTCGTTGGCTAGACGCTCCGGGGAAATCAACAGTAGGTCGACACGGTCGGCAAGCAACTCGTTCCGCACGTGGTCCCACTCCTCTCGGTTGGTCGAGTTGACCGTCAATGCCCGTAGACCTAGTCGCTCTGCCGCTTCAATCTGATTGCGCATCAAAGCCAGAAGTGGCGAAATGATGAGAGTCACGCCCGCTCCTTGGTCGCGCATCAGCTTGGCAGAAGCGAAATACACCATACTCTTGCCCCAGCCGGTGCGCTGGACGCACAACACCTTGCCTCGCTGATTGACTATATGGTCAATGGCTTCCCACTGACCATCTCGAAACTCAGCGCCACGGTTGTCCATAGCTACTTGCAAATACTGTAACGCGTTGGCTCTAGTCGCCATTTGCTGTGCCCCGTGAGTCTGACCAATTGTTTTTTTATCGTTTATCGAGTCGCACTCTTGCGGTGCGACGAACCGTGAACCATACCGCCTTCTAGCTCCGAGCCTATCCCCTCGTGGTTTGACCTGCGTGGTCTATCGTCAGGAAATTGTTGGTGATTTTATCTTGAATGCCCCCTCGGCTCGCTTAGCGACTTGAGCATAGCGCCTCGAGGCGTCCAAACATATGGTGACCGGTTGATTCCGCCAGTAAAACCGTCCAGCCACCGTCGAGGCAACGCAAAGCTCGGTTCCCGGTTTGCATCATTACCGGCGGCCGGTGCGGGGTAACACCGCACGTTGAACGGGGGGCTGGCCGTCATGTTCTTGAGAGGTTCGCCGAAGCGCGGAGCTGGCGGATTTGGAAGCCATGCCGCATTCGGCGGCTGAAGCTAACAGATTGCTTTCGTCGAAGTCGATGTCGTCTCAGCTTGAATTTCCAAATTCCGGGTGCTCAAAAAGATGTTTGCCACAGATTAAAAAATCATGTCATGATTTTAAGGTAAAACTCTGAGTTCCAAGAACATGAAAAATCTGACGCATGAAGAGTCAATAGCGCCCAGGTCGCGCCAGTCCCGGCGGTCGGCTTTCGTTGCTGTCGCCACGGTACTGGCGCTACACCCGGTGAACTTGCCGCCGGTGAAGCTAGATTTTCACGTTACGTTCGATACGCGTCCGTATCCCGAAGGCTTGGTCAGAGGCCCGCAAATGGCGCAACTAAGATGAATCGCCCTTTGAACCCGACCGACGAATTCCGGGACTTGGTGGTGACCCTGCGTGACCGCGGTGTTCCTGATGCATATCACGCAGCATTGTCGATGCTTGCTGGGGCACAAAGGGGCGATTTGCTCAAGTCAAATGCGGTGCCCGCCCTCCAGGCGGACGTGCGGGCAATACTAGAACAGGCGACGCCGCAACTTTCCGAAATTCTTGATTGGATTTCGGTTTCGGACACGGCAAGACGTCGTGGGGAGGCGTCGTTGACGCCGGATATTGCGCAGCTCTTGACGGACCTCGTTATGGAAGGGAAGCATGCGCGGGCTGTTGTCCTGCAAGACCCGCTTTGTCTTGTGGCATCTCGACTGAACGGCGCCGGCGTGTCGGTCGAACAGCATTGTCGCGGGTCCGACATTCCGGCGCTATGTGTCGCTATCACGCGTGCTACGACCTGGACTGTCATCGGAGGGGCCGAAGACGTGGTTGGCGTTAAGTCCAATGGTTTTTTGCAGTTTGAGCGCGTCTCGAAAGCGGATGCTAGTCACGATGTCGCGATAGCGGTGTTTCCACTAATTCCCGGCGTCTCGGGCGGTGCACATGCAAAACAGCTTCCTTATGCAGCCAGTGAGGACCTTCGCGGGGTTATTTCGGCCGTCGGTTCGAGCGTCAGGCGGCTAATTGCGCTCGTGCCGAGTTCCATGCTCTATCGCACCGGAAAGGCGGCGGATTTTCGGAATGAGCTTCTCTCATCGGGTCGCGTGGAAGCGGTACTCGAGCTTCCCAGTGGCGTGACGCCGCTCGCAACCCACCAATATTCTGTGCTGATTCTCCGACTCTCTGGAGAGCCATCTGCCGACGCTTCCGTGTTCGTCATGACTTTGCCTGAGCGCCCAACTACGGGCGCCAGGGGACGGGGTCGGAGAATTGAGGTCGAGTCGAGCCGAGCCCTCACCCACAGCATTTTCGATGGCATCGACGGCCGCGTCGAGAAGTCCGACACCAGTCGTAGACTGACCAGCGAAGAAATTGCGCGCAGCGGCTCGCTGCTCCCACGCAGGATACTCACAGGCTCATCGTCCGACGAGGAAGTGGCCGACAATGGCGTGTCATTGCGTGACCTCGTCCAGATTATTCGCCCATCGTCAATATCAATGGGCTCGGTTAGATTGGGCGCGAGCCTGAGCACCGAAAGCATAGTCCGCGCGTCCCCGTATGTTCGATTTATCGAAATAGTGCAAGACCAGACCTGCGAGACGGAACGTAAGAAGACTTCTGACACAGTTGCCGAGTTTCAACCTGGCGACCTAGTCATGGTGGCGAAAGGGGCGGTCGGTGCCATGGGGCTCGTTGGGGACGCTTACGGTGGTCCGGTATCCGTGCCGAACTCCTGCCTCATATTGCGTTCGAAATCTGCAAGTTACGCGGAAGCACTTTATCTCTTCTTCAAAAGCCGGACGGGAGCAGAGCGTCTCCGACAAATCGTCACCGGAAGTACGGTTCGTAACATCCGACTTTCTGACCTTGGAGGACTTGTCGTTCCCCTTCCTTCAGCGCGCTCTTGTGCCGCAGCCAAGCATGCACTTCGAGCTATCAACGAAAGGACGGTTGAAATTCAGCGGTTGGAAGAAGAACGTGTTCGCATTTTTACCAAGGCAATCGAAGCGATGTCCGAGTAACGCAGTCAAGTCCAACTGGTCGCCGGGGTGCTTTAGAGTCGCACAGTCACGCCAGCAACACTGCTGGCGCGTGATGGGTTCAACTGTCTTACAACAAGTCGAAGGGAGTGAAGACTCCTAACAGTCGCTCTGGAATGGCGCTGTCGACGACCAGCCAGAGCTTCGACGCATTATCTGCCGGAAGCATCGACAGCAAATCGTCGATTTTTGTGTCGGGCGCGACGGTCACCGCGTCGATGAGGTCCAGTTCTGCCGTTTGCAGTTGCCTTGCGGGAAAGCCGACGCGCTCATTCGGCGTTCGTGCAGAGCGAAGGTACCGGAGCAAACTCGTTTCGGACAGCAGCGTCCACTTGTCGCCATTCCACCATGGAAGGTACGAAATTGAATAGGTAAGCATGAGCTGGCGCGCTTGCGCCACGGGCTGCCATCCCTCAACGACGATGGGAGAGCGAACCATAAAGTGGGCGACAATTGCCTCGTCGTCCATGCGTCCGTTTGCCATGAGGGCGTCCTCCAAGCCGAGGCAAAGCTCGTTCGCCTTATGCGTGATGCTGCGAGCGTAAACGCCCGCGTGCATCGCGTCGTTACGTGCCCGACGAATTGCCTCGAACAGCGCATCAAACGGCATAAAAAGCTGCGGAAACTGTGCTGGTAGCTCGCTAAAAATTGTTGACTCGTTGGCGAGAATTCTGAGGGCTGGTCGGTAAGTTCCCATTGCCGCGACCTGGCGGTGTAGCCGCATACCCAAGCGCTCAATCGCAAAGCAAATCGATTCGAACCCCTCCGCGTCCGCAAGCGTCTCGTAGCGCGCGCTCCTCAACAAGTCTCGGTAGTGGAGCCGCTCGGCGGCCGTTAGGATGACCTGCATCTCGTTCAAGTTTTAACTCCAAACTCTCGTCGACCGACCCGGCACAGCGCCTAATGTTGAGCGTCGGTGCTATCGGCAGGAAGTGTGTTATCCAGAAGTAGACAGACTCCAAGAGAAAATCTTTCGACCACACGAAGCAGTCCACGGCCAAGAAGCGCAGTAGCCGGCGCGTCAAGAAATCGTCCGTTGACGATATTGCAGGCGAATCAACGTCGCGACATTGTCATGTTTTGCGCTTGAATTCTCAAGCCGACGGTTGCGGCTATAGACGCCACCTCTAATCTGGCGAAACACGTCTGACTGTCGAAACGGTAGCAAGCCAAGCTCACCTGACGCAGAGAGACAAGAAACGAACATCGGCTCGCCGTCAGCCGAACAGATGCGCGGATGCACGACGGCATTGATGCTCTCATTGTTGACGGAATCTCGGCAGCTTGAAAATTTCGTCACTATTACCTAGCTTAATAAACCTAAGCCGGTGCAATGCCGGCACGTAGTGCCAGTAATACGCCTTTATTCGTCGCATTGACCGCCCGCCAGGTCAGGCCCCCATTTTATGAGAGGGTATGGTGGGGGAAGGCGATGAAACTGGTCCGGCTGCGGGCGAATTCTGCGATGTGGGTAAGCAGTCGCCTACACCTCTTTATTCGGCTCCTGTTCGAACTGGTACAGCGCAATGGTCTCCACGCCCATGGCGCGCAGACAAGCTATGAGGAAGGCTGCCGAGAAGCGCTTACGATTGATTTTTCGGTTGAGCTGGTCGGGCGATTCGTAGACGCCCAGCTTTTCGAGCAGTCGGGAGAGTTGCTTGTAGCGGATGCCCCGACGCACCATTTCCTCTTCTATCAGTCCTTTTGCTTCTTCTTCCCACTCGCCATACGGCTCGAACTTCAGCCGGCCACGGTCGTTAGGCGTTTCTTCCATCGTTCCCTCTCGACGTCATTCGAGCCTTCACCTTTTTGCTGCTGGAATTTTCTCATAGCCAATTTCGGTCGTATACGACCGGTCTGCGGGCCGGTATCTCTACACGTTCTCAGCAAGCCATTTTTTTGCGAGAACAGAATGCTGACAATAACGTTACAACCAAATTTGACGTCCCGACGGAGCGTAACTGCATCCCGGGCCATTAGGCAGATGCACTGCCGACGGCAGGCTTCGGTCGGTGGTGCGAAATGAGAAGCGCACCGTCATATGGCGTCCGTAGTCGCCGGAGTGCTTCGAACGCCGGCGTTCGACAAACAGCGCGGACGTACGGCAAGGCTCGCATCGGCACATATGCCGAAAAAGCCGACGGACACATCACCGTTGAAGCCGACCCTGAACGCCTGGTAGCGCACATGCTGTGCGTCGACCCGCGCGTGCGCTCTTTCCGGCCGCAGCCGTTCACCGTTGACCTGGTTGCTGGACGGCTACTGTTCACAAGTGAGGAACTGTCGGAAGCGCGTAGGTTACGTGGCAGTCGCACCGGGGAGGCAGAGTACACGCCAGACTTTGCAACCGTTCAGGCGGACGGCCTGCAGCGCGCATACGAGGTCAAGCTTCAGGGCTTTGAGGGCGACGCCCGGTACTGGGCCAAAGTCGAGCGAGCGCGCGAAATTATGGAGGCGTACTGCTATCCGCTATTCACCGTAGTTGTGCCCAGGAATGAACGGCATCCGGTCCTAGTCAATGCGCAATTGTTAAAGCCTGCCGCAATGCGCGCCCGCGAATACCTAACGTCAGACATCATCAGCCGGGTCGAACGCTACTGCGAACCCGGCCCCGTGCTGCAGCGCGCGCTATGCGCCGACCTTCAGATTCCGACGGGTCTGATTCCTCCGCTACTCGCCACGGGTGTCTTGCAGGCCGACCTCGCGCATCACCATATCTGTGCCACGCTTCAACTCTCGGCCGCATATGGAGACCTAAGCCATCTCTGTCTGATTGAGGAGCTGCGGCCATGATGGCCAACCTGCGCGCCGGAGACAGGCTGGCTCTGCCCGGCAAACCTGAAAGTTACTTTGAGGTGCTGGATGCCCGCTTGCATGCTGGCTCCATCCATCTCTTCGACGCAGAAAAGCGTGCGGACAGGTACGAAGACTACGACGACATTCGGGCACGGATTTCGGATGGGACCTTGGTCCTGCATCGAAAAGGAATGCCGCGCGTCAGCATTGCTGCCCAGTACAACAATCCGGAATTGCACGACCACATCCGCCTTCTGACTTACGTTCTACGGCGTATTGATGAAATCCGTCAGCAACGCGGCCTATCGTTTAATGCGGCCATTCCGCTCGCTCGCGATGCCTATGCAAAAGAGCGGGTGGGTCAACTGCTGGTCCGCCCCTTTCCGTCGCGCGCTACCCTGTACAGGGCTCACAACAATCAACAGCTTGGCCTGCCAGTTCTCAAGGGCGATGAAAATAAAGGCAATAGAACAGCCAGGTATTCAGTAGAGCTTGTCGAATTCGTCCACGAGGTTATCAAGGACCAGTTTCTGGTCACGGAATCGAGGTGGACAGTTCTCGACCTGACGAATTACATCGACCGTGAAGCTCGTCGCCTTGGCTTGCATGTTGCCCCGCACTCAATTAGCCGCAAATTCGTATGCGCCAGGATTGCTGACCTGACCCCCGACGCCGATTACGAGCGGATGGACCCACTTAAACGGGTCGCAGGCAAATCGTTCGCGAAGAATCGCATTCGGGCGGCATTTCCGTTCGCCCGTGTTGAGCAGGATGCTGTGCACCTGCCATTCGTTGTAACCACGCCTCACGGAATCGCTCGGACCGTCTATCTGGTCCTCGCGATTGATGTCTGCACGGGCTATCCGGTGGGCTGGCGACTGGTCATTGGTTCGCCGCGCGAAATGGATTCTCTGTTGTGCCTCGAGATGTACCTGACGCCTGCCAAGGCTGCCCGCTTCAAGGCGCTCGGCATTACTCATGCACTGAACGTTTATGGCACGCCTGCACAGGTCATTTTTGACAACGGCCCGGAGACCAAGGGCGGGCGCATAGTCCGCCTTGAGCGGTTAGGAATGGACGTCAAGCATTGCAAAGCTAAGGAAGCACAAGGCAAGCCATTCATCGAGCGCCTGAACAGGTCGCTCAAGGAAGCACTGCAACGTCTCCAGGGATGCACCCGCTTTGAAGGAAAAGACGGGATGCGTGACCCGGAGGCGCTAGGCGACGAGTTGATGACTATCGATGCGCTCGAGAAGTGGATTGTCAGGTGGCTGTATGAGGACTGGGTCAACAGCCCCCTCGACCGGCTGCGCTGGGACGAATTGCTGGTCGACTCGATAAAGGGAAAGACGCCGCGTGAGCGTCTGACATACCAGACCGAAGAATTGGGACAGCCCATCACCATGCCGCCGCCGCGGCGCGAATGGATGGCTGCGCTTTTCGAACACAAGCCGTGCGTGTTGAGCGCGAAGACGGGCATCTCGCTTGAGCATGGGTTCAGGTACGGCGGCGATGCCAAGTCGTACCTGCTCAACAAGTATGGCGACCACGCGCAACTCCACGTGGTCTACAACCCCGACGATTTTCGCCAAGTTTACGTGTACGAGGGTGATGACTTTCCGCTCGTCACGCTAGTACACGAACACGTCCGGGACGACACGCCTGCATGGACCTTCGCGGAAGCCAAAGCCCGACTCGATTCGGGCATGAAGGACTGGACGACGCCGGATGAAAAGCGCCAGTTCGAGCAGGACATGGACGAGGCGGTCACCGCAAGCACGAAAGCCAGCAAGCGAAAGACCCGCGGCAAGCGCGACGAAAACAAGGAAACCGTGCGCCGCTCCAAAGATAACTCGGCCATCCAGCGCTCCATCGACCGACCGCTTTCGACGGTGGCGCCATTCGGGCCCGCGCCTTCGACCAATCCATCGTTGCCGACGGGAGGCCTTCAGTCCGAAGACATCTCGTATGACGACGCACCTTTGATGAACATTGTGAACAGAAACACTGGAGAAAAACTGCTGTGACGCCCGCTCAACAACTGCGCCGGGACATCGAAACTTGCGAGCTTCCGCATCCGATGTTCATGGAGCACCTTGATACGCTCAAAGAGCGCATTGATGACACGCTCGTGGGGTTTGCGCCCAAAATCGTTCGCGTTCCTGGTCCGAGTCGGGCGGGCAAATCGTCGCTCATCGCCAGTCTTTCTCGTGATTACCCCGCGAAACGCATCGACGGACGGCGCCATGTGCCCGTACTCGTTGTCGAGGTACCTCCCGGCGCCACGGCGAAAACCCTTCCTAAAAGTGTGCTCCGGGCGTTGGGCGTTCAGGTTCCCGGCAGCATGACGGCGGGCGCGATGTTCGACATGATGGTGACACAGTTGCGCCTGGCCGGTACAAAAGTCGTGATTTTCGACGAAATTTCGCACCTCGTCGATGACGGGGCACGCGTGCCTCCGCGCGCGGCAAGCGACTGGCTCAAGACTCTTTCGGACACGCTCAGCCTGACGCTGATTCTCTTCGGCATTCCGAAACTTGAGCGTCTTTTTTCGGCAAATGAGCAACTGCGTAACCGCGCCTGTCCCGCATTAAATTTTCTGCCGTACGACGCAACCGACGCTGACGAGATGACAGCCTACGCCTCGTGCGTCGTAAATTACGCTCGCCTGTTTTCGGCCGCAGGCTATCCCATTGATGTTCCCACGCGCGTGCTGACGCAGCAATGCTATTTGCTCACTGGTGGCCTGATTGGGCTGCTCGCTGACTTCATGCGGGAGCTAGCTCGCGTCATGCGAAACGAAGCACCGCGCGCAGTCACATATGCGGACTGCCAGAAGGCGATTAAATCCGTCAACCATGCCGGGTCACCTCACAGGCTGTCTTTCGAGGATGCTGGCATCGACGACGTGGGCGTGGAACCGGCGGCGCTGAAGCAGGCGTACGTTCATGTGCTGACCAGTAACGCGTCGTCAGTACCGGTTCGCAAAAAATCAGGAGGCAAACAATGAGCCTTGCTCTCACATACGCCCCTAAGGACGACGAGTCCGGAATGGGTTACTACCGACGCCTTGCGGCAGACAACGCACTGTTCAACTGGCGCGACCTCGCGAGTACCGCGGGTGTCGAGCGTAATCGTCGGGCCTTGCTTACACGCACAGACGATATGGCCCGTAACCTCGACCTTGAACTGGCGTGGACCGAATTTGCCCTGAAACAGGAAAATTTCTGTCAGGGTTGGGGACGTCTGCACCGCGGGCAATCTGATGCTGTATGCCCGGCGTGTCTGGCTGAATCACCTCACCTGCGACAATACTGGGGACACGCCTATGTCACGGCATGTGCGCACCATCGATTCCTGCTCATCGACCGGTGTGACGCCTGTGGAAAGCACCTGTCGCCGGAGCGGCTCTACATTGGTTTGTGTTCGTGCGGCCACGACCTGAGCTGCCTGCCGCGCGTGCCGGCGACATCGGCGCAGCATTGGCTGTCGACGCTGATTGCGAGTAACGGACACCAGTCGGGCAGCATGAAGCCGCCTGTGCGCGGCGTCGACATCAATGTGCTGGTGAAGGTCGTCCGAACGTTGTGCCAATACGCAGACCCGACGCGCCCGGGTTTGCCGCGCGGCGCGGCGTTGCCAAAATTCGTTACCGAAGCGGTCGAATTTCTTTCGCCGCTTGAATCCTTGCTCTCTGACTGGCCAACGGGTTTCCGCAATCACGTCGAGCAGCGCATTGCCTCCGGCCGAAAAGAAGCGCGTACGCTGAACACGTTGCTCGGTGACTGGTACGTGAGTCTTCGAAAGGCCTGCCAGGGCACGACCCTCGAGCCGTTGCTCGAAATCATCATCGACGTCGCTGCCAGGAAATCCGATTGTGTCTTGGGCCTGGATTCAGCCAAGGGAATTGCCGAGGACGCGAGTGGATACATGCGCGCGCCAGATGCGGCAAAAGCTATCGGCGTTAGCGTCTCACGTCTTCACGACTCCATTGCCGCGGGCGAGTGTGAGCACCGCGCACGACGTACCGGCACGCGTGGCCAGTTGTTCGAAATTCCGTGCCGCGAAGTTGAGCGCATCCAGAGACAACGTGCCGGGTGGATTTCCGACGTCGTCGCCTGCGAACTGGCGGGTGTTACCCCCGTCGTACTTGAGCGCATGAAAGCGGCCTGCGTAATACAGTCAGATATTCGCTGGCGCGAAGACCTGATGAAGGGCGGTCCGGTCAACCGCCAATCCATCCTCGATTTACATGAGTGCGTGGGGCGGTTGTCCCAGCACGCTGCGGTCATTGATGATGCAACGTGCACATGGGCGGCGCTAACCTGCCGGCGTATGGGGGAGCGCAAGGCTATCGAATCGCTGATGCTAGCCATCGCGAGCGGCAAGGTCAAAGCCGTCGCGCGTGGTCGGACACTGGGCGAAATGGCCTTCCTGAGGTCGGATGTGTCGCAGTATTTCGGCACACCGCTGCTCGAGGCCGGCATGTCAATTCAGCAGTTGGCCAAAGCGACCGGGTGGAAGTGGGAATCCATCCAGAACTGGGCGGACAAAGGACTGCTCGCGTCGGAGCTGATTCAGCGACGTGGTCAGCCTTGCCACGTCGTATTGCCGCACCAGTTGCTGGAATTCCGGCAACGCTATGTCCCGCTCGCGGACCTGGCCCGAGCCATGGGTACCAAGTCTTCGGCGCTTGCTCGCTTGCTGCCTGGCATCGAACTGGTTGGCGCTAAACAGCTTCCTGACGGCGCCACGCGCGGCGGGCTGATTCGTGTCGCCGACCTTGGCCGGCTGGCAGTTATCGGCGCGAGAGCCGGACACGACCTGTTCGTGCCCGCTTCCACCTCATCGCATGAAGTCACGGAACATGGCGATTGAGGCACGAAATGTCACACAGACAGCAGCACATTCTCGGACCACTGTACAGGCCACCGACCGATGGAACGCATCAGGTATCCGTACTTCCGCGGCGGGACGCGGAAAAGTCCCAGAGGGTTGTATCGACTGCCGTCATTCAATCACCGCGACCGCACGCACGCATACAGTTGTGGCGAGGAAAAAGTTATTCGCTCGCCCCTTCCGTGTGCTCCGTAGACTTTTCGATGACTGTGCATGAAGCGCCCCTGCAGTGGGATGTCAGTCGACCTGGCCAGTGCCCCATTCAGAACGGGTGACAAGAATCTTCATCCCGTCTTTGGAAAAGTGATAGGCGGCTACGCGACAACGGGTCGGTGTCTTTGGGTCCTTCAGCCTTTCGAGAGCGCGAATCAGGCTGGCCTTGAAATTGCGCGGGTGGGATTTGTAACCCGAGAGCTTGTGTAAGCTGCTAATCCCCAGCCACTGGGGGCCGGCGTGGCCTGCATAGAAGGTTGCGAGCCATCCTCGCAACCCATCATAGTTCATCACTTCATTGTCGACGGCGGTCCAGGCGCCCGGGCCAAACAATTCCGCCACAGGGGCGGTCACGCGAAGCAGCAGTGCATCGCTCGCCTTGAAATCGCCGCCGTCGTCACCGTCCTCGAACGTCACCGACAGAAGCTTCGGTACTTCGATATTCAGGCGGTTGTAGCGCACGCGCAGTTGAGCAAAGGAGAGACGAAGGAGGCTGGCCCGAACTGCCCTGTGGGCTTTAACGCTGTATTCGTTTCCCATGCGGCGGGCAAACTCGTAGAAGGTCGTCTGTTTATGCCGGGAACTATCTTCGAGGCAAAGCGGTGTCTCCCGGTAGTAGTCGAGACAGGTGGCGTAGACCAACTTGTCAAACTGGCACAACTCGTATCCGCTGAGAAGCAGAGTCAGGTTCTGAAACGACCCAATTTCCTTTTCCACGACGAGCAAGCTCGGGTCACCCGCCAGCACGCCCCCGTTGTCGGCCTGCACCCTTCGCCCGGCAGAAAACAGCGCCGAACGAAGAAATGCATTGGGCAACGCGCGTGCCATCGACGACCAGGCCGGCAGGAACACTTCGGCGCCGCGGCGGGTTGCCTGTCGTCGCCTCGCGGTCCGAACCTCCTCTATCGTCGCATTCGATGGGAGGTCGGCAATCGCCGGCTCAACGAGTGTCGCCTTTGCACGACGCTCGAGTCCGTCGGCGAAACGGTGAATTTGTTCCGCCGCATCGAAAACTGTACTTTGTTCACCGGGCAAGGCGGTACGCGCCGCTTCGGCCGTGCGGCTCGCGAGTTCGCGTAACTCAGCGACCTTGTTGCCGACCTGTTCTGACATGCGCAACTTAGTCATGGCGCGGCTCCGCGAGATGGGCGGCGCGCTGCGTTGGCGCCCACAGCACGACGGTGTCAACGAAGTCCGATGTCGCGGAATGGAGAGGGCGTGCATCCCGGACAACGCGGCTGCCGGGCGAGGAAGGTTGGTAGATAGCGGCCGCGTGAACGGAGGTTGCTGAAATGGCCATAGATAACATTTGCGAGTTGGAGATATATCGGTATATGTGCGAATGACGGCCGTTTAACGCGCAACACTGGTGGCGCAGACCCATATCCAGAAATATCAAAGCAAAGTAGCGTAGTTATTCTTGTGCCGCCTTTTTCCGCTCGACTTGTACTCCGCATCGGTTCCGCTTGTACCGTACATCGCCTGCACTTGTAATCCGCATCGCTCTAACTTGTACTCCACATCGCTGTCCCGAAAATCAGGCAGAGAACGGCCGGCGGCGCATCGCATTATTGTGAGTTGATGGCTTGCATAGTCTTGATAGACTCAGTAATCAATGTAGCCGAGCTAGCAGGGCTTGGAACTCGCAAACCTCATTAACGCGTAGTTTTCGATACCTCGTGAGCGCGCTGACACAACTGACCCGAATCGGCTGTGTTCGGATTGCGCTACCTCGACAGACTGCCTGGCGAAATTGCCAGGCGTGACATGTTGCCTGCGGAAGTTAATGTCAAACGTCGTTCCTTGGCCAGCCAGTCGCACCGCACTTCAAGAATTTTTTTCTGCGGCTATGTTGTCGCGTCTGGGCAACCAGGCGTTCGAAGTGTCTAGTTGGGTGTCTGCATCAGGAAAGCTCGCATCCTGCATCTGGCTGACCAGGGGGCGATGAGCACCGAAACGCACGGAGTTGCACTCTAGCCCGGCGTGCCATACCTGCCCTTTGTTCCGCTCAGCACCGGACGACAGTGCGACCGCCATTGGGTCGGGTGCTAGACACGCGGATGCATGACAGATTGGCGCCCGAGAACTCCGCAATGTTGCCTACCATGAATCGGCCCATAAAATGGTCTACGAACAATTCGGTGGCGCTGGCGACGCGCTCCTGTGGAAAAACGAGACCGCGAAGCCGGAGAAGGTGGCGCGGGTTGGGCAGTTTCGTCCTCGCATGTGTCTCGAGGCGGTGCGGACGGTTGGAATAGCGTCAGGCGTTTCTGTTCCTGACCTACCCGAGAAGTAGAAGGTACTCGTCGGCATCGCTCGCCGGGTGGCAGAGGAAATTCTCAGCGACGACACGGACGATGCTGATGCAATCGCCGATGCCCTTCTCTTCAAAATCTCGAATGGAGAAGCCTTTGCTTCCGACCTCGCTGATGAGCATCACGGACATCGATAATTGTGAGCTGAGCTACCAGGTCATCGAAGAGGCTGCGCGGATTTCGCGCGAAGGGTAGCTGGTCGTACAACAGGAGGCGGAGCATCTGATTGCGTCCGCCGCCGAGTAAATTTTCTTCCCCGGTCTTCGCCTCTAACTTTGTGACAGTGCTCAGGGTCTCAGGAACGCATGCTGGCGGCAGCGCCTCGTCTGCGAGGCTACTGTCGTTGCTCAACAAAAGCCGCGGCACTGCGCAGTACAAGCTTTGCATCGCCACGCATGAGTGCCTGTAGCGGTGTCGAACTGCCGAGCGACGCGTTCGGGGTCGTGAAGTAGCTCCACTTGCTCCAGCCGGTGAGGTCACCCAGCCGTCGCACTACGCTCGCCAGAGCCTTACGGTCGAGTTCGTTGACCAGAAAGAATGCTGGATAGTAGGCGTCCGCCCCAATGTCAACGTTGAAGATGCGACCGGCGGCGAGGTCCTTGGTCAATCTCTGCTCTGAGATACCTGATGCTGCAAGGAAATCTCCCGGCTGTAGAAGCTTTCCCTTGGCGATAAGGGCGTAACGTGCCGACTTACCGCGCTTCGAACCGATTTTGGGATTAGTCGAAGCCTGTTCGGTTTGACCGCGAATTGAACTGAGGTCCAGGTCTAAGGCTGTGGAAAGCCCCGCAATTCGCATTAGACGGATTTTGAAAAGCCTACCCAACTCTGCATCTGGAATCTCAAGAAGCGCTCGAGCGCCTGCGGGGTCAGACAAGATTGCTGCCACGGCGGCCATGTGTATAAGCCGCAAGGCCCGGGCGTCGTGATGCGGACTATCTCGGCTTCCATCACTCGCCATCCGAACCATCTTCGCTCCTTAGAAACGCTACTTCTTAACAGTCCATGTCTGATGCGCCAGGTTGAACTCGCTCGCGACCTGCTCGCCTTTGCCACCGGGCGCTGATGGCGGTGCCCAGACCGTCGGAAGCGCCGCTGCCGATAAATCGAGGTCGACTTTCAAAGGGTAGTGCCGTAGAAGACTCGCAGCGACCGACTGTACAAGGCCGTGAATCGTAACCTCGTCCGCGCGCGAGAGTATCTCCAGGAAATCGCGGGTACCGAGCACAGCTTTGGTTCGCTCAGCCGGCGTGGTCATCACGGCCTCTGCACGAGCGACTCGGCCGTGACATCTGTGTAGGACGTGATGTCGTTGACCTTGCACCACCGTTCCCAGAGATACCGACCGTTCTCGGACCATCCACGAGGTCCAACGAGCTGATAGACGCGCCCGGACGACGTGACGCCGCGTAGTACGGCCGGGTCGAACTCTTGAATGGCGGTGCTGACACGGCCGGTGAGGTTGCGCACATCGCAGCCCACGAAATGCCTGGAGCCAAGTTGCGTTTCCAGGATTTGCCAGTCGGAAATTGACATCTCAGGCTCAGCGCTCACATCCGCCACTCTCCAGACAGGCATGGTCACCTCCAGGTCTCAAGGCGCAGGGCGTTCCATCACGCAATATGATGCCGGTCCGCATTGCCGGAGCAGCCCGCGACGCACTCCGACGACCAACGTGTCTCCACCGGCCACCGTCACCGTGCGTTTTTACACGCGTTCCGCACAGGCGAAATATAGACTTGCCTTGAAGAAAATCAAGAAATTTTTGTCCGCGGCGGCGCTGAGCTTACCGAGCCGACGCTCCCGCGACGGCGGCGTCAATCATGTCTCGACCGTCGAGAAAGAAATGGAGGTCAGGGAATCGGCAGACCGTGGCACATTGAAGAAACAATGCAGTGGAAAGCGTTCCGTCCACTATCTGGCTCTTCAATGTCTCGGCGGCAACTTCGACGCCGATTTCGGCCAGGCGCTGAGAAAGCAGGATATGGTTCAGCCATGGCTGGGCCACGAGTTCCGCCTGAATGACGTCAGCAGCGCACTTTTCCCAGCTTGCGCCACTGCGCAGCGGAACAGTCCATTGCTCGGGGTATTGGCTTTCCGAGGCGGCCAAGGTTTGAAGGAAGAAGGAAAAGCGGAAGGTGCCGCGCTGGATTTTGCCTTCCACAGAACGCGACGACTCGGACAAGCCCATAGTATTCAGCGCGTCGGCAAGTTCCGCGTAGCTCACGTCCCGGCGCGCCAATGCGACCCGGATGGCGCGTGAGGCGAGTTTTGACCAAAGAGCGTCGACAGTCACTGGGTTCGCATGATTCCGCATAGCCATATACCATGAAATGCGTGTAAAAACACACGCGCACGTCGATTGTGAATGTTGCAGTGAGGTTCCGCAACCGTTGCGGCTGGACAGAATGCAGTGAGGACTGAAGCGACGCGGTCATCGCCGTCAGCAAACGTATAACGGGCAAGGGACTATTCGCCAAGCTTACTCACGCGTACTGGTCGCGCTACGGCGATTCGTTGCAGAGCCTAGGTCGCCCGTGCAATCCGACTCTGACTTTTGCTAGTGCATTGTTTCAGGCGACCATTCGCGCACGACGCACCACCGTTCCTGCGCACGCCTTTGCAATTCACCCCGCGCCACGGCATGACGCATTTGTTTCCGAACACCGGGAGAAGTCGGTTGGCCGAGCTACTAAAAGGACTTGAAAGTCCGGATGGCCGTCGGCGGAAACGGTGGTGTAATGCTCGATTTCTCGGCGTCGGAGGCGCCGCAACGGGAACCGCGACGCTAGCTCGAACCTTGGGAAAGCCGGTATATTTGCAATCTCAAAACGCTTCAAATTACTTCCCGGGGATTACAGGTGTCGCACACGCTCACGGCAAAAGAACAAACGCTGCAAAAAATCTTCAGCGACGAGTATGTATTTACCATCCCGGGCTATCAGCGCCCTTACTCCTGGGGAAACGACCAGGCGCAAGAGCTCCTGGACGACTTGCTGAGTGCGCTCGACGCGTCCCCGGAACAACTTGCCGACGGTGTGCCTTACTTCCTCGGAAGCATCGTTCTCATCAAAAGCGAAACGTCGCCTGACGCCACCGTAGTCGATGGTCAACAGCGCCTGACGACATTGACGCTGCTGCTTTCAGGCATCAGAGCCACAATCAGTGACCGTGCGGTGCAAGCCGGCATCACCAAGCGTATTTACGAGCACGGCGACGTTGTCTCAGCCACCGAGGCGAGCTACCGGCTTTCATTGCGCGAGCGAGACAGAGACTTCTTCCGTCAATATGTTCAACATGAGGACGGTCTCACTAAACTCATTGAACTCAATTCGACGCTGCCCAGTGCGCAGGCGCGCCTGCAGGCAAACGCCAAGGTTTTCATGAGCGGACTGGTGAACCTGGGAGAACCCAAGCTCATACGGCTCGTTCAGTTCATCATCACGCGTTGCTACCTCGTCACCGTAGCGACTCCCGACCTCGATTCGGCGTACCGCATCTTCGGTGTTCTCAACAGTCGCGGCCTGGATTTGAGCGCAACGGACATTTTGAAGGCAGAAATCATTGGGGGCATCGAATCTGGGCTTCGTGAGACGTACACGAAGAAATGGGAAGACGCCGAGGAGGACTTGGGGCGCGACGAGTTTGGCGACCTGTTCAGCCACATTCGCATGGTCTATCGCAAAGCCAAACCGCAAGGGACTTTGCTGAAGGAGTTCAAGGAGCACGTTACACAGGCGACCACGCCGCAGACCTTTGTTGACACGGTTTTGCTGCCGATGGCGCAAGCGCTTGCCGCACTCAGCGGCGCGGATTACGCAAGCACACAGCATGCGGAGCTGGTGAACGAGCATCTGCGTTGGCTCAACAAGCTGGAATTCAAGGACTGGCTGCCGCCTGCCTTGGCGTTTTACGTACGGCATGCCGAGCAACCGGCTACGATGCTGGCTTTCTTCCGTGACCTCGAACGCCTGGCGTATTCGATGCTCGCGCGAAAAACTGGCGTCAATGGTCGTGTTGAGCGTTTTTCTGCACTGACGGGGGCTATCGAAAATGGCCAGAATCTGTTCGCCGAGGCGTCACCGCTGCAACTGTCTCCGAGCGAGCAATACGACACCTATTCGGTGCTGAACGGCCCGCTGTATGACACCCATTCCGCACGGGCAGTGGCGCTGCTGCTTTTGCGGCTGGACCGTCTTTTGTCGGATGGCTCCGCTGTCTACGAGCATGACGTCGTCTCGGTGGAGCACGTGATGCCCCAACAGCCCGCTCCGAACAGTCAATGGGCAACATGGGTTCCCGACACGAAAATCTATCAAAGCTGGGTGCATCGGCTTGGTAACCTTGTTCTGTTGAGTCGCAAGAAAAATAGCTCCGCGAGCAACCGCGAGTTTTCCTGGAAGAAAAATTCGTATTTCACCAAAGGGGGTGTTTGCGGTTTCGCCCTTACCACTCAGGTGCTGCAGCATCCGGAGTGGACGGCCGACGTCATGCAAAACCAGCAGACGCTGATGATGAACGTGTTCGAGACGCACTGGCGTCTGGAAGACCGAAAAAGTAAGTCGGAAATCTCAAAGGAACTGCTCGCGGAGTTGTCGTCGGATGGCGACGGCATTTACTTCGAGCTCGAAAGTGCCAAGCATGGTCTCGTCGCACTCGCGCGGAAAAGTACCAGCTCATTTACCGTTCTCGCACGGTCGCAAGCGCGGTTGGGATGGTCGGGACAGCCACACTCATATCAGCAGTTGCGAGAAAGTCTGCAAAGTCTTGGCTCCTTGCAACAGTCGTCGGACGGCTCCCATCTGGTTTTCGCGCAGGATGTGGCGTTTGTCAGTCCCAGTGCAGCATCCGCTACGGTCCTGGGTAGAACGGACAATGGGCGCAATTCATGGCGACTCAAAGGAACGTCGATTACTTATGCCGCGTGGCACGACAACCTGCCGACCAGCCAGCCGTCAGCCGAGACCGAACCAGGTGACCAGTGACGTTGTGATGACGTCGGTTCGCCATGAACCAGTCGGTGAAGCTCATACGGTCCGGTCACTGGACACCCGAATCTTGTCGCGCCGGCCCAAACACCGGGTCGGTGTGACGGGCGGCGCAGACGTCAAGCTCTGCCGATAAGCACCGGGGCCGAGTGAGCCCCGGTCCGCTGCTACCGCAGGCTGCAAGGCGATACATTGCATAACAGCGGTCATCCATGTTCGGCAGCGAATCTGCCCACGATGCTTAAGACGGCAATATCCTGATGGTCATCTCATTGATTCAATCCGCAAGGTCCGCCGACTGCCATTCGACGAAGAGCATTCGTTCGACCTCAAGCATGGTCGTTTCGTGAGTCCGAAGCAGGTCGGCGAGATACGCCTGGTCAATCAACGCTACCGAGTTCAAAACCGCGTTCTCTTGTGCCTGCGCATTGAAGAATTGATTTGTGACGCAGACTTTTTCGAACGAGACATTCGGGTGCCTGCGTCGGTAGAACGCTTCACCCGCCACAACTTCTTTTACGGCGTCCCAGCCAAGTTTCGTACCATCAATTCCACTGGTTTTGGCCTGAATTAGCTGACCTCGTGCGCCGTCGATGGCTACGATGTCGACACCATTGTCATTCGTGCCCGGTGTTCTGTAGCAGTCGAATCCACGCTTACTCCAGAGCGCGCCGACAAGACACTCGAAATGCTGCCATCCCATCCGAAGCGCCATATCGAGAGTGATGCGTTCATCCAGGTCGCTGGCCTGTGAGTGCGGCACAACGTCTGCGATATTGAAGTCGCCCGGCGCTACGTCTCCCGCACCGTTAAGCATGTCCTCTGATAGCGCTCGCTTGTGGGCAAGCAACTGGTCAAGCTTGACATCGAACGTCGTGAAATCGTCCGCCCAAACAGTTGGGTAGTAGACGTACACCGGCTTCTTCTGATTGATGCGGTACGCGCGGTCGGTCGCCTGGTCTTCCTTGGCGGGATTCCAGGTGCGTGAGTAGTGAACAACATGGTTCGCCGCCTGGATGTTCACGCCGAATCCAACGGCCACAGGCGAAAGCACCAAAACGCCGAAGCCCGGCGCTTCTTGAAAGGCTTTGATTCTCTTCTGCCGACTGGCGACGTGAGTCGATGACGCACTCGTGTCCCCGTTGATGATGTCGGGTCGATAGCTGAACTCGGCTTCGATGTAGTGCTGCAGAAGTCGCTGAATCTCCCGGAACTCGCAAAAGACGATTGCCTTCTCGCCCTTCGCCCTGATTTCGGAGAGCTGCTTGAGCAGCCAGTCGAGCTTCGGAGATTTCGCGCGATAGTCGCCCATCGGCTCCGGCTTGAACACGCTCAAGCCATGCACTCTCGGGTCGGTACACACCAGCCTGAGATAATGAAGCAATCCAAGGTGATTTTTGAACGGCGTCGTATGGTCGGGCTCTTTTCGCCGTTTGAAGCCATCCACCGCCTTCGCATAAAGGTTGCGCTGAACGCTAGAAATGGGGAGCCGCCGACAGTCGTCGACCACGATTTTCGGTGGGAGTCCTGTATCGACCTCCGTCTTCAGGCGCCGGAGAATCTGGGGTGAAATGCGAGCGCGCAGCTCTTCAACACGGGACTTTTCTTCGTCGGTCTTTGCCTCAATTGGCTTGCGGTATCGCTCACCAAAATCGTTCAGTGCACCCAGCAAGCCCGGCTGCACGTAGTCGAAAAGACACCACATATCGGCCAGTGTGTTTTCGACCGGCGTGCCTGTGCAGGCAATCCTGAACGCCACGTTCTGCTTCTTGGCTGCCCGGGTCACCATTGCGGCCGGGTTCTTGATGCGCTGAGCCTCGTCGCACACCATCAACGACCACTTCTGCGCAGCGAACGAAAACTCCAGGTCGCGCAAAGTTTCATACGTCGTCAATACCACCTTGGCATCGCCAATCCAGTTGGGCTTCAAAAACTTCACCAGACCGTCCTCAGCCTGCAGACGCTGGTCTATCTGGCCGCGCGGTACGCGAAACTCGGCAAGGCTATCGCCATACGCAGTCAACATCGGCAATGCGCCCGGCTGAAAAAACTTGTTGGCTTCCTCAGCCCAGTTTTCCAGCAATGAGACAGGCGCGACCACCAGCATGGGATTCATGGCGGCGTCCTGCTCCAGCAACCAGGCCATGAGCGCCAGCAACTGGAAGGTCTTGCCCAGCCCCATGTCGTCGGCAAGGATAGCGCCGCGAACCTGGTAATCGGTTTGCAGACTGAAGAGATGCTGCATCCAGGCGAGGCCTGCCTGTTGATGCGGCAGCAAGGCGAGCCCCGGGCGAATGCTTTGCGGAAGCTTCGGACTTGCTGGTACCGACTGCAGCGCCTCCCGGCGCAATTCCTCGTATTCGAGTGCCTGGATGTTTGCGCGCAGAACAAGCTGCTTTTTGGTGGCCCGTTCGCCGGACCGTTTGCGGGTTTTTTCCGGGTCAAACTGCTTACCCGATTCCAGGTCGGAAAAAAGATTCTCGAACGTGGAGATGATTTCCTTCGCATCCGATAGCGAAATAGGGTCCTTGAGCCAGCCAACGTCGAGCTTTGCCGCGCCTTTCGCGTCGGCGTCCTGTACGTCATTCTTCAGCTTCTCGATGGCCGGCTTGTTGGTAGGCACCGCTACCGGCTCGCCACCGTCTTTTGGCTGGTAAACAATGACGGGCAGGATGTTCTCAGGAAACCAACCCTCACCTTCATCCTTCTTCGTTATATACGGCGAATGGTAGGGCTTTTCCACACCAATTGATTCGATGCGCGTCGAGTAGCCTCCCAGGTCATGGACCTGAGCGTAGGAGACCAGCGTGGGAGGAGTGCGCCGTTGTGCGAGTGCAGCCGACAATTCCTTGAGGTGCTGCTCCGAATCCCCCTGCAGAGCAAGGTCGTAACCCTGCCAGGCAAGCAGCTGGTGGCCAAGCGCGAGCGACCGCGAAAGAGCCGAGACGAACGTGGAAAGCTCGTTGTCGTCGAGCCAATGCGTCTTCGAGGAGGTCGGTCCACTCGCCACGGCCGATTCGACAAGCAGGCCGACGCGCAGTGCATAGCCCGCAGCATTGCGCTCGAACGTCGGTACAAAGCGTTCGTAGTCGAGACCGGCGTCTTCGCGAGCGCGCTCGAACTGCGACTCTTCGATGACGTCGACGGCATCCGCGCCCAGCGCCGCGTAAGGATTGAGCAAAAATGCCTGTGCCCGTGAGCCGGCGACGCGTCGTCCAGGCAAGCGCTTGATTTCACGAAGCACCGTCTTCACTTTCGGCGTGACCAGAACCTGGACGATTCCTTCTCGGGTCGTGATGTCGTATCGGTCACGAATCTCGCGAGCTCTGTCAAAGGTGTCGAGCCAGTCGTCTGGTGCGCCGTCGAAGGTTGGCTCGATTTCGACTACGTGGTCGTCCGCCACTTCGACCGACCGCCTCAGACCGATGTTGAGCTTTTCGGGACTCAACACCACCGAGCGGTAGAGAAAATCATCGAGTCCTGCTTCGGCTTCGAGCGCGAGCTTGCGAATTCGCCCCCAACCTTGCCGGTTGGCCAAATCAGAGCGGTCCTCGTCACCACGGCGCGAGAATGCAACCACCGCTTTGAAGAGCTTCCATTGCGCTGGGCGCATCAGCGTCTCTGCCGTGCCTTCCGACATCACCGGCCCCGTGAGAGTGCCTTGAAATTCGCGGCCACCATCGACGCGCCATCCATCTACCGCAATACCGAACTCGCGGTCGACCAGCGAATGGCCACTTCGCAGGTACGGACGGAAGTCGGTGAAAGGTGGAATTCGAAGAACGCCGCGCAGTTGCCCGTAGTCCTGCCGCTCGAGGATTTCATATACCGACTGCCAGTCCAACAAGAAGCCGCCCTCGACCGGATTGGCGAGGCCGTCATCGATGAGCTGCGTGATGTAGCCTCCGACGAGGTCTCCGTCGACCATCGCACCCGGGCCTTCAATTCGACGAGCCAGCACGATGCCCTTATCCGACCACTGCCGCTTCCAGGTGGCGACATCTTGCGCTTTTGCCTGCTTGAATAACTTGAACACAGTTTCGCCTTATCTCCACCAACCCTTGCCCGGCTTCACCTGGAAGCCCCAATCCGCGAGGACTTGACCGATACGCCCATCTTCCTCGTCTCCGCGTACCCACAAGTTTCCGCCGAGTGCAGTCCGGTCGTCGATTTGCAGACCATGCGTTGCTGCGAATCGCTTGAGCGCGACATGCGAGTAGGATTCGTGCGTTG
The DNA here is from genome assembly GCF_017104715.1 of Burkholderia sp. Ac-20365. GTDB lineage: Bacteria > Pseudomonadota > Gammaproteobacteria > Burkholderiales > Burkholderiaceae > Paraburkholderia. Next base: position 44,001 of record NZ_JAAGPI010000002.1, read on the forward strand.
CAGTGTGGTTTTGCGTCGAGCGAGTGTTCTCGCGAGACGAGCCCAGACTCGTCGGCCGCGTGCGTTCGTTAGTAGCTTGGCTTCTGGTAGATGAACGTGAAGTGTCGACAGAGGGGAGAATCTGAAAACTCTCGCGAAGCGTTGCCTCGAACATATCCTCCCAGCGATTCCAGCCATGGATGCCATCCCCATGCTTGAGCCAGAGTATGCGATTCGAACGCTTGAGCGAATTCCGCTCATCTTTCCCGAGCTTCAGTGTCTGACTTGTATTAAAGGGAAGCGAACGGCTGGCGTCATAGCCATAAAGCGCGTTTCCTAGGCCACTAAACTCCACCGCGACCAGCTTGCCCATCGTCATGATGAAAGCGTTATTGGCACCAGAGGCGTCGAGTTCGCGCGTCAGGCCCTTCATTTTCCTGCGCAGCGCGACGAGGTCAGGTTCACGCGAATTACGTGCGGTTGAACCCAATGCGAACTCGATGTCGTCAATGGACTTGACATATCGCTTCCAGAATTCCATTCGGCGACGGTCGGCGAGCCCGTCCTCTGCCAGCTTCGTAAAGAAGGTCTCGATAAATTCGAGCTTCAGCCAGTCAGAGACCATCGTTCGAGCCGCGGGCGCGACGCCACCCCATCGTGTCGCATTTGACGGCAGCCACGGATTGCCCCACCAGGTAACAGCATGGTCGCGAAGTCTGGGATGGAGCGGGCTGCCAGAGACCCGGGCGTATCGGTCAAGGGCCAGAATGGTCCCTCGGTCGCGGAGCACTTCGTTATGGGCCAGCAGGACGAGCAAGCGAGGTAGCAGGCTCACAAATTCGTCGTCACCGAGTTTCGTCGCGCCTTCAACCTGCGTTAGCACGAGCTGGCGCAGAAACCACGACTCTTTTCCGATTTGAAGCTGCTCGCAAATGCGGTCGATATGCGATTCGTCGCCGCGCAGCAGCTGGCTCACATAGGGAGTGCAGGGAGCTTCGCCGAAAAGTTGTCGATTCTCAATTGCTGTGTCGACCCATGCAGGGCCTGGTCTGCTGTCCCGTATCTCACGGTTGCGGTCGTGAAGGTAATCCCGCAAAGTCAACCAGTTCTTCTTTCCGGCGGGCGCTGCTTCAGGCGCGTCCACGTCATAAGTGAAGTAGCTCTTTGCGAGCCCTTGATAGCAGCGTCGGTATGACGCGGTCCTGGTTATATAGCCGTCAACACTGTCGAGGACACGCTGCAAGCGTGGTCGGTCCTCCATGACGCACTCACCCTGAGGGCGGTGCGGAATACATAAGCCAAAGGACAGTAGGTATGCATCGCGGAACGTGGGCACTTCCTGGCTGCTCCAGTACCGCCGGACCGCATCGAGCTGATGGTCGTGCACGGGTTCGCGGCCGCTACCTGATTTTGCACGCGCTTTCAGCTCTTCGAGAAGTGCGTCGATTTCGCCGCCCAGGCGAACCGGTTGCGTCTCCTCGATGACGGACGATTGCAGTAAGGACGCGAGGTAGTTCAGTGCATTCATCGCAGTGCGCAGTCGCCAAAGTTCCCCGATTGCACCGGGACCGCAGCTCTTTCTTCTCCAACCCCCAGGAACTCGAGACGCATCTCGACGCGGCGACTCTCCTCGTCCGTCTCCTTCGAGTCATTGAACGAATATCCGCCGACCAGGAACAGGTTACGTACGTCTTCCTTCTGGTCCTCGACGAGCAGACTCGCACCAGCCGTTGCAAACATGCTGCACAAGACCCGCTCGCTGCGTTGAAGGCTAAGGTTAAGGTTGCTCAGGTACGTACCGGTTCTATCTGTGTAGCCTTCGACAACCACGCGCTTAAGTACGCGCTTGCCCAGGTCACCGTTTGCCAAGGTCAGGATTTCAGGGACGAATTGACGCAACACGGCTTCCTGCTCGGGCGCCAGATTTGATTTCCCAAACGCGAAACGCGCACGGTCTCCAAAATCGATGACATGCCGGTCACGGTCTATCTTGATGCCGTTGTACCGCTTCGCTGCGGTTTGAAACCGGTCCAGAATAAGCTCTATGTCCTTCCGATGCTGTTCTTCACGTTTATCCCTCTCCGTTACATTCTTTGTCACGGCGAGCAAAGCGACGCCCATGACGACGAGAAAGAGGACCATCAGCGCCGTCATCAGGTCAGCAAAGGAAATCCAGAAGGGCTTTTCCGCCTCATCGCGGCCTCCACGCTTGACGACGATTTGAGTTCCGAACATCGTCTACCTCCTCGCAGGCGCCAAGGTTCCCATCGAGGCAAGCGTTACCTCCAGCTCACCGACTGCGGAGGAAAGCAATCCCACTGCCGAAGTCAGTTTTGTATGGAACTCGGCATTCGCCTTATCCAGCGTACGCTTGACTTCGGTCGCGAATGCGCCGTGTGCGTCTGCCAGAACGCGGCTCACACCAGCAAGGTATTCGTCGGCCTGCTTTTGCGCCGCGCCGAGATGGCCGGTAGATGTTTCGATTCGATTGAGAATGTCACCAGTCAATGCGGCCTCTCTTCGTGCGGACTCGACGGTGGCGCGCAACTCCGTGACAAGTTGGCCGATGCTGTCGCGATGAGCGCGATAGTCGCCCAGAAGTTCCTGGATGGCTCCCGCCCCGCTTGTCAGATTCCCAGCCGTCGCGGCGAGCTTGGTCGAGACATCGGCGGTTTGACCCATGACGCTGGCGACGCGCTCGCCAGCGGCGGCGAAGTTTCGCGACGCCGTACCCAATGCTTCAGCGCCAGCGTGCATACGGTCTACCGATGAAGCGGTGGTCTGGGTCAAGGTAGCGACGCTTTGCGCCATCTGCGTCGTCGCAACACCCAGTTCCTTGACAACGGCATCGACGGATTCGGACATTGCTGTAACAGCCCCAGTCGCACGCTCAGACATGGCGCTCTCGCGTGCCCGATTGTTCTCAAATACTTCTTTCTGCGCGCCACTCAGTGTGGTCAGCATCTCTCCCACATGCGTGCCAAGCGTTTCGAGCGTCGTCTGCAATTTCTGGCTCGTCTCCGACTGGGATGTCGCGACTAATTGGCGCAGTTGCTCGATGAATGCAGCCGATTGGGCGTTCATTGCCTCCTGTCGCGACTCCATCTTCTCGATGGCCTCCGCCATGCGCTGCGCCATCGCATCTGTCGAACGTTGGCTCGAAGCTTCGATGTTCGAGACCAGGGTGTGCAAGGTGGTAACGGCTTGCTGAATGCTCTGGGCGGTTTGCTGGTTAAGTTCGGTAAGCCCCGAAATCTGGCCGCCAAACAAGTCATTTAGACGTTGGCTGAAGCTCGTCATCACGTCCTGCAGCATCCGTCCGGCGCTTGCGCTCTGGTCGCCGCTGGCGCTTTTGACCGTTGCTGCAATTTCATCGAGCGGGCCTTTGAGACCCTGCTGGATGCTCTCCGCGATAACCTGTCCAAGAGCCGCATTGTTCTGGCGACCCGCCTCCGCGACCAGTGCGGTTTGTTCTTTGCTCGCCTCGATTTGCGCGTTAGTCAACTCACGCAGCAGCTCTCCCATCTCCTTGACGAGAGCGTCCTTCAATATTTTGGATTGGCTCGCCGACTCCTCCGATGCCTTGACCAGGCGCGCCAGGTATTCTTCGCCGGCCCCCGCCTCAAAGCGCGCGTCAATCGCATGAACGATTTCTTCTGTACGTCGGTACAGCGAGGCAAGGAGAAGCTTTTCGAAGAGCGTGGTTAGCATCGCCGCAGCGATTGCCGAGGCGGACACAAGAAACGCCTCTCCCACCGAATGCATAAGTGATTCGAGGCTGCCGCGCACGGTCGCCGCGTTATCGCTGATTTGGAAAGCGTGAAGGCCTTCTATCAGCCCGCTGAATGTCCCGATGATACCGATGCCAGTAAAAATCCCGGGAACATGCTTAAAAAATTCGGTGCGCAAGCGGCTGTCGACGACAACCTGGCTGTTGAAATACAGCTCGGCGGGCACGGTGGCGCGTACGGCGCGCACGACCATCTGTCCATCGCGCTCCTCACGCTGAACGTGCAACGATTCGGCATACTCGTTCCAGAGATGCGCGAGCCGACGGTCGCCAGCGAATACCGCCTCGAACTGTGAAGGGTAATTTCCGTCTTCAAACCTTTCAATGCGACGCTGAATAGAGCGCAGCCGAGCCAGATGCCTTATCGCCGGGCCGAAGAAAAACGCCATGACAGCAACCACGAGGGCGGCCAGAAATGCGCCCGTGACGAGTGCGGGCGTCGGTACGCCCGCAAGTAACGACTGGATGTTCAACTTCGGTCTCCCCGGTTAAGGGCTTATTTGTTAGCGTGTTTTCCTCGGCGCGTCCCTCTCCAGACGCGCTTCGGCAGCCAAACGACCGCCCCGGTCAAAATCGGCAGGTAGTCAGGCAATTTGCTCAATATTACGGCATATTCTTCCGAATATTAACGGAGAAGCGTCCAAATACTGCGAGCATGAGCTGATGTGCGAGGGGGCGGCGTCGTTGGACGGGTTAGACTCTCGAGCAATGTTCTAAATGCACCCAACATACTTGGCTTTGGCTGTTCGAAGAGCTTGCCCATCCGGTCAGTAAATGGACCGGAGTATTGCTTTCGGTCGGACCGTGGTGCTCGCTGAAAAATCTGGCGGTGAACAATGCTTTGCTGGCCCCGGCCGCCCTACCGCCAGCTTGTTCGATTGAGTCGACCCACGTCGCGAGCAGCCTCCGTTCCCTGACCGCGCACAGGCCCTTCCATTTCCAGTCACCAAACATCAGGTGCTCAGTCGAATTACGCATCTTCAGTGAGGACTGTGGGGCATTTCGTCTTCGAGTGGACATTTGGCTTCGTTCACGTTGGGACTAAAGTTGTCCGCTGAACTTCAGACCGCACCGGCCCGCGGTACATCGCAAGTCTGTGCTCCTAGCGAAACCACGATGCGCGCGCCTTCTGTAGTTCAAAATCGTCCGTGTCAGTATCTGTCGAGGATTACTACAGGACTCTGCCAAACACACCGTGTACTTATATGCCCTACGTCCATCAAGACTTTGAACGCGAGAAGTTGTATGAAGAAATCTGGTCGGAGCCAGTCAGCAAGGTGTCAAAAAGGTATCAAATGTCTGATGTGGGTCTTCGAAAGATTTGTCTGAGCCTGGATGTCCCAGTCCCACCCCGCGGCTACTGGGAAAAACTTGCTGCCGGCAAGGCCGTGAAAAAGCCATCGCTGCCGCCAACCAAGGGAGCCACAACTTACCGACGCTCGGTCTTCAGAAACCCACACGACGATGAGCTGTCACTGCGCACCCAGGCGCGAATCGATGAGGACGCCGCCAGTGCCCCGGATGCGCCGTCCATCAGCATGCGCACATCTATTGACGAATGCGTGCCCCTGGTCAAACGGATGGCGAAAAAACTCGAAGGTAGGCAGCGCGACTCCCGGACATGGCCATATTGCGAAGGAGCCGGACTGATGCGGGCCGCCGTGTCTCCGCAGAACTCGCTGCGTGCGCTTCTCGTGCTGAACATGCTTATCGAGACACTAACGGGTGCGGGCTATTCGCTTTCCTCTGGCGGAAAAGAGGACGAGCCCGCATATGTGACGCTGCTTGGCAGCAGGTTGACGTTTCGCGTGAGGGAGCGAGCCCGCCAGGAGAATATCCCATTGTCCCGGGAGCAACTGGCCGAAAACAAGCGCGCCGGGTACAACCTGCACAGCCAAGGCTACGTCTACCATCCCACGAATGAACTGGAAATATCAGCTTTCAGTGTCGGAAGCACCTATGCAGCGGCAACCGCTGCGGACAGTCGGAGCGCCTTGGTAGAAGCGAAGATGCAGGCGTTCGTTGGCAGGCTTCGACATCTGGTTATTCGTAATTCCGTACAAGCCGAGATGCGGATTGAACAACGGGCAGTCGCCGCTGTGCAAGAAGCCGAGCGCGCAAGGTTGGCGGCGGTTCGCCGAGCGGCATTTGAGCAACTCAAGCGGGTCGAAGAATGGGCCTCGAAGCTTGAGCGAGCGAATCGCCTGCGGACGCTCGCAAACGAATTCGACCTTAAGAAGCTGAAGTCGTCCGACGATGTTATCGATGCCACATGGCTGCGACGTGCTGCAGACTGGCTGGACCCAACTGTCGAATGCCGATGGGACGATATGGACAATGCGCCAGCTGGATACGGTGAGCTCTAACGGTCGGATGCCGGCCGTAGGTAGGCTCAGTCAGTGCCAATGGTATCCAAAACGCCGGCGAGCGTTTGCCGCGACGGTGCCCAGCGTAGTGACCAACCTAGTTCATCGATGTGAGGCACTAAAGTGTTCAGGGCGGCAACAGCGGAGCGCGCCAGATGGCGCAGGCCACATCGAAACACAAAGGAGCGCGTCACGGCACGGAGCGCGCTTTCAAAAGGCAAATTCTTGGTGGAGCGGAGGAGGCTCGAACTCCCGACCTTCGCATTGCGAACGCGACGCTCTCCCAGCTGAGCTACCGCCCCACGTCGTTGCAATATTAGCATGGCGGAATATTAATTTTCCATGCGATGTGTCGGGGCGTACCACGATAGTCTTTTTGAGACCAATGGCCTTGAGGTTGTCGACGATTTCCGAATACCCGCCCATTCCGTTCCCGCGGAGATGACTTCAATCCGGGAGACGGGGGCCATCTGGATTTCTCCAGGCTGTTGCCGCGCGTTCACGCCACTCTCCTTCGGCGGGTGCGCTCAGCCATGCCATAGTGGTAGTTCAGCATGTCAAAGCGATAACTCTCAAACTCGATGGGGTTCTGGTCGGCGAGGGATGCGAGGTTGCCGGCAATCCAAATGTGGCGGCAGGTTGTAGTCCGTCGTCGATGCATTCGTCCGGTCGAGCGGAACGGGAACACTGATGTCCGTCAGAAGGCGCGTATCAAAATGCACCTTCGTTCAACATGTACGTCTCAACTTCTAACCGGTTCTTTAGAGCAATCTGCTGCGCCTCCGGTTTGGCTTCGCCTTCGAGGTCCAGGCGCAGATGTCGCAGAGCGTAGAAGAGAAACGCCTGTCTGCAATGGAACTCGACTTGTCCGTTCTCCATCCCAAAATCAAGTTCAATGGCAAGTCTGTGCGACTTGCTCAGTTCGGGATGCGGAATCAATACTAAAGGCACTATGGTGTGCCACTTCACATCATCATCCGGACTTGCGGCGGCCGGCTCAAAGCTGTCAACCTCCAGCATGCGCGCAACAACGAAGTCCAGAAACTGGTTGCGCATGTGGCAGTAGGCGCGTGCGTGCCAGCGGAAGCCATCGTGAGCAAGTGCATGCGGAGAAATCGTACGCGGGGAAGGCTGTGGTCGTGTCATCGATTGGTACAACACGCGTATCGCACAGCGCTCGCGAATGGCTCGAAGAAGCGCGACCAATACATCGACACGGATGGTTCGACCTGGATGTGGCACTGTTGCGACCGGAGGCGCCCAAGTGATGAAGCTGCTTTCCTCTGAGTCCAGCCCGGAAGCGTGCGACAACAACTCGTTGAGATAGCGACCAGAGTCGCTCGACGGGTACAGCGGCTTAAAGTCGGCAGACGCTATGTAGACCCGGGAGCTGCGGTCGTAATTTAAGTTAGTCGACGCCAGTTCCGTATATTTAGCGATGTCTAGCGACGCTTGGGGCACGGAAATGCCAAAGAACTCTGTGAGGTCACTGCGGTTGAGACGGCCGTCCCACCGAAGTCGAAAGTCAATGAATTCCAGGCGACGGTCCTGGCTCCACCGACCAGGGGCGCGGCTACTGGATGACCCTGTTGGGTCCGATGTGGTGGGCAAGCGTTCGGGCATCGTCGGAATTCTCTCACGAGTAGTAAAAAAGATGTGCGAATAAAAACTAGACTCGTATAGAAAGTAGTCGTATAGTGGCTCCAGCAGATTGTCTCGGAGGTCCAAGTGGATAGCGTCACTGGTTACCGTTTCGTTGGGAGATGGGCGTGAAGGCGCTTCGGGGCGCAGCGGCCCTGCGCAATCTGCGCGACCAACCCCTCTGGCGCCTGTTGGCAGCCAACAAGGCACCCGTAATAATTGCCTTGTTCCAGTCGCTTTTCACGGGCACTGACAAGGCGTTGCCAAGTTCGGTGCTTCATGAGCGCCTCGCTCGTGACATCGATTCGCTTCGCTCGACCGGCGAAGACCTTCCCCAAACGTCCCAAGCGTACGTCTCTGAGTGGCTCAATCAAGGCTGGTTGACGCGCCGGTTTCCCCTCGGGGCTCCCGAAGAAGAGTACGAATTGTCGGCCGAAGCGCTTACTTCGGTGCGCTTTGTCACGGGACTCTTGACGCCGAGAACGACCGCCACAGAGAGCCGGCTTTCGGTGGTCATTCACCAACTGTCGCGACTGGCTGAAGAGACCAATACCAACCCCGAAGCACGCTTGGCAGCGCTGCGCGCTGAGCGCGAGCGTATCGACACGGCCATCGCTGATGTCGAGCGTGGCAGCGCGAAGGTGCTGCCCCCGGACCGCGCCATCGAGAGCGCGCGCGAAGTCATCGCTCTGGCCCAAGACCTTGCGGCCGACTTCCGAAGCGTCCGTGACGAGTTCGAGCGGTTGAACCGGGGGCTGCGGCAGAGCCTCATGGAGAACGAAGGTAGCCGTGGTGACGTGCTTGAACAGCTTTTTGCCGGCGTTGACCTTATCGGCGAGAGCGATGCTGGTCGCACTTTCAACGCGTTTTGGCGGTTGCTGACAGACAGCGAGCAAGCCGCCACTCTTCGAGAGTCGTTGGACGAAGTGACGAGCAGGCCCTTTGCGCGACAGTTGGAATCGCACGAACGCAAATTCCTGCATGGGCTAACGGGCGCGCTGTTGAACGAAGGACGAGCGGTACACGACGTGTCGCAGCACTTTGCACGGAGCCTCAAGAGCTTCGTGCAGAGCCGCGAGTTTCTTGAGCACCGGCGGCTGCACCGCCTACTGAAAGAAGCAACGCAGGCAGCGCTCACCGCCAAGAATGCAGTTCGCCCCAATGAGCAGGTTGGTTTCGAGCTCATGCAGTCTAGCAGCCGCATCCGGTCAGTATCACAGTGGGCGCTCTATGACCCCACGCAACGAGTGACGGATTCGTCAATGCGGGTTGCGGAACCCTCTGAGCTCGACCTGGAAACCGTGAGCGAGCTCGTGCGGCAGTCGGAAATCGACTTTCGAACGCTCAAAGCCCACTTGCGGACCATTCTCGAGCGCCAGTCGCAGGTCACCATTGCTCAAACACTAACCGAGTTTCCAGCGGAACAAGGTCTTGGTAGCGTTGTTGGCTATATGGCGTTGGGTGCCAGGCACGGCGAGGTCACGGACAGCACCGAGCTCGTCTCATGGGAAGGCGACGACGCGACCCAGCGTCGCGCCAAAATTCCAACCATCTATTTCATGAGGGAGCGCTATCTTGAACTCGTTGACTGACCCTACCGACGAAAGCGTCGCTGGCGAGCACGCGCCCGATACCCCAGTTGCTGAGACTGCGACGTTCCGAGGCGATACCGGTTCGCTTCCAATTGATACCAGGCGGGTGCTGGTACAACTGCTTCTGGGCCCTTCCGTGGACGCCCGGCGCCAGTCAAAGCTCTGGCCGGTGCTGCTTCGCGATGAAGCCGTCGTCCGCTCGCGCATGCATGACCTCTTTCTCGAGGTCGTCATTGACCACGAGCAGCGAGTCGCGTTCACGCGGCAGGTCGCCTCCGAGGACATCGATGTCCCCATCCTTCTTCGCAAGGCATCGCTCACCTTCCTGGATACAGCGTTGCTGCTCTTCTTGCGACAGCGCCTGACTCAAGCCGACGCGCAGGGCGAACGGGCTGTCGTGTCGCGCGATGACATGCAAGAACACCTGTCGGTGTTCGAACGGGGGAACAACCCCGACCACGCAAAATTTGAGAAGCAAATCGTCAACGCCGTCGACAAAGCCAAGAAGCTCAGCCTGCTGCAATTCGTTCGCGGCTCTGGCGAGAGGTACGAAGTCTCACCGACGCTCAAGCTCCTCTTCTCGGCTGAAGAAATTCAAGACCTGGCACGAACTTATGCCGCTCTGGCGTCCTCGCATTACGCGATAAACACCGGCGAAGGCAACGCCACTGAAGACGATGCATCGGCCAGCAGTGCCGAAAACGAGGAGGACTCGCTGTGAGCATCGACCAGCACGTGTTGTTGGACGGCAGCGATGACCAGTTCCGCCTTACGCGCATACAGACGTTCAATTGGGGAACCTTCTCCAACGTCTTCGACTTCCCCATCCCCAAGGAGGGCTACCTCTTCGTGGGGCCGTCTGGTTCGGGGAAGTCGACGGTTCTGGACGCTCACGCCGCGCTGCTGACGCCACCGAAGTGGTTGGATTTCAACGTTGCAGCGCGTGAAGCAGACCGACATGGACGCGACCGCAGCGCCATGACCTACATTAGGGGGGCTTGGGCCCAGCAAACGGGAGATGGTGGCGAGTATGTTTCACAATACCTTCGCGGCGGCACGACCTGGTCTGCCATCGCCGAGACCTACCGCGATGCACAAGGTCGGGTGGTCGTGCTCGCGCAAGTCCTATGGGTCAAGGGCAACACCACGGCGTCAAGCGACGCCAAGCGGCTGTACCTCACCCTCGAGCGTGAGTTCGAGATTCAGGAACTGGAGTTCTTCGCCAAGAACGAGTTCGACACCCGCCGCTTCAAACACGACTTGCTCGATGCGAAGGTGTACACCGAATTCAGCGCCTATCAGGAGCGCTTTCGTCGTCTGCTGGACATCGATAACGAGCGTGCCCTCCGCCTTCTGCATAAGACGCAGTCGGCGAAGAATCTCGGCGACCTCAACGTGTTCCTGCGGGACTTCATGCTGGATGAGCCTGAGGCGTTCGCCATCGCCACCAGCCTAATCAACGAGTTTGGCGAACTGAACGAGGCACACCAGGAGGTGGTGGCTGCTCGCAACCAAATCCAGATGCTCAAGCCGGCGCGGGAAGAGCACATGGAGCTTGAACGTGGCAACAACGACCGCAACGGGCTTCAGGCAATCCAGACTGCCATTGACCAGTATCGAGAGCACCGTCGCAAGGTCCTCGTGGACGAGCGGATTGCAGAGCTGGAGGTCGACGAGGAAGCATCGCGGCAGGAAGTCCAACGTCTCTCGCAGATTGCCGATGACGAGTCCGTCAAGCTGACGGACCTACAACGTCAGAAGCTCAAAGTCGGGGCTGATGTCTTGGTTCGTCTCGAAGAAAACATCAAGGCGGCGGAGGCAGATAAACTCGTCCGGATGAATAAGCGTGACCAGGCGGCTCTCGCGTGCAAAGTCATGGGATGGGCGATGCCTGACAGCGTGGTGTGGTTCGTCCAGCGAGTCGAAGCGGCCAAACAGCGAGTCCTCAGGGCTCACGACCTGACGAAGGAAGTAGAAGACCGAAAGGACCAGCTCAAGGCAGACCATCGGCAGGCCAGTGAAGAATTCGCCACAGCGGTGGCCGAGGTCAAAGCCCTGGAGCGTCAAAGGTCCAACCTTCCGGCACGGCTCGTGGACTTGCGTGAGCGCATGGCCCGTGACCTTTCGATACCCGAGGCGAAGCTGCCTTTCGCGGGTGAACTGGTGGAAGTGCGTTCTGATTCGACCGAATGGCGGGGCGCCATTGAGCGCGTCCTCGGCGGTTTCGCGCGCTCTATCCTCGTGGATGAGAAGCTCTACCCGGCGGTCTCGGCTTACCTGAACGAGCGCAACATTGGCGAGCGACTGGTGTACTTTCGGACTGTCCAGCAGGCATCCGGACGCACGCCTGGTCCCAATTCTCTGGTGCGAAAGCTGAACTTCGCGCAGGGAAGCTTTGGTGAATGGGTGCGGGAGGAGCTAAAGCACTCATACGACCTTGAGTGCACCGACACGCTACACGCGTTCCGCAATGCCCCTCGTGCCGTCACCCGAGAGGGCCTGGTCAAACACAACACGGTGCGGCACGAGAAGAACGACCGCCACTCAGTCAATGACCGCAGCCAGTGGGTACTGGGCTTTGACAATAAGGACAAGCTCACTCTGTACAGGAACAAGGCAGCAGAGCTTGGCGGACGCATCGCTGAACTGCGGATGGCGCTGGACAAGATTGGGGATGAAGAAGTCCTCCAGCAACAACAGCTCTTGCACTGCCAGAACCTGTCGAACCTGACGTGGAACGACGTCGACGTCGGCGCACTTCTGGCCCGCATCGACGACTTGACGACACGCCTCAACGCGGAGCGGGACGCCAGGCCAGACCTTGCCATCCTGGATGACCGCATCAAGACGCAGGAGGACGTTCACTCCAAGGCCGTTGGCAAGAAGAACGAAGAGGATGTCAAAGGTCGCTCCATCAAGTCCGACATCGAGAAGCTGAATGTCAAGCTGGCCGAGCTGGCTCGTTTGTGGCCCGCCTCTGACAGGCCACCGGCGTTCGCCGCCCAAATCGAAGCGCGGTATACGGCCACCGGCAAGCAGGTTACTCTCGACAACCTTGACCAGGTGAACGGGCAGGTGGACCGGGGCCTCAGCAATGAATTGCGTGCGATTGAGAGTCGCCTGGGCGACTTGCGTAATGCTATCGTCCAGCGTTTCGTAGAGTTCAACCGCTTGTGGCCTTCGGTTGCTGGTGGTCTGGACGCTACGCTGGCCAGCGCCGACGACTATCTGGCAAAGCTCAAGCGGCTGGAAGATGACAACCTTCCGGCGTTCGAAGACCGGTTCTTTGGGTTGCTACGCGAGCAGAGCGACCAGAACCTGACTCTTCTGGCTACCAAGCTCGACGAGGAGCGCTCGGCAATTCGCTCGCGCATGGAACTGGTCAATGAGAGCCTCGAGACGGCGCCGTTCAACCCGGGAACGCACCTCGTCATCGAAACGACCGACAAGTCGCTCGAGGATGTGCGGCTCTTCCGAGCGAGTTTGAGGGAGTCGCTCAGCCACTCGTTCTCGAACGACCGCGACCTGGCCGAAGAGCGCTTCAAGACGTTGGCTGCCTTGGTTAAGCGCCTCGCCAGCCAGGAAACTGTGGACAGGAACTGGCGAAATCTGGTGCTCGACGTCAGGCAGCACGTGGAGTTCGTTGCTCGCGAGCTTGACGAGGACGACGTCGAGGTGGAGGTCTACCGTAGTGGCGCAGGAAAGTCGGGGGGACAGCGCCAGAAGCTGGCAGCTACCTGCCTGGCGGCCGCCCTGCGCTATCAGCTTGGCGGCCAGGACCGCGCGCTTCCGAGTTACTCCACCGTGGTGCTCGACGAAGCTTTCGATAAAGCCGATGCAGAGTTCACTGCGATGGCGATGAACATCTTCAAGACATTCGGGTTTCAGATGATTGTGGCCACCCCTCTGAAATCCGTGATGACACTGGAACCTTTCATCGGGGGAGCATGCTTCGTGCATATAAAGGACCGCAAGAAATCTGCCGTCATACCCATCGAGTACGACAGCGAGTCCAATCGCTTGAAGTTGACTCAGGACGTACGCAATGCCGAAGAAACTGCTATCTCCTGAGTCGGCGCGCGAGTTCCTTGTTCGTCGCTTCAATAACCAGCACGAGAGCTGGCTTGCTGGGGAGGGAGCTTGGCCGCTGGTCGTCGCGCTGGGTGCTCCCACCGACAAGGACATCGCCGAGGATACTTCGGCGGTCCGCACATGGGCTTCCGCTTGGCAGTCGAGAACGGGTCCGGGTGAAGTTGTCTTCGAAGAGCGCCAATTTGCTCGGTTTGGAAGGCATCGCCTTCCTGTCAGCCTGAACTTCGCGAATGCGACTGCCGTTGCGACTGCCGTCGGTCAGACCAGGCGCTGGGAAACTGCAACGGAGCGCTATCAGCAGATGTTGAATCGCTGGCCGGTGCTTGCAAAAAACAAGGTCTTGGCATCGAGGTTCGATGTGCTAGCCGACTACCTTCCGGCAGATTTCGAGCGGCTGGTGACGCTGTTGACATGGCTGGAAGCGAATCCCGATTCCGGACTCTATCTTCGGCAACTTCCTGTCGAGGGGCTTGACACGAAGTGGTTGGAGAAGCGAACAGGCCTGGTGGCGGGGCTCCTTCGGTCGTTGCGCGGAGTCACTGTCGACGACACCGACTTCCATGCTTTGTCCGGCTTGAGGAAACCTGCGCACAGGGTCCGAATCCGACTCCTATGCCCAGTCCTGCGCGAACGGGTCGGTGGCCTCTGTGACATCGAGGCACCTATAGCTGAACTTGCGACGCTGCCTATTGAGCCCAAGGCAGTGGTTATCGTCGAGAATCTTGAGACGGGCATGGCACTCCCGGATGTTCCGGGTACAGTGGCAATCATGCGGCTTGGTAATGCGGTGAGTGCGTTGCATGTCCTGCGATGGTTGCGCGGGCCGCAGATTGTCTACTGGGGTGACATCGACACTCACGGTTTTGCAATTCTCGACCGCGCTCGCAGGGTCATGCCTCAGCTTCGGTCGGTACTTATGGACGAAGCAACACTGGTTTCACACCGCCCGCTGTGGGTGGAGGAATCTTCACTGTGTCCCAATGTCCCGTTTGATGAACTGACGGCTGAAGAGCGACGCGTCTACGACAACCTACGCGCTGGTAGCTGGGGGCAGCGCGTCCGTCTTGAGCAAGAGCGTCTGTACTGGGCTACGTCGATAGAAACGCTAGTGCATGCGCTTGAGGGTCGGACTAACGTCGAGGAAGGCGTGGGACTATCCGTTTCTCCGAACGGCCTCCAGCTGTCTTGAGGTCGGGAAGCTTGGTACGGAGTTTCTCAGCTTATGCGTCCGTTTTTGGGGATGAAAAGGGGAGCGATTTGAGTTCGCTTGGCATGGATAGGAACGGGGACGTCCGCAGCGCCTCCGAGTTCAAAGAAATCTTCGAGGAGACCGGTAACTCATACGGTCCGTACAAGTGCCCCTTCTGTGAAGTTCCGTTCGAAGACCGATGCATCGTGACGGAGTGTGTGAAGGCGCCACATTTCAAACTTCCGAACGGAACCGCCCACCGCAATGGTTGCAACGGCGAGGCGGGCGATGGTGTGACTGCTGGCGCGAACGCCCCGTCAGAGGCATCAAAGCGGACCGTCGTGGGGAGAATCGAAATACCCGAGGCTTTGGTGCGCCGACGAAAGGCGTCATCCGTACGCAACCCCGGCGACGATGGGCTTGGAGCACCGCCGGATGCGATTGAAATTGTCCGGCGTCGCAGATTAATTGACTCCGACAAGACCATTTCAAGTTGCTTCACCACTTCACAGCTCCGGCCCATTGTCCACGCATACAAGCGGCTACGGAAGCATGCATACGAGCAGGCTGTCGCAGCCGGGCTCGAGCGCGGAAGTGCCGCATACAACGCACGGTTCCGCGAAATTCTCGACGTCCATGACTTATCGCTTTACAAACAAAAACTGACGTACGGAAGCGCGTTTCAATGGAGCAGGTTGTCGCCTTGGCATGTAGAGCGCGTATATAACGGTTCAGGGAAGGTCCTTGCGGGGAATGACTGCCTGGTCATCAAAGATATGAATACGTGGCCGAGGCAGCTAAAAAGCAGGGACCTCATACCGTTCGAAATTAAGGTCAGTAAGGCGCTGGCATCAGATGCACCCACCAGTCTTTTGCGCGCGCTAGCAGAGCTGGAACACATTGCCGCATCGGGTGGCGAAGTCGAATGGTGGGCTTACGGCGTGCCGCTTCTTCAAGGTCAGAAATTTGAGCTCTCTGTAGATTCTTTGGACCATATCTACTGGATTGGCCAACATCAGCGTTGAAACTTGAGCTAGATGCCGGCTGGCGTCGCGCGGTTCAGAGTTCGGCTAGAGGGCCGCGCTGAATTGCTGCTGGTCGAGAGAAATGGCCGCAATGATGGACTCGAATTCCACCATTAAATCCGGATGGTGCTGGGCAACGTACTGACGTGCAGATTCGTTTTCGAGAAGCTTGGCGAGATACCCTTTGGCGAGCACCAGGTTGAGCACATCCTGGCCGTAGTTCTGCTCGACCAACTTGTATTGACCTTGGAGGTTGCTCATTTCCCGCTCCATTTTCGCCATCTGCTCCGGACTGACACCGGTCAGTTTTTGTGGCTTCTTACCCTCCACCAGAAGCGCTGCTGGCGTAGCAACCAGCAATGCCTCGGCGTAGGCAACGGACACATTGTTCGCGGCGACCATCAGCTCGACGCATTCAACTTGCCGCGTCGGCTTCATTTTGCGGATAGCGCGAACAAGTTCCGCCGAAAACTGCCGGTCGCCGAGAAGCTCGGCCGCTTCCGGGCACACGCCATCGAGGAGCGACATCTTCTTTAAGATTTGGGATACGTCGACGGAAAGAGCTTTCGCCAACCGCTCGGGCGATACGCCTCTCTCAATTACGCGCCGTATCATGTAGTGCTCCTGGATTGTCGACAGGCGATTGACACGGTTGTTATAGGTGTAGCTTTCGTCGTCGGTCGCGACAAGGCAGGCGGCACGCTCATGCTTCAGGTCCTGGATGGCGAGTAAGCGCAGATGGCCATCGAGAAGAACATGCTGCCCGGAAGACTGGTCCGCAGCCATTACAGAGAGCGGTTCAATCAGTCCCACCTCCTCAATGGAGGTTCTTATCTGCTTGAATTTACGCGACTCTACGACGGGTGCTGCAATCCTGCGCGATGGCAAGATACTGGAAACAGGCACCAACAATGGCTCGGGAATAAATCCAAGAGTGACGCCAGTCATGTAGCACTCCCGCTTGGCCAAACACGCTCGGCAAGGTACTTCGGCAGGCTGGCCAGTCCCTCCGCGCGTAAGAGGTTGATGAAGTTCTCATCAGAAAACAGCTGCCTCAATGCACCGACGACAAACAACAACCGCTGTTGTGCGAATTCAGCCTTTCTGACCATGGATTTCTGACGTTCTACTTCTCGCTCGTACGTTCGCACGAGGCTAGATGTCGTGACGGCGGCAGACTTGCTGGTCATATTGTGTGCGGTGCTTCGTCCGAGTGCCTTTCTTCGCTCAATGACACGACGGGCGCTCATCAGTTGCTTGCCCCGCAATTTTCCCGATTCGTACGCCTCCTGGAGCGCGGCCTGTATCTGGGTATCGTCGTCGCCGGCTCCGACGATGATGAGGGCGGCATTCAGGGGAACGAGGCCTTTCTCCACCGCAACAACAAGTCTTTCTTCACCCTGATGCAGCAGCGTAAGGATGCCGTGAACGTAGGTCGCGGTGAGCCCTGTCTTTTCGGCGATGACCTTTGGTGCATATCCCTGTTCCTGCAATTGCCGAATGCCAGCGAGCCGTTCGAGAGGGCGACACTGTCTGCGCGCGATGTTTTCAGTCAGACTCATGACGAACGCGTCCTCGTCGCTGACGCTGACAACGAGCGCGGGGATGGTCGCCTCTCCAAGCGAGCGGAATGCCTTCAATCGGCCTTCGCCGCACACAAGAAGATATTTCTCTATGCCGCTGGTCGTCGCTCGCGGCGTCACCACGATGGGCTTTTTGAGGCCAATGGTTTTGATGTTATCGACGATTTCTTTGAAAACTCGACCATTCCGCTCTCGCGGATTGATAACTTCAATCTGGGCGACGGGGACCATCCGGATTTCTCTGGGCTGCTGCCGCGAATTCACGCTACTCTCCTGAGACGGGCGCGTTCGGCCATGCCATACAAGTAATCCAGTGTATCGAAGCGATAGCTCTCAAACTCGATGGGATTTTGGTCCGCCAGATGAATGCGAGGCTGACAAAAATCCAGATGTGGCAACAGGTAGTAGTCCAGCGTCGATTCGTTGGTCTGGTCGAGGCGCACGGCAACCGTGATGTCCGGCAGAAGACTGGTATCGAAGCGCACCTTCCAGTGATTGCGACCATTGTCATGTGCCTGACAACGGGCGAGTACGATGCAGGCTGTGAACTCCTCGTTGACCGTCAGCAGGTCGGTTGCGGGGTCGCGTATCACTGAGCCACCCAAATCCGCGATTTTCGTTTCGGTTTGTGAGACGATTTGCGGATGGAGTTGCCGCAGGAAGCGGTTGGTTTCGATGTAACGGTAATCCCGGCCGGGTGTAAAACCAACGGTCTGATACGCGCGAATCAGACTGCCAAAACGGTACACGTAGACCGATGTGGATGGCATGCCATCGGTTTCATCAATCACGACACCAGAAAGAAATCCTCGACTTCGATACAGGCCGCGCAGCCGCTCGATTAATTCCTCGTTTGAATAGCGACGCGCCCGGGCTCTCATGATGCCTTGAGCAGTGTAGAACGTCTCGCTCGGAACAATTGCCTGAAACGCACCTTCTTTTCGAATCCACATATCAGGTGTGTTGGTCACACGCATCTTCTTCAGCTTGAATGACACACGGTTGTACACGTTATTGCCGATGTATTTCTCGTTGGTCAACACCTCGCGTACCGTGGCTCGTGTCCATTCCCGGTCGAGGTCAGTCCGAACGCGCATACCGTTCAGACGCGCGGCGATTTCGTGTTCGTCGAGCGACTCATCGATAAACCAGTCGTAAATCAGGTTGACCGTTCGCACCTCGCTTTCCGGCCCCGGCATGAGAATCACCCGGTCTGTCTGGAGGCTTTTATGTTCGCCGCGGTGCAATTCTGCTTTCATAAGGCCATGGTCATCGACTAACACGCGCCGCAATCCATAGCCTGCCGGCCCTCCTTGCCGGAACCCCATTTCAATCAAGCGGCACTGGCCTGCGAACACCTTAGCCGACAGCTCCCGGCTGTATTCGCCAGCCATGGCCCGCTTCACGCCTTTGACGATAGTCGAGACCGGTGAGCCGTCGTTCTCAAACTGCTCGGCGCAGTACGCGACCTGGATGCCGGCGCGGCGGCAGATGTACTCGTAATACGCGCTCTCGTCCGCATCCTGGAATCGCCCCCATCGACTCACGTCGTAAACAAGGATGACGCAAAAGTCAGCATTGCCATTGACGACATCAGAGATGAGATTTTGAAGCGCCTGCCGGCCGTCAATCCGTAGCCCGCTCTTACCCTCATCGGCATACGTACGGACAATTTGGAATCCGCGACGGGCAGCGTAGTCTCGAATCCGGTCGCGCTGATTCTCGGTGGAATACTGCTGGTGTTCGGTTGACATGCGTACGTATTCCGCTGCGCGCCCGGCAGAAGAACTGGCGCCGACCGGCGCATCCGCGCTATTGAATGACATGCTCCACCCCGTAACTCAGACACGGACAGGCCGCACGCATAGGACGCAAGTAGACGCCCGATGCGGACCATCGAATGGTCGCGGTCGAAAGCGAACGGCGACAAGGCAAAGGTAGCAGGCTCGAAACCGATGCGTATCAAGTCATCTATTTGCAATCACGTCGGCGGCGCAGTCGGCGCAGACAGCACGGCGATGTGAACGGTCCACGCGTCCATTTTTGCAACGCCGGCGTCAGCCGCGCGAGACAGCAGGTAGAAGCCAGAGTCCAGCGGCCGGGAAAGCTTGATGACATCCATATTTGCAATTGCGCTGGAGCCCCGCCGCGCATTGCGCGACCGCTGCATACTGCGGTTGCGCTCGCAATACGCTGGATGCGCACCCCGATACTCACGCCAGTAGCGCGAGTGGCCCGCGCGCCATTTCGCCTGAGCGCGAGCCTGGTTGTCGCGATAGTCACTGTCGTTACGGAGCCGGTTGCTCTGCCAGTCGCGTCGCCGGGCGCGCTGACAGGCCTCCGAGGAGCAATATCGTTGACGGGGGACATGCGGCAGCGGTGCAAACGCGTTGCCACAGGCAAGGCAAAAGCGGGTCGATTTCATGTGCCCCTCCAGGTCAGGTTGCAACGGGCGCACGCAGAGGTTCCGACCTGTCACGGCGGACTCTGGTGTGTTAGAGACATACATTTTTCGGACGAACTTGCCGGCGAATCACACACTTTTCGGACAGGTCACAGCCGTCGGTGCTTGGAATCGCACATGTTTCGGTCGGCCCGAAGTCATTGGTCAGGAGGAATCCGCGCACATACGGAAGCGCCGGGTAGATGTGACCCAATTCGCGCCGAAGTCAGAACGCGAATCGCGCAACCGCGGCTACGCTAGTAACACCGGCGGGCAAATAGCGGCGGCGGCGCGAACGCGTTGCCGCGAGCAAGGCAGAGGCGGGTCGATTTCAAGGGGCTCTCTAGGTCGCAGTGCAACGGGCGCATGCGGCCGTCTCGACCCGCCGGCGAAATCACTGGCGTGGGAACGGATGGAGAAGGGGCATCCGTGCGCATCCAGCGGATTCCCATCACTGGCGAAAATCGCTAGAATTTTCTTACTTCAAGCGCAGTTTTTCGAAAAACGCGCGCGTGCGCGACCGCCGTCTGCCGACGGGAGAGCTCGTTTCTGGGACTTCGAGCACAACGCATTTGACGTGGCCCGGGTTTGAATTTCTCGGCTTATGCGTCCGCTTTTCTCACGTTATGCGTTCGCACTGGCTGGAGCGCCTTCTCTGGCAAGGGCCAGTTTCTCGGGATATGCGACCGTCTACACGTCTCGCACGGAAGCAGCCAGGCATTAACAAAAACTCCAACCGTCACCGGTTGGAGTTTTTTTATTTGCCGAGCGGATCTCAAGACCACTTACGCGCATACCGGTCTTTCACGACTCGCGAGATATAAGTCGCGAGACCTTGTCCGGCCAAAGCCAGCCGCTTCATTTCCTCAACCTCACGTTGTCCCGTCGAGGAATAGTCATAGCGATACACATCACCGTCGCGAAACTTCACGGTGATCGCATCATTGGAAATGTCGTACGCAACGACACCCGACTGCCCGCTCAAATCCCGATACCGCTTCATTCCTAAACTACGGGCAAGCAGATATCGGTCAGCAAGTTCGCCGGGGCGGTCTCCTTAGGATTATTCAGATATTCCTCAAACACAGGCTCGTCCGCAGCCTCATGCTCCGAGTTGACGAGCCACTCGCCGTAGAGCCACTGATACGCCGCCGCCATATCCGCATACGGACCTTTGTGCCGCAACACGGCGTACCGTCCACCCTTAACCGAAGTCAAACCAACCAGCGGATCGCCCGAAACATCGATCTTACGCGGCAGCCAGACACCCGCCTTCGACTTCAACTCGCCTTCGGGCACGGCAGTAGGATCGTCGTAGTAAATCCCGATCATCCGCATCTCGTTCGACAGCAACCCCCGCGATGCGAGCCATCCCATCAGCGCATCGAACGCCTTGCCGATCTGCATATACGGCCCGACGTGATCGACCGTCAGCAAGTCGAAGCCTTCGATATCCCGAATCACCACATCTCTCATTGTCATTTGGCGACCTCCTGAATCTGTGGGTGACGGCCGGAACCGCCGATGCGTCCCGGCCTTCCGATATTGCGCGGGCGGCATGCCGAAGACGGCGCTGAACGTCCGCGAAAACGACTGCAAGCTGCTGTATCCCGACCGCTCGGCGATCTCGACAATCGGCATCGATCCGTTCGCAAGAAAACCTGCCGCACGATGCAGACGCAAGCGGCGCACGGTCGTCGCAACGGTTTCGCCGTACATCGCCTGATAAATGCGATGCCAGTGATACGGCGACAGACACGCAATCCCGGCAAGCCGTTCGATATCGAGCGGTTCGTCGAGGTGGTCGTAGATATGGTCGAGCACGCGGGCGAGCCGGGCGGCGTAACGCGCGCGATGGCCAATATCGTTCATGTCTGTGCCGAAGAGTCGGGAATGGATCGATAAAAACACGATAGCACGCGGCGATTTACCAAATCCTGCGGAATCGTCGCGCATATTCAGCATCGACTTAATCCAGATATCCCGGCCGAATCTTTGCCGATTTTCGATAACACATCGATTAATGGCTTCCTACCATCGCCAGATGCCGCCGGTAAAACACTCGCCGCGAACGCTTTCGTCGCGGGCAACCACCGGCAACTTCAAAAGGGAGCTTCCGATGAAAGCAGAGTCGACAACCCAGCATAAAGGCGCTGTCACGCATCACGAGCTGAAGCAGACGCTCGGCACATGGCAGCTTTGGGGCATTGCCGTCGGCCTCGTCATTTCCGGCGAATACTTCGGCTGGAGCTACGGCTGGGCGAGCGCCGGCACGCTCGGTTTCGTGATCACCGCGCTCTTCATCGCCGCGATGTACACGACGTTCATCTTCAGCTTCACCGAACTCACCACATCGATTCCGCATGCGGGCGGCCCGTTCGCCTATGCGCGCCACGCGTTCGGCCCGACGGGCGGCTATATCGCGGGCGCGGCGACGCTCGTCGAGTTCGTGTTCGCGCCACCCGCGATTGCCCTCGCGATCGGCGCGTATCTGCATGTGCAGTTTCCCGGCCTCGAACCGAAGCACGCGGCGATGGGCGCGTATCTCGTGTTCATGGCGCTGAATATCGTCGGCGTGCAGATCGCGGCGGCGTTCGAGCTGTGCGTGACGCTGCTCGCCATCTTCGAACTGCTGGTGTTCATGGGCGTCGTCTCGCCGGGCTTCCAGTGGGCGAACTTCACGAAGGGCGGCTGGTCGGGCTCCGATACGTTCAGCATGGGCTCGTTTCACGGCATGTTCGCGGCGATTCCGTTCGCGATCTGGTTCTTCCTCGCGATCGAAGGCGTTGCAATGGCCGCCGAGGAAGCGAAGAACCCGAAGCGCTCCATCCCGATCGCGTATATCACGGGCATTCTCACGCTCGTCATACTCGCTATCGGCGTCATGCTGTTTGCGGGCGCGGCAGGCGACTGGACCAAACTCTCGAACATCAACGACCCTCTGCCGCAAGCGATGAAATACATCGTCGGCGAAAACAGCGGCTGGATGCATATGCTGGTGTGGCTCGGCCTGTTCGGTCTCGTCGCTTCGTTCCACGGCATCATCCTTGGCTATTCGCGGCAAATCTTCGCGCTGGCGCGCGCGGGCTATCTGCCCGAGTGGCTGTCGAAGGTCCATCCGCGCTTCAAGACGCCGCATCGCGCGATTCTCGCGGGCGGCGTGGTCGGTATCGCTGCAATTTACAGCGACGAGCTGATCCAGTTCGGCGGCCAGACGCTGACGGCGAACATCGTGACGATGTCGGTATTTGGCGCTATCGTGATGTACATCATCAGCATGCTCGCGCTCTTCAAGCTGCGCCGCAGCGAGCCGAACATGGAGCGTCCGTTCCGCGCGCCGATGTTTCCGTATTTCCCGGCGTTTGCGCTGGTCGCTGCGGTGATTTCGCTCGCGACGATGATCTACTTCAATCTGCTCGTCGCGCTGGTGTTCGCCGCGTTCGTCGCGATCGGTTACGGTTACTTTCTGACGACGCGTCATCAGCGCGAAGTGGCGCCTGCCGACGTGCTGCTCGAAGAATGATCACGCTGTAGCAGCACCGACGCACTTGCAACAGGCCGCGCAAGCAGTCGCGGCGATGGAGTACATGAGATGAGCTACACGGAGACAATCGGCAGCCGCACGTATCGTTTTGCCGATCTGAAGACGTTGATGGCGAAGGCGAGCCCGCTGCGTTCCGGCGATCAGCTCGCCGGCATCGCGGCGGCGAGCGAGGAAGAGCGCGTCGCCGCGAAGATGGCGCTCGCGGACGTGCCGCTGCGCACGTTCCTCAACGAAGCGCTGATTCCATATGAGAGCGATGAAGTCACGCGGCTCGTCATCGATACGCACTCGGCCGAAGCGTTCGCCGAGATTGCGCATCTGACGGTCGGCGAGTTTCGCAACTGGCTGCTTTCCAGTTCAACCGATACGGCGGCGCTCACGCGTGTCACGAAAGGCCTCACGCCCGAAATGGTCGCGGCCGTCTCGAAGCTGATGCGCAATCAGGATCTGATTCTCGCCGCGCGCAAGCGGCCCGTCGTCACGCGCTTTCGCAACACGGTCGGCTTGCCGGGGCATATGTCGGTGCGTCTGCAGCCGAATCATCCGACGGATGACGTGAAGGGCATCGCTGCATCGATGATCGACGGTCTGATGTACGGTTGCGGCGACGCGATGATCGGCATCAATCCCGCCTCCGACAGTCTCGCGGCAATCACGAAGCTGCTGTTGATGATCGACGACTTTCGCACGCGCTACCAGGTGCCGACGCAATCGTGCGTGCTCACGCATGTGACCAGCACGATCAAGGCAATCGAAAAGGGCGCGCCCGTCGATCTCGTGTTCCAGTCGGTTGCGGGAACCGAGCAGGCGAACGCCGGCTTTGGCATCTCTCTCGCGCTGTTGCAGGAAGCGTATGAAGCAGGGTTGTCGCTCAAGCGCGGCACAGTGGGCGACAACCTGATGTACTTCGAGACGGGGCAGGGCAGCGCGCTGTCGGCAAACGCACATCATGGCGTCGATCAGCAGACTTGCGAAGTGCGTGCGTATGCTGTCGCGCGGCAGTTCAATCCGTTTCTGGTGAATACCGTGGTCGGTTTTATCGGCCCCGAGTATCTGTACGACGGCAAGCAGATCACGCGCGCAGGTCTCGAAGATCACTTCTGCGGCAAGCTGCTCGGCGTGCCGATGGGCTGCGATATCTGCTACACGAATCACGCGGAAGCCGATCAGGACGACATGGACAATCTGCTGACGCTGCTCGGCGCGGCAGGCATCAACTTCATCATGGGCATTCCTGGCGCTGACGACGTGATGCTGAATTATCAGAGCACGTCGTTTCATGATGCGCTGTATGTGCGTGAGGTGCTCGGCTTGCGTCGTGCGCCTGAGTTCGAAGAATGGCTGGAGTCGATGCAGATCACCGATCCACGCGGCGCGCTGCTCAACGCGCCGACGCGTCAGCCTTTGCTGGAAGGCGCGAACGAATGGATGGGCATCGCATGAGCGACTCCATCGAAAAAAATGCGTGGCAGGCGTTGCGTGCGTTCACGAATGCGCGCATTGCGTTGGGCCGCGCGGGCAACAGTCTGCCGACTGCGCCGTTGCTTGCGTTCAATCTGTCGCATGCGCAGGCCCGCGACGCCGTGCATCATCCTTTAGACGCCGATGTCCTGCATGAGCAGTTGCGTGCGAACGGCTTTGCCTCTTTGGACGCGCATAGCGCCGCGCCGGATCGAGCCCACTATTTGCGGCGACCGGATATGGGGCGGCGCTTATCCGACGAGAGCCGAGAAGCGCTGGGCAATCACGTAACCCATGAATCGCCCGACGTAGTGTTCGTCATCGCTGACGGACTCTCCGCATTCGCTGCATCGAAGCAGTCGATTCCCTTCCTGCAAGCGATCACAAAGCGTCTCGACGACTGGAAGATCGGACCCGTCGTGGTCGCACGTCAGTCGCGTGTCGCGTTGGGCGATGAGATCGGCGAGTTGTTGAAGGCGAAGCTCGTGGTGATGTTGATCGGCGAAAGACCGGGTTTGAGTTCGCCGGATAGTCTCGGCATCTATCTGACGTACGCGCCGAAAGTAGGATGCAACGACGCGCAGCGCAACTGCATTTCAAACGTGCGTCCCGAAGGACTCGATTACGAAGCCGCTGCGCACAAGCTGCATTATCTGTTGACGCATGCGCGTCGACTTGGATTGACGGGCGTCGGCCTGAAAGATGATAGCGATGCGCTGCTTCAAGCTGAAGAAGCGTCGAAAGTGATACCGGACGCTTCCAGCACATAACAAAAGTGCCCAGACACATACAGCGTCTGGGCATTTCTCGAAACATCGATATCAAACTGCGTCTGCCTTGCTCACCGGATGCTTTTCGAGCCACGCATTTTCTTCATCGCTGTAAAGACGTGAGCGCGTCAGGAACCGCAAACCTGTGGGACGCTCAAGTGAAAACATGCCGCCGTTGCCTGGCACGGCATCGATGATCAACTGCGTGTGCTGCCAGTACTCGAACTGCGATTCGCTCATATAGAACGGCACGCCAGCAATCTCTCCAAGCCGCACATCCGATCCGCCGACCATGAATTCGTTCGACGGAAAACACATCGGCGCGCTGCCGTCGCAACATCCGCCCGACTGGTGAAAAATAACCGGCCCGTGTTCGGCGCTCAACTGCTGGATCAGTTTGACCGCCGCATCCGTCGCCACGACGCGCGCAACGCCTTCTTCGTTCATCGCGCTTCCTCTCTCGTCTGGACCTGTGGAAAAAAGGGCGAACCGCGCCACGCGATCCGCCCAACAGGAGCACTACGCTCAGAAGAAGCCCAACGGTTTGTCGCTATAGCTGACGAGCAGATTCTTCGTTTGCTGATAGTGGTCGAGCATCATCTTGTGATTCTCGCGTCCGATACCCGACTGCTTGTAGCCGCCGAATGCCGCATGCGCCGGATAAGCGTGATAGCAATTCGTCCACACGCGGCCCGCCTGGATTGCACGGCCGAAGCGATACGCGCGCGTGCCATCGCGCGTCCATACCCCGGCGCCGAGACCGTAGAGCGTGTCGTTGGCAATCTCGAGCGCTTCGTCTTCGTTCTTGAACGTTGTGACAGACACCACCGGCCCGAAGATTTCTTCCTGGAAGATGCGCATCTTGTTGTGGCCGCGGAACACGGTCGGCTTCACGTAATAGCCCTTCGAAAGCTCACCGTCGAACTTGTTCTGCTCGCCGCCGATCAGGCATTGCGCGCCTTCCTGCTTGCCGAGATCGATATACGACAGGATCTTTTCCAGTTGTTCCTGCGAAGCCTGCGCGCCGATCATCGTCTTCGAATCGAGCGGATGTCCCTGCTGGATTGCAGCGACGCGCTTCACAGCGCGCTCCATGAAGCGGTCGTATACCGACTCTTCGATCAGCACGCGCGACGGGCACGTACACACTTCACCCTGATTCAGCGCGAACATCGCGAAGCCTTCGAGCGCCTTGTCGAAGAAGCTGTCGTCCTTGTCGAGCACGTCGGCGAAGAAGATGTTCGGGCTCTTGCCGCCCAGTTCCAGCGTGACAGGAATGATATTCTGGCTCGCGTACTGCATGATCAGACGGCCCGTCGTCGTTTCACCCGTGAAGGCGATCTTCGCGATGCGCTTGTTCGACGCGAGCGGCTTGCCTGCTTCAAGACCGAATCCATTGACCACGTTCACGACGCCCGCCGGCAGCAGATCGTGAATCAGTTCCATCAGCACGAGGATCGAAGCGGGTGTCTGTTCAGCAGGCTTGAGCACGACGCAGTTGCCTGCCGCGAGTGCGGGCGCGAGCTTCCACGTGGCCATCAGAATCGGGAAATTCCACGGGATGATCTGGCCGACCACGCCGAGCGGCTCATGAAAGTGATACGCGACCGTGTCGTGATCGATTTCCGAAATGCCGCCTTCCTGCGCGCGCACGGTGCCTGCGAAATAGCGGAAGTGATCGATGGCGAGCGGGATATCGGCGGCCATCGTTTCGCGCAGCGGCTTGCCGTTATCGATCGTCTCGGCGACAGCGAGACGTTGCAGGTTCGCCTCCATGCGGTCGGCGATCTTGTAGAGGATGTTCGCGCGATCCGCGACCGAGGTCTTGCCCCATGCCGCCTTCGCGCGATGCGCGGCGTCCAGCGCCAGTTCGATGTCGGCTTCGCGCGAGCGCGGAATCGACGTGAACGGTTCGCCCGTAATCGGCGAGATGTTGTCGAAGTACTCGCCGCCAACCGGCGCCACCCATTCCCCGCCGATGAAATTCGCGTATTGCTTCTTGTACGGGAACTCGGTGGTCAGAAACTTCATCTCTGCGTGATTCATCTGTGTGCTCCTCACATGTTGGATGTCGATGTATTCGGTTGGATATATCAGCCGGGTTGGCAGTATGTGCTGCTGCCTCGGGTGCTTATCGCCAGAAGCGTGCCAACATGCATGACGAGGCGGCCAATGCCGGTGCATGCGGCACTGTCGCGATGCACGTCGCTTTGCGAGCGCGCGTGTGCGTCCGGATGACGTTGCATCCATGAGCAGTTCGAACGACGAGTGTTCATCGATTGAACAGGGCGGCGCGCTTCACAGGCGCACAGTGTGATGATCCGTTCGGCATGGGACTTGCGTCGGTTGACGACCGCAAGTTCAATGTCACATGCAGGTGCATGTTCATCATCGACGCCACATATGACGACCAATCTGTCCACCTTGTCTCCGCCAACGGCCGCGTGCCGGGTCGAAACCAGCGTCGCGCACGATGCCGATGAGCAGGCGCGCAATCTTCATGGCTGGACACAGACCTACGATCAACTCACGGCTGGCCGTTTCGTCGGCAGGCTGACGGGCCTGCATCTCGACGACATGCACGTGTTCTGCGAGACGACCAGCCAGTCGCTGCGCCAAACCTGTGAAGTGCCGTCTGATGCCTACTGGTTCGGCATTCCCGCCGGCGACGAGGGCACAGGTCGTATCGGTCCGCAACCGATCGGGCGCGATTCGCTCGCGTTCCAGCGCGGCGGCGTCGAGTTCGAGCTGTTGACGCCGGGCGGCTACGGGATCTTCGGTGTCGTCGTGCGTGGCGAGGTGCTGCATCGGCATGCAGAAGCCGTCGAGCACGCGGATCTGATCGACCGTGCCGGGCAAACGGGCGTGATTCCCATCGATACAGACCACAAGGCGCGCTTCTGCGCGCTGCTCGCCGGCGTACTCGACGATACGGCGAACGCTGCGCTGTCGGAGCGTGCGCGGCGTAATCTGCAGACCTCGGTGCTGTCGTCGCTGTTCGATCTGTGCGCGTCGACGTCGCTCGAACCGGTTGCGATTCCGGCGCGTCCGCGCAGACAGTGGATCGTGTCCGAGGCGCGCGACTACGTGCTTGCCAATCGCGACCGTCCCGTCGGTGTGCCGGAGCTGTGCGAGCATCTGCACGTGAGCCGCCGCACGCTGCAGTACTGCTTTCAGGACGTGCTGGGCCTCGCGCCCGCGAATTATCTGCGCGCGATTCGCCTCAACGGCGCGCGCCGTGAACTGTGCGGCGCGGCGCCCGGCGAGCGTACCGTGCAGGATGTCGCAGCCGCCTGGGGCTTCTGGCATCTGAGCCAGTTCGCCACCGACTATCGCAAGCTGTTCGGCGTGCGTCCTTCCGAAACGCTGAAAACGGTTCACCCGCCCGCCAGCGCATTGCTGGCTCATTGACGACCCGCCAACCGCCCAACGCCCGGGCAAGGTTTACGCATCCGCTAGAATTGCGGCATGCGCGGCCTGTGTCGCCCCTCGATCCATCATGCTTGTTGAAAACCTGGCACGCGTGTCGGCGTGTCTTTGCCTGTCCACAGCAGGCTGTGGATAACCGCAAGGATAGGCGGGTGAAACGCGTGTGGAATCGATGTGGACGTAAACGGGGTAACTCGACGTTCGCGTTCAGGCCGCAAAAGTTGTTAGTCGAACGCCAACCGGTGCGCACACTCGCCACACGGGGTTATGCGTTCGGCAAAACGCTGATTCGTTTCGGTAAACCTGTGTTATCCACAGAAACGTAGTGCCTTTGTTAACTTCTACTACGTATATATACAGGTAAACCTATTGTCTATAAGCCACCGTGCGTGGGCAGACCGCGCACGGAGGAATCCAGCTGGAGAACACCGTGTTTACTTGCATCAACCAGAGCTGCGGAGCGCAGTGGGAAGTGTCCGACGTCGTCATCAAGAATGAAGGGCAAGGTCTTCTGTTTCGCTGCCCGATGTGCGGCGCGCGCAACTATGTCGAGCGCTTCGACGCCGACGACGGCACCATCGTCTACGAGCAGATCGAAGGCCGCCCGTACAACTAAGCTCACATCGATACCGACATGACAGACAAGGCTCATCCTTTTAGCGAACTGGCGCTCTCGCCGGCAGCGCTCGCCAATCTCACGCAACTCGGCTATGTCGAGATGACGCCCATTCAGGCTGCCAGCCTGCCGATCGCGCTGGCCGGTCACGATCTGATCGCGCAGGCCAAGACAGGCAGCGGCAAGACCGCGGCGTTCTCGCTGGCCTTGCTGGCGCGGCTCGACGCGCGCCGCTACGACGTGCAGGCGATGGTGCTGTGTCCGACCCGCGAACTCGCCGATCAGGTGACGCAGGAAATCCGCCGCCTCGCGCGCGCGGAAGAGAACATCAAGGTGCTGACGCTGTGCGGCGGCACACCGATGCGTCCACAGACCGCCAGCCTCGAGCACGGCGCGCATATCGTCGTCGGCACGCCGGGGCGCATCATGGACCACCTGGAGCGCGGCAGCCTGTCGCTCGACGCGCTCAACACGCTGGTGCTCGACGAAGCGGACCGCATGCTCGACATGGGCTTCTTCGACGATATCGCGAAGGTTGCGCGCCAGTGTCCGAAGGAGCGGCAGACGCTGCTGTTCTCCGCGACTTATCCGGAAGGCATCGCGAAGCTGAGCCAGCAGTTCCTGCGCAACCCGAAGGAAGTGAAGCTCGAAGAACGGCACGACGACAGCAAGATCCGCCAGCGCTTCTACGAAGTGACGGAAGACGAGCGTCTGCACGCCGTCGGCCTGTTGCTGAATCATTACCGGCCAGTGAGCACGATCGCGTTCTGCAACACGAAGAACCAGTGTCGCGATCTGCTCGACGTGCTGCGCGCGCAAGGTTTTCATGCGCTCGCGCTGCATGGCGAACTCGATCAGCGTGAACGCGATCAGGTGCTGATCCAGTTCGCGAATCGTAGCTGCTCGGTGCTCGTCGCGACTGACGTCGCCGCGCGCGGGCTCGATATCGCGCAACTCGAAGCGGTGATCAACGTCGATGTGACGCCCGATCCGGAAGTGCACACGCACCGTATCGGCCGCACGGGCCGCGCGGATCAGGAGGGCTGGGCGCTGAGTCTTGCGAGCATGAACGAGATGGGGCGCGTCGGTAACATTGAAGAGGTGCAGGGGCGCGATGTCGAATGGCATCCGCTCGGCGAGCTGAAGACGGCAAGCGACGAGCCGCTGCTGCCGCCGATGGAAACGCTGCAGATTCTCGGCGGCCGCAAGGAAAAGATCCGTCCCGGAGACGTGCTGGGCGCGCTGACGGGTGAGGCCGGTTTTACCGGCGCTCAGATCGGCAAGATCAACGTGACGGAGTTTTCGACTTATGTCGCGGTCGAGCGCAGCGTCGCGCGTGATGCGTTGCGCAAGCTCAACGCCGGCAAGGTCAAAGGCAAGAAGGTGAAAGTGCGTTTGATGGACGAGTGAGCGGTATGGACACGGCGGCGCGCGACGATGCGCATACCTCATACGAATGTGCGCGAGTCGCAGCGCCATCACTCGTTCTCATGGCTACGGAAATAGCATGTTTTCGTATGTCTCCCGCGTCGCTGGCAGGGCGCAGGCGCGCCAGCCACGAGCTTCCGACAGGCGCAGCGCGGCGACGCGCATGAGCTAAACGCATGCCGCGCATGACAAACTTTCGATTGTTCTCATGCGCGCCTTGTTGCCTAATCGTTCAAACTGAATGGGCCCGATGCGCGACGCACGGCCCGCCGATTTGCAGCGAGAAGGAGGAATCTCATGCAGAGCGCCTTGCAAGCCCGCTCGAAATTGCCCGACGTCGGCACGACGATCTTTACCGTCATCGGCCAACTGGCCGCTGAACACAATGCACTGAACCTGTCGCAGGGTGCGCCGAATTTCTCGCCCGACGAAGCGCTCGTCGATGGCGTGACCAAAGCCATGCGCGCCGGTCATAACCAGTACGCGCCAATGGCCGGCATCGGCGCGTTGCGCTCGGCGCTCGCGGCGAAGGTCGAAACGCTCTACGGCGTGCACTACGATCCGTCGACGGAAGTCACGGTGATCGCGAGCGCCAGCGAAGGCCTGTATTCGACCATCAGTGCGCTCGTGCATCCCGGCGACGAGGTGATCTACTTCGAGCCGTCGTTCGACAGCTACGCGCCCATTGTGCGGCTGCAGGGCGCAACGCCCATCGCGATCAAGCTGTCGTCGACCGATTTCCGCGTGAACTGGGACGAAGTGTCCGCGGCGATCACGCCGAAGACGCGGATGATTATTGTCAACACGCCGCACAATCCGACCGCGACGATTTTCAGCGACGCCGATATCGAGCGCCTGAAGGCGCTCACGCGCAACACGGATATCGTGATTCTCTCCGACGAAGTCTATGAGCACGTCGTGTTCGACGGCGCGAAGCATCACAGCATGGCGTGCCACCGCGAGCTGGCGGAACGCAGCGTGATCGTGTCGTCGTTCGGCAAGTCGTATCACGTGACGGGCTGGCGCGTCGGTTATTGCCTGGCTCCCGCCGAATTGATGGACGAGATCCGCAAGGTCCATCAGTTCATGGTGTTTTCCGCCGATACGCCGATGCAATACGCGTTCGTCGAAGCGCTGTCGAATCCGCGCAGCTATCTGGACCTGTCGGCGTTCTATCAGCACAAGCGCGATCTGCTGGCGCGCGAGCTGAGCGAATCGCGCTTCGAGCTGTTGCCGAGCGAGGGCAGCTTCTTCATGCTTGCTCGCTTCCGCGGCTTCTCGGACGAAAGCGACAGCGACTTCGTGCTGCGTCTGATCCGCGATGCGAAGGTCGCGACCATTCCGCTGTCGGCGTTCTACACGGACGGCACGGATTCCGGCCTGATCCGCCTGAGCTTTTCGAAGGACGACGAGACCTTGATCGAAGGCGCGCGCCGTCTTCGTTCCATCTGAGGACCACGCGATGATGCAGCAATCCATCAAGGCAGCCGTCGTGCAGATGAGCAGCAGCGCCGACGTCCAGCAGAATCTCGGCGAAGCACGCCGCTGGGTGCATCAGGCCGCGCGCGAAGGCGCGACGCTGATCTGCCTGCCCGAATATTTTTGCTGGATCGGCGACGACGAAATGCAGCGTGTCGCGCTGGCCGAAGCATTCGGCGATGGTCCGATTCAGCAGGCGCTAGCCGAACTCGCGCGCGAGACGGGCGCATGGCTGATCGGCGGCACGGTGCCGATCCGGCCGTCGCAAGGGCCGCAGGTCGGCACGCATGCGTACAACACGTCGCTCGTATTCGATCCTTCGGGACAGTGCTCGGCGCGCTACGACAAGATCCATCTGTTCAGCTTCAACCAGGGCGCGGAACAGCATGCGGAAGGCGACACGATGGTCGGCGGCGATAGCGTCGGCACGGCGCAAGGGCCGTTCGGCACGCTGCGTCTGTCGGTGTGCTACGACTTGCGCTTTCCCGAGCTGTATCGTGCGCAACCTGCCGCCGATGTGATCGCCGTACCCGCCGCCTTCACCTACACCACGGGCCTCGCGCATTGGGAATTGCTGCTGCGCGCGCGTGCCGTCGAGAACCAGGCGTTCGTACTCGCGTCCGGCCAGTGCGGCACGCACTCGAATGGCTGGCGGACTTTTGGTCACAGTATGATCGTCGGGCCGTGGGGCGAGGTGCTCGCGCGGCATGACGACGAACCCGGCATCGCACTCGCGACGCTGACACAAAGCGCGCTCGACGAAGCGCGCAACCGTCTGCCGGTGCTCACGCACCGGCGCATCGCCACGCCGTCTGACGTGCGTTGAACCGCATTGAACATAAGGGGAAGGAGATCGATATGAAGCTCGTGAAGAATCTGCTGATGCTGGCGTGCGCGTTCGCATCGGTGGCGACGGCATCGGCGATGGCCGCCGATGCAACGTCGCTGCGCTATGGCCTCGAGGCGCAATATCCGCCTTTCGAATCGAAGGGCTCGAATGGTGAGTTGCAGGGTTTCGATATCGATGTCGGCAATGCCGTCTGCAAGACGGCGAACCTGAAATGCAGCTGGGTCGAAACGTCGTTCGACGGCTTGATCCCTGCGCTGCAGGGCCGCAAGTTCGACGCGATCAACTCGGCGATGAACGCAACGGAAAAGCGCCGCCAGGCAATCGACTTCACCAACGTGATCTACCGCGTGCCGACCTCGCTGATCGCGCGCAAGGACAGCGGGTTGCAGCCGACGCCCGAATCGCTGAAGGGCAAGCGCATCGGCGTGCTGCAGGCGTCGATTCAGGAGACGTACGCAAAGGCGCATTGGGAAAACGCGGGCGTCACCGTCGTGCCGTATCAGGACCAGAATCAGGTCTATGCGGATCTCGTCGCGGGTCGACTCGATGCGACGCTGGTGCTTGCGCCGGCCGGGCAAGCGGGCTTCCTGTCGCGTCCTGACGGCAAGGATTTCGCTTTCGTCGGCCAGGTGCGCGACGACAAGATTCTCGGCAGCGGCGTCGCGTTCGGTATCCGCAAAGGCGACACCGCGTTGCGCAACCAGTTGAACGCAGCGATCACCAAAGTGCAGGCGGACGGCACGGTCAAGACGCTGGCGGAAAAGTACTTCGGCAATATCGACGTTTCGGCAAAGTAAGTTCTTTCGCTGCATAGCGCAACGCGCCGCATGATTTTCGCCATGCGGCGCGTTTCTTTTTTTGCGCGATTTCTGCCCGATACATCTGACGAATGAATCGTCGAAAGCGAATGGAATAAAGGCTGCAATGGTCCTGTTAGCGCAGCAGGAACCCGAATTTTGCACGACCTTTGACCATGTCCCGCACTCATCCACCGTCCGACGCGCCGCTCACCGAAGCGGACATGCAGGCATTCGCCGACGGCAATCTGCCGCCGGAGAGGGCGGCGCGCGTGCGGACCTATATCGGTTCACGGCCGGGCGAGGCGGACCGGATCGCGTTTTACCGGCAACTGAACATGGAGATGCGCAGCGCGTTCGAGGGCGCGTTTCCGCAGCGGTTCAACGGGCATGACGGCGACGGCGGGCGCACTTTCGATTTGCGTTCCGCGTTGCGCAAGTTTTTCGTGCGGCGCGTGGGTGTTGCGTTGCTCGGCATCGTGCTGGCCGTTGCGGCGGCGAGCGGGTGGTTCTTTGCGTCGCGCGTGTCGCCGGAAATGCTCGACGCCGCGGCCGTCATGGCGCTGATGCGCGAATCCGGGCAGCAAGCGGCCACGACTGTCGTGACCAGGCCCGACGACCCGCATGCAGTCGATCTGGCGCCTTTAGGTCTGAAGCTGGTCGGGACCAGGACGCGTCATCCGAACGCACTCGCAAGCATCGACATACTCGACTACCGGAATGCAGACGGTCAGGCGGTCGTGCTGCTGTCGGCACGCGCGCCGTTTGCGTTCGACCAGCCGCACTGGGCGGCGCAGCGTATCGGCGACGTGCGGCTTCTGACGTGGACGGTGAAGGGCAGACGTTACGTGCTCGCCGGGCACGCAACAACACACGGCCTGATGCGTGCAGCCGACGCGCTGACAATGCGCTAACGGCTCGCTGACAATCGAACGCACGTTTTGCCGATTCGCACGGCCTTGCGCGGATTCCGCGAAACAAAGCGGAATAAAATGAAAAAGGTTGTGTTCTCTGCTTCAAGAGGCGAGGCGCGCGGTGAAATGCGCGCGACGCGATATCCGATGGGTAGAGCAAATGGACATCCGTAACGAGTTGATGGATCACGTGCCGCGGCTGCGCCGCTATGCGCGTGCGCTGATCAGCAATCGCGATCTCGCGGACGATCTCGTGCAGGACACGCTCGAACGCGCGCTCACGCGCACGAAGATGTTCGAGGCAGGCACCGATCTGCGCGCGTGGCTCTTCACGATCATGCATAACGTATTCGTCAATCAGGTGCGGAAATCGTCGGCGCGCGCCGTGCATGTTTCGGTGGACGACGAGAGCATCGTCGAAAGTGAATTTGCGGTGTCGGGCGAGCAGACCCGTTCGCTCGAAGTGCGCGATCTCGATTACGCGTTGCAGCGATTGCCCGCCGATCAGCGTGAGGTCGTCCTGCTCGTCGGGCTGGAGGAAATGAGTTACGCGGAGGTTGCGATTGCACTCGATATCCCCGTCGGCACGGTGATGTCGAGGCTCTCGCGTGGACGCGAGCGTTTGCGCGCGTTGATGGCGGGCGCACAGCCCGGCGCGAAACTGAAGGTGGTGCGATGAGCGATCAACAGACTGCAGTCAGCGAAGAAGACATTCACGCGTACGTGGACGGCACGCTGTCCGACGAGCGTCGTGAACAGGTCGAGCGCGCGATCGAACTGAATCCCGCGCTGGCCGCGCGCGTCAGCGATTATTTTTCGCTGAACAACATGTTCCATGAGCGTTATGACCGCGTGCTCAACGAGCCCGTGCCGGCGCGCTTGCGCGTGCCGGAGAAGCGTCGCTGGATGAGCGCGGCGAACTGGCCGCAGTTCGCGGGCATGGCGGCGGCACTGGTGCTCGGTATCGGCATTGGTGTCGGCACGAATATGGGCAAGGACGTGGCGGCGCCGTGGGCGGCGGCGTCGGG
This sequence comes from Burkholderia sp. Ac-20365, assembly GCF_017104715.1. Taxonomy (GTDB): domain Bacteria; phylum Pseudomonadota; class Gammaproteobacteria; order Burkholderiales; family Burkholderiaceae; genus Paraburkholderia. Next base: position 80,017 of record NZ_JAAGPI010000002.1, read on the forward strand.
TGCGGCTTCGGGTGAGTCCAATACGCGGCCTGTCAGCGCGGATGCGTCGGAAGTGTTCGCTCAGAAGGCGGCGCTGGCGCATGTCGTGTATATGCCTGCTGTCGATCGGCCGGCGCAGATCGGCGAGGATCATGAACAGGATTTCGTGCAGTACCTCGCGAACAAGCTGGGTACCGACGTGCATCCGCCGATGCTGACGAAAACCGGTTTCGAGCTGGCGGGTGGCCGTATCCTGCCCGGCGATGACGGACCTGTCGCGCAGTTCATGTATCACAACGCGAAGGGTGAGCGCGTGACGCTGTGCATTTCCCATCGCAAGGTGAACGCGAATACGACGGCGTTCAAGCTCTATCAGGAAGGACCCGTCAATGTGTTCTATTGGGTCGATGGCGATTTTGGCTATGCGGTGTCGGGCGGTATCGATCGCAAGGTGATGCTGCAGATTGCGCACGACGTGTATGCGCAACTGACGGGCGCGACGCCGGGTTGAGTTTCTTTTTTGCTTTGGGATTGGCGGCTGCATCTATCGATGCGGCCGTTTTTTTTGTTTCTGATAGTTAGATATCCGTATTTATTTTTATTGAAGCGAGTGGGAATAGATTGCGGCGTCGCGTGGTTCGTCATTGTGCGTACCGCACGATTTCAAAGGAGTTGGAAATGAAGATGCTCGCACTGCTGGCTGTGTCCGTCGCTGTACTCGGATCGACGAATGTATTCGCGCAAGGCAAGACGCGCGCGCAGGTGTATCAGGAGTTGATCGAGGCGCAACAGAACGGACTGAACTTCGTCACCGATGCATCGTATCCCGATGTGAGTCCGGCGTTTCAAAACACGGTTGAATATCTGAAGAAGCAGGCGCAGGCAAAAGCCGAAAGCGCGAACAAGATGGCGAAGGCAGCTTCGGATGCTGCGGTGCCTGGGAATTGAATCTCCTGGCGGCGCGCGACGTGGAAAGCGCAAAAGAAAAAGGCCGGTTAGCTTTCGCTAACCGGCCTTTAAATTCTTGGTGGGGCGTGAGTGACTCGAACACTCGACCTACGGATTAAGAGTCCGCTGCTCTACCAACTGAGCTAACGCCCCCAACAGAAGCGAAAGTATGCAGGAGTTTTTCTTGCTTGGCAAGCGTATCTCGCCAATTTCTTAAAAAAAGTTGTGGGGCCGATTTCGACCGACAGGATGCGGATCGGTGAAATCAAACGAAAGCACCATCGAAGCGCACGGGCGTTCGTCCCGGTATCATGTCGCGACACCACGCCGTGCGGCTATCCGCGCGGCTTCAACGGGAAATCATGATGGACGAAAACGAAGTCCGGGAACTGCTCGATCGCGTGCTCGCGCCGTGGGTGCGGGCGCTTTCGCTGACGCCCGTCAAGGTCGACGACGAAAGCGCGACGCTGCGTCTGCCGTTTTCGGGCGAGCTTCGGCACAGCGGTGGCGTGATCTGCGGACAGGTCTTCATGGCAGCCGCCGATACCGCGATGGTCGTCGCCATTTCGGCCGCGCTCGGCGGCTTCAAGCCGATGACCACCGTCTCGCTGAACATCAGCTTCATGCGCGCCGTCCGCAAAGGCGACGTGGTCATCACGGCGCGCGTGCTGCGCATGGGCCGCAATCTCGTATTCGGCGAAGTCGAACTGACCGACGAAGACGGCAAGATGGCCGTCCACGCTACCACCACATACGCGCTGCTCAACTGAGCGCACCCGCAAGCGGCCCAAGGCAAAACGGCGCCGCGGCAACAGAAGGATTCAACGGATGTTCGATCAGGTCGTATTCGCGGGCGGGGGCAATCGCTGCTGGTGGCAGGCAGGTTTCTGGGACGTGATCCAGCCGGAACTGGATATCCGGCCGCGCGTGATCACGGGCATCTCGGCGGGCGCCGCGACGGCCTGCATGCTCTACACGCGCGACGCCGACTGGGTGATGCGGTATTACGAGAACGCGCTGCGCCACAACACGAAGAACGCCTACTGGGGCAATCTGCTGCGTGGCGAATCGGTGTTTCCGCATTACCGGATCTACCGTCAGGCCTTGCTCGATATCTACGGGGAAAAGTTTTCGCAACTGGCAAACGCGCCGGAAATCCGCATCGGCGTGTCGCATGTGCCGCGCTGGCTCGGTGCGCGCAGCGCCGTGGCCGCCGGTCTGATCGCGTACAACATCGAAAAATACATCCGCAAGACGCTGCATCCGACGCTCGGTCAGTCGCTCGGGTTTCATCCGGAATTCGTGCGCGCGCAGGATTGCGCGAGCGTCGAGGATCTCGCGGATCTGATCCTGCAGTCGTCGTGTACGCCGCCTTTCACGCCCGTTCTAAGGCGCAATGGGCGGCCCGTGCTGGATGGCGGGATGGTCGACAACGTGCCCGTCGGCGCGCTCGATCCGGCGCCCGGCACGGTGCTCGTGATGGTGACGCGCATTTATCCGCGTCCGCAGATGTTCGTCGTGCCGCATGGCGCGCAGCAGCGGCTGTATGTGCAGCCGTCGCGCAAGGTGCCGATTTCGAGCTGGGACTACACGAGCCCGTCGCAGATGCAGCACGCATACAACCTCGGCCGGATGGACGGCGAGCAATTTCTACAACGCATGCCCGAACTGCTCGACGCCGCCGCGCACGACTGAAACGCGCACTTAAACGAAATGCGGCCCATGAAGGGCCGCATGCATCTGCTTAACCGCCAGGTGTGTATTCGCTTACTTCCGGCGGCCGCCTTGCAGCGCTTCCGGATTCGCGACACTCGACGTATCACCCTGATCGAACGCGAGAATGTTCTTGAACGCCGCGCTGAAATACAGCTCGTAGCTTTCCTTCTCGACATAGCCGATGTGCGGCGAGCAGATCACGTTTTCCATCCGCAGCAGGCTGTAGCCCTGCAGGATCGGCTCGCTTTCGTAGACGTCGATGGCGACCATGCCCGGACGGTTGTGCGACAGCGCGCCAACCAGCGCGTTCTCTTCCAGCAGTTCCGCGCGGCTCGTGTTGACGAACAGTGCAGTCGGCTTCATGCGCATCAGATCGTCCTGTTTGACGATGCCGCGCGTGTCGTCGTGCAGGCGCAGATGCAGCGACAGCACATCGCTCTGTTCGAACAGCGCTTCACGACTTTCCGCGACCTGATAGCCGTCGGCGATCGCGGCTTCGCGCGTATGGTCGCGGCCCCACACCAGCACGTTCATTCCGAACGCCTTGCCGTAGCCCGCCACCAGCCGGCCGATCTTGCCGTAGCCCCAGATACCGAGCGTCTGCCCGCGCAATACCTGACCAAGACCGAAGTTCGGCGGCAGCGCCGACGTCTTCAGGCCCGACTGCTGCCAGGCACCTTGCTTAAGGTTTGCTACGTATTGCGGAATGCGACGTTGCGCGGCCATGATTAGGGCCCACGTCAGTTCGGCGGGCGCGATCGGTGAGCCGACGCCTTCGAGCACGGCAATGCCGCGCTCCGTACAGGCGGGCATATCGATATGGCTTCCGGCGCGGCCTGTCTGACTGATCATGCGCAGATGCGGCAACTTATCGAGCAGTTGCGAGCTGATGCGGGTGCGTTCGCGAATCAGGACCAGTGCGTCGACTTCTGACAGGCGGCTGGCGAGCTGGCCCAGGCCGCGGACGGTGTTGTTGAAAACCTTGACCTCGTGGTCGGCGAGCATTTGGAAACAGTCGAGCTTGCGGACGGCGTCTTGATAGTCGTCAAGGATGGCAATCTTCATGGCGTATATGTTTTTCGACGCACCGTGGAGGTGCGGAACGGAGAGTCTTGTTCGGGTGTCCCATCATGTGACCTGGACCACATGATGCTTGTTGTGAATGCCTTACCGTACAAGGAGCCGCTATGACGGAGCCACGACGGCGCGGCAAGTTCCCTCGTTTTTAACAGTTTGTTGCATGTCCGCGCAAGCCGCTTTACAGACGGTTTCAACGTGTCGGCGACAGGCTGGAAGGGCCCTGATGACCTGCTCGATCGCGTGCGGAAGACCCGCTCGCACCGATTGTCGCCTCTCGCATGCAGCGTCGCTGGGCTAGCACCGTTTTTCTTTTTCTACCAAAACGGAGACAGCTCGATGAATCATCCCGCATTTGCAGGCCATTCGACCCTCGAAGCGCCTGCCTGGGTCAAACATCAAAAACTGATCGAGTGGGTCCAGCGCGTCGCGGCGCTGACCAAGCCGGAACGGATCGTCTGGTGTGACGGTTCGCAGGAGGAATACGACCGCCTGTGTGCGCAGATGGTCGCAGCCGGCACTCTCAAGAAGCTCAACCCGGCTAAACGGCCGAATTCCTATCTCGCGTGGTCGGATCCGTCGGACGTTGCGCGCGTCGAGGATCGCACGTTCATCTGCTCGCAACGCCCTGAGGACGCTGGCCCGACCAACAACTGGATCGCGCCGGCCGAGATGCGCACGACGCTCGACGGCCTGTTCGACGGCGCCATGCGCGGCCGCACGATGTATGTCGTGCCGTTCTCGATGGGCCCGCTCGGCTCGCCGATCGCGCATATCGGCGTCGAACTGAGCGACAGCCCGTACGTCGTCACCAACATGCGGATCATGACGCGCATGGGCCGCAAGGTGTACGACGTGCTCGGTGAGGACGGCGCATTCGTGCCGTGTGTGCATTCGGTAGGCGCGCCGCTCGCCGCGGGCCAGAAGGACGTCGCGTGGCCGTGCAGCGACACGAAATACATCGTCCACTTCCCGGAATCGCGCGAAATCTGGAGCTACGGTTCGGGCTACGGCGGCAACGCGCTGCTCGGGAAGAAGTGCTTCGCGCTGCGCATCGCGTCGACGATGGGCCGCGACGAAGGCTGGCTCGCCGAACACATGCTGGTGCTCGGCGTGACGTCGCCGGAAGGCAAGAAGCGCCATGTCGCGGCTGCGTTCCCGTCGGCGTGCGGCAAGACCAATTTCGCGATGCTGATTCCGCCGCAAGGCATGGACGGCTGGAAGATCACGACGATCGGCGACGATATCGCGTGGATCAAGCCGGGCAAGGACGGGCGTCTCTATGCGATCAACCCGGAAGCCGGTTATTTCGGCGTCGCGCCGGGCACGAGCGAAAAGACCAACTTCAACGCGATGGCGACGCTGAAGGAAAACGTGATCTTCACCAACGTCGCGCTCACCGACGACGGCGACGTCTGGTGGGAAGGCATGACGGACGAGTTGCCCGCGCATCTGATCGACTGGCAGGGCAAGGACTGGACGCCTGCAATCGCAAAGGAAACGGGCCGCAAGGCCGCGCACCCGAATGCGCGCTTCACGGCGCCGGCGTCGCAATGTCCGTCGATCGACGCAGACTGGGAGAATCCCGCTGGCGTACCGATCGACGCGTTCGTCTTCGGCGGCCGCCGTTCGACGACCGTACCGCTCGTGACGGAAGCGCGCGACTGGGTCGAGGGCGTGTACATGGCCGCGACGATGGGCTCGGAAACGACGGCTGCGGCCGCCGGGCAGCAGGGCGTCGTGCGGCGCGATCCGTTCGCGATGCTGCCGTTCTGCGGCTACAACATGAGCGACTACTTCGGCCATTGGCTAAACACGGGCGCAAAACTGGAGCAACTGAGCGCGCGCACGCCGAAGATCTTCTGCGTCAACTGGTTCCGCAAGGGCAACGACGGCAAATTCGCGTGGCCGGGCTTTGGCGAGAACATGCGCGTGCTGCGCTGGATGGTCGGCCGGATCGAAGGCAAGGCGCAGGGCGAGGAGCACGCGTTCGGCGTGTCGCCGCGTTACGAAGATATCGACTGGAACGGGCTGGATTTCAGCCGCGAGCAGTTCGAGCAGGTCATTTCCGTCGACGATGCCGCGTGGCGCGAGGAACTCGCGCTGCATAGCGAACTGTTCGACACGCTCCGGCACGGTCTGCCTGCCGCACTGCAAGATACGCGAAACGCGCTGGAGAAGAAGCTAGTCGCCTGATTTTGTGAGCGCTCACTAACGTAAGACAAAGCCGCCTTCGGGCGGCTTTTCCTTTGCGGCACCATTTTTGGGCGTGGCTTTCGGCCCCCATTCTGCCGCCGACGCGTCGCTTTCGCTGTTCGAGCTATCCGCCCGTTTCCGACGCGATGCAGCAAATTGTTTCGTGGACGGGAATAATCGATGCGTAGCTATTCCGTCCCCGAAGATATTGACTCAAATATTTAGAAAATTTCTGACTTTCTAGGCAACTTCTGCAGGATTTCCCTAGTCGTAGGAAAATCCCAAGTGTGCTTCCTGTTCGCTGAGGGAGCTGTAATACGGCAGGAGTTGTCCATGGATCATTTGCAGTCGATGCGAGTATTCGTCAAAGTGGCGGATCTCGGAAGTTTTGCCCGCGCAGCTAGCGCGATGGATATTTCAAACGCAGTCGCCACCCGCCACGTCGCCGATCTCGAAGGTCGCCTTGGCACCCGGCTGCTGAATCGCACCACACGTAGTCTTTCCCTGACCGAGTCCGGCCAGGTTTATCTCGAACGCGCCCGTCAGATTCTTGACGAGCTCGAAGACGTCGAACAGATGGTCGTCGCGCGCAATCACGAGCCTGTCGGCACGCTGCGCATCGTCGCGCCAGTGGTGTTCGGGCTGCACAATCTCGCGCCCGTGCTGCAGACGTACGCCGAGCGCTATCCGAAGGTGATTCCCGATGTGACGCTGGTCGACCGGCAAGTCGATCTCGTCGAAGAAGGTTTCGACGTCGGCGTGGTGATCGCGCGGCATATGCGTAGCGCGAGCATCGTCACGCGACGCCTGACGACGGGTTGCATGACCGTCTGCGCGACTCCCGCGTATCTGGAAAAGCACGGCACGCCGACGCGTCCGGAACAGCTGATCGAGCATCCAAGCCTGTCGCTGCCGTCCGAGTATTGGGGCGACGAGCGCGTATTCACCGGCCCGGAAGGCGAAGTGCGCGTGCGTCCGACGAACGTGATCGTCGCGAACAATACGGAAATGCTGCGTCAGTTCGCGATGCTCGGCATGGGCATCGCGATCCTGCCGAGCTATCTGATCGGGCGCGACACGACGCGCGGCAAGCTGGTGCGTCTCCTGAGCGACTACCGTCTGCCGCAGGTCGAGATCAACATTGCCTACCCAAGCCGTCGCCATTTGCCGGCCAAGGTGCGCACGTTCATCGATCACCTCGTCGAGCACTTCAACCAGACGCCGAACAGCCAGCTCGGCGAACAATGGGTGAAGGACGGCGTGGAGCGCGCGCCCTCGATGCTCGAGTCGACCGCGATGGCGATGCCGCCCGAAGCCTTCGATGGCGCCGAGCCGCTGTCGAGCCTGCTGGATGGCGAAATCCCCGCCAAGCCGACGACGCGCACGCTGAACCGCACGCGCAATCTCGCGACGCCGACGCACTAAGGCAATTGCCGCGACGCCCTGACGGGCGATCCGGTCAGACGAAAAAAAGCGCAGTCACCTTTGAAGGTGACTGCGCTTTTTGTTTGGCTGCAGTGCGCTGTGCGTCAGACGCCGCGCTTACGAGCCAGTCTTACGTGCCGTCGTTTTCGCCGCAGAGGTCTTTGCAGCGGCCTTCTTCGCCGGCGCTTTCTTGGCGGCTGCCGTCTTCGCAGCGGTCTTCTTTGCGGGCGCTTCGCTCACTGCCTCGTCGTTTGCAGATTCAGGCGCCGCCTTGGCTGCCGTCTTCGCAGCAGTCTTCTTCGCTGCGCCTTCCTTCGGCTCCTTCTTCTCGAACTCGAAGCCGATCTTGCCGTCGTTCTGCTTGACGAGGAAAGCCTTGAAGTTGCGGCCCGTGCGCGACGACTTGAAGTTCGTCAGCAGGTCGGTGCGGCCATCTTCCAGCAGCTTCGCCATCTGCTCACGCGTGATTTCCTGCTGCAGGATCACCTTGCCTGAACGGAAGTCGCAGGTCTTCGGATTCGCGACCGAGTTCTCGCAGACATAGCTCATGCCGTGCTCGAACACCTTGCCGCTGCACTTCGGACACGCGCCGACTGGCGTCTGTTCCGAGAAGTCCGGTGCCTCGCCGTCTTCGCCGCCCTGATCCTGGCCGAAGTCGAATTCGAGCTTGTAGTTCTTCGTTTCGTCGTCGAACGACAGCTTGAGAATTGCCGAGAACGGCCGGCCCATCTTGCTGCGGAAACCAGAAAGCGGACCGATCTGCTTCTGCTGCAACAGCTCTTCGACTTCCTCGATTTCGAACTGCCGGCCGCCCGGAATCTTCGAGATCGAGAACTCGCACTTCGTACACGCAAAGCGCCGATAGTTTTCCTTCACCTGACCGCCACAATTGGGGCAAGGCGTTTGCAGCGTCGCGTAGTCGCCCGGGATCGTATCGGAGTCGTACTCCTTCGCGCGCTTGACGATGGTCTGCGTCATGCGGGCGATTTCCTGCATGAACGCGTCGCGCGGCAGCTTGCCGCGTTCCATCTGCGACAGCTTGTATTCCCACTCGCCCGTCAGTTCCGGCGCGGTCAGTTCCTTCACGTCGAGGCCGCGCAAGAGCGTCATCAACTGGAAAGCCTTGGCGGTCGGGATCAGTTCGCGGCCTTCACGGACCAGATACTTTTCACCCAGCAAACCTTCGATGATCGCAGCGCGCGTGGCCGGCGTGCCCAGACCCTTCGCGGCCATGGCTTCGCGCAGTTCGTCGTCTTCGATGAGCTTGCCCGCGCCTTCCATCGCCGAGAGCAGCGTTGCTTCGTTGTAGCGTGCGGGCGGCTTCGTGACGAGTTGCTGCGCGGCGATCTTGTCCGTCTTGACCTTCTCGTTCTTCTGCACCGGGACGAGATTCGCGTCTTCGCCGCCCGATTCGCGGCCGTAGATCTGCAGCCAGCCCGGCTCGACTAGCACCTTGCCTTCCGTCTTGAAGTGATGGCCGACGACTTCCGTGATCCGCGTGGTCACGCGGTATTCGGCAGCCGGGAAGAACACGGCGAGGAAGCGCTTGACCACGAGGTCGTACAGCTTCTGCTCCGGCTCGGAGAGCGCCTTCGGCGCCTGCAGCGTCGGGATGATTGCAAAGTGGTCGCTGATCTTCGAGTTGTCGAAGATGCGCTTGTTCGGCTTCACCCAGCCCTTGTCGAGCACCTGCTTGGCGAACGGCAGATAGTTGTTGCTCTCCTTGAGCATCTCAAGCGTGTGCTTGACCGTCTCCTGGTAATCTTCCGGCAGCGCGCGCGCGTCGGTACGGGGATAGGTCAGCACCTTGTGCTTTTCGTACAGCGCCTGAGCGAGCCCGAGCGTGTTCTTCGCGGAGAAGCCGAAGCGGCCGTTGGCTTCACGCTGCAGGCTGGTCAGGTCGAACAGCGCCGGCGAAAGCTGCGTGGACGGTTTCGATTCTTCCGTCACCGTGCCGATCTGCCCGCGGCAGGCCGCGACGATCGTTTCGGCAGCCGGCAGGCTCCAGAGGCGCGAATCGCGCTTTTCCGGATCGAACTCGTCTTTCTTGAACTTCGGGTCGTACCAGCGGCCTTCGTAGAAACCCGCCGCGCAGACGAACTCCGCCTTCACTTCCCAGTAATCACGCGGGATGAAACGGCGAATCTTTTCTTCGCGCTCGACGACGATCGACAGCGTCGGCGTCTGCACGCGGCCGACGGTGGTCAGGAAGAAGCCGCCGCCCTTGCTGTTGAACGCGGTCATCGCCCGCGTGCCGTTGATGCCGACCAGCCAGTCGGCTTCCGAGCGGCAGCGCGCGGCGTCCGCGAGCGGTTGCATGTCGACGTCGGTGCGCAGTTGCGCAAAGCCGTCGCGGATCGCTGCGGGCGTCATCGACTGCAGCCACAGACGCTGCACCGGCTGTTTGGCCTTCGCGTGCTGTGCGATCAGGCGGAAAATCAGCTCGCCCTCGCGCCCCGCGTCACATGCGTTGATCAGACGGTCGACGTCTTTACGTTTGATCAGCTTGTTCAGCACCTTCAGGCGCGATTCGCTTTTGGCGATCGGGTGCAGATCGAAATGCGGCGGAATCACGGGGAGATTGGCGAAACTCCATTTTCCCCGCTTGACTTCATATTCTTCCGGCGCGGCGATCTCGACGAGATGGCCGACGGCCGACGACAGGACGAAATCGTCGCTTTCGAAGTACTCGTCATGCTTGGTAAAACCGCCCAAAGCCCGCGCGATGTCGTTCGCGACGGATGGCTTTTCGGCGATGATCAGTGCTTTGGACATGACTGAAAATAAATTGGTGGATTCGGGCCGGGACCTCGGGTTTTCTGCCCCGGGTTTGGCACCCATTAACGACCGCTTTATAGCACACGCCGCCGCAACGGCAACCGGTGGGCCCAAAAAAGCGGGTCATCATAATTGCGCGCAGATCGATTGGGCAACCGTGTGACGAGCGTCGCCAAAGGCGGTTTCACGCGTGATTCAAGCCATTTTTCCCGCATTGCCGAACGAATTCCGCAAATGCCGTACCGACATTTGCCTCAGATTAATAAATGGGGCGCGGACGACGGGCGTTTCAGCGCCGGTTTCAGGCGTCGAGCAAAGCTGGCCGCACTTTAGGCGCGCCTTTGACGCCGGGCAGGGCGGTCAGATCGACCAGCATCCGCTCGACAATCGATGCCTGGGGCAACACCGTGCCGAAGAAACGAGTGGTCGCGCCGTCTTCTATAAGAATTGTGGGGAAATTCTCAACATCAAGATCGTCGAAGCGGTCCGCATGCGTTTCGATATCGATCCACGCGAAGCAGATATCCGGGTGCCGGTCGGCGAGCGCGTCGAACGCGGCGCGGTATTCGCGGCAGGTTCCGCACCATTCCGCGCACAGACACGCCACGAAAAGCATCTCGCTGTCATTGACGAGCTCGGCGATCCGTTTCGAGTCGGTGTCCAGGTTCAGCGCGGGCATGGCGGGTTCCTTCGGTATTGCATGGTTATTTGGCGCGAATGTAGCACGACCCGTCAGCCGCTGCGCATCGCGCGAACGTACCGTCCACCGGGCAGCGCACAGAGTTCGCCCGCCAGTTCGAGCCGCAGCAGCGTGCTTTGCAGCAGCGTGTCGTCCATGTCGGTGCGCTCGGCGAGTATTTCAAGCGTGGCGGGCGCGTGGCCAAGCGCGTCGAGCAGGCGGCTGGCTTCCACCGATGCAGGCGTTTCGCGCTCCGGACGTGTCTCGCCTGCGGGAGACGCGTTCGCGGCCATCCGTAGCCGGGGTGCCTTCGCCGGCTCGGCTGCGGGCGGCTGAAGGGCAAATCCGAGCTCTTCGAGCACGTCTTCCGGTGTTTCGACCAGTTTCGCCCCCTGTTTGATCATCCGGTGACAACCGCGCGCGAGCGGCGCGTGGATCGAACCTGGAATCGCGAACACATCGCGCCCCATTTCGTTTGCGAAGCGCGCCGTGATCAGCGAGCCGGACCGCATGGCCGCCTCGACCACCAGCACGCCCCGGACGAGCCCCGCGATCAGCCGGTTGCGCTGCGGGAAATTCGCCGAGCGGGCGGGCGTGCCTAGCGGCCATTCCGACATGATCGCGCCTTGCGCGGCGATCTGGTGCGCAAGCGCGTGATGTGAGGACGGGTAGACGAGATCCGCGCCCGTGCCGATCACTGCAACCGTGTTGCCGCGCCCTTGAAGCGCACCGCGATGGGCCGCGCCGTCCACCCCCGACGCAAGCCCCGACACCACCGCTAGCCCTGCATCCGAGAAAGCGCGGGCGAAGCGCGTCGCGTCCTCGATGCCTTGTGGCGTCGCGCTGCGGCTCCCGACCACGGCAACGCTACGCGCGTGCAGCAGCTCGATCCGCCCCTTTACATATAGCAATGGCGGCGGATCGGGCATGGTCAGCAACAATGGCGGATAGGCGGGATCGTCGAGCGTAACGAGCGCGTTGCCGGTTGACTCGCGCCAAGTGCGAACCGCGTCGAGTTGCGCGGAGAAGTCGGCGGCTGGCGGCGCGAGCACAGCCCTCGCTGTGGCTTCGTCGGTGGCTTCGGCGAGCGCCGCGAAGCTCTGCGACACGACCGCTTCGGGCAAGCCGAAAGCCGCCAGCAGGCGACGCAGCGCAGCCGGGTTCAAACCCGGCGCCATCGAAAGCTGCAACCAGGCGGCAAGTTCCTGGTCTGTCAGGGGAAGCGTCTGCATGGCTCACGTCCTCGCACGGCAACCGGCCTTTCAGTCGCCATGCTAAAATTTTCATCATCCGAAATAACCCGAAACCACTGCTGCGCCGCGCTCGCGCGAGCCTGCGGATACGCGCTTGACGCGTCGAACTGGCGTTGAATCAACACGGTTCGGCCACTATCTATCCTGTGCGTGTCGAGGTCGGCGAACAACCTGGCCGAATGGCTAATCGCGCAACCTGTTCACTGGCGCTGGCGTCCAATCCATTTCAGAACCATGGCTTTACTCAACATCCTCAATTACCCGGACAAGCGTCTGCACAAGATCGCGAAGCCGGTCGACAAGGTCGATGACCGCATCCGCAAGCTCGTCGCCAACATGGCCGAGACGATGTACGCCGCGCCCGGCGTGGGTCTCGCGGCGACGCAGGTGGACGTGCACGAGCGCGTGATCGTGATCGACGTGTCCGATGCGCACGACGAACTGCGCGCGTTCATCAACCCGGAAATCATCTGGTCGAGCGACGAGCGCGAGATCCACGAAGAAGGTTGTCTGTCGGTACCGGGCATCTACGACAACGTCGAGCGCGCCGAGAAGGTGCGCGTACGTGCGCTGAACGAGAAGGGCGAAACCTTCGAACTGGATTGCGAAGGGCTGCTCGCCGTGTGCATTCAGCACGAAATGGATCACCTGATGGGCAAGGTGTTCGTCGAGTATCTGTCGCCGCTCAAGCAGACGCGCATCAAGAGCAAGATGAAAAAGCTCGCGCACGCGATGTGACGCGCTTTCGTACCGCTTTCGCTATCCGTACATGAGTCATTCGTTGCGCGTCATCTTCGCCGGCACGCCGGAATTCGCCGCTGCGGCGCTCGCCGCGATCCACGAGGCTGGTTTCCCCGTGCCGCTCGTCCTGACCCAGCCGGATCGCCCGGCCGGCCGCGGCATGAAGCTGCAGGCGAGCCCCGTCAAGCGCTATGCGCAGGAGCACGGCATCGAGGTCGCGCAGCCGCCTTCGCTGCGCCGTAGCGGCAAGTTCCCTGCGGAGGCCACGGCTGCTATCGAGCAACTGCGCGCTACGCCGCACGACGTGATGGTCGTGGCCGCCTATGGCCTGCTGCTGCCGCAGGAAGTGCTCGACATCGCGCCGCACGGCTGCATCAACATTCACGCTTCGCTGCTGCCGCGCTGGCGCGGCGCCGCGCCGATCCACCGCGCGATCGAAGCTGGCGACGCCGAAACGGGCATCACGCTGATGCAGATGGACGTCGGCCTCGACACGGGCGCGATGATTTCCGAAGTCCGCACGCCAATCCACGACACCGACACCACCGCGACACTGCACGACCGTCTGGCCGAAGCGGGCGCGAAGCTGATCGTCGAAGCGCTGGTCGAACTCGAGCGCAGCGGCAAGCTCGCTGCGACGCCGCAGCCGGCCGACGGCGCCAACTACGCCGAGAAAATCGGCAAACACGAGGCGGCGCTCGACTGGCGGCGTCCCGCGGCGGAACTGGCGCGCCAGGTTCGCGCATTCGATCCGTTCCCCGGCGGCGCGGCGACGCTAGACGGCACGGTGCTGAAAATCTGGTCCGCTATTGCAGGCGACGCTCCGCGCAACGCGGAACCCGGCACGATCGTCGATGTATCGCCCGAAGGCGTCGTTGTGGCGTGCGGTGAAGGCGCGCTGCGTCTTACGCAACTGCAAAAACCCGGTGGCAAGCGCCTGCCGGTGCGTGAATTCCTCGCCGGTTCCACACTCGCCGCCGGCCAGCGCTTCGATCTCGCGCAATCACAATAACGACGCTCGTTTCCCCGCACCATATGCCGTTCGGCCAGGGCGCGCCGCGTTCGCGCGGCGCGTTAGAATCTTTGGTGCAACTGCACGTGAAGAGGATTCCATGTTCGGCATTACCCATTTCGAGTTTTTCGTCGTCGCTGTCTTTCTGCTCAATGTCACGCCTGGGCCCGACACTGCGTATATCGTCGGTCGTAGCGTTGCGCAGGGGCGCGGCGCGGGGCTGATGTCGGCGCTGGGGATTTCGGCGGGGTGCTGCGTGCATTCGCTCGCGTGTGCGTTCGGACTGACGGCGCTGCTGGCGGCATCGGCCACGGCGTTCACCGTCATCAAGTTCGTCGGCGCGGTGTATCTGATGTACCTCGGCGTGCGCCTGATCCTGACCAAACCGGAAGCCGGTGAGGCCAAGGGCGAAACGCGCGCAGCTGGCGCGCCGAAGTCGCTGCGCCAGCTTTTCATGCAGGGCTTCTGGACCAACGTGCTGAATCCGAAAGTCGTGCTGTTCTTCGTGTCGTTTTTCCCGCAATTCGTGTCGACGGACAGCAGCAACAAGACGTTCGCGTTCCTCACGCTAGGCGTCGTGTTCGTCGTGATGAGCATGGCGTGGAACAGCTTTGTCGCGTGGATCGCGGGCAGCGTCACGCGCCGCTTCTCGGGCAAGCCGGGCGTCAGGAAGTGGCTGGACCGCACTGTCGGCAGCGCATTCGTAGGGCTTGGAATCAGGCTCGCCACGGCAACGCGGTGATTGAATTTTTCGCGCTCGTCCCTATCTAACAGTTCGCTTACAATCATTCGCCGCGACGATGCGGCACCAATAAAGAACCGCGTGACGGGCAAGGAGTCTTGGATATGTTCAACTGGGTGAAAACCGCGATGCTGATGGCCGCGATCACGGCACTCTTTATCGTGATCGGCGGCATGATCGGCGGCCAGCGCGGCATGATGCTCGCGTTGCTGATCGCGCTGGGCATGAATTTCTTCTCGTACTGGTTTTCAGACAAGATGGTTCTGCGCATGTACAACGCGCAGGAAGTCGACGAAACGAGTGCGCCGCAGTTCTACCGGATGGTGCGCGACCTCGCGACGCGCGCCAATCTGCCGATGCCACGCGTGTACCTGATCGACGAAGATCAGCCGAACGCGTTTGCGACCGGCCGCAACCCGGAACACGCGGCCGTCGCGGCCACGACGGGCATTCTGCGCGTGTTGTCCGAGCGTGAAATGCGCGGCGTGATGGCGCACGAACTCGCGCACGTGAAGCACCGCGACATCCTGATCTCGACCATTTCGGCGACGATGGCGGGCGCGATTTCGGCGCTGGCGAACTTCGCGATGTTCTTCGGCGGCCGTGACGAGAATGGCCGTCCGTCGAACCCGATTGCGAGCATCGCTGTCGCGCTGCTGGCGCCGATTGCAGGTGCGCTGATCCAGATGGCGATTTCCCGTGCGCGTGAATTCGAAGCGGATCGCGGCGGCGCGCAGATTTCGGGCGATCCTCAGGCGCTCGCGTCGGCGCTCGACAAGATCCATCGGTACGCGAACGGCATCCCGTTCCCGACGGCAGAAGCGCACCCGGCGACCGCGCAGATGATGATCATGAATCCGCTGTCGGCCGGCGGTATCCAGAATCTGTTCTCGACGCACCCGGCCACCGAAGAGCGCATTGCCCGCCTGATGGAAATGGCGCGCACGGGGCGTTTCGAGTAAGCATCGACGGGATTTCGGCCGTAGCAGTACAAGAGGGGCGAGTATGACTCGCCCCTTTTTCATTTCAGCATCGCTCGCGTTCGCGATGATCGCGGTCAGTTCGGGAACGGTACACCGGTCCGAAACCCGCATCACGCTACAATGTGGCGTTTGCGCGACACTTTCCGTGCGCGCCCGTTTCTCGCCTCTTCATGACCCGAAAGCATTCCCAGCGTCCGGCATCGCCGCCGCCATCGCGTGGCACCCGTCTGTCGACGCTGCATCTCGCACCTGAATCGCTCGGTTTCGCGCTGGACGGCGCTGCCCAGGCCGTCGGCGCCGTGCGCCACGGCGCGGCGCTGCCCGCCGCCTTGCACGCGATCTTCGTGTCGCAGCCGGAGGGCGTCGCGTCGGCTTCACGAGGCGCCGTGCAGGACATCGCGTACCGCACGATGCGCCGCCTGGGCACCGCAGAATGGCTGGTTGGAAAACTCGTGCGCAAGGCGCCGACACCGCACGTCGCGCATGTGCTCGCGTGCGCGCTGGCGTTGCTGGTCGATGAAGAGAGCAACGCGGCCTATGCGCCTTTCACGGTAGTCGATCAGGCCGTGAACGCGATTGGCGCGCGGCGCGAATTCGTGTTCGCGAAGGGTCTGGTCAACGCGGTGCTGCGCAACTTCCTGCGCGAACGCGACGCGTTGCTGGCCGAAGCGCAAGCCAACGCTGTCGCGCACTGGAACTATCCGGTCTGGTGGATCGACGCCGTCCGCAAGGCATGGCCCGATGCATGGCAAGACATGCTCGCTGCAGGCAACGGCCAGGGACCGCTCACGCTGCGCGTGAACGCCCGTCGTTCCACGGTCGACGCCTATCTGCAAACGTTGCGTGAGCATCAGATTACCGCGACGCAAGCGGGCGACAACGCCGTGCGGCTCGACACACCGATGCCCGTCGATCGCATTCCCGGCTTTGAAGAGGGCGTGGTCTCCGTGCAGGACGCGGGTGCGCAACTCGCCGCGCAGTTGCTCGGCGTGCGCGACGGCATGCGTGTGCTGGATGCGTGCGCGGCGCCCGGCGGCAAGACGGGCCATCTGCTCGAACTCGCGGACATCGACCTGATCGCGCTCGAAAGCGATGCGACACGTGCGCGGCGTATCGGCGAAAACCTGAAGCGTCTGGGGCTGCAAGCGCATGTGCGAGTGGGCGACGCGGGCGACCCGTCGCAGTGGCACGACGCGACGGATCAACCGTTCGACCGCATCCTCGCCGACGTGCCATGCTCGGCGTCGGGCATCGTGCGCCGTCATCCTGACATTCGCTGGCTGCGTCGCGCGTCGGACATTCCCGCGCTCGTCGAAGAGCAGCGCCGCATTCTCGAAGCGCTGTGGCCACTCGTCAAACCGGGTGGCGAATTGCTGTACGTTACGTGCTCGATCTTTCCGGAAGAAGGCGAGTTGCAGG
This sequence comes from Burkholderia sp. Ac-20365, assembly GCF_017104715.1. Lineage (GTDB taxonomy): Bacteria > Pseudomonadota > Gammaproteobacteria > Burkholderiales > Burkholderiaceae > Paraburkholderia. The sequence goes on from NZ_JAAGPI010000002.1 coordinate 96,965, forward strand.
CTCAGTGGTTTGGAAACCGACACGCGGATGCGGTACGATTGGACGCGCCGGGGCAACTGCTCCCAGCAGTCGCCCGCGCGCCCGCCGACGTATCGGCTGGTTCCCGCGCCGGACAAAGCACTGGTTCGAGCTTAGACCACGACGGATTCTTCTACGCGCGCTTTCAGAAACGGTGATCATCAAACGCTTTCTTCCGCTACGGCTCGTGGCCGCGCTCTGGATTGCGCTGGCCCTTTGCCTCACGGCAGCCGGGCCGGCGCGAGCCGAATCGATCGCCGTGCAGCGCGCGTCCCTGCAATCCGACGGCAGCGGCTGGGCGCTCGATGCGCGTTTCGAGTTCGAGCTGAACAGCAACCTCGAAGACGCCGTCAACAAGGGCATACCGCTTTACTTCACAACGGACTTCGAACTGAGCCGGCCACGCTGGTACTGGTTCGACGAACAGCCGGTGAGCGTATCGCAAAGCATTCGACTTTCGTTCCAGCCGCTCACGCGCGAGTACCGCGTGTCGACGGGCGGCTTGCAACTGGGCTTCGCTTCGCTGAACGAGGCGCTGGCCGTGATCAAGCATGTCACGTCGTGGCACGTGATCGATCGCAATCAGGTTCATCCGGGAGAAACGTACACTGCATCGGTGCGCATGCAGCTCGATATCGCATTGATGCCCAAGCCGTTCCAGATCGACGCGGTCAACAACCGCGACTGGAATCTCGCTTCCGACTGGAAGCGCTTTACCTTCACGGTGACCGAACGTGCTAAATAAAGTGCGCCGCGCCACCAGTGTCGGCAGCCTCGTGCTCAGGCTGCTCGTATCGACGGTGGCCGTGACGGCTGTCCTGCTGCTCGTGCTGCTCGCAGCCGCGAGCGCGAACACCGAATTCTTCGATCGTTACTACGGCTGGCTCTACGCAGCAAACGTGGCCGTCGCGCTGATCTTCATGCTGATCGTCGCGGTGCTGGTCGTGATCATTGTCACGCGATTGCGCAAGGGCAAGTTCGGCACGCGGCTATTGGCGAAGCTCGCGTTCTTCTTCGCGCTGGTCGGCGTGGTGCCGGGCGGCATTATCTACATCGTGTCGTATCAGTTCGTGTCGCGCAGTATCGAGTCGTGGTTCGACGTGAATGTCGAAACGGCACTGACGTCGGGCCTGAATCTCGGACGCGGCATGCTCGATGCGTCGCTCTCGGATCTGCAAACCAAAGGCCGCCTGATGGCCGAGCAGCTCGCGAGCGCCGATTCCGCCGGCACGACGCTCACGCTCTTGCGTCTGCGCGATCAGTTCGGCGTGCAGGACGCGACGATCGTCGAACCGTCGCGCAGTATTTCGGGCGCGTCGCCGGATATGCACGTGGTCGCGCAGGCAACGAGCAATTACGCGTCGCTCGTACCCGGCGATCTGCCGACGCCAATCATGATCGAGGCGGCGCGCGGACGCGGCTTTGCGTCGATCGAAGGAGAAGTGGACGGCGATCCGAAAGCGCGCGGCGCGAAGGGCGCATTGCGTCTGCGCATCGTGCAGCGTATTCCCGACGCCAACGCATCGCAGTTGCAGCCAACCGAGCGTTTCCTGCAACTCACGCAGCCCGTGTCGCAATCGCTCGCGCGTAACGCGGACGCCGTGCAGCGCGCGTATCGCGAGTATCAGGAGAAGGCGATCGGGCGCACGGGCTTGCGCAAGATGTATATCGGCACGCTGACGCTCGCGCTGTTCCTCGCCACTTTTATCGCGATGATGCTTGCGCTCGCGCTTGGCAATCAGCTCGCGCGACCGTTGTTCCTGCTCGCGCAAGGTACGAAGGAAGTGACGGAAGGCGACTACACGCCCAAACGCGAAATCAAGTCGCGCGACGAGCTCGGCTTCCTTACGCAGTCGTTCAATGCGATGACGCGGCAATTGTCGGAAGCGCGACTTGCTGTGGAAGCGAACCGCGTCGCGCTCGAACATTCGAAGGCGTATCTCGAAAGCATTCTGGCCAACCTGACCGCGGGCGTGTTCGTGTTCGACCGGCAATTCCGGTTGACCACCGCCAATCGCGGCGCGGAGCGTATCTTCCGTCAGCCGTTCGCGTCGGTGTTCGGTTCGTCGCTGGATCGTATCGGCGTGTTGAGCGAATTCGGCGTGATGGTGCGCAAGGCGTTCGCGGATCTCGAAGCAGCGAGCGGCGACGATCGAACCGATACAGGCCACTGGCAGCAGCAGATGCAGTTGCAGATTCCTGGCGAAGCCGATCCGCTGACCTTGCTCGTGCGCGGCGCGCGGCTAGTATCGGCGGCGGGCAACGATAGCGACGATGAGCAAACGTCCGGCTACGTCGTCGTATTCGACGATATCTCCGACGTGATCTCCGCGCAGCGTTCCGTCGCATGGGGCGAAGTCGCACGGCGTCTCGCGCATGAGATCAAGAATCCGCTTACGCCGATCCAGCTTTCGGCAGAGCGCTTGCAGATGAAGCTCGCCGACAAGCTTTCGCCATCGGATGCCGACGTATTGAAACGCGGCGCTACTACAATCGTGAATCAGGTCGCGGCGATGAAGCAGATGGTCGATGATTTCCGCGACTACGCGCGCACGCCACCTGCCGTGCTCGCGAATCTGCAACTGAACGAACTCGTCAGCGAAGTGCTGACGCTGTACGGAATTGAAGAGGGCAAGAGCCCGATTGTCGTCGAAATGGCGACCTTGCCCGTTATACGCGGTGACGCGACGCAATTGCGTCAGGTGATCCATAACCTGCTGCAGAATGCGCAGGACGCTGTCGCCGATGTTCAGCAACCGCGTGTGTTGCTCGAAACGAGGACAGTAGAATATGGCGATCCCGACGCAGACGGCAAAGTGAGCGTCGCGGTGCGATTGACCGTGTCGGACAACGGTCCGGGCTTCCCCGCGCGCATCCTGACGCGCGCGTTCGAACCTTACGTGACGACCAAGGCCAAAGGAACAGGTCTTGGCCTCGCCATGGTCAAGAAGATCGTCGATGAACACGGCGCACGAATCGACATTCGTAACCGCCTGAGAGCGGGCGATGTGATCGAGGGCGCGCAAATTTCGATCCTCTTCCTTCAACTCGCAGACAACAAGGCTGCGGCGCCCGGAAGCGGGCCGCAGGCGACGCATGGCAGCAGTAGTGCGTCGCAGGGAAAGACAAAAGCAACAGTGCAGACAAGGGCAGCTTAAATGGCAACCATCCTGGTGGTAGATGATGAAATGGGCATCCGGGAATTGCTCTCGGAGATCCTGAGCGACGAGGGGCATGTCGTGGAGGTCGCGGAGAACGCGCAGGAGGCGCGCGACTACCGGCAACGCCTGGCACCCGATCTGGTGCTGCTCGACATCTGGATGCCCGATACCGACGGCGTCACCTTGCTCAAGGAATGGGCCGCGCAGGCGCTACTCACGATGCCCGTCATCATGATGTCGGGCCACGCGACCATCGACACGGCGGTCGAAGCGACGAAGATCGGTGCGCTCAACTTCCTCGAAAAGCCGATCGCGCTGCAAAAGCTGCTGAAGGCGGTCGAGCAGGGTCTCGCGCGTGGCAGCGCGGCGCCGACGGCCGGCGGCATGGCAGCGAAGCCGGCGATGTCGGCGAATGCGTCGGCCGTTGCATCGGCCGCGGCGTTGCCGATGATGTCGGCGGACAGTCTTGGCGGCGGCATGTTGTCCGCGCAGACTGCGTCGATCTCATTCGACATTCCGCTGCGCGATGCCCGCGACGCCTTCGAGCGCGCGTACTTCGAGTATCACCTCGCGCGCGAGAACGGCAGCATGACGCGCGTCGCGGAAAAGACCGGGCTGGAGCGGACTCACCTGTATCGCAAGCTCAAGCAGCTGGGCGTCGATCTCGGCAAGAACAAGGGCGAATAAAGTCCGCTGAAGTTTTTTTCGCGAAAGGCTTGAGAAACGCAAAAGTGCTTGCTATACTCTCGCTTCTTCGTTGGCCCGGTAGCTCAGTTGGTAGAGCAGCGGATTGAAAATCCGCGTGTCGGTGGTTCGATTCCGCCCCAGGCCACCAGGATTCAGCCCCAGGAAATCGCAAGATTCCTGGGGCTTTTCCTATTTGCGGACGCGATACTGATGCGGTGCGAAATCCGGCTGGCGTAGCGGCTGCGAGCGGGTCCGGGCAGCGCATGATAAAATCCCGCCGTATCAAGGACTTGCCACGTGTTCTTCGCAAGTCCTTTTTCGTTTCAGGTCCGAGGCATTGCGTAGCGTGAAACGCTCTGACGGGCGATCAGCGGTATAAGCCGAAGCAGATTGGCGCGTGAAACCCGCCGCCTATACTGCTTGAGCCGGTGTTAGTCCCGGCCCGCGCCGAACGGGCGCGCAGCAAACCGCGAGTAGCCGCTCGCGCGGCCGCTGCATACGCAATCAACCTTCACGGAGTTTCACGGTGACCCGCAAAGACGCCAAGAGTAGCGCGCTGGTGCTGTTTTCCGGTGGCCAGGATTCGGCCACCTGTCTCGCCTGGGCGCTGGATCGATATGAAACGGTCGAAACGCTGGGCTTCGATTATGGCCAGCGGCATCGCGTCGAACTCGAGTGCCGCGATGGCTTTCGCAGCGCGGTAGCGCGCACGTTCCCCGAGTGGGGCGAACGGCTCGGCGACGATCACATGATCGATCTGTCCGTGCTCGGCTCGATCAGCGACACCGCGATGACGCGCGAGATCGAAATTCACGCTGCGTCGAATGGCCTGCCGAATACGTTCGTACCCGGCCGCAATCTGATGTTCATGACGATCGCCGCGGCGATTGCTTATCGGCGTGGATTGCGTGTGCTGGTCGGCGGCATGTGCGAGACGGATTTCTCCGGTTACCCGGATTGCCGCGACGACACGATGAAAGCGCTGCAAGTCGCGCTGAATCTCGGCATGGATAGCCGCTTCGTGCTGGAAACGCCGCTGATGTGGATCGACAAGGCCGACACATGGCGCCTCGCGCATGAGCTGGGCGGTGAGGAGCTGGTCGAACTGGTTCGCGTCGAGACGCACACGTGCTATCTCGGCGAGCGCGCAGAACTGCACGCGTGGGGCTTCGGTTGTGGCGAGTGCCCTGCGTGCCGGTTGCGCAAGCGCGGTTACGAGGCGTATCTGAAGGGCGAACAGGTCACGGAACCGGCCTGAGCGACATACCAAAGCATCGACCATATCAACAGAGCTTCACGGAGCATCGGGCAGAAAGCAGCATGACGTACGCGGTCAAGGAAATCTTCTACACGTTGCAGGGCGAGGGCGCGAACGCCGGGCGTCCGGCCGTGTTCTGCCGGTTCGCCGGATGCAACCTGTGGTCGGGCCGCGAAGAAGATCGCGCGGAAGCGGTGTGCAAGTTTTGCGATACCGATTTCGTCGGCACCGATGGCGAGAACGGCGGCAAATTCCGTACGCCCGAAGAACTCGCGGCGAAGATCGCTTCGCTGTGGCCGGAAGGCGAACAGCAACGCTTTGTCGTGTGTACTGGCGGTGAGCCGATGCTGCAGATCGATCAGCCGCTCGTCGATGCATTGCACGCGCAAGGCTTCGAAATCGCCATCGAAACGAACGGTTCGCTGCCCGTGCTTGATACGATCGACTGGATCTGCGTGAGCCCGAAGGCCGATGCGCCGCTCGTGCAGACCAAAGGCAACGAACTGAAAGTGGTCGTGCCGCAGGACAACCAGCGCCTTGCCGACTACGCGAAGCTCGACTTCGACTATTTCCTCGTCCAGCCGATGGACGGCCCGTCGCGCGATATCAATACGAAGCTCGCGATCGACTGGTGCAAGCGGCATCCGCAATGGCGGCTGTCGATGCAGACTCACAAGTACCTGAACATTCCCTGATTTGCCGTGCTGACGATTACACGAAAACTCGAATTCGACGCGGGTCACCGCATTCCCGATCACCGCAGCCAGTGCCGTAATCTGCACGGCCATCGCTATGTGCTCGAAATCACGCTGCAAGGCGATCTCGTCGAAACGGAAGGCGCGCCCGATCGCGGCATGGTGATGGATTTCGCCGACGTGAAAGCGCTCGCGAACGAACATCTCGTCGACAAATGGGATCACGCGTTTCTCGTCTACGAAGGCGATACGCAGGTGCGCGGTTTCCTCGACTCGATGGCCGGTCACAAGACGATCGTGCTCGATCGTATTCCGACGGTTGAGAATCTTGCCGCCGTCGCGTTCGACATTCTCGCGAACGTGTACGACGCGCACTACGGCATCAATTTGCGGCTGCACAAAGTGCGTCTGTACGAGACGCCGAATTGCTGGGCTGACGTCGTCCGCGACTAAACGGGTTATTGTCACGGTATGATCGTTTCGATAACCACACGGAGCGAGACATGCCGGTCACCGCGCTACGCTGCGGGCTCGACGCCCGCCATCAACATCATGTTGTACACGTCGGCCTTTCGGGCCGCGTCGTCTATTGCTCCAGCCTGTACATGGCTGCGCGTCACATCCACGGAGATGCGCAATGAGCACGTTCACGAATCCACTCAAGCTGCGTCTCAAGGACCCGGATCCGTTGTTCGGACTGTGGCTGTCGCTCGGCAGCGATAGCGCGGCCGAAGCCCTCGCGCACGCCGGTTTCGACTGGCTGCTGATCGACATGGAGCACGCGCCCAACGACAGCGTCGACGTCGCCGGTCAATTGCGCGCAATTGCTGCGGCGCATCTGCCGACCGAACCCGTCGTGCGTCTGCCTGCCGTCGAGCCATGGCTCATCAAGCGCGTGCTCGACGCGGGCGCGCGCACGCTGATGTTCCCGAACATCGAGACGGCGGAAGAAGCGGCCTATGCCGTTCGCCTGACGCAATACGCCACGGCTGATGCACCCGACGGCCTGCGCGGCGTAGCGGGCGCCGTGCGCGCGGCGGCTTACGGCATGCGGCGCGACTATCTGCAGAACGCGAACGCGCAGATCGCGAACATCGTGCAGATCGAATCGCAACGCGCGCTGTCGCAACTGGAAGAGATTGCGGCGACGCCGGGCGTCGATTGCCTGTTCGTCGGACCGGCGGATCTCGCGGCAAGCCTCGGCCATCTCGGCGATTCGAAGCACCCTGAAGTGCAGGACGCGATGAAGCACATTCTGGACGTCGCGCATCGCGCGCGCGTCGCGACGGGCATCTTTGCGATGGACGTGGCGAGCGCAAGGCAATACCGGTCGGAGGGCTTTCGCTTCATCGCGCTGGCCGCCGATGTGATGTGGCTGTTGCGCACCACGCGACAGGCACTGCAGGAGGTTCGGTCATGAAGCTGTTGTCGTTACGCGCGATGCGCATTGCAACCCGCGCTGTCGTGCTGACTGCATTGGCGGCGGGTGCGTCGGTGAATGCGCAGAGCAAGACGCCGCCCGCGTCGGATATGGAAACGCAGACGGCCGTCGCCGATTACAACGCGGGCAATTTCACGTCCGCGCTTGCCGAGTTTCGCAAGGCTGCGCAGCGCGGCAGCCGTCTTGCCGAGTTCAATCTGGCGATGATGCTGTTGAACGGTGAAGGCGGTCCTGCGAATGTCGAAGAGGGCAAGAAGTGGCTGCGCAAAGCCGCCGACGCAAACATGTCGCACGCGCAATACGTGTACGGCAAGATGTACGACGATGGTGAGTTCGTCGGGCGCGATCCGGCGGAGGCGCATCAATGGTTTCTGAAGGCCGCGCAGCAAGGGCATATTCAGGCTGAGCTTGCGCTGGCAAACCAGTTTCTCGATGGACGCGGCACTGCACGTGATAATCAGCAGGCGTTCTTCTGGTACAAAAAGGCAGCCGAAGGCGGCGACATGACCGCGCAGTATGTGACAGGCTCGTTCTACGAGCGCGGCGGAGACGGCGTGGCGCAGAATCTGAACGTCGCGCGCGCCTATTACGCGGCGGCGGCGGCGCAGGGTGATCCGGCGGCGCGGCTCAAGTATCAGCAACTCAGCACGCAGTTACGCGAATCGCACGAAGCGAAGCCACAATGAAAAACGGCGCCTGAATTCAGGCGCCGTTTTTTTGTATTGAGCAATCGAATCAGCTTTGCATCAGCCGCTTCTGTCGCGCGACGCTCATGATGAGGCCGATCGCGAAACCGAGCGTCGTCAGCGCAGTGCCGCCGTAGCTCATGAACGGCAATGGCACGCCCACCACGGGAAGAATCCCGCTCACCATGCCGATGTTCACGAACGCGTAGGTGAAGAACGCCATCGTCAGTGAGCCGGCCAGTAATCGGCCGAATAGCGTCGCGCCATTCGCCGCGATGTACAGGCCGCGCGCAATCAGCGCCATATAGAGCGTGAGCAGCACGATACCGCCCGCAAGGCCGAACTCCTCCGAGAACACCGCGAAGATGAAGTCGGTGTGCTTTTCGGGAATGAATTCGAGGTGCGCCTGCGTGCCCTTCAGCCAGCCCTTGCCAAGCGGGCCGCCCGAACCGATCGCAATCACCGCCTGAATCGTGTGGAAGCCTTTGCCGAGCGGATCGGACGTCGGATCGAGCAGCGTGCAGATGCGGTGCTTCTGGTAATCGTGCATCAGCGGCCATTGCACTTCGGGCTGACAGATCTTGTCCTGGAACGTCGCGATTGCGCCGACGGCAATCACACCTGCAACGAGCACAGGAACGATCAGCTTGAAGCTCAGGCCCGCGAAATAGATGACGAAGAAACCCGACGCGAACACGAGCACGGCAGTGCCCAGGTCCGGCTGTTTCGCGATCAGCCCGACGGGCACGGCGAGAATCACCAGCCCGACGATGTAGTCCCACCAGCGGATATTGCCTTCGCGCCGCTGGTAGTACCACGCGAGCATCAGTGGCGTCGCGATCTTAAGAATTTCCGATGGCTGGATCACCACGCCGACGTTGATCCAGCGCTTCGCGCCCTTGCGCGTGAGACCGAATAGCGCAACGGCGACAAGTAACGCGACCCCGAATGTATAGAGCGGGACTGCGAAGCGCATCAGTGTGGTAGGCGGGATATTGGCCAGCACCCACATCAGCGCGAACGTCAGGATGATGTTGCGCAACTGGTCTTCGACGCGGCCCGGCACGTCGAGACTCGCGCTATACAGCGTGACGATGCCAACGCACAGCAGCAGAAACACAATCAATGCGAGCGGGCGGTCGAAGCCCGCGAACATCTTCTTGAAGCGTTCGAGCCAGGCGCGCTTGTCGATTTGCATGCCTTTCTCCTTACTCGTCGATGCCGCCGGAAACGGGGCCACGCGGCGCAGCCTGCGAGTCCTCGTTGCGCGACGGCGCGGCGGCGACCGGCCGCGATTCGCTGGCCGGACGGGGTTTGCGTGGGGTTTTGCGGGCGTCGGACGCTTTGACGGGCGCCGTCGCCGTAGTCGCGCCTGCATCCGATGCAGCAGCCGACGTTGCGGCCGTTGCCGACGCGCCGCGCGGCGCTTTGGCTGACTTCGACGCCGAAGCGACTCGCGGCGCAGCCGCTGATGCAGCGACAGGCGCCGAAGCCGTAGCGGCTCCCGACGCTGCAACCGCACCCGATACATCCGATGCCGCCGCCGCATGCGGCGGCGTTGCGCCGGCGGGCAGCGGCAGCGCGGTGAAGCCTGCCGCGACCGCCACCGGTTGAATATCACCGTTGGGCGCCGTGGGCGCGCTGCCGATGACAGGCGCCGACGTTTCCTCCGTCGCCGAAGCCGCCGCCGTGACAGCAGCAGCTTCGACGCCCGGCTTCGCGCGATCGACGAGGTAATAGTCGAGCACGCGCCGCGCGATCGGGCCCGCCGCTTGCGCACCCCAGCCGCCGTTTTCGACGATCAGCGCGATGGCGATTTTCGGGTTGTCGGCGGGAGCGAACGCGATGAAGAGCGCGTGGTCGCGCAGATGTTCGGCAAGCGCGTGGCCGTGATACTTCGCGCCTTGCAGCGAGAACACCTGCGCCGTCCCCGTCTTGCCTGCCGACAGATACGCGGCATTGCGGAACACCTGATACGCGGTGCCCGACGGATTCATCGTCACGTTTTCCATGCCGCGCTTGACGACGTCGATATCGGATTGCTTTACGTCGATACGACCATCGTCTTTCGGCACGGTGGCGCGCAGTGCACGGGTAATCGGGTTCTCGATTTCCTTCACGAGGTGGGGCTTCATGACGGTGCCATTGTTCGCGAGCGTCGCCGTCGCGTGCGCGAGCTGGAGAATGGTGTACGAGTTATAGCCCTGACCGATACCGAGACTGATCGTCTCGCCTTCGTACCACTTCTGCTGTTCGGGCTTGCGATATGCGTGGCGCTTCCAGTCCGTCGACGGCAGGATGCCGCGCGCTTCACCCGCGATATCGATGCCGGTGATCTGTCCAAAGCCCCACGGTTTCATAAAGCCGGCGATCGCGTTCACGCCGAGATCGTGCGCGAGCATGTAGAAGTAGGTGTCGTTCGACACCATGATCGCGCGGTTCATGTCGACCCAGCCCTGACCCTGCGGCACGTCGTTGCGGAACGTGTGGCCGCCGAACGTGTACGAGCCCGGATCCTGGAAGCCCCATTGCGGCGTGCGCTTGTGCAGCGTCAGCGCGGCGAGCGCCATGAACGGCTTGTACGTCGAGCCCGGCGGATACGTGCCGTGCAACGGACGGTTCAGCAGCGGGTGATCGGGCGAGTTGTTCAGTTCGTCCCAGGTCTGCTGGTCGATGCCGTCGACGAACGAGTTCGGATCGAAGCTGGGCGCGGACACGAACGCGAGCACGTCACCCGTTGACGGCTCGATCGCGACGAGCGCGCCGCGGCGGCCCGCGAACGCCTGCTCGGCGACCTGCTGCAAACCGATATCCAGCGACAGCACGAGGTTGTTGCCCGGCGTGGCCTGCGTGCGCGACAGCGTGCGCACGGGGCGGCCGCCCGCCGTCACTTCGACTTCCTCGAAGCCCGTCAGACCGTGCAGTTCCGTCTCATAGCTCTGCTCGACACCGATCTTGCCAATGTAGTCGGTGCCCTTGTAGTTGTTCGCGTCCAGACGCGCATCGTAGTGCTCGGGATCGCTGTCGTTCTGGTCGCTGGCGTCGTCGATCTTGTCCTGGTCGCGCTGCGAAATGCGCCCGATATAGCCGATCACGTGCGCTGCGGTCGGCCCGAGCGGATATTGACGGAACAGCCGCGCGCGCACCTCGACGCCCGGAAAGCGGAAACGCTGCGCGGTGAAGCGCGCGACTTCGTCGTCGGTGAGACGCGTGCGGATCGGCAGGCTCTCGAAGTTCTTCGAGTCTTCCTGCAGCTTGCGGAAACGGCGGCGATCGCGCGCGTCGATACTGATGACGGTCGCGAGATTATCGATGACGTTGTCGAGTGTGTCGTTCAGCTTCGACGGCGTGATTTCGAGCGTATAGGCCGAGTAGTTCTTGGCGAGCACGACGCCGTTGCGGTCGGTGATGATGCCGCGGTTCGGCACGATCGGTGCGACCGAGATGCGGTTTTCATCGGCTTGCAGCGAGTATTTGCTGTAGTGCCAGACCTGCAGGAACAGGAAACGGAACGCGATCAGCCCGAAGCAGACGAACACGAACAGCCCCGCCGCCGCGACGCGCAGGCGGAATTTCGTGAGCTGTTGCTGGGTGTCCTTGAATTCGGTCATGCGGTTGGGCAGGGACTGCCGGTTATGCGGTTTGATTCAATTCGGCGACGACGCGCCGATGCGCTGCCACGTTTGGCGCTGCGTCGTCATGTTGCGCAGTGCTGTGCGCCGTCGAGCGCTCGTGAAGGCGGGGAAAGCTTGGCGCGTTCATGAGCGGACAGGCGGCGCGGGCGGTCAGATAGGCCGCGTATCGTCCGGATCGGCCGGACGGCGTTGCGGCATCAACAACAGGATGCTCGCGATGGGCCAGAGCGCCGCTTCGACGAACCCATCGATCAGATAACCCCAGCCCGGAAACGCAGCGCCCGTCAGCAGCCGGATCACGAACGGCACGAGCTGCGCGACGACGAGCAGCGGCATCACGGCAAAAAGCTGCACGCCGATCGACATCCACAGCACGCGGCGATGGATCGTGATCGCGCCGTACGACAGCAGCGTGTAGGCGAGCGCGTGTTCGCCGAGCAGACTGGCGTTATGCACGTCCATCAACAGGCCGAGCATGAACGCGATGCCCATGCCGACCTTGCGCGGCTGATGCACGTTCCAGAACAGCAGCACGAGCGCGACGAAGTCGGGCACGGCGATCAGACGGCCCCACGGCATCATGTTCAGCAGGAATGCGGCGGCCAGACTGAACGCGATGAAATAAGGATTGACGGGCTGCAGGATGTACTGCGGGCGATTCATTGCTTGGCCCCTTCAGTGGTCCCACGAGCGGCTTGCGGCTTTTTCTCGGCGGCCGGCTTCTTCTCTGCCGATGCCTTGCCGGCTGGTTTTGCCGACGACGCCGGCTTTGCGGGCGCAGCCGCAGCCGCGGGCGCCGAAGCCGCACCGGTCTTGGCGGGCTCCGCAGGCTTCGCGTCCTTATCGTTCGCTTTGCCCTTATCCGGCGTCTTCGCGTTCTTCTTTTTCGCTTCTTTGGCGACCGTGGCGGGATCGGGTTCGTCGGCGGGACGCGGCGGCACGTTGTTCAAATAGTGTAGGACAAGCAGGTCGCGCGCGCCGCGCACCGGTGCGATCGGCTGGCAGATCACCCGCGCGAACGCCGTGTCCGCCTGTTTGTCGACGCGCACCACCTTCGCGACCGGCAGCCCCGGCGGATACACGCCGTCCAGGCCGCTCGTCACGAGTTCGTCGCCGGCCACCACGTCGGCGCTGATCGGCACGAAACGCAGATCCAGCGCGTCGCCCTTCGGCGTGCCGTAGATCACGCTACGCAAACCCGTGCGGACGATCTGCACGGGCACGGCCTGATCCTTGTCGGTGAGCAGCGTCACTTCCGACTGCATCGGGAACACGCGCGTCACCTGGCCGATCACGCCGTCTTCGTTGACGACGGGCGAGCCATCCTTGATGCCTTGCTGCGAGCCACGCCCGATCACGACTTTTTGCGTGAACGGATCGCGCGTGTCGTACTGGATCTCGGCGGGGATCGATTGCGTGGTCATCCGTTGCGACAACTGCAGCAGATTGCGCAGATGCCTGTTTTCAGCGTCCAGTTGCGCGGCCTCGTTGGCCTGTTGCGACAGCTGCAGATTGCGCGCGTGCAACTTGTCGTTCTCGCCGCGCAGCGTCGCGCCGGTCACGGCCAGATCGGCGGCGCCCATGAAGATATCGCGCGGCACGAGCGCAGCGCGTTGCAACGGATAGAGCCCCGCGCCGAGCACGCCGCGAACGATTTCGAGCGTGCGGAAACGCGCGTCGGAAATGAGCAGGGCGAGCGCAACCAGCACGAAGAAAATCAGTCGTGCGAGTGCCGATGGGCCTTGCTTGAACAGGGGCGGCGGACTGTATTCCATGGTCGCCGGGAGCGTGAGCGAGTGGGTGAAACGGCGGCGCGCGCTAGGCGCACGCGCAATGCACAAAGCGCACAAAGGCTGGCGGAGCCAGCCTTTCAGTGCGCGCTGCAGACATGGAGACCAGCAACCTTACTCGTACGAGAAGATGCTGCCGAGCTTGTCCATGCGTTCGAGCGCCATGCCCGAACCACGTACGACGCACGTCAGCGGATCTTCGGCGACCAGCACGGGCAGGCCCGTTTCTTCCGCCAGCAGGCGGTCGAGGTCGCGCAGGAGTGCGCCGCCGCCCGTCAGCATCATGCCGCGCTCGGCGATGTCGGCGCCCAGTTCCGGCGGCGTCTGTTCCAGCGCGATCTTCACCGACGACACGATCTGGTTCAGCGGATCGGTCAATGCTTCAAGAATTTCGTTGCTCGAAATGGTGAAGCTGCGCGGAATGCCTTCCGACAGGTTGCGCCCCTTGACTTCCATTTCCTTGACTTCGGAGCCAGGGAACGCGGAGCCAATTTCCTTCTTGATGGCTTCGGCGGTTTGCTCGCCGATCAGCATGCCGTAGTTGCGGCGGATGTAGTTGACGATCGCTTCGTCGAACTTGTCGCCGCCGACGCGCACCGAACCCTTGTACACGATGCCGCCCAGCGAGATCACGCCGACTTCCGTCGTGCCGCCGCCGATGTCGACGACCATCGAGCCCGTTGCTTCCGAAACCGGCAGGCCTGCGCCGATTGCAGCCGCCATCGGCTCTTCGATCAGGTAGACCTGCGACGCGCCCGCGCCGTGTGCCGCTTCTTTAATGGCGCGGCGCTCGACCTGCGTCGAACCGCACGGCACACAGATGATGATGCGCGGCGACGGCGAGAACATGCGCGATTCGTGAGCCGTCTTGATGAACTGCTTGATCATCTGTTCGGTCACGGTGAAGTCGGCGATCACGCCGTCCTTCATCGGGCGGATCGCCTCGATGTTGCCCGGCACCTTGCCGAGCATCTGCTTTGCTTCCTTGCCGACTGCCTGAATGGTCTTCTTGCCGTTCGGGCCGCCTTCCTGGCGAATCGAGACGACGGACGGCTCGTCGAGAACGATACCCTTGCCACGCATATAGATGAGGGTGTTGGCCGTGCCGAGGTCAATGGCCAGATCGTTGGAGAAATAGCTGCGCAAAAAACCGAACATGCAAAATCCTGTCTCGCTGGGGGCCGGGCCTCGCATGGAAAGCGTAGGGCGGCAGCGGAAAAAAATTAGCAGCCTCATGTCCGGCCAGGTGCGCCGGGAGAAGCATGAAACTGCGAGGGAACGTACCGGAGGCTATAGCAAGGCAGCCGAGCTGTCGTTCAGCGATCTCTGAAAATGTCAGAAAGGCCTTGGTAAGACGGTCCGGGTTTGGGTCGAACGCGTAATGATACCTTATAATTTTGCTTGATTTAAAGGAAACGAATGGCACTTTTTGCCTTCGTTGGCCCCAATTTCGAGGGCTTGCTCCAATGACCTAACCTGCTGTCGCGACGTCGTTTTTTCATCGTTGCGGCAGACCGCCACTTTTCCGGTGACCGCATGGCCCTGACTCTGACCGATGTGAAACGCATCGCCCATCTCGCACGGCTCGAACTGCCCGAGGCCGACGCCGGGCACACCTTGACCCAGCTCAACGATTTCTTCGGCCTCGTCGAACAGATGCAGGCGGTCGATACGACGGGCATCGCACCGCTCGCGCATCCGATCGAGCAGATCGAAGACGTCGCGCTGCGCCTGCGCAACGACGCCGTCACCGAAATCGTGAATCGCGACGAATTCCAGCGTCCCGCGCCTGCTGTGCAGGACGGCCTGTATCTGGTGCCGAAGGTCATCGAGTAAGCGCCCGGTCCATGATTAAGCACCGGGTTGTGTGTCACGCGTGCGAAGCTTTGCGCGCAACACGGCCCGCACTTTTCGGCGCGGCCTGCCGGCGGGCGGCCGGATGCCTACACGGCGGCGCAGCGCGCCGTCGCGCTTTCCAGGAAAAACGCAATGCATGAAAAAAGCTTGACCGAACTGCGCGCCGCGCTCGACGCGAAGCAATGCTCCGCAGTCGAACTGGCGCAAACGTATCTGAAGCGGATCGACGATCACAAGGCGCTGAACGCGTTCGTGCACGTCGACGCACAGCAGACGCTCGCGCAGGCGCAAGCCGCCGACGCGCTGATCGCCGCCGGCAACGCCGGTCCGCTGACGGGCCTGCCCATCGCGCATAAAGATGTGTTCGTCACGCGCAACTGGCGTTCCACGGCCGGCTCGAAGATGCTCGAAAACTACACGAGCCCGTTCGATGCAACCGTCGTCGACCGTCTCGCGCAGGCGGGCATGGTGTGCGTCGGCAAAACAAATATGGACGAGTTCGCGATGGGCTCGTCGAACGAAAACTCGTACTTCGGCCCCGTGCAAAACCCGTGGGACCGCAAGTCGGTGCCGGGCGGTTCGTCGGGCGGTTCGGCGGCGGCTGTCGCTGCGCGCCTCGCGCCCGCCGCTACTGGCACGGACACGGGCGGCTCGATCCGTCAGCCGGCTTCGTTCTCGGGCATAACCGGCATCAAGCCGACGTACGGCCGCGTGTCGCGCTACGGGATGATCGCGTTCGCTTCGTCGCTCGATCAGGGCGGTCCGATGGCGCAGACGGCCGCCGATTGCGCGCTGCTGCTCAACGCGATGGCCGGTTTCGACGAGCGCGATTCGACCAGCCTCACGCACGCTCACGAAGATTACACGCGCTATCTCGGCCAGAACTGGTCGGGCGCGGGCGCTACCGCTGACAAGCCGCTCGCCGGCCTGCGCATCGGTTTGCCGAAGGAATACTTCGGCGCGGGCCTCGCCGACGACGTGCGCGCATCGATCGACGCAGCGTTGAAGCAATACGAAGCGCTCGGCGCGACGCTCGTCGAAGTGTCGCTTCCCAAGACCGAACTGTCGATTCCCGTCTACTACGTGATCGCACCGGCGGAAGCGTCGTCGAACCTGTCGCGTTTCGATGGCGTGCGCTACGGCCATCGCGCGGCCGAGTATCGCGATCTGCTCGACATGTACAAGAAGTCGCGCGCCGAAGGTTTCGGCCCCGAAGTGAAGCGCCGCATTCTGGTCGGCACGTATGTGTTGTCGCACGGTTACTACGACGCGTACTACCTGCAGGCGCAGAAAATCCGCCGCATCATCGCGCAGGATTTCCAGGAAGCGTTCAAGCAGTGCGACGTGATCATGGGGCCGGTCGCGCCGTCGGTGGCGTGGGATATCGGCGCGAAGGGCGACGATCCCGTGCAGATGTATCTCGCGGACATCTACACGCTGTCGGTGAGTCTGGCCGGTTTGCCGGGCATGAGCGTGCCGTGCGGTTTCGGCGCGGGCGCGAATGCACAGCGGCCCGTCGGCTTGCAGATCATCGGCAACTATTTCAACGAAGCACGCATGCTGCAGGTAGCGGACGCGTTCCAGCGCGCCACCGACTGGCATCGCAAGTCGCCGGCAGGGGTTTGAACATGGCAACACAATGGGAAGTCGTTATCGGTCTCGAGACCCACGCGCAACTGTCGACGGTCTCGAAGATTTTCTCGGGCGCAGCCACGCAGTTCGGCGCCGCGCCGAACACGCAAGCCTGCCCCGTCGATCTGGCGCTGCCGGGCGTATTGCCCGTGATGAACAGGGGCGCTGTCGAGCGCGCGATCCAGTTCGGTCTCGCGATCGACGCAACCATCGCGCCGCGCAGCATCTTCGCGCGCAAGAACTACTTCTACCCTGATCTGCCGAAGGGCTATCAGATCAGCCAGTACGAGATTCCTGTCGTGCAGGGCGGACAGATCACGATCCGGGTTCCGGCCAACGAAAAGGCCGGCAATCCAGCGTACGAGAAGACCGTCAACCTGACGCGCGCGCACCTCGAAGAAGATGCGGGCAAATCGCTGCACGAAGACTTCGCGGGCATGACGGGCATCGACCTGAACCGCGCGGGCACGCCGCTGCTCGAAATCGTCACCGAGCCGGAAATGCGCAGCGCGGCGGAAGCCGTGGCGTATGCGAAGGCGTTGCATGGTCTCGTCGTGTGGCTCGGCATTTGTGACGGCAACATGCAGGAAGGCTCGTTCCGCTGCGACGCGAACGTGTCGGTGCGTCCTGTCGGCCAGAAGGAATTCGGCACGCGTGCCGAGATCAAGAATCTGAACTCGTTCCGCTTCCTCGAAGAAGCGATCCAGTACGAAGTGCGTCGTCAGATCGAACTGATCGAAGATGGCGGCACGGTGGTGCAGGAAACGCGTCTGTACGATCCGGACAAGCGCGAAACGCGTTCGATGCGCAGCAAGGAAGACGCGCACGATTACCGCTATTTCCCCGATCCCGATCTGATGCCGCTCGTGATCGACGCGGCGTGGGTGGAGCGCGTGAAGGGCGAATTGCCGGAACTGCCGGCCGCGATGCAGACGCGTTTCGTCGAGCAATACGGCCTCACGTCGTACGATGCGGGCGTCGTGACGTCGAGCAAGGCGATGGCTGCTTACTACGAAGCTGTCCTCGCGAAGGTCGGTGCAGCGCAGGCGAAAGTCGCGGCAAACTGGCTGATGGGCGAAGTGTCGTCGCAACTGAACCGCGAAGGCCTCGACATCGCCGACAGCCCGGTCTCGGCTGCGCAACTCGCGCTGGTGCTGCAACGTATCGCCGACGGCACGATCTCGAACAAGATCGCGAAGGAAATTTTCCTCGCGATCTGGGAGGAGAAGGCCACGGACGAAGCCGCCGCTGATCGCATCATCGAAGCGAAGGGCCTCAAGCAGATTTCGGATACGGGCGCGCTCGAAGCGATCATCGACGAAGTGCTCGCCGCGAACCAGAAGTCGGTTGAGGAATTCCGCGCGGGCAAGGAAAAGGCGTTCAACGCGCTGATCGGCCAGGCGATGAAGGCGACCAAAGGCAAGGCGAATCCGCAGCAGGTCAACGAACTGTTGAAGAAGAAGCTGGGCTGAGTGTCGTAGCGGTATCGGCTTTCGCGTGCGGCATCTCTATACGCGAAAGCCATGACGGGCTGTTGTCGCATCGAAAGTCGCGCAACGGCCCGTTTGCTTTTCCATTCGACATGACGGCCCGCTGCACAGGAGGAACATCGATGGCAAAGAAGAACGAACTCGACGACTATCGCGTGCCCTTTTTCGAAGAAGACGGCAAGTCGAAGTTTTCTCTCACCGGCGTCGATCCGTCCACGAAGCCGTTTTCGACGGGATCGAAAGACACCGACCGCGAACGTCTCGCCGAAATCGGCGCGGCGCTCGATGCGCAGCAGGAGCGTCTGCACGCGCAACGCGTGCAACGCGTTCTGCTCGTTCTGCAGGGCATGGACACGAGCGGCAAGGACGGCACGATCCGCGCGGTGTTTCATGAAGTCGATCCGCTGGGCTTGCGCATCGTGCCGTTCAAGGCGCCGACGCCGATCGAGCTGGCGCACGACTTTCTATGGCGCGTTCACGCGCAGGCGCCCGCCGCGGGAGAGCTGACCATCTTCAACCGCAGCCATTATGAAGACGTGCTCGTGCCCGTCGTGCTCGGTTCGATGGACAAGGAAGCGCGGTTGAAGCGCTACCGGCACATT
This sequence comes from Burkholderia sp. Ac-20365, assembly GCF_017104715.1. Lineage (GTDB taxonomy): Bacteria > Pseudomonadota > Gammaproteobacteria > Burkholderiales > Burkholderiaceae > Paraburkholderia. Next base: position 115,917 of record NZ_JAAGPI010000002.1, read on the forward strand.
CGCGACTTCGAACTGATGCTCGCGGAAAACGGCACGACGATCATCAAATGCATGCTGCACATTTCGAAGGACGAGCAGCGCGAGCGCCTGCAGGCGCGTATCGACGATCCGACCAAGCACTGGAAGTTCGACGTCTCCGATCTCGACGCGCGCAAGCTGTGGGACAAGTATCAGGACGCATACGAGGAAGCGCTCGCGGCGACATCGACGGACTACGCGCCGTGGTACGTGATTCCCGCGGATTCGAAGACGCATCGCAACGTGATGGTCGGCGAGTTGCTGCTGCGCGCGTTCGAATCGCTGAAGCTTGAATTCCCGCCCGCGAAAGAATCGCTGAAGGGCGTGATTGTCGAATGATCTTCACCTTGTCGAACAGACAAAAACATAACGAAGGAAAAACATGTTGCGTGTGATCACCGCCAACCTGAACGGCATTCGTTCGGCGGCCAAGAAGGGCTTTTTCGAGTGGTTCGGCGAGCAGAAGGCCGATGTCGTGTGCGTGCAGGAAATCAAATGCTCGCAGGACGACATGACGCCGGAATTCCTCGCGCCGCACGGTTTCACCGGCTATTTCCAGCATGCGGTGAAGAAGGGTTATAGCGGCGCGGGTCTCTATACGCGTCACGAGCCGGATGAAGTCGTGATCGGTTTCGGCAGCGAAGAGTTTGATCCCGAAGGGCGCTATGTGGAAGCGCGCTTTGGCAATCTGTCGGTGATTTCGGTGTATGTGCCGTCGGGTTCGAGCGGCGACGAGCGTCAGCAGGCCAAGTACCGTTTCATGGACGAGTTCATGCCGCATCTCACGGAACTCGCGAAAGAGCGCGAAGTGATCGTGTGCGGCGACGTGAACATCGTGCACAAGGAAATCGACATCAAGAACTGGAAGGGCAACCAGAAGAACTCAGGCTGCCTGCCGGAAGAGCGCGAATGGCTCACGAAGCTGTTCGACGAAGTCGGTTATGTCGACGTGTTCCGTACGCTAGATCAACGCCCCGAGCAGTACACGTGGTGGAGCAATCGCGGTCAGGCGTATGCGAAGAACGTCGGGTGGCGTATCGATTACCAGATCGCGACGCAGGGCATTGCGGCGACGGCGAAACGCGTCGATGTGTTCCGCGATATCAAGTTCAGCGATCACGCGCCCGTGACCGTCGACTACGCGCACAAGATCGCGAAGAAATAAACGAAAGTGCGATCAGTCGCTCGCGGTCGTACGGCGCGGGCGGCCGATGCCAGCGTAGTCGGGCAATGCATCGACAGTCTTGCCGATTGCCTTTGCATACAGCGGCAACATGTCGGGCAGGCGCTTCATGATGTCCGCGCGGCGCGTCGGATTGTACGGATGCACGTAGATGAAGCCCTGATCGCGGTTGCTGCGCGTGGCGACGGCGAGCTTGTCCCACAGCGTAATCGCAGCGCGCGGATCGAAACCCGCACGCGAAGCAATCTCGCTGCCGATCACATCGGCTTCCGTTTCGTCGGCGCGTTCGTACTTCATTTCCAGCAACTGCGTGCCGATACCGAGCGGCGCTTCGCCGAGATCGGCAAGACCGAAGAGTTGTGGAATCGTCCCTGAACCGAGTTGCGCGGCCTGCTGTTCGCCGAGACGTTCGCGGGCATGCTCGCGCAACGCGTGCGCGATTTCATGGCCGAGCAGCATGCCGAGTTCGTTGTCGTTGGGCTTGACCTTGTCCAGCATGCCGCCGTACACGATGATCTTGCCGCCCGGCAGACAGTACGCACGAATATCCGTGGAGCGCAGCACGGCGACATCCCACTTCCAGTTCTTCGTGCGATCGTTCCATTTGAGCGAATACGGAATCAGCTTGTCGACGATCTGTTGCACGCGCTTCGCGTGCGGATCAGACGGCGGATAGAGCCGGCTCATGTGCTCCGCGCCGCGCGCGATCTGATCGAATTCTTCAGCCGATTGCGCTTCGAGCATCGGTGAAGGAATCAGATTGCGGAACACCGCGTAGCCGCCGTAGCGCAATTGCTGGTTCGGCTGGAACGGAGTGGGCAGTGCTGGCAGCGGAGGTGTCGGCGCAGGCGTGCGCGCAGTGACGGGTGTCTGGGGCAGCGTGGCGTTTGCGTTCGACGGTGCAGATGCGCCAGACGTTGCAGACGGCGCCGATGGTGCCGCAGGCGCGTTCGCCGCGGGCGGCGCGCTGCCATTCGACGGCGAATCAGCCGCTTGCGCCTGCCATGGCGACATGACGCAGACCGCTGCGCATGCGGAAACGACAGCGTAATACAGCGCGCGCATGCGATATGCAGGCGATCGACGGGAATCGGCGCGCGAAGCCGGATCAACGACAGCGCGCCGCGATGCAAACTCCATCACGACTGCTTTCTCCAGGGAGCGATCCTGAACAACAGTAGCATGCCTGGGATAGCAAGCGCCGTGCAGAGAATGAAGTAATGAAACCAGCCGAACTGCGCGACGACGAAGCCGCTCGCCGCTGACGCAAGCGTGCGCGGCACGGAAGCCAGCGACGTGAACAGCGCGAACTGCGTCGCCGTGTAACGCGGATCTGTCGTGCTCGCGATATAGGCGGTGAACGCCGCGAGCGTCAGCCCGGTCGTGAACGTCTCGAAGCCATACACGATCGCGAGCGCGACCGACATCGGATCGAGTTGCACCGTCCAGCCGATGCCGAGCAACGACAGCAGCTTTGTCGTGCCCGTGCTCAACGCGACTGCAATGTCATACACGACGGTCAGTCCTGGCGACGCAGGCCCGACATGCGCGAGCCACGCAAAGCCGAGCGTCGACACCATCTGCAGGAAGCCGAAAATCCACAGCCCGCGACCGATGCCGATACGCATCAGCGCAATCCCGCCGATGATGCCACCCGCGAGACTTGCACCGAACGCCGTGGTCTTCGCGATCACGCCGATCTGCGTGCGCGAAAAGCCGATGTCGAGAAAGAACGACGTGGACAGCGTGGTCGCCATCGTATCCCCGAGCTTGTACAGGAAGATGAAGCCGAGCACGAACAGCGCGCCGCGCCAGCCGTCGCGCAGCAGGAATTCGCGGAATGGCTCGACGATCGCTTCGCGCAGGTTCTTCGGCGGCTTGCCGTGCACTTCGGGCTCTTTCACGACGAGCGTCATGATCATGCCCGGAATCATGAACGCGGCCGTGACGATGAACACCGTCGCCCACGGCAGATGGTCCGAGAGAATCAGCGCGAGCGAACCCGGCACGAGCGCCGCGATCTTGTATGCGTTCACATGTACTGCATTGCCGAGGCCTTGCTCGGTGTCGTGCAGCAGTTCGCGCCGATACGCATCGATCACGATGTCCGAACTCGCGCCGAAGAACGCGACGAGAGACGTCAATGCCGCGACCGTCCAGATCGAATCGCGCGGCGACACGATACCAAGCGATGCAATCGCAACCGCGACGAGTACCTGCGTGAAGAGCATCCAGCCGCGCCGGCGTCCTGGCTTCCAGCCGGGCAGACGCGGCACATAGCGATCCATCAGCGGCGCCCAGATGAATTTCCACGTATAGGGAAACTGGATCAGCGCGAACAGGCCGATTTCCTTCAGGTTCACGCCTTCAGAGCGCAACCAGGCCTGTACGAGATAGACGAGCGTGAATAGCGGCAGCCCCGACGTGAAGCCGAGGAAGACGCAGATCAGCATGCGCGCGTTGAGAAACGCGCGCATGCCGGGATGTTCTTCGTGAGCGGTTAGTGCAGGCGCCTCGTGTGGCGGGTTCGACATGAGATGAGTGACGTTAGCTTTTCTTGACGCGATAGACCGCAAGACTACCACGCCAGTTCACGCCCCATCTCACTTGCTGGCCTCCATGCAGCACGACGCGATCGAGAATTTCGATGCCGACTTCCGGCGCAAGCGCCTCGAAGTCCTTGATGGTCAGCACGCGCACGTTCGGCGTGTTGTGCCACTGATAAGGCAGCGATTTCGACACAGGCATGCGTCCCTGTAAAACCGACAGCCGATGCGACCAGTACCCGAAATTTGGAAACGAAACGATGCATTCCTTACCCACGCGCACCGTCTCGCGCAGAATCGCGGCGGTCTGGTGAATGGTCTGCAGCGTTTGAGAAAGGATCGCAAAATCGAAGCTGCCGTCTTCGAACAGACGCAGGCCATCTTCCAGATTCTGCTGGATCACGTTGATGCCGTTCTTCGTTGAGGCGAGCACGCCGGCGTCGTTGATTTCGATGCCGTAGCCCGTCACGTCGAGTTCTTCCATCAGCAGCGAGAGCAGCGAGCCGTCGCCGCAGCCGAGATCGAGCACCGTGCCGCGAGGTTCGACCCAGCGGGCGATCGCGCGGAAATCCGGGCGCGACGCAAGATAATCGAGAGCGCGCTGGTTCATGCGTTCACCTCTGCTGCGATACGTTCGTAGTAGGCGCGCATCAGGTTGTGATAGCGCGCGTCGTCGAGTAGGAAGGCGTCGTGGCCGTGCGGCGCGTCGATTTCGCCGTACGTCACCTGGCGCTTGTGATCGAGCAGCGCTTTCACCAGTTCACGCGAACGCGCGGGCGCGAAACGCCAGTCGGTGGTGAAGCTCGCGATCAGGTACTTTGCCTTCGTGTGCGCGAGCGCCGCAGTGAGATCGCCGTCGTAGGCTTTCGCGGGGTCGAAGTAATCGAGCGCGCGCGTGATCAGCAGATACGTGTTCGCGTCGAAGTAATCGGCGAACTTGTCGCCCTGATAGCGCAGATACGATTCCACTTCGAACTCGACGTCGAAGTTGAAGTTGTAGACGTCTTCCGCGCCTTCCGCGCGGCGCAGCGCGCGGCCGAACTTCGCGGCCATGTCGTCATCCGACAGATATGTGATGTGGCCGATCATCCGCGCGACGCGCAAGCCGCGTTTCGGCTTCACGTTGTGCGCGTAGTAGTCGCCGCCGTGAAAATCCGGGTCGGAAAGGATCGACGAACGCGCCACTTCGTTGAACGCGATGTTCTGCGCGGAAAGCTTCGGCGTCGACGCGATCACGATGCAGTGCCCGAGGCGGTCCGGATACATCAGGCTCCACGCGAGCGCCTGCATGCCGCCGAGGCTGCCGCCCATCACCGCCGCGAATTTCTCGATGCCGAATTCGTCGGCGACGAGCGCCTGCGCGTTCACCCAGTCTTCGACGGTGACGACGGGAAAGCTCTTGCCGTACGGACGGCCTGTCGACGGATCGATGCTCATCGGTCCCGTCGAGCCGAAGCACGAGCCGAGATTGTTCACACCGATCACGAAGAAGCGGTTGGTGTCGAGCGGCTTGCCTGGCCCGACCATGTTGTCCCACCAGCCGACGTTCTTCGGATCGTCCGCATACACGCCCGCCACGTGATGCGACGCGTTGAGCGCGTGGCACACGAGTACGGCGTTGCTGCGCGCTTCGTTGAGCGTGCCGTAGGTTTCAACGACGAGGTCGTAGTTCGCAAGCGAGCTGCCGTTCTGCAGACGCAGCGGCTCGGAAAAATGCATTGTTTGTGGAGTGACGATCCCGATCGATTCCATTCATTCCGCCTTCTGACATGGGGCGGCTAAATGGTGTCGGCGGTTGCGCGGAGGGAGTTTGCGCGCGGCTGACGACCTCTTTAGCCGCATTTATAGTGAACCGCGTAGATGGACGAACTCCACCCGCTGGTTCGCGCGCCCGCAATCGAGTCAGCAAATCGGCGCGTCTTACTGCTTTTAACCGCCAAAAACGGTTAAGCGCAGAGTATATCGGAAAAAACGCTGCGCTGGCCCGGCGCCGCCTATTGCAGGATCAGCCGCAGTTGCGCGTCGGCCTGGTCGACGGGCGCGCGTGAGAAGCCGCTGCGCACGAAGCGATGCCAGCGTCCGACGATGTAGCTGAGCAGCAAGTTCGCGCGCACGACGGGATCGTAGTCGGCGGGCAGCGGGATCGGACTTGAGCTTGCGTGGCTCGACGCTTCCATCAGCCCAAGCCGCAGACATTGCTTGAGCGATGCTTCGACGCGTTCGAGCAGCTGGTTGACGCGCTCGGTGAGCCGCTCGTGTTCGCCGACAAGCGCTTCACATGTCAGCACGCGCGTCATGCCGGGATTCTTCGCCGAAAAATTGAGCAGCATCAGCGCGATCGCGCGTGCCTGCAGTACGCCGTTCGGCTCTTTTGCGACGATCTGGTTGATGAGGCCGAAGAGCGTCTGCTCGATGAACTCGATCAGCCCTTCGAACATCTGCGCCTTGCTGGCGAAATGCCGATACAGCGCCGCCTCCGACACACCGATGCGCGCGGCCAGCGCCGCCGTGGTGATCTTTTCGTTCTTCGGCGCCTCCAGCATCGCGGCGAGCGTCTGGAGGATGTGCACGCGGCGCTCGCCCGGTTTCAGGCGTGTCGCGCGCGGCGGGGCCGGCTGGTCTTCGGTTACGTCCTCGTCATGCTTGCGGATAGGCTGCATGTCTGTCGTCCCTGATTTGGCGCGGCCGGTTCTGCGTCAGTTGTTCGATCGGCCTTCCAGGCGATTGCCCAGTCTCAACGATTTTAGCGAACGAATGCATCGATCGACATAGTGCGGGCGACCCGTGCCCGGCAACCGCGCCGGCGTGCCGTCCGCGCGCGCATGCTGCGGCAGATGGCCGGTGATCCACACCGTGCGGATGCCCAGCCGCCGGTAGTTCTTCAAATGGCTGCGCGTATCTTCGACCAGCACGGCATCGCCGAGACGCACGTGCGCGTCGCGCATCGCACGGCGCAGCATCGCGTGATCGGGTTTGGCGCGCCAGAAGCGGCGGTCGCGCATGTGTTCGATTGCGATCACGCGCTCGAACAGGCGCTCGATGCCAAGTTCCTTCAGGACGTCGAGCGCGTACGCTTCGGGCGCGTTGGTCAGCACGATCTTGCGGCCGGGCAACGCATCGACGAGCCGTTTGAGGCCGCGTTCGCTGCGCAGCATCGCGCGCAGGTCAGGGAACGTGTGGACGTAGTCGAGGAAGTCGTGCGCGTCGACGTCATGATGGCGCGTGAGACCCAGCAGCGCCGCGCCGTAGCGCTGCGTGTAGCCAGTGCGCAGACGGTTCGCCTCAGCGCGCTCGACTTGCAGCGTGTCGATGATGTACTGCGTCATCGCGGAGTTGATGGCCGGGAAGATCGCGTGCGACGCATGATGCAGCGTGTTGTCGAGATCGAACAGCCAGACGGGCGTGCCGGCGTGAATCTGCGGCCGACGGCGCTTCGGACGGTATGTGCGCATGATGTTGCAGCGTGATTGCTGGTTCGCGCGCGTGCGGATTCTGCCTCGTGTTGCGAAGCGGCAGCGCGTGCAGTTGGAAACATGAGACAGCGCAGCGTGCTGCGCGGGAGACGGAAGGCCAGTATGCCTTCTGCGAAGCACGGCGGCCAGCGTGCCGTGCTTCGCGTGATGCGTGAATATGCGTGACGCTTGAGGTGATGGACGCGCTCAGTGCGAGCGGATCATCGTGCCGAACGGCTGTTCCGTCAGGATTTCGAGCAGCACCGAATGCTCGATACGGCCGTCGATGATGTGCACCGAACGCACGCCGCTCTTCGCCGCGTCGAGTGCCGACGAGATCTTCGGCAGCATGCCGCCCGAGATCGTGCCATCGGCGAACAGCGCGTCGATTTCGCGCGCGGACAGATCGGTCAGCAGCGTGCCTTCCTTGTCCATCACGCCGGGGATATTCGTCATCATCACCAGCTTTTCGGCGTTCAGCACCACAGCCAGCTTGCCCGCCACGAGGTCCGCATTGATGTTGTACGACAGACCGTCTTCACCAAAGCCGATCGGCGAGATCACGGGAATGAACGCGTCGTCCTGCAGCGCCTTCACGACCGCCGGGTTGATCGCCTCGACTTCGCCGACCTGGCCGATATCGATGTACTGACCCGGGTTGTCGCGGTCCGGCATCATCAGCTTGCGCGCGTGGATCAGGCCGCCGTCCTTGCCCGTCAGACCAACTGCGTGGCCGCCGAAGTGATTGATCAGCGTGACGATGTCCTGCTGCACTTCACCGCCCAGCACCCATTCGACGACTTCCATCGTCTCTTCGTCGGTGACGCGCATGCCCTGGATGAACGTGCCCTGCTTGCCGATCTTCTTCAACGCCTGATCGATCTGCGGACCGCCGCCGTGCACGATCACCGGGTTGATGCCGACCAGTTTCAAGAGGATCACGTCGCGCGCGAAGCCCTGCTTCAGGCGCTCTTCCGTCATTGCGTTGCCGCCGTACTTGATGACAACGGTCTTGCCGTGGTACTGGCGAATATAGGGCAGCGCCTCGGCGAGAATTTCAGCCTTCAGCGTGGGAGCGATCTGGGACAGGTCGGGAGTTTCGGACATGGCGGCGGCTCGGACGGAAACGGTGAAAACAACGCCGGATTGTACACAACTGGCGCGGTGCAATAGTGAATTCGACGTGTGCCGCCGCGGTGACGGCCCGCAAATTGCCGCAGTGCGGAAAAGTGCGTTTGCGGTCGATGGATGCGTCGTTCCAGCGGTGGATTCCGGCGGCGCGCTGGAAGGTTTGGTCAGTTGCCGGGACAGGAAGTTCTGACGTGACGCAGAAGACTGTCCGCGCTGCGAATGCCAACGGGTAGGCAGGCGTTTTGCTGCCTCGCCGGAAGTGGCATCATGTCTGGATCATCTGACGGTTTCATCCCGTTGTCATGAATCTGTCCCCATCCGAGCCGGCTGAAACTTCCGGCACGTCGAGCGTGCGCTGTCCGCGCTGCCGCCGCGTGTTCGACTGCGGCGCGCGCGGCGAGCGCTCGGCGTGCTGGTGCGTGTCGATGCCCGCTTTGCCCGCCGAGGCGCTCGAAGCCGGCACGGGCTGTCTATGTCCCGAATGCCTCGCCGATGCGATTGCGCGCACGCACGCGCCGGTGGGCGGCGCGATGCCGGCGCCGGATTGAGGCGCCGGACGCGTGCGTTTTCTATTTCTGTCTGCGTCGATGTGAACCGGCTAGCGCGGCGAGATCGCGTGTCAGCGCATCGAATACGGGTTGCCACTGCGCGAACTGCTTTTGACGGTACAAGGTCGCGTCCGGATACCACGGGCTGTCGGCGCGATCGAGCAACCAGACCCAATGCGGATTGACGTCGAGCAGCACCCACGTGCGCTGCCCGATTGCGCCGCTCAGATGCGCAACCGACGTGCACACGGTGATCACCAGGTCGAGCGCGCTCATGTAGGCGGCCGTGTCATCGAAGCTTTGGAATCCGGCGGTGTGATCGGCGATATCGAATCCGGCCGCGCGCGCTGCCGCCACGTCGGCTGCGGCGCCGGGTTGCAGCGAATAGAACGCCACGTTATCGAGCTTCAGGAAGGCGTCGACATACCGCTCCAGCCCGACACGGCGAAACGGATTGCGCTGATGTCCATGGCTGCCCGTCCACGCGAGTCCGACCTTCAACCGCTTTTCACCGGCGAGGCGTTGGCGCCACGTATCGACGGCTTGCGGATCGGCTTGCAGGTAAGGAACGGCCGACGGGATCGTTTCCTCGCGCGTATCGAACAGCAAGGGCAGCGAGAGCAGCGAAATCTCATAGTCGAACGCCGGTAATTCATCGACGCCGCCGCCTGGCGTGAATTCGTCGGCGTGTTGCGCGAGCGAACGCTCGAGCAACGCGCCCATCTGCGGAAACGAATTCCACGCAAGCCGGCCGCCTTCGCGATGCACGCGGTCGGCCAGCAGCGGCACGTAGCGGCAGAACTGCAGCAGATCGCCCATGCCCTGTTCACCCCACAGCAGCAGCGTCTTGCCGGCGAGCGGTTCGCCGCGCCACGCCGGGCGAGGCAGCACTGGGCGCCTTCCGGCCAGTTCCTTCGATCCATCCCAGCGCGCTTCATGCTCACGCCAGCCGTCGGCGTAATTGCCGCGCAGCAGGTGAATCATGCTGAGGTTGGACAGGTGTGACGCTACATCAGGCGCAGCGCGATGCGCCGCCAACGTGAAGCGCTCAGCTTGCTCCCACTGCTGCGCTTCACGCAGCGTCTGCCCGTGATTGCCGAGCATGATCGGGTTGTCGGGCTGAAGCGCAAGCGCGCGCCGCTCGGCTTCGAGCGCGCTGTCGAGATCGAAGCGCGCCAGATGAAGCTTGGCAATATTGACCCACGCGTTCGCATCGTCGGGATTCTGGTCGAGCGCAGCTTGCAGCAACTCCGCTGCTTCCGCCGAGGCAGGATCGGCCGTCATCAACGCGCCTGCCAGATTGTTGCGCAGGCTGTGCAGGCTGGGATCGATGGCAAGCGCCTCGCGGTATGGCGCGATCGCGTCCTGATGACGGTTCGTCGCTTGCAGCGTGTAGCCCAGGCGGAAGAGCGCATTGGCGTCGTGCGGATCCAAAGCGGCCAAAGCTCGCGCAATGGTTTCGGCTTCGGAGCGAAGCTGCCGCTCGATGAGTTGTTGAACCAGCGTATCGAGCGAATGTGTATCGGTTGGGAATAGATGGGAAGCGGCCTGAACCCAGATGTCGTGTGCTTTCGTGTCGGCTTGCTGTCGTGCTGCGACAGCATGACGCAGAAATGTCTGAAAGGAATCCAAAGAAACTTGATGCAGATCAAGCGGTGTTTTAAGCATGTGTGGTTGGAGATTCTCGAGTGCACGGTAAACAGCAAAGAAACTATAGTTCCGAGCATTCGCTAGATGAATCAGACCCCTCCCAACAGGTAAACTCAGAGGATGCACCGTATAACCGTCACCGGCCGGGTCAATCTCGGGCATCTCTTCTGGCTACGCAGTCTTGCCATCATCGGGCAACTCGTGACGATTGCGTTCGTCCAGAGCTTCGTCGGCGTGAAGTTGCCGCTGCCGGCGATGCTGCTCGTCATCGGGCTCGAAGTGCTCTTCAACGGACTGACGTGGCTGCGCGTCGCGAGCCAGAAGCCGGAGTCGAATCTCGAACTGTTCGGTCAGCTATGGGTCGATCTCGGCGCGCTGTCGGCGCTGCTGTTTCTGTCGGGCGGCACGACCAATCCTTTTGTTTCGTTGTATCTGCCGTCGCTGGCCATTGCCGCTGCCGTGCTGCCGTGGCAGTTGATGGCGTGGCTCGCCGCGTTTGCCGTCGCCTGTTACGCGGTGCTCAGCTTCGAGTCGGTGCCACTCAATCTCGACAATCCCGCGAACCTGTTCGACTACTACCGCGCCGGCATGTGGGTGAACTTCATGGTGAGCGTCGGGCTGATCGCGTGGTTCGTGGCGCGCATGTCGCGCGGGCTGCGTCAGCGCGATGCAGCGCTCGGCGACGCACAACAGCGCCTGCTGCGCGACGAGCGTGCCGTGGCGCTGGGCGTGCAGGCCGCGACGGTCGCGCATGAAATGGGCACGCCGTTGTCGACCATCGCGATGCTCACCGAAGAGTTGCGCGATGCCGCACGCAGCGACGAAGGTCTGAAACCGTACTCGGCCGATCTCGACATCCTCGATCAGCAACTCACTTTGTGCACGTCGGCACTCGCGCGCCTGCGCAGCCGCGCATCGACGCAAGGCACGCGTCAGCGGGTCGACGAGTGGCTCGACTCGTTCGCCGACCAATGGCGCTTGCGGCATCCGCATGTCAAGTTCGAGCGTCTCGGCGAGCCGCCCGATAACGTGAGCGTCGACGACACGGTCGCCGTCAGTCAGATCCTCACCATCCTGCTCGATAACGCCGCGCGCGCGAGTCGCGATCACGTGACACTGGCAGCGAAGCTGGCAGATAGCGATTCGATCGCCTTCGAGGTCTGCGATGCGGGGCCGGGCGTGCCGGCGTCGCTGCGTGGTTTGCTGGGCGCGGCGCCAGTGGATAGCACGCAGGGCGGACATGGCGTCGGGCTGTATCTGGCGTTTACGGCGGCGGCGCGGCTCGGCGGATCGATCGAACTCACCGACGCCAACGAAATCAAGCCGCGCGGTACGCGCGCAGTGTTGCGGTTGCCTCTGGCCCGCGAGCAAACGGGCGCGGGCCGGCAGGGCGCCGCGTCGTCCAATACGGAGAAGCAAGCATGAGCGATAAGAACTTTCTGGTAATCGACGACGACGAAGTGTTCTCCGGCATCCTCGCGCGCGGGCTGACGCGTCGCGGCTTCACGGTGTCCGAGGCGCACAACGCCGACGAAGCGATTCGCCTCGCGAATCAGCAGAAGTTCGGGCAGATCACCGTCGATCTGCATCTGGGCAACGACTCGGGCCTGACGCTCGTCGCGCCGCTGCGCGACCTGCAGCCGAACGCGCGGATGCTGGTGCTGACGGGTTACGCGAGCATCGCGACTGCCGTGCAGGCTGTGAAAGATGGCGCGGACAACTATCTGGCCAAGCCCGCGAACGTCGAGACGATCCTGTCCGCGCTGCAAACGGAAGCGAGCGCGACGCAGGCCGAAGAGGCGCTTGAGAACCCGACGCCGCTGTCGGTGGCGCGGCTCGAGTGGGAGCACATCCAGCGCGTGCTCGCGGAAAACGGCGGCAATATCTCGGCGACGGCGCGCGCGTTGAACATGCACCGGCGCACGTTGCAGCGCAAGCTCGCGAAGCGGCCGGTCAAGCAGTAACGTTGGTTCGAGTATGAAAAAAGGCGTCGCTCCGTGAGGAGCGACGCCTTTTTGTTTATCGGTCAGCTAGCGTTACAGCACGTAGCGCGACAGATCTTCGTCTTGCGCGACCTCGTTCAACGCGCGATCGACATACGCCGCGTCGATCTGCACGCTCTTGCCGGCATGATTGCCCGCCGAGAACGACACTTCTTCGAGCAGCTTTTCGATCACCGTATAGAGACGGCGTGCGCCGATGTTTTCCGTCTTCTCATTCACCGAGAACGCGATTTCTGCGAGACGGCGGATGCCGTCGTCGGCGAATTCGAGGTGCACGTCTTCCGTTTCGAGCAGCGCCTGATATTGCTTGACGAGGCTCGCGTCGGTGGCGACGAGAATCGATTCGAAATCCTTCACCGACAGCGAATCCAGTTCGACGCGAATCGGGAAACGGCCTTGCAGTTCGGGAATCAGGTCGCTCGGCTTCGCGAGATGGAACGCGCCGCTTGCGATGAACAGGATGTGATCGGTCTTCACCATCCCGTATTTCGTGTTGATGGTCGTGCCTTCGACGAGCGGCAGCAGATCGCGCTGCACGCCCTGACGCGAGACTTCGCCGCCGCCTGCTTCGCTGCGCGACGCGATCTTGTCGATTTCATCGAGGAACACGATGCCGTTCTGCTCGACGTTCTGCACGGCCTTCGTCTTGACCTCTTCGTCGTTGAGCATCTTCGCGGCTTCTTCGTCGGTGAGCAGCTTCAGCGCTTCTTTCACCTTCATCTTGCGGCGCGTCTTCTTGCCGCCGCCGAGATTCGCGAACATCGAACGGATCTGCTCGGTCATGTCTTCCATGCCCGGCGGGCCCATGATGTCCATCGTGGGCTGCGTCATTTCGATGTCGAGTTCGATCTCCTTGTCGTCGAGCGCGCCTTCGCGCAGGCGCTTGCGGAAGGTCTGACGCGTCGTCGAGTTCGAATCGTCTGTGCTCGACTCGTTGCCCGAACCGAAGCCGACCGTGGTGCGCGCACCCGGCAGCAGGATTTCGAGGATACGGTCTTCGGCGAGATCTTCCGCCTTGGTGCGGACCTTGCGCATTTCCGTTTCGCGCGTCTGCTTGACCGAGATTTCGATCAGATCGCGCACGATGCTGTCGACGTCGCGGCCCACATAGCCGACTTCCGTGAACTTGGTCGCTTCGATCTTGATGAACGGCGCGTCGGCGAGCTTCGCGAGACGCCGCGCGATTTCCGTCTTGCCGACGCCCGTCGGCCCGATCATCAGAATGTTCTTCGGCGTGATTTCCTGACGCAGCGGCTCGGCGACCTGCTGACGGCGCCAGCGGTTGCGCAGCGCGACGGCAACGGCCTTCTTCGCGCGATTCTGGCCGATGATGTGCTTGTCGAGTTCCGAGACGATCTCGGCGGGAGTCATGGTGCTCATCGTGTGTCCTTACTCGATCGTCTCGATGACGCGGTTGTGGTTCGTGTAGATACACATGTCGCCGGCAATCTCCAGCGACTTTTCGACGATGTCGCGCGGCGAAAGATCCGTGTTGTCGGCGAGCGCCTTGGCGGCAGCCTGCGCGTAAGCGCCGCCCGAGCCGATCGCGCAGATCCCGCCTTCGGGATCGAGCACGTCGCCGTTGCCGGTGATGACGAGGGTCGTGGTGGCGTCAGCCGTGATCAGCATCGCTTCGAGACGGCGCAGCATGCGGTCGGTGCGCCAGTCTTTGGCGAGTTCGACGGCGGCGCGCGTGAGATTGCCCTGGTGCTTTTCCAGCTTGGCTTCGAAGCGGTCGAGCAGCGAGAACGCGTCGGCCGTGCCGCCGGCGAAGCCGACCAGCACCTTGCCGTTATAGATGCGCCGAACCTTCTTCGCACCGCCCTTCATGACGATATTGCCCAGCGTGACCTGGCCGTCGCCGCCGAGCGCGACCTTGTCGCCGCGGCGCACGGAGACGATCGTCGTGCCGTGAAATTGCTCCATTTGCGTTCCTTTTAAAGCTGGCGAGTACGCGGAGGCGCGTTGCGCCACCACGGAATCCGGGTGCGGACGGCGCGCGATGCTGGGCCGCGCGCGCGTGCAACGCATGTCGGAGTTATTTTAGGGCGGGCGCCGCCATATCAAGAGCCGAAGTCATATCGGCGCGAGAAAAGGCGGGGACGGCGGGATCTGCGGCGCGGAAGGCGGATGGGGAGGTAAAACGTTCTGGCGTTTCGGCGACGTGCGTTTTATGTAATCCGCATTTACCGATTACCGCGTGCAGCCCGGCAATTGGGCCCATCAAAGCGGTGGATAAAACGAAGCTCAAAAGAAAAAAGAGGCGCACGATCCCGTGCGCCTCTGACGAAGCGTGTCTGGGGCGCGGACCCCGATTACCGCGCCGCCGGTCGATCAGTCGCCGAACAGCTTCTGGCGCAGTTCGCGGCGTTCCTGTGCTTCGAGCGACAGGGTCGCGGTCGGGCGCGCGAGCAGACGGGGAATGCCGATCGGCTCGCCCGTTTCCTCGCACCAGCCGTAGTCGCCCGATTCGATCCGTGCGATCGACTGCTGCACCTTCTTCAGCAGCTTGCGTTCGCGGTCGCGCGTGCGCAGTTCCAGCGCATGCTCTTCCTCGATCGTCGCGCGGTCGGCCGGGTCCGGCACGATCACGGTTTCGCGGAGGTTCTCGGTCGTCTGGCCGGCATTGCGGAGGATGTCCGCCTGCAGCTGCTCGAGCCGGTTCTTGAAGAAAGCGAGCTGATCCTCATTCATGTAATCCTTGTCGCTCATCTTCAGGATTTCGGCTTCGGTCAAGAGTCGTTTCGTCGTCATCTGGCTTGCTTCTTCAATGTGAGGCAAATCATTGCCCGCACTTTCGTGTTGCCCGCAAAGGCGCCTCGATGACGCTCAAATGAGCGCCGGCGAACACGGACGGTGGGCTGTCGTGACGCCGAAGCGCCGATGCGGGGCCGAACTCCTCTGGAAACCGATTCTTCCAATGCTCCTGAGGCAATGCTTCCCGGCAGCGCGTTATGAGCCGGCGTGCGGCCGGCCGGCATATCGGCGATATCCCCGGATTAGATTTTCCGGCGCCATTTTCGGCCCGGCACGGCTGCGACGCGATTACGCGTTTTACACCGGGCAAATCGTTATCATTCTCCAGTGGGGCCGTATTGTAACTGAATCACAATACGAAACCGCAAGCAGGGGAAATCCCTGCCGCAAACTCCACTTATCGTGAAAATATAACGCGCTGTTCACTAAAAAGCGATGGTCGTACACGTATTCTCGCAACAGGGTTTTCACGTGCTTTGACCGCAGGCGGGCTTTTAAATTGCCGCGCCCGTGCTTTCGAGGTCTTTTTTGCTTTTGGAACCCGAGAATGCGGCGACAGGCGGAGCGCCGAAGCGCCCGCCCGCCACGCATCGCAATGCGGGATCAGAGTAAGAACGAATCAGACGAGGCAGGCTTCAAGACCGTCGGTGATCAGGTCTTGCGGCAGTTCGATGCCGATGAACACCATCTTGTTGGTCTTCTTCTCGATGGGCTGCCATTTGGCGGCGAGATCGCTGCCCATCATCTGATGCACGCCCTGGAAGACGACCTTGCGATCGACGCCCTTCATATACAGCACACCCTTATAGCGAAGCAGGCGTTCGCCATAAATCTGCAGAATGCCGCCGAGGAAGTCTTCGAGCTTGTTCGGATCAAACGGCCGGTCGCTGCGGAAAACGAACGACTTGATCTTGTCGTCATGATGCGCGTGATGGTGATGATGATGGCCGTGATCGTGACCTTCGTGATCGCACTTGCCATGATCGTGATCGCAGTTCGCGTGGTCATGATCGTGGTCGTGGTCATGATGCGCGTGATCGTGGTCGTCTTCGGCGAGGAAGTCCGGGTCGATTTCCAGCTTCGAGTTCAGGTTGAAGCCGCGCAGATCGAAGATTTCCTTGATGTCCGCTTCACCGAAGTTCACGACGCGAATCTGCGCCTTCGGGTTCATGTGCAGCAGACGGTGGCGCAGGTCGCCGATCACCTTCTCATCGACGAGATCCGACTTCGTGATGAACAGGCGGTCCGCGAAACCGACCTGACGCTGCACGACTTCGTGCTCGTCGAGTTGCGCATTCGCGTGCTTTGCGTCGACCAGCGTGATGATCGCGTCGAGCAGGAATTCGTCGGCGATCTGGTTATCCATGAAGAACGTCTGCGCGACGGGGCCGGGGTTCGCGAGGCCCGTGGTTTCGATCACGACGCGGTCGAAATCGAGCTTGCCTTCCTGCTTCTGCGCAGCGAGATCGCCGAGCACGCGCGCAAGGTCGCCGCGGATCGTGCAGCAGATACAGCCGTTGCTCATCTGGATGATCTGCTCGCCGGTGTCCTGCACGAGGATGTCGTTGTCGATGTTTTCTTCGCCGAACTCGTTTTCGATCACGGCGATCTTCATGCCGTGCTTCTCGTTCAGGATGCGCTTGAGCAGCGTGGTTTTGCCGCTGCCGAGAAAGCCGGTCAGGATAGTGACGGGAATCATGTTGTTCGCCATGTGGAGTCGCCTTGTGTTCGTCAATCTGGGGTGCGAACCGCGCTCTATGCGCGTGGCCCGGACCGCATGAATTCAGCAGAATATTGAAGCATATCCGCCCGCGCGCTGCTGCCGGACGGCGAATGCCCCGTCGTTGCCTGTGGAAATAACGCCTTAACTATGGGCGATCAGGCGATTTGCAACAATAGGCCTTTCAGATATTCGCCTTCGGGGAACGCCGTCAGCAACGGATGATCGACCCCCGCGCCCAGCCGCTTGAGAATGCGCGTATCGACGCGCGCGTCCGCAGCCGCGCCGGCGACGATCTTCTGGAACAGTTCAGCATCGATCGCGCCCGAGCACGAGTACGTGAACAGCAGGCCGCCCGGCCGCAGCAGCTTCAGGCCAGTGAGATTGATGTCCTTGTAAGCGCGCGCCGCGCGGTCCACGGTTTCACGCGACGGCGCGAACTTGGGCGGATCGAGCACGATCAGGTCGAAACGCTCGCCGTCGTCGTACAGGCGGCGCAGCGTCTTGAACGCGTCGGCGTCGAGCCACGTGGCGCGTTCGGGGTCGAAGCCGTTGGCCGTGACGTTCTGCTGCGCCAATGCCAGCGCATCGCCGGAAGAATCGATCGACACCACGCGCTTTGCGCCGCCCTTGAGCGCCGCGAGCGAGAAGCCGCCCGTGTAGCAGAAGCAGTTCAGCACGTCGCGGTCTTTCGACAGTTCCTGCACCAGCGCGCGGTTGTCGCGCTGATCGACGTAGAAGCCGGTTTTGTGGCCGTTGCGCACGTCGACGTGATAGCGCACGCCGTTTTCGCTCGCGATCAGCGTTTCGGATGGGGCGTCGCCGGCGAGTACGCCGACAGTCTGTTCGAGCCCTTCCTTTTCGCGGATCGACACGTCCGAGCGCTCGTAGACGTTCGGACAACCTGTCGCGCCGATCAGCGCCTGCACGATCGCTTCCTTCCACGCTTCGACGCCCGCCGCCATGAACTGGCAGACGATCTGCCCGCGCTTCGTTTCGTCATCCTGGATGTAGTAATCGACGATCAGTCCCGGCAGGCCGTCCGCCTCGCCGAAGATCAGCCGCGTGGCGCCCGTGTTGTGCACCATCGCCTGACGATGCGTGAGCGCGCGCTGCACGCGGCGCTTGAAGAACGCGTGATCGACGGGTTCGCTCTCGTCGAAGCTCCAGACGCGCGCGCGGATCTGCGAATGCGGGCTGTACGCGGCGCGCGCCAGAAAGCGGCCGTCGTGCGCGCGCACCAGCACAGTCGCGCCGGCGGCGGGCTTGCCGTCGACGCGGTCGATCGCGTTCGCGTAGACCCACGGATGGCGGCGCAGCAGCGATTTCTCTTTCGACGGTTTGAGCGTAACGGTATTCATGACTTCGTGAGGATTTCAGCAGAACAATATGCCGCGCGAAGCGGCAAGCCGGATATGACTGACGGCCGAAGCCGTGTCAGTCGCGTTTTTTTGCGCGCGGGTGCGCCTGATCGTAGATGCGCGCGAGATGCTGGAAGTCGAGGCCGGTATAGACCTGAGTCGCGGCAATACTCGCGTGGCCGAGCAGTTCCTGCACGGCACGCAGATCGCCGCTCGACTGCAGCACGTGCGTGGCGAACGAGTGGCGCAGCACGTGCGGATGCACGTTGGCGGGAATGCCCGCCGTCAGCGCCGCGCGCTTGACGCGCTCGCGCACCACGTTCGGCGACATCCGGTTGCCGCGCGCCGACAGAAACAGCGGATGCGGATCCTGCTTCAGCAGCTCGCCGCGCACGGCAAGCCACGCGCGCAGCGCTTCGAGCGCCTTGCTGCCGACGGGCACCATGCGCCGGCGGCTGCCTTTACCGAGCACTTCGACCTCGGCTTCGTCGAGCTTCAGCCAGCCGGTCGAGCGATAGCCGTCGACATCGGCATAGCGCACGTCGAGACCAACCAGTTCCGACAGACGCAGTCCCGAGGAGTAAAACAGTTCGAGCATCGCGTGATCGCGCAAGCCTTCGGCCGTGGCTTGCGCGGGCGATTCCATCAGCCGGTGCGCGTCGTCGACGGAGAGGGCTTTCGGCAGTGTCTTTGCGCGTTTGGGCGCGCGCACGGTCGCGACGGGATTCGCGGGCAGTTCGATACGCCCGGCAAGCCAGCGATAAAACGCGCGCCACGCCGACAACCGGTGCCCGATCGACCGTGCCGACAATCCGCCCGCATGCGCGCGTGCAACGGCGCCGCGGATATCGGTGGCGGTGAGGCTTTCGAGCGGCCGTCCGTTGGCGAGCGTTTTCAGCTCACCGAGCTCGTGCGTGTAAGCGCGCAAGGTATGCGCCGACAACCGCCGCTCGTGCTCGAGGCTCGAGAGATAGGTGGCGATCGGGTCGGCGGATGTCACGTGACGGACGCTTAGCGCGGCAGCAGGCGGCTCAGCGCGGCGCTTGCGAGCGCGCCGATCTGCGTCAAGAAATCGGTGGCCATGCCGTCGTGGAAGCGGCGCGCATCGGGCGAGCCCATTACCAGCAAGCCAAACGCGGATGCATCGTTCGATGCTTCGGGATCGCGCAGCGCGATCAGCGCGATCGATTCGGTGCCGCCCGCGGTGACGCCGTCGCCCGAGGGCATCGCGTCGCCGGCCACCGCCGAAACGGCGGGCGTGAGCCACTGCGCCGCCTCGAAGCCCGTGTTCGCGCCGCAGTACGGCGTAGCAAGGCTGTTCGCGAAGATGCGCACTTCCTCGCCGACGTGGCGCGTGAAGTCCGCTTGCGAATACGGCTCGGACACCTCCCACACGCGCAGCGCCGCTTGCGGCACATCGAACACGTCGCGCAGGCCCGACGAGATCGTGCGCGGCAGCGCGCCTGGATCGCGCTCGGCCATCACGCGCGTGGTCCAGCGGCCGAATTTCGACGCGATGCTGTCGTTCTCGTGGCCGTAGCGCAGCAGTTCGGCGAGACGCCGCTCGAGATGCTTGTTCTTCTCGCGCAACATGTCCATCTGACGTTCCTGCAGCGACACGGCGGCCTTGCCGTGCGGATTCGCGAGCCGCACGGACGCGAGCAACTCCGCGTGCTCGGCGAAGAATTCAGGGTTGGCTAGCAGGTAGTCGGCGACTTCGCGTTCGTTCATGGTTTCAGCTTAATGGTTGCGCGCTTCGTTGCTGTCTTGCTGCCGCGCCGCGTGGTCCAGCCTCCGCGCGGCGGTCATGTCATTCAGTCGGCGAGTTCGATTTCGCCTTCGAACACCGTGGCGGCCGGACCGGCCATCATCAGCGGCGAGTCGGCGTTGCCGTCCCATGTGATGGTCAGTGCGCCGCCGTGAGTGTGCACCTTGACGGGCGCGTCCAGCAGGCCGCGGCGAATGCCCGCCGCGACGGCCGCGCAGGCGCCCGTGCCGCAGGCGAGCGTTTCGCCCGCGCCGCGTTCGTAGACGCGCAGCCTGATCTCGTTACGGCTGACGATCTGCATGAAACCCGCGTTCACCCGCTGCGGAAAACGCGCGTGGTTCTCGATCACCGGACCGTCGACGAGCACCGGGAACGACTCGACGTCGTCCACCAGCTGCACCGCGTGCGGATTGCCCATCGAAACGACCGACACCCAGCGCGTCGCGCCGTTGACGTCGAGCGGATAGGTCAGATCATTGCCTTCGCGGCGCGCGTCGAGTCCACTGGCGTCGAACGGCACCTGCGCCGGCTCGAATACGGGCGCGCCCATATCGACTACGACTTCGCCGTTCGCCTGCATGGTCAGCGTGATCACGCCTTTCTGGACCTGCACGCGTACGCTTTCCTTGTCGGTCAGATGTGTGTCGCGCACGAACTTGACGAAGCAGCGCGCGCCGTTGCCGCAGTGCTCGACCTCGCCGCCGTCGCAGTTGAAGATGCGGTATCTGAAATCGACACCCTCGACGGTCGGTTTCTCGACCACCAGCAACTGGTCCGCGCCCACGCCGAAATGGCGGTTCGCGAGCGCGCGCACCTGCGCTTCCGTCAGGTTGAGCGGTTGCGTGTAGCCGTCGAGCACGACAAAGTCGTTGCCCGCGCCGTGCATCTTGGTGAATTTCAGTTTCATGCCGCTATTGTAAGTGACTGGCCGTCTGTCTCGCCCACTGTCCGAACGGCCTGGTCAGTAAAAGCTCGGATCGCCTGGCGGACGGGTCTTGAAGCGCTTGTGCACCCAGTAATACTGCTCGGGAATGCGCGGAATCTGCTCTTCGAGAAACTCGTTCATGCGGCGCGCGTCGGCGTCGTCGTCGCCCGTCGGGTAGTTGTCCCACGGCTTGAAGACCTTCAGCCGATAACCCTTGTAGTTCGGCAGCACCTCGCCGATGAACGGCACGACCTGCGCGTGCCCCACTTTTGCGAGACGTCCGACGGCCGTCAGCGTGCAGGTCGGCACGCCGAAGAAGGGTACGAAGGTCGAATTGCGCATGCCGTAGTCCATGTCGGCGCCGAGCATCACCGGCTTGCGGTCGCGCAGCCAGCGCAGCACGATACGCGCGCTGTCCGCGCGGCTCGCCATTTCGGCGTCGAAACGGCCGCGCTGCGCCTTGGCGACGGCTTCGAGCTGCTCATTCGACATCGGCTGATAGAGCGAGCCGCACGGGCGCTTCAGCGAATAGTTGAGAAAGATCGAACCGGCTTCAATCCCGACGAAGTGAAAACCCAGAAACAGCGTGGGCGGAAGGTTGGGATCGGTGAGATCGATTTCGCTGTCGAGTTCGATCAGCTTTTCGAGCTTTCTGGCCGAGCCGAACCACTGCACGCTGCGCTCGAGATAGCTGCGGATCGCGTGCCGGAAGTGCTTCTGCGCGACTTCCTCGCGACGCTCGTCGCTCCATTCGGGGAAGCACAGCTTCAGGTTGATGTGAACGATACGGCGGCGGCGGCTCGGGATCTGATAGAGCAGCCAGCCGAGGCCGTCACCCAGCCGCGCGACGAAACCATACGGCAGCAACGCGAACAGCTTGAGCAGGCCGATGGCGAAGTTGACGCCCAGTCGACTCAGCATGCGCAGGCCCCGATGTGTGCGCGAAACCACGCAGGGTAAAGAAAAACCGTGAAAGGGACGATATACCTCACGCGCAGGCACTCTGTGACAAATGAAAGAAGTCGCTATAATAAGGGCTTCGCCGAGTTAACTGACAACTTGCGGGGCGAAGCCGACGGACGTTCATCTTTCAGATAGACGGCTGACGGTAAGGAAATCCGCTAAAGCGTCGCCGCTTCAGGCTCGAAGCAGGCTACGTGAAACTCAACCGTAACCAACAAAAGGAGCCTGTAACGTGGCTAACGACTACCTCTTCACCTCTGAATCCGTCTCCGAAGGCCATCCGGACAAGGTCGCCGACCAGATCTCGGACGCGATCCTCGACGCAATCTTCAAGCAGGACAAATACTCGCGCGTTGCGGCTGAAACGCTGTGCAACACGGGTCTCGTCGTGCTGGCAGGTGAAATCACCACGACGGCGAACGTCGACTACATCCAGGTTGCGCGCGACACCATCAAGCGCATCGGCTACGACAACACCGACTACGGCATCGACTATCGCGGCTGCGCGGTGCTCGTCGCGTACGACAAGCAATCGCCGGACATCGCACAAGGCGTCGACCGCGCGCACGACAACAACCTCGACCAGGGCGCAGGCGACCAGGGTCTGATGTTCGGCTACGCATGCGACGAAACGCCCGAACTGATGCCGCTGCCGATCCACCTGTCGCACCGCCTCGTCGAGCGTCAGGCAAACCTGCGCCGTGATGGCCGTCTGCCCTGGCTGCGTCCGGACGCGAAGTCGCAGGTCACGATCCGTTACGTCGACGGCAAGCCGCACTCCATCGACACGATCGTGCTGTCCACCCAGCACGCTCCGGAAATCGAACTGGCGCAACTGCGCGAAGCCGTGATCGAAGAGATCATCAAGCCGACGCTGCCGGCTGATCTGATCAAGGGTGACATCAAGTTCCTCGTGAACCCGACCGGCCGGTTCGTGATCGGCGGCCCGCAAGGCGATTGCGGTCTGACGGGCCGCAAGATCATCGTCGATACGTACGGCGGCGCAGCTCCGCACGGCGGCGGCGCGTTCTCGGGCAA
Source organism: Burkholderia sp. Ac-20365 (assembly GCF_017104715.1). Classification (GTDB taxonomy): domain Bacteria; phylum Pseudomonadota; class Gammaproteobacteria; order Burkholderiales; family Burkholderiaceae; genus Paraburkholderia. The sequence goes on from NZ_JAAGPI010000002.1 coordinate 138,980, forward strand.
GGATCCGTCGAAGGTCGACCGTTCGGCTGCTTACGCTGGCCGCTATGTCGCGAAGAACATCGTGGCTGCTGGCCTCGCGTCGCGCGCGCTGATCCAGGTGTCGTACGCAATCGGTGTTGCGCAGCCGACGTCGGTGATGGTCAACACGTTCGGCACGGGCCGCGTGTCGGATGCAACCATCACGCGTCTGGTTCAGGAACACTTCGACCTGCGTCCGAAGGGTATCGTCCAGATGCTCGACCTGCTGCGCCCGATCTACGAAAAGACGGCTGCTTACGGTCACTTCGGCCGCGAAGAGCCGGAATTCACGTGGGAAGCGACCGACAAGGCGCTCGCGCTGGCAGAAGCAGCCGGCACGGAGCCGGTTGCTGCGCTGGCCTGAGTGAAGCTTTGAGCACGCTGCGCGGCCAATGGTCGCGCGGTTGTTGTCAGGCTGTTAGAAGGCAGGAAGCGAAAACGCCCTGCATGCGTCATCAAACGCATGCAGGGCGTTTTGTTTTGTACGTGCGAGCGGGTCACACGCGCCAACGGCAGGCGCTAACGACGATCTTGCAGACGTTCAGTGCGCAAACGCGAACCAGCCTTCGCTCGTCGTCGACAGACGGCGTGGACGGCGGCTCGATGCATGCGGCACGCTCGCGGGCTTCGCGGCGCGCGGCGACGCGCCGAGCATGCGCACGGGCGCCGGGCTGCGCAGCAGCGAGCGCAGCGATAGCTGCCGCGACGCGCCTTGTGCGCGCAGTGCGCTGAAGAAGGTGCGGAACCAGAAGCGCACGCTATCGACGGGCTTCGCGTCGCGCAGTTGTTCGGCGAGTGCGCGCGTACGCGCGGAATGGTGACGCAGGGCACGCACCACATGGCGGCGTGCGGGACGCGCGGCGTTGAACGCGCGGGTGAGTCGGGTGCTCAATGGGCTGTGCATGGTAGTAGAGATCAGGCAGCGTGACGCGCGACGAAGGGTGCCGTAAAAACAGCATCATCCATGCCAACGGGTGGAACGCAAAGGCCTGAGGAAAGGCGGAACGAACCGGCAGCGGCTGCGGATGGCCGTGCCGATGGCGGGATAGCGTGTGTTGCAATCGACATGGACGACAGGCTACACGTGATTCGTGACCATCGAAAGTCCGGATGGATCAGGGTTTTTACGAGGACGAAGCCCGCACGATCGCGCCCTTTGCGCTCGATCAACGTGCACGGCTGCCCATCTGGCGTGCAGATCCGCTCGTGCGCGTTGCACGTCGAACGGGCGTGAAAGATGCCTCCTCTGGCGAGCCGAAAGATGAGACTCGCGACGGCACGATCGTGCCCGTTTTACAATGGGAAGCAGTTGTCGAACGAACGCTAGCGGAACGGAACGTCCATGTCAGTCCACTCGAAGAAAGAGCAGATCCAGGTGCTGCGGGATCAGGGTTATGTCATCGTGCCGGGCCTCATCACGCCCGAGCGTTGCGCGGAGATGAAACAGATCGCGCGCCAGCAGTTGCAGGAAGCGGCCGAGCCGATCGAATTCGAAGCGGACCTGCGCTATCCGGGCGCGCCGGAATCGAAGCACGCGCCGGGCGGTCATACGGTGCGTCGGCTGCTGGACGCGTACGCGCGCCATCCGCGCTTTGCGCAATGGGCGACGGCGCCGGAAATTCGCGGCTGGATGGAACTGTATTTCGGCGAAGAGCCGCGCCTGTCGCGCGCGCATCACAACTGCATGATGACCAAGCATCCCGCGTACGGCAGCCTGACGGGCTGGCATCGCGATGTGCGCTACTGGTCGTTCGAACGGGACGATCTGGTGTCGGTGTGGCTCGCGCTCGGCGATGAAACCGTCGACAACGGCGCGCTCTGGTTCGTGCCCGGCTCGCACTCGGCGGCGTTCACGTCGGAGCGTTTCGATGAAGCGAAGTTTTTCCGCTCCGATCTGCCCGAGAACGACGCGCTGATCCGGCAAGCGGTATCGCCCGCGCTGAAGGCGGGCGACGTGGTTTTCTTCCACTGCAACACGCTGCATTCGGCGGGCAAGAATCTGTCCGATCAGGTGAAGTTCTCGCTCGTCTACACCTATCACGGCGCCAGCAACGTGCCGCTGCCGGGGTCGCGCTCCGCGTCCAGGCCCGAAGTCGCGTTCTGAGCTGTTGCCGGCTCAGCGTTTCGACAAAACGAGCCCGGTCAATCCGGCGAGCGTCGCGACGATGCCGCCGGCGATCAGGAAAATCGTCTTGTTGGTGGGCGCGCCCGTGAATACGCGCGACACGTCGTTGCTGAACGAATGAAACGACTGGCCGCCGAAGTACAGCAGCACGACGCCGCCGACGATCAATGCGAGCGAGATCGCTTTGGTCATGAACACTCCTCATCACTGGATTACGGTGGCCGAAAGTCTAGGTGATGGGCGGCGCCGAGTCCACGTCTGCGTCCCGCAATGTGGGCGTATGCAGCCCGCGCGCCGATTGGCTAACATACCGTGTTGGATCGCTGTATGATCGCGCTCCGACGTGATACCGGTATCAGATCGTGACGATCCCGGCGCGTCATTCAGGGCGGCGCAAAAGAACAAAGCTTCATCAATCACAACAAACACGCTTACTCCACGCGATGCGCTCGCTGCATCGCAGACTCCACTCCAGTTCTCGAGGACTCCAGCAATGGCTTACGAAGCAGCTTCAGCACGCTATTCGGACATGCAGTACCGCGTTTGTGGCAAGTCGGGTCTCAAACTGCCGGCGTTGTCGCTCGGCCTGTGGCACAACTTCGGCGACACCACGCCGATCTCGACGCAGCGTGACATTCTGCGCACGTCGTTCGATCTTGGCATCACGCACTTCGACCTCGCGAACAACTACGGGCCGCCGTACGGCAGCGCGGAAACCAACTTTGGCCGCATCTTCAAGGATGATTTCAAGCCGTATCGCGACGAGCTGCTGATTTCGTCGAAGGCTGGCTGGGATATGTGGCCGGGTCCGTACGGCCAGGGTGGCGGCTCGCGCAAGTACATCCTCGCGAGTCTGGATCAGAGCCTGCAGCGCATGGGGCTCGATTACGTCGACATCTTCTATTCGCATCGCTTCGATGTCGACACGCCGCTCGAAGAGACGGCGGGGGCGCTCGCGAGCGCTGTGCAGCAGGGCAAGGCGTTGTATATCGGCATTTCGTCGTATTCCGCGCAGAAGACGCGCGAGATGGCGAAGCTGCTTGCTGAATACAAGGTGCCCTTGTTGATCCATCAGCCGGCGTACAACATGCTGAACCGCTGGATTGAGGAGGAATTGCTTGGCGCGCTGGAAGAAACCGGTTCGGGCGCGATTGCGTTTACGCCTTTGGCGCAGGGTCTGTTGACGGGTAAGTATCTGAATGGTGTGCCGCAGGATGCTCGCGTGAATAAGGCTGGCGGCGGCTCGTTGAAGCAGGAGCATCTGAGCGAGCAGAACATCGAGCGCGTGCGCAAGCTCAATGACATCGCGCAGCGACGCGGGCAGAGTCTTGCGCAGATGGCGCTGGCCTGGACGCTGCGCGATTCGCGTGTGACGTCGGCGTTGATCGGCGCTAGCAAGGCTGATCAGGTTCGGGAGAATGTCGCAGCGCTGAAGAATCTGTCGTTCACGGCGGAGGAACTGGCGGAGATCGATCGGTATGCCACTGAGGGTAGTGTGAATCTTTGGGAGAAGCCTTCGACGGATCAGCATATCTGAAGGGTTGAGCAGGGGGCTCAGGGTTTGGGGGCGGTGTTTCTGCGTTTTGGGTTGTCTTGCGACGCTGGTTTGGTTTTTCTGGGCTTTTCGCTGGCATCCGCGTTTCGTCTTGCCTGGTTCAGGCGTTGCCCCTGTGCGGGGCGGCACTTACTTTCTTTGCCGCCGCAAAGAAAGTAAGCAAAGAAAGCGGGCTAACACCGCCCGTTCTTGACCTCCGCCTGAGGGCCCCCAGCGGGTCCTCTCCTTCACACGGCAACTTCGCAGTCCCCGCCCGTTGCCGGCGCCCTTAACGCGCGCCTCACCCACTTCAAACACCCGAAACGCAGCCAGCGGCAGCGAATGGTTAATGCCGCCCAGGCAGCAAACTGTGTGTCGGTCGTAGGGCTGCACGCGTCAGCGCTCCTACGACACCGATCCCGCTTTTCTGTCCGGAGTGAAGCGCATAAGCCGCAAAAGCCTACACACAGTTTGCCGCTTTGGAACGCGAGCGATTTGATCGCGCATGTGGCGACGCGGGCGTGTGAAGCGGGTGAGGCGCTCAATAAGAGCGTTGGCAGCGGGCATCGAGAAGAGCGATGCCGCGAACAGGACGGGGCCGTTGGGGGCCCGTGGGCAGGAAGAAGAGTTGGCGGTGTTCAGCGGCTTTCTTTTGCCTACTTTTCTTTGCCGCGGCAAAGAAAAGTAGGTGCCGCCCCGCACAGGGGCGACGCGTGAAGCACGAAGGCAAATCGCGGATGCCAGCGCAAAGCCCGAAAGCGTGAAGTCACATCGCAGACGCCAGCGCAAAGCAAAAAAAACGAAAAACCAAAACCTACACCAACGCAGGCAACCCCTCCACCAACGCGACCGCAAACACAACTCCTAGCAGCGCCCCTAACACGCGCAACGTGTTATGCCTGAATTCAGTCTTACAGGGCAGCGCCCCAAGAAACAGCGCTCCCGCCAACGCCATCGGAATGACGAGAATGAAATCACCGATCGTGAAGTAGTGCATGCCTGTCTCCTTTATGTACTCGTGGACGCGACTGCATGCGGCGCGCCTGATACCAGTATAGGAGACGCTATCGATACTTTTCGTGGGCTACAGCGCACGCGCGCTTCTGTCCCTCATCGCGCAGAGCAAGGCAGGACAAGGCTTTGCGCGCCGCGCACGACGACGAGCTAGATTCGGCGCTACGCCAACGCGCGCTTACATCGACCTTTCCGAATATGCGTTCTGTCGGTCGAACCATCGGCGCGTGCCGCATTCATTCCAGGGATAACGCGTAACCTCTACGCCGCAGCAACCCGCTCGCGAGCGCACAGCCGCGCCGACGCAAGTATGCCGATCAGCAGCAATCCACCGACGAGCGCCGCGACACCCGTCCACGAATACGCCGCCCACACCCGCCCGCCATACGAGCCGACGATGCTCGAGCCAAGGTAATACGCGAGCAGATACAGCGCGGCCGCCTGGCCTTTCGCTTCCTTCGCCATACGACCGACCCAGCCGCTCGCAACCGCGTGCCCGGCGAAAAAGCCAAACGTCACGCATGCGATGCCGCACGCGATCAGCGCAAGCGACTGCGTCGTCGTCAACAGCAAGCCGCACAGCATGATGACGATGCTGCCGATCAGCACGCGCCCGCGCCCAAACGTGTCAGCCATGCGCCCCGACCACGGCGACGCGACCACGCCCGTCAGATATACGACGAAAATCCCGCCGATCGCCGTCTGGCTCAACCCGAACGGCGGCGCGAGCAGCCGGTAGCCGATGTAGTTGTACAGCGTAACGAAGCTGCCCATCAGCACGAAACCCATCAGGAACAGCAGCGGCAGGCCGGGCCTTCGCAGATGCTTCAGCAACGCAGAACGGTGATGCGAGAAACCCAACCCGCGGCGCGGCACGAAGTGACGCGAAGGCGGCAGCAGCGAGCGGAATGCGAGCATCGACAGAATGCCGAGCACGCCGATCGTGCCGATCGCCACACGCCAGGAAAACAGGTCCGCAACCACGCCCGTGATTACGCGTCCCGCCATACCGCCGATCGCCGTGCCGCCCACGTAAAGGCCCATCGCGAGGCCGAGGCCGTCGGGATGCACTTCCTCGGCGAGATACGCCATCGCGACGGCGGGCACGCCACCGAGCGCCAATCCTTCGAGCGCGCGCAGCAACAGCAGCGCGTGCCATTGCGGCGTGAACGCGACCGCGAGCGTCAAGAGCGACGAAGCAGTCAGCGACGCCGTCATCAACCGATGCCGGCTCCACGCTTCCGACACGAAGCCCGCGATGAACACGGCGAGCGCGAGCGCTGCCGTCGTCAGCGAGAGCGACAGGCTGCTTTGCGCGGGGCTGACGTCGAACGAAGCGGAGAACGCAGGCAATAGCGGCTGCACGCAGTAGAGCAGCGAGAAGGTCGCGTAGCCCGCAAACAGCAGCGCGAGACTCGCGCGCCAGTAAGCACGCGTGCCCCGCTCGAGATACGGCGGGACGGAAGGTGAGGAAGAAGAGGATCCAGCAAAAGAAGAATCAGCGGGCCGACTCGGGTCCGACGATGCGGTCACAACAAAACTCCCGGAAACGATGACAGAGGTGATGACAGAAGCAAGCAGCGCGCGGTATAGGCGCGCGAAGGGTCAACGATACGCCGATTGCGCGTACCACGTCGTCGAATCCGGCAGCTAGCGACGCGCCAACGCGCGTTAGCCGCGCGAAGCGCCGGGCGCGCTCGCGGGCTGAACGGCTTCGTCGGGATGCGTGAGCTGTTCGTCGGTCGGCAATGACGTGGTGTCCCAGCCGCCGCCGAGCGCCTTGACCAGCGCGACGCTCGCGGCCATCCGGCGGCGCGCGATCGACACGGCTTCGCGCTCGTTGGTGAGCGCCGTCGTCTGCGCGACGACGACGTCCAGATACGTGATCGCGCCGTTCTTGTAGCGGTTCGACACGATAGCGAGCGAACGCTGCGCAGCCGACACCGCGTCGTCCTGCGCCTGCGCTTCCTGTTCGAGCACGCGCAACGCGGCGATGTTGTCTTCCACCTGGCCGAACGCCGTCAGCACCGTCTGCCGATACTGCGCGACGCCTTCGTCGTAGTTCGCCTGCGCTTCGGCCTTTTGCGCGGCGCGCCCGCCGAAGTCGAGCAGCGTGCCCGCGATCGACGGTCCCAGCGACCAGAATCGCGCGGGCGCGAGCAGCCAGTCGCTGAAGTTGGTGGCTTCCAGCCCGCCCGTCGCCGAGAGGATCAGATTCGGAAAATACGCGGCCGTCGCGACGCCGATCTGCGCGTTCAGATTGACCACATGCCGCTCGGCGGACGCGATGTCCGGCCGCCGTTCGAGCAAGCTCGACGGCACGCCCACGGGCGCGATCACCGGCACGGCGACGAGCGGCGCGACGGGCAGCGAGAACGTCGACGGCGTCTGGCCGATCAGGATCGCGATCGCGTGCTCGAGCTGTGCGCGCTGCACGCCGAGATCGATCGATTGCGCCTGCGTCGTGCGCAATTGCGTTTGCGCCTGGGCAACGTCGGCATCGGTGGCAATGCCGCCCTTGTAGCGGTTCTGCGTGAGTTCGACGGCTTCCTTGTAGGCGGTGATCGTGTCGTTGAGCAGTTGCTGCTCGCGATCGATACCGCGCAGTTCGAAATAGTCCGTCGCGAGTTCGGCCTGCATCGACAGCAATGCGCTTTGCGCATCGGCGGCGCTTGCCTGTGCGTTCGCACGCGCGCCTTCTACGCTGCGCGACACGCGACCCCACAGGTCAGGTTCCCACGTCGCGTCGGCGCCGACGATCCAGTCATCGAGCGTCTTGCCCGCCGTCGACTTGAACTTCACGTTTTCCGACGAGCGAGCGCGCGAGTAGCCGCCGTTCGCCGTGACCACCGGGAAAAACTGCGAGCGGAACTGCGCGACCTGCGAGCGCGCCGCGCGAAAGCGCGCCTGCGCCGCCGCCACGTTCTGGTTCGCGCTGGCAACCTGCTGTTCGAGCGCGTTCAGCGCGGGGTCGTTGTAGACCTCCCACCAGGCGCTGCGGATGTGCGCGTCGGCGGGTTCGGCTGTTTTCCAGCCGCTGCCATCGAGTTCCTTGTAGGTCGCAGCCGTCACCGCGTCGGGCCGCTTGTAGTCGGGACCGACGGTGCACGCAGCGAGCACGCTCGCGCCCGCAAGCGCGAGAACAATCGAACGAAAACGCGTGCGTTGCGTGTTCACTCTGGTGCCTTTGCCGTCTGTTCGCCTTGCGGCGCAGCCGCGCTGGTCGCACCCGACGCACCCGCAGCCTTGCCCGCCTTCGGATGCACGATGCGCACCGCCGCGCCATCGACGATCGAATCCTGCGGATTCAGTATTACCTGCTCGTCGCCCGTCAGACCGGAAGCGATGGCAACGCGCGTGCCGTAATCGGTGCCGAGCGCGACCTTGACGAGCTTCACGCGCTGCTGCGCGTCGACGGTGGCGACCTTCACGCCATCGGGACGGAACAGGAACGCGTTGCCGGGCAGCGTGAACGGCGCCGCGACCTGCGACTTCAACGCGAAATGCACCTGCGCATACGCGCCCGGCAGCAGATCGCCATTGCGATTGTCGACATCTACTTCGACGAGCATGGTGCGCTGCTGCGGATCGACGGCACCCGACGTGCGCGCGACCGTGCCCGGATAGTGCTTCGCCGGCGATTCGGTCAGCGTCAGAAACGCCGTCTGCTGCGCCTTCACTTCCTGCGCGTAAGCCTGCGGCACGTTCACGTACACACGCAACCGGTCGGCCTGCGCGACATGGAACAGTTCCTTCGCGGGACCGCCCGAACTGCCCGCGTCGATCAGCGCGCCGACATCGACATTGCGCGCGGTCACGATGCCGTCGAACGGTGCGTAGACCTTCTGGAACGACTGCATCTTTTCGAGTCGCGCGACGTTGAAGCGCGCGGCGTCGAGCGTGCCTTTCTTTGCGAGCATGTCGCCGACCTTTTCGTCGGTTTCCTGCTTCGACACCGAATTGCTGCGAAGCATTTCCGACCAGCGGTCGGCGGTGCTTTTCGCAAGCGTGTAGTTCGCCTGCGCGTTGTCGAGATCCGCGCGCGCGGCCTTCAGCTGATCGTCGACTTCGGGCGTATCGATTTCGGCGAGCAGTTGCCCCGCCTTCACGTGCGCGCCGATATCCGCGTACCACTTCTTCACGTAGCCGTTGGTGCGCGAGTAGATCGGCGTATCGAGAAACGCCTGCACGTTGCCGGGCAGCACGAGATCGAGCGTTGCGGTGGATTTCTGCGGCTTGACGACTTCGACCGCGAGTTGCGCGGCATGCTCGGCTTCGCGTTCCAGCGCGGCGTGCGCGTCGTGACGCGACCAGATGCCCTGCGCGGCGAGCGCGAGCACGACGACCGCCGCGGCGACCACGATCCAGCGCGAACGTTTCGATGAGCTGCGCGGGCCTTCCCCGTGCGGCGCGGACTCATCAGGACGGTTGCCTTCCATCTGCACTCCAGAGACTGTGCTTGCGCATCGTTGTTATGAATGTCGGCCGCATCAATGCGGTTTGTGGACGACATGCGCGGCGGCGCGTGCACGCCGCTCCGACAGCCGTCGATAGATCATCGAAAACACCACGGGCACGAACACCAGCGTCGCAATCGTGCCGACCGTCAGACCGCCGATCACCGCGCGCCCGAGTGGCGCATTCTGCTCGCCGCCTTCGCCGAGGCCAATCGCCATCGGCACCATGCCGATCACCATCGCGAGCGCCGTCATCAGCACGGGACGAAAGCGCGTGAAGCCCGCTTCGATTGCCGCGCGCGTCGCGTCTCCATGTTCGAGCAACTGCTCGCGCGCAAAGCTGACCACCAGAATCGAGTTCGCCGTCGCGATACCGATACACATGATGGCACCCGTCAGCGCCGGAATCGACAGCGTGGTGTGCGTGAGGAACAGCATCCACACGATGCCCGCCAGCGCGCCGGGCAGCGCCGTGATGATGATGAACGGATCGAGCCACGACTGGAAGTTCACGACGATCAGCAGATAAACCAGCACGATCGCAAAGACGAGGCCCGCGAACAGGCCGGAGAACGAATCGTTCATCGTCTGCACCTGGCCGCGCAGTTCGATCGACGAGCCCTTCGGCAATTGCGCTTTGGTATCCGCGATGATCTTCTGGATGTCGTCGGAGACGGCGCCGAGATCGCGGCCGTCTGCGGTGCCGTAGATATCGATCGTGGTTTGCGCGTTGTAGTGCGTGAGCACGGCGTTGCCCGCTTCGCGCCGCATCGTGGAGAGCGCGCCGAGAATGTTCGTGTGGCCGTTCGCGTTCAGCGGAATGTTCGCGAGCGATTGCAACGAATCGATCGTGTATTGCGGCGCTTCCGTGATCACGTTGTAACTGACGCCGTTGCGCGGGTTCAGCCAGAACGTCGGCGTCGTCTGCTGGCTGCCGGAGAGCGTGATCAGCAGATTGCTCGCGACGTCGCGCTGCGTGAAGCCCGCCTGCTGCGCGCGCGTGCGGTCGACGTCGACGAAGATGCGCGGCAAATCAGACGGTTGCTGGATGCGGGCGTCGGCGAAACCGGGAATCGCGCGCAGCTTGTCGAGCAGCATCGCGGCAAATGCGCGATTGCCCTGCACGTCGCGCCCGACGATCTGCACGTCGATCGGCGACGGCATGCCGAAATTCAGCGTCTGACTGACGATATCCGCGGGCAGGAAAGCGAACTGTACGCCGGGGAATTCGTCGGTGAGCGTGCGGCGCAGCTTGCGCACGTATTCTTCCGTCGGCCGATGATCCGGGTTCAGGCTGATCAGGATATCGGCGTCCGACGTGCCGATGGTGCCCGTCGCGCTATACGACAGGTTGATGCCCGACACCGGCAAGCCGATGTTGTCGATGATCGAATGCAGTTCGTCGCGCGGAATCAGTTCGCGGATGCGCGCATCGACGCGATCGGTGACGACGGCGGTTTCCTCGACGCGCATGCCCGTTTTCGCGCGCAGATGCAGCGCGATCGTGCCGGCATCGACGGAAGGGAAGAAGTCGCGGCCGAGGAACGGCATCAGCAGCAGCGACAGCAGGCAGCACACGAGAAAGCCCGTGACGAACATGCCTGGCCGCGCGACACGCGCCACCAGAAACGCGTGATAGCGCCCGCGCACGTTCTCGAAGCCTCGCTCGAACGCGAGGTGCATCCGCATGAACGGATTGCGCGTCGGTTCGGCGTGATGTTGGTCGGCAGCGCGGTGATGATGGCGCAGCAGATACTTCGCGAGCGTCGGCACCAGCGTCCGCGAGAAGAAGTACGACGCCAGCATCGCGAACACGACGGCTTCGGCAAGCGGGATGAACAGATAGTGCGCGACGCCCGTGAGCAGGAACATCGGCACGAAGACGATGCAGATCGACAGCGTCGACACCAGCGTTGGAATCGCGATCTGATGCGCGCCGTCCAGAATGGCCTGTTCGAGATTCTTGCCCTGCTCTAACTGATGACTGATGTTTTCGATTGCGACGGTCGCGTCGTCGACGAGAATACCGACGGCTAGCGCCAGCCCGCCTAGCGTCATGATGTTGATCGTTTCGCCGAGCGCGGACAGCGCGATGATCGACGTGATCATCGACAGCGGAATCGACACGGCGATGATCAGCGTCGCGCGCCAGTTGCCGAGGAACAGCAGAATCATCAGGCCTGTCAGGCACGCGGCAATCAGCGCCTCGCGCAGCACACCTTGCACGGAAGCACGCACGAACAGCGACTGGTCCGCGACAGGATCGATGTTTAGCGACTCCGGCACCAGATTGCGCAGCGTCGGCATCATCGTCTTGATGCGATCGACGATTTCGAGCGTCGACGTGTTGCCGCTTTTGTTGATGGTCAGGAGCGACGCGCGCTGGCCGTCCACGCGCACGATGTTGGTCTGCGGCTGAAAACCGTCGCGTACATGCGCGACGTCGCGAATATAGATCGTGCCGTTCGGTCCCGATTTGATGGGGATATTGTTCAGGCCTGCGAGCGAATCGGGGCTCGCATTCATCTGCACCGAGTATTCCGTCGAGCCGATTTTCGCTGTGCCCGTTGGCACGATCAGGTTTTGCGCGGTGATCGAATTGACCACGTCCATCGGCGACAGATTGCGCTCCTGCAGCTTGCGCGAATCGATATCGACCATGATCTGCCGCTGCTTGCCGCCATACGGCAATGGCGCGGATGCGCCCGGCACGGTCGCGAGCTGCGTCTTCAGGAAGTTGTTACCGTAGTCGAACAGTTCCTGTTCCGTGAGCGAAGGCGACGACAGCGACAGCCGCAGGATAGGCACGGTCGATGCGTTGTAGCGCAAGATGTTCGGCGGCGTGATGCCAGGCGGCAGCGAGCGCAACTGCGTTTGCGACAATGCCGTGACTTGTGCGAGCGCTTCGTTGATGTTCGCGTGCGGCTGAAAGAAGATCTTGACGACGGCGATGCCGTTCAGCGAAGTCGATTCGACGTGCTCGATATCGTTCACCGCCACCGACAGCCCGCGCTCGTAGTTGAGCACGATGCGCTTTTCCATCTCGTCGGCGGGCAGGCCGTTGTACGTCCAGATCACCGACAGCACCGGAATGTCGATGTTCGGAAAGATATCCGTAGGCGTGCGCAGAATCGTCAGCGGACCGATGATCAGCAGCAGCAGCGCAAGTACGACAAACGTATAAGGGCGCCGCAGCGCGAGGCGAACGATCCACATGTGAACAGGGCGGTCCGGTGAGGGCGGAGGCGGCTGCTTCTGGCGGCAGCGATTGTGTGCGACGACGGCCCGGCCGGGCGGGCATGCGCGACAGGAATATAACGCGTATCGTAGCTTACATCGACATTTTTGAGACTAGCTCGCGGTCCGGTTTATGATGACCCTGTTACGGGCGGTTACAGTCAGGGTTTCGTAAGTCGAAATGACGGGGCGCACGCCTCACAGCGACTTACTTTTTACTTTGCCAAATAGCCCAAACGGGCAACAATGGGGCTCAAGGGGCTTCGCATCAGAGTGCCCGATGCGAGCCGACGTTGGCCCAAGGTTTGGATTCAGGTGCGCCCGCAACCAATTGTTCGTTGCGGCGTTTTTATCAGCACATTGACCGGCGCAGTCCCAAACAAGCCGGCAATTGGGAGAACGGGGAAACATCATGCAAGTCGGTTCTATTGTTCGATCCGTGCATATCGCCGTGCCACAAGGCGCACGCGGAATCGTGATGCGCATTCTCGGCGACATGGCGATGGTGGCGTGGTACGCCGGCGAGCCAGGAACATCGAAGATCCTGAACACGGAACCCTTTTTCCTCGAGGATCTGATCGACACGGGCGACTTCGTGCGTCCCGCTGGCGCGCAGGTCCATTGATCGCGGTTTTGTTCCGGCTGTTGTGAATGGCGCGATGCGCTGCCGCTGAACGCGCGGCACATCGCGGGTGACACTTGCGCTCGTTTTTGTGCCCGGCACGGCGCACAATGCGGGCATGAACGAAGACACTCCCATCCCGCAGGACGGCCACGCCGTTCCCTTCGCCCGGCTCACGCCGGAAGTCGTGCTCGACGCGCTCGATAGCGTGCTCGACACCGTCGGCGTACGCACGGACGGGCGCATGCTGCCCCTCAACAGTTACGAAAACCGCGTGTATCAGGTCGGCGTCGAAGACGGGCCGCCTGTCGTCGCGAAGTTTTACCGGCCGCAACGCTGGACGGACGAAGCGATTCTCGAAGAGCACGCGTTCGTCGGGGAACTGTTCGCGCGCGAAATTCCCGCCGTGCCGGCGCGCACGTTCAACGGCCAGACGTTGCATACGTTCGACGGCTTTCGCTTCTCGATCTTCGAGCGGCGCGGCGGCCGCGCGCCCGATCTCGACCGCAAGGACACGCTCGAATGGCTGGGGCGGTTTATCGGGCGCATTCATGCTGTCGGGCAAACGGTGGACTACACGGCGCGTCCGACGCTGAACATCCAGACCTTCGGTTACGAGCCGCGCGACTATCTGCTCGCGCAAGGCTTCGTGCCCGCCGATGTGCGCACCGCATGGGAAGCCGCTGTGAACATGGCGCTGCAAGGCGTCGAGCAGGCATTCGAACAGGCTGGCGACGTGCGCCAGTTGCGCATGCACGGCGACTGTCATCCGAGCAATGTGCTGTGGACCGACGCAGGCCCGCATTTCGTCGATTTCGACGACAGCCGCATGGGGCCGGCCATTCAGGATCTCTGGTTGCTGCTGCCGGGCGAGCGCCAGGAAGCATCGCGCGCGTTGACTGATCTATTGGCGGGTTATGAGGACTTCTGCGAGTTCGATCAGCGCGAGCTGTATCTGATCGAAGCGTTGCGTACGCTGAGGCTGATTCACTACTCCGCGTGGCTCGCGCGCCGCTGGGACGATCCGGCATTTCCCGTCGCGTTTCCGTGGTTCAACACGCAGCGCTACTGGGAAGACCGCATTCTCGAATTGCGCGAGCAAATCGGCGCGATGCAGGAAGGGCCGCTCTGGCCCGTATGATCTTTGTGCGTGAGTGAGTCGTCAGTCCGCAGGTCGCGCCGTGCGGTCTGGCGATTCGGCGATCACACGCGGCGCAGCGGGCGCCGTCGTTACATTGCTGCCTGCGAGTGTCGAACGCACGATGACTTGCGCGCGCACGTCGCGGCCAATCGTTTCGATGCCCGCGCGCATCTGCGTGAATTCTTCCGGCGAGCAGACCTCGCTGCCAAAGCGCGTGAAACCATCGCGCGTCACGGTGATGACATTCGCGACCGAATCGTACGAATAGGTCGAGCGATAGTCGATGAAGCGGTCCTGCGCCGCCATCGCTTCCGGCATGTCGAGCACGCGGAAGTTCGCGGGCAGTGCAATGCGCGTGCGCTCGTGCAGCTCGACATTGCGGCACACGAAAGGCTGCGTGCGCTGCCGCTCGCCGAGCCAGTAGCGCGCATCCGACTGAAACCCGCCGACGAAGCTCGTCAGCGCCGGAATCGATGCCGCAGTGCCCGGCACGACGAAGTCTTCGAGCTTGCCCTTCATCGTGAGCGACAGCGGGCCATCCGTTGCGTTGAGGTTGCTGGTCGACAGCGTTGCCGTGCCTGAGAGGTTCGCGAAGCGCAGCTCCGCCTGCAGCGATTCTTCGCGCTGCGCGGGCGTTTGCATCCGCAGCAGCGCGCGGCCCTGTTCGGCCGCCCAGCCTGCCGATTCCAGCCGGTAGACGAAGCTTGCCGAGCCGTCGGATGCGACGTTGATCGAGAGGTCCGTGGTGCGCGACATCGTCGCCGCCGCGGGCGTGCGCGATATGACGCCCTGATTCACGAGTACGACGGGGCGGTTCATGTCGGTGGATGGCAGATAGCCGAACTCGACGTTCGGCGCGGTCGAATCGGCGTAAAGTTGCAAGTCGGGCAGCCAGGTAATCACGTGATTCAGCACGCCATAGCCGGGTACGTCCGGCAGCGTGTAGATCGTGCCGCTGCTGATCAGCGCAGGTTCGTTGCGGATGCCGACGGCGTCGAGCAGCGCACCGTACAGCGCGACGTGATCCTTGCAGTCGCCGTAGCGCAACGTGAGGATGTCCGTCGCGCGATGCGGCACGACCGCGCCGCGTCCGATGTTGACCGCGACGTAGCGCACGTTCTTGCGCACCCAGTCGTAGAGCGTTTTTGCTTTTGCGCGCGGCGTCTGGTCGGCGGCGGTGAGCGAGCGGGCCAGGCCGATGAGGGTTGGATCGCCGACACTCGTATCGACTGCCGATTCACGGTACGTCGCGGCGAAGGCGGCGTAGTCGGGAAACGTCGACACCATCAGCCGGTCGCCGTAGCTCACGTACGCGATCGATCCATATTCGAGCCGCGCGAAATGCGCCTTGTCGTAGCGGAATTCGTAGCGCGTGCGGCCATTTTGCGTCGACGGCGGCAGCGCGACGAAGCCGTGCGCGTCGGCGTAAAGCGGCTTGTCGGCGGGCAGATCGTAGACAAGGCGGAAGTTGTGCGTCGGCGCGAGGTCGGGCGGCGTGAAGTCGCTGAACTGGCCGGGCACGATCGGCTGCTTCTGCGTCTTCCGATACTTCAGGTGCACGCGCGCGCCCGGTTCGACGGCGGGAAACACGATCACCTTTTCGAGGATGTCCTGGAACATCGGCGCATCGAACGAACGCGCCTCCTGCACGTCGTGGATCTGCTCGGGACGCACGTCGTGGCGAGTGCCGTCGGCGGACATCGTGTACGCCTCGAGGATGTCCACGCTCGCCATGTTGCGGTTGAACCAGATGTAGTACTGCGCGACCCGCGCGACGCCTGCCTCGTTATTCACGCGCAGCGTCATTTCGTCGAGCTTCGTGTAAGAGCCGTCCGCGTTCACCGTGAAGGTCTGGGTTTCGCGCTCGTTGGTGTAGGGCTCGACGGGCGCGGCGGCGGCTGCGTTGAGCGTCGTCAGGCCTGTATTGCCGGGCGCTTCGCCGCCGGCGTGGGCTGCGCCCGCGCAAAGGGCGCAGCAGGCCATCGCGATTCGGAAGATCGTGAGCAGGCGCATGGGGAGTCAGGCGTCCGAAGGAATTGGTCTAGTTCTGTCTGGTTCTCTCGCATCCCACAGTTCAAAGTCATGCGACGTTTGTGTCAAGCGGGCCGACCGCACATAACGGCGCGATCTCTTCCAGATTCACAACAAAATTGTCGGGATTGAAAGAATTCGCATTCTATGTAATGATAGTCATTCTCATCTGAAGGGCGTCGCCAGCTTTACGTCATCTTCTCCTCGTGACGGGCCAGCCAGCTCTTCGATGGTTCTCCTGCATTTGCCCGGGATGCCAAAGCCGACCCTCAACCGTTGACAGGCGCGCTTCGGGCTTGCGTCCTTCCGTTCCGGAACGACATTTCCAGTTTTCAATCAACGTTGCTGCCTGCCGGCGACGCACGACCCGTTTTTGCCAGGACCACGATGAACGCGCCCGAAACGATCGACCTGAAGCCTGCCGCCCGCACGGGCACGCGGCCCGCCGCCGTCCAGCAGCTGGATGCCGGCGAACTGGCCGCACGGCGCCAGCGCTCGCGGCGCGCGAATTTCATCAAGTGGCTGCGCAAGGTGCACGGCTGGGTCGGGCTATGGGGCGCCGTGCTCGGGATGCTGTTCGGCGTGACAGGGTTCCTGCTGAATCACCGCGCGGGGCCGCTGAAGGTGTCGTCGGGCGAGCCGCAGGTCGAGCAGTTGCAGATCGCGCTGCCGCAGAAGGGCTTCAGGTCGCCCAATGAGATGGCGCACTGGCTGAAGGACGAACTGCATATCGACGGCAAGCCGGGCAGGGCGCGCCGCGAGCCCGCGCATCCGGTTGCATGGGGCGATCAAAGCGCGGTGCAGCCGGAGTTCTGGCAGATCGCGATTGCCGCGCCGGGACAGAACGTTCAGGCCGAGTATTGGGTGGGCAACGGCTTCGTATCGGTGAAACGCACGCAAAACTCGTTCATGGGCACGATGAACAACCTGCACAAGGGCGTCGGGTTGAGCGTTGGCTGGGTGCTGCTGATCGATACGATTGCGGGCAGTCTGATCTTGCTGTCGCTGACGGGTGTTCTGCTGTGGACGGAACTGAACAAGCGGCGCACGGTGGGGGCTGTGCTGGTGGTTGGGTCGATTGCGGCGGCGGTGGTGTGTGGGTTGATGTGAGTGCGAACGACGCAGCGTTCAACGCCTCGTCCACAGATGCCTGTTAATCGTCTTGAGCATCTTCGCGTATCAGATCCTGGATCTGAGCAAAGTTGGTGATTTTCACCTCACCTTCTGGAAAGCGCGCGATGACTTCCAGCTCGCCGCCTAGCGCCCGGATGTGATCGCGTAGGGTCGAAATGTACATGTCCGTGCGCTGTTCGAGTTTGGCGATGCTGGGTTGCTTGACGTTAAGCCGCTTCGCGAGCGCCTCCTGTGAGAGGCCGCGAGCGCGTCGCAAGTCATGCAAGGGCATTTCCGCGCGAAGTTTGTCCGCGAGAGCCTTCGAGCGTGCGCGGGATTCCGGGGACATGGTTGCGCGCAGCTCTTCATACTTTCTTGCCATCTTTGTCTTCCCTGTGTTCCAACTGCATCAGATGCAACCGATAAAGAATCTCGGCGGCACATTCTGATCGTACCAACGGTCATGTCCGGTTTTGTCGCCACCCAAAAGAAGAACAGCGACGCGACGCGGATCGAACGCGTGGAGCACCCGATATGGTCTGCCTCTATGCTGAATCCTTAGCTCTCTCAAATTGCCAGACCGTGAGCCGAAGATGTGGCTCGAAGTGGAAAGTGCAGATGCGGGCCAGCCTCTTCGAGCAAATCGATAGCCGCATCGACCGACTCCCTTTCCGCCTCTCTCAACCCTTCCCACCACGCCTGAAATGCATCGGTGTACTCAACTTCCCAAGTCATCGAAAATATAGCCTCCAAGGAATATTCCGTCAAGGGAATAACTGGGGCGCGGAGCAAGCCGCCGCGATGGCGTCATGGCATCCGCAAATAATTCGATGCTAGGGATCGGAGAGACCCGGCGACACTCAGCCGAATGGCTAGAGCCGGATCAGATGAGTTGGCCGCGAACAGGCAAAGCTCGCGGCCAGAAGAAGTTAATCGGGAATACTACAAGCCGCTCCACCACTCGCCGCAATCTCCCGCGCTGCCTTCGCGCCTTCGACCTGCAACAGCGTCGGCAGCGACACACCATTCTTCGCCGCCGTCACCTCAGCGAGAATCGACACTGCAATCTCAGGCGGCGTCCTGCTGCCGATATAAATCCCAACCGGCCCATGCAGCCGCACGAGTTCCGTCTCGGTGAGATCGAACTCCTTGAGCCGTTCGCGCCGCGCCGCATTGTTGCGCCGCGAGCCCAACGCTCCGACATAAAACGCGGGCGTCTTCAACGCTTCCATCAGCGCGAGATCATCGAGCTTCGGATCATGCGTCAGCGCGATCACCGCGCACCGCTCATCGAGCTTCATGTCGAGCACGGTATCGTCGGGCATCGTGCGCACGACTTTCGTGCCGGGCACGTCCCATTCGTCCGTGTACTCTTCGCGCGGATCGCACACCGTCACCTGATAATCGAGCCCGACCGCGATCGCGCACAGATAGCGCGACAGCTGCCCCGCGCCGATCACGAGCATCCGGTAGCGCGGCCCGTGTATCGTCAGCAGACGCTCACCGTTGAAATCGACGCCATCCGTCGCTTGTGCGGGCCCAATACGCGCGGCACCCGTTTCCATATCGAGCGTGCGCGCAACGAGCCGCCCGTCTTCGACGGCATCGCACAGTTCGGCCATGCCGCTCGCCTTCGTCAAAGGCTCCAGCACGAGCTGGATCGTCCCGCCGCAAGGCAAGCCGAAACGGTGCGCCTCTTCCGCCGTGATGCCGTATTTGACGGCCTCGGGTTTCGTCTGCTCGATGCCGCGCTGACGCACGCGATCGATCAGATCGTCCTCGATACAGCCGCCCGACACCGAACCCACGACAGTGCCATCGTCACGCACGACAAGCATCGCGCCTTCGGGACGCGGCGACGAGCCCCACGTCTTCACTACTGTCACGAGTAGCGCGCGATGTCCCTGATCGAGCCAGCGCGCGCTGGACTTCAGGACTTCGAGATCCACGCTGTCCATGATTTCTTCCTCTTCGTTTCCTCGCCACTGCCGTCAGTGGCGCCTTCGCTTTCATCGGCAGGACTCGCAGTGTCGCCCGAAATAATTGTTTCTGCCTGCGCGTTGTCATTGCCGCCCGTCAGCTGCTCGCCGAAACGCCTGAAAAACTCGCCCGCAAGCTTGCGCGCCGCGCCATCGACGAGCCGCGAGCCGATCTGCGCGAGCTTGCCGCCGACCTGCGCCGTCGCCGTGTAGGTGAGCTTCGTCGCGTCGTCGCCTTCGGGTTCGAGCTTCACATGCGTCTGCCCTTTGCCGAAACCCGCTGCGCCGCCCTGACCTTCGAACACGATCGTGTAGGTGTGAGGCGCGTCGATATCGGTGAGTTCCATGCGGCCCTTGAAGCGCGCTTTCACCGGGCCGACGGACGCGCTCAACGCGACGGCGTACGCGTTCTCGCCATCCGGCTCGATGCTGTCGCAGCCGGGAATCGACGCGCGCAGGATTTCCGTGTCGTTGAGCGCTTCCCACGCCTTCTGTTGCGGCACGGGCAGCGTGTAGGTTTCGGTCAGCTCCATGACGTTGCTCCTCCAGATATCGCGGCGCGCGCGGCATCGCGGGACACGCGCGTCAGTTGCGCGAGATCGCGGCCGAACGCGGCCAGGCTGTCGAGATTGTGAACGGGCTTGTGCGCATCGACGAACGGCAGCATCGCCTGCACGCCGCGCGCCTTCGGTGAAAACTCGCGGTAACGCAGCAGCGGATTGAGCCACACGATGCGATGCGCAAAGCGGCGCAGGCGCGCCATTTCTGTTTCGAGGACATCGATCGCTTCGTGATCGAGACCATCCGTGACGAGCAGCACGGTTGCCCTGCCTGTCAGCACTCTGCGTGCCCAGCGACGGTTGAATTCGGCGAGCGCCGCGCCGATGCGCGTGCCGCCCGACCAGTCGACCACCTGATCCGCGAGCGCCGCAATCGCGACATCGGGATCGCGTTCCTTTAGCGCGCGCGTTGCGTTGGTGAGGCGCGTGCCGAACAGGAACACTTGCAGCCGCTCGCGTGACTGCAGCAGCGCGTGGCAGAAATACAGCACGGCGCGCGAGTAATTGCTCATCGAGCCGGAAATGTCGAGCAGCAGCACGAGCGGCGGCTTGCGTGCGACGACGGCGCGATACTTCCACACGGTCCAGTCGCCGCCTGCGCGCACCGCATGCCGTGCGCTCGCGCGCAGATCGGCATGCGTGCCGCGCGAGGACGCTTTCAACCGGCGTGTCGGCTCCATCGCGAGCGGCAGTCGCTGCGCGCGTATCAGATGGCGAAGCGTGCGCCATTCGTCCGCGCTCAACGTATCGAAATCGCGATGACGCAGGCGCTCTTCGGCGCTGAACGTCACATGCGCATGCAGTTCCTGGCGGTCTTTTTCTGAGGATTGCGCGTTGTGCTTGCGTTGCTTCGCGTGATGCGCGGCCAGCGCATCGGCGAGCCGGTTATTGCGCTTCGGCGGCGGCAAGCCGTCTGTCACCTTCGGTAGCAGCAGCGCGCGCAGCTTGCCTTCCCAATCGGGATCGCGCCAGAAGAGATCGAACGCGGCATTGAAGAGTTCGCGCTCGTCGGGCGCGCAGACGAGCAACGCCGCAAGCGCTGCACGCACATCGTCGCGCCGGTCGAGATCGATCCAGCGCAATGCTTCGAGCGCATCGACGGCCTGCGCGGGCGACATCGGCAAACCCGCGCCGCGCAGCAGCCGCACAAAATGCACGACGTTGCGCGCGAGTGTCGCAGAGCCGGAGTCGCAGGCGGGCAGCATCGACGTCACTCCGTCGCGGCAAGACACTGCCGGATCTGGTCGGCGTCGAAGCGCGCGAGGTCGTCCTGATACTTGAGCAGCACGCCGAGCGTGTCCTGCACCGATTGCGGATCGAGTTCCGTGACGGTCAACGCGGCGAGCGCGCGACACCAGTCGATCGTCTCCGCGATGCCCGGCGCCTTGAACAGATCCATGCCGCGCAGCCGATGCACGAAATCGACGGCACGCCTTTGCAGCGCTTCGCCTGTTTCGGGCGCGCGCGCCGCGACGATCGCAAGCTCCCGCTCGCGTTCGGGATAACCGATCCATTGATACAGACAGCGGCGCTTCAGCGCGTCATGCACTTCGCGCGTGCGATTCGACGTCATCACCACCAACGGCGGATGCTCGGCCCGCACGGTGCCGTATTCGGGAATCGACACCTGAAAATCCGACAGCAGTTCGAGCAGGAATGCTTCGAACGGTTCGTCGGCGCGATCGATTTCGTCGATCAGCAGCACGCGCCGCGCGCCCGGATGATGTTCGTCGGGCATGAGCGCCTGCAGCAGCGGACGCTTCAACAGAAACTCGCTGCGATACAGCGTGCTGTTGTCGGGCTTCTCACCCGACACTTCCGCGAGCCGCAGCGCCATGATCTGCCGCGGATAGTCCCACTCATACAGCGCGCTCGCGGTATCGAGTCCTTCATAGCATTGCAGCCGCAGCATCGACGTGCCGAGCATGCCTGCCGCCGCCTTCGCGAGTTCCGTCTTGCCGACGCCCGGTTCGCCTTCGACAAACAGCGGCCGCTCCATTCGCAGCGCGAGATATAGCGCGGTCGCCAGTTCGCGGCTCGCGAAGTAGCCTTGCGCGGTGAGCTGGCTGAGAGTGTCGTCGATGGAAGCGGGCTGCATGGTTCTCCCTGCACGGACAAAACCGGGCAACGAAGGCAACGAAGGGGCCCGGACGCGTCGGGCCCCGTAATGCTCAAACGCTTCGCGGCCCGGCGCTTCCGCTATCCGTTCGCCGCCCGCACCGCGCGCGCCGTCAGCACGGGAATCAGATGAGCGCGATATTCGGCGCTCGCGTGCAGGTCGGTGTTGAGGTCGTCGGGTGCGATCGTCACGCCGCGCGCGGCGGCTTCCGTGAAGTTCGCGGAGAGCGCGTTCTCCATGTCCGTCGCGCGAAACACCGATGGCGCCGCGCCCGTGATCGCCACGCGCACGCCGTTCGCTGTCTTCGCGACGAACACCCCCGTCAACGCGAAGTGCGATGCCGGATTCCTGAACTTCTCGTAGGCGGCTTTCTCGGGCACGGGAAACTCGACGGCGACGATCAGCTCGTCGGGCTGCAACGCGGTTTCATACATACCGACGAAGAAGTCCGCAGCGGAGATGCGCCGCCGGTCGGTGACAACCGTTCCATCGAGACCGAGCACGGCAGCCGGATAATCCGCCGCCGGATCGTCGTTCGCGATCGAGCCGCCGATCGTCCCAAGGGAGCGCACCTGCCGGTCGCCGATATGCCCTGCGAGAAACGCAAGCGCGGGCAACACACGCTGAACGTCCGCGTTGTTCGCCACATCCGCGTGACAGACGGCCGCGCCGATCGTCACCCTGGTCGGCTCGACGCGAATCTCCTTCAATTGCGGAATGCGCGTGACGTCGATCAGTTGCGATGGTTGCGCGAGACGCAGGCGCATGGTCGGCAGCAGGCTTTGTCCGCCTGCCAGAAACTTCGCTTCACCGTCGGAAGCCAGCGCGGCGACGGCGGCTTTCGGATCGGCTGCACGTTGATAGTTGAATGTGTACATGTCGGCCTCCGCTTACGGACGTGCTGATTGAGCAGCGTGAATGGCGGACCACACGCGATGCGGCGTGGCGGGCATTTGCAGATCCTTGACGCCGAGCGGCGCGAGCGCATCGATGATCGCGTTGATCACGGCGGGCGGCGAGCCGATCGCGCCCGCTTCGCCGCAGCCTTTCACGCCGAGCGGATTGTGCGTGCACGGCGTGCCTTTCGCGGTTTCGACGGTGAACGACGGCAGATCGGACGCATGCGGCATCGCGTAATCCATGTACGAGCCCGACAGCAACTGACCGCTTTCGTTGTCGTACACGCAGCGCTCGAGCATCGCCTGACCGATGCCCTGACCGAGGCCGCCATGCACCTGTCCTTCGACGATCATCGGATTGATCACGTTGCCGAAGTCATCCACAGCCGTGAAGCGCTCGATGCGCGTCTCGCCCGTGTCCACATCGACTTCGACTTCGCAGATATACGCGCCCGCCGGATAGGTGAAGTTGGTCGGATCGTAGAACGCGCTCTCGTCGAGGCCCGGCTCGAGCTTGTCGAGCGGATAGTTGTGCGGCACGTACGCGGCGAGCGATACGTCGGCGAAGGTCTTCGTGCGGTCGGTGCCGGCGACGCGGAACGTGCCGTCCTTGAACTCGATGTCATCCGCCGATGCTTCGAGCAGATGCGCCGCGATCTTCTTCGCTTTCGATTCGATCTTGTCGAGCGCCTTCATGATCGCCGAGCCACCGACGGCAATCGAACGCGAGCCGTACGTGCCCATGCCGAACGGAATGCGCCCGGTATCGCCGTGCACGATGTCGATGTTCTCGATCGGCACGCCGAGGCGGTCGGACACGACTTGCGCGAAAGTCGTCTCGTGACCCTGGCCGTGACTGTGCGAGCCCGTGAAGACGGTCACGGAACCGGTCGGATGCACGCGCACTTCGCCCGCTTCGAACAGGCCCGCACGCGCACCGAGCGCGCCGGCTATGTTCGACGGCGCGAGTCCGCACGCTTCGATGTAGCACGAGTAGCCAAGCCCGCGCCGCTTGCCGTTCTTCTCCGATTCCTGTCTGCGAGCGGCGAAGCCTTTGACGTCTGCGAGTTCCATCGCGCGGTCGAGACACGGCTCGTAGTCGCCCGTGTCGTACGTGAGACCGACGGGCGTCGCGTACGGGAACGTGCGGATGAAGTTGCGTCGGCGGATTTCGGCGGGGTCCATGTTCATGTCGCGCGCAGCCGTTTCCACAAGACGCTCGACCACGTAAGTGGCTTCAGGCCGACCTGCGCCGCGATAGGCATCGACGGGAACCGTGTTTGTGAAGACAGCCTTCACTTCGGCGTAGATCGCGGGCGTCGCGTACTGGCCCGCGAGCAGCGTCGCGTACAGGATGGTCGGCACGCTGGAGGCGAACGTCGACAGATAGGCGCCCATGTTGGCGATCGTGTGAACGCGCATCGCGAGGAACTTGCCGTCGGCGTCCATCGCGAGTTCGGCTTTCGTCACGTGATCGCGGCCGTGCGCGTCTGAAATGAATGCTTCGGAACGCTCGGCCGTCCACTTCACCGGACGGCGGATTTTCTTCGACGCCCATGTCAGCGCGACGTCTTCCGCGTACAGGAAAATCTTCGAACCGAAGCCGCCGCCCACGTCAGGCGCAACCACGCGCACTTTCGATTCCGGCAGCGACAGCACGAACGCCGCCATCAGCAGCCTTTCGACGTGCGGATTCTGGTTCGCCACGTACACCGTGTAGCTGTCGTCCTGCGGCGCGTAGCTGGCGTTGACCGCGCGCGGCTCGATCGCGTTCGGAATGAGGCGGTTATTGACGATGTCGAGCGTCGTCACGTGATGGGCTTTGGCGAACGCGGCATCCGTCGCCGCCTTGTCGCCGTGGCCCCATGTGTAGCAGGTGTTGTCGGGCACATCGTCGTGCACGGCGGGCTGGCCGGCGTCGGCGGCGTGCGTGGTGTCGATCACGGCGGGCAATTCGCCGTAATCGACTTCGATCAGTTCGGCGGCATCTTTGGCGGCCTTCACCGAATCGGCGATCACGAGCGCGACCTGGTCGCCGACGTGGCGCACTTTCGTATGCGCAATCACGGGATGCGGCGGCTCATGCATCGGCGTGCCGTCGATGCTGTGAATCAGCCAGCCGCACGGCAATCCGCCGACGTTTTCAGCGGCGAGATCGGCGCCGGTGAAAATCGCGACGACGCCGGGTGACTGTTTTGCCGCCGTCGTGTCGATGCTTTTGATGCGCGCGTGTGCGTGCGGCGAGCGCAGGAACACAGCGTAGGTTTGAGCGGGCAGGACGATATCGTCGGTGTACTGGCCGTTGCCCGTGAGGAAGCGATAGTCTTCCTTGCGCTTGACGGGCATGCCCACCATGCGGTGTGAATCGGGTGCGTTCATGGCGGGCTCCTCAGACGGTCGTGGTGGCTTTCTGCGACGCGCCGGCATTCATGCCGTCAGCGCCCTGAAGCACTGCCTTGACGATGTTGTGGTAGCCCGTACAGCGGCACAGGTTGCCGTCGAGCTGACGGCGCACGTCGTCTTCCGAGAGGTTTGGCTGGATATTGACCAGTGCGGTGGCGCTCATCACCATGCCTGGCGTGCAGAACCCGCACTGCAGGCCGTGGCATTCGCGGAACGCGGCCTGCATAGGATGCAGTTCGCCGTTCTTCGACAGCCCTTCGATGGTGGTGATGTCCTGGCCCTCGGCCTGGACGGCGAGCATGTTGCAGGACTTGATCGCGCGGCCGTTCAGATGCACGGTGCACGCGCCGCATTGCGCGGTATCGCAGCCGACGTGAGTGCCCGTCAGGCGTAGCTGTTCTCGAAGAAACTGGACAAGCAGGGTGTGCGGCTCGACGTTCGCGGTAACGGGTGAACCGTTCACCGTCAGACTGATGCTGATCGCCATGAACTGTCTCCTAGGGGACGCCCTTGTATTGAGCCCCGGATGGGGCGAGACCGGCTCGGGCCCGTTTTTACCTTTCTTACCGCTTCGCCTGCTGGGAGGGTCCGGTACGGTTGGGTTCTGGTTTTTTGTTTTTTTGTTTTGTTGCTGTGCTTTGTTGCTGTGCTTTGTTGCTTGCGTTGAAAAGTAAAACACAAAAAACGGGAGGCGGCTATTGGGGGGATGTGCCTCCGGCGGTTTTGGGTTTTGGTTTTTGGTGTTTGCGACTCTGGGGTGGTTTGCTTCTGTTTTGCGCTGGCATCCGCGTTAGCGCCTACGCGGCGCAAGCGTTGCCCCTGTGCGGGGCGGCACTTACTTTCTTTGCCGCCGCAAAGAAAGTAAGCAAAGAAAGCGGGCTAACACCGCCAGCTCTTGTTTCTGCCTGAGGGCCCCCCACGGTTCTTATCCTTCATACGGCAACCTGCTCCCACACGTTCGTTGCAATCGCATCTTTCAAGCGCCTCACCCACGTCGCCCGCCCGCACATGAGCCAGCGGCAGCGATCGTTTGCGGCCGTCCAGGTGGCAAACTGTGTGTAGGTCGTAGTGCTTCACCCGTCGGCGCTCTTACGACACCGATCGTGCTTTCGAGCCGTAACCTTGGTGTTCAGTCCGGAGTGGAGCGCGTATGTCGCGAAAGCCGACACACAGTTTGCCGCTATAGAACGTGCGCGATGCGATCGCGCCTGTGGCGACGCGGGAGTGTGAAGCGGGTGAGGCGCCGATTCAAGGCGCTGGCAACGGGCGTCGAGAAGAGCGACGCCGCATGAAGGAGAGGACCCGTTGGGGGCCCTCAGGCAGAAACAAGAACTGGCGGTGTTCAGCGGCTTTCTTTTGCCTACTTTTCTTTGCCGCGGCAAAGAAAAGTAGGTGCCGCCCCGCACAGGGGCGACGCGTGAAGCAGGCAAGACAAAACGCGGATGCCAGCGAAACGACAAGCAAACCACCCCAGCGCCGCACGGCAAAAAGACCCTCAATGCGCCAGTTTCGACCGCTTCCGCGAATACCCAAAATAAACAGCCATCCCCACCACCAGCCAGATCACAAACGCAATCCAGGTAACCTTGCTGAGATTCAGCATCAAGAAAAGGCAAGAAGCGACAGCAAGAATGGGCACAACAGGCACCCCCGGGCACCTGAAAGCCCGAGGCAAATCAGGATGCGTGCGCCGCAGCACAAGCACCGCGATAGACACCATCGAGAAAGCCGCCAGCGTGCCGATATTGATCAGCTCAGCGAGCACATTCAACGGCACAAGCGCGCCAATCAGCCCAAACACAATCCCCACAATCCACGTCGTAGCAAACGGCGTAGCAAACCGCGGATGCACCTTGGAAAGCGCCGCAGGCAACAACCCATCCCGCGACATCGCGAAAATCACCCGCGTCTGACCGTAAGCCATCACCAGAATCACCGTCAGCATGCCAAGCACGGCGCCAAGATCGATAAACCCGGCAACCCAGTTCTGACCGGCAACCTGCAACGCGTACGACACAGGATGCGAAATATTCGCGAACTGCGCCGACGGCACGATCCCCGTCACCACCGCCGCCACGGCGACATACAGCACCGCACACACGCCCAGCGACGCAATAATCCCGATCGGCAGATCGCGCTTCGGGTTCTTCACCTCCTCAGCCGCCGACGACACCGAATCGAAGCCGATAAACGCAAAGAACATCACCGCCGCCGCGCCGAACACGCCGCTCATCCCGTTCGGCATGAACGGATGCCAGTTCTCCGGCTTCACATGGAACACGCCGACGGCAATCACCAGCAACACCACCGTCACCTTGATCGCGACCATCAGGTTGTTCACCCGCGTCGATTCGCGAATGCCGACGGACAGCAGCGCGGTAATCGCCATCATCACGAGGAAGGCGGGCAGGTTGAACAGCGTCTCGTGACCGGGCAGCGCGCCAGGCGCGGCCGTCAGCGCAACCGGCAGCGACACGCCGAAGCCCGACAGCAGCGACTGCAGATACCCCGACCAGCCCACCGACACCGCCGACGTCGCCAGCCCATACTCCAGCATCAGATCCCAGCCGATGATCCACGCGGCCAGTTCACCAAGCGTCGCGTACGAATACGTGTAGATCGAGCCGGCGACGGGAATCGTCGACGCGAATTCCGCGTACGCGAGCGCCGCGAAGCCGCACGCAATGGCCGCGAAGATGAACGACAGCATCAGCGCCGGGCCGGCCTGAACCGCGCCCGTACCCGTCAGCACGAAAATGCCGGTGCCGATGATGGCGCCGACGCCGAGAAAGGTGAGATCGAGCGCGCCGAGCGCTTTCTTCAGGCCGGCAGCCTGCGCGCCGGCGATCATGTGCTCGACGTTCTTCTTGCGAAAGAGGGACATTTGGCGGGGTCTCCTGTGAAGCACGCGTATGGGCGCGCCCAATGTCGGGGAAAACCCGCAATTTTAGCGGAAGTGGGCCGCAAGGCCTTTCGTGGTGCACAACAACTGGGCGCCGCGAGTGCGGCGCGCACCTGTCACGACATCAGACGGTCATCGCCGGATTCAGGTCGACGAGGCGGTTGCTCATCACGTAGAAGGTGAGTTCGGCGTTGTTGCGCAGCTTCATTTTCTCGAGCAGCCGCGTGCGATACACGCTCACCGTCTTCACCGACAGCGACAGCGCAATCGCGATGTCCGTCAGCCGCTTGCCCGACGCAAGCATGCACAGGGTCTGGTATTCGCGGTCGGAGAGCTTTTCGTGCGGCAACTGCTCGCCGTCGAAAGACACGTAATCGGCGAGCGCTTCCGCCATGGCCGGGCTTACGTATTTGCGGCCTGCCGCGACCTGCTGGATCGCGGCGATCATCTGCGTGGCGTCAACCGTCTTCGACAGATAGCCCGCCGCGCCGGCCTTCAATGCGCGTACCGCGTACTGGTCCTCGCGATACATCGAAAACATCAGCACGGGAACGCGCGGCAGCTTGCGTTTGAGGCGCTTGAGCACCTCGACGCCGTTCATGTCCGGCAACGAGATGTCGAGCAGGATCACGTCGTACACATGTCGCGATGCTTCCGTGAGCACCTCGCCACCCGTCTGCGCTTCAGCGACGTCGTCGGCGACGCCGCGGTCGATCAGCAGTTGCCGCACGCCCTGTCGAACGATGGCGTGGTCCTCGGCAATCAGAATACGCAGGCTCATAACGGTAAGTCAGTGTTCACTAACGGATCAGAAACGGGCCGTCACAGGCGGATCGCGGTGCGCCGCGCGCGTGGTCGCGACGCGTTGCCGAGCAGGGCTTTCCATGCAAAACGCGCGTGTACCGTCGTGCCGCGTGCCTCACCGGCGGGCGCGGCGACGCGCAACTCTCCGTCGAACGCATTGCAGCGCGCACGCATACCGGCCAGCCCGAACTTGCGCTCGTCGTCGCCGGCGTGCGGCGGAATGCCGACGCCGTCGTCGCTGACGACGATGCTCAGATGCTGCGCGGTCGCTTCGATGCGCATGTCGGCGCCCGACGCGCGCGCGTGCTTCGCGACGTTGTTGAGCGCTTCCTGGGCGACGCGGAACACGGCCAGCGAGGCATCGTCGGGAAGGCGCGTCAGGCGGGCATCGGCGGCACACACGAAGCTCATGCGCAGGCCGGTGCGAGCGGCGAAGCTGTTGGTCCAGTGCGACAGCGCGCTAACGATGCCCTTATCGAGCGTCGGCGCATGCAGATCGCCAACGGCCTGCTGCGCGGCTTCAGTGACCGCGTTCAGCGAGCGCTGCGCGGTTTCGAGGGCGGTGGTGCATTGAGGCGGGGCGTCGGCGGGCAGCCAGGTTTCGACGTTCGCGAGCGCGAAGCGCGCGGCCGTCAGTTCGGCGCCCAGGCCGTCGTGCAGTTCCTGCGCGACGTGGCGGCGCGTGGCTTCCTGCGACTGCATCAGTTCGGCCGACAGCTCGCGTACGCGAGCCTGCAGGCGTGCGAGTTCATCGGCGGATGTGGTGGGCGCGTTGCGGTCGGCAGCGATGACGGCCTTGCCCGGACGGCGGCGGCTCGCAGACGCAGCAGACGCGCGCTTGGCGTCGCCCGCGAGTGCCGCCGCGCCGTGCGCGTGCATCGACACCACGACCGACGTTTCCACAGCCGCGCTCACGACACGAATTGGCCGGCGTCATGGCGACGCACCGGCAGCATATAGACGATAGAACGCATGCGAACCCTGACCCCCAGATATGTCCGCCGCAGGAACTATCGCGACGGAAAAACGCTACGCCGTGACGTAACGCAATTTACATTCTGTAACAAATATAAGACAGTTTTGTTAATAGTCTGTCAAATGCAGCTGCGCTGGAATCATATCTTAAAAAAAGAAAAAATGCCCGTCCATATTGGCTTGCAGCGCAAAGTTAACGCAATAGTTGAGCCTTGTCGCTGAGTTTATGTCAGACAAATTCCTACATTCAAAGTTAACTTTGCAGCATCCAATTTGTAACCTGGTAAACGCCCGGATGTCGGAGCGGCCAGGCGTGATCCGCCAGACCTTGCCCGGGACGCGCGCCAAAAGAAAAACCGGAGCGCGAAGGCTCCGGTTTCGGGTGTTGCGGACAGCTTGTACGGCGTGCTTCCAGCCGAGATTTAGCCCACGAACGCCTTCTCGATGACGTAATGGCCAGGTTTGTTGTTGCTGCCTTCCTGGAAGCCAAGGCTGTCGAGCAGTTCACGCGTGTCGCGCAGCATGTGCGGGCTGCCGCAGAGCATCACGCGGTCGTTTTCGAGCGAGAAGTGCGGCAGATCCAGATCGTCGAACAGCTTCTTCGTTTCGATCAGGTCCGTGATACGGCCACGGTTCGCGAACTGTTCGCGCGTCACCGTCGGGTAGTACACCAGCTTTTCCTGGATCAGTTCGCCGAGGTGCTCGTGCGCCGGCAGGTGATCCGTGATGTATTCCTTGTACGCCAGTTCGTCGACGAAACGGCAGGTGTGCGTCAGCACCACGCGGTCGTAGCGGTCATAGACGTCCGGGTCTTTGATGATCGACATGAAGGGAGCCAGGCCCGTACCCGTCGACAGCAGCCACAGCGTCTTGCCGGGCAGCAGGTTGTCGGCCATCAGCGTGCCCGTCGGCTTCTTGCCGATCAGGACCTGATCGCCGACCTTCAGATGCTGGAGGCGCGACGTCAGCGGGCCGTCCTGCACCTTGATGCTCAGGAATTCGAGGTTCTCTTCATAGTTGGCGCTTGCCATGCTGTATGCACGGATCAGCGGCTTGCCGTCGACTTCGAGACCGACCATCGTGAACTGGCCATTTTCGAAGCGGAACGACGCGTCGCGCGTGCAGGTGAAGCTGAAAAGCGTATCGGTCCAGTGATGGACGCTCAGGACGGTTTGTGGATTCAGGTTGCTCATGGCTTCTTCGATGGTGCGAAAACAAGGTCGGCCACATAAAAGCGGGCCGGCACGGCAAAGGCGATGCACCGTCCCGCGCCGGTAAACGACCCGGGAATGATGCGCAATCCGCTATTTTACCGCGTTACCGTACCGGGCATTGCCGCGGCGGGTTGGGCGGTGAATGTGGTCTGTTCAAGCTGGTTGTCACAGCGCCGGCGCGGCGGTCGTCCGGTTTCGCCGGATAAGGCCAGCCGCGGCGCGGCAAGGGTGTACTGCTGGGGTAGTGCGGCGCCGGGTCTGTGCCCGGATGACTCACGCGGGTGTTGCCCTCGGAGTCTCGCCCATCCGCGACGGGCGCCGGGCTGTCACCGCTCGACGGGCGCTTGCCCGTCGGCCATCTGGTGATGGCGGCCGTTCAACGAAATCAGGCGCTGGTAGGCGCTATCTCGGAATAATACCGGAAACGTATCGCGCGCTGCAGCATTGACCCTTCTCGCGAAGCTGGAAACGCGGTATTGAACGTCGCGCAACGCTCAGCTTTCGGCGGCGAGTTTCGCGCCCAGGCCGACGAGCACCGCGCCGCAGACGCCGTCGATGGGGCGGCGCAGGCGGCGATAGCCGCGTTGGGTGCGCTCCGTCGCGAACATCAGCGCGACGCTGCCGTACCAGCCCACCGACATCATGCCGATCATCGCGAGTGCGACGCCGTAGAACCAGAGCGGCGGATGCGCGGGGAACAGCGTCGCGAAGATACTGGTCCAGAACGCGCAGGATTTCGGGTTCGTCAGGCAGGTGAGCATGCCCGTGCGCCAGGCGCGGATATGCGCGGCGCGGTCGTTGGCGGGCGGCGTTTCGATAGGCATGACAATGGTTTCGCCGCGTTTCGTGCTCGCACGCACGAGCTTGATGCCGAACCACACCAGATAGATTGCGCCCGCGATGCGGATGCCGTTGTACAGCCAGTCGATCCGTTGCAGCACGGTCGCGAAGCCGAGCATCGCGAGCGACGCCCAGATCGTCGAACCCGTGCCGACGCCGAGCGCCGACGCCGCGCCCAGTCCGCGTCGCCCTGCCAGCGACAGCTGCGTGATCATGAAGAAGTTGGGGCCGGGACTGACCAGCGCGATCAGATAGACGAGGGCGATTTGCAGCAGGATCGGCAGGTAATGATGCATGGCGACGATTTGCCGCGCTTTTGGGGCGGCGTGTTGGGCAGAAAACGGGCGGAACCGCGATCTTACTCTGGCTCACGCTGGTTTGAACGCCGGTCGGGCAACTGTGTGATATGCCTTGAGTTAGGTCTTCCGTTTTGCTGGCATACGCGATTTGGTTTTCGCTTTCGTTTTCGCTTCCGCTGGCATCCGCGTGATGTTTTCGTGTTTCACGCGTCGCCCCTGTGCGGGGCGGCACCTACTTTTCTTTGCCGCGGCAAAGAAAAGTAGGCAAAAGAAAGCCGCTAACACCGCCCGCTCTTCTTCTTGCCTGAGGGCCCCCAACGGCTCTTATCCTTCACACGGCAGCCTCTCAGTCACCGCCCGTTGCCAACGCTCTCAACGAGCGCCTCACCCACTTCAATCACCCATAGCGCACCAGGCGGCAGCGAATGGTTTCCGCCGCCCAAGTGGCAAACTGTGTGTAGGTCGGAGTACTTCACACGGCAGCGCTCCTACGACACCGATCGCGCTTCCAGCTATCTCTGTTTTCCAGTCCGGAGTGGTGCGCGTACGCCACGAAAACCTACACACAGTTTGCCGATATAGAACGTTGGAAATGCGATCGCGCGGGTGGCGACGCGGGGGTATGAAGTGGGTGAGGCGCGCATTCAGCGCGCTGGCAACCAGAAAGGAGAAATGTACTGTCGTGTGAAGTGTGGGGGCGGTTGGGGGCCCGTGGGGAGTGACTGTTGCTGCTTTCTTTTGCCTACTTTTCTTTGCAGCCGGCAAAGAAAAGTAGGTGCCGCCCCGCACAGGGGCAACGCGTGAAACACGAAAGCATCACGCGGATGCCAGCGAAAGCGAAAGCCAAAAACAAATCCCCGATGCCACCGCAAAAGCAAAAATCATCACACCACACCAGCATCCGGCAAGCGCTTACTCGCGCGCTGCTTGAGCACACGCGCCTGCAACACAATCACGAGCAACAGAAACACACCGCGTATCACCGATTGCCAGTAAGCCGACAGGCTAATAAACCCGAGCCCGTTTTCGAAGTTCAGCAGATTGAACACGAGGCCGAGCAGCAACACGCCCGCAATCGTCATGGCGATCGAACCTTCGCCGCCCGTCAGCAGCGTGCCACCCAGCACGACAGCCGAAATCGCGAACAGCTCCCAGCCCACACCTTCGTTCGGCTGTCCCGCACCGAACTGCGCGGCCAGGATCACGCCCGCGAGACCCGCCAGCAAGCCGCTGACGGCATACACAGCGACCAGCGTGCGATTCACGTTCAGCCCCATCAGGCGTGCAGCTTCCTCGCTGCCGCCAATCGCCAGCGAATGCCGCCCGAAGCGCGTGCTGCGCAGCGCGAGCCAGCCCGCGACAGCGGCGACGAGCGCAATGAGGCCGGGAATCGGCAGGCCGAACAGATCGCCCTGGCCGAAATTCGCGAAGTTGGTATCGGAGGAAATCGATACGGCGTCGTTTCTGCCGAGCAGCAGCCCGACACCGTGCGCGCCGAGGCTTGTCGCCAGCGTCGTGATGAACGGCAGGATCTTCAGCCGCGTGATGATGATGCCGTTCAGCACGCCGACCAGCAGCCCCGCGCCCGCGCCCGCGAACACGGCAACCCAGCCGCCGTATGGACTCGCCAACGCCGCGACGACGCTCGACATCGCCGCGACCGTGCCGACGGACAGATCGATGCCGCCCGTGATGATCACGAAGGCCATGCCGACGGAGATCAGCGCGAACATCGAGTTGTAGCGCCAGAACGAGGTGATGTTGTACTCGGACGCAAAGTGCTCGTAGCGCACGAGGCCGAGCACGATCAGCGCGCCGAGCGCGATCAGGATAGGCAGGTTCTTTTTCATCGGATCGTCTCTTGCAAATCGTTCAGCGCGAGCGCCGCTGCACGTAAACCGCCGCGATGATGATGCCCGCCTTGACGACGAGCGCGGCGGCATCGGGAATGCCATGCGCGAGCAGCGTATAGCGCAGCAACTGGATAATCAGCGCGCCGATCAGCGTGCCGCCGATGTATGCCTTGCCGCCCGTCAGCGCCGTGCCGCCAACGGCCACCGCCGCGATCGCATCGAGTTCGATGCCGAGTCCGACCACATTCGCATCCGACGACGAATTCACCGAAATCGAGATCAGCCCGGCGAGACCCGACAATGCCGCGCACAGCGTATAAGCGAGCATCTTCACGCGCGCAGTCGGCACGCCGCTCAGATACGCGGATTTCTCGTTACCGCCTGTGACGAGCAAATACTGCCCGAACAGCGTTTTCCTGACGACCCACGCGAAAAACGCGACCAGCGCGAACATCAGCAGCACCTGGAACGGAATGCCCGCCACCTTGCCGAGCGCGATCCACTGGAACGCGGGATTGTTGAACGCCTGCAGGCTGCCATCGGTGACGACCTGCGCGATGCCGCGACCCGCGATGAACAGCACCAGCGTCGCCACAATTGGCTGCACGGCTAGTCGTGTGACGAGGAAACCGTTGAACACGCCGCACACGGCAGCGGCCAGCACAGGCAGCACGAAGGCGAGCGCGATGCCGAGCGGCCCGGCGATATGCAGGAACAGCATCGGCGCAAGCGCGCCTGCAATCGCCATGGATGCGCCCACCGACAGATCGATACCACCCGTCGCCACCACCAGCGTCATGCCGATGCCGACGATCACGATCGTCACGACCTGCGTCAGATTGACGTTAAAGGTTTGCAGCGACCAGAAGTGCTGCGTGAACAGCAGGTTGAAGACGAGCATCGCGAGCAGCACGACGATCTCGCGCTGAATGGTGATGCGCCGCTTCTTCTTCACCGTCGATGGATCGGGCGACGCCGAAGCCGCAGCGAGCGGCGCGCCGTCGTTGCGCAGCGACTCATGAGCCATGACGGTCGCCCTCCAGTGCATCGTCGATATGCGCGGACTGTGCCGCTTCCACCAGTTGCGAGGTGCCCGCGCTGCCGTAGGCAATCGCGTCCATGATCGCGGATTCGCTCATTTGCGCGCCATCCAGTTCGGCGACCGTGCGGCCGTCGCGGATTACGACGGCGCGATCGGCCACGGCCGTCAGTTCTTCCAGTTCCGAGGCGGAGAGCAGCACCGCCATGCCTTCGTCGCGCAGTTCGCGCACGATCTTCGCGACATCCGCTTTTGCGCCGACGTCGATGCCGCGCGTCGGTTCGTCGAGCAGCAGCAGCGACGGCTGCGCGGCAAGCCAGCGCGCGAGCAATACCTTCTGCTGATTGCCGCCCGAGAGTTCGCGGATCGGCTGATCGGGCGAACGCAGCTTGATGCCGAGCGATGCAATGAAGCGATCGACGATCGCCTGCTGCTTTTTCACATCGACGATGCCGTGCTTCGACAGCGTGCGCAGACACACGAGCGTGAGGTTGTCGCGCACCGACAGCTCCGGCACGATGCCTTCGGCCTTGCGGTCTTCGGTGAGATAGGCGAGGCCGCGCGCGATCGCGTCTTGCGGCGATTTCAGCGCGACGTCTTTGCCGTTGATCGACAGCATGCCGCGTTCGGCGGGATCCGCGCCGAACAGCAGTCGCATCGTTTCCGTGCGGCCCGAGCCGAGCAGACCTGCGAGACCGACGGCTTCGCCTGCGTGCACATCGAGCGACACATCGCTCACCTTCGGATGCGCTGACAGATTGCGCGCCGAAATCGCCTTGTCGCCGCGCCGCGCGAGATTCGCCTCGCGCGCGGCGCTGTCATCCTGCACGACGGCGGCGAGCGTGCGGCCGAGCATCGTCGTGACGAGCTGGCGCTTGTCGATGTCCTTCATCGCGCTTTGTGCGACGGTCTGGCCGTCGCGCATGACCGTCACGCGGTCGCACAGCGCGTACAGTTCGTCGAGCCGGTGCGACACGAAGATCACCGCGCGGCCGTCGTCGCGCAATTTGCGTACGACGGTGAATAACAGTTCGACTTCACGCTCATCGAGCGATGAAGTCGACTCGTCCATGATGACCATCTTCGCGTCCGACGATACGGCGCGCGCGAGTGCAACCATCTGCTGAATCGCTGTCGAATAGCTGCCCGCCGGCTTCTTCACGTCGATCTGCAAGCCGAATGATTCCAGCAGCGCGGAGGCGCGGCGCTGCACTTCGCGCCAGTCGATCAGACCGAAGCGGCGCGGCTCGCGGCCCAGAAAAATGTTCTCCGCGACCGAGCGGAACGGCACCAGGTTGATCTCCTGATAGATCGTGCTGATGCCCGCTTCGCGCGCTTCCTTCGGCGTGCGGAAATCGATCTCGCGGCCTTCGAAGCGCACGCTGCCGCCCGAGCGTCGATAGGCGCCCGTGAGGATCTTGATCATCGTGGACTTGCCGGCGCCGTTCTGGCCGATCAGCGCGTGGACTTCGCCCGCGGCAACGCTGAGATTCGCGCCGCGCAGCGCGGGCACGCCGCCGAATGAAATGTCGATGCCCTGCATGTCGAGCAGCGGCGCGCGTGCGGACGACGACGGCGGATGTCCGCCTGAGTTCGCGTCGGATTGCGCGGTGGGTTGGGTCACGTGTGTCTCCTTTCGGACGAAGCGGGCGCGCTGGCGCTTAAGCTGGTCCGTGCATCGCTGATGCCTTCTTGCCGCGTGGGCGCGATGTCGGCGAACGTAGCGGCGTTGCCTGCCCGTCAGTTCGCCAGGTCGATACTACGCCCGACAAAGCGAAGCGACGTCCCGTGGAACGCGACCGCGCGCCACGAACACGTCGCCTCGAACCCTTCCCGCCGTCGAGGCGTGGTGCGCCCCGACGAGGCCCTGCCTGTTGGCCGTGCTGCGCGCGCCCCGCTGCGTGAAATCCGGGACGCGCCGGCCGGGTTGCAACAACGAATGCTCAGTAACCGTACTGCATGCTTTCTTTCACGTTGTTCTTGTCGTAGAAGCGGTCCGACACCTTCACCCACGTCGGCACCTTCTCGCCCTTCGCAAATTTCTCCGCGACATCGCATGCGAGCGGGCCGAAGAACGGGCTCGATTGCACGCTCGCGCCGAGTTCGCCCGCAGCGATCGCGTCCATGCCGCCCTTGGTGCCGTCGATCGTCACGATCTGGATATCCTTGCCCGGCTGCTTGCCCGCTGCCTTGATCGCGGCAATCGCGCCGAGCGCCATTTCGTCGTTGTGCGCGTACACGGCCGTGACATCGGGATGCGCCTGCAGCAGCGTCTCCATCACCTGACGGCCCTTGTCGCGCGCGAAATCGCCGCTTTGTGACGCGATGATCGACATGCCCGGATTCTTCGCGATCACTTCGTCGAAGCCCTTCTTGCGGTCGTTCGCAGCGGACGCGCCCGTCGTGCCTTCCAGTTCGATGATCTTCGCCTTGCCGCCCGTCGCCTTGACGAGCCAGTCGGCGGCGCGGTGACCCTGATCGATGAAGTCCGAGCCGATGAACGTGATGTAGTCGCGGCCCGCCTTGGCGACGGACTGATCGACGTTACGGTCGACGAGAATCACAGGAATGCCGGCCTTCTTCGCCTGCAACACGACAGGCGCAAGCGGCTTTTCTTCACGCGGCGGGAACACGAGCAGATCGACGTGCTGCGCGATCATGCTCTGGATGTCGGAGACCTGCTTCGAGTTGGAGCCGTTGGCATCCGTCATCACCATCTGCCAGCCGCACTTCGCGGCGACGTCCTTGAAGCTCTGGGTTTCCGCGAGACGCCACGGATTGTTGCTCTCCGTCTGCGCGAAGCCCACTTTCAGCGGTTTCTTGGCGGGAATCTTCGGCAGATCGTCAGCTTGCGCCGAGGCCATGCCGAATCCCAAAGCGATTGCCATCAAAGCTGCGGCGAGCGGCTGAACCCGTTGCCGGCGCGAATCCCGATTGTGCGACGCCATGTCTTCCTCCAGTACCAGTTGGTGTGTTTTGCTTTTGTGCTTCAACTGCCGCCGGCACTTCGGTGGTGACCGGTCGTGCCGATTATTCCATCGCGAATTATTATTGGTCAATCACTAATAATATTAATTGCCGTGTGTTTTGCCTCGGTAATTTCCCTGACTGACCCGCGTTCAATCAGCGGTCCGTCGAGTTTCACCATCCGGTGGCGCACCGGCGCGCCCGCTGCCTGGTTGTGCACTTCCTGCAGCAGCGTGTCGACAGCCCAGCGGCCCAGCTCATAGTTCGGCAGCACGACGGTCGACAGCGGCGGATGCGTGTGGCGCGCGATTTCCTGGTCGTCGTAGCCGAGCACGGAGACGTCGTCGGGGACGCGGTAGCCGAGCTGCTTCAAGGCCTCGATGGCGCCGAGCGCCATCAGATCGTTCGCGCAGAAGATGGCGGTGGGCGGGTTCGGCTCGCGCATCAGCGACAGCGTGTGCTCGAAGCCCGTGCCCGAACTCCAGTCGCCGTCGCGCACCAGTTCCGGCGCGAACGGCAGATCGGCCGTGGCGAGCGCGGTGCGATAGCCCTTGAGGCGATCTTTCGCCGCGTCCTGCCAGTGTTCGCCGTTGATGTAGCCGATCCGCCGGTGTCCGGCGCGCAGCAGGAATTCGGTCGCGACATGGCCGCCCGCGACTTCGGCGGGCACGATCGACGACTGGCCGCCTTCGCTCGTATAGCAGTTCAGCAGCACGGTCGGCACCTTGGCGAGCGCGGCGGGCAGCGTCACCTTGCGCGTATAGACGGTCGCGTAGATCACGCCGAAAACCGTCGGGCTAGCCAGCACGGCGTCGAGCACCTGTTGCTCGACGTCAGCGTTGCCGTGCGTCGAATAAACCGCGAGCAGCTTGCCGTTCGCGTAGGCGGCGTCGCGCGCGCCGTCGATGTTCACCACCGGGTGCGGGCTGGTCGAGATTTCGTCGGCGAGGTAGATGATCAGATTGCGCTCGCCGGAGGCGGGCGGCAGCGGTTCGCGTGCGGACAGCCGGTAGCCGAGATCCTGCGCGGTCTTCAGCACCTTGTTGCGGGTCGCTTCGGAAAACTTGGCGCTGGTCGCGTTGTTCAGGACAAGGGAAACGGTCGATTGCGATACGCCGGTCAGCTTGGCGATATCGGTCATCGTCGGGCGGCGTTGAGTCGATTTTTTCATTGATCTGGCCGCGCAACGGCGGCTCGTTGACGGTGAATGCCGCAGGCATCGTGGTGCTGACGGTAACACTAATAATATGCGCTGGACAACACACGCAAACCCGCTTTTTCCCTTGCCTCAGTTCGCCGGACAGGCAGGTTTCTGTCTGAATTATTACTAATAATATTGACCGAAAGAGGCGGGCGTGCGATTCTCGCTCGCGCGGGCCGCTTCAACGCGTGGCATCGAACGCGCGCGCCCGCTGATGCCGCAACCGCCCACGCCCATTCAAACGACTATGCGCGAAGCCTTCCCCAATCCGCTCGCGGACGATTCCGCCACCGATCTCCGCCTCGACGATCCGTCGCTCGTCGTGCTGTCGAGCGGCG
This sequence comes from Burkholderia sp. Ac-20365, assembly GCF_017104715.1. GTDB lineage: Bacteria > Pseudomonadota > Gammaproteobacteria > Burkholderiales > Burkholderiaceae > Paraburkholderia. The sequence goes on from NZ_JAAGPI010000002.1 coordinate 178,664, forward strand.
ATACGACGCTGGTGGTGGCGCCGGAAGTCGGCGGATCGATCGCTGCTTACTTCGACGTGGCGCGCGATGGCAGTTTGCCGCGCGTGTTGCACTGGCTGCGCCCCGCGACGCGAGATGCGCTCGAAGCGCGCGATCCGCTGCGCACTGCAAGCTTCCCGCTCTTGCCGTACTGCAACCGCATCCGCGATGCGCGCTTCGCGTTCGACGGCCGCACGATCGATCTCGCCGGCGACGGCAACGGGTACGCGCATGCGCTGCACGGACACGCGTGGCGCAGGTCGTGGCGCGTGGGTGCGCGCACGGAAACGTCGGTGGAGTTGCATTTTGAGCACGTGCCCGATCGGGACGCGCGCGGCGACTGGCCGTTTCGTTATCGCGCGAGCCAGCGCATTGAACTTCTGGGCGATGCATTGCGCGTGACGCTTGATGTGCAGAATCTGTCGGACAGTGCGATGCCGTTTGGTATGGGACATCACCCGTACTACCCGCGCCCGTCCAATACGGTGATTACCGCGCAGGTCGAAGCGATGTGGCACGCCGATCCAGCCGTGCTGCCGACGCACCTCGGCCCGCACGCCGCCGTCGATGCGTTGAAGAACGGCATGAGCGCCAACGCATTCGATCTCGACAATAACTTCAGCGGCTGGGCGCACAGCGCGACGATCGCGTGGCCGGATGAAAAGCGCAGCGTGACGATGACGGCCGATGCGCCGTTCGATCATATGGTGGTGTTCGCGCCCGCGAACGATGTGCAGCTATGTGTCGAGCCCGTCACCAACACGACGGACTGCTTCAACGCCAGCGAGGCCACACGCGAGCACGCAGGCTTTCGCGTGCTACAGGCCGGCGAAGCGATCAGCGCTGAAATCTCCTGGCAGCCGCAACGCGACTGACACGCGCAAGCTCGCTCACTCGACGCGCAGCCGCGCCATATACGGCAGATGATCCGACAGCCAGGCCGTCTCTTGCGCCGGTTGGATCCATTCGACGGGTTTCATGCCGCGCACGAACATCTTGTCGAGCGCCAGCGCAGGTGAGAAAGCCGGAAACGTGCGGCCTGGTTCGCCAAGCAGCGTCGCGACTTCTTCCATGCCGTGTTCGCGAAAGAGCGGCACGGAATCGTTGCGCCAGTCGTTGAAATCGCCGGCCAGCACGAGCGGGCCTTCGGGCGCTTCCTTCGAGATCCAGTGTGCGATCCAGTGCATCTGACGCAAGCGCGCCTGGCGTGTGAGCGCGAGGTGCGCACACAGCAGCGTCACTTCGCGGCCACCGAACGTCGCACGCGCGACAAGCAAACCGCGCCGCTCGAAACGGTGCGCGGAAATATCCCAACGGCCGCCGAGATCGAGCGGATGCGGCGACAAAATCGCGTTGCCGTGCCGCCATGACGGTTTGAACACGTTCGGCCCGAGAGCGATTTGCAGTTGCAGCGCTTCGGCGATTTCGGTCGCCTGGCAATGCCACACGTCGTTATCGATATCGCCCATGCGCGCGCCGAATGAGCTTGCCAGCACCGGGCCGGGCATCCGGCGCGCCATCGCTTCCTGCAGGAAGTACGCGTCGGCATGAACGGATTGCACCCAGCGCTGCATCGCCTGCCATGCCTGGAAACCGAGTGGCGAGCGGCCCTTATGCAGGTTCCAGCTCACAGCGATGAAGTCTTTCCTGTCGAGGTTTTCGCGTATCAGTTCTTCGGGGTTTCGCATGCCGCGTTATCCACGTCTTTCGTTGAGTTCACGGGTTGTTTGCGACGCTTGCACGCAACCGATATACGAGATTCGGATCCTTGTCGACGATCGTCCATGAGGTCCAGTCACCGCCCGGCGGCACCTTCAGCCCCGGGTGGTTCGCGCTCACCTGGCGCGGCTGCGGCGGCAGCTTGCAGCCGGTATCGGTTGTGCGCGTGGAGGTCTCTTCGAGCGTTTCCTGCGCGTCGATCGAGAACGTGACGCCGCTCGCATCCGCCTGTGTCGGCGAAATGGTCAGCGTGCGCGCGAGATCGATGCTGCCCGCCGGCACGTCCTTGCAGCCGACACTGTTCTGCGTCACGTGATGATGCGTGTCGGTACGCGCCTGGCCGACGGTCGTGGTGCCGTCGAACGAATCGATCTGCTGGCCGTCGCGCATCACCTGCAATTCCCATTTGACGACGGGCGGCGCGCTGCGCGGTTGCGTCTGCGCCATCGTGGCCTGAGCCACCAGTGCGGTGCCGAATACGACGGCGACGAGGCTGGTTTTCCACATGTACAAAAAGTCTCCGGAATCGCTGCGTTTCGCTAAAGCGTGCGGTATCCGCGCGTTCTTTCTTGCGACCGCCGACCATCTTACGCTTTATCGAGATAACGGTTTTCTGACACCCGATCTGGAACCAAGGTTCAGCGCGCGGCGGTTACATTGCATTGCAGATAGGGACGCGCACGTGACGATTCAAGCAATTGTCTCGCCCGCTATGTGTGATTAGCAGCAGACCCGCGTGGCTGCTGGCTTGCATGCCATTTCGGCGTCGTTACACTGAAATTGAAGCGGCGTCGGGGACGCTGCGAGTGCAAGACCGGCACGACGGGGGGAAGCTATGACAACGGCCATGGTGAAGCAGGAAATCGCGGTTGCATCGTTCAGCAAGGTCTATGACCTGGATCAGGTCGAGACGGCGCTCAACGAACTCGGCGAAGGCGCGAACGATGCGCTGCGTTCCACATACGAAAAGATGCTGAAGGTCGGCAATCTGCGCTTTTGCGTGAAGCCGAACCGGATGCCGTCCATCGACGATCTGATCGCCTCGCTGCCCAACTTTACCGAGCCGCTCGACGATATCCGCAAGCAGGTCGCGCTATGCCTCGAAACCGACGATCGCCTCGAACTGATGCCGATTTTGTTGCTCGGCGATCCCGGCATCGGCAAGACGCACTTCGCGAAGCAGCTTTCGCGCATGCTTGGCACCGCGTATCACTACGTGGCGATGAGTTCGCTCACCGCGGGCTGGATTCTGTCGGGCGCGTCGTCGCAATGGAAGAACGCTAAGCCGGGCAAGGTGTTCGATGCGCTCGTGCACGGCAGCTATGCAAACCCGGTGATCGCGGTCGACGAAATCGACAAGGCGACGGGCGATTCGCAATATGATCCGCTCGGCGCGCTTTACGCGCTGCTCGAGCACGACACCGCGCAGACTTTTATCGACGAGTTCGCGGAGATTCCGATCAACGCCGGCCACGTGATCTGGATCGCGACGGCCAACGATGAACGCGCGATTCCCGAGCCGATCATGAACCGGATGAACGTCTACGAGATTCCGCCGCCCGATCACGAAGGCTCGCGCCGTATCGCGCAGTCGATCTACGACGAAATCCGCTCGGCACATGGCTGGGGTCAGCGCTTTCCGACTCAGCTCGGCGGCGGCGCGCTCGACGCTTTAACCCAAGCGTCGCCGCGCGAAATGCGGCGCGCGATATTGAATGGTTTTGGCTCGGCGCGCATCGCGAACCGCGACCAGATCGGCGCCGACGATATTCGCCTTGACTACAACTCGCGCCGCAAACCGATCGGTTTCTGATGCGTTTCGCGTCATTTATGCGAACAGGCTGCGTTGCCGCAGTCTGTTCATTGTTCCAATTATGTAATCATTTCACAGCGAAATCAGGGTGATTCTGGTTGTATTTGAACAGTTTGCGACAACAGTCAATTTCGTTAATGAGGGTCGGCAACTTGATAGCTGAGGACTAGACTCCGTTCACTGAAATGCAAAGCGCGTTTCGCACCGGACTAGACCTCAGGAACCGATCATGAAAAAGCTTTCGCTTGCCGCTCTGCTGATTTCCGCTGTCGTTGCTGCACCTGCTTTCGCGAGCGGCTATAGCCCGGCGCCGACGCAAAACCCGTCGTCCGTGAACGGCCCGAAGACGCGTGCCGAAGTGCGGACCGAACTGGCGCAAGCGCGTGCCAACGGTGAACTGAGCCTGAATCCGAATGCGCCCGCCTATCCGCAGCAGTTCGCGACGGGCGGTTATACGGCACCGATCGCGCATGTCGACGTGCGGCATCTGTTCAAACGCACAACTGCGCAAGATTGATCAAGCCTGTTGTGGCGCAGGCGGAACGCGTCCGCCAAATTCACCAGGAATGAGCGTCGTGGGCGTACACTGAGTCAAACGCTCGACGCGTTCCCACATATTGATGCCCGCAGCCGAACCAGGCTGCGGGCATTTGTGTCTGTAGCGCGTCGCGCGATTTCGCAATGTGCATGTGAAGCGTTCGACAGCACGCGGTCACGGTCATGACGCCGCCGCACGCTATCGAAATCCTGGTGGATGACGAGGGAGAACGCGGCGCATCGAGCCGCGTCCAATGGACATGGATCAGATCGAATGTGTGGTGATCGGCGCTGGTGTCGTCGGTCTAGCCGTCGCGCGCGCACTGGCTGCGCGCGGACGTGAAGTGATCGTGCTCGAAGCGGCGGAAGCCATCGGCGTCGGCACGAGTTCCCGCAATAGCGAAGTCATACACGCGGGTATCTACTATCCGCGCGGTTCGCTCAAGGCGACGCTGTGCGTGCGCGGCCGAGAGATGCTGTACGACTACTGCGCCGAGCGCGGCGTGCCGCATCAGCGCTGCGGCAAGCTGCTCGTCGCGACGGCGCGCAACCAGATTCCCCAACTCGAAAGCATCATGGCGCGCGGCAAGGAAAACGGCGTGCTCGACCTGATGCGTATCAGCGGCGAGGAAGCGCAGGCGCTGGAGCCGGCTCTGCAGTGTGTCGAAGCGGTGTTCTCGCCGCAAACCGGCATTGTCGATAGTCATCAGTTGATGCTTGCGCTTCAGGGCGACGCGGAACGCGATGGCGCAGTGTGCGCGTTTCATGCGCCTGTCGAAGCGATCGAAGCCGTTAATGGGCGCTTCGTCGTGAAAGTCGGCGGCAGTTCGCCGACCACGATCGGCGCCGCGTGTGTGATCAACAGCGCGGGGCTGCAGGCGAATGCGATCGCCCGCAAGATTCGCGGGCTCGATGCGCGTCACGTGCCGCCGCTCTATCTCGCGCGCGGCAATTACTTCAGCATTTCCGGGCGCGCGCCGTTCAACCGGCTGATCTATCCGATGCCGAACGAAGCGGGACTCGGCGTGCATCTGACAATCGATCTCGGTGGCCAGGCGCGCTTCGGTCCGGATGTCGAATGGGTCGATTCGATCAACTACGACGTCGATCCGCATCGTGCGGAATCGTTCTACGCGGCGATTCGCGCGTATTGGCCCGCGCTGCCCGATCACGCATTGCAACCGGCGTACGCGGGCATTCGTCCGAAGCTCTCGGGCCCCGGCGAGCCAGCCGCCGATTTCCTGATTCAAGGTCCCGCCGCGCACGGCGTGCGAGGTCTCGTGAATCTGTTCGGGATCGAGTCGCCTGGTTTGACGGCGTCGCTGGCGATTGCGCAGCGCGTATGTGAAGTCAGCGGACGAGCCTGAGCAAGTGAGGCGACGCGGCGCTCAAGCGCTGCGTCGTTTCGTCGCCGTCATATAGCGCTGGTGACATCGCGATGACACGCGCGTGACCGTCATCATCACGCGCATTTGCGACCTCACGTCCACGCTACGGATTCCCTTATGACCGACATTTGACGCGTCACGCGCGTCGGCTTCATTGCTATGCTTGGGGACCGCTGTCGTTAGAACGGCGTAGATCCCCACAATACCAATGGAGTGAGTCCCCATGAACAATTCACGTCGTACGTTTCTGATTACGAGTATCGGTGTGGCATCGACGCTCGCGCTGTCGCGCCAGGCGTTCGCCGATGCACCGAAGGTCGCCGAGTCCGATCCGACGGCACAGGCGCTCGGCTACAAGGAAGACGCATCGAAAGTCGACAAGGCGAAGTACGCAAAGTACGCAGCCGGCCAGGATTGCGGCAACTGCAGTTTCTATCAAGGCAAGGCCACCGACGCCTACGCAGGCTGCCCGATGTTCGCGGGCAAGCAGGTCGCGAGCAAGGGTTGGTGCAGCGCATATAACAAGAAGGCCTGATACGACGAAGTGCAGGCTTCATGCGGTGCGTGTCGCGCGATGCAATGCAGCATCGCCGCGCGTGCCTCACGCAGCAACAGAAAGAGCGCACGCCGCACAACGCGGCGATGCGCTCTTTGTCGTATGAAAGTTGCTTGAAATCCGATGTCGTGCTCTCTTACACTCGCATGGCGTGCGCGCGGGGCCCCACGACGGCCCGTTCGAATCGACTTCAAATCCACTGCACCCGATGCCTCGACGAAGGCCGGAGACACCGATGTCACAAGCAGCGAGGAGCCTCAATACCCGCGCGGTCGCGGCGGCCGTCATCGGTAATGCGCTCGAGTGGTACGACTTCACTGTCTTTGGTTTTCTCACCGTCGTCATCGCCGAACTCTTCTTTCCCTCCAGCAGCGACTACTCCTCGATTCTTCTCACTACCGCGAGCTTCGGCGTCGCGTTTGTCATGCGACCTGTCGGCGGCATCGTGCTTGGGCTTTACGCGGATCGCGCGGGACGCAAGGCAGCGCTTTCGCTGGTAATCGCGCTGATGACGGTGGGCATTCTGCTTCTGGCGATTGCTCCGCAGTATTCGGCGATCGGCATCGGCGCGCCGATCATCATCGTCGTCGGACGATTGCTGCAGGGCTTTTCCGCGGGCGGCGAGTTCGGCAGTTCGACGGCCTTGCTGATCGAAGCGGCGCCATTTTCGAAGCGCGGTTTCTACGGAAGCTGGCAGATGGCGAGCCAGGCGGCTGCGCTGCTGCTCGGCGCAATCGTCGGCGCAGCGGTGACGCGCGGCTTGTCGCCGGAAGCGTTGAAGACCTGGGGCTGGCGCGTGCCGTTCATCATCGGTCTGATGATCGGGCCGATCGGTTTCTACATTCGCCGCAATCTCGCGGATTCCGAAGCATTCCTGCACGCGAAGCAGACCGCACATCCCGCAACGCTTCGCGAACTCTTCGCGCACCATTCACGCGATGTGCTGTGCGGACTTGGATCGGTGATCGCGCTGACGGTGACGGTCTATGTACTGATCAGTTATCTGCCGACCTTCGCGGTCAAGCAGCTGAAGCTGCCTTATTCGGATTCGTTCACGGCGGTGATCGTCGGCAATCTGCTGTTGATGGTGTTGTCGCCGCTGACGGGCGCGTGGTCCGATCGCATTGGGCGCAAAGGTTTGTCGCTGTGGTCGCTGGTTCTGACGCTGGTGCTGATCTATCCGCTGTTCGCGTGGCTGGAAGGCGCGCCGAGCGTGTCGAAGCTGGTGCTCGTGCAGGCGGTGCTGTCGATCACGCTGTCTGGCTATTACGGACCGTTCGGCGCGCTGATGGCCGAACTCTTTCCCGCGAACGTGCGCTCGATCGGTCTTTCGCTCGCGTACAACTTCGCGGTGATGCTGTTCGGCGGTTTCGGGCAGTTCATCGTCACGTGGCTCATCAAGGAGACAGGCTCGCCGCTCGCACCGACATACTATGTGATGTGCGGCATCGCGCTATCGATCGTCGCCGTTGCGTGCGTACCCGCGAAACGTCACGCGGACCTCGACGCGATGCGCAAGCCCGTCGATGTGCTCGAGCGGCGCTAGCTTCGCGCGGGCATCAACGGCGGCCGCCGGTCGAACCACGGGCGCGCCGCTTCCAGTTGTGCAGCGAGCCGCAGCAACGTCGCTTCGCCGCCTTCACGCGTAGCGAACTGCACGCCGATCGGCAAGCCGCGCGCATTCCAGTAGAGCGGCACCGACATCGCCGGTTGTCCCGTCAGATTGAACAGCTCCGTGCAGCCCGCCCACGCAAACGCCTTGTTCGACACTTCCGTCAGCAGCTTGCGCATCAGCGGCTCGACAGGAACGGTAGTGACGGCGCGCATCTGCATTTTCTCGATAGCAGTGGGCTGCATTTCACCAATCTTGATCGGCGCGGACGCGAGCGTCGCGCACAGGATCACGTCGAAGCGCGTCATCAGATCGGCGATTTTCGCGCTCACCTGACGTTGCGCTTCGAGCGCGGCGGGCAACTCGCGCTCGCCGAATTTGCGGCCGATATGTCCCATCGTCCACGTGGCGATCTCGAATTCCTCGCGATTCGGTTTGCGCCCCGTGATCTGATCGGCTCTTAGAACGAGGTTTTTGGCGCTGACGGACGAGATCATCAGAAACGATTCGCGCAGGCTTTCGAAATCGATGCCGAGCGTCACAGGTTCGATGTGGTGACCGAGCGACGCCGCGAGTTGCGCGGCGTCGTCGAGCGCGGCGCGGGCGTCGGCGGAGAGCGTGGGCGCAAGCATCGCGTCGGTCACGAATGCAATATGCAGCGGCTTGCACGCTTCGCTCGCGGCGGCGAGAAAAGTACCGGGCGCACCCATCGGCCGATCGGCATTGCCCGAAGTGAGATCGAGCAGCAGCGCGCTGTCGCGCACGCTGCGCGACACGGCGTGATCGATGCCGAGATCGCCGGGCGCAGGCACTGCGTTCGACGGCTGGCGTCCGCGCGACGGCTTCAAGCCGAACAGGCCACAGCACGACGCGGGAATGCGAATCGAGCCGCCGCCATCCGAAGCATGCGCGAGCGGCACGATGCCTGCCGCAACGGCTGCCGCCGAGCCGCCGCTCGAACCGCCCGGCGTGTGATCGAGACTCCACGGATTGCGGCACGGCCCAAACAGTTCGGGCTCCGTATAAGGCATCTGGCCCATTTCCGACGTGCTCGTCTTGCCGAAAATATTGAGCCCGGCCTCGCGCGTGCGCGTGACGAGCGGCGCGTCTTCGTCGGGGATGAAGTGGCGGTAGTGGCGGCTGCCCATCGACATGCGCAACCCTTTGACGGGCAAGCCGAGATCCTTCACCAGATACGGCACGCCAGCGAGCGGACCGTCGCGGTTGCCATTCTCCAGCTCACGCGATGCGCGCTCACGCGCAGCGTCGTAGTCCTTCAGCACGATCGCGTTGATCGCGGGATTGGCGGCTTCGGCGCGCGCGATTGCCGTTTCCAGCAATTCGCGCGCGCTCACCTTGCGCTTGCGCACGAGATCGGCGAGGCCGATCGCGTCATGATCGAGATAATCGGATTGCACGACGACGGCCCCCGCGAACTGGAATGATGATGACGTTGCGCGCGGGCTGTGCGCCCTGAATGAAGTGCAGGGCGCGACGCAGCCGCGTCGCGCCTCTAGCGTAACTTACGCGTGGGTGCCGAGGAAAGTCAGCGTGCGGCCATGCGCAAGTGCAGCCGAATGCTGGTGATAGCTATCGCGCTCGGTGCAGTTGAAGCCGTGATCGGCGTTCGGATAGACATACAGCTCGGCGTTGTCGCGGCCCGCGAAGCGCTCCTTCACTTCGCCGACTGCCGACAGCGGAATGCCGTGGTCGAGTTCGCCATAGTGGAATTGCAGCGGGATCTTGATCTGCGGCGCCTTGTCGAGCGCGTTCTGGATGCCGCCGCCGTAGTACGACACGGCGATGTCGAGCGTCCCCTCAGCCGCGGCCAGATACGCGAGACGGCCGCCGAAGCAGTAGCCGATGGCCGCGATCTTGCCGGTCACTTCGGGCATTGCGCGCAACGTCGCAGCGGTTGCGCCGACATCGGCGACAGCCAGATCGACGTTGGTCTTCTGCAGAATCTCGATGCCCTTGTCGCGATCCGCGCCGGCATACGTCAGTTCGACGCGCGGTTGCGTACGCCAGAAAATATCCGGTGCGATCGCGATGTAGCCATCCTGCGCATATTGATCGACGACGTCGCGAATGTGGCCGTTCACGCCGAAGATCTCCTGGATGATGATGACGGCCGGGCCCTTGCCGCTTTTCGGCGTCGACATATAGGCGCCAAACGAATCATTGCCGGTCGGAATGTCGATCCATCGGGAAGTCACGCTCACGTTTTTTCTCCTTGCATAAACGGTGAAGCCGCTATCGGGCGGGCAATCGTTTGCGGGCGTCTCGCCCGCAGCGGGCGCCCAGTGTGCCAAAAAAAGAATGCGTCTGCAGCGAGAGCCCCGTCTGGCGGGCTTTCCGTAAGGGGATTGAAACGCATATCGCGCAAAAACGCTGCTCGTGGCGAGGATGCAGCCCGCTGCTCGCGCGACGTCCGAACGTCGAAAACGGTACTCATACTTCATATAGAGCGCCGCGCATTAAGAATGCCTGAGAACGATCTCAAGACCGCTCTAACAGTATTGTGTTTACGCGTCATGACGCCTTCGATGCACATCCGGACCATTAACGGACGACGCCGGCAAAGCTTGATAGCTGCACTATAGAAGAAAGCCTCGTTCGCCCGAAACCCGCGCCAGCCGTTGCTTTCCGGGCATATGGGACGGGCCTTTCACGACGAAGTGGGATAAACGCTATTGGTGTTCTTCCCACTTTCTCAAAAAAACCCCACAAATTAATTTGATGGCCTACACTTGCGCGCAAGCGCGGGGCGCCACCTGCCACAAACAGGCTGGAACGCGTGCTTGCCAAGTGCATGAACGATGCATCCGGCGGAGTCGTCCACGGGATTTGAGCGACACGTGAAGGAAGCGGGGCACAAGGGCGATACCGTTGATTTTGGGACCGAAATCGGAGACTTACATGAACATCAAAATCCAAAAGTTGTTGCCGATCAGCGCTGCGGCGATGCTGTTTGCAACGTTGGCGACGACGGCTTCGGCCGACACTGTTGTCAAGATCGGCCATGTTGCGCCTTTGACGGGTGGCATCGCTCACCTGGGCAAGGACAACGAAAATGGCGCGCGTCTCGCCGTTGAAGAAATCAACGCCAAGGGTCTGACGATCGGCGGCCAGAAGATCACGCTGCAACTGGATGCACAGGACGACGCAGCTGACCCGCGTACGGCTACGCAGGTTGCACAGAAGCTGGTCGATGACAAGGTCGTCGCAGTGGTCGGCCACCTGAACTCGGGCACGTCGATCCCGGCTTCGAAGATCTACAGCGATGCAGGCATCGTTCAGATCTCGCCGTCGGCAACGAACCCGGCCTACACGCAACAAGGTTTCAAGACGACGTACCGCGTCGTGGCGACCGATGCGCAACAAGGTCCGGCACTGGCTAACTACGCAGCCAAGGGTCTGAAGGTCAAGAGCGTCGCGATCGTCGACGACTCGACGGCATACGGCCAGGGTCTCGCCAACGAATTCGAGAAGACCGCAAAGTCGCTGGGCCTGAACGTGATGTCGCATGACGCGACGAACGACAAGGCTGTCGACTTCCGCGCGATTCTGACGAAGATCAAGGGCGAAAACCCGGACGCGATCATGTACGGCGGTATGGATGCAACGGGCGGCCCGTTCGCCAAGCAAGCCAAGCAGCTCGGCCTGCGCGCGAAGGTGCTGGCTGGCGACGGCGTGTGTACCGACAAGCTGTCTGACCTGGCTGGCGACGCAACCGACAACATCGTCTGCTCGGAAGCCGGTATGGCGCTCGAGAAGATGGCTGGCGGCGCGGAATTCCAGGCCAAGTATCAGAAGCGTTTCGGTCAGCCGATCCAGATCTACGCTCCGTTCACGTATGACGCTGTGTACATCATCGTCGACGCAATGAAGCGTTCGGGCTCGACGGATCCGGCAAAGATCCTCGCAGCAATGCCGAACACGGACTACAAGGGTGTGATCGGCGAAACCACGTTCGACGCGAAGGGCGACCTGAAGCACGGCGTGATCTCGCTGTACAACTACAAGTCGGGCAAGAAGACGCTGCTCGACGTCGTGAAGATGTAAGAGCCGTTCGCGCAGCCGGCGGGATTGCGGTTCGCCGCGTTCCGCCGGACGCGAACCAGCCTGAAAAGGCTTAGGAGGCACGCGGATTTTTTCGCGTGCCTTTTGTTTTGCCTGTTCCTTTTGCGCGTCTGTCCGCGCATTTCTTTTTTGTGCATGGGATGCTGTAACAGCGATATGGTCGAATCAGGGAATACACGCGGGAGACGCGCTCGTGACACGAATGATCGATGACGAATGGCGGCGCTGGATCGCCGAAAACCTGTTGCTCGACGCATCGCCCGAGGCCGTGCATGCCGTGCTCGTCGAGCATGGATTCGGTCGCGAGGATGCGTTATGCGAGATCGATAGCGCGCAGCAAAGCCCTTATTTTCTGGCGGGTTCCCGCTTGCGCAATCGTTTGCGCAAGCGCGAATGGATGCTTTCCGTGTACGGCGAGCTCAATGGAATGCGTGCGGGCGCGGCGAGCGTCGAGCGCCGCGCGCGGTTGTCGCGCGATGCGTTCTACGAGCAGTTTTATTTTCAGAACCGGCCTGTGATCGTCACCGGCATGTTCGATATGTCGCCCGCGCGCAGGCTGTGGAATTTCGACTACTTTCGCGCGCGCTGCGGTCAGGCCGAAGTGGAAGTGCAGTTCGGGCGCGACGCGGATACGAACTACGAGATCAATCAGCCGGCGTTGAAGCGCGTGATGCGCTTTGGCGATTACGTCGATCTCGTCGAAGGCGCGGGCGTGACGAACGACTTCTACATGACGGCGAACAATGCGTCGCGCAACCGCGCGGCGCTCGCGGCACTGTGGACCGATGCGCCGCCCGTCGATGAATATCTGGATCGCGCGTCGAGCGACACGGGTTATTTCTGGTTCGGCCCGGCCGGCACGAAGACGCCGTTTCATCACGACCTGACCAACAATCTGATGGTGCAGGTAATCGGCCGCAAGCGTGTTCTGCTCGTGCCGTTCACCGACACCGCCCACATGTACAACCATCTGCATTGCTATTCGCAGGTGGACGGCGGCGCGATCGATGTCGCGCGTTTTCCTTCTTTCGAGCAGGCGCGTGTGGTCGAGTGCACGCTCGAGCCGGGGGAACTGCTGTTCGTGCCGATCGGCTGGTGGCATTACGTCGAAGCGCTCGACGCTTCCGTCACGATGACCTATACGAACTTTCTCGAACGCAACGATTTCGGCAGCACGTACAGCTCGTATCGCGAGCTCTGAGCGAGGCATCCGTGTACGGCGCGGCGATAAAAAAACGGCGGACCGATGTTCTGGCCCGCCGTTCCCCCCTGACGCTCTGATTGCCGTCGTTTTGTTTTCTTTGGAACGGGAAGCGCCTGTTGCGTTGGGCTTGCCCGTCGGAATGCCTGTTTGATACGTATGCGGTAATTCGCAAGGCTTATGCCATTGCGATCGCGTTGCCGCGCATCGCGCGAAACCCTTGTGAAATCAGGCGTTTCGCCGCGATGTGCGGAAGTTACGAAGAATCGACGAGAGCTGATGTGTCGCGGAACATGCGGACATATGCGGCTCGCGTAACGTAACGCGAGCGCAGGTGAAGGCGTGTGTTCTTCAGATACCGAGCCAGCGCAACACCTTGGGCCCGATGAACGCGACGAGCGCCGCGCACAGTGCGACGACGGACAAACCGATGGACAGGTTCGTCACCTGCGCCACACCGCCGATGATCACCGGCCCGAGCAGCAGGCCAAAGTACGCGAGCCCCGCGACATGCGCGAGACCTTCAGCGGCATGAATGCCTTTGACGCGCGCGGCGGCCGCGAACAGCACGGGCATCATGTTGGCAAGGCCGAGGCCCATCAGCGTGAAGCCCGTCAACGCGGCGATGGGGTGCGGCAGTAGCAGCGCGCCGATCATGCCCGCGCAAGCCAGCGACGCGCTCGCGGCGATCAGTTGCGGCGCGCCGAATCGGGCGCGCACTGCGTCGCCCGCGAAGCGCGCGGCGGCCATGCCGCCCGAGAACGCCGCGTACGCCGCGCTCGCGACGGCCGGCGTCGACATGACGACATCGCGCATATAGACGGTCGCCCAGTCGTACATCGCGCCTTCGGCGATCAAGGCGATCAGCGCGATCGCGCCGAGCGCCCACAACGCGGGCGAGCGCCAGCGGTTGCCGCGCGGCGAGTGAGCGTCGGGATGCTCGGAGTGCGGCACATGCGGCAGCACGGACGGACACGCGGCCACCAGCACGCCCGCGCTGATCAGCGCCGCGAGCAGCAGATGCACGGCGGGCGCCATGCCATGCGCGAGCGCCGCGCCGCCGACCGCCGCGCCCGCCATCCCGCCGACGCTGAACATGCCGTGCAGCGACGACATGATCGGTTTGCCGAGCGCTTCCTCGACGGCGCTCGCTTCGGCGTTCATCGCGACATCGAGCGTGGCCATGCCTGCGCCGAAGAGCGCGAGCAGGACGAGCAGCATCCAGTAATACGGCGCGACGAGGATCAGTGCGCCCGCCACCGACATGAGAAGGCCGCCTGCGAGACACGCGCGGCGCGTGCCGACGCGCGCGATCCACGGCGCATTCGTCACCATCGCACCGATCGATCCGCCCGCCACCGCGAACAGCGCGAGCGACAGCATCGCCGGATTCAACTGGAAGCGGTCGCGCACGGTCGGCACGTGCACGCCCCACGACGCATACATCATCCCCGCAATAAAGAAGAGCGCCATCGTTGCGTAGCGGGCGCGGTTGCGCGCGCTCACGGACAGGTTGCGATGCGCGGTGGGAAGAGAAGCGGAGTCGGACGGACGATCGGACACGGAGGGCTCGGTGGATGAACAGGGCGTGCACCAGGAAAGCGCACTGAAAGCGTTTCCACATTCTAGCGAAGCGAGGTGTGTCGTGCGGGCAAGCCACTGAACTAATATCTACTTTCCACGCGCGGCCGGATGAGTGCCGACAGGCATCGCGCGCCACAGACATGATTCGAAGAGGACGCGCACTTGAACATTCCCGCTCACGCACCGCTTCATCTGCTGCATCAGGCTGGCATCGGCACGCTCGCGACCCACGCGCGCCAGCCGCAAGGCTATCCGTATCCGACCGTGCTGCCGTTCGCACCGGATGCGCAGCATCGCCCGACGATCCTCGTGAGCCGACTCGCCGAACACACGCGCAACCTGCATTCCGATCCGCGCTCTGGCTTTCTGATCGTCCACGCGCCGGACGGCGACGTGCTCAATGGCCAGCGCGTGACGCTGGTCGGCACGTTCGAGCACGTCGAGCCGACGCCGGAGGTAACCCAGCGCTATCTGCGCTATCACCCGGACGCAGAACGCTATCTGGTTTTGGGCGACTTTTCTTTCTGGGTAATGTCGATCGAGCGGATGCGCTATATCGGCGGATTCGGTGCGATGGGCTGGCTGAGCGCGGCGGAACTCGATCCGCTCGACCCGGTTTCGTTCGACGAGGAAAACGCGCTCATCGAATTCTTCGAGCATCATTCGCAGCGGCCGGCACATGTGCAACTGCTTGGCGTCGACCGGTACGGCGCGGATCTGGACATTTCCGGCGCCCGTAGCCGCGCGATGTTTGACACGCCCGCACCGGATGCCGAAATGCTGCACGCGGCGCTGGAGGATTGCATCGCGCGCCACGTCAATGCGTAAAAGGTAAAGCGCGGTGATTTTTACCGCAATTCGGGCCGGCATTTTACATTTTGCCGGCTGAAACTCGCATGACATGAAATGTTTCGGAATAAATTAACCATTGCTTTTCATGGTTTGCCAGTTAAATATGAATTTATTCCTCAGATGAGCGTTATTCAGTGAAAGAATAATTTGGCGTGCTCAAGCCAGCGATTGCCAGTTTCATGAAAGTTTATGAAATTGAGATTAATTAATTTTCGCGGGCGTCTTTTCTGGGGTTTCTATTTTGTGTTAATCTCGCCAGCAAATTCCGAGGCATGATCACTTTCCGGACTAATCGGCATAGACCGGCCGTCCATTTATCGAACATCAAGGAAACTATGTCCTCCTACAGGGAACTACTCGCGCAGCGCGAAAAGCTCGAAAAGCAGATCGAAGAAGCAAAAGCGCGCGAGTATGCGGAAGTGTTAAACGAGATCAAGCAGAAAATGTCTGATTACGGCATTACGCTGGCCGAACTCGGCGGCGGCGTGCGCGCGAAAGCAGCAAAGGCAGCGGGCCGTCCCCGCGCTGGCGTTGCGCCCAAATATCGTGATCCCGCGAGTGGCAGCACGTGGTCCGGCCGTGGTAAGCCGCCGCGCTGGATTGCTGGTCAAGACCGCGAAAAATTTCTCATCGAGAAATAATATGACTTAATGCTTGCACCGCAAGCAATGCAATAAGAAAAACCGCGCTCCATTCGGAAGCGCGGTTTTTTATTTGGCCAAGTCTTTTCAATTCTTAGGACGTAGCAAGGGCTACATCGGCTGCGCTTCGATGCGAATGCTTCGCATTATGATAAGCACATGATTTAAAAGGTATTTTCTGTCCGCTTAACAGCGGTTTCACAAAGCAGCGGGTAGAATAAATGGTAACGAAACCGTTTGCCTTCAAATGCCTTCCAACCCTGCCGCCCAATCCGCGGAGAAACAGCGCGTAGCGCGCAAAAGCACTTACGTCAGCATCGGACTGAATACGGTGTTGATGTCGGTTCAGATTGTCGTGGGCGTCATTGCGCATTCCCAGGCGCTTGTTGCGGATGGCGTGCATTCGCTCGCCGATCTTATTTCCGATTTTGTCGTGCTGATTGCCAATCGGCATAGCGGCGCGGAACCGGACGCCGATCACAACTACGGACACAGCCGTTATGAAACGGTCGCGTCGCTATTTCTGGGCGGCCTGCTGATCGCTGTCGGCGGCGGCATGCTGTGGCGCGCGGGTGAGCGGCTCACGGATCTGGAGAGCATCCCTGCGGTTCACGTGAGCGCGCTCGCGGTCGCCGTCGTCGTGCTGGTGTCGAAGGAAGGTCTGTTTCGCTACATGCTGCGCGAGGCACAGCGTGTGCGGTCGGCGATGCTGATCGCGAACGCGTGGCATGCGCGCTCGGATGCGGCGTCGTCACTGGTGGTGGCGCTGGGTATTGTCGGGAGCATTGCCGGCGTGCGGCTGCTCGATCCGATCGCTGCGGCGGCGGTTGGCTTTATGGTCGCGCGCATGGGCTGGACGTTCGGTTGGGACGCGCTGCAAGATCTGTCCGATCGCGCGCTCGATGAATCCGATACCGCCGATCTGCGTGCCCGGATTCTATCGACGCCCGGCGTGCGCGACGTGCACGAACTGCGCACGCGCAAGATGGGCGACTTCGCGCTCGTTGATGCGCACGTTCTCGTCGACCCGATGATCTCGGTTTCGGAAGGGCATTACATCGCGGAGACGGCGCGTGCGCGCGTGCTGTCGGACAGCCGCGTGCTCGACGCGCTGATTCACGTCGATCCGGAAAACGATGCGATTGCGCGGCCGCCCGTCAACTTGCCGCCGCGTGCAAAGATCGCCGCCGAAGTCGAAGCGGCGCTTGCCGCGCAGGGACTCGCGGCAGCCAATGTGAACCTGCACTATCTGAGCACGGGGCTCGATATCGACGTGACCTTGCAGCCGTCCCGGCTCGATGCACTGGAAAGCGAAGTGCACCGGCTGGAGCGCGTCGATCTGGACGCGTTGAAGGACCGACTTGGCGCGCGTCGCCTGAACGTGACGCATGCCGTGGATGTGTCGACGGCCGGCGCGGAACTCGCGCGCGAGCCGCGCGGCGATGCGTGAGCGATTTCAGGCGCGCGAACGCGCCTGTTAGAGCGGCAACTGCGTATCGAACTTGATTTCGCGCAACACGACGCTGGTGCGCACTTGCGCGACAGCCGGAATCTTGAAGATGCGGTCGTGGAGAAAGGTGTCGTACGCCTTGATGTCAGGCGCGACGATCTTGAGGATGTAGTCCGATTCGCCCGTCGTGCTGTAGCACTCGGTGACTTCGGGACAAGTGGCGATTTCCCGCTCGAACTGCTCGACGCCACCTTCCGTGTGACGCGTCAGATGGATATGCGCGAGCGCGCACACGTGCAGGCCGAGCTTTTCGCGGTCGAGCAACGCCGTGTAGCGCTGGATGATGCCCGATTGCTCCATGTCCTTGATGCGTCGCCAGCATGGCGTGCTGGACAGCCCGACCTGATCGGAAATTTCCTGCACCGAACGGCGCGCGTCTAGCTGCAAAAGACGCAGGATCTTTTGAGAGAACGTATCGAGTGTCAACTGCGCCTCCGTTGTCGCGTCGCCTTTTCCGTCAATGTTAGAGGCCACGGAAACGAAACGCAATGCAAGACGGCGATGCTGAGGGAGATTCCCTAATTTTTGTCGCTAGTCGGCGGGTTTTTGTCCCGAGTCGTCGGTGTCGGCATCCGACGTCGCGGCCGCGCTCTGGCTGGCACGCAGCTCTGCAAGCATGTTGCAGAAGAGCGCGCCTTGCTCGATGGCGTCATCGAGTGCGACGTGCGTGTGCGGATGGTCGTCGAACCAGTGCTTCGGGAAACGCGGCTTGATGCACTTGCGATACGGCAGGCCCGTCATCGCGAACGCGAGCGTCTTGATGTCGAGTGCCGACCACGAGAAAGGACAGCGGCCGGTAAAGCGCATCATGTACCAGAACATGAAGGTGAAATCGAAGCCCGCCGGCATCGCGACGAACACGGGCTTGCCCGGCAACGCCTCGATCCATTCGACATACGCGACGAGCGCGGCCGCCGGCTGCTGCAAGTCCTTGCGGCACGCGGCCCACGCCTCGGGCTGCGTTTTCCACCACGCTTCCTGCACCGGGTGAGGCGCCGCGCCCTCGAGCAACTCGAGATTCGCGGAGAACGTGCCGATCAACTTTTTGTCCGCCGTATAAGCCGCGGACGCGAAACTCAGCATCGAATGCGGGCCGGGAATCGGACCATCCGCTTCGACGTCGGTGCTCACATAGATTTCCACGCTCATGCGCCGACTCCGTCCGCAACGTACGGATTGGTGCGCCGCTCGTCGCCGAAAGTCGACGTGGGCCCATGGCCGGGGACGAATGTGACGTCGTCGCCTAGCGGCCAGAGCTTGGCGCGGATCGAGCGGATCAGGTCGCCATGATTGCCGCGTGGAAAATCCGTGCGGCCGATCGAGCCGGCGAACAGCACGTCGCCCACCAGCGCGAGACGATGCGCGCGGCTGAAGAAGATCACGTGACCGGGCGTGTGGCCGGGGCAGTGATAGACCTCGAGGGTTTCGTCGCCGAAAGTCACCGTGTCGTTGTCGTCGAGCCAGCGTGTCGGCTCGAATGCTTCGGCGGCGGGAAAGCCGAAGCGCACGCTTTGCTCAGGCAGCTTGTCGATCCAGAAACGCTCATCGACATGCGGGCCTTCGATCGGCACGCCATAGTGTTCAGCGAGCGTCTTCGCGCCGGCGCAATGATCGATATGGCCGTGCGTCAGCAGCACCTTTTCGACCGTCACGTTCTGCCGCTCGATTTCACCCTTGATGATGTCGAGATCGCCACCCGGATCGACGACGGCGGCGCGGCCGGTCGTCTCGCAGACGAGCAGGGAGCTGTTCTGCTGGAACGGCGTGACGGGTATCAAAGTGACTTTCATGATGAGCGAGCGCGGCTGAAAAACTCGATTGTACCGACCACTGCGAAGCGCGCCATTGGCCGGAAAGCCGACTGGCGCATGCGCATTTTTGCAGTAATAGTGAGAATTCATCGGGCGGATGAACAGGTAGCCAACACAGAATTGTGTTTTTGCTATAATGCACGTTATGGGTGTAGGAAACCGCACCGTCTTTTGGGTGAAAAGGCGTTTCGTCCTATGAAACGGGAACGAACGCTGCTGCTTCACTATCAAGCAAGTGCCGTCGGTGTAACCGATAGCAAATCCAGCATCGATCGCTTTTATCGATGCGCACGTCCTGTCTAGCCAGGTGCCACGCGCCTGCCACGGCCTCGCTGCCGTAACGCTGGATGGGGCCTACGCCGCCTTCCTGAGCGCCGTGAGTTTCCGGCGCATGAGCGTGTAAACGTTCGATGGCGGCTTGTGGGGTCTGGCCAAAACTGCGGGGACAGTTGCGTCAGACGTGAAAACTAACCGTGCGGTAGCGGCTGAATGTGCCGCGTCCGGGCTTTCGTCGTCCTGCGCCAGCGTTGCGCAGTGCGCGCTTGTTCCTGCCGCCGGAGTCGCAAGCAAACACGCTGTCATTCGCGTGATGCGGCTCGCATTGCAACAAATTGTCTTATGAAAACTCGGCTACCCCGACGTGTTGGGAGCTTTTTTGCCTTTTTGGCACTGACCGCATGTGCGGTGCCTCCGGGCGCGAACACCCAGGTCAGCGGTGTGTCCGCAACGACCAAGGACGCGCGCACTGCGCTTGCGCCCCAGTCGTTTGGCTCAGGATCGAACAATCTGCCCGACACGGCAGAACAGAAGGGCAAGCTCGCCGACGCAGAACCGCTGACCGATGGTCCGAATGTCGGCGACTTCCAGCAGATTGGACGCGCGTCCTGGTACGGACGCGGCTTCCACGGTCGCAAGACGGCCAACGGCGAACGCTTCAATATGAATGCGCTGACCGCGGCGCACCGCACGCTGCCGCTCGGCTCGTACGTGCGCGTGACCAATCCGGCCACAAATGACACGGTCGTCGTGAAAATCAACGACCGCGGTCCGTATGTGCGCGGCCGGGTGCTTGATCTTTCTTACGCGGCCGCGAAAATTCTGCATCTTGCGCATGCCGGCACGGCGCGCGTGAAGATCGAGGGTCTGACGCAGCGTGAAGCGAAGGCAGAGATGAAGGAAATCCTGGCGTCGAACCAGGGTGACTCGAACGAGAAGTAAGATCGTTCTCGAAGTTTGACCGTGGACGTGTGATGTCCTCGGAAGAAAGGGCCGCCTTGCGCGGCCCTTTTGCTTTTCAGTCGTCTTTCTTCAGAGCAAGCGCGCGCGTGTACAACGCATTGCGCGAAGCGCCCGTGAGCGTTGCCGCGATTTTCGCTGCGCTGCTCACCGACAACTCCTCCATCAGCATTTCGAGCAACGCGTCGTGATCGTGTTCGCCTTCGGCATCGGCGGGCGCGCCTTCAACGACCAGCACGAACTCGCCGCGCTGCCGGTTCGCATCTTCTGCGAGCCACTTAGGCCCTTCGGCCAGGGTGCAGCGATGCAATCCCTCATGTAATTTCGTCAACTCGCGACCGATCAGCAGACGCCGTTCGCCGCCGAATGCATCGGCGAGTGCCTGCACGGTTTCGATGATGCGATGCGGCGCCTCGTAAAACACCATCGCCTGCGCGTGTTTGGCGAGCGGCGCGAGCGCGGCGGCGCGTTGCTTCGCTTTGGGCGGCAGGAAACCGAGGAAGGAAAACGTCGATACCCAATCGCCCGCGACGCTGAGCGCCGTGGCGAGCGCGCTCGCGCCGGGCAGCGGTACGACAGTGAAGCCGGCTTCGCGCACGGCGTCGACGAGTTTTGCGCCAGGGTCCGAGATGCCTGGCGTGCCTGCATCGGAGACGTAGGCGATGCGCTCGCCCGCCTGCAGATACTCGACGATGCGCTGCGCCGACTCGCGCTCGTTGTGCTGATGCACGGCGACGAGCGGCTTCGAGATGCCGTAGCGCGTGAGCAGTTGTCCGGTGTTGCGCGTGTCTTCGGCGGCGATGCGATCGACGAGACCGAGCACATGCAGCGCGCGCACGGTGATGTCGGCGATGTTGCCGATCGGCGTGGCCACGACGTAGAGCGCGGAGGCGGGGTACTGCTGCCCTTGCGCGAGTTCAGAAAGAGGAGTCATGACACGGAAGACGCAGACAGACGAAACAAGGCCGACATTGTGCCACGCGAGCACGGACGCACGAGAGGGCTCGCGTGATAGCGCGCGGCGCTCGCACAACTTTTCCGATGGCGCGCGGTCCAAAACCGTCGGTGATGTGTTCGAAGCGCATGCGCTGACGTTTCTGCAGCGGCAGCGATTGCGGTTCGTCGCGCGTAACGTCGTGTGCCGCGGCGGTGAGATCGATCTCGTGATGCGCGAGCGGGATGACACGCTCGTGTTCGTCGAAGTGCGCGCGCGTTCGCACGGAGGATATGGCGGCGCGGCGGCAAGCGTTGTCTGGCAAAAGCAGCAGCGTATCCTGCGCGCCGCGCAGCACTTTTTGTCGAGACATGATGGCGCGACGCCCGCGTGCCGCTTCGACGTGATCGCGTTCGAGCGTGGACGTCTGGTGTGGCTGCGCGATGCTTTTCGTGCGGACGGCTGTTGAGCAGGCGGATTCGCAGCGTGAGTACGGTAAACTTGCGCACGCGAAAATGGCGGCGCGCTCTTCATGCGCTCGCTGCCTTGCAGTTGATGCCGCACGATGGAACGCGATAGCGATCTTGCGAGACGCGCCGTTCGGAGCGGCTGCGGATCATCGCGCGGGGAAGGCAACATGTCCAAATTGAACCGGCGCTGCCAGGCGGGCAGCGCGAGCAGTACACGATAGAGAGTCGATGTCAGTCGAACGCATTCAACAACACTTCCGCGACAGCGCGGAAGTCACACTCGCAGCACTCGAAGCCTTGTCGATGCCGATCGCGGCGGCCGTCGACACGATGTTTGCCGCGCTCGCGAACGGCAACAAGATCCTGGCGTGCGGCAACGGCGGGTCCGCTGCCGACGCGCAATACTTCGCTGCCGAACTGATCGGCGGCTTCGAGCGCGAACGCCCGGCGTTGGCGGCCATCGCGCTGACGACGGATTCGTCGATCATCACGGGCATCGCCAACGATGCATCGCTCGACCAGATCTTCGCGACCCAGGTGCGCGCACTTGGCCAGCCCGGCGACGTGCTGCTCGCGATCTCGACGTCGGGCAATCCTGCCAATATCCTTGCTGCCATCGACGATGCGCATGATCGCGAGATGATCGTGATCGCGCTGTCGGGCAAGGGCGGCGGCAAGATCAACGAAGTGCTGCACGACACCGATATCCATATTTGCGCGCCGTCCGATCGCACGGCGCGCGTGCAGGAAGTGCATCTGTTGACGATCCATAGTCTGTGCGACGGCATCGATGCGATGTTGCTCGGCGAAGAATGATTCCGAAGGAGAGCGAGTTGATGAGCGCATATCGCGTGAAGAGTACGTTTGTGAGGACCACGCTGGTGGTCGGTCTCGTCGCCGGTCTGGCCGCGACGTTGCAGGGCTGCGTGCTGGCAGTTGGCGCGGCGGCGGGCGGCAGCGCGCTGGTCGCGACCGATCGGCGCACGCTCGGGGCGCAGACGGAAGACCGCGAGATTCAGGTGAAGGCGATGTCGCTGATCAGCCAGAATTTGCCGGATTCGGCGCATGTGAATGTCACCGTGTTTAACCGGCGTGTGCTGCTGACGGGTGAGGTTGCGGGTGAGGTGTCGAAGGCACGGGCTGAATCGGTTGTGCGTAGCCTCAATAACGTGAACGCGATCATTAACGAGTTGACGGTGGCACCGGCTAGCTCGTTCTCTTCGCGCAGTAACGACACGTATCTGGAAGGGCGCGTGAAGACGGCGCTGATCGCCGAGAAGGATATTTCTTCTAACAACTACAAGGTGGTTTGCGAGCGTGGCTCCATTTATCTGATGGGCCTCGTGACCGTCGATGAAGGGAATCGCGGTGCTGATGTCGCTAGCCGGGTGCCGGGCGTGACGCAGGTTGTGAAGGTGTTTCAGTATATTCAGCCGCAAGAGGCGGTTGCGGCGAGCGCGGCTGCGGCGTCGGCTGCTTCGGGGGCGCCGGCGGCTGCGCAGCCTGATTCGGAGGTGACGTCGGGCGCTGTGCCGGATTCGTCAGTTACTTCGAAGCCGTTGGAGCAGCAGGCGCCGGCTCCTGTTAGCAATTCGTCGCAGGTGCATCCGGGGAATCCGAAGGCGGGGCAGTGATGTTTTGTCGGGTTTTTGTTCGGTTGTGTTTGGGTGTTGTGCTTGCGGTTGGGTTTGCTGGTGCTCATGCTGCCGATGCGCCGCCGCGTGGGCTAGCTGTTGCTCGGGCTAATGCCTGTATGGGCTGTCATGCGGTTGATCGGAAGCTTGTTGGGCCTTCGTTTCAACAGGTCGCTGAGAAGTACAAGGGGAATACTGGGGCTTCTGCGCTGCTCGCTCGCAAGGTAAAGGACGGTGGCTCCGGTGTCTGGGGCGCTATTCCGATGCCTGCTCATCCCGCGATGAACGATGCTGATATTCGCACCGTTGTTGATTGGGTTTTGGCTGGGGCGCCTTCGAAGTAACGTCGTTTTGAGGTCTGGCACAGTGATTTTTCGCTGTGCTATTATCGGCAAACAGTGGGGCGGTAGCTCAGCTGGGAGAGCGTCGCGTTCGCAATGCGAAGGTCGGGAGTTCGATCCTCCTCCGCACAATTGATCAATGTTGCGAATGGTCGACCGGCGCCGAGTACCTTTTTCCGCAGTATTTGCACAAACCACTTCAATTCCCCAACACCCGCTTACAAAGAGCGTAAGCATGGAACGTTCTCACCCACAACTGTTCCTACACCACGTATACCCCCACCCCCCCCGCCCCGCTCCAAGCGCAAAAAACCGCCCTAAAGCCCGGCCACCACCGTAATCGAGCCCTCGAATGGACCCGCACCGCCCGCGTTCTATCGAAGTGGATTTCTTCCGAGGGATCGTTTTAATCGTGATCGTGCTTGATCACATCCCCGGCGGGGTATTACAGCACCTGATGTTGCACGCATACGCCTTATGCGATTCAGCAGAAGTATTCGTCTGCCTGGGCGGCTACGCATCCGCAGCAGCCTACGCCGCCGTCCTAAGCAAAAAAGGCGAAAAAGCCGCCCACACTCGTTTCTACCGACGCTGCTGGGAGATCTACCGCGCCTACCTGTTAACAGCGGTACTGACGCTACTATCAGGCGCAATCCTGCAGCTCCTGCAACTCAACCGCCCAATGGTCGACCTGACCGGCTGGCCAATCTTCGCCGCATCGCCGATAAAGGAAACGCTAGACATCGCAATCCTCAGACGCCAGCCGTACCTATCAAGCGTCTTACCGATGTACGTCATCTTCGCAATCACAGTCCCCTTAATCGTCCCGTTAGCGCGGAAAGCACCGCTAACCACACTAGGCCTCAGCCTGATAACCTGGGCCCTAGCCATCCCGCTAGCAAAACTTGCAGCCATAGACGACGTCAGCGACTGGGCCTTCAATCCTTTCGCGTGGCAACTGATGTTCGTAATCGGCATCCTGTGCCGCGAGCGCCCGGCGTCCCCCGACTTCATAAAAACGGCCCCCGCCCGCTGGATAACCCGAACAGCCCTAACAGCTGTGCTAGCCTTCGCGGTGGTCAAGCTCTTCATCCTGACCCAACCTTTACCTGGCCACCTGAAACAGAACCTGTCGATAGAACGCGTGATCAACTTCCTCGCCATCGCCTGGCTCGCCGTCGTCCTGGTCCGTTCGGGCTTCATCGCGAAGCTCGCGCACAAAACCCCAGCCGTCATCAAAGTCGGCCAGACAGGTCTCGTCTGTTTTGTCGGTGGCACATTGATTTCGCTGATCGTCGATACCGCAACGCCGCGCAGCATCCACGGCCTGAGCCACGGCCTCGCAGCACTCGCAGGCGATCTGGTCGCCATCATCGCCGTGCTGCTGCTCGCGCGTTTCTGGAGCGACTGGAAGGGCCCAACGCAGCCACGCGCGGCGGTAAGCGGAGCCGACTGTCGATGAAGCGCGGCAAGGCATGGCCGCGTGCGGCGTTCCGGCTTGCACGCACGACACTGCTATGCGGCGCGGCGTGCACCGCAACAGCTGCCGCCCCTGAAAACCCAAACCAACCGACGGCGCCAACCACAAAACCGCCATTCGCCACCCGCTGCGCAGACCTGAATGGCGCCTGGCTCGACGCCCAAACCATCGCGATTCCGACCCACGGCGCGCACGTCGAATCCGCAACGCTCATTACCGCTCAGACTCCGGGCAACGGCGCCGGCGAATTCTGCCGCATCACAGGCGTCATCCGCGCGATCAAAGGCACGACACCCGACATCCGCTTCGACCTGAACCTTCCCCGCCGCTGGAACGGCCGCGCGCTGCAAGTCGGTGGCGGCGGCTACAACGGCACGGTCGTCACAGGCATCGGCGTGATGCCGTTCTCACCCGTCCGCGCGCCGCTCGCGCAAGGCTACGTGACCTTCGGCGACGACTCCGGCCACGTCGGCAACTCGGCACTCGCGGTGTTCGGACTCGTCGATGAAGCCGTCGTCAACTTCGGCTACGCGCATCTGAAGAAAACACACGACGCCGCCCTCGCATTGATCGTGCGCATGTACGGCCATCCGCCCGACCGCACGTACTTCGCGGGCGGATCGACGGGCGGCCGCGAAGGCTACACGGTGATGCAGCGTTTCCCCGACGACTACGACGGTGTAATCGCCGACTCACCCGCGCTGAATTTCTCGGGCGTGCGTCTGATCGGCGTACGCGTTGGCCAGGCGGAATACGCGAGCCCCGGCGGCTTCATCCCGCCTGCGCTGCTCGAACGCGTCTACCAGCGGTCGCTCGAAGTCTGCGACAAGCTCGACGGCGCAACAGACGGCATCGTCAGCGACGTCGCCGAATGCCGCCAGCACGAAGCCGAAATCATCGATTCGCTGCGCTGTCATCGCGGCACGTCGTATGCACACGAAGGCGGCTGTCTGACCGACGCGCAACTGTCGACGCTCTCCGTCCTGCGCGACGGCCTCAAGCTTCCCTACAAACTTGCGTATGACGTGAGCGGCTATCACGGCTACAACGTCTTTCAGGGCACGCGCTTCAACGGCGCGCTCGGACTCGGCCGCGATCCCGACCATCAAAGCGCGCCGACATTCACCGGCAACGGCTATCTGTTCGCGCAAGGCGACGGCTACATCCGCTATTTCGTCGCGCAGGACGCCACGTTCGATACGATGAAATTCGACGTGCAGCATCCCGGCAAATATCAGAAGCAACTGGTCGCGCTGTCGCAGACCATCGGCGCGATGAATCCCGACCTGAGCCGATTCATCGAGAAGGGCGGCAAGCTGATCACCATGCAAGGTCTCGCCGATGAAGTCATCAGCCCCAATCAGACCATCGGCTACTACGACCGTCTCGTCGATCTATACGGCGACGAGCGCGTGAATGCCTTCATGCGTCTTTACATGGTGCCGGGCTTCCAGCATGGCGGCGGCGTGTTCATTCCATCCGTCGATCTTCTCGGCGCACTCGACAACTGGGTCACGCGCGGCGTCTCGCCCGAAACGCTGCTCGCCACTGACATCTCTGCGCCGACCAACGGCCGCTCGCGTCCGCTGTGCCGCTATCCGATGTATCCGCGCTACCTCGGCAGAGGCAATCTCAACGACGCGAACAACTTCGTCTGCAGCGAACCCTAAGCCGTCGCTGTTCAGACGAAAACACGGCTAACGAGCCGTGGAAGCCAGCGCACATTTCGTCCCTCTTTTTATCCGCAACGACTCAGCGCCCCTGTAGTATTTGTCGATCATGCGGCAAGGCGCTGCGATCTGCTGTCATCTGCACGCCTTCCGGTAATGTTTGCGCAATGGAATGCGCGCAAACAGTTTGCACGCAAACAATTCAGCAATATTTACCTTCGCGGTTTCCGGAGACCCTATGAACGCATCGAAAAGCGCGGCACTCGTCGAAGTGCTGACGCGTCATCGCGATACGCTGCTTGCTGACTGGCTGAATCAACATCTGTCGATCGCCTTGCGCCGCGGTCTCACGACGGAAGCGGAAATGAACGATCAGTTCCGCAACTTCCTGAACATCTTCTCCGAGACGCTCGCCAAGGCCGACACGCTCGACGCGACCCGCCCTGAATGGGAACCCGTGCGCGCGTTTCTCGCCGACATGTCCGCGCATCGTGCGCGCCAGGGTTTCACGCCTGTCGAAACGGCGACCTTCGTGTTCTCGCTGAAGCAACCCTTGTATGCGCGCCTGCGCGAAGAATTCGGCTCGCAGCCGGCTGAACTCGCCGAAGTAAGCTGGAGCCTGAACCTGCTGCTCGACGCGCTCGGCCTGTTCACCACTGAAGTGTTCCAGCGCAGCCGCGAAGCGATCATCGCGCGTCAGCAGGAAGAACTGCTCGAACTGTCGACGCCCGTCGTCCAGTTGTGGGAAGGCATCCTCGCGCTGCCGCTGATCGGCACGCTGGATTCCGCCCGCACGCAGGTCGTGATGGAAAGTCTGCTGCAGAAAATCGTCGAAACGGGCGCGGCCATTTCGATTATCGACATCACGGGTGTGCCTACCGTCGACACACTCGTCGCGCAACATCTTCTGAAGACGGTCGCGGCCGCGCGGCTGATGGGCGCGGACTGCATCATCAGCGGCATTCGTCCGCAGATCGCGCAGACCATCGTGCATCTCGGCGTCGATCTGACCAACGTCATCACGAAGTCGACGCTCGCGGATGCGTTCATCGTCGCGCTGCAAAAGAGCGGGTCGAGCATTCCCACGCGCGCCGCGAGCTAAGGTGATCACATGGACCGCATTCCAATCCTGCGGATGGGCGATTGCCTGATCGTCGCGATTCAGGTGGACATGCACGACCGTCTCGCCATCGCGCTTCAGGACGATCTGACCGAGCGCATCGTGAAGGACCGGGCGAAGGGCGTGCTGATCGACATCTCGGCGCTCGATATCGTCGACTCCTTCATCGGCCGCATGATCAGCAACACGGCCGCGATGGCGACGGTGCTCGACGCGCAGACGGTCGTGGTCGGCATGCAGCCGTCGGTCGCGATCACGCTGGTCGAGCTGGGGCTCACGCTCACGGGCGTGCGCACGGCGCTCAACGTCGAACGAGGCATGGCGCTGCTCAAGCAGCGACAGCGCTGATCACACGGGGCGCTCACACATGAACTCATTCGGCGTAGTGGTGACATCGACGGTCGAAGTCGGTCTGCGCTCGGATCAGGAGATCGTCAAGCTTCGCCAGCTCGTGCGCGACGAAGCCATCGCACAAGGTTTCTCGCTCGTCGATCAGACGAAGTTCGTCACAGCCGCGAGCGAACTGGCACGCAACACGCTTCTCTACGGCGGTGGCGGCGATGCGACGCTCGCCGTGCTGCTCAACGGCACGCGCAAAGGGCTGAAGCTGACCTTCGTCGATCAGGGCCAGGGCATTGCCGATATCGAGCGCGCATTGCAGGACGGTTTCACGAGCGGCTCGGGTCTCGGCCTTGGTCTGGGCGGCGCGCGGCGTCTGTGCGACGAATTCGAAATCCAGTCGGAACCAGGAAAAGGCACGACGGTGTCGATCACCAAATGGAAACTTCGCTGAGCGGTCTGCGCGCGATGCATGCGTCGTTCGAAATCGCCGACGCGAGCAGCGTCGCGTTCGCGCGGCGCGGCGCCAATGATGCGGCGCAGAAAGGCGCGTTGAACGAAACGGATCTCGGCCGCGTCGCGTTGATCGTCACGGAAGCGGCGACCAACATCCTCAAGCACGCGCAGCACGGCGAACTGCTGATACGCACGCTGCCTTCAGACGTGTCGGGCACGTTCAGCGATGGCGTCGAAATCATCGCTATCGACAAAGGCCCCGGCATGCAGGATGTGCAGGTGGCGTTTCGCGACGGCAGCACGACGGCAGGCTCGCCGGGCACGGGGCTCGGTGCGATTCGGCGTCTGTCGGAAGAGCTGTCGGTGTATTCGCAGCCGCGTCTGGGGACGGTGGTACGCGCGGTCGTGCGCAGCCGCGGCACGAACGAGCGCGTGCCGGCGCGCTCGGGACGCGCGGCGGCAGGCACCGATATCGGCGGCGTGTGCGTGCCGTATCCCGGCGAACCCGTATCCGGTGACGCATGGGGCGTCGAAGCGGATCAGGACGGCTTGACGATCACCGTTGCCGATGGCTTGGGACACGGTCCCGACGCGCACGTCGCATCCGCGGGTGCCGTCGATGTCGTGCGGCGGCGCGCGGGCCGCTCGCCTGCCGCGCTGATGGAACTCGCGCACGGTGCATTGCGTCCGACGCGCGGCGCGGCCGTCGCCATCGCGCGGCTCAATCTCGCGCGTTCGCAGCTCGCGTTCTCGGGCACAGGCAATATCGCGGCGTCGATTTTCAATGTCGGCAGGCCGGTGCTTGTCGGTGGTCCAGGCGGCCACGGCGGCCACGGCGCTAGCGCCTCGGCGCAGACCGCAGACGCCAGGCGCACCAGCTGGCAGCTCACGTCGCGGAACGGCATCGTCGGTCATACGATGCGCGATTCGCAGGAATTCGAAGTCGCGTGGACGCGCGACGCGCTGCTCATTCTTCATTCGGACGGCATCGGCACACGCTGGGATCTGGCTTCGTATCCGGGCCTGCATCTGCAACCGGCCGTGATGATCGCTGCCGTGCTTTACCGCGATTTCTCGCGAGGCCGCGACGACGCCACCGTGGTAGTCGTCAAGGCAGACCAGGGAGTACATTTCAGGCATGACGACCCCCATACTGCGCATCCGGCTTGAGGCCGAGGAAGACGTCGTCGCGGCGCGCCGCAAGGCCCGCGCGATTGCGGCGGGCCTGGGTTTTTCTCAACTGGACCAGACGCGCGTGGCAAGCGCAGTGTCGGAGATCGCGCGCAATGCGTTCGAATATGCGCATGGCGGCGAAGTAACCTTTGCTTTCGACGGCGCGTCGAAGCCGCAAGCGTTTCTCATCGACATACGCGACAAGGGGCCCGGTATCCGCGATATCGAGGCGGTGCTCGACGGCACCTACCGGTCGCCGACGGGCATGGGTTGCGGCATCTCTGGCAGCCGCCGGTTGATGGACCGCTGCGAGATCGAGTCGTCGGCACAAGAGGGCACGCGCGTATCGATGGCGCGTTTTCTGCCTGTCGACCGGCCTGAAATGGCGGTCTCGGGCATCGACGCGATCATGCGCTCGATCATCCAGCACAACGCGCAAGGCGGCCGCACGGGCGGCGCGGCGGGCGCCGGCGACTCGTCGCGACGCTCGTTCGACGAGGTGATCGAGCAGAACCGCGAACTGCTGTCCACGCTGACGGAACTGCGCGACCGCCAGGACGAACTCACACGCCTCACGCAGGAACTCGAAGCGACCAATCGCGGCGTGGTCGCGCTGTACGCGGAACTCGACGAGCGCGCCGACGAACTGCGCCGCGCCGACACCGCGAAATCGCGTTTCCTGTCGAACATGAGCCACGAGTTGCGCACGCCGCTCAGCTCGATCCGGGCGTTGACGAACCTGCTGCTGAACCGGCTCGACGGCGATCTTTCCAGCGAGCAGGAACGCCAGGTGCTACTCATTCGCAAATCGGCCGAGGATCTGTCCGAAATCGTCAACGACCTGCTCGATCTCGCCAAGATCGAAGCGGGCCGTACCGAGGTAACGCCTGTCTGGTTCAAGGCCACGGGCCTGTTCGCGGCGCTGCGCGCGATGCTCACACCGCTCCAGACCGACCCGGCGGTGAAGCTGATTTTCGAGGACACAACGGGTTTGCCAGCCATCTTCACCGACGAAGCCAAGCTCACGCAGATACTGCGTAATTTCGTCTCCAACGCGCTCAAATTTACCGAGCGCGGGGAGATCCGCGTCAATGCGCGGCTGGAGCCGGATGGCGAGCATGTGACGTTCTCGGTGGCCGATACGGGCATTGGCATCGCTGAGGAGCATCAGCAAGTGATTTTCGAAGAGTTCGGCCAGGTGCAGAACCATCTGCAGCAGCGGGTCAAGGGAACGGGCCTCGGCCTGCCGCTGTGCCGCAAGCTCGCCGCGCTGCTTGGCGGCTATACGGGCGTCGACAGCAAGCCGGGCGTCGGCTCGACTTTCTATGCGACGCTTCCGCTCAGGGTCGAAGCGGCCGCCGGGGCGGGCGCGCCCGACGACGCCGGCGGCCCGGCCATCGCACACGGAGGCGCCTCATGACGGTTGCCGCTCCGCTGATACTCAACGTCGACGACAACGACGGCGCGCGTTACGCCAAAACGCGCGTGCTCGTGCATGCCGGTTTCGAGGTGATCGAAGCGGCGACGGGCCAGGGCGCACTGGATCAGGTGCGCACGCACAATCCCGCGCTCGTGCTGCTCGACGTGAAGCTGCCCGACATCAGCGGCATCGAGGTCTGCTCGATGCTCAAGCGCGATCCCGACACCCGCTCGACGATGATCCTGCAAACGTCTGCGGCGGCCGTGCAATCGTTCGACAAGGTGCGCGCGCTCGACGGCGGCGCGGACAGCTATCTGACCGAACCGATCGAGCCAGCCGAACTGGTCGCCAACGTGCGCGCATTGCTGCGCCTGCATCGCGCGGAAGAGGCGTTGCGCGATGCCGATCGCCGCAAGGACCAGTTTCTCGCGACGCTCGCGCACGAACTGCGCAATCCGCTCGCGCCGATCCGCAACGCAGTCGAACTGATGGATCCGCGTCATCACGCGAACGAAGAATCCGTGCGTGACGCACGCATGATCGCGCGCCGTCAGGTCGAGCATCTGAGCCGGCTGGTCGACGATCTGCTCGACGTGTCGCGCATCACGCACGGCAAGATTGCGTTGCAGATCGAATGTGTCGATATTGCCGCCGCTGTCGCGACGGCCGTCGAAGCGAACCAGCCGTTCATCGGCAAGAAGCAGCATACGTTGCGCGTGAACGTGCCAACCGAGGCGTGCATGATTCACGGCGACCCGATCCGCGTCGCGCAGGTGATCAGCAATCTGCTGTCGAATGCGGCGAAGTACACGCCCGAAGGTGGCGTGATCGAGCTCGACGCGAGCGTGGCCGAAGGGCGCGCGACGATCCGCGTGCGCGACAACGGCATCGGCATTCCTGCGAACGAACTGGCCGATGTGTTCAATCTGTTCATGCAATCCGAAGATTCGCTTGCGCGCTCGGAAGGCGGTCTCGGCATCGGGCTGTCGCTCGCGAAGACGCTGACCGAACTGCACGGCGGCACGATCGAAGCATTGTCTGCGGGGCATGGAATGGGCTCGGAATTCGTCGTGACCTTGCCGATGGCGATGCCGGAAAAAGCGTCGCCGTGTCCGACGCTGGCTGGCGCGGCGTCATCGTCTGATGCAACATCCGCTGCCGATGCCGGCAACGCGCCCGGCCTGAAGCGTCGCGTGCTGGTGGTCGACGACAGCATCGACGGCGCGGAATCGATGTCGATCCTGCTCGAAATGCTCGGCCACGACGTGCGCGTGATGTACGACGGCACGGCGGCAATTGCTGCCGCAAGCGAATTCAGGCCGGAAGTCGTGCTGCTCGATATCGGCTTGCCGGGCGTCGACGGGTATCAGGTGGCGCGCGCGCTGCGTGCCGCGCCGACGACGGCGGGCGCGTTGCTGATCGCGCTGACGGGCTACGGA
The DNA here is from genome assembly GCF_017104715.1 of Burkholderia sp. Ac-20365. Classification (GTDB taxonomy): domain Bacteria; phylum Pseudomonadota; class Gammaproteobacteria; order Burkholderiales; family Burkholderiaceae; genus Paraburkholderia. Next base: position 211,701 of record NZ_JAAGPI010000002.1, read on the forward strand.
CAGGACAGCGACCGGCAGCGCACGCGTGACGCCGGCTTCGATCATCATCTCGTGAAACCCGCTTCGCTCGACGACATCGAGCGCGTGATCGATGCGGACGGCGCGGGCGGCGTGCCGCGCAATCCAGGCACGCCGCTGCAGGCCGACAGCGAAACGGACGGCACGCGAACGGAAAGCGGCGCATAACGGCAGCACGCGAAAGCGGCAAACAAGGACGCCGGCGAATACGCAAGACCGGCGACAGCAGCATGTGCGAGGGCGATACGGCGGCACATTTGAGGTTGCGTCGATGAAACCGGATAACACGATGGCGGGCGCGCCCCCTGAGGCAGATGCGGCGCTCGCTGGCAGCGCGGCCGCCAGTTTTCTCTCGGGCGGCGGAGAGATGGGCGGGTTGCTACGCGCCTTCGACTGGCGCACGACCGCGCTCGGCGTGCCTGAACAATGGCCGCAAAGCCTGAAGACGGCAATCCGCATCATGCTGACGTCGCGCCAGCCGATCTGGATCGGCTGGGGGCCGGACCTGCTGTTCTTCTACAACGATCCGTACAAGTCGATCATCGGCGGGAAACATCCTGCCGCGCTGGGGCAGCCGACCTCGCTTGTCTGGCGCGAAATCTGGAGCGAGATCCGGCCGCTGCTGCAGACGGCGCTCGAAGGCATCGAAGGCACGTTCACCGAGCAGAAGCTGCTCATCATGGAGCGCAACGGCTATCCGGAAGAAACGTACTACACGTTCTCCTATAGCCCCGTTCCCGACGATCACGGCGGCACGGGCGGCATCATCTGCGCGAACAGCGACGACACCGTGCGCGTGGTCGGCGAACGCCAGTTGCGGCTGCTGCGCGAGATCAGTGGCGCGACGCGCGACGCGCTGTCGTGGCGCGAGGTGTGCGAAGGCAGTCTTCGCGCGCTCGAAAGCGATCCTTACGACATCACCTTCGCACTGTTCTATCAGATCGAGCCGGGCGACACGACGGCATCGCTCGCGAGCGCATGCGGGATCGCAGCGGGGCATCCCGCCGCGCCGCGATCGATGGATGCCGCGCGCGATCCGGTATGGCCGTTCATGGACGTGCTGCGCAGCCAGCGTCTTGCGATCGTCGCGGATCTCGGTGAGCGCTTCGACGCGCCGATGCCGAAGGGCGCGTGGCAGGGACCGGGCACGCAGGCAGCCGTGGTGCCCGTGCAGCCTTCCGGCGAAACCGGGCGCGGCGGCGTGCTGGTGGTCGGGCTGAATCCGCACCGGCTCGTCGACGACGACTACCGCGCATTTCTCACGCTGGTCGGGCGGCAGATTGGCGCAGCGCTCGGCTATGCCGACGCCTACGAAGAAGAGCGGCGGCGCGCGGAAGCGCTGGCCGAAATCGACCGCGCAAAGACGACGTTCTTCTCGAACATCAGCCACGAGTTCCGCACGCCGCTCACGTTGATGCTGGGGCCGCTCGAAGAACTGCTGGCGAAGAACGACGCCACGGACGCCGCCGACAGGCCGCTGCTCGAAGTCACGCATCGCAACGGCTTGCGGCTGCTGAAGCTCGTCAATGCGCTGCTCGACTTCTCGCGCATCGAGGCGGGACGCATCGAGATTCATCCGCAACCGACCGATCTCGCCGCCTTCACTGCAGATCTCGCGTCGCTGTTCCGCTCGGCAATCGAATCGGCGGGCATGACGCTCGACGTCGATTGCAAACCGCTGCCGCATCTCGTGTCGATCGACCGCGAGATGTGGGAAAAGGTCGTGCTGAATCTGCTGTCGAACGCGTTCAAGTTCACGCTGACGGGCAAGATCGCCGTGACGCTGAACATGGCCGAAGGCGGCAGCATCGAAATGAGCGTCGCCGATTCGGGCATCGGTATTCCCGAGCATGAAGTGCCGCGCCTCTTCGAGCGTTTCCATCGTGTCGAGGGCGCGGTGGGCAGATCGGTGGAGGGCAGCGGCATCGGTCTGGCGCTGGTGAACGAACTGGTGCGCTTGCAGGAAGGCGCGATACACGTGGAAAGCGAACCGGGCGTCGGTACGCGCTTCACGGTTGTGTTGCCGCCTTCCGTTGCAATCCATTCTGCGTCGGACGATGCCGAGCATCAGAAGAGCAACGCGATAGCGAGCGCGAACGCGCAGAGTTACGCCGATGCGGCGCTGCGCTGGCTGCCCGACGCGCAAACAGCCGCCGACGCCGACGACATCAGCGTGCTGCCCACGCCAGGCGCGCATGACGGCGACGCAACGGGAAAACTGCTCGTGGTCGACGACAACGCCGATCTGCGCAACTACATGCGGCGCATCCTGACGGCAGCGGGCCACGAAGTGCATGTCGCCGCCGATGGCGAGGAAGCGCTCGCCGCCGCGCGCAACCTGCAGCCCGACCTGATCGTGTCCGATGTGATGATGCCGAAGCTCGACGGCTTCGGCCTGCTGCGCGAATTGCGCGCCGACGGCGATCTGCGCGACACCCCCGTGCTGCTGCTGTCGGCGCGCGCGGGCGAAGAAGCGAAAGTGGGCGGCCTCGAATCGGGCGCGGACGATTATCTGATCAAGCCGTTCGCGGCGCGTGAACTGCTCGCGCGCGTGGCGGGCAATCTGCAACTGGCGCGCCTGCGGCGCGAAACGGGCAACCGTCTGCGCGAAGAGTCGCGCATGCTCGAAATCCTCAACCGCGTCGGCACGGTCGTCGCCGCCGAACTCGATCTGAACCGCGCCGTGCAGGTCGTCGTCGATGCCGCGACGGAACTGACGGGTGCCGCGTTCGGCTCGTTCTTCTACAACGTGATGGACGACAAGGGCGGCAGCTACATGCTGTACACGCTCTCCGGCGTGCCGAAAGACACGTTCGCGAAGTTTCCGATGCCGCGCAACACGGCCGTGTTCGCGCCGACCTTCATGGGCCAGGGCATCGTCCGTTCCGACGACATCACGAAAGATCGCCGCTACGGCCGCAATCCGCCGCATCGCGGCATGCCCGAAGGTCATCTGAAGGTGCGCAGCTATCTTGCCGCGCCCGTCGTGTCGCGCACGGGTGAAGTGCTCGGCGGACTGTTCTTCGGTCATCCGACGCCGGGCGTGTTTACGGCGCGCTCGGAACGCATCGTCGAAGGGATTGCCGCGCAGGCTGCGACGGCGATCGACAACGCGCGTCTCTATCAGGCCGCGCAGCGTGAAATCACCGAGCGCACCAAGGCTCAGGATGCGCTGCGCGAACTGAACGAAACGCTCGAGGCGCGCGTGATCGAAGCAGTCGCGGATCGCGACCGTCTGTGGGACTTCAGCGAAGACCTGCTGGTGGTCGCGGGCTTCAATGGTGAATTGCAGCGCATCAGCCCGTCATGGACGCGCGTGCTGGGTCACGACATGCACTGGCTCGCGTTGCAGTCGTACTTCACGTTGATCCATCCGGACGATCATGCGCTGGTTCGAATGCATCTCGACGAGTTGCGGCGCACGGGCGCGGCGATGCGATTCGAAAACCGGCTCAAGCATGTCGACGGCACATGGCGCTGGATCGCATGGACGCTATCCCTCGATCCCGATACGAAGCGCATTCATGGCGTGGGCCGCGACGTGACGAGCGACCGCGAAACGCAGGAAGCGCTGCGCCACGCGGAAGAAGCGCTGCGCGTCGCGCAGAAGATGGAAGCGATCGGCAAGCTGACGGGCGGCGTCGCGCACGACTTCAACAATCTGCTGCAGGTGATTGGCGGCAATCTTCAATTGCTCGCCGACGACGTCGCCGGCGCGGAGCGGCCCGCGCAGCGCGTGCGCAATGCACTCGCGGGCGTGGCGCGCGGCGCGAAGCTCGCGTCGCAACTGCTGGCGTTCGGCCGGCGACAGCCGCTCGCGCCGAAGGTGGTGAATCTCGGGCGCTTCGTGCGCGGCCTCGACGACATGTTGCGGCGCGCGCTCGGCGATGGCATCGAGATCGAGACGATCGTGTCGGGCGGTTTGTGGAATACGCTTGTCGATCCTTTCCAGGTGGAGAACGCGCTGCTCAATCTCGCGATCAACGCGCGCGACGCGATGGACGGCCACGGCAAGCTGACCATCGAAGCGGGCAATGCCTCGCTCGACGATGCCTACGCGAAGCGCCACGCGGACGTTACGCCCGGCCAGTACGTGATGGTCGCCGTCACCGATACGGGCTCGGGTATGTCGGCGGATGTGCAGGAGCATGTGTTCGAGCCGTTCTTCACGACCAAGCCCGAAGGCCAGGGCACGGGTCTTGGTTTGAGCATGGTGTATGGCTTCGTCAAGCAGTCGGGCGGTCACGTGAAGATCTACAGCGAGATGGGCCACGGCACGACCATTCGCCTGTATCTGCCGCGCGTGCGCGAGGAAGAAGATCTCGAAACGGATGTCGATGCCGGTCCCGCGAAAGGCGGCGCGGAAACGATCCTCGTCGTCGAGGACGATGAAGACGTGCGTACCACAGTGGTCGAAATGCTGGCGGCGCTCGGTTATCGCGCGCTGAAGGCGAAGGATGCGCAAAGCGCGCTCGCGATCGTCGAAAGCGGTGTGCCGATCCATCTGCTGTTCACCGACGTCGTGATGCCGGGGCCGTTGCGCAGCACCGAGCTGGCGCGCAAGGCGCGCGAGCGTCAGCCGGGAATCGCCGTGCTGTTCACCTCGGGCTATACGGACAACGCGATCGTGCATGCGGGGCGGCTCGACGAAGGCGTCGAACTGTTGAGCAAGCCATATTCGCAGGATGCCCTCGCGCGCAAGATCCAGCATTCGTTGCGCGTGCAATATGCGCGGCCTGATGGCGACGTCACGCTGCATGCCGAGGACTCGCAAACCGTGAAGTTCGCGAGCCGCCACAGCAACGAGACTTTCGACGCGATCCGTCATCTGCGCATCCTGTTCGTCGAAGACGACGAATTGGTGCGCGTCAGCACGGCGGAACTGCTGCGCACGTTTGGGCTCGATGTCGCCGAAGCGCAGAACGCAGACGAGGCCACGCGGATACTGGGCGAACGCGAGTTCGACGTGCTGCTGACGGACGTCGGGCTGGCGGGCGCATCGGGCGTCGAACTGGCCATCGACGCGAAAGCGCGTCAGCCCGGCATGCATGTGATCTTCGTGACGGGCGCCGATGCGGGGTTGTCGCCGCAGCAGCAGGTGCAATTGCAGGGCGCCGCGCAACTGCGCAAGCCCTACGATCCGCTCGATCTCGTCAACGCATTGCGCGCGTGCGTCGATTGACGGTTCGCGACGTGCTCAGTAGGTGATCGTCGCGATCACGGTGTCGATGTACGTGCCGGCTTGAGGCGTGGTTTGCGGCAGCACGCGCGCGTAGACGGTGACGCTTTGCGACGAGCCGGTGCCTGTGCCCGTGAGTGCTGTCGTGCCGTTCGTGCCATCGCCCCACGGCAGCGAGTAGCTCGCGTTCTGATACAGCTGATAGTGAATCTTGTCGGTGCCGCCGCTGCGCGTCATCACGCGGTCCGCGACGCTTGCGCCGCTTCCCGCTCCGGCCGAAATCGCAATCGAATACGCGTCGTTGCTGGTACACGCCACCGTCAGCGTGCCCGTCGCGGTGAGCGTCGAACTGAGTATGCCGGCCGTGCCGAAGTTGATGTTGGTCGATGCGATCGTGCAGTCGTTGATGACGTTAGCGCTGACTGTGAAGCTGAATGTGCTGCTCGGCGATGTCAGTGATGCACATGCGGGTGCGAGCAGCAGATACGCCGCGTAGTTCAGTTCCGCCTGCAACACGCCTGCGAAGCTCGACGTATACGTGCCGGCGACGAGCCCGGTTTGCGAGGCCGGCACGCGTCCATAGACGGTGAGCGTGGCGGAGCCGGTGCCCGTCGTGCCGCTCTGGGAAATGTCGAGGGCGATGGGCGAATACGTCGTCGAGCCTCGCGAGCCCCACACGGTGCTGCCGCCCGATGTCGTGTACAGGTTGTACTGCAACTGATTCGTGCCGTTCAGCGCGATACGCGGCAAATAACTGCTGCCGCCCGTGCCCGTGCCGATGTTCACGCACGCGCGCACGGGCAGGATGCTCATGCCGGTGCAGTTGATCGTGATCGTCGATGACGCGCTCACCGTCGTGCCCGCAACCGGACTCACCTGTCCGAAGTTCAGGCTCGATGCGACGGCGTTGCAGGTTTGCGCGAACGCGAGTTTCGGGGCGCTGACGAGCCACGCTGCAAGAAGAATGAGCCAGAGGGCGCGCTTCATCATCAACGCACCTTGCAAGTGAGCGGACCGAGCGTCGGCAATCCATTGCCTTTGCGCTCGAACGACACATCGACTTCGCAGGGACCTTCCGCCGATGTCGACGTGAATGCGTTGGCGGCGCGCATGTCGTCGATAAACGCGAGGCCGTCGTAGCCGATCACATAGCGCTTGCCGGTTTCCTGCTGCGTCAGCACGGCACCCGGCGGCAACGGCTTGCCCGCCGCATCGACCACGATCAGTTGCGCGCCCGAGAAGTCGTGCAGCGGAAAGCGCGCGAGCACGCCCGCGCGTGATTGCGGCGCGAGGTTCAGGCGCGTGGTGGCAACGGAGGTGTCGGCGGGCAGGTCGAGTGGATCGATCGCGAGATGGTTCGGCTCGTAGGCGACGAGGTCGGGCACGAGCAGATGCCCCGCGCCGTTCGTTTCGCCGATCACGCGGTTCTCGTGCAGCACGGGCACGTTTGGCACGCCGTCGGTGGAAACGAGTGCGAACGCGTCGTCGATGCGGCGTCCCGCCAGCACGTCGCCCGCCATCAGCACGACCGAACCGGACGCATCCAGTTCGCCATAGGTGCGCGAGCCGACATTCGCGACGCTGCCGATCAGGTCGCCGTAACGTCCGCGCCATGTCGCCTGCGCAAGCGATTGCTGCTGGCCGTTCTGACGCGACGTCTGCACCTGCCAGCCGAGGCCGCCGCCATAGTCCGGCGTGTGCGAGACGGCCGCGCCGAACAGCGGCTTGCCGTGATCGCTGCCGGCGTTGACGCTCGCATTCACCGAGCCGCCCAGCAGGAAACTCAGCGCGATGAACACGCCCGTGTTCCCCGTATCGCCGAAGTCGTGATAGACGCTCGCGGACAGCGACGTGCTCGCGGGCAAGGTGGTCGTCCATGCAAGCGAGCCGATGCGCGAGTTGCCGTAGTACGGATCGTCCAGTCCGACGAGGCTCGCGCTCGCCGTGCTCGATGAACCGAACAGGCGGAACGGCACGGCGAGCGTCGCGCGGTACGTGGTGCGCGGCACGGGCGTACCTTCGGCGGATGCGAGATCGCTATAGTGCGGCGTGGCGTGCTGCGCCTGAAGATCGATCGACAGCGAAGGCTGATGCCATTGCCAGCCCGCCGAGAATTGCGCGCCGCTGCCGCCGGGCGTCGGCAGTTCGCCACCTGATGACGTCGTGTTTGTCGTGCCTTCGACAAAGCCGATGCCGATGGGAACGCCCGTCGTGTTCGACAGCCCCGTGGCGGGCGCGTTGCGCGCGAGCGAGCCGTCGCCGCCATTGCCCGCGCTGCCTGCCACCGCGAAGTTCAGCACGCCCGCGTCGCCCGCTTCGAACAGCGCGCCGAGGCCCGCGTTATAGACGCCGCGTGTCGCTTCGCCGTGCGTTTCGACTGTGATGCGCGAGGTAACGCCGTGCCGCAACGATATGGATAGCGAAGGATCGCCCGCATAGTCGAACGAACTGAGCGCATAGGAGCGGCGCTGAAAACCGCCTTCGATCGAGAAATCGGTGAGTCCGGGCGCGAGCAGCCGCGAATCGATATAGAGCGGCACCGTCGTCATCACGCTGCGGCCGAGCACGTCGCGTGTGACGATCACCGCTTCGCCCGCGCCGTTGATCGCAGGGACGGCATTGATGACGAACGGCCCCGACGGCGTCTGGCCGCTGAACTGCCGCACGTTGTTCACGTACAGATCGACGGCGCTCGGCACGGCGGAGGTGCCCGCGAGCGTCGGCACGGGATAGGTGATGAGGTCGGGGCGCAGCGTGAAATCGCGCGACACCTGTGCGCCACCCATACGCACTGGACGCGTCCATGTCAGCGACGACGAGATCGTGTCGCCGACGCGCGTCGTCACGAGCGTGTCCGGGTTCGAATGGCTCCACGTCGTGTCGAGCCGCACGTAACGATGCAGATTGCGATACCAGTACGCGGTGCCCGTGTTATCGAGCAGACCGCCCGGATAGAAGAAGCGCTCTTCGCTGTAAAGGCCGTACTGGGTCGGCGAATTGGTCTGCGCGCTGAATTCGTAGTTGATCACAAGCCCCGTGCCGCTTGCCGATACAGGCGGCCGCGCAGGACTGTTTTCGAGCGTCGCGGGCTGACGGCGCGCGTCGATCACCTGAAGGTCGAGCTGCTGATGCTCGGGACGATACGTGTAGCGCAAACCCGGAATCGTGCCGAGCGCGATGAGCCCGTTCCTGCCAGGCGGCGGCAGGTCGTCGGTGCGAATGCCGACTTCGCGCAGTTCACCAGGCGTGGTGTAGATCATTGCGTCCGTCACGACAAAGTGCGCGATTTCTTTCGTCGATTCGCCGTTGATCGTCACTTCGAGATAGACGTCGCCGTTCGCGGGCGCAGCCGGAATGGGCGATGCCCCCGGATCGTGCGGCGTAGTGGGCGATGGCGGCATCGGCTGCGCGGCGACGCTGAACGGCGGCGTCGTTTCGCCCGTGCTCGCGGCAATGGCATCGGGCGGCGCGCTCCATGCCTGCGCGCACATCAGCGGAAACGCGATGCCCGTACAGGCGCTGTAGATCGCAGCGTGTCGCTGGCGCCATGGCATCGATCCTCCGTCAGCGTGCGGGCGTGCTGACGGCAGGCGCCGCGGCGTCCGATTCCACGCGCACACGCGCCGTCACCGGCTGTCCGTTGACGACGGCCGACAGCGTCGCCTCGCGCGCATCGGCGGGCGCGTTCGCGACGGGCCAGCGGCGCGTCGCGTGCGGCAGCGCGTAGCCGAGCAGGCCGGGCGTCAGCAGCGTCGATTGTCCGTCGTGCCAGGTCAGCTTCACCTTGCTCAACTGTGCGTGCGTCGCGTCGCGGTTCACCGCGCGCAGCATCAGGCCGCCAGCCTGCACCGACGATGCCGCCGATGTCTGCGCGAGCGCATCCGCCCCCATGCGTTCGAGCGCGAACTGCAACGCCGGCGGTTTGCCGTCGAGCGGCGCGCCGACGAACACCGGCACCGAATAGCGCAACTGCATGCGCACGCCCGTCGCATCCGCGCCCTGGTTATTGGGAATCTCGTCGATCAGCAGCCGGTAGGTCTCCTCGCCGCTCACATCGCCTTTGCCGGCGCGCAGAATCCGCACCGTTTGATCCGCGCCCGGCGCCACCTGAACGATGGGCGGACTGGCGACGATCTTGTCGGTGCGTTCGAGGTGGTCTTCGTCGGCGGTCTGGCTCCACGCGAATACGCGGACCTGGGCGTTGAGCGGCGTCGTGCCGACGTTGTGCAGCGTGAGGACGGCGGCGGGGCGGTCGGCGGCGAGGTCGAGCCGGATCGGCGTCACCTGCAGGGCAGCGGCGTGGGCCGCGCCGGTCTGCAACGACAGGACAGCGCAGCCAAGCGCAACAGCCTGCCGGACGCGGCGCAAAGCTCCGCCTGCGGGCCGGCGCGCGGCCCGTTCGAACGACGCGATCATGGCGTCAGAAAGTGACGGTCGCGGTAACGGTCGACGTATAGGTGCCCGCCGCCGGCGTGTTCTGCGGCGCGACGCGGCCATACACCGTCAGCGTTTGCGCGGCGCCCGTGCCGGTGCCCGCAGCCGTATCGGTGCCGACCGTTTGCCCCCATGTCAGCGAGCGGGCCGAATCGCGATAGAGCTGGAAGGCGACCGTCGGCACGGGCGTGCCCGTTCCGCCGAGCAGCCGGTTCGCGACCGTCGAGCCCGTCACCGAGCCCGCATCGAGCCCGACGGTGTACGGCGCGCCGTTCGAGCAGGTGACGCTCAGCGTGCTGGTCTGGTCGATGTTCGCGGCGATCACGCCGGACGTACCGAAGTTGAGATTCGTCGCGGAGATCTGGCAGTCGGTCTGCAGGGTCAGCGTGACGGTGAAGGTGGTCTGACGGGTTGCGGCATACGCGTTGAAGGGGACGACAGGCGCGAAAGCCAACGCGACAGACAGGGACGGGACAATCAGGTTGCGCCAGCGCATTCGGATATCTCCTCGGAGCCTCCAAGCGCTTGTGCGCTTTTTAAGGCGACGATCCGATTATGGGGCGGCTACAAACCGAATATGTAACTATTTGTTAGATTCGGCTAAATACTTGGACAAACGGATGCTGATTGAATGTTTTGTCGCATATTGTGCGCAGATTATGCGATTTATTAGAAGGCAATTTCTACCGAGCCTTCGTTCGCAGTTGCGACAAAAACACCCAACGCCTGTTCGTTTGCCTGGGCGAAGTAGCCATCCCGATAGACACGAAATGGCGCGCCGGCGGAGCACGCGACTCGCGGTTGCGCAGCGTTCGTGTCCATCGTGCAGACGTCGCGGATGGTGAGCGAAACCTGGATCTCGCTGGTGGTGGTGGCGGCGTGCGCGGTCTTTTCGACGGCGGCGGGCGGCAGACAGAGCAATACGGCTACGACGAGCGCGGCCCGGCGTCGCGTCAGCGATGACGGTCGACGCGGATAGCGATGGAAGAACATGGAACAACCCCGTACAGATGATGCGGTGATGGCCTTTGGCGCGATCGTTGGATGTCGCGGCCTTCTAATCAGGATAACGGCAATGCGGCGTGGGTTTTGAGGACAAGCGAGGTCTGTCGAACGCTTTGTTAATTTTATCCGGGTGATATTGCAATTCCAATTTATATCCGGGTAGAATTTGTGCATCGATACGAATGATGCGAGGCATGACATGACATTGAGTACAGCAACCTGCACGGCTTTCGAGGGCGTCCGGCGCATTGCGTCGGGCACGCTGAGCGAGGTCGCGCTGGCCGCGAAGGCCGTGGCGGAGCGTGACGGCGGCGCGGCCGTGCTGATCTTCGACGATCTGAGCAGCCGTCCCATTGAAATGGATCTGCGCGGTTCCGCGAGCGACGTGCTTGCGCGACTCGCTAATCAGCAAGGCGGCGAGATCCTTCCGGCCGAGCCTGCTGGTGACGAGGTTGCGACGGCGCGTGGGCGCGGCAGGCCCAAGCTTGGTGTCGTTGCGCGCGAGGTCACGTTGTTGCCGAGGCATTGGGAATGGCTGAACGGGCAGCCGGGCGGGGCATCGGTTGCGCTGCGCAAGCTGGTCGATGGCGCGCGGGTCGCGAGTGAGGAAAAGGATCGTTTGCGGCAGGCGCAGGAAGCGGTGTATCGGTTTATGACCGCGATGGCGGGGGATTTTGCAGGGTATGAGGAAGCGACTCGCGCTTTATATGCGAATGATGTAGCGAGGTTTGAAGCGATGACCGCCGACTGGCCTGTTGATGTTCGCGATCATGTGCGGAGGTTGGGGAAGCGTGTGTTTGGTTGATGGTGGGTTTGGGTTTGCTTTTGGGTTTGGGTTTGCTTTTGGGTTTGCTTTCGCTTTCGCTGGCATCCGCGATTTGCCTTCGTGCTTCAAGCGTCGCCCCTGTGCGGGGCAGCACCTACTTTTCTTTGCCGCGGCAAAGAAAAGTAGGCAAAAGAAAGCCGCTGAACACCGCTAGTTCTTGTTCCCGCCTGAGGGCCCCCAACGGTTCCTCCGCTTCACACGGCAACCTGCCTTTCGCTGCCCGTTGCCAACGCTTTGAATCGGCGCCTCACCCGCTTCGCAATCCCGCGTCACCATACGCGCCATCAAATTGCCCGCGTTCTATAGCGGCAAACTGTGTGTAGGCTTTCGCGGCGTACACGCACTCACTCTGGACTGAAAAACGCGGTCGGCGTCGTAAGAGCGCTGAGGTGTGAAGCACTACGACCTACACACAGTTTGCCACCTGGGCGGCGCAAACCACTCGCTGCCGTTCGCTGTCCTACGGGTGATTGAAGTGGGTGAGGCGCTCATTCAAGGCATTGGCAGCGGGCATTGAATGGCAGGACGCCGTGTGAAGTGGAGGACCCTTTGGGGGCCCTCAGGCGGTGGTCAAGAATTGGCGGTGTTAGCCCGCTTTCTTTGCTTACTTTCTTTGCGGCGGCAAAGAAAGTAAGTGCCGCCCCGCACAGGGGCAACGCGTGAAGCACCGGTAACAAAACGCGGATGCCAGCGAAAAAACCAAAACCAACGACAAACCCAAAACCAACAACAAACCCAAAACCAACAACAAACCCAAAACCAACAACAAACCCAAAACCAAAAAACCAAAAAAAACCGCCCATGCCGGGGAGCATGAGCGGAAAGTCGGAGAGTTACAACATCGCTTGCGCTACTCAATCGGGGTCACGCAGCCTGAGCAGTGTAAGAAGCGAACGCAGCATTCCGATATCAGATAACTCCCAAAGCGCCAGCTCGAAAAAACAAAGCCAGGCACAAACCCTCATGCAGGGTTCCTTATGCCGTGCATCCGCACATCAAGTCCGCATAACTGACGCCGTAAAACCTTGCAGCCCGCCGGCCTGCGTCGCCTGCGCCAATGAACTGTCAAGGATCGCAACATGAAGTGGTTTGACCGCATGACTGTCTGGAAGAAGCTGCTGATCGCGTTTGCGATCGTGATTGCATTTGGCGTCGCGGTAGGCGTAGCGGGATTGTCGGCACTCGCGTCGATGCATGGCATTACCGAGGAAATCTCAAGCCGCCACATGGACGGCCTCTACTGGATGGAGGAAGCAAACCGCTACAAGATCGACAGCGATCTCGATGCGGCGAATCTCGGCTATGCACCCGACGAAGCCGCGCGCCAGAAACTGAAGGACGATATCGTCGCGTCGCTGAAGCACATGCACGCTGCGTATGCGCGCTATCGCGAGACGATCCCGGGCGGTGACGGACAACCGCAGTTCGACGACGTGCTGCGCAAGACCGACGCATGGGAAGCAATCGTGCATCAACAGATCGGGTTGCAGCCGGTTCCGCCCGGCGTCGACAACGCCGAACTGGTGCGGCGCGCGATTGCCGCAAGCGAGGCGCTGCGCGATGCGATCGTCGTGCTGATCGATTACCGCCGCAAGCAGGCGAACACCGCGCAGCACGAAGCGGGCGCCGAATACGCGAGCATGCGCGTGGTGCTGTCGTTACTCGTGCTCGCGTCGATGGTGGTGGGCGCGGCGTTCGCGTGGCTGATCGCGCGGCGTCTCACGCGCCAGCTCGGCGGCGAGCCGGATTACGCGGCGCACATTGCGGGCCGCATCGCTGCGGGCGATCTGGTCGTGCGCGTCGATACGCGAGCCGGTGACACCACGAGCCTGCTTTTCGCACTCGCCAACATGCGCGAGCAACTGGCGTCGATTGTCGGCAGGATCAGCGAGTCGAGCGAATCGATCCTGCTCGCATCGGGCGAAATCGCGCAGGGCAATACCGACCTGTCGCAGCGCACCGAAGAACAGGCTGCGTCGCTCGAAGAAACCGCATCGAGCATGGAGCAACTGACGGCAACCGTTCGCCAGAACGCCGACAACGCGCAGCAGGCGGGCGGCGTGGCGCGCGGCGCATCGGAAGTCGCGGTGCGCGGCAGCAACCTGGTCGGCGACGTGGTCGAGACGATGCGCGAACTCGCGGCCGGCTCGAAGCGGATGACGGACATCATCGGTGTGATCGAAAGCATCGCGTTTCAGACGAATATCCTCGCGCTGAACGCCGCCGTCGAAGCGGCGCGCGCGGGCGAACAGGGCCGAGGCTTTGCCGTCGTCGCCGGCGAAGTGCGCGCGCTCGCACAGCGCAGCGCGGTGTCGGCGAAAGAGATCAAGGAACTGATCGAAAGCTCGACGTCGCGCGTGGACAGCGGCGCAGTGCTCGCCGAGCGCGCGGGCCGCACGATGGCGGAAGTCACGCAGGCCGTGCAGCGGATGACCGACATCATGGGCGAAATCTCGGCGGCGTCGAGCGAGCAGAGCACTGGCATCGAACAGGTGAACCGCGCCGTCGCGCAGATGGACGAAGTCACGCAGCAAAACGCGGCGCTCGTCGAACAGGCGGCGGCCGCCGCAGGCGCGATGGCCGATCAGGCACGCCACCTGAAAACGTCTGTCGCGGTGTTTTCGCTTTGATACAACACTCGAAAGATCACGCTGCACGGCACCATTTCGCGCGGCTTGTCAGCGCCAGGCGCTCTCCGTACACTCGCGCGTAGTTCAAGAATCCCATCCTGGACCGCGCCGCAGCCTCACGCAAAACGCGGCGCTCCACACAAGATCTACGCCAATAGAGGAGAACCCCCGCGATGGCCGATTCCTGGTTTCCGCGCTGGCGCGTCCAGCCACAAAGCGTCGAAGGGCGCGTCGTCAATATCGATGAGCGCCTTCCCGGCCCGCAAATGCTTGCAATGGGCATTCAGCACGTCGTCGCGATGTTCGGCTCGACGGTGCTCGCGCCGCTGCTGATGGGCTTCGATCCCAATCTGTGCATTTTCATGTCGGGCATCGGCACGTTGCTGTTCTTCGTGCTGGTCGGCGGCCGCGTGCCGAGCTATCTCGGTTCGAGCTTCGCGTTCATCGGTCTCGTAATCGCGATCACCGGCTACACAGGGCAAGGCCCGAACATGAATATTCCCGTCGCGCTCGGCGGGATCATTGCGTGCGGGATCGCGTACATCGTTATCGGACTGATTGTGTCGGCAGTCGGCACCGCGTGGATCGAGACGCTGATGCCGCCCGTCGTGACGGGCTCGATCGTCGCCGTGATCGGTCTGAATCTCGCGCCGATCGCTGTCAAGGGCGTGAGCGGCAGCGCGTTCGATTCGTACATGGCGCTCGTGACTGTGCTCTGCGTCGGCGCGGTGGCCGTGTTCGCGCGCGGCATGTTGCAACGTCTGCTGATTCTCGTTGGCCTGCTGATCGCCTACGTGATCTACGCGATCGTCACGAACGGCATGGGGATGGGCAAGCCCATCGATTTCTCGGTCGTCGCGAACGCCGCGTGGTTCGGTATGCCGCATTTCATGGCGCCCGTGTTCAACGGCCAGGCGATGGCGCTGCTCGCGCCTGTCGCGGTAATTCTGGTTGCTGAAAACCTCGGTCACATCAAGGCAGTCAGCGCAATGACGGGGAAGAACCTGGACGGTTACATCGGTCGCGCATTTATCGGCGATGGTCTGGCAACGGTCGTGTCGGGTTTCGCGGGCGGCACGGGTGTCACGACCTACGCTGAAAACATCGGCGTGATGGCTGTGACGAAAATCTACTCGACGCTAGTCTTCGTGATCGCGGCAGTGATCGCGCTGATTCTCGGCTTCTCGCCGAAGTTCGGCGCCGTGATCCAGACGATTCCGGGCCCGGTGCTGGGTGGTGTGTCGATCGTCGTGTTCGGTCTGATCGCAGTGACGGGCGCGCGTATCTGGGTCGTCAACAAGGTCGACTTTTCCGACAACCGCAATCTGATCGTCGCGGCTGTGACGCTGGTGCTCGGCGCCGGTGACTTCTCGCTGAAGTTCGGCGGCTTCGCGCTCGGCGGTATCGGCACCGCGACGTTCGGCGCGATCATTCTGTACGCGCTGCTGCGTCGTAAAGGTCCGCAAGAGCCGGCTGTGTGATGCAGTAATCCGCGTGCGAAAAACGGGCGCCTTCGAATTCAGGGCGCCCGTTTTTTATTTCATCTCTTTGCCGCGCGTCAGCAGCGCGGTCTCCGACAGATCCACTTCACGCATCAGCTTGTTCATCGTGTCGTCGTTGATTAGCAGGCTGTTGCGCAGGTTCAGCAGTGTCGCGCGTTCCGCACGCATCGCGGCGAGCTTCATCTGGAACTCGAATGCTTCGGCGCGCCGCGCGCTTTCGGCGGGTTCCATGTCGTCGTCGAGTGTCGCGAGACGGCGGCGGTAGATGTTCATCACGCGGGCGGTCACGTCGGCGGCATGCGCGGACGAGGCTTCGTCGAGATCGGCGGTGGCGCTTTCCTGCAAATCGTCGATGGCGCGAATCGCCGCTTGCGCTGCCTGAATGCGCGCGGAACGTTCTTCGGCAGCATGCGGATCGGCGCGGCGGCGCGCGCCGTTCATCAATAGCGGCAAGCCGACCACGGCAACCAGCAGCGACACGAGAATCACGCCCGAGGCGATGAAGATCGCGGTATCTCGCCCGGGCAACGGTTGTCCGTTCATCAACGCAACAGGCAGCGACAGCACGCCCGCAAGCGTCACCGCGCCGCGTACGCCCGCAATCGTCGTGATGGACACGGTGCGCAAACCCGGCACCGCATTCGCGACGCCTTGCTTCGCCGCGCCGCGGCTCGCGAACCAGCGCAGAAGCCAGACCCACACGAAGCGCAACGCGTACAGCGCGACCGAGACAGCAGCGACATAGAAGATCAGCCGCAACTCGGAGCCGCTCGCTTCTTCATGCGCATCGAGCAGCGCGCGGCCGATGATGTGCGGAAACTGCAGGCCGAGCAGAATAAAGACCATGCCGTTGAAGACGAACTCGATCATCGTCCATGTGACGCTTGCCCGCACGCGCGCCGATGCGGGACTGGTGCTCGCGAACGTCGAGTAGTTCATCGCCATACCTGCAGCGACGGCGGCGAGAATGCCGGAGAACCCGAAATGCTCGGCAAACAGATACGCGGCGAACGGAATCAGCATCGTCATCACGACGCCGGGCGCGGGATCGCCTTCTTCGGTGAGGTTGAGAAAACGTGTCGATGCAAAGCTGAAGAGCCATGCAACGGCCACGCCTGTCGCGAGCCCGCCGAGCGCGATGATGACGAAGCTCACCGATGCATCGCGCAGAGAGAACACGCCCGTCAGCGCCGCGGCGACTGCGAACTTCAACGCGACGAGACCCGACGCGTCGTTCATCAGCGCTTCGCCTTCGAGGATGTGCATCAGATGCTCGGGCAAGCGGTTACGTCCGGCGATGCCCGACAGCGCGACGGCATCCGTTGGCGACAGCACAGCCGCGAGCGCGAACGCGACGGGCAGCGAGATCGACGGCACCATCGCGTGAATGAAGTAGCCGACAGCGACCACCGTCATGAACACGAGGCCGAGCGCGAGCATCAGGATCGAGCGGCGCTGCATGAAGAACTCGCGCTTCGGAATGCGCCAGCCGTCCGCGAACAGCAGCGGCGGAATAAAGAGCATCATGAAGAGTTCAGGATCGAAGGTGACGTGCAGGCCGAGACGCGGCCACGCGAGCAACGCACCGAAGGCGATCTGCACGAGTGGCAGCGGCAGCTTGAATGGCATCAGCCGTACGACAACGCCCGAAGCGGCGACGGCGAGCAGCAGGATCAGAACGGTGAAGACGATATCCATCGGCGGCAGATGTGGGAACGAAGCAGTGGCGCGCAACGGCAAACACGGGCCATCGCGCGAAGGGTAGCACCGCGTCTGGAAAGACGATGCGGTGCGTCGGTCAGCCCGAAGTGTAGCCCGATCGTGTGAAAGTGCGCTCCGAAGGCTGCAAGTCATTCGAAAGCGTATTGCACCTTCGCAGTGCATCGCGCGCCCTCACGCGAAGCATGCCCCTCCCGCGCGGTGCAATGTTCGATGCAGATTTCCTCTATACGTGCGGCACCGTGCGCATGGACCTTGCTTAATAGGAACTGATAACGCACATTTCGAGGACGGCCGCGGCTCTTTCGCAATCGCGACGCGCGCGCCGGGACTCTTGCGTGAGAGGATTGCATGACCATTGCGCAACAGGAAAAGATAGCAGTGCCGCACGGCTTCGAACTCAGCATGACCTCGGGCCTGCAGCGCTATTCGGTGCAACACGGCGACCTGTCGCTCACCAGCGTCTTCCAGCCGATATTCAGCCTGTCGCACATGCGTGCCGTGGGCTATGAAGGCTTGCTGCGCGCACACGACCCATTCGATCGCGTGGTGCCGCCCATCGATGTCTTCGGCAATGCGGCGCGGGTCGGCGACGTGCTGCATGTCGACCGTCTCGCGCAGTCGCTGCACCTGGAGAACTTCAAGGTGCTCGGCGCGGAGCGCGAGTGGCTGTTCCTCAATGTCCATCCGGGCGTGCTGATCGATTCGTATCATTCGGCGGCGCTGCTCGCGAATCTGCGACGGCTGAATCTGTCGCCGCGACGCATCGTGCTCGAAGTGCTGGAGCAGAGCGCGGAAGACATCGAACGGCTTGCCGATGCGGTGCGCCAGTTCCGCGAGCGCGGCTTTCTGATCGCACTCGACGACTTCGGTGCCGGGCATTCGAACATCGAGCGTATCTGGCAACTGAATCCGGACATCGTGAAGCTCGATCGCATCATGCTGTCGCACGCGGCGCATCGCGCGGATGTGGCGTCGATTTTGCCGGGGCTCGTTGCGCTGCTGCACGAGGCGGGCAAGCTGGTGTTGATCGAAGGTGTCGAGACGGAGCATGAGGCGCACATGGCACTCGAATGCAATGTCGATTTCGTGCAGGGCTTTTTCTTTGGACGCCCGCATCCGGGTCTTGCGGACGCAGCGCATGCGACGGCGTGCATTGGCGAGTTGACCGAGCGATACCAGACGCAGACGGTGGAACGCGAGCGGCGCAACGCGTCGCGGCTGGCGCCGTACATCCGTGCGTTCGAGCGCGCGGCGGAGCGGCTTGCTGCAGGCGAACTGCTCGACGAAGTGTGCTGGAATTTTCTTGCGCTCGATCACGCGGCGCGTTGCTATCTGCTCGACGACAAGGGGCGGCAGGCGGGCCGCAATGTCGTGCTGCGCGCGGACCGTGCGTCGCACGAGACGCGTTTCCTGCCTTTATCCGATGCGCAGGGCGCGAACTGGCTGCGTCGCCCGTATTTCCGCACGGCGATGGATGCGCCCGAGCGCGTGCACGTGACGCGTCCCTATCTGTCGATCAACGAGGCGGTGCCTTGCGTGACGTTGTCGGTGGCGACGCAGATTGGCAGCCGGATGTGTGTGCTGTGCGGCGATATCGACTGGTACGAGGAGCCGCGCTTCTGAGATCATGTCGAGTGTGTTTTTCACGACGTGACTCTTGGATATGCGAAACGAACGGGTGTTGCTCGAGGTCATTGCGACGACAGTCGCCGATGCGGTTGCCGCTGAGCGCGGCGGGGCGGACCGGCTTGAACTCGTGACGGCGATGGGCGAGGGCGGGTTGACGCCGAGCATCGGGATGATCGAGGCCATCGTCGCGGCTGTGTCGATTCCCGTGAACGTGATTGTGCGGCCGCACAGCCGGTCGTTTGTTTACGATGCGGATGATTTCGCTGTGATGCTGCGGGATGTGCGGGCGGCGAAGCTTGCTGGAGCGAATGCGGTTGTGGTGGGAATGTTGACTGCGTCGCGTGAGGTTGATCGCGATGGGTTGCAGCGTGTTGTCGATGCTGCTGATGGGATGCCTGTCACGTTTCATCGAGCGTTTGATGAGGCGCGTGATCTGCTTGAGGCGCTCGATGTGCTGCTTGAGTTTGATCGTGTCACTAATGTGCTGACTTCGGGTGGGGCGGGTTCGGTGCTTGATGCTGTTGCTGAGATTCAAGCGCTCGTGGCACGTGCTGCTCGATCACATTGCACGGTGCTGGCGGGCGCTGGTTTGACTGTTGAGCGTGTTGCTGAGTTTGTTTGCGCTACGCGCGTTAGGGCTGTGCATTTTGGGTCTGGTGTTCGGTTTGGCGCGCAAGGGGTTGCTGCTGTTGATGTTGAGAAGGTGCGGGTTGTGCGGCGTGCTTTGGATTGTTGATGGCGTTTTGGGCTTGGTTGTCTGCGACGCTTGGTTTGGTTTTTTATGGCTTTGCGCTGGCATCCGCGTTTTGTTATTGGTTTGCCTGGGTTGCCCCTGTGCGGGGCGGCACCTACTTTTCTTTGCCGCGGCAAAGAAAAGTAGGCAAAAGAAAGCCGCTGAACACCGCCCGTTCTTGACCACCGCCTGAGGGCCCCCAACAGTTCCTCCGCTTCACACGGCAACCTGCCTTTCACTGCCCGCTGCCAACACTCTGATTGAGCGCCTCACCCGCTTCACACCCCCGCGTCGCCGCTAGCGCGATCAAATCGCACGCGTTCTATAGTGGCAAACTGTGTGTAGGCTTTCGCGGCGTACACGCATCACTCCAGACTCAAAAACACGATCGGTGTCGTAAGAGCGCTGAGGTGTGGAGTACTACGACCTACACACAGTTTGCCACCTGGGCGGCCGTAACCAATCGCTGCCGGTTGCTGTGCTACGGGTGATTGAAGTGGGTGAGGCGATTATTCGAAGCGCTGGCAACGGGCGTGCACTGAGAAGTTGCCGTGTGAAGGATAAGACCCGTTGGGGGCCCTCAGGCGGAGGTCAGGAAACGGGCGGTGTTAGCCCGCTTTCTTTGCTTACTTTCTTTGCGGCGGCAAAGAAAGTAAGTGCCGCCCCGCACAGGGGCAACGCCTGAAGCACGAAGGCAAGTCGCGGACGCCAGCGAAAGCAAAAGCAAACCAAACCAGCGTCGCAGACAACAATATCCCTCACTTAGCTACAACAACAGGAATCCCCCGCAACGTCCCCAACCCTTTAGCCTCATCGAGAGCCATGCTAACAGCCGCCCCAGTCGCGGCCTCGACATGCAATCCAGAGACCAAAACCCGCTCGCTGTGCTTAACAGCAGCCAGATTAGCGAGCTTCACATGCCCATACCCCCGCACCCGCGAGTGCAACTCAGCAAGCTTCACAACATCATCAGCGCTAGCAACATCGAAAACATCAAAAGCCCGCCGCATGGTCTCGTCATAGTCGAGTGACAATTGACGCTCCATACGCCGCTCGACAGTGCGGCCAAACGGATCGAGCATCGTGCCGCGCAGCCCGCGCCATTTCGCCATCACACCAAACACCGGCCACATCCATTGACCGAACGTCTTCTTCTGCGGCGTCGCGCCGTGCTTCACGCGTGAAATCGTCGGCGGCGCAAGGTTGAACTTCACACCGAAGTCCTTGCCTGCAACACCTTCGAATTGCGCCTCGAGCGCCGTACGGAACGCGGGATCGCTATGCAGGCGCGCGACTTCATACTCATCCTTCACGGCAAGCAACCGATAAAACGTCGTCGCAACAGCGCGGCTCAAGCGTTCGTCGATTGCACCTTCGAGCTTGCGTTCCGCCTCGCGCGCAGCATCAACCAGCGAACGATAACGCTTCACATAAGCGGCGCCGCCATAAGCCATCAAACGCGCTTCGCGATCCGCGATCAACGCAGCGATCGTTTCCAGCGATACAGCAGGCTTTGTCGCATGACGCTGCGTCCACAACGCTTCGAGCCCGACAGGATCAGCAGCAGCCATGCGGCCAATCGAGAACGCGAGCTGGTTCATCTGTACAGCAACGTTGTTCAGTTCGATGGCGCGCATCATCGCCGCAAACGACACAGGCACGAGGCCAAGTTGCCACGCATAGCCGAGCATCAGAATGTTCGCGCCGATCGTATCGCCGAGAAAGCGCGTCGCCAGCGCCTGCGCATCACACGATGACATGCGCTCTTCGCCCGCCGCATGACGCATCTTGTCGAGCAATGCATCAGCATGCAGATTTGCATCCGGGTTCTGTACGAACGAGGCATTCGGAATTGCGTGCGTATTGACGACGATCCGCGTGCGGCCATGACGCACCGTTTGCAACGCATCAGCGCTTGCGCCGACCACCATGTCGCAGGCGAGCAGCACGTCGGCCTGCTGCGTGTCGATGCGTACCTGGTTCAACCACTCATCGCGCGCAGCGAAACGCACGAACGACAACACCGAGCCGCCTTTCTGCGCAAAGCCCATGAAATCCAGCACCGATGCGCTCTTGCCTTCCAGATGCGCCGCCATGCTGATCAGCGCGCCAACCGTCACGACGCCCGTGCCGCCGACGCCCGTTACGAGGATGTCGTACGGCGCGGCGTCGAGTTGTGTCGCCGGCACAGGCAATGCGTCGACGCGTGCCGCCAGCGCGGTTGCATCGAATGCGACGCCCGCTGCCTTCTTCAGCTTGCCGCCTTCGATCGTTACGAAGCTCGGGCAGAAGCCGTTCACGCACGAATAGTCCTTGTTGCACGACGATTGATCGATGCGGCGCTTGCGTCCCAGCGGCGTTTCAACGGGTTCGACGGACAGACAGTTCGACTGCACGCCGCAATCGCCGCAGCCTTCGCACACTTCTTCGTTGATGAACAGACGCTTGTCCGGATCAGGGAATTCGCCCTTCTTGCGGCGACGACGCTTTTCAGCCGCACAGGTCTGGTCATAGATCAGCACCGTCACGCCGTCGATATCGCGCAACTCGCGCTGCACCTTGTCCAACTCGCTGCGGTGATGGAACGTCGTGCCCTTCGGAAACAGGCCATGGTGGCCGTCGTACTTTTCCGGCTCGTCGCTGACCACGACGAAATGCGATACGCCTTCCGCTTCGACCTGACGCGCGATCTGCGGCACCGAGATGCTGCCGTCGACCGGCTGGCCGCCCGTCATCGCGACGGCGTCGTTGTAGAGAATCTTGTACGTGATCGTCGCTTTCGCCGCGACGGCCTGGCGGATCGCGAGAATGCCCGAGTGGAAGTACGTACCGTCGCCGAGATTCTGGAATACGTGGCGCGTTTTCGTGAACATCGAATGCGCGGCCCAGTCGACGCCTTCGCCACCCATCTGGATCAGGCCCGTCGTGTCGCGCTCCATCCACGAAGCCATGAAGTGACAGCCGATGCCCGCCTGCGCGATCGAGCCTTCCGGCACTTTCGTCGATGTGTTGTGCGGGCAGCCCGAGCAGAAGTACGGCGTGCGCTTCACGGCATCGGCGGCATTCGAGAGAATCTGCGGTGCGACGAGATCGACCACGCGCTCGCGGCGATCGAGCGCCGGCTTGTGCTTCGCAAGCCAGTTCGCGAACACGGGCAGAATGCGCGACGGCCGCAGTTCACCGAGCGACGACAGCAGCATCGAGCCATCCTGAGCATGCTTGCCGACGATCACCGGCCGCGCGCCTTCGGTGCGGTTGTAGAGATAGTCCTTGATCTGCTGCTCGATCACGGGGCCTTTCTCTTCGATCACGAGCACTTCGGAAAGGCCTGAGACGAACGCATCGATGCGCGTCATTTCCAGCGGAAACGACAGGCCCACCTTGTAGATGCGCACGCCTGCCTGTTCGAGATCGGCGACGGTGAGATCGAGCCGGCGCAGCGCTTCCATCAGGTCGAGATGCGCCTTGCCGCACGTGATGATGCCGACGTTCGCGTGCGGGCTCGGCGCGATCCACTTGTCGATGCTGTTGAAGCGCGCGAAGTGGCGCACGGCGTCGAGTTTCGCGTGCAGGCGCTGTTCGATTGTGAGACTCGGCAGATCGGGCCAACGGTTATGCAGACCGCCTGCGGGCGGCTGGAAGCCTTCGGGCGCGGGCCAATCCATCTGCAGCGCGTCGAGATCAACGGTCGAGCCGGATTCGACCGTTTCGGAGATCGCCTTGTAGCCGACCCACGCGCCCGAGTAGCGCGACAGCGCCCAGCCGTACACGCCGAACTCCAGCATGTCCGCGATGCTCGACGGATTCACCACCGGCATATGCCACGCGATCATCGCGAAGTCGCTCTGATGCGGCATCGACGACGACACGCAGCCGTGGTCGTCGCCCGCTACGACCAGCACGCCGCCATGCTGCGACGAGCCGTACGCGTTGCCGTGCTTGAGCGCGTCGCCGGCGCGGTCGACGCCGGGGCCCTTGCCGTACCACATCGCATAGACGCCATCGACGGTGCGTTCGGGGTCCGCTTCGACACGCTGCGTGCCGAGCACGGCGGTGCCCCCGAGTTCCTCGTTGATCGCGGGCAGGAAGCGGACGTCGTTCGCTTCGAGCAGCTTTTTCGCCTTCCACAGTTGCTGGTCGACCATGCCGAGCGGCGAGCCGCGATAGCCGCTGATGAAACCGGCCGTGTTCAGGCCGCGCGCCTTGTCGAGCTGGCGTTGCATCAGCGCGAGGCGCACCAGCGCCTGCGTGCCCGTCAGGAAGATGCGGCCGCGCGTGGCGGTGAGGTTGTCCGAGAGGCGGTAATCGGCGAGTGCGGGGGTGCCGTCGATGGGTAGACGAGCGGTCATTGTGGAGTCTCCGTTTTTTGTTTCGTCGGCGGCCTGTGTCGCGGATCGGCGTTGCAACGAAAGAGACTCCATTCTTTCGCGTCAATTGGAGAAGATTCTTGCTACTTTTTGCAGCAGATTCGTTTGCTGCGAGATGATCCCAGTCATTCCGGCTCGTATTGAGATAGATCCACTGCTTTGGACGCCATGGCTGTTTGTAAGCCGATGGCGGGTGCTGTTCGTAAGGGCTTTCCCGCTCACGCCTATGCCATTCGGACGACGTTTGCGAATCCCGTCCTTGAGTTACGCTATGTCCACGGTGCAGTGATCCGAGTGCAGCCTTGCAAGGGATAGGAGATCGACAATGAAACTGTATTACTGGCCGAAAACACGAGCCTTCCGCGCTCTATGGATGCTCGAGGAAACCGGCGCGCCGTATGAACTGGCGCGCGTGAACCTACGCACAGGCGAGCAGGACACCACTGACTTCCACCACGTCAACCCGATGTGCAAACTTCCCGCGCTCGATGACAACGGCGTGCAGGTCGCCGAATCGGGTGCCGTGCTGCTGTATCTGGCCGACCGTTTCCCCGAAGCGAATCTCGGCGCACCCATCGGCGATCCGTTGCGCGGTCGCTTCCTGCAGTGGCTCTTTTTCACACCCGGCTGTCTCGAACCCGCGATGGCCGAGAAGATGACGGGCGCGTCGGGCAATTCGTTCAGCTTCGGCTGGGGCAATCTGGAGCGTGTGAAGGCAGCCATCGACATGGCACTCGACGAAGGCGAATGGCTGCTCGGTCAGCGCTTTTCTGCCGCAGATCTGCTGCTCGCGGGCACGCTGCAGATCGCGTTTGTCGCGAAGCTGCTGGAACCGTCGGGGCGCATCGGTGAATACGTCGAGCGGGCAATTTCACGCGAAGGCCACGCGCGAGCGATGGCGATCGAGCAGCGCGAGATCGATGCGTTGAAAGCGAAGCATTAGGCCCCGGCGCGGCAAAAGGCCCCGACGCTCAGCCCGTCGGCGCCTGCTGCAACTCGTGCGGCCGCAGCGGCTCGACATCGTCGAAATGCGAGTAGTCGATATGGCTTACGCCGTTCACTTCGCGGATCAGATCGACGAAGCGGTGCTGCCAGCGTATGTCTTCGCTGGGCCACGAGTAGCGCGCCTGCATCGTCTGCGCGGTGTTTTCGTCCGATCCCTCTATCGTGATCAGCAGCGACGCGTCCTGCTCTTCGAGGCTCTCGGGCGTCTGGCCGAACAGCGGACTGTTCTCGTCGATGACATGCATCAGATTCCAGCCGAGATAGAACATCGGCTGCTGATCGCGCACCAGCCGGAGGTCGTAGATCTTGCGGAGCACGTAACCTTCCGACGACTGCTCGACGCGCATCAGCCGCAGCCGCGCACGTGCCTCGATGATCACGTTCTGGCGGGCGTTGGCGGCGCGCACCATCAGCGTGGTGCGTCCGTCGATCGGGCGCACGATCGCGTAGCGCGAGAACATGATCTTTGCGCGCGGCCGCGAAAAGCGCGCGAAGATCAGCCCCGTGGCGAGCGCGATGCCCGACATGCCGACGAAGATTTCCAGCGTCGCAACAAGATGCCCATAGAGCGTCTGCGGATGCATGTCGCCATAGCCGACCGTCGCGAGTGTTTCGACGCTGAAGAAGAACGCGCCCGCAAACCCCTTCGGATTCTGATTGGCAATGTTCGCGCCGCCGAGTTCATACAGCGACGCGAATACCGAATTCAGCACGAGAAACAGAAACGCGAGCGAGAAGAAGAACACGGGCCAGCTGATCGTCAGCGCGCGGTGATAGAGGTCTTGCCAGACGCGCAACGGCAACCCATGCGCGATGACAGTATGCGAGCGCACGCGAACTTTCCGGTCAAGAAGCCGGCCTTTGCGCGCGGGATGATGGTTGGATTCGGGCGGAGTCGCGCTCATTGTTTTTCTGTTCTGCAGACAGGGGAGTCTCGCAGCGTCACAGGCGCGGCCGTGACGCACGGCGCCCGCTGCGGCGACTAGTGTAGCCCGGCCGCCCGCTCACAGGGCGGCGTTATGCGATTGCAAGTTTCGCGAGCGCTGCCACCGGCGAATCAGGGAAATGCGCGCGGCTTCGGCACGCCCGCGCCGTGCTCGATATCGGCAACGGCCTGCTGGTGCGCCGTCTCGACAGCTTCGGCTTCCGTTGCAAAGCCAGCGTCACCGCCTACCGTGGTCCAGCGCTGCACGGCGTGGTCACGATGCCGGATTTCGTATTCCGCGTCCCAACGCGCGCCCTGAAGTTCGAGCGGCCGCACATGTATCGCGTACACGCCGTAGAGAAAGAGCGGTTCTGCCATGATCGCCTCCGCCTGTTCAGTGAAGAAAAGGTCGTCGGCGTGGCGCGCGGCGGACGCGCCACGTCTGCCTCGATTCAAAACCTGCTGGCTATCGTTCTATAGTTCGATCTCGCCGAGAATTCTGTGGGCCAGCGCTTTTGCGTCTTCGAGCGCTTCTTCTGCGGTCGGCGAGGTGGCTTCGACTTCGTAGACGGTGTCTTCCGTTCCGTCGCCTTCGTCACGCGACAGCGCAACGATGCCCTGATACTGCCCGCCATCTACCGGGCGGACGGTCGCCGTCGCCGTATAGAGACCTTTGGTGTAGGTGACGTCCTCCATGATGCATCTCCAGCAAGGGGGAGATTCCATCCTAGCACGCGATTTCGACGCTCACATGAAGGCACCCCGACGCGGGTTAGCGTGCCTTTCGGGCGCGTCGAGGCGTCGGCTGGAAGAGGACGGAGTTGCGGGCCAGGGCGTCCGCCGGCAACTTCTTCCGCAAATTGCGCGTGCTTAGTCCTGCAGCAGCGACACCACTTCATCGAGCGTCGGCGAATGCGCGCCCGAATGGCGGCACGCCGCCGCGCCGGCTGCGAGCGAGAACGCCAGATGCTCTTCCCACTTGCGTTGCGGCGCCGTCATCAGACTGAACAGCAGGCCGCCGATCGACGCATCGCCCGCACCGACGGTATCCGCAACGGCAACACGCGGCGGCTTCGCCTCGACGATGCGCTCGCCGTCGATCAGCGTCGCCGTCTCCGAGCCGCGCGTTACGAGCACGATCGCTTTCGGATTCATCGCGCGCAACTGGGCGAGGGCGGCTGCTTCGTCGTCGGTCTTGAACAGCAGGCGCAGGTCTTCGTCGGATACCTTGATCAGATCGGCGAGCGCGGCCATCTTGCGCAGCGTCGGCTCGTAGCCGTGCGCCATCAGATTGCGGTAGTTCGGATCGAAGCTGATCTTCACGCCTCGCGCGCGCAAGTCGGCGGCGAGCTTCGCGAGCGTTTCTCCAAGCGGTTGACGCACGAGGCTGATGCAGCCGAAATGCGCCCACTTCACATGCGACATCCAGCCTTCCGGCAGCTTCGACGGATCGAAGGCGAGGTCGGCGCTGTTGTCGCCCATGAAGAAGTACGCGGGCGGATGCGTCTGGTGCACGACCGCCAGCAGCGGCGCGCGCTCGACGCGCTGCATGAAACGCATGTCGAGGCCGGCGGTCTCGCTCGCGTTCCACAGATCGTCGGAGAAATTGTCGACGCCAAGCGATCCGGCGCAGGCTGTCGGCAGGCCAAGCCGCGCGACCGCGCGCGCGACGTTCCAGCCCGCGCCGCCCGGCACGGACAGCCAGCTTGCAGGACCCGTGCGCACGAGATCGGTGAGGATGTCGCCGGCGGAAACAAAATCGGGAAATTCAGGGCTCGCGCTCATATTGCTCACCGTACGAGGTTAGGCGGACGCGCTGGAAGGCTGCAACCCGGTCTGCAACCCAGGCTGCAACGCGTGATGCAGCACTTCGTAGCATGCGCCCATCGTGTGATAGTCGGTCTTGCCGGCCGGGCTTTTTTCGTCGCTGTACTTGCGGTTGTCGCACGTCAGGATGCGATACCACGCGCCGTACTTGTGGTCGACGAAATGCGTCCAGCTATAACGCCAGATCTCGTCGTACCAATCCCAGAAGCGCTCGTTGCCCGTGCGCTGGCCGAGCAGCGCGGCTGTCGCGAAGGTTTCGGCCTGCACCCAGAAGTACTTGTCGTGATCGCAGACGGTGCGGTCCGGGCCGAAACCGTAGTACAGGCCGCCGTGATCGTTGTCCCACGCGTGCGTCATCGCGGCGTCGAACAGTTCGATCGCGCGCGGCAGCAGCCACGGCAGCGGACGATGGCGTTCCAGAATCAGCAGCAGCTTCGCCCATTCCGTCTGATGGCCGGGCTGGAAGCCCCACGGACGGAAGATGTTCGAGCTGTCTTCCTCGTTGTAGTGCCAGTCCACCGACCAGTCCGCGTGAAAGTGCTCCCACACCAGACCTTGCGACAGCTTCGCCTGACGCAGCGTGATGTTGGTCGCGACGCGTTCCGCGCGATCCAGATACACCAGATGGCCGGTCGCTTCATACGCGGTGAGCAGCGCTTCCGTCGTGTGCATGTTCGCGTTCTGGCCGCGGTACGAACTCACCCGCCAGTCGGCCGTGGCTTCGTCGGCGTAGAGACCGGCCGCCGGATCCCAGAAGCGATGTTCCATCAGCTCGAACGTCGCGGCGATCATCGGCTTGGCTTCTTCGATGCCCGCCATCGCCGCGTGCGAATACGCGAGCAGCACGAACGCGAGGCCGTAGCAGTGACGCGTGGCGTCGAGCGTGCGCTTGTGGCCGTCGCGCCAGTCGATCTCCCAGTCGTAGCCCTGGTGCTGTGCGTCCCAATGGCCGTCGTGCAGGAACTTCAGGCCGTGCTTCGCGTACTCCAGATGCTGCGGATCGCCGAACTGACGATATGCCATCGCGTAGTTGAAGACATAGCGGCAACTGCTGACGAGGTGGCGCGTCGCGCGGTTGTAGATCGAACCGTCGTCGCGGAAAAAGTGGAAGAAGCCGCCGCTCGGATCGAACACGTTCGGCGCGTAGAAGCGCAGCGTGTCCTCGATGTGCGACAGCAGGAAAGCGCCGTCGCGGAAGCTCGCGATGGGCGGCGCCTGGTGGTTGGCGCTGTTGTTCGAAAGAGTCGTGTCGGGTTGTTTCATGGCATGTTCACCGAGGTACTGGCACGGACAACGAGTTGGACCGGAATGCGGATGTCGAGTGCTGACGGCGCGTCTTCGAGCAGCAGTTCGACGCCGCGCCGGCCGAGCGCTTCCTTGTCGACGGAAATCGTCGTGAGCGGCGGGCGTGCATGCGCGGCGGCAGGAATGTCGTCGAAACCGACGATCGCAATGTCTTCCGGCACACGCAGCCCGCGCGCGAGACACACGCGCAGCGCGGCGAGCGCCGCGAGATCGTTATAGGCGAAGACGGCGTCGGGGCGCGGGCCGGGACGGTCGAGCAGTTGTTCCATCGCGAGCGCGGCGCCCGAGTCGGGGTCGAGGCCGGCGTCGATCGTCACTTCCAGCGACGGATCGAACAGCAGCCCCGCTTCGAAGAACGCGCGCCGGTAGCCGAGCGCGCGCTGCGCGATGCTGTAGTGCGCAAGCGAGCCGCCGATAAACGCAACCCGCGTGCGCTTCTGCGCAAACAGATGCTGCATCGCGAGCGCGGCGCCCGCCTGGTTGTCGAGATTCACCGAGCGCAGATTCGGCGCCCACAGGTCGATCAGCACGAGCGGGCGTTTCATGGCGGCGAGCGTCGTCAGCGTTTCAGGCTCGACGAAGCCGGCGACGGCGATCGCGTCGGGCGCGTGCAGACGCATCTGCTGGACGACGTCTTCCGTCGGGCCGGCCGTCAGCACGGAAGGCACGATGCCGCGCTCGCGGCACGCGTCTTCGACGCCATGCAGCACGTGCGAGAAGAACGGGCTGACGGCGAAGTTGTTGTGATGACGATGCAGCAGGAACGTGAGACGGCGAATGCGTGGACGCAACTGCGCGGAATCGTAGCCAAGCCGGCGGGCCGTTTCGACGACGCGCTCGCGCGTCGATTCCGAGAGACCTGGCTGATTCTTCAGCGCGCGTGAGACGGTGCCGATCGACACGCTGGCCGCGCGAGCGACGTCGCGGATCGTTGTAGCCATCGAAAAGTGCGGCGGCGCGAGAGACGTGCCGCGGCGGAGTTCAAGTTCGGGTGATTGTATAGTAAAACATCATCACAAAACCCTCGCAGGAAGGCTTTGGATACGCGTAGATACCCGTATACAGGCGGGATGAAGGCTTAACGTTTGTTTAGTAAAATGCACTAAACGATGCGTTGGATTCATTATTCGACACGGACTGAAGCCGCGTTTGCGCAACATCGGGCAAGCGCCCGCCAGCCGGGAAACGCAAACAAAGGGGAGCGCGCAGTCCGAACCGTGTCGCCAAGGTGACTGGATGTCGTGACAGATGCACGTCGTCGCGGCGCGGTGCCGCTGGAAACGGGTGATCCGGGCGCGTCGAAACTCAGTCGACGGCAACAGCCGTGCGCCCTTGCAGCAGGACCTGGCTTTCTTCGAAGCCGATCATCACGAGACCGGATGCCTCGCTCTTCGCGCGGCGTTTCGCAAGCGCCGCCACGGAAGCGATGTCTTCGCTGCCGTACACGGCTTCATCGGCTTGCGGCTGCACGTGCACGCAGCCGATCGCCATCGTCACGAAGCCGAAGAAGGTCGGATTGCCGCGCCGGTCCTCGCCGTGAATCCCGCCTGCCAGGCGATCGACGGGCGCGTAGAAGCGTTGCGCGCCTTCGTTGAACACATGGATGGCGCGCGCTGCCCGCTCGCGCCAGTCCTCGCTCTGGAACAGGATCAGGAAATCGTCCCCGCCTACGTGCCCGAGGAAATCGCGCGTCGGATCACAGACATCCGCGAGCACGTGCGCGGCGAACTTCAGCACTTCGTCGCCTTGCCAGTAGCCGTACTGGTCGTTGAACGGCTTGAAGTGGTTCAGATCCACGTAGCACGCGTAAAAGGCCGCTTCGTGGCCGAGCAGTCGCGTGATGTGCGAACTGATCGGGATATTGCCCGGCAGGAACGTGAGCGGATTCGCATAACGGGCCGCCTCGATACGCACTTCCGTCACCGCGCGCACGAGGCTTTCACCCGTGCCGAGGCCGACATATTTGCCTTGTTCAGTGATCACGAAACCGTCGGCGAGATAGCGCTGGTCGTCGCTGGCGAGCAGTTTGGCCATGTCCTCGACCGTCATCGATTTTTCGATCACGACGGGCGACGCGTTCGCAAACAGCAGGCACGGCCGCTTGCCGAACAGCTCACGGTGATAGGGCAGCGCGTAGCGATCCATGAACGCGCGGCGGTTGATTAGCGCGACGGGCTCGTTCTGCTCGACGACGGCGACGGCGTGCAGGTTCGGCAGCCGGTTGAAGAGTTCGAGCACGTCGTTGTTGGTCGCGTTGCGCGGCAGCGCGGGCGCGTGCACGACCATTTTCTCCGACGCCATGCCGCCCGACGGCGACGCGCTCACCGCGCGCGTCGCTTCGGGAAACACGGCGATATGGCCGGCGCGCAGCGCTTCGCGCGCGTGGTCGGCGAGCTTGCGCGGCGGGCGCGCGTGCGGCTTGCCGAAGAGATAGCCCTGGCCGCAGACGATCCCCATATCGCGCACGACAATCAGATCCGCTTCGTTCTCGATGCCTTCGGCCACGAGGCGCGCGCCGCTTGCGGCAGCGAAATGCTGCATTGCCTTGACGGCTTCGAACTTGAGCGGGTCGCTGGCGATGTCGTGGATAAAGAACCGGTCGATCTTCACGACGTCCGGCTGCAGGCGCACCCACAGGTTCATGCTGGCGTTCGCCGTGCCGTAGTCGTCGAGCGCGAACTGGGCGCCTGCCGCGCGCAGTAATGAGATGGCGGGCAGGAAGCTGGCGACATCGGGAATCGCGCTCTGCTCGGTCAGTTCGATCACGATGCGCTCGGCTTCGACGCCCATGTCGCGCAGCATCACGAAGGTGTCTTCGCGGTTGTCGGCGAGCTGGCGGATGGCGCCTGCGCTGAAGTTCAGGAACAGCTTGCCTTCGCACTTGAGTTTGGCGAACGCCTCGATGCAGGTGCGCGCGGCCGCGCGCTCGAGCGCGATCACGCTGCCTTCGGCGGCCGCCTGCGTGAACAGCGCGTACGGCGTTTCGAGGGCGGTGCCGGCCGGTCCGCGGATCAGCCCTTCGTAGCCAAGAATCGCGCCGTCGTCGAATTCGACGATCGGCTGGAACACGGCGGACAGGTCACGCTGCGCAATCAGGTCGACGATGCGTGGCGCTGCGATGAGGGAAGGCGAGCGTTGAGACATGAGACACGGCCGGAGCATTGGACCGTCGGCTTATCGGCAGCAAGCCGTTGAAATTAAATGAATTTTTAATGACTTAAGGCACTGTTTTGGTGCAAAACGGAAGCGCTTCCGCTTGGCGCGTGCATTTGTCCTATGCCATCGTGCCGAGGCGACAGTGGGCGGCGGCAAGGATGAAATAACGAAAAAGCCGCCCGCAGGCGGCTTTCACGACATGCACTCAGGGAGAGCGCTCATGAATCTTGTTTCATTCGATGCGGGCCTAGCGGCGCGCAACAGCGGCCGTCGCGCTCTTCTGCGCAGCGCGTTTTTCGGCGCTGATGTCGCGCGCGCCCCAGCGCTGCGCGAGCGCGGCGCACACCATCAGCTGGATCTGATGGAACAGCATCAGCGGGAGAACGACGGCGCCCACGGCATGCGTGGCGAAGATCACCTTTGCCATCGGCACGCCGGCGGCGAGGCTCTTCTTCGAGCCGCAGAAGATGATCGTGATCTGGTCGGCGCGGCTAAAGCCGAGGCGCTTGCTGACGAACATCGTCACGGCCAGCGCGAGCGCCAGCAGCACTGCACACACCACCAGCAGCCCGCCCAGCGCGGCGAGCGGAATTTGATGCCACAGGCCTTCGTTGACGGCCTCGCTGAACGCGGCGTAGACGACCAGCAGGATCGAGCCCTGGTCGACGAACTTCAGCACCCCACGGTTACGCTCGATCCAACCACCGATCAGCGGGCGCAGCAACTGCCCGGCTACGAACGGCACCAGCAGCTGCAGCACGATGTTCCACACCGTATGCCACGGCGACGCGCCGCTCGCGGCCTGGCTTGTGACGATGACGCTGACCAGCGCGGGCGTGATGAAGATGCCGAGCAGACTGGACGCCGATGCGCTGCAGACGGCAGCGGGCACGTTGCCCTTGGCGATCGACGTGAACGCAATCGACGACTGAACCGTAGACGGCAGCGTGCACAGGAAGAGGATGCCGGCGTAGAGCGCAGGCGTCACGAGGGGCGAAAGAAGCGGTTTGAGTACGAGCCCGAGTACCGGAAAGAGCGCGAACGTGCTTAACAGCACGACGAGATGCAGACGCCAGTGCGTGGCGCCCGCGATGATTGCTTCGCGCGAGAGCTTCGCGCCGTGCAGGAAGAACAGCAGTCCGACAGCAACATCCGTGACCCAGTTGAACGCCGTCGCCGCCTGGCCGTGCACGGGCAGCAGGCTTGCGAGGACCACGGTGCCGACCAGGCAGAGCGTGAAGTTATCGGGCAGGAGTTTCGGACGGGCCATCTTTCAAATCTCGATGCGGGTGAAGCGATCGCCTTGATGTCACCGGCGAGCGGACGCCAAAGGGCTATTGTCCGCGCAAAGTGATTGAAAAAGCAAATTCATTTACCGAATTGATTAATTACCCAAACGCATGAAAGACGGAGCCGTGCGCATCGTTGCGGCTGCATCGAATCGGCAGTGGCCAACGCTCGTTTCCGGCATCATCGGCATGGCCGAAAAACGCTACAAAAAGAGCGGGTTAGCGCGACTCTGTTCATACGAATTCAGGTGTTCGAAGCACCTCGTTTCAGCGCTTTTTTGCATCGGTCCGCAAGAGATTTGTGGCGAAAAAACGTCGCAGTAACAATGCGTTACAAGAGTGCCGCAGACCTAACATATTTTGGCTCGACTCACCCGGAGGACGACAATAAATTACTGTTCGAAGGCCGATGGGCATCGCGCGAGGCAGTTCAACACGGCGTCGCGCCAGTCCCAAAACAATCCCAGCCGTAGCTCGAGCGGCGGGTTTTCAGGCGGTTCGTCGGGCAGGTGAAACATGGTGCTTGTAGGGCTGTCGAGGATCAAATGGTGGATGACGGGCGCGCTGGTCGT
Source organism: Burkholderia sp. Ac-20365 (assembly GCF_017104715.1). Classification (GTDB taxonomy): domain Bacteria; phylum Pseudomonadota; class Gammaproteobacteria; order Burkholderiales; family Burkholderiaceae; genus Paraburkholderia. Next base: position 245,825 of record NZ_JAAGPI010000002.1, read on the forward strand.
TGCGCTGACTTCGCTCGCCTACGCGAAGCCGTCGTTCGTCAGCCATGAAGGGCACGGCCTGTTCGGCGGCGGCTCGGGTTTTCATGGCTCGTCCTTCGGCGGTCCCATCCGAGGGAACCCCGCACCGCGCGCAAACATTTCGCGCGAGATGCCGCGTGGCGTTGCGATGCCTAGCCACGCGGGCCGATATGCGCGCAACGACACGCCCCGGATGCGCGGCAATGCGAATGACGCTATCCCGGGACGTGCATACGGCAACAACGCGTCAGGCTACGCCGCGCAACGCATGACGCTTCCCGGCGACGTCTATCGTAGCCGCCCGTCCTCGCAATACGTCAGCAGCCAGTACGCCGGTGCGATCACGCCTGTCAGCACGGAATCGCGCAATGCGCCGCGTCCGCCTGCCAACGCCCAGGCAGCGCACGTCGGGTCGATTCGCGACGACGTCACGCGCTACAACGAAGAACGCGGCGCGTCGCGCCAGATTCCGCGTCCTCCGGGCGATTCCTCACGCATCCCGTCTCCTTCGCCTTACCGCAACTAGAGCGCTTCGCTGAACGTCCAGTCGTTCGGTCATTTCTGCTTTTGATCCATCTCGCTCTGAGAGCGGATCGGTCATATCTCAAGTTCAGCTACTCAATCTCCCAAGCCTCTGCACGCCTCGACAAAATTGGGCGTCTGATCTGACGTAAGCACGCCACACTTTTTTGAAAACGCTCGTCAGCTCTCGGTGTTTTGTCATCAAATCCCGTCTTTGTTGCGGCAGCGCGTCAATCGAATCCTGACGCGTTTCGCATCTCTCGCTGTGCTGTAGAATCCGCGGCCCTCAAGGCGTGTGCGGACCTTTGCGGCACTGCAAAAACAAGATGTGTGGGCAACCAGTATCAGGCCGAAAGTCGACCAAACTATTCAGTCCCATATACCGGCAATAACCGCAGATATTTTTGTCCAGAAAAATGGTCCGCAAAGATTTGTCCCAGCCCCGATTTGGCTCGACGATCAGACGGATAACAAACACGGATCCGGCGAGCGCCCCGCCGCACAGCCACACCTTTTGACAAAGACAGGAGAACCCATGAAGACCACCGTCAGCCGTGCGCTGAGAACAACCCTGAAGGCGAGCGCCATTGGCGCCTTGCTGGCCGTCGCATCGACGTCGTCGTTTGCGCAGTCGAGCGTGCAGTTGTATGGCCAGGTCGACGAATGGGTCGGCGTCACGAAGTTCCCGGGCAGCCAGAGCGCGTGGAACGTGTCGGGCGGCGGTATGTCGACGTCGTACTGGGGCCTCAAGGGCGCCGAAGATCTGGGCAACGGCTACAAGGCGATCTTCACCCTGGAAGACTTCTTCCGCGCGCAGAACGGCAAGTACGGCCGCTTCGACGGCGACACGTTCTTCGGCCGTAATGCGTACGTCGGTATCGAATCGCCGTACGGTACGGTGACGGCGGGCCGTCTGACCACGCAACTGTTCGTGTCGACGATCCTGTTCAATCCGTTCATCGACTCGTACGTGTTCTCGCCGATGGTCTATCACGTGTTCCTCGGTCTGGGCACGTTCCCGACCTACACGACGGACATGGGCGTGGTCGGCGATTCCGGCTGGAACAACGCGATCCAGTACTCGACGCCGGACTTCAGCGGTCTGTCGGGCAGCGCGATGTATGCGCTTGGCAATTCGGCCGATCACAACGGCTCGAAGAAATACAGCGCGCAGTTCCTGTACTTCCACGGTCCGTTCGCAGCGACGGGCGTGTTCCAGTACGTGAACTTCAACAACTCGCCGACCGACCTCGGTTCGCTGGTTGCGGGGCTGAAGAGCCAGTCGGTTGGGCAGTTGGGTGTGTCGTACGACCTGAAGTATGTGAAGTTCTATGGCCAGTACATGTACACGAAGAACGACCAGGACGTCGGCAGCTGGCATGTGAATACCGCGCAAGGCGGTGTGTCGGTGCCGCTTGGTACGGGTACGGTGATGGCTTCTTATGCGTATTCGCGTGACGCGGGTGGGCTTGATCAGATGCATCAGTCGGCGGCTATTGGTTATGACTATCCGCTGTCCAAGCGGACCGATGTGTATGCGGCTTATCTCTACGATAAGTACACGGGGCAGGCATCGGGTTATACGGCGGGCGCTGGTATTCGCGCGAAGTTCTGATTACGGGGATGTGTTGGCGGTGCCTTGGGGCGCTGCTGTTCCCGCTTGCGCTTTCGCTGGCATCCGCGTGATGTTTTCGTACTTCACGCGTCGCCCCTGTGCGGGGCGGCACCTACTTTTCTTTGCCGCGGCAAAGAAAAGTAGGCAAAAGAAAGCCGCTAACACCGTCAGCTCTTCTCCCTGCCTGAGGGCCCCCAGCGGGTCCTCCACTTCACACGGCAACCGCTCAGTCCCCGCCCGTTGCCCGCGCTTTGCATGAGCGCCTCACCCACTTCAATTACCCGTAGCGCAGCCAGCGGCAGCGAATAATTACGGCCGCCCAGGTGGCAAACTGTGTGTAGGTCGTAGTGCTTCACACCTCAGCGCTCTTACGACACCGATCGTGCTTTTCAGTCCGGAGTGATGTGTGTACGCCGCGACAGCCGACACACAGTTTGCCGCTATAGAACGCGGGCGATCTGGTCGCGCGTGGGACGACGCGGGCGTGTGAAGCGGGTGAGGCGCCTAGCCGAAGCGTTGGCAGCGGGCATCGAGAAGAGTGTTGCCGCGAACAGGACCGGGCCGTTGGGAGCCCGTGGGCAAAGGTCAAGAATTGGCGGTGTTCAGCGGCTTTCTTTTGCCTACTTTTCTTTGCCGCGGCAAAGAAAAGTAGGTGCCGCCCCGCACAGGGGCAACGCATGAAGCACGAAAACATCACGCGGATGCCAGCGAAAAAGAAGGCACACCAAGCCAGCGTCACAAGACACTCGAACGCAAGTGCCGCCCCGCACAGGGCAAACGCCTGAAGCACGAAAGGCAAACCGCGAATGCCATCGAAAAAAACCAACCCGCGACACCCAACAACACCAAAAACCAGAACCCTTCCCGCGGCTAGCCCGCGCCCCCATTACTGCTTGTGCCTTGATAAAGTCCCATGAATCCCCTCGATTCATTCCAATCCCTATGGATACCCTCGTCAGCATGAAAGTGTTTCGCCACGTCGTGGAAGTCGGCAGCTTCGTCGGCGCGGCGGAGAAGATGGACATGTCGGCGGCAATGGCGAGCAAACACGTGATGCATCTGGAACAGCAACTCGGCGCGCGCCTGCTGAACCGGACCACGCGCCGCGTCGCGCCGACGGAAGCAGGCCGCGAGTACTACGAACGCCTGAGCCAGGTGCTGAGCGAACTCGACGAGGCCGAGCAGGCGGTCGGCGCAGCGAGCGTCGTGCCGCAAGGGCGCTTGCGCGTGTCGACGCTGTCGGCGTTCGGCCTGCGCCACGTGATGAGCGCCGTCGCCGATTACGCAACGCAGCATCAGCAGGTCACCGTCGATATCACGCTGTCGGACCGCGTCGTCGAACTGATCGACGAAGGCTTCGACGTCGCGATCCGCGCGTCGCCGTCAGGGCTCAAATCGTCATCGCTGATTGCGCGGCAGGTTGCGACGGCGCATCTGGTGCTGTGCGCATCGCCGGAATATATCGAGCGGCATGGCGCGCCCAAAAGCACCGCCGATCTCGCGCGCCACAACTTCATCCAGTACGCGGGCGTGTCGGCGCTCGAACTGGTCGCGGGCGCGAACGCGGAAAACGCGCGCGTCAAGCTGTCGGGCAATCTGATCGTCAATCATCTGGAGGCGCAGCGCGTCGTCGTGCTGCAGGGCGCTGCGCTCGCGCTGCTCGGCACGGAAGTGATCGGCGACGATCTCGCCGCTGGCCGTCTCGTGCCGCTCCTCGTCGACGAACTGCCGCCGCGCGAGTTGCCCATTCACGTCGTCTATGCGAGCCGACGGCATCTGTCGGCAAAGGTGCGGTCATTCGTCGACTTCATCGCTGAGCGTTTTTCGAGCGAAACCCTCTGGCCGACGCTCGAACAGATCAAGGCGCTCGCGGCACGGTAAAACGTGCGGGGCGCGTGGTCGTCGGTACGCGTGGGCTGAACGCCGCACGGACGATCGGGTCGTATCGTTATACTGGTCGCAGCACCCGCAAGGCAGACGAACGAACCTGACGATTCGATCCGGGGGAGACATGACTGATCTTTCCACGCCGCAGCGCATCGGTGACGATGCACCCGCTTCTCAATCTTCCGCGCCGCGCGCGCCCGGTGAGCCATCGTCGCGGCGCCTGCGTTTCGTGACGGCTGCGGCGCTATTCGACGGCCACGACGCGTCGATCAACATCATGCGGCGCATTTTGCAGGCGAGCGGCGTCGAGGTGATCCATCTTGGCCACAACCGCTCGGTCGAAGAGGTCGCGACTGCTGCGCTGCAGGAAGACGCGGATGGCGTCGCCGTGTCGAGTTATCAGGGCGGACACGTCGAATACTTCCGCTATCTCGTCGATCTGCTGCGCGAGCGCGGCGGCGAGCGGATCAAGGTATTCGGCGGCGGCGGCGGCGTAATCGTGCCCGATGAGATCGCGGAACTGCAGCGTTATGGCGTCGAGCGCATTTACTCGCCGCACGACGGCCAGCGGCTCGGTCTGCAAGGGATGATCGACGACATGATCGCGCGTTGCCGCGATGCAGCGCGGCAGGAAACACAACCCGCGCAACTGGCTCGCGACCTGAAGGGCGCAATGCGCGGCAACGCGGATCGCGCTGCGCGTATCGCCGCGTTTCGCAAGCTTGCGCAATTGATCACGTCACTCGAAACCGGCGACGTCGATGCAGGCACGCGCGCGGAACTCGCCGCACAAGCAGTGCAAATACGCGTTCCCGTGCTCGGCATCACGGGAACGGGCGGCGCGGGCAAGTCCTCACTAACTGACGAACTGATCCGCCGTTTTCGTCTCGACTACGGCGACACGTTGACGATCGCCGTGATCGCCATCGATCCTTCACGCCGCAAATCGGGCGGCGCGTTGCTCGGCGACCGCATCCGCATGAATGCGATTGGCGATTGGGGAAGCGGCGCGCGCGTCTTCATGCGTTCGCTCGCGACGCGCGATGCATCGAGCGAAATTTCCGATGCACTGCCCGACGCAATCGATACCTGCAAGATGGCCGGCTTCGATCTGATCGTGGTCGAGACATCGGGCATCGGACAGGGCGACGCCGCGATCGTCCCGCACGCAGACAGATCGCTCTACGTGATGACGCCTGAATTCGGCGCCGCGAGCCAACTCGAGAAGATCGACATGCTCGACTTCGCCGATTTCGTCGCGATCAACAAGTTCGACCGCAAAGGCGCCGCTGATGCATTGCGCGACGTCGCCAAACAGGTTCAGCGAAACCAGCAGAAGTTCGCTGCAAAGATCGATGAGATGCCGGTATTCGGTACGATTGCGTCGCGCTTCAATGACGATGGCGTAACGGCTGTGTACCAACATATCGCAAGCGCTTTGCGTGAACACGGTTTGCGCGACAGCGACGCACGGCTGCCGAAGATGGAGAGCGTGCGCCATTCGACGGGCCGCAATGCAATCGTGCCGCCTGCGCGTGTGCGCTATCTGTCGGATGTCGCGCTGACGGTGCGCGGCTATCGCGAACGCGTCGGTGCGCAGTCGCAGCTTGCGCGCGAGCGCTGGCAACTCGTCGAAGCCCGCCGCATGCTGAACGAAGCGAATGGCAGCGTGCAAGACGCTGCCGCGTTCGAGAAGCTCATCGACCAACACACATCGCAAATGGGCGAGCGCGAGAAAGCGCTGCTCGACACGTGGCCGAAGACGGTCGCCGCCTATTCCGGCGACGAACATGTCGTGAAGATCCGCGACAAGGAAATCCGCACCGCGATAACCGTCGAAACGCTGTCAGGCTCGAAGATCCGCAAGGTCGCGCTGCCGGCTTTCAAGGATCCCGGCGAAATCCTGCGCTGGCTGATGCTTGAGAATCTCCCCGGCTATTTCCCGTTCACGGCGGGCGTGTTTCCGTTTCGCCGCGAGAACGAAGACCCGACGCGCATGTTCGCGGGCGAGGGCGATCCATTCCGCACCAACCGGCGTTTCAAGCTGCTGTCCGAAGGCATGCCCGCCAAGCGCCTGTCGACGGCGTTCGATTCCGTCACGCTCTATGGTGAAGAGCCGCATGAACGGCCCGACATCTACGGCAAGGTCGGCAATTCGGGCGTGTCGGTGGCAACGCTCGACGACATGAAAGCGCTCTACGACGGTTTCGATCTGTGCGCGCCGGAGACGTCGGTATCGATGACGATCAACGGTCCCGCGCCGACCATTCTCGCGATGTTCTTCAACGTCGCCATCGATCAGCAGATCGCGCTGGCCTGCGCGAAAGCCCAGCAACAAGGTCGCGAGCCGTTGCAAGACGAACTCAACAACGCGCGCCGCTTCGCACTCGAAAACGTGCGCGGCACTGTGCAGGCCGACATCCTGAAAGAAGACCAAGGCCAGAACACCTGCATCTTCTCGACGGAATTCAGCCTGAAGGTGATGGGCGACATACAGGCGTATTTCGTCGACCACGGCGTGCGCAATTTCTATTCGGTGTCGATCTCCGGCTATCACATCGCCGAGGCGGGCGCGAATCCGATCTCGCAGCTCGCCTATACGTTGGCGAACGGCTTCACCTATGTCGAGGCGTATCTCGCGCGCGGCATGGATATCGACGATTTCGCGCCGAACCTGTCGTTCTTCTTCTCGAACGGGATGGACCCGGAGTACACGGTGCTAGGCCGCGTCGCGCGGCGCATCTGGGCCGTTGCAATGCGCGATCGTTACGGCGCAAACGAACGCAGCCAGAAGCTGAAGTACCACGTGCAGACGTCGGGCCGCAGCCTGCACGCGCAGGAAATCGACTTCAACGATATCCGCACGACATTGCAGGCGTTGATCGCGATCTACGACAATTGCAATTCGCTGCACACGAACGCGTTCGACGAAGCAATCACGACGCCGACGGAAGATTCCGTGCGCCGCGCGGTGGCGATCCAGCTGATCATCAATCGCGAGTGGGGTCTCGCGAAGAACCAGAATCCGAATCAGGGCAGCTTCATCATCGACGAACTGACGGATCTCGTCGAAGCCGCCGTGCTCGCCGAATTCGATCGACTGACCGAGCGCGGCGGCGTGCTCGGCGCGATGGAAACGGGTTATCAGCGCGGACGGATTCAAGATGAATCGATGCTGTACGAACATCGCAAGCATGACGGCTCGTATCCGATCGTCGGCGTGAATACTTTCCTCGGCGCGCATGCGCACGATGCGCCGCCGCCGATAGCACTCGCGCGCTCGACGGAAGAAGAAAAGCAGGGACAACTGACGCGTCTGCGCGCGTTCCAGTCATCGCATGAAAGTGAAGCGCCTGCGATGCTGGAGCGTCTGAAGCAGGCAGTGATCGACGATGAAAACGTTTTTGCCGTGCTGATGGATGCGGTGCGCGTCTGTTCGTTGGGGCAAATCACGCACGCGCTGTTCGAAGTGGGCGGTCAGTATCGGCGCAACATGTGACATAAGCAAAAAGGCCGCGTTCAGCGAACACGGCCTTTCACGCCTTGCGATTCGAAAAACTCAGCGGCCAATCCCAAGCCGCGTCTTCGCCGCCTGATACTCGTCCTTCAGACGCGCAACCAGATCAGCAACGCTCGGCACGTCGTTCATCAAACCGACGCCCTGGCCAGCGCCCCAGATGTCTTTCCATGCCTTCGCCTTGTCGCTGGCAAAATTCATCGCCGTCTTGTCCGATTCCGGCAGCGCATCGGGATCGAGGCCCGCGTTCACGATGCTCTCGCGGATGTAGTTGCCGTGCACGCCCGTGAACAGGTTCGTGTAGACGATATCGGCGGAATTGGCGTTGATGATCGCCTGCTTGTAGCCTTCGACTGCATGCGCTTCCTTCGTCGCGATAAAGCGCGTGCCCATGTACGCGAGATCGGCGCCCATCGCCTGCGCGGCGAGAATCGAGCCGCCGTTCGCAATCGATCCCGACAGCACGATCGGACCGTCGAACATGCGCCGCACTTCGCCAACCAGCGCGAACGGCGAGGTCGTGCCCGCGTGGCCGCCCGCACCCGCGGCAACCAGAATCAGCCCGTCGACGCCCGCTTCCAGCGCCTTCTGCGCGTGACGCATGTTGATCACGTCGTGCAGCACGATGCCGCCGTAGCTGTGCACGGCATCGACGATTTCCCTCGCCGGCGCGCGCAGGCTCGTGATGAAAATCGGCACCTTGTGCTCGACGCACACGCGGATGTCGTGTTCAAGGCGCGCGTTCGACTGATGCACGATCTGGTTGACGGCGATCGGCCCGATGACGGCATCCGGGTTCGCCGCCTTGTGTTCGGCAAGCGACGCCTGAATCTGCGTCAGCCATTCGTCGAGCAGTTCGGCAGGGCGCGCATTGAGCGCCGGAAACGAACCGACGATCCCCGCCTTGCATTGCGCAAGCACGAGTTCCGGGTAGCTGACGATGAACATCGGCGAAGCGACGACGGGCAGAGCAAGGTTTTGCAGGACGGCGGGCAAGGCCATGGTGCGAGTCTCCATTCGACATGCCGGTGCATTCGACGCCCGGCGCTATGAGTGTAGCGGCTGTCATCCGCAGTGCGTTTCAAACAGCCGTTGGCGTTCATATTTAAGAACGATCGTTCGATTATAGGCCAGTCTGGCGCACGTTGCTCGTTTGCTGGCGTTTGAAGGAGAGTTCAGGTTCTATGAAAGCGTGGTCTAACCCACTCGCAGTGACACACCCGCCTTCTACAATGCCGAGACTCACAACGACAACGAGACCGACATGCCCTTCGCGGACTTCACACCTTTTCGGGTTACGGCCGGCGACGTCGACATTCACGGAGTCAAAGGCGGGAGCGGGCCGCCTTTGCTGCTGCTGCACGGTCATCCGCAGAGTCATCTGATCTGGCATCGTTGCGCGGCGCAGCTTGCCGAGCATTTCACCGTGATCGCCACCGATCTGCGCGGCTATGGCGCATCGGCGAAACCGCCGAGCGACGCGACCCACGCGCCGTATTCGAAACGCGCGATGGCCGCCGATCAGGTCGCCGTGATGCAGCACTTCGGCTTCGAGCGCTTTCTGGTCTGCGCACACGACCGCGGCGCGCGCGTGGCGCACCGCATGGCGCTGGATTTCCCGGACGCCGTCGAACGCCTGATGCTGCTCGACATCGCGCCAACTCTGGCGATGTACGAAGCCACCGACCGTACCTTCGCCACGCTTTATTTCCACTGGTTCTTCCTGATCCAGCCGGAGCCGCTGCCTGAGACGCTGATCGAAGGCAATCCCGATGTCTACGTCGATCGCGTGATGGGCAGCCGTCACGCGGGTCTCGCGCCGTTCGCGCCCGAGGTGCTCGCCGAATATCGCAAGGCGTTACGGCAGCCGGGCGCCGTGCATGCGATGTGCGAGGACTACCGCGCGTCGGCGACGATCGATCTCGAGCACGATCGCGCCGATATCGAACGCGGACACAAGATTGCCTGTCCGTTGCGCGTGCTGTGGGGCGCGGAAGGCGTGATCGAGAAATGCTTCGAGCCGATCGCCGAGTGGCGCAAGGTCGCGCGCGACGTCAGCGGCCGTTCGCTGCCGTGCGGCCATTACATTCCCGAGGAAGCGCCCGCCGAACTCGTCGCGGAAATGCTGTCGTTCTTCGAAGCCGTCGAGCTTTGATTTCCTCGTGCGCTTGCCGCTGTTCGTCGACTCAGGCGAGCGGCGGCAAGCGCCTTGGCACTGGCGTCGACTTGACGATCGCGGTGCTCGTTTCCGCACGCTCGGTCACTTTCGACAGAATCTCGTCGAGCTGATCGATCGAGCGCAGATACAGGCGGCAGATAAAGCAGTCGTCGCCTGTCACCTTGTCGCATTCGACGAACTCGGGAATGCGGCGTATCACGTCTTCCACCAGATGCAACTGGCCCGGCAACGGCTTCACGCGCACGATCGCCTGCAGCGTGTAGCCGAGCGCGCGCGGATCGATCTGCACCGTGAAGCGCTCGATCACGCCTTGCGCGTCGAGCCGCCGTAAGCGGTCCGCCGTCGCAGGCGCCGACAGGCCGACGTTGCGCGCGAGTTCGCTGACGGGCTGGCGCGCGTCGTCAGCGAGGTTCGCGAGCAGCAGGCGGTCCGTGTCATCGAGCGCAGCCGGCGCGGTTGCATGCTTCATTTCGGGATTAAGGCGCTTTGTCATGTTGGCCTTCGTATCTAAGGTCAATTCACCAGATTGCCTGATTTTAGATATGTAATGGCCGCTGCGGATTAATTACACTCTTCGCAAGATGTGACTCTTCTGGAGAGTATGCGATGGCAGCAGGCAACGAAGTGCGGCGCGGCGCGTTCGAGATGACGCTCGCGATGCTGATGTCGGGGACGATCGGCTGGCTGGTGGTGTCGTCGCAGCAATCGGCGCTGAATGTCGCGTTCTTCCGCTGCCTGTTCGGCGGCGCGACGCTGCTGCTGATCTGCGCGATGCTCGGACTGCTCAAGCGCAAGCTGTTCTCGTGGAAGATGATCGCGCTTGCCACGCTCAGCAGCGCGGCCATCGTGATCAACTGGGTGCTGCTGTTCGCCGCTTACTCGCGCGCGTCGATCTCGATGGCGACGACCGTTTACAGCACGCAGCCGTTCATGCTGGTTGCGCTTGGCGCGCTGGTGTTCCGCGAACGCGTGACGGTATCGACAGTGGCGTGGCTGCTGATCGCGTTTGTCGGCCTTGTCTTCGTCGTGAAAGTCGAGCCGGCCGTGCTCGCGGTGCCGGGCCAATATCTGCAAGGCGTCGCGTATGCCGTTGGCGCGGCGTTCCTTTACGCCGTGTCGTCGATCATCACAAAGCACTTGAAGAACACGCCGCCGCACCTTATCGCGCTGATTACGGTGGCGACGGGCGTGGTCATGCTCGCGCCGTTCGTCCAATATGACGCGCTGCCGTCGACGGGCATGCACTGGCTGCAGCTCGTCACCCTCGGCATCGTCAATACCGGAATCATGTATGTGCTGCTGTACGGCGCGATCCAGAAGCTGCCGACGGCGATGACAGGCGCGCTGTCTTTCATCTACCCGGTCGTTGCGATCGTCGTCGACCGGATTGCATTTGGGCAGAAACTTGCGTGGATCCAGGTGCTCGGCGCGGTGCTGATCCTGCTTGCAGCGGCGGGCGTGAATCTCGGTTGGCGTATCGTGCCGTCGCGCCGTTACCCGATATTACGGTAGTTCATACCGATAGTACGGAATCCGAATAAGGCGTCACGTCGGACGTTACGAATCTGTAGGGAAATCACCGATGCGTTCGAAAGCTGCCCACAGGTATTATTTCTTCGACGCTGATCACGTCAACAGTAATTGCGCCGCTCGAACCGAAAGCCGAGCGGCTTTCTTTTTGTACGGCCGTTCGCGAGCTTCCGTGCTGGAGCGCGATCCCGTGATCAGGCGGCGCGCGCACTGATGTGCTCGCCATCGAACTGCAACGGTCCGTTCTCCCCCGACAATCCTTCGACCAGTTCACGCAGCAGCGTTGGCCATGCGCTGCGCGGCGTCAGCATCGTCGCGGCGGCGCGCATCACGCTAGCTTCATCGAGCATGCGCAGCAAGGTTTCGAAAGACATCGTGCGCGCGTCGAGCAGCTTGAACACGATCAACACCTTCAGCGCATTCTTCGCGTTACGCGACGGGTCGGCGCGCAGCCACGCGACCCGCGACAACGCGCGATCGAGCGCAGCCTGTACGTTGGAGAACGGCGAGCCGTGGCCGGGAATTACGGTTTTCACATCGAGCGTGCCGATCAGTTCGAGCACGGCCTGTTGCTCGGCAAAACCGCTTTCGCCTTCGAGTTCAGGAAAGATCACACCGAAGCCGTTTTCCCACAGCGCGTCGGCGCTAATCAGCAGGCGCTGGTCGGCGCAGTAGAGCATCAGCGAATGCGGATCGTGGCCCGGCGCGCCGAGCACGTCCCAGTCGAGTGCGCCGAGCGTCAAGCGCGTGCCCGGCGCAATGGTCCCGGAAAATGCGAAACGTTCGCAGGATTGACCCGTTGCGCTGAAGGTTAGACGCGTCTCGTCCCAGTCGCGGACGGCGTCCGCTTCCGTCGATGGAATCAGCGTGCTGCACGGCCACATTGCCTGCAATTGCGCATTGCCGCCGCAGTGATCCGAATGCAGATGCGTGTTGACGATCAGATCGAGCGGCCGGGCGCCGAGCGCATGTCTGACGAGTGCGACCGTTTGCGCAGCGTGCGACGCATAGCCGGTATCGACGAGCGCTGCACATGCATCGTCGATCAGCAGCACATTGTTCGACGACAGCCAGCCGCGCTCGAACACGCGTATCGACGGCGGCAGTGCGATCATGCGTCGCCTTCCTTCGCAGCCGGTTTCGGCATCACGAGTATGGTCGACTTGCCGATCAGAATCGTTTCGCCGCGCTGGTTCACGACGCCGCCTTCCAGTTGCGTCAGATCACCGTTGAGACTCGCCTTCCAGAACGCGCCGACGACGCGCCATGTCATCGTCAGCGTATCGCCGCTGTGTACGGCCTTCTTCAGCTTGATGTCGAATTCGAGTCCGAGTGGCTGCGCGCAGGTCGAGTAGTGCGTCGCGAGCAGCGCCATGAAATGCGCGGTTGGCTGCGTGCCGGAAGCGATCAAACCGCCGAAGCGGCTTTGCGCGGCATACGCGTCGTCGTGATGCAGCGGATTGAGGTCATTGACGAGCGTGGCGAACGATTTGATCGACTCGGCTTCGAGGCTCAGCGTCGTGCTGAACGTTTCGCCGATTGTGACGACGCGCGGTGGCGCGTTCATGTCTTCGCCCCGGGTTCTTTTTCGCGTTGCGCTGCCATGTAATCGACATGACGCTTTTCGATTTCATCCCACACCGCGCGCTTTGCTGCGTCGTCGAACGAAGACCAGCCGGCGATTTCGTCGATCGTGCGCAGGCAGCCTTCGCATAGCGCCGTGGCCGGGTTCATCCGGCACACGTTGATGCAAGGCGACGGAACGGGCGCGATGCTATGCGCCGTGTCTGCTGTGCGCGCGGCGTCCGTCTTCATGCCGTCTCGCGCAACGCTACATCAATGACAGGCGCACCCGTGAGTGTGGCCAGTTCCTGCGGCGTCAGATTGAACACCGCGTGCGGATGGCCGGCGGCGGCCCACAGGCTGTCTAGCGTGAAAAGATCGGCGTCGATCAGCGTGACGGGCGGCGTTGCATGACCGATCGGACACACGCCGCCGATCGCATAACCCGTCTTCTCGCGCACGAACTTCGCATCCGCGCGCGCAATCTCGCCGACCTGCGCCGCGACTTTCTTTTCATCCACGCGATTCGCGCCGCTCGCGATGATCAGCACGGGCGCATCGTCTTCGCGGCGGCGAAACAGAATCGACTTGGCGATCTGCGCGATCGAGCAGCCAAGTCCTGCCGCCGCTTCCGCCGACGTCTTGCCCGTTTCAGGCAGCATCACGACCTGCCCGGCGTGACCGCGCTCGCGCAGCAGCAGCGCGACGCGGCGCGCCGAATCAGGCAGCGAATCGAGATCAGGCGTGTGTACCGTTGCGTTATCCGACATGTGTTGTGTTCCTGTGATGGGTCATACGCAGGTGGTCTTTTCGCTGCGGGCTTTTGCCAGCAGCGCTTTGCCCGCGCGCGACACGTTCGGTTTGCCGATCGACGTCGAAATGAAATCGCCGATCTCGACGACTTGCGCCAGATCGATGCCCGTCTCGATGCCGAGTCCGTTCATCAGATACAGCACGTCTTCCGTGGCGACGTTGCCGGTTGCGCCCTTCGCATACGGACAGCCGCCGAGCCCCGCAACCGACGCATGAAAAATCTCGATGCCTTCCAGCAGCGCGGCGTAGATATTCGCGAGCGCCTGGCCGTAGGTATCGTGAAAATGTCCCGACAGGTGTTCACGCGGGAACACCTGTGTGACGGCCGCGAATACTTCGCGTGTGCGCTTCGGCGTGCCGACGCCGATCGTATCGGCGATATCGATTTCGTCGCAGCCGAGCGCCGCAAAACGTTCGACCACATCGACCACCGACGCGACGGGCACCTCACCCTGGTACGGGCAGCCGAGCGAGCATGACACACTGCCGCGCACGCGGATGCCTTGCTCTTTCGCAGCCTGCGCGACCGGCACGAAGCGCTCGATGCTTTCCGCGATGCTGCAGTTGATGTTCTTCTGCGAGAACGCTTCGCTGGCTGCGCCGAAGATCACGATCTCGTCAGCGCGCGCGGCGATCGCGCCTTCCAGGCCGCGCATATTCGGCGTCAACACCGAGTAGATGGTGCCCGCGCGGCGTTCGATGCCCGCCATCACGTCAGCGCCATCGGCCATTTGCGGCACCCATTTGGGCGACACGAACGAAGCCGATTCGACATTCCTGAACCCGGCCGCCGACAGCCGGTTGATCAGTTCGATCTTCACCTCGGTGGGCACGAATTCCTTCTCGTTCTGCAGTCCGTCGCGCGGACCGACTTCGACGATCTTCACTGCTTGCGGCATGGCCATGCTTGTCTCCTGTGTCGACGTTCGCTGGCGCTTTCGCGCTTGCTGCCGTCCCATTCGAATGTGTTGCTGTTGCCGCGCGATGCGGTCTTCAGGTGTTGGGTTTTGCGTTGTTGCGTCAATAACCGCGCGCAATATCGACGATCCCGCCGATTGGTTCGCCGCGCATCACCGCAGCAATTTTCCGTGCAATCTGCTCGATGCTTTCTTCACGTAGCGTCAATGCGGAAATATGCGGCGTGATCGAGATGCGCGGATGTTTCCAGAAAGGATGCTGCAACGGTAACGGCTCTTCGACGAATACATCGAGCGTGGCAGCAGCGATCTGACCTTGCGCCAGCGCATCGAGCAGATCCTGTTCGACGAGGTGCGCGCCTCGCGCGATGTTGACGAGGTACGCACCGCGCGTGAGCTTCGACAGGCTGCGCTTGTTCAGCACGCCGTGCGTATCGGGCGTGTGCGGCAGCAGATTGACGAGCACCTTCACGCCATCGAGGAAGGCGTCGAACTGCGCTTCGCCCGCGAAGGTCGACACACCTCCGATTTCGCGCGCGCTTCGGCTAAAGCCCCGCACGGGAAAGCCGGCCGACGCGAGTGTCTGCGCCACATGCGAGCCGAGCACGCCCAGCCCTAACACGCCAACCGTGAACGTCTCGCGCGCGTGCGGCTCGAGCACGTGCCAGCGTTGCTCGGCCTGCAGCCGGTCGTATTCGTCGAAGCGGCGCATGTAGCGCAGCACGGCGTGCATCACATATTCGGCCATCTGCTGCGCCATTCCCGTGTCTTCTAGCCGCACGAGCTGCGCGTTGCGCGGCAGCGTGCCGGGATGTTCGCGTTCGAGCTTCAGGATTGCATCGACGCCAGCGCCCAGATTGAAGATCGCACGCAGATCGTCGCGACCGGCGAGCATCTCGCGCGGCGGCTTCCAGACCACGGCAACGTCGGCGGGGGCGTTGTCGCCCGCCTGCCATTCGCGCAAATCCGCGCCGGGCAGGGCGTTCGACAGGTCGTGCAGCCAGACGTCGGCATCGGATTGGGGTGTATAGAACAGGACTTTCATGCGTGGCCGGTTGAGCGTTGCAGTCACCCTGGCGGGCTGCTTTTATGGACAGGCTTCATTCTACTTTTTCGCCGGAGTTCGCGCCCGTTCCGGCGGTCGCGGTGGGATGCGCAGCGGCGTGAGCATGCATACGCAGCAGCACGGCGATATGCAAAGCACGAAAAATTGGTTCAAGCCGTGCGTCGCCCACGCGACAATGATTTCCAGATTCCCGCTACGAGGAAAGAATCATGTTTTCGTGCACCCGATCGATCTGGCCACCCCGGCTCGTGACCGTGCCGGGTTTGCACGGCAGCGAAGGCGCACACTGGCAAACCTGGCTGGAGCGCCAGTTTCCGCGTTCGTTGCGAGTCGAGCAGGCGGATTGGGATGCGCCCAATCTCGCGCAATGGGCGCAATCGGTGCGCGATCTGCTGGCAAGCGAGCGCGGACCGTTCGTGCTCGCTGCGCATAGCTTTGGATGCCTCGCCACCGCGCATGCGTTGCAACAGGGCATACCCGCCGCCGATATAGCGGGCGTGCTGTTTGTCGCGCCCGCCAGCCCGAAGAAGTTCGAGTTTGCAGGTGCTTTCGACGCGCGCCGTCTCGGCGTGCCTTCCATTTTGATCGGCAGCGAGACCGACCCGTGGATGGCGCTCACCGATGCGCGTGAGCTTGCGATGCGTCTGGGCAGCGCGTTCGTCAACATGGGCGACGCAGGACATATCAACACCGCTGCGGGGTTTGGGCCCTGGCCGCGCGCAAAGTACTTCGTGGACACGCTTGCGCATTGCGCCGCACCGCTGCGATTTCAGGACGAAGCCGAGGAAATCGCTACGCAGGTTTTCGGCTAGACGCCGCGCGTGTCAGATCCAGTGAAAGCCCTTCGCCAGCAGCCCGGCAAGCGCGAAATTCGCCGCCCATAGCAGGCGGAATTCAATGCGCATCGTACTTTCGAACGCGCTGAAGCGTGCCTCCATTTTCGCTTCAAGCTGACGGAAGCGATCGTCAACATAGACTCTCAACTCGCGCACCTCACGTTTAAGGTCTTCGAGATCCTGAAGAATGTGTTCGATTGTGGTTTCAGACCGGGTCATGCGTGCCTCCATATTGAGACCACCGTGAATGAGTCGAAGCGCGTGGAAGCGGCGCTTCACAAGCGGTTTATCTAGCGTTTCCATTGGCACAATCCTAAGCAAAATCGTTCCTAAGCAGGGGTCTGTTTGATCAGAAACCCAACGGACGGACAACGGCAAATTGCGCTGCCACGCGACCATCCGCGATTCATAAGCGACGCGATGAGTCGATCGTACGCGTAGCGGTCGTAACGAGAAACCTGGCTGGAAGACATAGGATTCGCTCCCAGTGATTCCAGGAATCGCGTGAATCGATCCGCTAGAATCGCTGCTCCTGCCGCAGCGTTGCGGCGACGTGCTTCATCATTCACAAGCGGGGAAAAGATGGCAGGCAGAGGGGATCAAACGCGCAGGCTCGCGGCCGGCTTCATGGCATTGGCGTTTTCACTCGGCGCAGCGCAGAGCGCGCACGCGGACGCATCGCTGCTCAACGTGTCGTATGACGTGACACGCGAGCTGTACAAGGACATCAACCCGGGCTTCATCGCTGCATACAAGCAGAAGACCGGCGAGACGGTGCAGCTCAAGCAGTCGCACGGCGCTTCGAGCGCGCAGGCGCTATCGGTGCTGCAGGGGCTGCAGGCCGACGTCGTGACGATGAACCAGCCGAACGACATCGACCTGCTCGCCGAGCGCGGCCAGCTGGTGCCGGCGAATTGGCGCGCGCGTTTGCCGAACAACAGCGCGCCGTACACGACGACGATGGTGTTCCTCGTTCGCAAGGGTAATCCGAAGCACATCAAGGACTGGGACGATCTGGCGAAGCCGGGTGTGCAGGTGGTGATTCCGAATCCGAAGACGGCGGGCAATGGCCGCTATACCTATCTCGCGGCTTGGGGCTACAAGAAGCAGAACGGCGCAACGGATGCGCAGGCGCTCGACTTCGAAAAGGCGATCTTCCGTAACGTTCCCGTGCTCGATACGGGCGGCCGCGGCGCGACGACGACCTTCACGCAGCGTGGTATCGGTGATGTGCTGGTGACGTTCGAAAACGAAGTCTCGCTGATCGATACAGGCGTGGGCGCAGGCAGCTTCGAGGCGGTCTATCCGTCGATGAGCATTCTGGCCGAGCCTCCCGTGACGATCGTCGACAAGGTGGTCGACAAGCGTGGGACGCGTAAGGAGGCGCAGGCGTATCTGGACTATCTTTACTCGCCTGCGGCGCAGGAGATCATCGCGCAGCATCATCTGCGGCCGCGTGATTCCACCGTGCTCGCCAAGCATGCGAGCGAGTTCAAGCCGCTCAAGACTTTTACCGTCGAACAGGTGTTTGGTAGCTGGCAGAAGGCGCAGCAGACGCATTTCGCCGATGGCGGGACGTTCGATCAGATTATTGTGGATCGGAAGTAGACGCTGCGCGGCGGAGGGTTGGTTTTGGGGCTTTGCTGGCATCCGCGATTTGTCTTGCCTGCTTCACGCGTTGCCCCTGTGCGGGGCGGCACCTACTTTTCTTTGCCGCGGCAAAGAAAAGTAGGTAAAAGAAAGCCGCTGAACACCGCCCGTTCTTGACCTTTGCCCACGGGCCCTCAACAGCCCCGTCCTGTCCGCGGCATCTCCCTTCTCGATGCCCGCTGCCAACACTCTTATTGAGCGCCTCACCCGCTTCATGCTCCCGCGACGCCACACGTGCGATCAAACTGCCCACGTTCTATAGCGGCAAACTGTGTGTAGGCTGTCGCGGCGTACGCACTTTACTCCAGACTGAAAAGCAAGGCCGGTGTCGTAGGAGCGCTGAGGTGTGAAGCACTACGCCCTACACACAGTTTGCCACCTGGGCGGCCGTGACCATTCGCTGCCATGCGCTGCGCTACGGGTGAGTGAAGTGGGTGAGGCGCTTAGCCGAAGCGTTGGCAACGGGCATTGAATGGCAGAACGCCGTTTGAAGCGGAGGACCCGTTGAGGGCCCTCAGGCAGTGGTCAAGAACGGGCGGTTTTAGCCCGCTTTCTTTGCTTACTTTCTTTGCGGCGGCAAAGAAAGTAAGTGCCGCCCCGCACAGGGGCGACGCGTGAAGCGGGCACATCACATCGCGGATGCCAGCGAACCCAGAACCAATTTAGTCTGCATGCCCGCAGCCACTTTGTTCAACCGGCATCTGCTGCGCAGCTTCGGCACGAATCCCGAGCCGCTGAAGCAACTTACGATCAGCTTCAGCCTGCGGATTACTGGTAGTCAGCAACTGATCACCATAAAAAATCGAATTCGCGCCAGCGAGGAAGCACATCGCCTGCAGAGCCTCATCCATCTGCTCGCGGCCAGCGGACAAGCGCACCATCGCGCGCGGCATCGTGATACGCGCAACAGCAATGGTACGCACGAACTCGAACGGATCGAGCGCTTCGGTACCCGTCAGCGGCGTGCCTTCAACCTGAACGAGATTGTTAATGGGCACCGATTCCGGATAAGGCTCCATATTCGCGAGTTGCGCGATCAGCCCAGCGCGCTCACGGCGCGACTCACCCATGCCGACGATCCCGCCGCAGCACACGTTGATGCCCGCATCGCGCACGCGCTCGAGCGTTTCGAGCCGGTCCTGATACGTGCGCGTCGAGATGATCTGGCCGTAGAACTCGGGCGACGTGTCGAGGTTATGGTTGTAATAGTCGAGCCCCGCATCGCGCAGACTTTGCGCCTGGTGCGTCTCCAGCATGCCCAGCGTCACGCAGGTTTCGAGGCCCATCGCCTTCACGCCGCGAATCATGTCCTTGATGGGCTCGAGATGGCGATCCTTCGGATTACGCCACGCGGCGCCCATGCAGAAACGCGTCGCGCCGTTTTGCCTGGCGACTTCCGCGGCGGCGAGCACTTCTTCGACATCCATCAGCTTTTCAGCCTTTAGCCCTGTGTCGTGATGCACCGACTGCGGACAATACGCGCAGTCTTCTTCACAGCCGCCTGTCTTGATCGACAGCAGTGTCGACAGCTGCACGGTGTTCGCATCGAAATGCTCGCGGTGCACCTGTTGCGCGCGGAACAGCAGGTCGTTGAAGGGCAGGTCGTACAGCGCGACGACGTCGGCGACACGCCAGCGCGCGTCGGTGGCATCGGCGGCTGCGGCTGCTGCTGCCTGCGACGGCGTGAGAGGCAGTGATGCGGTGGTGATGTGGCTCATGGGGTCCATCCTTGATGTTCTGAATGTCGAAGATTCTCAGCGCTGCGTGGTGCGCAGCGTCTGCAATAGTCGTGTGGTGTCGAGATGCGTCGCGGCAATGTCCACCGACGCGGGGCTCAGGTGCGGCACGATGCCGAGCAGCGGCGCACCGTATTGCCGGTCGAGCCGCGAGCGCAGCGCCGCGATGTTTTCGTCGGGGAACAGCATGTCGGGGTCGACGCGGTTCGCGACCCAACCCACGATAGGCAGGCCGCGCGCGGCGATCGCTTCCGCCGTCAGCAGCGCATGGCTGATGCAGCCCAGCCGCATGCCGACTACGAGCACGACAGGCAGATTCAGCGCGAGCGCGAGATCGGCGGTGTCGTGCGTATCGGTGAGCGGCACGCGAAAGCCGCCAACGCCTTCCACGACGACGACATCGGCCATCGTCAGCGCTGTCTTGTGCGCGTCGACGATACGCGTCATGTCGAGCGTCACGTTTTCGAGCGCAGCGGCGATATGCGGCGCGGCCGGTTCCTTGAGCATGAACGGCGTGCGGATGTCAGGCGGCAGCAGCACGCTGGCGGCGGCGTCGAGCTGATCGGCGTCTTCGTTGTGAAGCACGCCGTCTACGAGTGCCGCACCCGCCGCGATCGGCTTCATCGCCGTCGCGCGCAAACCTTCGCGTGCAAAGCCGCGCAGCAGAGCAGCCGATACCAGCGTCTTGCCGATTTCCGTGTCGGTGCCCGTCACGAAGAGAGACAGTGCGTTGCTCATGCCAGTTCCTTCGCGACGTTCATCAGCGCGGTTTCGAGCTGATCGAGATCACTGTGCGAATGCGCGGCCGACAGCGAAATGCGCAGACGCGACGTGCCTTCGGGCACCGTCGGCGGTCGGATCGCGGGCACCCACAGATTCGCGCGATCGAGGGCCGCGGCGATATCGAGCGTCGCGTCGTTTGCGCCGATGATCAGCGGTTGCACGGCCGTATGCGAATCGACGGGCAGCCACGGTGTGCGTTTCATCATCTCGCGCGTGCGCTCGATCAGCGAGCGCAGATGCGTGCGCCGATGCTCGCCTTCTTCCCCGCCGATGATCCGCAAGCTTGCCGACACCGCATGCGCAGCCGAAGGCACCGACGCCGTCGTGAAGATATACGGACGCGCGCGCTGCACGAGCCATTCGATCACCGTCTCATGTGCGACGACGAATGCGCCCGACACACCCGCAGCCTTGCCGAGCGTGCCAATCGAAATCAGATGCGGCGAGCGCAACGCGGCCCCGGCAATCGCGCCGCGTCCTTGCGGGCCGAGCACGCCGAAACCATGTGCATCGTCGACGACGAGCCACGCGCCATGTCGTTCCGCGAGTTCGACTAGACGCGCGAGCGGCGCGATATCGCCGTCCATGCTGAAGACGGTGTCGGTGACGATCAGCTTCACGGCTGCGTCCGATGCTTCGAGCATCGCGCTCAATGCCTCAGCGTCCGCGTGCGGATAGATCTGGATATCGGCACGCGAGAGCCGCGCGCCGTCGATCAGCGATGCGTGATTCAGCGAGTCCGAGAACAGCGTCGTGCCGCGGCCCGCGAGCGCGGTGAGCGTCGCGAGATTCGCCATATAGCCGGTGCTGAAATACAGCGCGCGCGGATTGTCGACGAAACCGCCCACGAATCCGGCGAGGTCGTCTTCGAGTTGCGCATGCGAGCGCGAGTGGCCGCCGAGCAGATGCGAGCCGCCGCTGCCCGCGCCATAGCGGCGCGCGCCTTCAGCAATCGCCGCGACGAGCAGCGGATGCGCAGCAAGACCGAGATAGTCGTTGCTCGCAAAGCCGATGATGTTGCGGCCGTCGACGGTCATATGCGCGGAGCACGGCGAATCGACGGTGCGGCGACGGCGGCGCAGGCCGCGCGCGTCGATGTCTTTCAGCCCTTGTTCAAGCGTTTCAAGCAACTGCATCAGCGCGTCTCCGTCAACGTCGCATCGAACGTGGCGCGCGTGCGCCCGGCGAGCAGCGCGATTTCTTCGTCATCGAGAATGTATGGCGGCATCAGGTACACCGTCGTGCCGATCGGACGCAGCAGGAGTTCATTCTTCAGAGCGTTTTCGAAGAAGCGGCGCGAGAAGGTCTTCGCCGCGTCGGCGCCGTCGATCACGGCATCGAACGCGACGATCGTGCCGCGCTGGCGCAGATTGCGCACCTGCTCGTGCTGCGCGAGCGGTTCGAGCGCCGCGCGCAACGCCGCCGATTTCTTTTCGTTCGCGGCGAGCACGTTGTCGCTGGCGAACAGATCGAGCGTCGCGAGTGCAGCGCGGCACGCGAGCGGATTGCCCGTGTACGAGTGCGAATGCAGGAAGCCGCGCGTCGTGTCGTCATCGTAGAAAGCGGCATAGATTTCGTCGCGCGACAGCACGATCGAGAGCGGCAGATAGCCGCCGCTGATGCCTTTCGACAGACACAGAAAGTCCGGCCACACGCCCGCCTGCTCGCAGGCGAAGAACGTGCCCGTGCGGCCGCAGCCGACCGCGATTTCGTCGGCGATCAGATGGACGCCGTAGCGGTCGCACAGCGCGCGCAAGCCCGCGATATACGACGGATCGTGCATCGCCATGCCTGCCGCGCATTGCACGAGCGGCTCGACGATCAACGCAGCGATGTTGTCGGCGCGCGCTTCGAACAGCGAGCGCACATCGGCGAGCGCACGTTGTGCGACGTCGGCAGCGGTTTCGCCTTCGCGCGCGAAACGCGCGTCGGGCGATGCGACTACATGCGCGTTGCGGATCAGCGGATCGTAAGCGTCCTTGAACAGCGCGACGTCGGTGACACCGAGCGCGCCGATCGTTTCACCGTGGTAGCTGTTCGCGACGCAGACGAACTCGCGCTTGAAGTCGTAGCCGCGATTGCGCCACGAGTGGAAGCTCATCTTCAGCGCGATCTCGACAGCCGACGCGCCGTCGGACGCGAAGAACGCGTGGCCCAGCGTGTTCTGCGTGAGCGCGCCCAGACGCTCGGCGAGTTCGATCGCGGGCTCGTGCGTGCAGCCGGCGAGCATCGCGTGTTCGAGCGTGTCGAGCTGATCTTTCAGCGCCGCGTTGATGCGCGGGTTCGCGTGGCCGAACAGATTGACCCACCACGAACTGATCGCGTCGAGATAGCGGTTTCCAGCGCGATCGTAGAGCCACGCGCCAGCGCCGCGCGAGACGGGCACGAGCGGGAAGCGCTCGTGATGCTTCATCTGCGTACAGGGATGCCACACAGCGCGCAGGCTGCGGGCGATCCAGTCATCGGTTGCCTGTGTATTCAAAACTGCTCCGGACATGAACCGGGCAAGGCGCGGCGTAGGGCGCGGCGCACCTTGCGTGTCGGTCATGCAAATGCTGCTGGCGAATCTGGACGGTTGACGTCCGCCTGAAATCCGGCGAAGGAAAGCGTCGTGGCGGGCGCCCTCCGTGGTGTCGGATGTGCTGTCGCGGCAAGGTTCGCGGGACTTCCCACCACACTTTTTTGCGACAGCGGAGGTGAGATTAGCGCGAACTCCGTTGCGATGCACTATCTGAAAACGCTGTGTTTTCAAGGGTCTGCGTGCGAAAACCTGCGGTTCGCGACAGCTCGCGACAGTTCGTTTTCAAAGGCCGCAGATCGCCGTAGATAACGACGGCAAAGTCAGGGACCCCCTGTGAAAAAAATTGGGCCGCCTGCGGGTGTTTTTCGCGCTGCGTCGCGGAATAGTGGGGCTGTGGTCGGTGTTTACGGGTTATGACACGCGGTTTGCCGAACGCAACCGGCAAACCGCGAATCATCGCGCGACAGCGCAAGCCGGCTTCGCGCTTCGACTCTCACCAACGACTCCGTTAAACATCTGATCATGTTCGTGATCCTCAGCGTTGCGCCAGGCAAGATCGCCAGTTCGACGTGCAAATGCGAGCGCGCCATGCGCGGTTGCGGCATGGCGTCGAAAAAAGGCTCGGATCAGGAAGTGTTACCCGTCGGGCGCGGCGCGCGACGGGCGGAGAAGGAATCAGCGGCTAGCCAGCGCGGGCTTGCTGTCTTTCGACGTCGAATCGGACTCAGCCGTTTGGGTCGCGCCGTCTTTCCAGACGACGCTGTCGTTGACCGCGTAGAGATGGCACGGGTCGGCGCTCTGTTTCTGGCAGTTGGCGACGGCCACCGACATCGGATCGTCGCCGCCTTCCGCCCACGACCACGCACCCGAATCGGACACCGCGAACGCGCGGCTGGGATACTGGTGCAGGAAGTTGCGGTAACCGGCGCGGCCGGCTTCATCGACGAAGGGCACGGAGTCGACGGCATCGATCGACGCGAAATGCGTTGCCTTCGGCTGCGTCGGTTCGGCGACGCGGTACTGAACGCCCGTCGGCATGCCGACGCGCGCGAGGAACGCCTCGACCGACGGCCACCAGACGCGCACGCCGTCGCGATCGCCGACCAGACGATGCGCGTCGTTCTTGTACGAGCCGAAATCGACCATCTTCGTGCTCGCGCCTTTGCCCTGCACGTTCGCGGTGTACGCGGTGTACATCTGCGAAACCAGCGTGGACGGCCAGATCGAATCGTTATCGCCGTACAGCCACAGCGACGGCACGTGCGTGGTTTCGCCATACGTGCCGAAAGCGTGCGTCAGATTGCCTTGCCAGTCGGTGCAGGCATCCTGGCGCAGACCGCCGGAGAAGTTGATCAGTGCGCGCACGCCGGGCGCGGGATTGGTGCCGTATGCGATCGTCGCGAGGCCGCCATGCGAGGTGCCCGCCACGACGATGTGCTGCGCGTCGACGTAGCTTTGCTTCGACATGTAGTCGACGGTCGTCGCGACGTCGGCAGCCTGGCTCAGGCCGTTGCGCGTGACGTCGCAGCCGTCCTGCACATACGTGCCGCCGGAGTCGGCGAAGCCCTGGCGGTTCGGTGCGACGACGACGTAGCCGCGGCGCACGAATTCGCGCGCCAGCGACACCGGGTCGCTGCGCGTCTGCACGCGCGGATCGCCATGAATCTTGCCGTGGTTGAAGACGACCATCGGGAACGGGCCCGGGCCTTCCGGCTTGTAGACGGTGGTTTCGAGGGTGACTTTGCCGTCGGCGTCGACGGGAATGCGGATGATCTGTTCGCTCAGCCTGACGACGGGCAGGTAGCCATCTTCATCGAGCGCGAGGCGCTGCACCTGAGCGCGGCCAAGCGGGCCGGCCTCGACATCCGGGAGGGGATCCGCGTGCGCAGCCGTGACAGCGCTGGCCACGAAGGCCGCCGACATCGCACATACCGTCAGAACTTTGCTGAACACCATCCGCCACACCTGCTCTCAAAAACACTTGAAGCGCCCTTACGGTTTCCCGTAAGGCTGATTTCGGTACGGTGACACGCCAAAACAAGGTCAAAAATATCGCATACGTTGCGCTGTTCGCGCACGCAGACAGATCAAGACCGCATTGGGATGAACCGAAGCCGGTCGACGCGACCCCACGCGTCGAAATGAGTGCTTCGCGATGCCCCTGATCGCGTGCCAGCTGAAGAGTCAGCAGGCGGTGCGTCTGGACATCCTGCGGGAGCGGTGGACCGCCACCTCGCTACGGAGCACTGCAACATCTGTGAGGCTCATACTGGCACGACAATTTATATTTGTGCAATTCAGTACAAACCCCTTGCGGCACCAATTGCCGTTTGTCAGATGTGCACGATGCCGTTTGGTGGGGCTTTGCGTGGCAATTCGGAAAGAATGGGTAATTGAGGGACGTGGCGTCGATCCAACACGTTGATTTTCTTACAGAAACGGCCCTTTTTTGGTGAATGTAAGTGGGCATTTAGTACGTTGTTGCGATGCAATGGAAACGCTAGCGTCAGCGATCGCTTACATCGCCGTCGACATAACGCCAGCGGCCATCTTCCCCTCTGATAAAGCGACTGGATTCATGCAGCCGATGTGCACGTCCGCCCACTTTGTAGCGCGCGACGAATTCCACTTCGGCGTGCGTATCATCGATCGGCGAGAAGCGTTTGATTTGCAGACCTAGCCAGCGGGGCGCGTCGGGCGCGCTCGTGTCGACGTCGAGATCGGCGGGGCAGGTTTGCGGCGCCCACGTGTCGCGCAAATACTGGGATTCACCGAGCACGTAGGCGGTATAGCGCGAGCGCATCAGTTCCAGCGCGGTCGGCGCGGCCGCGGCGCCGTCGATGAAGCGGCCGCAGCAATCGGCGAAACGCGGTGCTTTGTCGGAATCTCGCCGATTGGGCGCGGCGCCGCCGCAAGGACATTCGACAGGACGCTGATGGGCTGATGATGCAGTCATGAAAGATTGGAGAAAGGTTTAGCTCAGTCCGCGCGCGATCAGAATTTTCTGGATATCGCTGGTGCCTTCGTAGATCTGGCAGACGCGCACATCGCGATATATGCGTTCGACGGGAAAGTCGCTCAGGTAACCGTAGCCGCCGTGAATCTGCAGCGCGGCTGAGCAGATGCGTTCCGCCGCTTCGGAGGCGAACAGCTTCGCCATTGCCGCTTCCGTCAGACAAGGCTGGCCTGCGTCTTTCAGCGCCGCCGCGTGCCAGATCAACTGGCGCGCCGCTTCGAGTTGCGTCGCCATATCGGCGAGGCGGAATTGCACGGCCTGGTGTGCGAACAGCGGCTGTCCGAAACTTTCGCGCTCCTTCGCGTAAGCGAGGGCGGCCTCGAGCGCCGCGCGCGCCATGCCGACGCTCTGCGCGGCAATGCCGATACGCCCGCCTTCGAGCCCCGACAACGCGATCCGGTAGCCTTCGCCTTCCGCGCCGATCAGGTTCGCGGCCGGCACGCGGCAGTTGTCGAAGACGATCTGCGCGGTATCGGACGAATGCTGGCCGAGCTTTTCTTCTAATCGCGCGACGACGTAGCCGGGCGCATCCGTCGGCACTATGAACGCGCTGATGCCACGCTTGCCGGCGCTTTTGTCGGTGACGGCCATCACGATCGCGACTTTGCCGTTCTTGCCGCTCGTGATGAACTGCTTGACGCCGTTGAGCACGTAGGAATCGCCGTCGCGCGTGGCCGTGGTGCGCAACGCCGATGCATCCGATCCCGCCTGTGGTTCCGTCAGACAAAACGCGCCGAGCATCTCGCCGCGTGCGAGCGGCGTAAGCCAGTCGCGCTTTTGCTGTTCGTTGCCATAGGTCAGAAGAATGCTGCAGACAGGACAGTTGTTGACCGAGATCGCCGTCGACGTCCCGCCATCGCCCGCCGCAATTTCTTCGAGAATCACCGCGAGCGCTAGTGCATCGAGCCCGGCGCCGCCGTATTCCTCCGGCACGAGCACGCCATACGCGCCAAGTTCAGCCAACTGCCGATGCACGTCGGCGGGAAAAGTGCGTTCGCGGTCCCATTGCGCGGCATTCGGCGCCACGGCTTCGCGCACGAAAGTGCGCACCGCGTCGCGGATCATCAGGTGGTCCTGATCGAGCAACATGCGGGTGTCTCCTCTTTGTTTGTCTCGTCGCTGGCGTTACCAGTCGATCGCGGTGCCGTCGTACTGGAAAAAACGACCATGAAAAAGATGCGGCGTGCTCGCCGCCTGCGCCAGCACTTCGCGCATGCCGCGCACGCTATGCGCGGGATCGACGGCCGCCGACGCACCGCCCATGTCCGTGCGTACCCAGCCCGGATGCAGCGACACGCAGGTCGCGCGGCGCGTCTGCAGCGACGTCACCTTCAGCACATCGTTCAGCGCCGCCTTGCTCGCGCGATACAGCCAGCCCGTCGTGCCCGTTGCCTCGCTGATGCTGCCCATGCGGCTCGACAGCACGGCGAGCACGCCGTGCGCGTCTTCGACGAGCGGCAGCAGAACGGGGATCAATTGCATCGGTCCGCGCACGTTGGTCGTCATCACGAAGTCGAAGTCTTCGGCGGTGATCGGTTCGATGCCTTCCGTCTGCGGCCCATACACGCCCGACACGATCACGGCGGCATCGAGCCGCTCGCCGTCCAGCTTCCAGCCGAGCGCGGCGTTGTCCTCGGGCGCGCCGACATCGAGCGAAAACGCTTCGGCGCCGAGCGCGACGAGTTCGCCGAGCGAGGCTTCATCGCGCGCGGTGGCGAGTACGCGCCAGCCATCATGCCGATACTGCTTCACGAACTCGCGCCCGATGCCGCGCGACGCGCCTACGATCAACACAGTCTTCATCTGATGTCCTTTCGCGCGCGGCGTGCCGCGCGCCGTCGTACAAACGCTGCCTTAGATCAGTTCGACGCCCATTGCGGTCGCTTCGCCGCCGCCGATGCACAGGCTCGCAACGCCGCGCTTGAGGCCACGCTTCTTCAGCGCGCCGATCAGCGTGACCAGAATGCGCGCGCCTGACGCGCCGATGGGGTGGCCGAGCGCGCACGCGCCGCCGTTCACGTTGACCTTGTCGCGCGGCAGGTTGTGCTCTTTCATCGCCGCCATCGTGACGACGGCGAACGCCTCGTTGATTTCGTAGAGGTCGACGTCTTCAGCTTTCCAGCCGTTTTTCTCGAACAGCTTGCGGATCGCGCCGACGGGCGCCGTGGTGAACTTCGCCGGTTCCTGCGCAAACGTCGAATGGCCGACCACACGCGCTAGCGGCGTCACGCCAAGCTTTTTCGCCGTCGATTCGCGCATCATCACGAGCGCGGCCGCACCGTCGCTGATCGACGACGAGTTCGCGGCTGTCACTGTTCCCGTCTTGCTGAACGCGGGCTTGAGCGTCGGAATCTTGTCGAGATTCGCCTTGAACGGCTGCTCGTCGCGCTCGACGGTCACATCGCCTTTCTTGCCCTCGATCGTGACAGCCGCGATTTCCCACGCAAACGAACCGTCTTCGTTCGCACGCTTTGCGCGCGTGAGCGATTCGATGGCGAATCTGTCCTGCGATTCGCGCGTGAAGTCGAACGAGCCCGCGCATTCTTCCGCGAACGTGCCCATCAGACGGCCTTTTTCGTACGCGTCTTCGAGGCCGTCGAGGAACATGTGATCGAGCACCTGGCCGTGGCCCATGCGCATGCCGCCGCGCGCTTTCGGCAGCAGGTAAGGCGCGTTCGTCATGCTTTCCATGCCGCCCGCGACGATCACGTCGACGGAGCCGGCTGTCAGCATGTCGTGCGCGAACATCGCCGCGCGCATGCCGGAGCCGCACATCTTGTTGACGGTAGTCGACCCGACGGACAGCGGCAGGCCCGCGCCGAGCGCAGCCTGACGCGCAGGCGCCTGACCCTGGCCTGCGGGCAGCACGCAGCCCATCACCGCTTCATCGACCTGTTCAGGCTTCAACCCCGCACGTTCGACCGCTGCCTTGATCGCGATCGCGCCGAGTTGCGGCGCCGTCAGCGATGCAAACTCGCCCTGAAACGCGGCCATCGGCGTACGCGCGACAGAAACGATAACGATGGGATCCTTTGTCTCACTCATGTTTTAGCTCCTTGATAACACCGTGAACGACGGCGGCCACATCGCCGAGCTTCGCAGCGTCGGCGGCGACCATGTCGAGATCGGTTGAATGCGCACGGCTCGCGGACACCGCTGCGACGCAGTTCGTGTACGTCTCTTCGAGCTTCGCCGGATCTTTCACCGTCATGCCGAGATCGCGCACGCGGCCGTCATGCACGCCGTACACCCAGCCATGAACGGTGAGATCCTGACCGCGCGCCCACGCGTCGTTGACGATCGTCGTGCGGCATACGTTGACCACCTGCTCGATCGTGTTCAGTTCGACAAGGCGGCGATGGCGCGCGTCGCCCATCGGCCATTCTTCGAGCAGCGCGGCGTGCTTCGAGCGCACGTCCTGCACGTGATGCAGCCAGTTATCGGCAAGACCGACGCGGCGGCCGTGCAGCGCCGCACCGACGCCCGAGCAGCCGTAGTGGCCAACCACCATGATGTGCTTGATCTTCAGCAGATCGACCGCGAACTGCACGACGGACAGACAGTTCAGATCCGAGTGCACGACGACGTTCGCGATATTGCGGTGAACGAACACTTCGCCAGGCGGCAAGCCGATGATCTCGTTGGCGGGCACGCGCGAATCCGCGCAGCCGATCCACAGATATTCAGGCGCCTGCTGATGCGCGAGCCGCGAGAAAAACTCGGGATCGTCTTCGAGCTTGTGCGAAACCCACGCGTCGTTGTTGGCGAAGAGATGGGCGAGAGGATGTTCAGCGTTCGTAGTCATGATTCGTTCCGACGTAATCTGGTTGTTTGATGTTGTTCAATCGCGGATGGTGTGCGCATTCATGCCGCGCGCACCGCCGGTGTGTCCGATACAAACCGTTCAGGGTAGCGAACGGAAAAGCGCAGGTTGCCGTCGTAGGGATAGAAGTCGGGCAGTTCGCCGCGCAGGATGTGATCCTTGTGCTTTTGCCACAGCGCGGGATCGAAGAAATCTGCGTGATGCTTGAGGAAAGACTCGCGCACGCGCGGATCGCCAAGCAGAAAAGTGTTGTACGTCTCCGGGAAAATGTCGTGCGGGCCGACCGTGTACCACGGCTCGCCCGACATCTCGTCTTCTTCGTTGCGCGGCGGCGGCACCGCGCGCACGTTGCAATCAGTGAGATATTCGATCTCGTCGTAGTCGTAAAACACGACGCGTCCGTGCCGCGTGACGCCGAAGTTCTTGTACAGCATGTCGCCCGGAAAGATGTTTGCCTGCATCAGTTCTTTCACTGCGTTGCCGTATTCGCGGATGCCGTGTTCGACATCGGCATCCGTGCCGTTCTGCAGATAGATGTTGAGCGGCACCATGCGACGCTCGATATACAGATGCTTGATGACGAGATTGTCGCCTTCGAATTCGAGCATCGAGGGCGCATCCTTTTTGAGCTCACGAACGAGCGCGTCATCGAGGCGCGCGAGCGGCAGCGCGACGCTCGAATATTCGAGCGTATCGGCCATGCGTCCGAGACGATCATGGCGTTTCACGAGCTGATACTTGCCGACCACCTGTTCGCGCGTCGTCTCTTTCGGCGGCGGGAATGAATCCTTGATCAGCTTGAACACGTACGGAAACGACGGCAACGTGAACACGATCATCACCATGCCCTTGATGCCGGGCGCGATGATGAAGCGATCGCTCGAATGCTTCAGATGCCGCAGCAGATCGCGATAGAAAAGATTCTTGCCCTGCTTCTGCAAACCCACCGACGTATAGATTTCCGCTTTCGGCTTGCCCTGCAAAATCGAGCCGAGAAATTCGACATACGCGGACGGCACTTCCATATCGACGAGAAAGTACGTATGCGCGAAGCTGAAAATGATCAGCAACTGATCGCGCTTGCAGAGCAACGCATCGATTGCGAGCACACCAGGCTTCATGTGATGGATCGGCAACGCGAACGGCACCATCACGTCGCCGTTGATGATGCGCCCAATGATGTACGCCGCCTTGTTGCGAAAGAACAGCGACGACAGCACGTGAATCTGGAAATTGGGCGCTTCGTTGAAGGTGCCGTAATTGTCGCGCAGCGCCTCAATCACGCATTCGACATCGCGCGTCAGATTCTCGAACGGCGGATTCAACTGGAAGTTCGTGACGATGCGCTCGAGCGTGACGGCGAGTCCGTCCTTGCCCGGGTAATACGCGCGATACGTCGGCTTCGCGGCGGGTTCGTCGTTCTCGATGTACTCGGTCGCGATCGCGGGCCGCACGAAGATGAAATCGTTGTTGAAGTACGAGCGATGCAGGATCTGGCAGCACACCGAATTGAAGAACGTTTCCGCGCATTCGGGCTGGCGGTGCGTGGTCAAAAGACCGATGTAGTGCAGCTTGATCTGCTGCCACACGTCGTCGCCGATGCTCTCCGCATCGTATTCGTCTTCGAGCGTTTCGATGCACTCGCGCACGCGCTCGTCATACGACGTGATGCGTTCGCGCGCGAGTTTTTGCAGGCCGTGCCAGTCGGCGGCTTCGAACAGGTCTTTCGCGTGGATTGCCGCTTCGCGAAAGATCCGGTAGTGCCGGTCGAACCCCGCGAGCAGGGTCTCCGCGACGTCGAAACCGATCTGTGACGACAGCAGTTTGGGAAAGTGATTCATGTCGACCGTGCATTCGCTCAGTGTTCGCTCAATGTCGTGAAGACACCGTGATTGTATCGTCCGGGTGAGCTTGCGAGACGGCTTCGCGCCTTGTGAGCGCTATGCCGACGCATTGCGTTTTGCAGCGTGTTGCAGGGCGTTCGGCGCTTCTTCATGCAACGCCGTGCCAACTGTCGTGTAAGTCGCCTGATCTTCCTGTCAGGATTTTTCTTTCAACGTGTCTTCGTGCGCGGGCTTTTCGGCGTCGCTATAACCGTCGCCGCGTGTGCCGCTGCTTGCGAGCAGCGCGCGGGCCTGCGCTTCGTATTGCGCGAGATCTTCGAGCGTCGCGTTCAGGTCTTCGCGCTGACGCTCCAGCACTTCGCGGTGCCGGACGACCGTCGCGAGAAACGCCTGCAACTGCGGCAAGGTATCCGTCGGCGAATCGTACAGATCGAGCAGATCGCGGATTTCCGATAACGTGAACCCGAGACGCTTGCCGCGCAAGGTCAGCCGCAACCGCGTGCGGTCCTGGCCGGAGTACACGCGGCGCAATCCGTTCGAGCCTTCGCGGCTCGGCGAGAGTAAACCCTGGTCCTCGTAGAAGCGGATCGCGCGCGGTGTCACGTCGAATTCGCGGGCCAGGTCGGTAATCGTGTATTGGGTGTTCATCACTGGATCTTCGTCGGGCGCTCGTCGGTGCTTGCTGGCGACCGGGCACAAAAACGGATTGGACGCTAGAATCGACGTTTACGTTATCGTCAACCTGAACAAAGTGCAACCACGCTGCACGGACGCGCCATGCCGCCCGGCATCGCGTCGACCGTGCCGCCGACGAGGAAATCCCCACGATGAATGCTCTCGAACACCAACTCGACTACCCATTCGCCGACCAGTTGCCCGCGGCCGGCACGACGCAGGAAGTCGCGCCCGGCGTCTACTGGCTGCGCATGCCGCTGCCGTTCGCGCTCGATCACATCAACCTGTGGCTGCTGCGCGATGAGATCGACGGGCAGAAGGGCTGGACGATCGTCGATTGCGGGATCGCGTCGGACGAGATCAAGGCGAACTGGGAAAAGCTGTTCGACACGGTGCTGGAAGGTTTGCCCGTGCTGCGCGTGATCGTCACGCATTGCCATCCCGATCACCTTGGTCTGGCGAACTGGCTGTGCGAAGGCGGCGACAAGAAGCGCTGGAACGTGCGTTTGTGGATCACCCTGGGCGAATACATGCTCGGCCGCGTGATGGCGGCAGGCGACGGCTCGAATGCGGGCGGCGAGGGCGCGGCACGGCACTTTGCGCGGCATGGGCTGAGCGACGAGGCGTCGCTCGACAAGCTGCGCAATCGCAAGAGCTATTACGCGAATCTGGTGCCGGCGGTGCCGGGCCAATATCGGCGGATGCGCGAGGGTGACGGGCTGTCGATTGGCGGACGCACGTGGCGCGTGGTGACGGGCTTCGGCCACTCGCCGGAGCACTGCGCGCTGCATGCGGAAGCCGACGGCGTGCTGATTTCCGGCGATATGGTGCTGCCGCGTATTTCGACGAACGTATCGGTGTTCGACATCGAGCCGGAAGGCAATCCGCTGGCGCTGTATCTGGGTTCGCTTGGTCGATACGAAACGATGGCCGCGGATACGCTCGTGCTGCCTTCACATGGCAAGCCGTTTCGCGGGCTGCAGACACGCATCGGGCAATTGCGCGATCACCACGCAGCGCGGCTCGCCGAAGTGCGCGAGGTTTGCGCGCAGAAGCCGTGTAGCGCGGCGGATATCGTGCCGATCATGTTCAAGCGGGCGCTCGATATTCACCAGATGACCTTCGCGATGGGCGAGGCGCTCGCCCATTTGCATCTGCTGTGGCTGCAGGGGGAATTGAAGCGGGTGGTGGGTGAGGATGGCGTAATCCGGTTCCATCCGTAACGACGCGTTGAGTCGCGCAGAAGATCAAAAGCCCGGCTCGCATTGCGCGAGCCGGGCTTTTTTATAGGCGCTTCGGCAGCAAGGCCTACTGCACCGCCACCGCCCCAAAATTCTGCCGCCCAAACGGACTGACGTGATAACCGCTCACGTTCGTGCGCGTAATGGCTGCCGCAGTCGGATACCCCAACGGAATCCACAGCGCCGCATCGTGGATGATCTGCTGCGCGGCCTCATACGCCTTCGTGCGCTTGCCCTGATCCGCCGTCTCCTTGCCCTGCGCGATCAGCTTGTCGAGTTCCGGATCGCAATACCGCGCGAAGTTGATGCCCGACTTGACCGCATTGCAGCTAAAGAGCGGCGACAGATAGTTATCCGGGTCGCCGTTATCGCCGGCCCAGCCCATGAACAGCGTGTCATGCTGCCCTTGCTTGGCCTGCTTGATCAACTCGCCCCATTCGATCACCTTCACCTCGGCCTTCACGCCGATCTTCGCGAAGTCTGCCTGCAGCATTTCCGCGCCTGCCTTCGGATTCGGATTCAGCACGCTGCCGTTCGGCCGCACCCAGATCGTCGTTTCGAAGCCGTTCGGATAACCCGCTTCGGCGAGCAGCTTCTTCGCCTTCTCGGTATCGTACGGCCACGGCTTGACGGCCTTGTCGTAGCTCCACGTATTCGGCGGATACGGATTGTTGGCCGGCGTCGCGGTGTTGTCGAACACGGCTTTCAGGTACGACGTGCGGTCGAACGCCATGTTCAGCGCGGCGCGCACCTTCTGGTTGTCGAGCGGCTTCTTCTGCGTGTTCAGCGCGACGAACGCCGTCATGAACGCGGGCGTCTGCACCACGTCGAGCGACTTGTCCTTCTTCGCGTCGGCGACATCCTGCGGCTTCGGCGACAGCGCGATCTGGCATTCGCCCGCTTTCACCTTTTGCGCGCGCACGGCGGCATCGGGCGTGATCGCGTAGATCAGGCGGTCGATCTTCGGCTTCGGCCCCCAGTAGGTCGGATTCACGTCATAGCGGATGATCGAATCCTTCGTGTAGCCCTTCAGCACGAACGGGCCGGTGCCGATCGGCTTGGCGTTCAGGTCGACCTGCTTGCCGGCCTTGAGAAGCTGATCCGCGTACTCGGCCGAATAGATCGATGCGAAGCCCATCGTCAGGATCGATACGAACGTGGCGTTCGGCTCGTTCAGCTCGAACTTCACCGTGTTGTCGTCGACCTTCGATACCGATTTGATCAGCTTCACGAGCCCCATCGACTGCGCATGCGGAAAGCCGCTCGCGCCGGCAACCTTGTGCCACGGGTTGTTCTCGTCGAGCATGCGGCTGAACGTGAAGACGACGTCGTCGGCATTCAGCGCACGCGTGGGTTTGAAGTAATCGGTGGTCTGGAACTGCACGTTCGGGCGCAGATGGAACGTGTACGAGAGGCCGTCGGCGCTCACGTCCCACTTGTCGGCCAGCGACGGCACGACTTTCTTCGCCGCTTCGTCGTACGACACGAGCGAATTGAAGATCACATCCGCCGACGCATTGGTCGTGACAAGCGAGTTGTACTGGACGACGTCGAAGCCATCCGGGCTCGATTCCGTGCAGACGGTGAGCGGCTTCGCGACAGCCAGCGCCGGCGCGATAGCGAAGGCCGTGAACGTCGCGGCGGCGGCAAGCAACTTGAAACGCATAAGATCTCCCGGGATTTCGAATTGTTCGTGGCGGGGCGGCGGTGTGCATGTTGCGGCTCACGACGCGCGCTCCGTGCCGGTGCTTTCACGCAAACTGATTCTGATACGGCTTCGATGCTGGCGTCGTGCGTCACGACTCGCCGGCTCTGGCGCAAGCTTATCGAACGCTTACGGCAGCGACAACAATTGAATCCGCATATCCATATGTGTCGGATCCGGCGGCGGATTCTGGCTACCGGCTGGCGTAGTCCACAAGATACGCGATGCCGTCGATCGCGCGCGAGCCGTACCACGACACCATTTCGCCATCGATCAGCTCGATCCGTTTGCCTGCGAGACGTGGATCCAGCGCAAGCGCATCGCAATGCTGCTGCGTGAAGCGATACGGCTCGCTCGGCAGCAGCACGCGGTCAGCCTTGGCGAGCCACACGGCATCGAGATCGAACGAAGGATAACGCGCCGCGCCTGTCTCTCCGCCGCGCACGTCGGGCAGTGTTTGCCAGTTCACGAGGCGCAGCATCGAGGAAATGTAAGTGTCGCGCGCGACGGTCATCAACGGTTCGCGCCAGATTGCGTAAAGCACGTTTTGCAACGGCCATTCTCGCGATGCGCAGGCATCGAGTTGTATCTGGAGCTTCACGCTCAACGCATTCGCTTCATCGTCACGATCGAAAATCGCGCCGAGCAGCGCGTATAACGAGAAGTTGTCGCGAGGCTCCAGCGGATGCGTGACGACCACATGCGGCACGAACGCCCGCAACTGCTCGACCGTTTCGCGCTCGTTTTCGTCGATATTGACGATCACGTGCGTCGGTTGCAGCGCGCGTATGGCGTCGATTTTCACAGCCTTGGTGCCGCCGACTTTCGGCACGACGCGCACCTTGTCGCGCGGATGCACGCAAAAACCGGTGCGCCCGACGATCTGCGCGTCCAGCTTCAAGACAAAGAGAAGTTCGGTGATGCTCGGCACCAGCGACACGATGCGCGCGCCGCGTTCCGCTTTCGCGTGCTCGATACCAGCTGCATCGACGGCACGCGTGGGCATGATCTACTGCGCGGCGCGAGGCTTGCGCGGCGCTTTTTCGAACACGGCGTCGTAGAGCCAGCGAGGCGCGACGTGCAGCAGCATGGCGACGAGGCGCATCTGCCACGGGAAGACAGCGAAGCGCTTCTTGCGCGTGATCGCCTCGGCGACCTTCGCGGCGAAGCGGTCTGCGTCCATCAGGAAGGGCATCGTGTACGGGTTGTGCGCCGTCATCGGCGTGCGGATATAGCCCGGCGCGATCGTCACGACCGATACGCCAAGCGGCCGCATTTCGACCCGCAACGCTTCCAGATACTTCGTCGCCGCCGATTTCGACGCGCTGTACGCGCCCGATCCCGGAAGCCCGCGCACGCCTGCGACGCTCGCCACGCCGACCAGCGCGCCCTTGCGCGCGGCGATCATCGCCTGCGCGAACGGCTCGAAGGTGGCGACCATGCCGAAGTAGTTGACGTCCATTACGTCGCGGAACGTCTGCAGATCGCCGTGGCCCGTGACGGCGCCGCGACTGATGCCCGCGTTCGCGATCACGATGTCGGGGCAGCCGTATTCGGCGATGAACTGCTGCGCGGCCTGCGCGAGCGCGTCCGCGTCCCGTACGTCGACGGAATACACGGAGATGGTGTTCTGGGGATGGGACTGCTGGAAGGCGGCGAGCGCTTCACCGCGACGGGCGACGAGGCCGAGAATCGCGCCGCGCCGCGCATATTCGGCGGCGAGCGCTTCACCAATGCCACTCGACGCGCCGGTGATGAAAACCTTCAGGGGTGAACTCATGCGGCGCGTACGAGCTGATTTACATCTTCTTGGCGCGAATCTGCGCGACCAGGTAATCGAGAACCTGGATCGTGCCCGGCAGGCTGTCGGTCTGTGCCGGGCCCGTTTCGTACTTGCCTTGCACCGCGAGTGTCGGCACGCCGTCGATCTTGAAGTCTTCGATCAGCTTCTTGTCGCGCTGGATCGCGCTTTGCGTCGAGAACGAGTTGTACGCGTCCATGAACTTCTTCGGATCGACGCCCTTCGTCTTGAGGAATTTGGCCTGGTCTTCCGGCGTCAGCAGATAGTTCTTGTTGACGTGGATCTCGTGGAAGATGTCCGGCGTGAGCTGATTGGCGAGGCCGAGCGCGTCGACTGCGTGGTAGAGCTTCGAGTGCGGGATGAAGTCGTCGCGGAACGCAACGGGCACGCGCTTGAACACGACGTCCGGGCCCTGCTTCTTGATCCACGCTTCCAGGTACGGGTCGAACTCGTTGCAGTGCGGGCAGCCGTACCACATGAACTCGATGACTTCGATCTTGCCGGCAGGCGCTTCGACGGGCTGCGGCGTGGACAGGACGGTGTAGTCCTTGCCGGCGACGGGCGCAGCGGGCGACGCTTGCGCCGCGCTTGCGACGAGACCAATCGAGAGGAAAAGAATGCTGAGCAGTTTTTTCATGTCTTGTGAACCCAATCAGGGAGAGTAACGGTGGCCGGCTTGTTGCACGCCGCGTCCGCTACGGATTCGACGGCAGGCTGCCGCACCTGAGACTCGCGCCGCACACTGGAGGTTCAGCGGCGGCGCGTGACAACGCATTACGAAATGTGAATCACTGCTTGGTGAAGCGGATCACGGCGGTATCGACGCCCGCATCCGACAGACGCTGACGCGTCGTATTCATGTCCTCGAACTTCGAGAACGGGCCGATCCGCACGCGATAGTACGTCACACCGCTCGCATCGCGCTGCGTAACCTTCGATTCGAAACCCTGGAAGGCGAGGCGGGCGCGCTGCTGTTCGGCGTCGGCGGCCGTCTTGTAGGCGCCGACTTGAAGCAGATAGCCGGTGTTCGCGTCGTTGGCGGCGGGCGGGGTGCCGTTCGCGTTCGGCGTCGAGCCGGCCTTGGGCGGCTGTTGCGGCGTGTTGTTCGCGGTCGTGATGGGCGCGCTGGTCGGGGTCGGTGCCTTCTTCGGCGGGATCAGCGCGGTAGCCGTGCCGTTGTTCGCGCCGTTATTCGAACCAGCGCCGTTGTCCTGCGCGGGCTTCGGCGCAACCGCGACGCCGTTGTTCGACGGTGGCACTTCGACGATCTGCGGCTCGTCGAGCATGCCCGAGGTCTGCGACTGGTTCGTGGTCTGGCCCGGCGCGGTATTGGGCGGCGCGGGTTGCGCGGCTTGCGGCACCGGCTGGCCGGGGCTCTTGCCTTGCAATGGACGGTTCGGGTCGTATTGCGGCTGGCTTGCGCCGCTATCGGATGCGGCGGGCGGCGCGACCTTCGCGACGAACGGCGTAGGTGCGCGCGTGATGTAGAGCGCCACCACCACCGCGATGGCCAGGCCGACGATCAGGCCCAGCACGATACCGAGAAAAGTGCCCCCGGTTTGTTTCGACTGCTTTGTAGTGCGGCGTGGTTTTGCCATCGTCTAATTCACCTGCAAAAGGAAATCTGGAATGACCGTCGATTATAGCGACGGTCATTCACGTATCGTCCCAATTAAGTTCAATTAAACCGCGCGGAGATTACATTTTTGCGGGTGCCGATACGCCGATCACGGCAAGGCCGTTCGCCAGCACCTGGCGCGTCGCGGCGAGCAGCGCGATGCGCGCATTGCGCGGCGCTTCGTCGTCGACCAGAACGCGTTCGGCATTGTAGAACGAGTGAAATTCACCCGCGAGGTCGCGCAGATAGAACGCAACCGCGTGCGGCGCGAGCTCGTCGGCGGCGTGCGTCAGCATGTCCGGGAACTCGGCGAGCTTTTGCAGCAGCGCCATTGCGCGCTCGCTGTCGAGCGGCGCGAGGCTCACCGACGGCAGCACGGCTTCGTCGGCGCCGTAGCGCGACTTCCATTCGTTGATCACCGAGCAGATACGCGCGTGCGCGTACTGGACGTAGTACACCGGGTTCTCGTCGTTCTGCTTGAGCGCGAGATCGACGTCGAATACGAATTCCGTGTCGGCCTTGCGCGAGATCAGGAAGAAGCGCACCGCGTCGCGGCCGCGGCGGATCGTTTCTTCATCGAGCAGATCCGGCGACACTTCCTGGCCCGCCTGCGCGCCGCCTGACCATTCGATCAGATCGCGCACCGTCACGTAGCTGCCCGCGCGCTTCGAGATCTTCACTTCCTGGCCGTCGCGCATCACGGTGACCATCTTGTGCAGCACGTAGTCGGGATAGCCCTTCGGAATGCCGATGCCCAGGCCCTGCAGGCCGGCGCGCACGCGCGCGATCGTGCCGTGGTGGTCCGAGCCCTGGACATTGATGACCTTGGTGAAGCCGCGCTCCCATTTGGTCTCGTGATACGCGACGTCCGGCACGAAGTACGTGTAGGTGCCGTCGGACTTGCGCATCACGCGGTCCTTGTCGTCGCCGTCGTCGGTGGTGCGCAGCCACAGCGCGCCTTCCTGCTCGTAGGTTTTGCCGGCCGCGATCAGTTCGTTCACGGTCTTCTCGACGCGGCCTTCCGAGTACAGCGACGATTCGAGGTAGTACTGGTCGAATTTCACGCCGAACGCCTGCAGGTCCATATCCTGCTCATGACGCAGATAGGCGACGGCAAAACGGCGGATCGCTTCGAGGTCTTCGACGTCGCCGGTGCCCTTGACGGGCTCGCCGTCGCTGGCCGACACGGTTTCGCCGTTCAGGTAGTCGCGCGCGATATCGGCGATGTACTCACCGTTGTACGCGGCTTCCGGCCAGCCGGCGTCGCCCGGCTTCAGGCCGCGGGCGCGCGCCTGCGTCGAGATGGCGAGGTTGCCGATCTGCACGCCGGCGTCGTTGTAGTAGAACTCGCGATGCACACCGTAGCCTTGCGACGCGAGCACGTTAGACATCGCATCGCCGAGCGCGGCCTGGCGGCCGTGGCCGACGTGCAGCGGGCCCGTCGGGTTGGCCGACACGAACTCGACCAGCACGCGCTTGCCGGCTTCGCGCTGCGAGCGGCCGAAGGTTTCGCGCTGCTCGAACACGGCAGCGATAACGGCCTGTTTGGAAGCCGCCGACAGGCGCAGGTTGATGAAGCCCGGACCGGCCACTTCGGCGCTCT
This sequence comes from Burkholderia sp. Ac-20365, assembly GCF_017104715.1. Classification (GTDB taxonomy): domain Bacteria; phylum Pseudomonadota; class Gammaproteobacteria; order Burkholderiales; family Burkholderiaceae; genus Paraburkholderia. The sequence goes on from NZ_JAAGPI010000002.1 coordinate 286,304, forward strand.
CGACGAGGCCTTGCGCGAGCGGATGCGCGCCCAGTGCGTCGACGATCTGCTGTGCGAGCTGGCGCGGATTGGCGCGCAGCGGCTTGGCGAGCTGCATCGCGACGTTGCAGGCGACGTCGCCGTGCGCGGCGACCTTGGGTCGCTCGAGCGTGATGGCGGGCGCGACGAACGCGGCTTCGGATTCGCCTTGAGTGGCCTTGGCGACCTGCTTGACGACGTCGGTCAGCAGGGTTTCGAGAGTGTGTTTGTGTGCAGGCAGCATGCTTGTTGCAAGTCCAGTGAGGCAGTCCGATGAAGCGGGGCAGCGCCGTGAACGGCGTGGTGCATAACCGTCGACGGCGTGGAAAGTGCTTGCGCGCCCGATGCGCGGCCGTGGTTGCGTGGCGACCGTCCAGATCACGCGCGGCTGCGATGCAGCGCAGCGTGACCGGGCGTACGGCAGCGAGCTTTTTCCGTCAATGTCGGATTTTAGCAGGTGCTAATATGTCCAATGAGATGCCCAGCAAGGGCCGTGGCCGCCGGCCTGCCGTTCGACGGCGGGCCGGTGCGTCAACGGAACCGTGCGGCGGGTTGTCGCGAGCGTCATGCGGCTGGCCGCGCGCGAAGTCAACATAACGAAAAGGGAACCGTCATCATGCTGATTACTTTCAAGTGCCGCTCCGCTCCGGATGTGGTGATGCTGGAGAATCTTGCCCAATATCTGCTGGGCATCATCGGCAAGCGGCTCGGCGAACGCGGCGTGATCAATCACGACGAACTGGGCGTGGCGATCTCCAAGCTGGAGGCGGCTATCGTCACCGACAAGCAGGAGCGCGCCGAGCATGAAGGCCACTTCCACGAAAACGAGGAAGGCCACGAACATCACGAAATCCCCATCGGCCTCGCGCAACGGGCGTTTCCGTTCCTCGACATGCTGCGCGCGGCGCAGAAGGAAAATACGGATATCGTCTGGGGTCTTTGAGGCGAGCCACCTGGGTTCGTCGAGCGGCGTCAGATTGGCATTGCCGCTGCCTTAAAGGCGGCGCGCGTCGCATCGGTTCGTTCCGGATCGACGCGTGACGTCCAGAAGCAGAAAAGCCCGTCGTTCGACGGGCTTTTTTGTTTGCGGAGTCACGAGCCTTACTGGCTTGCCCCTTGCGGCGCGGTCGCGGGAGCGGACGCACCGTTCTTCGTCTTCTTCTTTTTCGGCTTCTTCACGTGTTTGACGGTGGGCGGCGAGTACGAACTCACCGCGCTCGATCCACCCGGCGCCGCGGGTTGGGCCTCGGCGAGCGGCGCCATCGCGGCAATCGATAACGCGATCAACATCAGCGTCAGCTTCTTCATACGATTTTTCTCCGTTGACGGTTGCAAGTCGTTGAGCCGACGCGTTTTTTCTCGTCGCGTCTGGCAGGTCGGCAGGTAAAGCCCGTTCAGTCTACAAAGCCGAAAATATTCGCTGTGCTTTCAGCTGAAAATATTCAGCCTATGGCTGGCGATATAGTCCTGCCGCCCGCACAGCCGCTTACAGCAGCGGCGCGAGCGCCCGCTCGGCATCCGCCTTCGACAGCGACATGCGTTGTGCGTAGTCCTCGAGCTGATCCTGGCCAATCTTGCCGACCGAGAAGTACGTGCTGTCGGGATGCGCGAGATAGAAGCCGGACACGCTCGCAGCGGGCAGCATCGCGAGCGATTCGGTCACGCTCATGCCGATTTCGTTCGCCTGCAGCACGTCGAACATGTCGCGCTTGACGAGGTGATCCGGGCACGCCGGATAGCCGGGCGCCGGACGGATACCGCGATACTTCTCGCCGATCAGATCGTCGTTCGACAGGCTTTCGTCCGTTGCATAGCCCCACAGATCGCGGCGCACGCGCGCGTGCATCGCTTCGGCGAATGCTTCGGCGAAACGATCGGCGAGCGCCTTCAGCATGATCGCGCTGTAGTCGTCGTGATCCTGCTCGAACTGCTTTTCCTTCACGTCGACGCCCAAGCCCGCCGTCACCGCAAACATGCCGATGTAGTCGGCCACGCCCGAATCCTTCGGGGCGATGAAGTCGGCGAGCGACCGGTTCGGGCGCATCACGCCGTCCACCACGGGACGCACGCTTTGCTGGCGCACGTTGCGCCACGTCATCGCGACTTCGCTGCGCGAGTCGTCCTTGTAGATTTCGATGTCGTCGTCGTTGACGGTGTTGGCGGGCAGCAGCGCGATCACGCCGTTCGCCGTCAGCCAGCGGCCCTGAATCAGGCGCGCGAGCATCGACTTGCCGTCCGAGAACACGCGCCGCGCCGATTCGCCGACGATTTCATCATTGAGAATGGCCGGATACGGACCGGCGAGATCCCACGTCTGGAAGAACGGACCCCAGTCGATATAGTTCGCGAGTTCGTTCAGATCGTAGTTCTTGAACACGCGGCGGCCAATGAACTTCGGCTTCACCGGCTGGTACGCGCTCCAGTCGACCTTTGTCTTGTTCGCGCGCGCTTCGGCGATCGTCACGAGCGGCAGCGCCTTCTTGTTCGCGTGCTGATCGCGGATGCGGTCGTAGTCGGACTTGAGTTCGTCGAGATACTTCGCCGCGCCTTCGTCGGACAACAGGTTCGATGCGACCGATACCGAACGCGACGCATCCGGCACGTAGACGACAGGGCCTTCGTAATTCGGCGCGATCTTCACGGCCGTATGCACGCGCGAGGTCGTCGCGCCGCCGATCAGCAGCGGAATCTTCTTCACGCGGAAGTAGTCGTCGCGCTGCATTTCCGACGCGACGTAAGCCATTTCTTCGAGCGACGGCGTAATCAGACCCGACAGCCCGATGATGTCCGCGCCTTCGACTTTCGCCTTCGCGAGAATCTCGTTGCAAGGGACCATCACGCCCATGTTGACCACTTCGAAGTTATTGCACTGAAGCACGACGGAAACGATGTTCTTGCCGATATCGTGCACGTCGCCCTTCACGGTCGCGATGACGATCTTGCCTTTCGCGCGCACGTCGCCACCTGCTTCGGCGAGCAGACGTTTTTCTTCTTCGATGAACGGAATCAGGTGCGCGACAGCCTGCTTCATCACGCGCGCCGACTTCACGACTTGCGGCAGGAACATCTTGCCCTGACCGAACAGGTCGCCGACGATATTCATGCCGTCCATCAGCGGACCTTCGATCACGTTGATCGGCCGGCCGCCGTCACCCATGATCTTCGCGCGCGCTTCTTCCGTATCTTCGACGATGAAGTTCGTGATGCCGTGCACGAGCGCATGCGCAAGACGTTTCTCGACCGGCTGGTTGCGCCACTCGAGGTTCTCTTCTTTCTTCGCTGCGCCCGTCTTGAACTTGTCGGCGATTTCGAGCAGGCGGTCGGTGCCGTCTTCACGGCGATTCAGCACGACATCTTCGACGCGATCGCGTAGTTCCGCATCGAGATCCGCGTACACGCCGAGCTGACCGGCGTTGACGATGCCCATGTCCATGCCCGCCTGGATCGCGTGATACAGGAACACGGTGTGGATTGCCTCGCGCACCGGGTCGTTGCCGCGGAACGAGAACGACACGTTCGACACGCCGCCGCTCACCTTTGCATACGGCAGGTTCTGCTTGATCCAGCGCGTCGCTTCAATGAAGTCGACGGCGTAGTTGTTGTGCTCTTCGATACCCGTCGCGATCGCGAAGATGTTCGGATCGAAGATGATGTCTTCCGGCGGAAAGCCGACTTCGTTCACGAGAAAATCGTATGAACGCTTGCAGATTTCCGTCTTGCGTTTGAAGGTGTCGGCCTGACCTTGCTCGTCGAACGCCATGACGACGGCGGCGGCGCCATAGCGGCGAATCAGGTTCGCGTGATGACGGAACGCGGCTTCGCCTTCCTTCAGCGAGATCGAATTGACGATTGCCTTGCCTTGCACGCACTTCAGGCCCGCTTCGATCACGTCCCACTTTGACGAGTCGATCATGATCGGCACACGCGCGATATCCGGCTCCGACGCGATCAGATTCATGAAGCGCACCATCGCCGCTTTCGAATCGAGCATCGCTTCGTCCATGTTGACGTCGATGACCTGTGCGCCGTTTTCGACCTGCTGGCGCGCGACGGCCAGCGCTTCGTCGAACTGGCCGTTCAGGATCATCCGCGCGAAGGCCTTCGAACCCGTCACGTTGGTCCGTTCGCCAACGTTGATGAAGAGCGTCCCCGAAGTGACGTTGAACGGCTCGAGGCCGGAAAGGCGCATCGTGTGATCGGTCATGGTTGGTGTGCGTGTTTCGTCAGTGCGTCAATGCGTCGATGTTTGCGTGCGGGCAACGTGCTGTCAGTGCTTCAGGCTGCGTCGCGATACTGGCTCGGCCACTTGCGCGGCTTCACGTCGTTCAGCGCCTTCGCGATAGCGGCAATGTGCTCCGGCGTCGTGCCGCAGCAGCCGCCCGCGATGTTCACGAGACCGGCTTGCGCGAATTCCTTCAACAGGCCGGATGTATCGGCGGGCAGTTCGTCGAAGCCGGTATCGCTCATCGGATTCGGCAGACCGGCGTTCGGATAGCACGACACATACGTGTCGCACAGTTTCGCCAGCTCGGCGATGTACGGGCGCATCAGCGCCGCGCCCAATGCGCAGTTCAGGCCGAACGTGAGCGGTTTCGCGTGACGCAGCGAATTCCAGAACGCTTCGACCGTCTGGCCCGACAGAATGCGGCCCGATGCGTCCGTCACCGTGCCCGAGATCATGATGGGCAGGCGTTCGCCCGTGTCTTCGAATAGTTCGTCGAGTGCGAAGAGGGCTGCTTTGGCGTTCAGCGTGTCGAAGATCGTTTCGACGAGGAACAGGTCCGCGCCGCCTTCCATCAATGCCTTTGCCTGCTCGTAGTACGCGGTGCGCAGTTCGTCGAAGGTGACGTTGCGTGCGCCCGGATCGTTGACGTCGGGCGAAATGCTCGCGGTTTTCGGCGTCGGTCCGATTGCGCCCGCGACGAAGCGCGGCTTGTCGGGCGTCGAATACTTGTCGCACGCGGCGCGCGCAAGTTTCGCCGACTCGAGGTTCATCTCGACGGCGAGCTCTTCCATGCCGTAGTCGGCCTGCGCGACGGTCGTCGCGCCGAACGTGTTGGTTTCGATGATGTCCGCGCCCGCCGCGAGATATTGCTCGTGAATCTCGCTGATGATCTGCGGCTGCGTGATAGACAGCAGTTCGTTGTTGCCCTTGATGTCGCGTGCATAGTCCTTGAAGCGCTCGCCACGATAGGCGGCTTCGTCGAGCTTGTAGCGCTGGATCATCGTGCCCATCGCGCCGTCCAGGATCAGGATGCGCGATTCGAGCAACGCGGGCAGATTCGCGCCGCGCGTGTAGGCGGCGCGGGCGGCTGTCGGGGCGGGCTGGGTCTTGGTCTGATCGGGCTGGTTCATGGTCTGATCTGGCTCGTGCCGGACGGGCCGGCTTTTTTCAGGAAACTCAATATTGTAGCCGCATGGCCGCGGGCGCGCCGGGCGCAGGCGGCGTGCGCGGGTCGCGGCGCGACGGTTGCGGGGAAATGTAGCGCAGTGTGTATTTCTTTCGCGGCTTGCGCAGCGGGCGCAAGGATGCTGCTCAGCGTTTCGCGCCGGAATTTCCCGCAAATGCGCCACGCCGGCCGTGTACCAGCCGTTTAAAACGAAAAACCCCGCCCGGCGCGAGGCCGGACGGGGTCGATTGGACGTGTCGCCTGGGGATGGCGCGTGTCGGTCAGTGAAGAATGACCGGCTGGTTCATCAGGCTGTCGAACTGGCCGAGAAATTCATCCACTTCGTCTAGCGTCGGTTCGTCTTCGATCAGCTTCTGCACGTGTTCGCGAAAACTGGCTGCCATCGCACCGTCGATGTATATCTCGCGTTGCGTATTCTTGTCGACGATCTCATACCCGCCGGAAAGCATCGAGACATGGCCGTCTTGCGGCGGGAACTCGACAACACAATAGTTGGGGCTGTTGTAGATCATTTGCATGGCGACACTCCTTATTTCCGATGGCTCCGGGCCAGTGTTGCACCGTAGATGGAGCCCTTGGTTTGGAATTCAAGGGGTGGGTCCGGCCTGACGCTTTGAATTCTCCGGACCTATCGGTTAGACCCGTTTTTGCAGAAACGATTCCAGCAAAGCAGTGAAGCGTTGCGACTGTTCGATCGGTGCGAGGTGAGCTGCGTCCAGCAACTCGAACTGCGCGTTCCGGATGGCATTCGCAATTTCGTGTGTATCAGCAGGTGGCGTGCCTGCATCGTGGCGTCCAGCCACAACAAGAGTGGGAAGAGCAACTTCATTCAGTCTACTGCGCACATCGAAATCGCGCAGCGCAATGCACGCTTGCGCGTAACCTTCAGACGAAGTGCTTGCAAATACCTCCTGAATCTGTTCGACGACCTCAGGATGCGCGGTGCGAAAACCCGCCGTCAGCCAGCGTTCCATCGTCGCCTGCGCGAGCGCCGCGACGCCGTCATTGCGCGATTTCGCTGCGCGCTGCTCCCAGACTGCGTGACCGCCAGACGGCGTGGCGGCATGCGTGTCGGCGAGCGTCAAGGTTTCGATGCGCGCCGGGTTATCCAGTGTGAACTGTTGCGCGATCATGCCGCCCATCGACATTCCGACAATATGCGTCTTCTGCACGCCAAGCGCATCTAAAAGGGCGAGCAGATCCTGCGACAAATCTGCAACACTGAACTGCCTGTCTGATACGGCTGTTTGACCATGACCGCGCACGTCGTAACGCAAGACGGTGTAGTCGTCACGGAAATAGCCTGCGAGCTGATCCCAGATCGACAGATCGCCGCCAAGCTGATGAATGAAAGTCAGCCAGGGACCGCCTCCTTCGTTACTCAAAACATAGCGCGTATCGAGGCCGTTCACATTGATTTGCATGCGTGCTCCGTTAGTGATGCCGCATTGAAAGAACGAACGATTCAACCGTTCATGCAATTCAGTTCATCGGATTCGCATGAATCGCCAACGCAATCCGTGCGATTCGTAGTGCGATTCGCTAAGGCATCAGAAGTTTCTTGATGCACAGCGTGTGTCGTCTCGGTTTCACAGTGTCCTCTTTTGCGAAGGACAATCATCGCTTTAGGGCTTTTCGGGCCCTGCGCCGGGATCGGTGACGGAAGGTTGGGGCGGTGTCGACGTGTCGTCGGTGGAAGAGGTGTTGCCGTTCGCGTCGGGCGGCGCGATCTTGCCGCGCCAGACGAGTTCGATCTGCGTGCCGTTCGGCTCGGTTTGCACGAGACGCGCGGGCAGCCAGCCGAGCGACGGCGCGAGCCAAACATCGATGCGCCGGCGGTCGCCTTCGCGGCGCGGCAGTCGCATGAAATGGCGTGCTTCGATGATGCCCTGATCGGTGCGCACGCTTTCGTCGCCGATGGTTTCGATCGGCCAGATTTCGCCGCTGTCGTTGTCGGTGACGAAGAACTGGCGCGTGACGCCCGGTTGATACGCGTCGGGATCGCCGCGCACCAGACTGGCGAGTTGCATCACCATGCTGAAGCGGTCTTGCGCGCCGTCTTGCAGCGGCAGCGTATTCGGCGTGCGTGTGAAACCGATCTGTTTCGTGTCGCGATGAAACGAGGTGACGTCTTCGCCGCGCCGGCCGCGTTTTTCGATGTACTGATCAGGTGCAAGGCCGAATGCATCGACATGTCCGTGGCTCGAATAGCTGAACGTGCCGATGAACGGCAGGGGCACCGACACGACCATGTCGTACGAGTGACCGTCGCTCGACCAGTGGATCGTGCCGGGCTGGTTGCGCACGCCGTTGTAGAACGTGTCGTACTGCAACTCGCCCGATGGCGGCACTGAAAACTTTACGCCGGGCGTTGCATGCGCTGCGTTGCCCTGGCCGGCAGCATTGGAAGCGGAATTGGCAGTTCCCGTTGCGGACGACGCAACGTTCGCCGTCGATGCGGCCGAAGCTTCGTCAGGCGCGCTCGCCGTTTCAGTTGCGGGTGCTGTCTTAACAGGCTTTGTGGCGGGTCGCGTGGCCGTTAACACATGCTCGCTTCGCGGTCGCGCCGTCGGCTTCGGCGCGGCAGGCGCCGCCTTCGCAGGCGGCTGCGAAACGGCTGCCTGTGTTTCGATGCGCTCAGGTTTCAGCAGCGCGACTTGCACAGGAACATGTTCGGGCGACATCGGCTTGAAGGTATCGCGATGCCGTTCGAACCATTGTGCCGCGATGAAATGCACGCCAACGACCGCAATCAGCACACCCGTCCAGCGCAAGCGCGACGAGCGGCGCTGCGCAGCGGCCAGACTAGCCGGCGTGACGGAAGGGACAGCGGTTGGAGACGACATCGAAAGAGGCAATATCCTGAAGGCGAAACGCAAGGCTATGCGCGTTTGGACACCGTTCGACCGCGCTTTGCTGTCATGCGTTCCGCGCGCTCATCGTGGCGTCGGACTATACCCGAGTTCATACGACAGCTTCTGCGCGCATTCGCGCAGCGCGGTGTCGACTTCGCCGCCCCACGCGATATCGAACGCGCCTTCGTGGCCGAGTGCGATCAGGCCGAGCGCGAGATCCCCATTCGAATCGAACACGGGCATGCAGAACGCGTGAATGGTCGGCAGCAGCATGCCTTCGACGCGCGCCGCACCATGTGCGCGTACGTCTTCAAGCGCGCGTTCGACATCGTCGGGTGTGCGCGGACTGTTGGCTGCGGCCCAACGCTGTGTTTCCGCGAGTTCGCGCTCGATCTTCGCCGCCGTCTTGCTGCGCGGCAGATACGCGGCAAACAGCAGACCCGTTGCGGAACTGAGCATCGGCATCACATCGCCGAGCTTGAGCGACGCTTTTGCCGGGTAGCTCGATTCCATCCAGTGCACGACGGTAGGCCCCTGATTGCCCCACACGGCGATGCCCACCGTCATGTCGAGCCGTTCGCGCAATTCGGCTAGCGCAATGCGCGCGAGCTTCACGCCGTCGACGCGCGCAAGCCGCGCCAATCCCAGTTGCAGTGCAAAGCCACCAAGCTCGTATCGGCCTGTCAGCGGATCCTGCGCGACGACGCCCAGCCGCTGAAAACTGACCAGATAGCGGTGCGCCTTCGCCGGACTCATGCCCGCGCGCTGTGCGAGATCGCGCAACATCATCGCGCGCGGCTCGTGCGTGAGCACGTCGAGCAGACGGAACCCGACTTCGATCGACTGGATGCCCGAGCGCAGTTTTTCTTCGCCGCCGTCGTGGTCGCCGTCTTGCTGATCGACGGCATCGTCGTCAGCGGAATCGAGCGTTTCGGCGGATTCGGCGTCTTTGCGGATCGAGCTTGAGCGGGCGGTCGGCGGCATAAGTGAGACGGTTGAACGGTGAGCTTTGAGGCGAGGCGAATGGCGCGGACATCGTTTGCAACGAGCATCCGCTTTGGCCGCGCCGATTCACCATCGTAGAATAGATTCCTCTTATCGTCATCCACACGCTTTCTCCGCCATGAAACTTGCCTCGCTGAAGGACGGCACGCGCGACGGTCAATTGATCGTCGTTTCCCGCGACCTGCACACGGCCGCCGTCGCCGACGCCATCGCGCCGACGATGCAGCGCGTCCTCGACGACTGGACGTTCTACGCGCCGCAACTGCGCGACCTGTACGACGAACTGAATCAGGGCCGCGCCCGCAACACCTTTTCGTTCGACGCAAGGGAATGCATGGCGCCGCTGCCGCGCGCATTCCAGTGGGCCGACGGCTCCGCGTACGTGAACCACGTCGAACTGGTGCGCCGCGCGCGCGGCGCGGAAATGCCGCCCGAGTTCTGGACCGATCCGCTGATGTACCAGGGCGGCAGCGACGACTTTATCGGGCCGAAAGACGACGTCGTGTGCGCATCGGAACAGTTCGGCATCGACTTCGAGGCGGAAGTCGCCGTCATCACGGGCGACGTCGAAATGGGCGTGAAGCCCGAGCAGGCGTTGAAAAGCATTCGCCTCGTCACGCTCGTTAACGACGTGTCGCTGCGCAATCTGATTCCCGCCGAACTCGCCAAAGGCTTCGGCTTTTTCCAGAGCAAGCCGGCGACGTCGTTCGCGCCTGTTGCCGTCACGCTCGACGAACTCGGCGATGCATGGCGCGAAGGCCGCGTGCATCGTCCGATGATCGTGCATTGGAACGGCAAGAAAGTCGGCCAGCCGGATGCGGGCACCGACATGGTGTTCCACTTCGGCCAGCTGATCGCGCATGCAGCGAAGACGCGCAATCTGCGTGCGGGCGCGATTGTCGGTTCGGGCACGGTGTCGAACAAGGACGCCAGGCGCGGCTACTGCTGTATCGCCGAAAAGCGCTGCCTGGAGACGATCGAGCACGGCAGCGCACAGACTGAATTCATGAAGTTCGGCGATACCGTGAAGATCGAAATGTTCGACGAAGCGGGCAAGTCGATTTTCGGTTCGATCGATCAGGCTATCGCGCCGCTCGAAGGCGAGCGTTGATGTTGTAGCGGCGTGAGGCATGCGGTGTCGGCGAACCGAAAGGGTTTCGCCCGATGCCGATAGCGCCACACGCGCCGCTACACTGACGCTCGCGCGAGGCCATCGTGTCTCGCTCGCCGATCCGCGAACAAGAAGACAAGCGGACGGCAAAGTCGCAACGCATCGCAGAAGCACAATAAACCACATGGAGACAAGCATGCCGCGATACGGGTCGTTTGCGTTTTCAACCTTGCGTGCGCGCGTGTCTGGCGTGTCTAAACGGCACACGCTCGCCGCTGCACTTTCTCTTCTGCCAGGATTCGCGCTCGCGCAGGTGAAGATCGGCCTCGTGCTGTCGTTGACGGGACCGGCTGCATCGCTCGGCATTCCCGCGCGCGATACGGTATCGCTCTTTCCCAAAGAGATCGCCGGACAGAAGGTCGAATACATCGTGCTCGACGATGCATCCGACACGACGCAAGCCGTGCAGAACACGAAGAAGCTGATCTCCGAAAATCACGTCGATGCCATCATCGGTTCGTCGATCACGCCGAACTCGCTGGCGATGATCGATGTCGTCGCCGAAGGTGAAACGCCGGCTATTTCGCTGGCGTCGTCGGCGAAGATCATCGAGCCTGTCGATGCCAAACGTCACTGGATGTTCAAGACGCCGCAAACCGACGCGATGATGGCCTCCGCGATCACGGAGCACGCGAGCCAGCACGGCGTGAAGACGATCGCGTACATCGGCCAGGCGGATGCGCTCGGCGAAACGTTCTATGCGGAAGTCGCCAAGTTCGCGCAGATTCACCACATCAACGTGGTGGCCAACGAGCGCTTCAATCGCACCGATCCGAGCGTCACCGGACAGATCCTGAAGATCATGGCGGCGAATCCGGATGCCGTTGTCGTGGGCGCAGCGGGCACGCCTGCCGCGCTGCCGCCGAAGACGCTGATCGGCCGAGGCTACAAGGGCAAGATCTATCACAACCACGGCGTCGGCAATAACGATTTCCTGCGCGTGTGCGGCGCGGACTGCAATGGCACGTTCCTGCCTGCGAGCCCGGTGCTGGTCGCGTCGCAACTGCCTTCGGACTATGCTTCAAAGCGACTCGCGCTCGACTACATCGGGCGCTTCGAGAAGCTGCGCGGGCCCGGCAGCGTGTCGGCGTTCGGCTCTTATGCATGGGACGCGAGCATGCTGCTGGACAACGCGGTTCCGATTGCGCTGAAATCGGCTGCGCCCGGCACGGTCGAATTTCGCCGCGCGCTGCGCGATGCGCTCGAAGCAACCAAAGGACTCGCCGACACGAACGGCGTCGTCAACATGAGCGCGACCGATCACCTCGGCCTCGATCAGCGCGCGCGCGTGATGGTCGAAATCAGCAACGGCAAGTGGGTGTATCAGCCGCGCTAGACGACGTGTGTTGCGTGGCGCAGCGTCGGCTGCGTCGCGCGCATGATGTGTGATTCGACGCCGACGCGTCGCTCTTACGGATGCCTGCCATGTCTCACGAATCGGAATCGCAAACGGTCGAACCTGCGTTTTACGCGCATTACAGGTCGCTGCGCGTGCGGCGTCATGCGCACGGCATCCTCGAAATCGTGATGAGCGGCGAAGGCACGAACCGCAGCGCGCTCGCCACCGCGGACGCGAGCATGCATCGCGAACTCGCCGATATCTGGCGCGACGTCGATCGCGATCCGGAAACGCGCGTCGTGGTGATCCGCGGCGAAGGCAAGGGCTTTTCGGCGGGCGGCGATCTCGGTCTGGTCGAAGAGATGGCGAACGATTTCGACGTGCGCACACGCGTATGGCGCGAGGCGCGCGATCTCGTCTACAACGTGATCAACTGCAGCAAGCCGATTGTCTCGGCGATGCATGGGCCGGCCGTCGGCGCGGGGCTCGTCGCGGGGCTGCTCGCCGATATTTCGATCGCGACGAAGTCGGCGCGCATTATCGACGGACATACGCGGCTTGGCGTCGCGGCGGGCGATCACGCGGCGATCGTGTGGCCGCTGTTGTGCGGCATGGCGAAGGCGAAGTACTACCTGATGCTGTGCGAGCCGGTCAGCGGCGAAGAGGCGGAGCGCATCGGCCTCGTGTCGCTCGCCGTCGACGACAACGACTTGCTGCCGAAGACCTTCGAAGTCGCGCGCAAGCTCGCGCACGGTTCGCAAACGGCGATCCGCTGGACCAAGTACGCGCTCAACAACTGGCTGCGTTCGGCAGGACCGACTTTCGATACGTCGCTGGCGCTCGAATTCATGGGCTTTGCGGGCCCGGACGTGAAGGAAGGCGTGGCATCGCTGCGCGAGCGGCGCGCGCCGGATTTCCCCGGCAAGGAGCCGTTCTGAAGGCTTGCGCGTGACGAAGGCGGACGCAAAACCGTCACGTCATCAGGCGCACGATGGTTGCATCAGCGAAAGCGGCGCACTGCGAAAAATTCACGCGGTATGATCGAGCCGCGAACGTCGAACGCCGCTTCGTGCGGTGTATCGAACGATAACGAGCGAACAACAGACGCGTAAGCCAGAACCGAACACAGGAGCTCAGCAATGACCGACAACACAGGCTCGACGCCGCCTTTCCCCGGATTTCCCGGCTTTCCACCCGCCGAAATGCTCGACCGCATGTGGGGCATGATGCGCCTGACGCCGTTCGGCGCGGCGTTCCCGGGCGCTCCTGCGGGCGCGACGCAGGGCTTCGGACCGTCGCTGTCGATGATGTCCGACATGATGGCGCCGCTCACGAACGTCGAAGAACTCGACAAGCGCATCACCGATATGCGCGCCGTCGAGCAATGGCTCAAGCTCAATCTGAACATGCTGCAGTCGGCGATCCAGGCGCTCGAAGTGCAGCGCGCGACGCTCGCTACGCTGCGTGCGTTCGGCGCATTCGCGCAGCAGACGATGACGCAGCCTGCACCCGAAGTGCCGCCGAGACAGCCGGAACCGAAGGCTGCCGCAAGTGAACCGGAAGCCGAAGCCGGCGACTCGACGCCGCCCGCATTCGACGCGTCCGGCTGGTGGAATCTGCTGCAGGCGCAGTTCAACCAGATCGCGCAGTTTGCGATGGCGCAGCCGGCGGCCACGACGGCGACGGGTGCATCGGAAGCGGGTGCGGGCATCGAGCCGAGCGATCTCGAGACCGACGACGAGCCCGAGCCCGATGCGGAAAGCACGGCGCAAGCGAAGTCCGACGAACCACCGCGCCCGGCGGCAAAGCGTGCAGCGAGCGCCAAACGGGCAAGTGGGCCATCCGCGAAGAAGACTTCGTCGACGTCCGAATGAACGCCTGATGTGCGACAAATGCGCGCGCGGCCGCCGCAACGGCCGGCGCGCTGCCTGCCAGCGCAGAACCGGCGTTTTGCTAGCACATTCGTTTGACACCATGCGGGCAATGCGGGCCCGCGTTGTTTTACGTCAATGACAAAGCGGGTTTCATCGGCCTGGAAATGAGGCGCATCAGGGCCGCATGCTATTATTGTGTAAGCTTTTTCTGGCCCGCGGACGCTTGCGAACATTGCCAGATTCGCTCTTTTAGCCGGTGCCACGAGTGCCGGTGCGTCCGCCGCGGACCCAAATGCCGTCGTTCGGCAAGCTGGCACGACCTCAGGCACAGGTTCTCCCTCACCCACGGTTGGCCGCGCATGCGAGGCACGAAAATCGCGTGCGCTACACGAGCCGCAGTAGTTCTTTTGCCAAAGACTTGCGTCTTGGCAGCCGATTACCGCGTAAAATTGAATGCTGCGCTGACGACGGAGAAAGTATCCGAAAGTTCCCGTTCGTCGGCAGCAATCTAGCAACAGATAAACAGACGTCGCCTTGCGCAGAACAGGGGTGGGATCATGAACACCATGCTTTATCCGGAACTTTATAAATCGCTCGAGTCCGTTCGATGGGACATGGAAAAGGACATTCCGTGGGATAAATTCGACGCATCGCTGCTCACCGACGAGCAGGCGGCGACCATCAAGATGAACGCGATCACCGAATGGTCGGCTCTTCCCGCCACGGAAATGTTCCTGCGCGACAACCATCACGATAGCGACTTCTCCGCATTCATGAGCGTGTGGTTCTTCGAAGAGCAGAAGCATTCGCTGGTGCTGATGGAATATCTGCGCCGCTTCAGGCCGGAAATGTGCCCGACGGAAGAAGAGTTGCATGCGGTGCGCTTCGAGTTCGATCCGGCGCCGCCGCTCGAAACGCTGATGCTGCACTTTTGCGGCGAAATCCGCCTGAACCACTGGTATCGCCGTGCAGCGGAATGGCACACCGAGCCCGTCATCAAGGCGATCTACGAAACCATCTCGCGCGACGAAGCACGTCATGGCGGCGCATATCTGCGCTACATGAAGAAGGCGCTGGTTAACTTCGGCGACGGCGCACGCGCTGCATTCGCGAAGATCGGCGTGCTGATGGCCTCGGCGCGTCGCACGGAAAAGCCGCTGCACCCGACCAATCTGCACGTGAACCAGTCGCTGTTCCCGCGTGACACGATTCAATCGCGTCTACCCGATCCCGAGTGGCTCGAACGCTGGCTCGACGAGCAGATCCGCTTCGACGACGGCTGGGAAAAGAAGGTTGTCGAACGCATTCTGCATAACCTGTCGATCCTGTTCGAACGCTCGTTCACGACCGCTCAGGAACTGAACCGCTATCGCAAGGAAATCGTGACGCGCCTGCAAGCTGACCAGCAGCCTGCGCAACAGCAACCGGCCTGATAACGGCCGCGCGCCTGCCGGGCTGAACGCCCGGCGCGCCGCAGAAACATGAAACGGCCCGGCAGGTGAGAACCCGCCGGGCCGTTTTTTTGTCTCATTGCGCGCTCGTGTCTTTTATCATCGAGCCCGACGCTGCATTTCTCAATCTCGCTGAAACGATTTCTCTCATGGCCGCTATCTTCGAACGCAAGCTCATGACACGCGACGCACTCGCGCAACTTCGCCCGTCGCTGAAGGGCCCTGTGGTCTTCACGAACGGCGTGTTCGATATCCTGCATCGCGGGCATGTCACGTATCTCGCGGATGCGAAGGCGCTGGGCGCGACGCTGATCGTCGGCGTGAACAGCGACGCGTCGGTGCGCATGCTGGGCAAGGGCGACGACCGGCCGATCAACAACGAAGCGGATCGCATGGCGTTGCTAGCGGCGCTGGAGAGCGTGGACTATGTGGTGCGTTTCGAAGAGCAGACGCCTGTCGCGCTGATCGAGGCGCTGCGTCCGGATGTGCTGGTGAAGGGCGGGGACTACGACATGGACAAGCTGCCGGAATCCGCGCTCGTGCGAGGGTGGGGTGGCAAGGCGCTGGCGATTGCGTTCGAGCATGATCGTTCGACGACAGCGTTGTTGAAGAAGGTTCGCGCTCAGGGTTAGTGGTTTTGGTTTGGTTTTGGTTTTGGTTTTTGGTTTTTGGTTTGTCTTGCGACGCTTGGGTGGTTTGCTTTTGGTTTCGCTGGCATCCGCGTGATGTTTTCGTTGTTCACGCGTTGCCCCTGTGCGGGGCGGCACCTACTTTTCTTTGCCGCGGCAAAGAAAAGTAGGCAAAAGAAAGCCGCTGAACACCGCCAGTTCTTGTAATTGCCCACGGGCCCCCAACGGCCCCGTCCTGTCTGCGGCAGCGCTCTTCTCGATGCCCGCTGCCAACGCTTCGGCTAGGCGCCTCACCTGCCCGACACTCCCGCGTCGCCGCATGCGCGATCAAATCTCCCACGTTCTATAGCGGCAAACTGTGTGTAGGCTGTCGCAGCGTATGCGCTTCACTCCGGACTGAAAAACCCGATCGGTGTCGTAAGAGCGCTGAGGTGTGGAGCACTGCGACCTACACACAGTTTGCCACCTGGGCGGCCGTAACCAATCGCTGCCGTTCGCTGCGCTACGGGTGATTGAAGTGGGTGAGGCGCCTGTTCGAAGCGCTGGCAACGGGCATTGAAAGGCAGAACGCCGATTAAGGCGGAGGAACTGTTGGGGGCCCTCAGGCGGTGGTCAGGAGCGGGTGGTGTTAGCCCGCTTTCTTTGCTTACTTTCTTTGCGGCGGCAAAGAAAGTAAGTGCCGCCCCGCACAGGGGCAACGCTTGAACATCGAAAGCATCACGCGGATGCCAGCGAAAGCCCACAAAAAACCAAACAAAGCGTCGCGAAGACAGATCAAAGGCGAATGCCGCCCCGCGGATGCCATCAAAAACAAAAGCAAACCGCAAACAGCAGACGCCCCGTCGATAAAAAAAACCTTATTGCGACAAGGCGGAAGCCGCAATCGGCGCAACCGGCGCGGGCCCGCCGACCACGGCAAGATCGGCAGCATCAGCGGCCGACATCGGCTGCACGCGCAGCTGTTCCGGCCGAACCTGCCGGTTCAGGTGATTCGGCTCGCGCGGCCCGGCGGCCGGCGACGGGCCAAACAGTCCGCGCATCGTGACAAAAGCGAGGATGTTGGCGAGAAAAAGCAGGGCGAGTAGCCAGCGCAGCATCGTTGAGAGTCTCCAGCTTCCTTGTTCAGTGGCCCGGCGTTCAGGCCGAACGGGCGTTCGTCGGCGGATTCGCCGAGCCCTGCACAGCTATCAGCGCAAGTCCCGCCAGTACCAGCGAATCGTGACGCGTGTACGGCACGCTCAGCGCCTGCACCAGTTCACCCGCTGCGCCGCCGCTCACGACGAGCCGCACGGGCACTTTCCATTCGTCCTGCAAATCGCGCCACATCCGCTCGATCAACCCGACCTGCGCCAGCGCACATCCCGACGACAACGAACGCGGCGTATCGGTCGCGAACCACGTGGCGCGTCCGGCAGCGCCTGCAGGGTTCGCACCGGTGGCATCGCCGTCGAGCAGGCCGCGCGCGGCCGTTGCAGTCAGCGTCGGCAGTTGCGCGGTGTGCTCGCCGAGCGAGCGCATCATCAGCGACCAGCCCGGCGCGATCAATCCGCCGACGAACACGCCGTCGGCCGTCAACGCTTCGAGCGTCGTCGCCGTGCCGAAGGTCGCGATCAGCAGCGGCTCGCCCGGAAAGGCAGCCCGCGCGCCGATCATTCCCGCCCAGCGATCGCTGCCGAGCTGCGTCGGCGTCGTGTAGGAATTCGTGACGCCGCACTGCTGCGCAGCCGAGCGGATCGTCGTGCGCGCAAGTCCGGGCCAATGCCTGTCGATGAACGCATCGATCCGACGTGCCGCCGCGTCCCCAGCAACATTCGATAACCATGCCGAACCAGGCGCAGGCAATGCCGACCAGTCCGGTTCGTGCCTTGATTGCAATGGATCGCCGGTTCCCTTTACCAGTTGACCACCGTGAGAAAACGCGCCTGAGTGCGTTTGTGTACCATCAGCCTGAATTAGCGCCCACTTGACGCGGCTATTGCCCGCGTCGATCAGCAGATACGGCGCGCTCATGCAGCGCCGCTTCCTTCGTCCGCGAGACGCAGCGACACGTCGCCCGTCGCGATCGATTGCCGGCCGGACGGTGTGTCGAGCAGCAGCTGGCCGAGATCGTCGACGCCCGCCGCCACGCCGCGTGCGATCTCCACGCCCTGCTCGAACAGCACGACATCACGTCCCGCGTACGCATGACAGCCGTTCCAGCGTTGGCGGAACGACGCGAAGCCCTCCGCGCCGAAGCGCTGCAATGCCGGCTCTAGCGCGTTCAGTTCGGCGGCGAGGGTATCGGTGAGATTCGCATTCGGCAGCGCGCGCGACAGCGCGGTCGGCGCGGCGCCGCGCGCCTGCGCAGGCACGTTGGCGTTGAGCGCACCCACCTTCGCGGCGAGTTCGTCCGCGCCCTTCACATTGGTGCCGATGCCGATGACGACAGCGCTCGCATCCGCCGTGCTCCATGCCGTTTCGATCAGGATGCCGGCCAGCTTGTCGCCTTCGAGCAGCACGTCGTTCGGCCATTTCAGCGCGATCTGGCCGGGCCCCGCCACAGGCAGCGAGCGCAGCCCGTCGACCAGCGCGACGCCGACGGCAAGACTGAGCCCCGCGAGGCCTTCCAGCGGCCGCGGCAGCACGCAGGCCACCGAGAACAGCAGCGCATTGCCCGGTTCCGCGTACCAAGGGCGCCCGCGCCGGCCGCGTCCCGCCGTCTGAAGATAGGCGACGCGCACGATCGGCCGCGCCAGCGCGTCGCGCTCGCGTGGCAGCGCTTTCACGCGCGCCATCAGGTCGGCGTTGGTCGAGCCCGTCTCTTCGACGATTTCGATCGGCCAGTCATGCGCAGCCGGGCCAAACAGCGCTACCGCGCGTTCCCGGTCGATGCGCCAGTCGCCCGAAGGGCTGGGAGAGAGTGGGGTATTCATGAAGCGTATTTTAGCCACTGCGCCCGCAATCGTGATCGATAGATGGGATCGCCGCGCGTTCCGTGCGTCCGCGCGCATGGCCTGTGCGGCAAGGCGCTCAGCCAGGCATCCCACCAGGGCCCAATATCGGGCGCTTCGTTACAATGCCCGTTAATCCGATAACCACATTCTGCGATCCTTGAACTACGACACTCCTCCCGGCCTCGAAGTCGCGGCAGGCAGCAAGGGCAAGATCGTGCGCCTGTCCGGCCAGTGGACGGCGCTCGCGCTGGCGCGCGACCGCCTGCACGGACAGGCGCTGCCGCGTCTGCGTGAACTGATCGAAAGCCGTGCGCAGGTGGCGCAATGGGATCTGTCGCGAATCGAGCGGATGGACCACGTGGGCGGCCAGGCGCTGTGGCGCGTCTGGGGCTACAAGCTGCCCGCCGATCTGGTCGCGCTCAACGCCACACAACGCGACATCTTCGACCGCATCGCGCTGCTCGATACCGCACGCGAGAACCCGGAGCCCGTGCATCGCTTCGATCCGTTCACGAACCTCGGACTCGGCATCTTCGCGTTCTTCGAGCATCTGTATGGCGGCGTCGCGATGTTCGGCCGCGTGATCCTCGATCTGCTGTCGATCGCGCGCAATCCCAAGCTCGCGCCATGGAAGGAGATTTCCGCGAACGTCTACAGCGCGGGGACGCAGGCGCTGCCGATCACCGCGCTGGTCGCGTTCCTGATCGGCATCGTGCTGAGCTATCTGTCCGCGCAGCAGTTGCGGCTTTTCGGCGCGAACCAGTTCATTGTGAATATTCTGGGGATGTCGGTGCTGCGCGAGCTCGGGCCCGTGCTGTCGGCGATTCTCGTCGCGGGGCGCTCGGGCTCGGCGATCACCGCGCAGATCGGTGTGATGCGCGTCACGGAAGAACTCGACGCCATGCGCGTGATGGGCATTCCGCACGGCCTGCGGCTGATCCTGCCGCGCGTGCTGGCGCTGTCCCTTGCGATGCCGCTGCTGGTGATGTGGACCAACATCGTCTCGCTGATCGGCGGCGCGCTGGCCGCCAAGCTGGTGCTGCAGATCGACATGTCGTACTTCGCGCGCGCGTTGCCGACCGTCGTGCCCGTCGCCAATCTGTGGATCGGCCTCGGCAAAGGCATGGTGTTCGGCATGCTGATCGCGATCGTCGGCTGTCACTTCGGCTTTCGCATCAAGGCGAATTCGCAGAGTTTGGGCGAAGGCACGACGACGTCGGTCGTCACGTCGATCACCGTCGTGATTCTCGCGGACGCCGTGTTCGCGATTCTCTTTCAGAACGTGGGGCTGTCATGATCGCGCCGCTCACCACCGCCGTAATGGATCAACCGCTGCCGGCAATCGCGGAAACCGTGATCGAGGTGCGCAACCTGACCAAACGCTATGGCCGCAACATCGTCCATCAGCATCTGGATTTCGACGTGCGGCGCGGCGAGATCGTGTCGATCGTCGGCGGCTCGGGGTCGGGCAAGACCACGCTGATGCGGCAGATTCTCGGGCTCGAACGGCCAACGTCGGGCAGCATCAAGGTGTTCGGCGAGGACATGGCCACGCTCGACAAGGACGAAGCGCGGCTGATGCGAGTGCGCTCGGGCATGCTGTTCCAGCAGGGCGCGCTGTTTTCGTCGCTGTCGGTGTTCGACAACATCGCGCAGCCGCTGCGCGAACTCGGCAAGGTACCCGACGACCTGCTGCGCGACATCGTGATGCTGAAGCTCGAAATGGTCGGGCTGCCGTGCAAGCACGCGTCGAAGATGCCGGCGGCGCTGTCGGGCGGGATGATCAAGCGCGTGGGCATCGCGCGCGCGATCGCGCTGGAGCCGGAACTGCTGTTTCTCGACGAACCGACGGCCGGCCTCGATCCGCAGGCCTCCGACGAATTCGTCGAACTGATCAGCGCGTTGCATCGCGCGCTCGGTTTGACCGTGGTGATGGTGACGCATGACCTCGATACGATGGTCGCGCTGTCGACGCGCGTTGCCGTGATCGCGGATCGCAAGGTGATCGTCGCGGCGCCTGTCGAGGAAGTGGCGGGCTTCGATCACCCGTTCATCCACGAGTATTTTCTCGGGCTGCGTGGGCGCCTCGCGTTGCAGGGGCTGTCGCCGGAGCGGCGCGCGAAGCTGCCGCCCGAAGCGCTCGAGCCCGCGTCGGAAGCGATTCCACTACGGACCGCGTTATGAACGCCGAAGCCGCCAGCAGCCTGCACGATCGCCGTGATGCACGCCGGATAAGCGCTATCGCCGCAAATCGGGCCGCATATGAGGCTGTGAAACTGGCTGCGAACCAGGCCGCGAACCAGGGAACCTGACAATGGAAAACAAATCACACGCCTTCTGGGCCGGGCTCTTCACCGTCGTGATGGTGGTCGCGATTGCCGTGGCAGCGTTTCTGTTCAACGTCGACCGGTCGGTCCGCATACCTTTCGATCTGATTGCGCGCACCAATGTCACAGGCCTGTACCCGGATGCTGCGGTACGATATCGCGGCCTCGACGTCGGCAAAGTGCAGTCAATCAAGTTCGATCGTTCGCATCCGGGGCAGATTCTGATCCGCATTCTCGTCGACAAAAACGCGCCGATCACGCATTCGACCTTCGGCACGCTTGGGCTGCAGGGCGTCACGGGTCTCGCGTTCATCCAGCTCGACGATACGGGGAAGGATCTCTCGCCGCTGACGTCATCGGCGAAGGACGTCGCGCAGCTGCCGATGCGCCCCGGCCTGTTCGACCAGTTGCAGGCGCGCGGCGACGTGCTGCTGCGGCAGATCGAAAAAACGGTGCGCGATGTCGACCTGCTGCTGTCGCCGGAAATGCGCGATCAGCTGATGGCGACCGCGGCGAGCCTGCAGCACGCCGCTGACGGCGTCACGACGCTCACCGCGCAAATGGGGCCGGCTGTCGGCAAGCTGCCGAACACGCTCAATCAGCTGGATCAGACCCTGGCGTCGACGAACCGGATGATCACGAGCCTGAACCGTCCGGACGGTCCGCTCAACGGCACGCTCAACAAGGTCGGCACGGCCGCGCAACAGGCGGGCGACGCGCTGACGGCGATGAACTCGACGCTGCAGGACATTTCGGCGCGTGTAGGCTACGACACGCTGCCGCGCGTGAATTCGCTGGCGGAAGACGTGCGCTCGGCTGTGCGTGCCGTCGATCGCGCCGCGAACACCTTCGACGAGGCGCCCAACAGCGTGCTGTTCGGCGCGCCGCGCGCCGCGCCCGGCCCCGGCGAGCCGGGCTTCGTGTGGCCCGCGGGCCACGCGGCCAAATGAATTTCAAAGGAAACCAGGTATGCCACATTCGATCAACCGTCTCTTTTTCACACGCGCTCTGTTCGCGGCGGTGCTGCTAACGCTAGGCGCGCTGGCAGGCTGTGCGGGCAATCCGTCCGCGCTGTCCGACATCCGCTATGACCTCGGCCCGGCGCCGCTGCCGGCCAGCACGGGCACGATGCCCGCGATCAAGGTGCTCGAAGTCACCGCGCCGACCACGCTCGATTCCGACAAGCTGATCTATCGGCTTACCTATTCGGACTCGCAGCAAACCGCTTCGTACGCGAACAGCCACTGGACGATGCCGCCCGCGCAACTCGTCACGCAGCGACTGCGTAATGCGCTGTCGTCGCGCGGCACCGTGCTGACGGGCGGCGACGGCGTGCGCGCGCCCGTGCTGAAAGTCGATCTCGACGAGTTCGAGCAGGATTTCGACGGCCAGTCCGAAAGTCACGGTTCGGTGACGGCGCGCACCACGCTGTTCGTCGACGGCAAGGTGGTCGGGCAGCGCACCTTCATGGCGCGTGCACCCGCGAGTTCCGCCGACGCCTCCGGCGGCGCGCGTGCGATCGCCGCTGCCACCGACGACCTCGTCGCGCAGATCTCCGCGTGGCTCGGCGTGCAGGCGCTCGTCGCGCAACAATGACGGGACGCCGCGCAGCAGAGGGAGCGCTGGATGGCTGACAAGCCGTGGCAGCGGCGGCCGTCGGCGTTTGCGAGGCAGGCGCTGGTGCTGTATGCGGCGCTGATCGTCTATGGGTCGTGGTATCCGTTCTATGGCTGGCGTTCGCTCGGTATCGGTCCGCTCGACTATCTGTTCGATCCTTTCCCGCAGTATCTGACGGCGTTCGATGTCGTCACCAACGTGCTCGGCTACATGCCGTTCGGCGCGCTCGTCGTGCTGGCCGTCTATCCGCGCTGGCGCGGCGCGATTGCAGTGGCGTTCGCGTTCGGGCTCGGCACGCTGCTCTCGGGCGTGATGGAAGCTGTGCAAACGTATCTGCCGACGCGCGTCGCGTCGAATCTCGATCTCGCGGCGAACGCGCTGGGCGCGCTGCTCGGCGCGACGCTGATGTCACCGTTGACAGGCGCGCTGCTCGATCGCGGCATGCTGCGCCGGATGCGGTTTCTCTGGTTCGAGCGCGACAGCACGGCGGTGATCGGTCTCGCGGGCCTGTGGCCATTCGCGACGATGTATCCGGCGCCGCTGCTGCTCGGCCTCGGCTCGTGGCCGCGTGAATTGTGGCTGCGTTCCGATTCGACGATGCAGGACGCGCTGCTCGCCTGGGCGCCCGCGGCGTGGCACGTATCCGCGTGGCCCGCGTTGGTCGCTGCGTGGATGCCGGATGACGCGTGGGAAGCCATCATCACCGCGCTCAATCTGCTGGCGGCGGGCGCGCTAGCGTCTCTGCCGATGCGCGATCGCGCGCCGCGCGTGCGCCTTCTGATTGCGTTTGTGGTGGCGACACTCGTCGTGAAAGCGGGCGCGACATTCCTGCAGTCGCAATCGGGCCTCGCGTTCAACTGGGCGACGCCGGGCGCGCTGATCGGCCTCGCGAGCGGCTTTGTCGCGATGCTGCTGGCGCTGAAGCTGCCGCGTGGGTCGCGCGCCGCGCTTGCTGCGATGGCGCTGGTCGTGTCGCTGGTGTTCGTCAATCTGCTGCCGGTGAATCCGTATTTCGACGTCGTGCTCGCCGACTGGCGGCAAGGACGCTATCTGCATTTCAACGGCCTCGCGCGCTGGCTCGCGTGGATGTGGCCGTATGCGGCGCTCGTGTGGGTCGGGTTGTCGGCGGAACGCGCATTGCTGGCGAAGCGGCGCGGGCCGCGCGCGTGACCGCACGTGTGATATTTCCGGGTGAAGCCGGCGCTGCCCGTGGCGACCTGCGATGTTCGATCCCCGTCGTTATAATCGACGGAACCTCTTATCCCTGCTTCCGGCGGGCCGCGCGATGCATGCCATATGTGCCGCGGTCCGGTCACGGACCCCACACGTCAGCCATCATGGATTCCTTCTTCAAGCATCACGTCTTTTTCTGCCTGAACCAGCGCGAGCCGGGTGCGTCGCGTCCAAGCTGCGCGAACTGCAATGCGCAGGAAATGCAGGAATACGCGAAAAAACGCGTGAAAGAGCTTGGCCTCGCAGGTCCGGGCCAGGTGCGCATCAACAAGTCGGGGTGTCTGGACCGGTGCGAGGAAGGGCCGACCATCGTCGTGTATCCGGAAGGCGTCTGGTACACGTACGTCGACAAGAGCGATATCGACGAAATCGTCGATTCGCATCTTGCTAACGGCAAGATCGTCGAGCGTCTGCTGATCGACCGCTAACCTCCGGCAAATCACTCGCGTCACGCTCCCACACAAGATGAACGTACATACGAAGAAGTATCTGATCGACGGCCCGGTCGGCAAGATCGAAGTCGCCGTCGATGTGCCCGACGCCAGCCGCGACGGCAGCGCCGCGCCGCGCGGCATTGCGCTGGTTGCGCATCCGCATCCGCTTTTTGGCGGCACGATGGACAACAAGGTCGCGCAGACGCTCGCGCGCACGCTGGTCCAGTTGAACTACGTCACGTATCGCACGAATTTTCGCGGCGTCGGCGAGACGCAGGGCACGCATGATGCCGGCATCGGCGAGCGCGACGATCTGCGCGCGGTGATCGACCATATGCGCGAACAGCCCGGCCACGCCGATCTCCCGCTCGTGCTCGCGGGCTTTTCGTTCGGCACGTTCGTGCTGTCGCATGTCGCCGCGCGGCTGCGCGAAGAAGGGCGGGCTATCGAGCGGATGGTGTTCGTCGGCACGGCGGCGAGCCGCTGGGAAGTCGCGCCCGTGCCGGAAAATACACTCGTCGTTCACGGCGAAATCGACGATACCGTGCCGATCCAGTCGGTTTTCGACTGGGCGACGCCGCAGGAACTGCCCGTTGTCGTGATTCCCGGCGCCGAGCATTTTTTGCATCGCAAGCTGCATATTCTCAAGCGCATCATCGTCGACGCGTGGCGCTGATCGCGCGTCGATCGTGCATCGCGAAAACATGAGCGGCCGGGTGCCGCTCATGTTGTAAAAACCCACGAAAAATGCGGTAAAACTCAATGACGTACGGCAAATTGTCAGGCGGCCGTGCGTATAATGAGCGCTCTTTTTTTGGGCGCAGCATTGCCCGTCTGGTGGATCGAATCGCCTCGCTCGTGAGTTCACGGCAGCGTATTCGGCGCGAGATGCGAGGCGCGCTGCGCGAACCGACCGCGTGACAGACAGTCTGACAAGCAGTCAAAACGACGCCGCATCATTCGTGCGCGGCGGCGCCTGCCAGTCCGGCCACACGCGAACCATCTGAACTGCGCTTTCTGTGCGCACCAGCCCATTTCTCCCGAATCGACCCTATGCGCTTTTCGAATCCCGGCTCCGTCAGCCTTTCCAGCCTTGCTTCCTTTGTTCCGCAATCCGTCGCCAGCAAACTGGCGCTGGGTCTCGCGCTGCCCGCTGCGCTCGTCGCCAGCACGGCGTTCGCGCAGGTGCCGCCGCCGGGCGTGAACGCGCGCTCGTGGGTGCTCGTCGACGCAACCAGCAACCAGGTGCTCGCGTCGGGCAACCCGGATGAGCGCGTCGAGCCCGCATCGCTGACCAAGCTGATGACGGCATACCTCACGTTCGAGGCGCTGCAGACGAAGAAAATCACGATGGACCAGTCGATCAATCCGAGCGAGGCCGTGCGCCGCGTGAAGAACGACGAATCGCGCATGTTCATCGAGGCGAACAAGCCGGTCACGGTGCACGATCTCGTCTACGGGATGATCATCCAGTCGGGCAACGACGCAGCGATCGCGCTGGCGGAACTGGTCGGCGGCAGCGAGTCGCAGTTCGTCAACATGATGAACACGGAAGCGCAAAAGCTCGGCATGAAGAACACGCACTTCGCCGACGTGAACGGCATGCCCGACCCGCAGCACTACACGACGGCGGGCGACCTCGCCATCCTGTCGGCGCGCCTGATCCGCGACTTCCCTGACTACTACAACATCTTTTCGGTCAAGGAATTCACGTATAACAAGATCAAGCAGCCGAACCGCAACCGTCTGCTGTGGATCGACCCGACCGTCGACGGCCTGAAGACGGGCCACACGCAAGCGGCTGGCTACTGTCTGATCGCGAGCGCGAAGCGTCCGCTGCCAGGCGTGCCGGATGCGTCGCGCCGTCTGGTGACGGTGATGATGGGCGAGCAGAAGGAGCACGACCGCGTGCAGGACAGCCTGAAGATGCTGAACTACGGCTATTCCGCGTACGACGCGGTGCGCCTGTACAAGGCGAATCAGGTGGTCGAAACGCCGCGCGTCTACAAGGGCTCGCAGGACACGGTCAAGCTCGGCGTGAAGACGGATCAATACATCACGCTGCCGAAGGGCATGGCCGACAAGGTGAAGCCGCAGGTCGAACACGCCGATCCGCTGATCGCGCCGATCACGGAAGGCCAGCAGGTCGGCACGGTGAAGTTCGTCGCCGATGGCAAGACGCTCGCGCAGGTGCCGCTGGTCGCGCTGCAGGCTGTGCCGCAGGCGGGCATCGTCGGCCGCGTGTGGGATTCGATGATGCTGATGTTCAACAAGAAGAAGTAAGCCGGCAACAGCTAGAAAAACCTGCGGCTTGCTTTTTCGCCGCGCGCAATCATATAGGGTGATTGCGTGCGGTGAATGAAGGAGCCGAGGATGAGTCCCGTGAACGAATCATTGATAGATTTTCCGTGTGATTTCCCCATCAAGGTGATGGGCAAGTCGCATCCGGATTTCCAGACGACCATCGTCGAAGTGATCCGCCAGTTCGACGGCGGTTTCGACGCGGAACGTGTCGAAGTGCGGCCGTCGAGCGGCGGTAATTACACCGGTTTGACGGTGACGGTGCGTGCGCTGAACCGGGAGCATCTGGATGATATTTACCGGGCGTTGACCGGGCATCCGATGGTGAAGGTTGTGTTGTAAGTGATGTACTGGCGAGCGGGCGGCGGTGCTTTCAGCGCCCCGTCTGCGCCGCCGGATTCCGGACATGCAACGTGTCCGGTTTTGCTTCAGTCTGCTTTTTCCCCTGCTTCGTATCCGTCACTGAGCGCTTGGCGTTTTCGGTGCACGCATTCTCGAACAGTTGCCGGAAGCGCCCGACTTCATCGAACACCCAATCGCGGAACGCTTTTACGCGTGCCGTCTGCATCAGTTGTGGCGTGCAGATGAAGTAGTACTGCCACGGGCTCGGTCCGTCGATATCGAACAACCGCACGAGCCGGCCCGCTGCGACTTCGTGCATTGCAAGCGAGCGGCGCGTCAGCGCGATGCCCTGACCATCGATAGCCGCCTGCAGCAGATTCGACGAATCCTGATACAGCACGCCGCGCTTCGGCTCGGGCCAGTCGGTCAGGCCAGCTGCGTCGAACCAGGGACGCCATAGTTCGTCGTCGGAGCGCAGCAGCGGCAGATTGGCGAGGTCAGTTGGATTTTTCGGCAGATTGCCGCCGTTGAAGGTCGGCGAGCAGGCCGGGAAGAACACCTCTTCGAGCAGCAGCTCGGAATGCAACGCCGGATAGGGACCGTTACCAAAGCGGATCGCGCAATCCACATCGTCGCGGGCGAAGTCCGTTAGCGCGTTGGTCGACAGCAGTTCGAGATCCCACTGCGGATTCGCCTCGATAAACCTGCCGATACGCGGCGTCACCCAGCGCGCCGCAAATGACGACAGCATCGACACCACTAGCCGCCGGTCGCGGTCGCCGGCCCGAATCTCGCGCGTCGCTTCCACCAGCGAGATCAACGCTGTGCGCACCTGCGCGGCATAGCGGCGGCCGACATCGGTGAGCCGCACGCGCTTGCCATCGCGGGCGAACAGCTTCACGCCCAGTTCTTCTTCGAGCGCGCGGATCTGATGGCTCACCGCGCCGTGCGTGACGTATAGCTCGTCGGCGGCACGCGAAAAGCTCTCGTGGCGGGCGGCGGCCTCGAAGGCCTTGATTGCGTTCAATGCAGGCAGTTGACGGAGGTCCATCGCAATTTTTCTCACATAAGGGTGAAAATTGATCGTTTGGCGTAAACCCTTGTCGCATATACGATTGTAGCCATGAAACGATTTTTGGCGAGGCCATCATGCGAGAAATTTCCTCTAGCATCACGTTTGAAATCGTAGCCGGTGAAACCGTCCCGATGAAGATCACCCGCAGCACGCGGCTGGCCGTTTCGGGCGGCGCAGTGTGGGTGACGCGCAGCGACGACGTCGAGGATTACTGGCTCGAGCCGGGCAAGACGCTGCGTCTGCGGCGCGGCGAGCGGCTGTGGCTGTCGGTCGAGCGCGGTACGGAAGCGCGCGTTGCGTTCCACGTGCCGACACGGCCTGAGCAGAAGGCGCTCAACTGGTTTGCGCGTGTCGGCGAGCGCTTCGGCGCGTGGCTCCGCTCGGGCTGGCGCACCGTTTGATACCGAAGATTGGCCCAAGGCAATGCCCGGATGACCGGCGAGGTGCACAGGATTTCGGTAAACTGACGCAATCATGTGTGCCACGCCGGTTTCATCGTCCCCCGATTCTTCGA
This sequence comes from Burkholderia sp. Ac-20365, assembly GCF_017104715.1. Classification (GTDB taxonomy): domain Bacteria; phylum Pseudomonadota; class Gammaproteobacteria; order Burkholderiales; family Burkholderiaceae; genus Paraburkholderia. The sequence continues at coordinate 314,833 of NZ_JAAGPI010000002.1, forward strand.
ATTCCAGTCAGCCCGGCGCCGTCGCGTCGGGCGCCGCTGCGTCTGATGCAGCCGCGGCGCAAGGCCCTGTCGCGCAGCCCGTGAGCGTGCGCTGGCGCGGCTCGGAAGACTATCAGACCAGCTTCGACGCGATGCGCGCGTTCACCGATTCCCGCACGCCGGAAACATCGGACGAAATCTGGCTAGTCGAACATCCTCCCGTTTTCACGCTTGGCCAGGCGGGCGATCCCGCTCACCTGCTAGCCGCCGACAGCGGTATTCCGCTGGTCAAGGTGGATCGCGGGGGCCAGATCACCTATCACGGTCCCGGTCAGGTGGTCGCCTATCTGCTGCTCGATCTGCGCCGTCGCAAGCTGATGGTGCGCGAGCTGGTGACGCGGATCGAGCAGGGCGTGATTGACACACTCGCGGCGTATAATCTCGCCGGAGAACGCAAGGCGGGCGCACCGGGCATTTATGTTTCGCCCGAGCAGCCGGATGCAGGGCTGCACGTCGGCGCGAAGATCGCCGCGCTGGGCCTGAAAATCCGTAACGGTTGCAGCTATCACGGCGTGAGTCTGAACGTGAAAATGGACCTGCAGCCGTTTCTCGCCATCAACCCGTGTGGTTACGCGGGGCTCGAAACAGTCGATATGGCGACGCTTGGCGTCGCAGCCGGCTGGGACGACGTAGCCCGAACCCTTGCAGCAAGCCTCATCGCCAACATCGACGGCATCCCCGCAGCCGTCGGCCTACCGCAGGCCGGTGCTCTCACCGCCTGACTGGAACGAACGAATGACTGACGTTACCGCGAATCCCGCAGCTTCGAGCCCCGTCAACGGCGGCGCCCAGCCTTATGACGCTACCGCCAAGCAGAAGGCGCAAGCCAAGACTGCGCGCATTCCGATCAAGATCGTTCCGATCGAAAAACTGAAGAAGCCCGACTGGATTCGCGTGAAGGCGGCGACGGGCAATTCGCGTTTCTACGAGATCAAGCAGATTCTGCGCGAGCACAACCTGCACACGGTGTGTGAGGAAGCGAGCTGCCCGAACATCGGCGAATGCTTCGGCAAGGGCACGGCTACGTTCATGATCATGGGCGACAAGTGCACGCGCCGCTGTCCGTTCTGCGACGTCGGCCACGGCCGTCCTGACCCGCTCGATCCCGAAGAGCCGCTGAACCTCGCGCGCACGATCGCCGCATTGAAGTTGAAATACGTGGTGATCACGAGCGTGGACCGTGACGATCTGCGTGATGGCGGCGCGGCGCACTTCGTCGAATGTATTGCGAAGACGCGCGAGTTGTCGCCGGAAACGCGCATTGAGATTCTGACGCCGGACTTCCGTGGCCGTCTGGATCGCGCGCTCGGCATCCTGAGCGCCGCACCGCCCGATGTGATGAACCACAACCTCGAAACGGTACCGCGTCTGTACAAGGAAGCGCGCCCGGGTTCGGACTATGCGCACTCGCTGAAGCTGCTGAAGGACTTCAAGGCGCTGCATCCGGATGTCGCGACGAAGTCGGGCCTGATGGTTGGCCTCGGCGAGACGGAAGAAGAGATCCTGCAGGTGATGCGCGATCTGCGCGAGCACAATGTCGACATGCTGACGATTGGGCAGTATCTGCAGCCGTCCGAGCATCACTTGCCCGTGCGTTCGTATGTGCACCCCGATACGTTCAAGATGTACGAGGAAGAAGCGTACAAGATGGGGTTCACGCACGCGGCTGTTGGCGCGATGGTGCGGTCGAGCTATCACGCCGATGTGCAGGCGCACGATGCAGGAGTGGTTTGAACCTCCTTCGTCGGTGGATATCTTTCTTGCTGATGCATACAGGCCCGCGCAAGCGGGCTTTTTTGTTTTTGTTTTTGCTTTTTCGCTAGCGTTCGCGTTCTGCTTTTTCGCTGGCATCCGCGATTTGCCTTCGTGCTTCACGCGTTGCCCCTGTGCGGGGCGGCACCTACTTTTCTTTGCCGCGGCAAAGAAAAGTAGGCAAAAGAAAGCCGCTGAACACCGCCAGTTCTTTGTTGTTGCCCACGGGCCCTCGACGGCCCCGTCCTGTTCCCGGCATCTCCCTTCTCGATGCCCGCTGCCAACGCTTCGAATTGGCTCATCACCCGCTTCACACTCCCGCGTCGTCGCCGGCGCGATCAAATCGCTCACGTTCTATCGCGGCAAACTGTGTGTCGGCTTTCGCGGCGTACACGCATCACTCCGGACTGAAAAGCACGATCGGTGTCGTAGAAGCGCTGACGTGTGAAGCACTACGACCTACACACAGTTTGCCACCTGGGCGGCCTTAACCATTCGCCGCCGCTGGCTGCGCTACGGGTGATTGAAGTGGGTGAGGCGATTATTCGGAGCGTTGGCAACGGGCGGGGACTGAGAAGCTGCCGTGTGAAGGAGAGGACCCGTTGGGGGCCCTCAGGCGGTGGTCAAGAACGGGCGGTGTTAGCCCGCTTTCTTTGCTTACTTTCTTTGCGGCGGCAAAGAAAGTAAGTGCCGCCCCGCACAGGGGCAACGCTTGCGCCGCGTAGGCGCTAACGCGGATGCCAGCAACAACCCAAGCAAACCAAACATATCGTCGCACAGCGAACCAAACCAGACCGCATGCCACCCCACACACGCGAAGCAAAAACCCGCACCCCAGCCCGCGCAGCCACAATCTGTTGCAAATGCCACAAAAAAACAAAACGCACAAAATTACAACAACGCAAAACTGTGCAACACTAGCCCTCAAGGGTCCGGGACCGACCGTTCCGAACGAAGGCGGATATCCTGAGTCGTCGTGCGTATGCTGATTCTGCTGAACCTGTTGTCGGGAGTCGCGTTGCTGGTATGGGGCACGCATATCGTGCGCACCGGCATTCTGCGCGTGTGGGGCGCCGATCTGCGCCGCGCGCTGGCGCGCAGCACGAATAGTCGTGCAAAGGCCTTCGCAGCAGGTGTCGGCGTCACGAGTCTCGTGCAAAGCAGCAATGCCACGGCGATGATCGTCACGTCGTTCGCGGCCCAAGGCATGCTGCCGCTGGCCAGCGGTCTCGCCATCATGCTCGGCGCGGATGTCGGCACTTCGCTGATGGCGCGCATTCTCACGCTCGATCTGTCGTGGCTCTCGCCATGTCTGATCGTCTTCGGTGTGCCGCTCTTCCTCTCCCGCAAGCAGAACCGTCTTGGTCAGGTCGGCCGCACGGCCATCGGCCTGGGGTTAATACTGCTCGCGCTCCATCTGATCGTAGAAGCCGCGCAACCGATGACACAAGGCGCCGGCGTGCGCGTGATGTTCGGCGCGCTCACGGGCGACACGATGCTCGACGCGCTGGTCGGCGCGACCTTCGCGGTTATTTCGTATTCGAGTCTCGCAGCCGTGCTGCTGACGGCGACGCTCGCATCGTCGGGTGTGATCTCGCTGAAGGTGGCGCTGTGTCTCGTGATCGGCGCCAATCTCGGTAGCGGTCTGCTCGCGTTGGCGGGCACAGTCGCGCAGAACCCGGCGGCGCGCCGTCTCGCGCTCGGCAGCCTGGCCTTCAAGCTTGCGGGCGCGTTCCTGATTCTGCCGTTCGCGCCGCTGCTCGCGCGCGGTCTGCCTGTGCTGATCAACAATCCGCGCGAGGCCGTGGTCGGTTTCCATGTGATCTACAACACGCTGCGCTGCTGTGCGTGCATGCCGCTGATCGATGCCGTCGCGCGCGTGTGCCATCGTGTGTTGCCGGATCGGCCGGATCCGAACGGTCAGCTTCGGCCGATGCATCTCGATACCGCGTCGCTTGCAACGCCTACACTCGCGCTGTCGAACGCCGCGCGTGAAGTGCTGCGCATCGGCGATATCGTGCGGGCGATGCTCGACAACGTCTCGCATCTGATCCATCACAACGATCTGGCGAGAGCGCGCGACACGATCCGCATGGATGACGACGTCGATCATCTGTATGCCGAAGTCAAAGGCTATCTCGCGCGTATTTCGCGCGAGCAGCTCGACGACGCCGACAGCCGCCGCTGGACCGACATCATCGCGCTGACTATCAACCTCGAACACGCGGGCGACATCATCGAGCGCATCGTCACCGATATCGAAGAGAAGAAGATCGCGCACCGGCTCGCGTTTTCGGAAGAAGGCCTCAATGAACTCGACGATCTGCATACGCGGCTCGTCGGTAATCTTCAGTTAGGCATGTCGGTGTTTCTGAACAACGATCTGCGCTGCGCGGAATTGCTGCTCGCCGAGAAAGAGCGCTTCCGCGATCTGGAGCGCGCGTATTCGTACAAGCATCTGGACCGGCTCGCCGGTCAGACCTTGCGCAGCGTCGAAACGAGCGCGCTGCATCTCGATGTGATCAGCGACATGAAGCGGCTCAACTCGCTGTTCTGTTCCACAGCGTATCCCGTGCTCGACGCGGCGGGCGCGCTGCACGATACGCGCTTGCGCAAGCGCATGCATGAAGCCGCACCTGTCGTGAGCGAGCATCAGCAGTCGTGACCGCGCGAGCAGGCAACATCACGCGAGTATCACCTTGCCCACCTTGCGCTTGAGTTGCGCGAAGGCCGCGACGTCCGTCGCTTTGCGATTGGTGATCAGCAGGTCGATCTTTTCGGGCGCGCAGTACGCGATGCGGCTGCGCTGTCCGATCTTGCTGTAGTCCGCGAGTATCACGACGCTGTCCGCATTAGCGACCATCGCACGCGCGACTTCCGTCTCCGCGCGGTCGTAGTTGCTCGCGCCATGCTTCGGATCGACGCCCACGGGCGACAGCAGCGCCATATCCGCGCGATAGCGCTGGATGTCGAGAATGGTCGTGTCGCCCGTTGTCGATAGCGCGCGGTCGCTGATCGAGCCGCCCAGCAATATGACTTCGTTCGCCGGCGACTCGCGCTTGTCCGGCGCGCCGCGCATTGTCATCGCGACATCGATCGAGTTGGTGATGATGGTCAGGTTCGCGAGCTTCGCGAGTTCATCGGCGAGCGCGGCTGTCGTCGTGCCCGCGTCGATGAAAAGCGTTTGCCCGCTCGCAACCACACTGGTTGCCGCCTTCGCAATCGCTTTCTTCGACTTCACGTGCGACTGCGCGCGTTCGGCGATAGGCGCTTCGTCGGCGGGCTTGATCGCGCCGCCATGCACGCGGCGCAGTTCCCCGAGCGCTTCGAGATCGAGCAGATCGCGCCGCACCGTTTCGCGCGATACGCCGAGGTCCGCCATGATGCGCTCGGTGGACACGCGTTTGAGTGTCGAAAGCAGCGCCCGTATGCGCTGATGACGGTCTTCCTGCCACATGCGTATCGTTCCTCGCCTGTTCGTATTTAACGTTTTGTGCGCTGCCCGTTTGCGCAGTCCGCTATCCGTGTTCTTACGTATAAACCACTACCAATGGAATATGTCCAGGCGATGTCAAAACGCATGTCGGCGCCTTGCTTTGTGCAGTTTGCGGTTGTATTTTTTTGGGAGCTTGCAACTTTGGGTATTTGTATTTAGCCTTCGCATTTTGAGACATTCGCGCCCGATTTGAAACATCGCGAACAGCAGATTTTCGAAAACGAAATGAAATATCCGCTGTGCAATGTTCCCCGGGGTTCGGGGCGCCGCGGATGTCGTGCAATGACAAGCTTGCGTCGCATCGCGCATGGAAGACCATCCGTTCGCGATCCTCAGAATAAGATACAACGGTGCAGTGACGCGCCGTCGCGCGCAGGCCGCAGTTCCATCAGAACTTTGTGAAGGCAAGCACGATGGGCAACGGGATCGATCAGGCATTATCCGCAGACTGGCCGTATCCACGGCGCGTCGCGCATCGCATCGGCGGCAAGCTTGCGCCGGAGAACACGCTGGCGGGCTTCGACATGTGCGCCCGCTTCGGCTACCGGATGATCGAGTTCGACGCGAAGCTTTCTTCGGACGATCAGATCTTCCTGCTGCACGACGACGACCTCGACCGCACGACCAACGGTCACGGCCCGGCCGCGCAACACACATGGCACCAGCTTGCATCGCTCGATGCCGGCGCATGGTTCGACGCACGCTTCGCCGACGAACGGCTGCCGACGCTCGCCCAAGTCGCGGCGCGCTGCGCAAGCGAAGCGATTGCAGCAAACATTGAAATCAAGCCGTGTCCCGGCCGCGATGAAATCACCGGGCGCCTTGTCGCGCTCGCAGCAAAAGACCTGTGGCGCACGCAGAAACCGTTGCTGTCGTCGTTCTCATTCGAAGCGCTCAAAGCCGCCCGCGATGCCGCACCGTCGTTGCCGCGCGGCATGCTGTTCGAAGCGCTGCCCGACGACTGGCTCGCGATCGTGCGCGAACTCGCGTGCGTGTCGCTGCACGCCGACCATCATCATCTGACCCAACAGAATGTCCGCGCGATCCGCGAAGCCGGCTTGCGCGTGCTTGCGTACACGGTGAACGATCCCGCGCGCGCCAGCGAACTCGCGAAGTGGGGCGTTGACATGATTTGTACCGATCGCCTCGATATGATCGGCGCGGACGTCGTCAGCTAACCAGAAGCAGGCATTGCAAGACGTCGATAAGCAGCTTTCCTAACGTAGCAATTTTCGGCAGAGGATGAGAAAACTATGAAACCGACCACGTTGCGTTGTTTCATTTCGGCGTCGGCGCTGGCCGGCGTGGCCACCGCGGGGAACGCCGTCGCAGCGCCGCCCGATGCGCTCGTTGCAGCGGCGAAGCAGGAAGGGCAACTCACCGTGATCGCGCTGCCGCACGACTGGTGCGGCTATGGTCCGATGATCGCGGACTTCCAGAAGAAGTACGGCATCAAGATTAACGAACTGAACCCGGATGCAGGTTCGGGCGACGAAGTCGAAGCGATCAAGGCGAACAAGGGCAACAAGGGCCCGCAGGCGCCCGACGTGATCGACGTCGGTCTGTCGTTCGGTCCTGCCGCGAAGGCGCAAGGCCTGCTGCAGCCGTACAAGGTGTCGACGTGGAAGTCGATTTCGAACGAAAACAAGGATCCCGAAGGCTACTGGACGGGCGATTACTACGGCGTGCTGTCGTTCGAAGTGAACGCCGACATGATCGACAAGGTCCCGACCGACTGGGCCGATCTGCAGAAGGCCGACTACAAGAACGCCGTGTCGCTCGCGGGCGATCCGCGCTCGGCGAACCAGGCGATCCAGGGCGTGTACGCCGCCGGTCTGTCGGCTTCGAAGGGCGATGCGAGCAAGGCTGCGCAAGCCGGTCTCAAGTACTTCGCCGACCTGAACAAGAACGGCAACTTCGTGCCGGTGATCGGCAAAGCGGCATCGCTTGCGCAAGGCACGACGCCGATCATCGTGCGCTGGGACTACAACGCGCTCGCCGACCGCGACACGCTGAAGGGCAACCCGAAGGTGCAGGTGGTCGTGCCGAAGACGGGCGTGGTCGCAGGCGTCTACGTGCAGGCGATCAGCGCGTACGCGCCGCACCCGAACGCTGCGAAGCTGTGGCTGGAATACCTGTACTCGGACGAAGGCCAGATCGGCTGGCTGACGGGCTACTGCCACCCGATCCGCTACAACGAACTGGTGTCGCAGAAGAAGGTGCCGCAGGCACTGCTCGACAAGCTGCCGCCCGCATCCGCGTACAAGAACGCGGTGTTCCCGACGCTGCAGCAACAGGACGCGACGAAGGAAGTCGTGACGAAGCAGTGGGACTCCGTGGTCGGCGCGAACGTCAAGTAAGCGTGATGTGATCCGGCGATGCGGGTCGCGCTGCGCGCCCGCATCGCACGCCGGTCAAAACGGCGAGACGAAGCGGTTGAGTCTGTTCGAGGGTAAGTTATGAGCGCTTCATCGGAAGCCGGGCCGGGCGGTCAGCCGGACCTGATGGTTCCGTCCGTGCCGCAACCAGCGCCGAAGGTCGACGGCCCGGGCCGGGCGTCGCCCATCTGGACGTATATCGGCGTGATGCCGTTCTTCATCTTCGCGCTGCTGTTCCTGATTCTGCCGACGGGCTTCCTGATGGTCGGCGCGTTCCAGGACGCGCAAGGCCACTTCACGTTCGCCAATATGCGCGAGCTGTTCCAGGAAGGCACGATGGACGCCTACTGGATCAGCTTCAAGGTCAGTGCGGCATCGTCGATCGGCGGTGCGGTGCTTGGCTCGCTGCTCGCGTGGGCGGCCGTGCACGGCAAGCTGCCGGGCTGGATTCGTCCGACACTGCTGACGTTTTCGGGCGTCGCATCGAATTTCGCGGGCGTGCCGCTCGCGTTCGCATTCATCTGCACGCTCGGGCGCGTCGGCCTCGTGACGGTGCTGCTGAAGAAGTATGCGGACGTCAATCTTTACTCGACGGGCTTCAGCATCCTGAGCTTCTGGGGCCTGACGATTACCTATCTGTATTTCCAGATTCCGTTGATGGTGCTGATCATCACGCCCGCGCTCGACGGTCTGAAGCGCGAATGGCGTGAAGCCTGCGATTGCCTAGGCGGCACCGCGTATCAGTACTGGCGCTATGTGGCGCTGCCGGTGTTGTGGCCGAGCGTGCTCGGCGCGACGCTGCTGCTGTTCGCGAACTCGTTCGGTGCGGTGGCGACAGCGTATGCGCTGACGGGCAGCTCGCTGAACATCGTGACCATCCTGCTGTACGCACAGATTCGCGGCGACGTGCTGCACAACCAGAACCTCGGCTACGCACTCGCGCTCGGCATGATTCTCGTGACCGGGTTGTCGAACGGCGGTTATATCTGGCTGCGTTCGCGCGCCGAAAGGGGACGCCGATGAACAGGCAATCGCGCGTGGGCGCCTGGACGGCGATGATCGTCGGCTCCCTGTACTTTCTGATTCCGCTGATCGCGACCTTCGAATTCAGTCTGCGCATGCGCCGCGGCACGTACAGCTTCGACGCGTACAAGGTCGTGCTCACCGACGCGCATTTCCAGGCGTCGTTCGGTTATTCGATTCTGATGGCGTTGCTGACGATCATCGTCGGCGTGCTGCTCGTCGTGCCGACGGCGTACTGGGTGCAACTGCGTCTGCCGAAGCTGCGCGGCATCGTCGAGTTCATCACGTTGCTGCCGCTCGTGGTGCCCGCCATCGTGATCGTGTTCGGCTATCTGCGCATTTACAACAGCAGTTCGATCCTGCCGCTCACGGCGAACGAACGCGCGACCGATCTGCTGCTCGTATTCGGCTACGTGACGCTGTCGCTGCCGTACATGTACCGCGCGGTCGACGCAGGCCTGCGTGCCGTCGATATCCGCTCGCTGACGGAAGCGGCCGAATGTCTCGGCGCGAACTGGCCGACCATTCTCTTCAAGGTGATCTTTCCGAACATCCGCTCGGGCATCCTGTCGGGCGCGTTCCTCACCTTTGCCGTCGTGATCGGCGAATTCACGCTGGCGAGCCTGCTCGACCGGCCCGCGTTCGGCCCGTATCTGCAGCTGATCGGCGCGAACCGGGCGTACGAGCCGTCGGCACTCGCCATCATCGCGTTCGCGGTCACGTGGGCGTCGATGGGATTGATCCAGGTATTCGGCTCTGCGCGCACGCTTGCCGCGCAGAAACCCTGATGTTGAATTGAGGCATCGTCATGGCATTTCTTGAAATCGAAAACCTGCACAAGACGTTCGGCGCGAACACGGCCTTGCATCACTTCGACATGAAGATCGAGCGCGGCGAGTTCATCACCTTTCTCGGGCCGTCCGGCTGCGGCAAGACAACCGTGCTGCGGATGATCGCCGGCTTCGAGACGCCGACGCGCGGCACGATCCGTCTCGACGGCCGCGATGTCACGTATCTGCGCACGCGGCAGCGCAACGTCGGCATGGTGTTTCAGGCGTACGCGCTGTTTCCGAACATGACGGTGGCGGACAACATCGGCTTTGGGCTGAAGATCGCGCATCGTCCGCAAGTCGAGATCAAGAAGCGCGTCGATGAAATGCTGCAACTGATCAAGCTGCCGCATCTGGGCGAGCGGTATCCGTGGCAGCTGTCGGGCGGGCAGCAGCAGCGCGTTGCGCTGGCGCGCGCGCTCGCGAGCAAGCCGCAAGTGCTGCTGCTCGACGAACCGCTGTCGGCGCTCGATGCGAAGATCCGCATTTCGCTGCGTCAGGACATTCGCGCGCTGCAACGCGAACTCGGCATCACGTCGATTTTCGTCACGCACGATCAGGAAGAGGCGCTGTCGATTTCCGACCGCATCGTCGTGATGAACGAGGGCCGCGTCGAGCAGGTTGGCACGCCGCTCGAAATCTACAACTATCCGCGCACGCGCTTCGTGGCGTCGTTCGTCGGCACGCTGAACATTCTGTCGGGACATGTGGTCGATCCGGCCACAGGCCGCATGGCCATCGATGGCCAGGAACTGCGCACCACGCAACCGCTGCCCGCCGACGATGCCGGCAAGAAGCGCATGCTCGCGCTGCGTCCGGAAGCGATCGTGCTGGAACCGCCCGTCGCGGGCCGCAACACGCTGACGGCGACGGTCGAAGAGGTGAGCTTCCTCGGCGCGATCGTGCGCATCCGCACGCGCGTCAAAGACGAAGTCATTTCGCTCGATATCTTCAACGATCCGAACCGTCGTCTGCCGGAACGCGGTCAGCCGGTGGCGCTCGGTTTCTCGCATGAAAACCTGCTCGTGCTCGAAGAAGGCGCTCAGGGTTAGCCCTTAGCGGCGCGCCTACACTCGTCGGGGTTTCCGGACGTCCGGATTCCGGATTTCCGGAAACCCGGACGATTGCGTGCGTCAGCATCTGCAAAGTATCTTAAAAATCAACGCACTAAGCTCGAAATAAAAGCTGGCATCGACCTTGCAAAAAGAAAGCGCGGCTGCAAAGGCCCGTCTACTACAAAGCAAGGAGACAACGATGCTGAAGTTCCTGTTCTGGTCCCTCTGATTTCGTCGTCTGTTCGCGGCTCAGCCTGCGCGCACGACGCACGTCAATTCGTTCGTCCATGTGATGCGTGGTCGGCCTTCGGTCCACCCAAGCTTTACTCCATTGCAGGAACACCATCGTGAAGAAACCCTTTTATAAAGTCCTCTACGTGCAGGTGATCTTCGCGATCATCATCGGCATTGCGCTGGGGCACTTCTATCCCGCTCTCGCCACCGACATGAAGCCGCTCGGCGACGGGTTCATCAAGCTCATCAAGATGGTGATCGGACCGATCATCTTCTGTACCGTGGTCACGGGTATCGCGGGCATGGAAGACATGAAGAAGGTCGGGCGCGTCGGCGGCAAGGCGCTGCTGTACTTTGAAATCGTCTCGACTTTCGCGCTGGTGCTCGGTCTCGCGGCCACGCACCTGTTGAAGCCGGGCGTCGGTTTCAACATCGATCCGGCGACGCTCGACGGCAAGGCTGTCGCGTCGTACGCAGCGAAGGCGCACGGCCAGACGACCGTCGACTTCTTCATGCACATCATTCCGGACACGCTGTCGTCGGCGTTCGCTCAGGGTGAAATCCTGCAGATCCTGCTGATCGCGCTGCTGTTCGGCGCGGTGCTCGCGACGGCGGGCGACAAGGGCAAGCCGGTGGTGAACTTCATCGAAAGCCTGTCGCACATCCTGTTCGGCATCGTGAAGATCATCACGAAGCTGGCGCCGATCGGCGCGTTCGGCGCGATGGCGTTCACGATCGGCAAGTACGGTATCGGCTCGCTGGTCCCGATGCTCAAGCTGATCGGCACGTTCTATCTGACGTCGATCGTGTTCGTGGTGGTGGTGCTCGGCATCATCGCGCGCGTGGTGGGCTTCAACATCCTGCGCTTCGTGGCGTACATCAAGGAAGAGATGCTAATCGTGCTGGGCACGAGCTCGTCGGAAGCGGCGCTGCCGCAACTGATGCTGAAGCTCGAAAAGCTCGGCTGCTCGCGCTCGGTGGTCGGTCTCGTGGTGCCGACGGGTTACTCGTTCAACCTCGACGGCACGAACATCTACATGACGATGGCCGTGCTGTTCATCGCGCAGGCGACCAACACCGATCTCACTTGGGGCCAGCAACTGACGCTGCTCGCGGTGACGATGCTGACGTCGAAGGGCGCGAGCGGCGTGACGGGCGCAGGCTTCATCACGCTGGCTGCCACGCTCGCCGTCGTGCCGACCATTCCGCTGTCGGGCATGGTGCTGATTCTCGGTATCGACCGCTTCATGAGCGAATGCCGCGCGCTGACGAACATCGTCGGCAACGGCGTGGCGACGATCGTCGTGTCGGCATGGGAAAAAGAACTGGACCGTACGAAGCTGCGCAATGAAATGCGCCGCGATGTGTCGGTCAGCGAAGCGGCCGAGGTCTGAGCCATGAAAGCGGCGCCGCGGCAACAGGGCGCGGCGCCGCATGTCACGCAGGCGGCGTCCGGGCCGCCTGACTCACCTGACGCACCCGGCGGATTCGACGCGTCCGACGACGATGAGGAACGGTATGCCACAATAGGCGATCCTCATCGAACGAATCCCGCCATCGTGACGCGCCGCCTGCTGATCCTGTTCGCGCTGGTCGCCGGGCTCGTGGCGGCCTGCGGACTCACGTGGACCATCACGTGGCAGCATGGCATCGATACGCTGCGGCGCAACGCTGCAGTGCGCGCGGACCGCACGACGGCTGCGCTCAAGAGCACACTCGAGCGCTACGAATCGCTTCCCTATCTGCTTGGCGAACATCCGATCGTGCAGGATGCGCTGGCTTCCCCGGATGCGGACAATGTCGCGCGGGCCAATCAATATCTCGAAGATCTCAATCGCCGCGCGCGTGCGAACGTCGCGTATATCGTCACGGCTTCGGGCCGTTGCGTCGCGGCGAGCAACTGGAATCAGCCCGACAGCTTTATCGGCCAGGAGTATCTGTTCCGGCCGTATTTCGTCGAAGCGATCAAAGGGAGCGTTGGTCGTTTCTTTGGCATCGGCACGACGTCGCTCGATCCGGGTTACTACATTTCGCAGCCGGTGCGCCGTGACGGCAAGATAGTCGGCGTGGCGGTGGTCAAACTGAATCTCGAATGGTTTCAGGGCGCGGATGCGTCCGAGCCGTTGATCGTCACTGACGATCATGGCGTGATCTTTCTGTCGTCGGTGCCCGCGTGGAAATATCACACGGTGAAGCCGCTGACGAGCGACGTGATCGCGTCGATCTTCGACACGCGGCAGTACGCACGCCAGCCGATCGCGCCGCTGCCGATGACGGTTGTACGCTCGCTCGAAGGCGGCGCGCAGATCGTGCGCATCGGCGGCGGACGCAGTGGTAATTACGCGGCGCCGCGTTTTCTGGCGTCGCAGCGCACGCTCGGCGAACCGGACTGGCGTCTCATCACGATGGCGCCCATCGACCCCGTTAACGCCGACGCGCGTTACGCGACGATCGTGACGGGCTTCGGTTATGTGTCGTTGTGTCTCTTGCTGTTCTACTGGCGTATGCGCCGTGCGCGCGTGCGCGAGGTCATGCGCAGCCGCGCGCTGTTGCAGAAGGCGTATGCGGAACTCAACCAGCGCGTCGCTGAGCGTACAGCGGATCTGTCGCAGGCGAACGAGCAGTTGAAGAAAGAAGTCAGCGAGCGCACGCGTGCCGAACAGGAACTGCGCGCCGCGCATGACGAGCTGATCCAGGCGAGTAAGCTTGCCGCGCTCGGACAGATGGCGGCGGGTATTACGCACGAACTGAATCAGCCGCTCGCCGCGTTACGCGGCTTCTCCGACAACACGCGCGTGTTCCTCGAACGCGGCGATCACGAATCCGCGAAAGATAATCTCGAAGCCATTGCCGCGCTGACCGAGCGCATGGGCAAGATCACGAACCAGCTGAAGCTGTTCGTCGGACGCGCGCGGCCTCGCAATGCGCGGGCATTCGTGGCGCGTGCGTTGCGCAACACGCTGACGCTGTTGCAGAAGCGCTTGCAGGGCGTGACGGTCGATGTCTCGTTGATCGACGACGGCGCGGCGCCTATGCGTTTCAATCTCGACAGCGACGATCCGAAGCTCGTCGCGCTTTGCGATGATCTGCGGCTCGAACAGGTGCTGATCAATCTGCTGGGCAATGCGCTCGACGCAGTAGCGGGCATGCCCGCGCCGCGCATTGCGATCGATGTGCAGACCTCGCAGGACTCGCTTGCGATCATCGTGAGCGACAATGGCCCCGGCATTCCCGACGACGTGTTGCCGCGTCTGTTCGAACCGTTCTTCACCACGAAGGAAATGGGCCAGGGGCTCGGGCTGGGACTGGCGATCTGCTCGTCGATTGCGCGCGATTGCGGCGGCTCGCTGATTGCACGCAATAACGCGCAAGGCGGCGCCGAATTCGTGCTGACATTGCGCCGCGCAGGAGCGCAGGCTGCCGACGTCGCCAATCCGGTCGCGACGGGATTGTGATCTGCCACGTACTTAAGGTGTATCGAACATGAGCAAGGGCTTGCAAGTCCTCTATATCGAAGACGACGAACTCGTGCGGCGCGCGAGCGTGCAAAGCCTGCAACTCGCGGGATTCGAGGTGGTCGGGCATGCGTCGGTGGAGTCGGCGGCGAAGCTGATCAACGCGGAGTTCGCGGGCGTGATCGTCAGCGACATCCGTTTGCCGGGCGCAAGCGGCCTCGATCTGCTCGCGCAATGCCGCGAACGCGCGCCCGACGTGCCCGTCATTCTCGTCACGGGCCACGGCGATATCTCGATGGCCGTGCAGGCGATGCGCGACGGCGCTTATGACTTCATCGAAAAGCCTTTCGCCTCCGAGCGGCTGATTGAAACCGTGCGCCGTGCATTGGAACGCCGCACGCTGCTGCTCGAAAACCTGGCGCTGCGGCGTGAACTGGCGGAGCAAGGGACGCTTGCGCCGCGCATCATCGGGCGCAGTCTTGCTATCGAGCAGGTGCGCAAGCTGATCGTGAACGTCGCGCCGACGGATGCATCCGTGCTCATCAACGGCGATACGGGCGCGGGCAAGGAACTGATTGCGCGCAGTCTGCATGAGTTGTCGCCGCGCCGGGACAAGCCGTTTCTCGCGGTGAACTGCGGCGCGTTGCCGGAGCCGATGTTCGAATCGGAGATGTTCGGCCACGAGCCGGGCGCGTTTACGGGCGCGGCGAAGCGGCGTATCGGCAAGCTCGAACATGCGTCGGGCGGCACGCTGTTTCTCGATGAAATCGAAAGCATGCCGCTCGCGTTGCAGGTGAAGCTGCTGCGCGTGTTGCAGGATGGCGTGCTGGAGCGGCTCGGATCGAACCAGCCGATACGTGTCGATTGCCGTATCGTCGCGGCGGCGAAGGGCGATATGACCGAACACGTCGCGGCGGGCACGTTCCGGCGCGATCTGCTGTACCGGCTCAACGTGGTGACGATCGCGCTGCCGCCGCTGTCGGAGCGGCGCGAAGACATCGTGCCGCTGTTCGAGCATTTCCTGCTCGATGCGGCCGTGCGTTATCAACGTCCCGCGCCGATTCTCACCGACCGGCAGCGCTCGAACCTGATGCAGCGCGAATGGCCGGGCAACGTTCGCGAACTACGCAACGCGGCGGATCGCTTCGTGCTGGGTGTCGGCGACGATACGGTGACGGCTACCGCCGACGATGCTTTAACCTCGATCACGCAGCCGCTGAAGGAGCGCGTCGAGCAATTCGAACGTGCGGTGATCGCTGAAGCGCTGGAACAGACAGGCGGCGCGGTTGCCGTCGCGGCGGACCGTTTACAGGTCGGCAAGGCGACGCTCTACGAAAAGATCAAGCGTTATGGGCTGGCAGCGCGTGGGGAAGGTGAGCGGTGAAGCAGGCGTGAGGTGCTGCTGACGGCGGGTGCGCTGCGAAGATTTCAACGCGACGCCCGCCGTGTTGTGAGTCTGCGTTACGAAGTCGTGCCGAGCGCCTTGGCCAGCAACTGGTCGAGTTCCGCGAACTGCGGTTCGCCGACATAGCGCTTCAACACCTTGCCATTGCGGTCGATCACGAACGTGGTCGGCGTGAGCTGCACGTTGCCGAATTGTTTCGCAGCCGACCCATCGTCCATTGCGACCTTGAACGGCAGGCGGCGCGTTTCCGTGTAGTTGGTCACGTACATCGGCGCGTCGTAGCTCATTGCCACGGCGACGAACTCGAGACCTTTGTCCTTGAAGCGGTTGTACGTCTGGATCATCTGCGGCATTTCCTTCATGCAGGTGTCGCAGCTCGTCGCCCAGAAATTGACGAGATAGACCTTGCCCTTCAGATCGGCCGTCGACACTTTCTGGCCGGACAGCAGCGTGAACGTCGCGTCGGGCACATGCTGCTGGTTGCCGAATGCGAAATAGCCCGCGACAGCGATCGCGCCAGCGACGATGGCGGCAGCGATAAAGCGAATCGGGCTGGAACGCCGGGAAACGTTGGTTTGGCTCATGAACGGGACCTCGGGAAACGCGTGGAACACACGTCGTAAGGCGCTCGGAAGCTGCCAGAACAGCAGCGGAAAAGGGCGCCCCGGATACTGTCTCATATTGTACCGGCAATCTTGTGACGTGGCTGACGACGCGGTTAAGCCGCGGATAACGGCAGATAATGATGCTTTCTGCTCCGTGACTTTCATCAGACGCGTCATGCTCCGTCCCGTTTTTCGCTCATTTTTGCCTGTTTCGTCTCGTACGCTCCTCCCCAAGGTCACTGCCTTGCTGGCGGCCGGCTGGCTGCTAGCCGCCTGCTCGCCGACCTACGACTGGCGCACGATCATGAACAACGACAACGGTTACACAGTCGATCTGCCCGCCAAGCCGACCACCGACCAGCGCGAGATCAATATCGGCGGCACACCGATGAATATGTCGATGCAGATTGCCGAAGCGGACCACGCAGTATTCGCGGTCGGCACGGTGATGCTGCCAAGCGACGACCCGCAGGTGCAGCGCACGGCGCTCGATTACCTGCGCTCGGGTCTTGCGCACAACCTCGGATCCGAGCCCGATTCCCACGTCGCCGAGATCCCGCTCGCGGCGGGCGGCCAGGTGCAAGGCATGGAAATGACGTTCAGCGGCCAGGCAGGGCCGAAACACGAGACGCGGATCATGCACGCGCGCCTCGTCGCGAAGGGGCGACATGTGTATCAGGCGGCGGTGATTGCGAGCAAAGAACCGCCGGCCGAACAAATTGAGCAATTCTTCGGGTCGTTCAAACTTTACTGATTCAGGGTCGCACTGATCTTTTCAGCGGACGTTGCGAGTGAAAGTTTACTCGCAAGAAAGTTCGCTAGTCTGGTGTTTACACGGGACTTTTTTTGTTACCCACAGGATCTGTGGATAACTTTGTTAGTAACTCTGTGCGGTAGGCCGCAGATGCCCATCAGACGGGCAGTTTGCTACTTTGCCCTGAATCTTGGCATTTTGAAAAATCCAATAAAATCAAAGACCTTCGTCAAGCGGCTCACAACAGGCTTTCAGTTGTATCAAAATCTATCGCTGGGCCGGAAATGTGCATAAGTCAAGTCTTGACATGCATTTTTTGTCTTCCGCAGCTTTTACTGAGAACCGAACGCCCGCCGATACTGGACCGCTTCCGAGATCTGAGCGGCGTTCGGCATGCTGTCGCCGGCAAGATCGGCGATGGTTCTCGCTACCTTCAGCACGCGATAGTAAGCACGCGCTGACCAGCCAAACCGCTCGCCCGCTTCGCGCAGCAAACGCTCGCCTTCTTCATCGGGACGGCAAACCGCATCCGCTTCCCGGCCGCTGAGTTCGCGGTTCGTCTTTCCTTGTCGCTGGAGCTGGCGATTGCGTGCGGCTTCCACCCGACGGGCGATCGGCGCGCTGGGTTCGCCCGACGTCGTCGAGCGAGCCGACAGTTCCGCCGGCGACAGCGCGGGAATCTCGATCTGAATGTCGATGCGATCCAGTAGCGGTCCGGACAGCTTGCGCATGTAGCGTGCCGCCACTTCCGGCGTGCAGCGGCAGCGGCCGCCGGGGTCGCCGCGCCAGCCACACGGACACGGGTTCATCGCGGCAATCAGCTGGCATGCGGCGGGAAAGTCCGCCTGAAGCGCGGCGCGAGAAATCGTGATGCGGCCGTTTTCGAGCGGCTCGCGCAGGTTCTCGAGCACATGTCTGTCGAACTCTGGTATCTCATCCAGGAAAAGAACGCCCAGGTGCGCCAGGGTGATCTCGCCGGGTTGCGGCGGATTGCGTCCGCCGACCAGCGCGGCCGCACTCGACGAATGATGCGGCGCGCGAAACGGCCGTTGGCGCCAATGAGCAGGCGTGAAACCGGCGGCGCTTGCCGATAGCAGCGCGGCGGACGTCAGCGCTTCGTCGTCGGTCATCGACGGCAGGAGGCCGGGCAGGCGCGCGGCGAGCATCGATTTGCCCGCGCCCGGCGGCCCGATCATCAATACGTGATGGCCGCCCGCGGCCGCAACTTCGAGCGCGCGGCGCGCGCCACGCTGGCCGATCACGTCGGCCATATCGGGCGGCGCGACGAGGGCATCGTTCGATAAGGTCGTGGCCTCGACGGGATAAAGCCGCGCGTCCGCATCGCCGGTGAGATGGGCGCACAGCGACGGCAGGTCCGCCGCACCGTACACCGCGACGCCGGGCACGAGCGCCGCTTCCTTCGCGCTGGCAAGCGGCAAATAGAGTTCCGGCGTACGGGCGATCGCGTCGTCTTCGAGCGCATCAGCAGACGCATCGGGATAAGAAAGATGACCGCGCGCCGTGCCACACGCCATCGCGAACGCACCGCGCATCGGACGCAGTGCGCCCGTCAGTGAGAGTTCTCCCGCAAATTCCCGATGCGCCAGAGATTCGACGGGAATTTGCCCGCTCGCAGCGAGAATGCCGAGCGCGATCGGCAGATCGAAGCGCCCGGATTCTTTCGGCAGATCGGCGGGCGCCAGATTCACTGTGATTCGCCGCACCGGGAAATCGAGCCCGCAGTTGAGCAGCGCCGCGCGCACGCGCTCGCGGCTCTCGCGTACTTCGAGATCCGGCAGACCGACGATGGAAAAAGAAGGAAGACCGTTGGCGAGATGAACTTCGACGGTTACTTCGGGCGCGCGGCCAGAGGCCGGCGCGCGACTGCGCACCACGGCAAGCGACATGTTTTCTCCCGTCCGACGCGCCCGCGGGGCGCGTTCACCTTAAAGCGCTGTTGACGTCACGGGCCGCTTGCCTGTGATGTGCAGATCAGACGAGGATGCTCAGGACGACTGGCTGACGGGCAGCTTCTGTTCGAGTTCGGCGACGCGCCGCTCCAGCTCCTCGAGCCGCGCGCGGGTGCGCACGAGCACCTGCGTCTGCGTGTCGAATTCTTCGCGCGTCACCAGATCGAGCTTCGAAAAGCCCTGCGACAGCATTGCGCGCACGTTGCGTTCGACATCTTTGGCCGGCGAGTTTTTGAACAGCTCTGAAACCTTGGCCTGAAAGTCATTGAAGACGTCGTTTGGTTGTTTCATTTCAATCCCCTTATTGCACAAAAAATGTGCATGCGATGTTACGCGCGTGCCTCGTAACACTGAATGATCGTTTCTGGTGCATGGTCATAGAGCGCCCGTTGAAGCATGGGCGCCTTTGGTGCGCACGCCTGTGGTCCAAGCCTGCAAACACTCTAGCAACGATCCCGGTAGCGCGCCAGCGAACCCGGCCCGAACTGGCCATCCGGACAAGAAAACGCGCAAACCCTTGTGGCACAAGCGAGTGCGGCAGTCTGCCACAAACATGGCATGGACGTTGCTGTTACTGCCCCGCGCACCGGCGGGACGCCGTCTGGAGATGCGCCATTGCTAGCGGGTTCGGGGGAGTTGCCGAAAGCAGGGCGCAAGGCAAATGCAAGTCACGCAAACGGGTTGAGTCACTACAGCGAGGATTTCATGAAACTCATTACCGCAATCATCAAGCCTTTCAAGCTCGATGAGGCGCGCGAAGCCCTGTCGGCGATCGGCGTCTCGGGGATCACGGTGACAGAAGTAAAAGGGTTTGGTCGTCAGAAGGGCCACACGGAGTTGTATCGGGGAGCCGAGTACGTCGTCGACTTTCTGCCGAAAGTGAAGATCGAGGCCGCGGTGTCGGACGACATCGTCGACCAGGCGATCGAAGCTCTCGAGCGCGCGGCACGTACGGGCAAGATCGGCGACGGCAAGATCTTCGTCACGCCGATCGAACAGGTGATTCGGATTCGCACCGGCGAGACCGGCGCGGACGCACTGTAAAAAACAGCGACAAGAGGAAACTGAAGATGCGTAAATTATTGATGTCCCTGCTGATGGCAGGCTCGCTGCTGACGGTCGGCATCGGCGCTGCCGTCGCGGACGACGCTTCGGCCCCCGCCGCGGCTTCCGCCCCGGACACGACGGCGAGCGCGCCGGCTTCGTCGGACGCAGCGGCTGCACCTGCTGCAAGCGCACCGGCTGCAGATGCTTCGGCAGCTCCTGCCGCCAGCGCACCTGCTGACGCATCGGCGGCTGCTGCCGCTTCGGACGCAGCACCTGCTGCGCCGACCGCACCGTTCTCGGTCGATTCGTCGAAAATCAGCTCGGGCGACACCGCCTGGATGCTGACCTCGACGGCCCTCGTGCTGTTCATGACGATTCCTGGTCTCGCGCTCTTCTACGCCGGCATGGTCCGCAAGAAGAACGTGCTCGCCACGGTCATGCAAAGCTTCGCGATCACCTGTCTCGTGACGGTGATCTGGACGGTGGTCGGCTACAGCCTCGCGTTCACGCCGGGCGGCTCGTTCCTGGGTGGCTTCTCGCGTGTGATGCTGCACGGCATGGCCTTCATCAAGGGCGACAAGGCGACCACGCTGACGGTCAGCCACCTCGCGCCGACCATCCCGGAATCGGTCTACTTCGTGTATCAGATGACGTTCGCGATCATCACGCCGGCGCTGATCACGGGTGCATTCGCAGACCGTATGAAGTTCTCGGCGATGCTCGTGTTCATGACGCTGTGGTCGATCATCGTCTACTCGCCGATCGCTCACATGGTGTGGGAACCGACGGGCTGGCTGGCTAGCGCAGGCATTCTCGACTTCGCGGGCGGCACGGTGGTGCACATCAACGCCGGTATCGCAGGTCTGGTCTGCTGCCTGGTGCTCGGCAAGCGCGTCGGCTACGGCAAGGACGTGATGGCGCCGCACAATCTCGTGCTGACGATGATCGGCGGCTCGATGCTGTGGGTGGGCTGGTTCGGCTTCAACGCGGGTTCGGCTGTGGCGGCTGACGGCCGTGCCGGTTTCGCGATGCTGACGACGCAGGTTGCAACGGCTATCGCTGCACTCGGCTGGATGTTTGCTGAATGGATTGCGAAGGGCAAGCCGTCGGTGCTCGGTATCGTGTCGGGTGCTGTGGCAGGTCTGGTCGCCATTACGCCGGCTTCGGGCTTCGTCGGTGTCGGCGGCGCGCTGGCTATCGGCCTGATCGCAGGCGTGGTCTGCTTCTGGTCGGCAACGTGGCTCAAGCACAAGATGGGTTACGACGACTCGCTCGACGCGTTCGGCGTGCACTGCATCGGCGGTATCGTGGGCGCAATCCTGACGGGCGTGTTTGCCGTCAAGGACATAGGCGGCGCGGACGGCAGCGTTCTGCTCCAGTTGAAGGGCGTCGTGACGACCCTCGTGTACAGCGGCGTGATCAGCTTCATCCTGCTGAAGATCATCGACGCAACCATCGGCCTGCGCGTGACGGAAGAGGAAGAGCGCGAAGGTCTGGACGTGATCCTGCATGGCGAACACGTCGAGTAAGGAATTTCCCCGGAGACGGGGTCTCGAAAGGTACTAGCGCAGCGACTTTGGCCCGCCTTTATGGCGGGCTTTTTTCTGGGTTTTTGCTGTTGTTTTTGCTTTTGCTGCGCTGGCATCCGCGATTTGCCTTCGTGCTTCACGCGTCGCCCCTGTGCGGGGCGGCACCTACTTTTCTTTGCCGCGGCAAAGAAAAGTAGGCAAAAGAAAGCCGCTGAACACCGCCAACACTTGTTCCTGCCTGAGGGCCCCCAACGGGTCCTCTCCTTCACACGACAACTTCTCAGTCAGCTCCCGTTGCGTGCGCCTTGAATCGGCGCCTCACCCGCTTCACACTCCCGCGTCGCCACATGCGCGATCAAATCGCCCACGTTCTATAGCGGCAAACTGTGTGTAGGCTGTCGCGGCGTATGCGCTTTACTCCGGACTGAAAAACACGATCGGTGTCGTAGGAGCGGCGTGGTGTGAGGCACTACGCCCTACACACAGTTTGCCACCTGGGCGGCAGTGACCATTCGCTGCCGCTAGCTGTACTACGGGTGATTGAAGTGGGTGAGGCGTTGATTCGAAGCGCGGGCAACGGGAGCTGACTGAGAAGTTGTCGTGTGAAGGAGAGGACCCGTTGGGGGCCCTCAGGCGGTGGTCAGGAGCGGGTGGTGTTGGCCCGCTTTCTTTGCTTACTTTCTTTGCGGCGGCAAAGAAAGTAAGTGCCGCCCCGCACAGGGGCGACGCCTGAAGCACCAGTAACAAAACGCGGATGCCAGCGAAAGCCCATAAAAAACCACCCCCAGCGTCGCAGACAACCACCCCGGTCATCTTGTCTCACAAACAGCAGATTTTCCGGCTATCGTTCCTATAGGGAGAATGCATCCACCCATAACTTGCGAACGGAGAAAGCGTCCCCAAATGGGCAAAGCATTTGCTCTACAATCTTTTTTCTCCAGCTTGCGAGTGATCAATGGTTCCGCATTTAGTTACGGCGTTAAACGGCCCGCTGCTCGACCTCGAGCGGAAGATCCTCGACGCCACACCTGCAATCGAACGCTGGTTCCGCCTCGAATGGCAGGAGCACACGCCGCCGTTCTATTGCTCGGTGGACCTGCGTAACGCCGGTTTCAAGCTCGCGCCCGTCGATACGAATCTGTTCCCCGGCGCGTTCAACAACCTGCCGCAGGAAACGCTGCCGCTCGCCGTGCAGGCGGCGATGGCGTCGATCGAGAAGATCTGCCCGGACGCGAAGAACCTGCTCGTGATTCCCGAGCGTCACACCCGCAATGCGTTTTACCTGGAGAACGTCGCGCGCCTTGCGACGATCATGCGTCAGGCCGGCCTGAACGTGCGCTTCGGCACGCTCGATGAAAGCATCGTCGGCCCCGTGACAATTGCGCTGTCGGACGGCCAGAAGATCGTGCTGGAGCCGCTGGAGCGCTCGGCGCGCCGCATCGGGCTGAAGAATTTCGATCCGTGCTCGATCCTGCTGAATAACGATCTGTCGGGCGGCATTCCGCCTATTCTCGAAAATCTGCACGAGCAGTACGTGCTGCCGCCGCTGCATGCCGGTTGGGCCGTGCGCCGCAAGTCGACGCACTTCTCGTGCTATGACGACGTCGCGAAGAAGTTCGCGAAGATGGTCGAAATCGATCCGTGGATGATCAACCCGTATTTCGCGCATGTCGAAGGCGTGGATTTCGAAGCGCGCACGGGCGAGGAAGCGCTCTCCGATGCGATCGACGGCGTGTTGAAGAAGATCGCCAAGAAGTATCGCGAGTACGGCATTTCGGAGCGGCCGTATGTCGTCATCAAGTCGGATGCGGGCACGTACGGCATGGGCGTGATGACGGTGCACGACGCGTCGGAAGTGGCTGCGCTCACCAAGCGCGAACGCACGCGGATGTCGACCACGAAGGAAGGCCTCGACGTGCACGACATGATCGTGCAGGAAGGCGTCTACACGTTCGAGCGCATCGGTGAGGAAGTGGCCGAGCCTGTCGTGTACATGATCGACCGGTATGTGGTGGGCGGTTTCTATCGCGTGCACGGCAGCCGCGAGCGCGATCAGAACCTGAACGCGCCCGGCATGCACTTCGTGCCGCTCGGCTTCGAGCACACCGCGCTGCCGGATGCGCACGCGAAGCCCGGTGCTGCGCCGCCGAACCGCTTCTACATGTACGGCGTGGTCGGGCGGCTGGGGCTGCTGGCGGCGTCGGTGGAACTGGAGAAGACCGACCCCGAGGCGATTCAGGTCTGATCCGGCTCGAAGGCAGCGGGCACGCCGCAAGCACGTGGCGCCCGGTCGCGGTAGGCTGACGCTCCCGCCGCCCCGAACGCGGCAGCATCCCGCAACATCTGCAGGCCGATGCGTCCTTCCGGCGCGTCCGCCTTACGCTATAACGAACAATGTGTGGCCCGCGAGGGCGCCCCAGGAAATCCATGGACATTCTCTTCATCGCCGACCCGCTTTCCCGCTTCAAGATCTACAAGGACTCGACCTACGCGATGATGGCCGAGGCCGCGAAGCGCGGTCACACGCTGTACGCATGCGAGCCGCAGCATCTGGCGTGGACGGGCAGCGGCGTCGAGGCGAACGTGTACCGCTTCGAGATCGTCGGCGATCAGTCGGACGGGCATCGCGACGTATGGTACGAGGCGCAGCCTGTCGAGCCGCGAGCGCTGCCGGGCTTCGGCGCCGTGCTGATGCGCAAGGATCCGCCGTTCGACATGGAATACGTGACGTCGACGTGGCTGCTGGAGTTGGCCGAGCGCGCGGGCGCGCGCATCTTCAACAAGCCGCAGGCGATCCGCGATCACTCGGAAAAGATGGCGATCGGCGAGTTTCCGCAGTTCGTCGCGCCGACGCTCGTCACGCGCGATCCGGCGCGGCTGCGCGCGTTCCACGCCGAGCATGGCGACGTGATCCTCAAGCCGCTCGACGGCATGGGCGGCATGGGCGTGTTCCGCGTGAAGGCGGACGGCATGAATCTGGGTTCGATCGTCGAGATGCTGAGCCACGACGGCGCGCGCTCGGTGATGGCGCAGAAGTTCATCCCCGAGATCAAGACGGGCGACAAGCGCATTCTGCTGATCGGCGGCGAGCCGGTGCCGTATTCGCTCGCACGTATTCCGCAGGGCAATGAGGTGCGCGGCAATCTGGCGGCAGGCGGCCTCGGTGTCGCGCAGCCGCTGACGGCGCGCGATCGCGAAATCGCCGAAACGCTCGGGCCCGTGCTGAAGGCGCGTGGGTTGCTGCTGGTCGGGCTGGACGCAATCGGCGACTGGCTGACGGAAGTGAACGTCACGAGCCCGACGTGCTTCCGCGAGATCATGGATCAGACGGGCTTCGATGTGGCGGCGATGTTCATCGACGCGCTAGAGAAGGCTGTCGGTTGAAGCGGCGCTCGTGCGCCGCCATGTTTGCTATGGATTCGCGCTGTCCGCCCGCCAAGGCGAGAAAAGGCGGATAGCGCGAAAATGAGGCTGATACAATGCCCGCTCCCCTGAAAAAAGCCCGTGAGGGCGATTGTGATCCGGCCCCTTGGCGGCCCGATCCCAGGCGAGTTCGATGGTCTGCTGCCTTGCGCGCCCGCGCACCAGAAGCATGGCCGCGATTTTCGGGCGTTTTTCTGCAGCAAGGCTGACATGGCAGGCATTCTGATCATTGCGCACGCTCCCTTCGCCTCCGCGCTTCGCGAGTGCGTTTCTCATATTTACGGCGGCTTGCCCGCCCGCATCGGCGTCATCGACGTGTCGGCGGATTGCGATCCCGCCCAGGTCGTCGCGTTCGCGCATGCGGAGATCGACAGGCTGAAGGAAGAAAACGGTGCGCTGGTGCTGACGGACATGTACGGCGCGACACCGGCGAACATCGCGGGGCGCCTCGCGTCGATTCCCGATGTGCGCGTGCTCGCAGGCGTCAATCTGCCGATGCTCGTGCGCGCCGTCTGTTACCGCGCCACGCCACTCGACGTGCTCGTCGACAAGGCGCTGGCGGGTGCGAGCAAGGGCATCCAGGCGGTCGGGCCGGCGACGCCCGCGGCGGCCAGCGCGGACGCGGACGGCTGTTTTCCAGCATCGCCGTCGACGGACAAGGCGCCTCTCGAGACCTGTAAAGCGGGCGCGGAGACTGTCTGCAACCGCAGCGGCGCATAAGCGTCGCGCCACGAATTTTCGTTTTACCTCGATAACATCAACACCAGCGTATCGGACCAACACATGCTGCAACAGGAAACGACTATCGTGAACAAGCTGGGGCTGCACGCACGCGCGTCAGCCAAACTCACGCAACTCGCCGCCAACTTTCAGTCGGAGATATGGATGAGCCGCAATGGCCGGCGCATCAACGCGAAGAGCATCATGGGCGTGATGATGCTGGCAGCGGGCATCGGCAGTACGGTGGTGATCGAAACGGAAGGCGCCGACGAAAAAGATGCGATGGATGCACTGCTCAAACTGATCGCCGACAAATTCGGCGAAGGACAATAAAAAAGCCGCTGGTGCATTCGTTCTGGATAGAAGACGCCGCGCGATGTCGCGGCGTTTTCTTTTGAGCTGCCGGATTCGCGCGTCCGTCCAGCTTTCCACGGCCTTGCAATGCTGCGCTGCACAGCACCCGCATCGCACCGTTAGGCGGTACGGAATTTATAATCACCGTCGGGGTCTGAGAGCACTGCAGCGGTTTGCCGCGGCATCACACAACTAGAGGAGGTGCGCGTGTCGTTCACGCTGCATGGAATTCCCGTGTCACGCGGTATCGCCATCGGGCGGGCATATCTGATCGCCCCGGCTGCACTGGACGTCGACCACTATCTGATCGAGCCCACCCAGATCGAGGGCGAGGTGGAGCGTTTTCGCGCGGCGCAGGCGGTCGTGCATCAGGAGCTCGACGAATTGCGCGCCGATCTCTCGGCAGACGCGCCCAGCGAGATGGGCGCCTTCATCGACGTCCACACCATGATCCTGAACGACGCAATGCTCGTTCAGGAAACCATCGACCTCATCCGCACGCGCCGCTACAACGTCGAATGGGCGCTGACGGAACAGCTCGAACGCCTCACACGTCACTTCGATGAAGTCGAAGACGAGTATCTGCGCGAGCGTAAAGCCGATATCGAACAGGTGGTCGAGCGCGTGCTGAAGGCGCTCGCGGGCGCATCAGGTGCGCTCGTCAATGGCGTGCATGGTCGTTGCGACGAGATGATCGTGGTCGCGCACGACATCGCGCCCGCCGACATGATGCAGTTCAAGGGCCAAACCTTCCAGGGCTTCGTCACGGATCTCGGCGGCCGCACGTCGCATACGGCGATCGTCGCGCGCAGTCTCGGCATTCCCGCGACAGTCGGCGTGCAACACGCGAGCGCGCTGATTCGCCAGGATGATCTGATCATCGTCGACGGCGATCATGGCATTGTGATCGTCGATCCGGCGCCTATCGTCCTCGAAGAGTATTCATACCGGCAAAGCGAGAAGGCGCTGGAAGCACGCAAGCTGCAGCGCCTGAAGTTCTCGCCCACGCAAACGGTGTGCGGCACACGCATCGACCTGTGCGCGAACATCGAGCTGCCTGAGGATGCACAAGCTGCGCTCGATGCGGGCGCGACGGGCATCGGCCTGTTCCGTACTGAGTTCCTGTTCATGAATCAGAAGGACGGGATGCCGGAAGAGGAAGAGCAGTTCGCCGCGTACAGGCGCGCTGTCGAGCTGATGAACGGCATGCCCGTGACGATCCGCACGATCGACGTCGGCGCGGACAAGCCGCTCGATTCACTCGGTGGCGACGAGTTCGAGACGGCGCCCAACCCGGCGCTGGGTCTGCGCGCGATCCGCTGGAGCCTGTCCGAGCCGCATATGTTCCTCACGCAGTTGCGCGCGATTCTGCGCGCGTCGGCGTTCGGTTCGGTGAAGATCCTGATTCCGATGCTCGCGCATGCGCGCGAAATCGACCAGACGCTCGATCTGATCCAGGAAGCCAAGCGTCAACTCGACGATGCGGGCCTTTCGTACGATCCGAACGTGCGCGTCGGCGCGATGATCGAGATTCCGGCTGCGGCGATTGCTTTGCCGCTGTTCCTGAAGCGCCTCGATTTCCTGTCGATCGGCACGAACGATCTGATCCAGTACACGCTGGCTATCGACCGCGCGGATAACGCGGTCGCGCATCTGTACGATCCGCTGCATCCCGCGGTGCTGCATCTGATCGCGTTCACGCTGCGCGAAGCGAAGCGCGCGGGCGTGCCGGTGTCGATCTGCGGGGAAATGGCGGGCGATCCGACGCTCACGCGTTTGCTGCTCGGCATGGGGCTGACGGAGTTCTCGATGCATCCGAGCCAGTTGCTGCTCGTGAAGCAGGAGATCCTGCGCTCGCATCTGAAGACGCTGGAAAAGCCGGTCGCCGATGTGCTCGCGGCGTTCGAGCCGGAAGAAGTGCAGTCGGCGCTGGATCGCGTTTCTCAGGCTTGAGATCGAGGCGCCCGATCGGGCGCCTGTGCAGTTACCTCAGCAATTACGAACGATGCCGCTCGCCGCACACCGGGCAATCCGGCTGTCGCGCGATGCGCATCGTATTCCACTCCATCCGCAGCGAATCGAGCATCATCAGGCGGCCCACCAGCGGCTCGCCGATGCCTGCGATCACCCGCAGTGCTTCCGCCGCCTGCATCGCGCCGATGATGCCAACCGTCGGCGCGAACACGCCCATGGTCGAGCACGCGACTTCCTCGAACGGCTGGTCTTCCGGAAACACGCACGCATAGCACGGCGAGTCTTCGCTGCGGAAATCGAATGTGCTGATCTGGCCATCGAAACGCAGCGCCGCGCCTGACACGAGCGGCACGCCGTGCTTCACGCACGCGCGGTTGATCGCGTGACGTGTCGCGAAGTTGTCGGTGCAGTCGAGCACGACGGTCGCTTGCGGCACGTTGCCGTCGAGCCATGCATCGTCGACACGATCGGCCACGGCGTTCACGATCACCTCAGGGTTCAGTTGCGCGATTGCGTCGCGACCCGACTCGACCTTCAAACGCCCAACCGACTTCGTCACATGCAGAATCTGACGCTGCAGATTGGTGAGATCGACGGTATCGGCATCGACGAGCGTCAGCTTGCCGACGCCCGCCGCCGCAAGATACATCGCAGCCGGCGAGCCAAGACCACCCGCGCCGACAACGATCGCATGCGCGTCGAGAAAGCGTTGCTGAGCCTCGATGCCGAGTTCATCGACGAGGATGTGGCGGGAATAGCGCAGGAGTTGATCGTCGTTCATGGCGGGGCGCGGCGTGTGTCGTTGGTGTCGCGCTGGCAGGAGAGGGAAGCGGCGCGAGCTTCTCGTTATTCTAATCGCGCGGAGCAAAGTGTCTTCGCGGCGCGATGGCCGCGAAGACACTGGGGTAGATCAAACGCTTACTTGGCAGGCGCTGCCGGCTGGGAAGCAGGCTGCGTTGCAGAAGCCGGCACCGCAGGGTTCGACGCCGTCGGCGTGGCCGGCAGCGCGGGCTTCACGGCGACAGGCGCCGAAGCCGATTGCGCCGGCTTGTTCTGCGCGAGACGGCGCTCCATCAGCGACTTCGATTCCTGAACCGGCTTGCCTTCGAGCTTGTTCAGACCTTGTTGCAGCATGAAGTCGTCGGCAGAACCGAATTCGACCGGCTTGCGATCGCGATCCTTCTGCTTCTGTTCCGGCGTCTTCTTGTCGTTCTGCTCTTCGAGCAGACGCAACTGGTCCATACGCTCCTGTTCGCGCTGTTCCTGTTCCTTCTTCTCGTTCGGGTCTTGCGTGTTCGCAAGGTGATTCGAGTAGTCGACTTCGCGCGTGACGAGTGCGTCGTCCGGATCACCGTCCGCGTATTGATCCACCGCGACGTCAGGACGGATGCCCTTGTTCTGGATAGAACGGCCGCTCGGCGTGTAGTAGTACGCCGTGGTCAGACGCAGCGCCGAATCCGCTGTCATGGGACGCACGGTCTGCACCGAGCCCTTGCCGAACGTCGTCTTGCCGACGATCAGGGCGCGGTGCTGATCCTGCAGCGCGCCCGCGACGATCTCCGATGCCGACGCGGAGTACGCGTTGGTCAGCACGATCATCGGCACGGTCTTGAAGATCGGCGGCAGGTTCTTCAGCGGATCGCTGTCGAAGGACGGCAGGCGATAGTTGTCATAGGTGTCGCGATAGACCTGCTTCGAGTCCGGAATCTGGCCGTTGGTCGACACGACCACGGAATCCGGCGGCAGGAACGCGCCCGCGACGCCGACCGCGCTCTGCAGCAGACCGCCGCCGTTGTTGCGCAGATCGAGGATCAGGCCCTTCAGGTTCGGCTGCTGGCGTGCGATGTCCTGCAGCTTGGCTGCGAGGTCCGGCACCGTGCGTTCCTGGAAGCTCGTGATTCGCACATAGGCATATCCCGGTGCGAGCACCTTCGCCTTCACACTCTGGACCTTGATGATCGCGCGCGTAACGGTGAGCGGGAACGTGCGGTCGTCGGTCTTGCGGAAGATGGTCAGCGTGACCTTCGTGCCCGGCTCGCCGCGCATCTGCTTGACGGCTTTATCGAGCGTCATGCCGCGCACGGGCTTGTCGTTGATGCGGGTGATCAGGTCGCCCGGACGGATGCCGGCGCGAAACGCGGGCGTGTCTTCGATCGGCGAGATGACCTTGATGAGGCCGTCTTCCTGCGAAATTTCGATACCGAGGCCCGCGAAGCGGCCCTTGGTCTGCTCCTGCAGTTCTTCGTAATCGGTCTTGTCGAGATACGACGAGTGCGGATCGAGGCTCGACACCATGCCCTTGATCGCGGCCGTCAGCAGCTTCTTGTCGTCGACGGGCTCTACATACTCATGCTTGATTTGCCCGAAGACTTCGGCGAAGAGCCGCAACTGGTCGAGCGGCAGGGGCGCGGAAGCAGGTTGCTGGGCCGAGGCGCTCAGTTGCAGGGTAGCAAAAACGCCGGTAGCCAGGCCCGCGGCGATAAGGCCGATATTTTTCAGGTTCTTTCGCATAGAGTGTGTTGCGGTCGGAAGCGCGTGGCAGCGTCAAAGGAAAAAGGACGGACAAGTATAACGTGACGCTTGCACGGCCTGTACGTGTGGGTAATCGGTTTCGACAGCGCTCGCGCCGCGAGGTTCTTAGGATCGCTGCCGTTCTGTGCGGCGACTGTGCGCTGGCGGACGCCCGCCAGGCCAAAAAACGCCGTTCTATATGGGATCAATCGCCGATACCGTTGCGTGCGCATCGGTCTGGCCGGGCGGCGCGTTGGCGTCGCCGGGATGCGTCCGGTCATCCCGCAACGATACGGGATGACACGAACATGGCGCATACATGGCGACGCCGTCAGGCACGCGCGCCGGCCATGTGAAGCGCGATGACCCGCAGCGGCAGCGCGGCGGGTCACGATCATGGGCGTGGCCGTGATCAGCCTGCCTTGCCCTGCTTCGCGACAGCGGCCTGCGCCTTCGCGATCGCTTCCTGATCGCCGAGGTAGTAATGCTTGATCGGCTTCAGGTCTTCGTCGAGTTCATAGACGAGGGGCACGCCATTCGGGATGTTCAGTCCGACGATGTCGCTGTCGGAGATGTTGTCCAGATACTTGACCAGCGCGCGGATCGAATTGCCGTGTGCGGCGATCAGCACCTTGCGGCCCGACTTGATCGCGGGTGCGATCGACTCGTTCCAGATGGGCATCACGCGCGCGACGGTGTCCTTCAGGCATTCCGTCAGCGGCAGCTGTTCGCGCGGCACCTTCGCGTAACGCGGGTCGTTATACGCGGTGCGGTCGTCGGTCGGCTCCAGTGCGGGCGGCGGCGTGTCGTAGCTGCGGCGCCAGACCAGCACCTGCTCGTCGCCGAACCTGGCGGCCGTCTCGGCCTTGTTCAGGCCCGACAGCGCGCCGTAGTGGCGTTCGTTGAGGCGCCACGAGTGGACCACGGGCAGGTACATCAGGTCCATCTTGTCCTGCACGTGCCACAGCGTGCGGATCGCGCGCTTGAGCACCGATGTGTACGCGATGTCGAACGTGTAGCCCGACTCCTTGAGCAGCGTGCCTGCCTGCTGCGCTTCGAGGTTGCCCTGTTCGGTCAGGTCGACGTCGACCCAGCCGGTGAAGCGGTTTTCCTTGTTCCACGTCGATTCGCCGTGGCGGATGAGAACGAGTTTGTACATATCGTGCCGGTCGGTAGTGAGGAAGCGGT
This sequence comes from Burkholderia sp. Ac-20365, assembly GCF_017104715.1. GTDB lineage: Bacteria > Pseudomonadota > Gammaproteobacteria > Burkholderiales > Burkholderiaceae > Paraburkholderia. The sequence goes on from NZ_JAAGPI010000002.1 coordinate 346,575, forward strand.
AATCGGGGCGGCACCGCAGCCAGGCTGGCGGTCGCCATCGCGTCAGACGGTTATTTTATAATGGTCGGATTGCCCTTTCCGATTTATCCGATTTCTTCCCTTTTTTCCGGCGGATCTTCCGTGAAGTTTTTCACCGATTACACCAACCTTGTTCTGATCGCAGTCGCCCTCATCTCCGGGGCGTTGCTCCTGTGGCCGTCGATTTCCCGGCGCGGACGCGGCGGCCTCTCGGCGGCTGCCGCCACCCAGCTGATCAATCGGCGCAACGCTGTCGTCATCGACCTGCGTTCCGCGGCGGAATACGCCGGCGGACACCTGCCGTCAGCCCGTCAGGTCGAATTTGGCGAGTTGCAAGCGAAAGTCGCCCAACTCGTGAAAAATAAGAGCAACCCGGTGCTGCTCGTCTGCCAGAACGGGCAGCAGTCGAACAAGGCGGCACGTATTGTGCGCGACGCAGGCTATGCGGAAGTGCACGTGCTGGAAGGCGGCGTCAACGCCTGGCAGCAGGCGGGCATGCCCGTCGTCAAACAAGGAGTTGCGAAGTAATGAACAAGGTAATCATGTACAGCACGCAGGTGTGCCCGTATTGCCAGATGGCCGAACGTCTACTAAAGTCGCGCGGCGTCGACCACATCGAAAAGGTGCTGATCGACAAAGACCCGGCACGCCGTCAGGAAATGATGACGCGTACGGGCCGCCGCACGGTGCCGCAGGTGTATATCGGCGACACGCATGTCGGCGGTTATGACGATCTGTCGGCGCTCGATCGCGCGGGCGGTCTGACGCCGTTGCTGGAAGCCGCTGCCTGAGTTCGGGCTGAGGCTTTGCCCGGGCGTTGTGCCGTCTGTCATGGCGCCGCGGAGCAGCGAAACAACAAGGCCGGGTTCGCACCGGCCAGCGGGACGCTCCCCAAAAGGGGCGTCCCGCGGCACATCAAGAGATCTGGCGGCATCCGTCCGCCGCAACGAAATTTAGGGAGTAGAGACTCATGTCCGACGAGAACAACCAGCCGTTCTTCAATATCCAGCGCATCTACCTGAAGGACATGTCGCTCGAGCAGCCGAACTCGCCGGCTATTTTCCTCGAGCAGGAAATGCCGTCGGTCGAAGTCGAAGTCGACGTGAAGGCCGAGCGCCTCGCGGACACGGTGTTCGAAATTCTCGTCACGGGCACCGTGACGGCCAAGGTCACCGACAAGGTCGCCTTCCTGATCGAAGCGAAGCAAGCGGGCATTTTCGACATCCGCAACATCCCGGCTGAGCAGATCGATCCACTCGTCGGCATTGCTTGCCCGACCATCCTGTTCCCGTATCTGCGCTCGAACATCGCCGACGCGATCACCCGCGCAGGCTTCCCGCCCATCCACCTCGCAGAAATCAACTTCCAGGCGCTGTACGAGCAACGCCTCGCGCAGATCGCCAGCCAGGAAACGGGCGCGGGCAGCGCCGCTCATCACTGACGCACGCAGGCGGTGCCGGGTATGAAGGTCGCCGTTCTCGGCGCCGGTGCATGGGGCACCGCACTCGCCGGCCATCTGGCCGCGCGTCACGATACGGTGCTGTGGGCGCGCGATGCCGCGCTCATCGCCGAACTCTCCACGTCGCATGAAAACGCCCGCTATCTGGCGGGCGTTGCCTTGCCGTCTGCGCTTCGCTTCGAAGCGGATCTCGACGTCGCGCTGAACCACGCGCTAGCCGACGACGCGCTGTGCGTCGTCGCGACGCCCGTCGCCGGCTTGCGCGCGATGCTGCGCACGATGCGCGACATGGGCCGCGTGCCGGCGCATATCGTGTGGCTCTGCAAGGGCTTCGAGGCGGACACGCAACTGCTGCCGAATCAGGTCGTCGCGCAAGAGTTGAGCGGGCATGCGAGCAATGGCACGCTGTCGGGCCCAAGCTTCGCGCGCGAAGTGGGGCAAGGTCTGCCGGTCGCGTTGACGGTGGCGAGTGCGTCGGCGGCGTGCCGTGAGCGCACGGTCGCGGCGTTCCATCACGGCGCGATGCGCATCTATAGCGGCGATGACGTGGTCGGCGTCGAAGTGGGAGGCGCGGTGAAGAACGTGCTCGCGATCGCCACGGGCATCGCCGATGGTCTCGGGCTCGGGCTGAATGCCCGCGCGGCGCTGATCACGCGCGGGCTCGCCGAAATGTCGCGCTTAGGCGCGGCGCTGGGCGGCCGGGCGGAAACGTTCACGGGGCTCACGGGTCTCGGCGATCTGATCCTGACCGCGACGGGCGATCTGTCGCGCAATCGCACGGTGGGCATGCAGCTGGCAACGGGCCGCTCGCTGGAAGATATTCTCAACGCGCTAGGCCATGTGGCCGAGGGCGTGCGCTGTGCGCGCGGCGTGCTGGCGATCGCGCAATCGCATGGCATCGAAATGCCGATCACCGAGGCCGTCTGCGACGTGCTGTTCAATGGCGTCGCGCCGCGCGATGCCGTCAGTGCGCTGCTGCGCCGTGACGCCAAGGCTGAATAAGAGCCGTCTGTAGCAAGCGGGCCATCGTGGCCCGCTTCTTATCTCAGCAAATTCCTTGAAGGTCTTTTACGCAGCCGGTAATGGCTAACGCCGAACGGCACGCGTCTGTTGCTGTCCATCTCCTATCGTTGCCGTGTCGGATCTGGAGGTTTTCTCATGCTCACCATTGGCCATTGCACGCTCGAGGCACGCGTCGTCGACATCACGACGCTCGACGTCGACGCGATCGTCAACGCGGCGAACACGTCATTGCTAGGCGGCGGTGGCGTGGACGGCGCGATTCATCGCGCGGCCGGACCGGATTTGCTGCGCGAATGCGAGACGCTGGGCGGCTGCGTGACAGGCGACGCGAAGATCACCGGCGGTCACCGGCTGAAGGCGCGCCACGTGATTCATGCCGTCGGCCCTGTGTGGCACGGCGGCGAGCGTGGCGAGACGGAATTGCTGGCGTCGTGCTATCGGCGCTCATTGGAACTCGCACGTGACGCGAAGGCGAAGAACATCGCGTTCCCCGCGATCAGCTGCGGTGTCTACCGTTTCCCCGCCGATGACGCCGTGCGCGTCGCCATCCAGACCGTCATCGACACGCTGCACTCAACGCCATCCATCGAACAGGTGATCTTCGCGTGCTTCGACGAAGCGATGCACGCGCGCTACCAGGCCGAACTCGAACGACGCCTTCAGGCGCCGCCTTCGAAGCCCGCCTGACGCCACGCTTCGAACACGACCACGGCGACGGTATTCGACAGATTCAGGCTGCGATTGCCGGGGCGCATCGGTAGACGCACGCGCTGTTCGGGCGGGAAGCGGTTCAACACGTCATCCGGCAGGCCGCGCGTTTCGGCGCCGAACACGAACCAGTCGCCGGGCTGAAACGCGTGCGAGTGGAACGGGCTGGAACCGCGCGTCGTGAACGCGAACATGCGCGAGAAATCGGGCGTTTCGGTTTCGATCAGCGCGTCCCAGTTGCGATGCACGCGCATCTGCGCGTACTCGTGATAGTCGAGGCCGGCGCGGCGCATTCTGGCGTCGTCGAGCGGGAAGCCGAGCGGCTCGACCAGATGCAGGCGCGCGCCCGTGTTCGCGCACAGGCGGATCACGTTGCCGGTATTCGGCGGAATTTCGGGTTCGACGAGAACGACGTTGAACATATGCGGATGAGTCAAAAACTAGTTTTTCGGCGTGCGTAGCGCGACGAGATTCGTCACGCGCCGCGCGCCGGCTGCCTTCAGCGTGCGGGCGAGGGCGTCGAGCGTGGCGCCCGTCGTCATCACGTCGTCGACGACGGCCACGTGCAAACCCTGCACCCGCCTTGCCACTTCAAAAGCGCGGCCGACATTCTGCCTGCGCGCATCGAGATCGAGCTTCGATTGCGGCGCCGTGTCGATCACGCGCCGCACGAGCGTTGCGTCGCTGCGAACCCCGAGCGCTTTCGCGCAGGGCCGCGCGATCTCCCATGCCTGGTTGTAGCCGCGTCCGGCCAGCCGCTGCGCCGAAAGTGGTACGGGCGCGACGACATCCGGACGATCATGCTCGTCGAGCACATCCAGCGCAGCCCAGGCAAGCCGCCGCGCGAACTCGTGCGCGAGCGCGAGCCGGGCGCGGAACTTGAGGCCGACGGCTAGCGCGTCCAGCGGCGCGCGGTAGTCGGCAAGCGCCACGGTCGCGTCGAACGCGGGCGGCGCGGTGAGACAGTCGCCGCACCGGTATTGCATCGCGCCAGCCCGCCGGAAGCCGCTCAACGGCACCGCACAGACGGCGCAGCGCAGCCGGGCTTCGTTCCACCACGCCTCGTCGCAAAAGCCGCACAGCGTTCGATGCGACATATTGCCGCACAAGGCGCATGGATTCGGCAACGCGAAGCGCGCGAGGGCCGGAAGCGCCGGGACGGCGCGTTGCGCGACCCTGACAAACCGTTCGCGAAGCACTCTCCGGGAAAAGGTGACGCGCGGCCAACAAATAGCCCAATTCGGCATATCGACACGCCTCCAAAGGCCGCTGACGCTGAAGGGACGGAATCGAGCGAGTATACTTCGCACTCCCCGTCCGTACGACTCGAATAACCGTGTCTCCCACCGAAACTGGCCGTCCGGCCTATGATTCGCGCCGTCTCCAGAAGATTTTCGACCGCCGGGCAGCGTCGTTCGACGACGTCGCGTTTCTGCCGCGCGAAATCGCGCAACGCATGCGCGAACGGCTCGACTACATCAAGATCAACCCGTCTCAGGTACTGGACGCCGGCTGTGGCGCGGGCGACGACCTGCCTTCGCTGCGCGAGCGCTTCCCCGAGGCGCCCGTGTTCGGCACCGATGTGTCGCGCGGGATGCTCGCGCGCGCCGTCCAGCATGATGCCGCCGATACCAGCTGGCGGCGTTTTCTGCCTGCCTCGCTCGGCAAGGCGCTGGGCTCGCGCGGTCCGCGCTTCGCTCAGGCCGATTTCTCGGCTTTGCCTTTTGCATCGGGTGCATTCGAGTTCATCTGGTCGAATCTGGCGCTGCACTGGCACTCGCGGCCCGACCTCGTTTTCCCGGAATGGCAGCGCGTACTGAAGGTCAACGGCCTGCTGATGTTCAGCACGCTCGGGCCTGACACGCTGAAAGAACTGCGCGGTGCGTACGCAGAGATCGAAGTCGCGCACGGCGTCAATACGCACAAACATGTAATCGACTTCGTAGACATGCACGATCTGGGCGATATGCTTGTCGAAAGTGGCTTCGAGATCCCCGTGATGGACCAGGAAACGTTGACCATCACGTACAAGTCGCCCGAATCGCTGCTCGCCGATGTGCGCCGCTGGGGCGCCTATCCGTTCGGGCGCGAGGCATCACCGGGCGTGGTGGGTTCGCGGCGCATGCACAAGGCGCTGCTGGCCGCGCTGGAAGCGCGCCGGAGCGCCGACGGCACGATCCCGCTGACCTTCGAGGTGATCTACGGACATGCGTGGAAAGCGGTGCCGAGAATGACCCCGGAAGGGCACGGAATCGTACGGATCGAGGACATTGGAAGGGGACGGCAGGGTAATCGTTGAGGCGGAAAAGAGGGCATCCGTTATGCCCGAAATTAGCGCCTCAAAAACTGCGTCAAAACGGCGCAGAGGCTTATGTGGCTTGGGTTTTCGGCCGATCGGGCGTTGCTTGTGGATGCCCTGGATCGGCCCTATAATGCGTCAGTTTGTCGCTCAAAGCTCACATAATAGTAGGAGCGACAGGCCCGAGGCGTTCGCGGTTCGGGCGGCAGTAGTTGCGCCGGGCGGGAATGGCAGTGGCGGCATGCGGTGACTGGCGGTTCGCGGGAGGCAGCGATGAATGCAACCGATCTGCTGGCTGATTCGGAACCCGTCCTCAAGGACTGGCTGATGAAGCGCAACTGTTCGGTTTCGCCGCGGCAATTCGTGTTCTTCTATGTCTCGCTCGCGGGATTCTCGCTCTTAATTGCATTCCTGCTGGTCCTGTACGGTGCATGGCTGGTGTTGCCGTTCACAGGTATCGAGCTGCTCGCTGTCGGCGTCGCATTTGCAATTTATGCACGCCATGCTGTCGATTACGAGCGCATCCGGCTGTTTCCCAACCGGCTCGTGATCGAACAGGTCAGCGCCGAGCATCTCACGCAGTTCGAATTCAACCCGTGCTGGGTGCGGGTCGAGCCAGGTGCAACGCCGCGCGACCGGATCAGACTGGTTTCGCGTGGCGAGACGGTCACGGTCGGGCAGCACCTTGCGCAATATCGGCGCGCGCAATTCGCCGATGAACTGCGGCTGTGGATCAGGCAGTGTCAGGCGCAAAAAGTTGCATATTGAATGACGCGCCGTTCCAGAAGACGAGAGGCAGCCTTCCAGCGGGGTCGAGGGTTTGAATGGAAATTTTGGGTAAGGAAGCTATGAAAACAATCAAGCGAGCCCTCGTGGGCGTGCTGGCGTGTAGCGGGCTGCTCTTCGCCGGTGCTGCCCATGCAATCGGCGATAGTCCTGGCGGCCCCCGCGTCAACGAGATCAATCTCCAGCCGCCCGTGACGAGGATTGCCGAAGAGCTCTACAGCCTCCACACGTTCATGCTGATTCTCTGCACGGTGATCTTCATCGGCGTGTTCGGTGTGATGTTCTATTCGATCTTTGCGCACCGCAAATCGAAAGGCTACAAGGCCGCGCATTTCCACGAAAGCACCACCGTCGAAATCATCTGGACGATCGTCCCGTTCATCATCGTCGTGCTGATGGCGCTGCCCGCCACCAAGACGGTCGTCGCGATGAAGGACACCACCAACGCCGACCTGACCGTCAAGGTCACCGGCTACCAGTGGAAGTGGGCGTACGACTACGTGAAGGGCCCGGGTGAAGGCATCAACTTCTACTCGACGCTGACCACGCCGCGCAGCCAGGTCGACGGCCTGACGCCGAAGACGGATACGTATCTGCAGGAAGTCGACAATCCGCTCGTCGTCCCCGTCAACAAGAAGATCCGCATCATCACCACCGCCAACGACGTCGTGCACTCGTGGTACGTGCCCGCGTTCGGCGTGAAGCAGGATGCGATTCCCGGCTTCGTGCGCGACACGTGGTTCAAGGCGGAAAAGGTCGGCACGTATCGCGGCTTCTGTACGGAGCTGTGCGGCAAGGAACACGCGTTCATGCCAGTGGTCGTGACGGTTCTTTCGGATGACGACTACGCGAAGTGGGTTGACGACCAGAAGAAGAAAATGGCCGCAGGCCTGGACGATCCGAACAAGAACTACACGCTCGCCGAACTGATGGAGCGCGGCGGCAAGGTCTACACGGCGAACTGCGCGGTCTGCCACCAGCCGACCGGCAAGGGCGCGGGCGCATTCCCGGCGCTCGACGGCAGCAAGGTCGCGAACGGCCCGCTCGCCGAGCATGTGAACATCGTGCTGAAGGGCAAGAACGCGATGCCGGCGTGGGCGCCGACGCTGAACGACGTCGAGGTCGCTTCCGTCATCACGTACGAACGCAATTCGTGGGGCAACCACACGGGCGACATCCTGCAGCCGAAGCAGATCGCCGATGCACGTAACGGCCGTCTGCCGGCAGGTGGCGATCACCTCGCGGGCGCAGCGGCGGCAGCGGCATCGGATGCAGCGGCAGCGAGCGGTGCCGAAGGCGCGAGCGGCGCGGCGGCGGCAAGCGGCGAAGCGGGCGCTTCGGCTCCTGCAGCGGCGTCGGGTGCATCGGACAACGCGGCAGCATCGGCGCCGCAAGCGTCGCTGCCCGCCAGCATCTACTTCGAGACGAACAAGAGCACGCTGCCCGCCGACGCGAAAGCTGCAATCGACGCAGCCGCCGCATACGCGAAGGCGCACCCGGACGCGAAGTTCACGCTGTCGGGCTACACAGACGCAACGGGTTCCGCCGACAAAAACGCGAAACTCGCGAAGGCGCGCGCCGAAGCCGTGCGCGATGCGCTGAAGGCAGCGGGCATCGCCGAAGACCATATTATTTTGAAGAAGCCGGAGACGATCACGGGCGGTGCGGACGCGAAGGAAGCACGCCGTGTTGAGATCAGCGCAGCGGCCTGACGTGTAACAGTCAGAGAAAAGCAGCATTCGATTTAGGAGATTGTCATGTCTAGCATCGGACACGATGTAGCCGCAGGGCACGAGCACGTGCACGGCGACCATGCGCACGAGACGCCGCATGGCTGGCGTCGCTGGCTGTTCGCCACCAACCACAAAGATATCGGTACGCTGTACCTGCTGTTCTCGTTCATCATGTTTTTGTCCGGCGGCGTGATGGCGCTGGGCATCCGCGCCGAGCTGTTCGAACCGGGCCTGCAGATCATGCGACCCGAGTTCTTCAACCAGCTCACCACCATGCACGGCCTGATCATGGTGTTCGGCGCGATCATGCCGGCCTTCGTCGGCTTCGCGAACTGGATGATTCCGCTGCAGATCGGCGCATCGGACATGGCCTTCGCACGGATGAACAACTTCAGCTTCTGGCTGCTGCCCGTCGCTGCCGTGCTGCTGGTCGGTTCGTTCTTCACGCCGGGCGGCGCAACCGCCGCAGGCTGGACTCTGTACGCGCCGCTGTCCACCCAGATGGGCCCAGGCATGGACTTCGCGATTTTCGCGGTCCACATCATGGGCGCGTCGTCGATCATGGGCGGCATCAACATCGTCGTGACGATCCTGAACATGCGCGCACCCGGCCTCACGCTGATGAAGATGCCGATGTTCGTGTGGACGTGGCTGATCACCGCGTACCTGCTGATCGCCGTGATGCCGGTGCTCGCAGGCGCGATCACGATGGTGCTGTTCGACCGCCACTTCGGCACGTCGTTCTTCAACGCGGCAGGCGGCGGCGACCCGGTGATGTATCAGCACATCTTCTGGTTCTTCGGACACCCCGAGGTCTACATCATGATCTTGCCGGCGTTCGGGATCGTGTCGCAGGTGATCCCGGCGTTCGCGCGCAAGCCGCTGTTCGGCTATAGCTCGATGGTGTACGCAACGGCGTCGATCGCGATCCTGTCGTTCATGGTCTGGGCGCACCACATGTTCGCGACGGGCATGCCGGTCACGGGCCAGCTGTTCTTCATGTACGCGACGATGCTGATCGCCGTGCCGACGGGCGTGAAGGTGTTCAACTGGGTCGCGACGATGTGGCGCGGTTCGCTCACTTTCGAAACGCCGATGCTGTTCGCGGTGGGCTTCCTGTTCGTGTTCACGTTTGGCGGTCTGACGGGCCTGATGCTCGCGATGGCGCCGCTCGATATCCAGTATCACGGCACTTACTTCGTGGTCGCGCACTTCCACTACGTGCTGGTGGCGGGGTCTCTGTTCGGTCTCTTCTCCGGCTGGTACTACTGGGCGCCGAAGTGGACCGGCTGGATGTACAACGAGACGCGCGGCAAGATCCACTTCTGGGCTTCGCTGATCACGTTCAACCTCGCGTTCCTGCCGATGCACTTCGTCGGTCTTGCCGGCATGCCGCGTCGTTATGCCGACTACCCGGCGCAGTTCACCGACTGGAACCAGGTCATCACGATCGGTGCGTTCGGCTTTGGTCTCGCGCAGGTGTACTTCCTGTTCGCAGTCGCGCTGCCGGCGTATCGCGGCGGCGGCGAACTCGAAAAGGCCGGCGACAAGCCGTGGGATGGCGCAACGGGCCTCGAATGGACCGTGCCGAGCCCGGCTCCGTTCCACACGTTCGAAAATCCGCCGACGGTCGAATAAAGCCGCAAGCAGTATTCGAAGCTCCCGCTCCGGCGTCGCAACGCCGGAGCGGGAAGCGGGACAAAAACACAGTGCAGCAACGTAGTACCAAGAAAGTTGAGCATGAGCCGGAATCCACAAAAAAGACGTACGCCTGAAGAAATTCGTGCAGGGAATCTGCGACTCGGTCTGATTCTGCTTGCCGTCGTCGCCGTCTTTTTTCTGGGTGCCGTCGTCAAGCAGGTCTGGTTCTCTTCCTGACCTGTCGTGACGAGTCTGGATCGCCCGTGTACGTGATCTGTTGAGGAAGTTCGATGTCGACGCAACCGCCCGCCGGGGCCGATCGTTCTTTTAACCGTCCGATGCTGTTCAAGCTCGTGGTGGTCGCGTTGCTGATGTTCGGCTTCGGCTTTGCGCTGATCCCGATGTATCGCGCGATCTGCGAGGTCACGGGCATCAACAACCTCGTGCAGCGCGACGCCAGCGCGCGCGAGGCGAAGAACACGCAGGTCGATATGAGCCGCACGATTTCGATCGAATTCGACGCGAACGCGCGCGGGCCGCTCGGGTTCAAGCCGGAGCAGAACAGTATCGACGTGCATCCGGGCGAAGTGACGACGGTGATGTACGACGTGAGCAACCAGCAGGCGCGCACGATCCAGGCTCAGGCGATTCCGAGCTATGCGCCGAAGCAGGCCACGGAGTTCTTCAAGAAGATCGAGTGTTTTTGCTTTACGCAGCAGACGTTGAAGGCGAACGAATCGAAGCGCATGCCCGTGGTGTTCGTCGTCGATCCGAAGCTGCCGAAAGACGTGAAGACGATCACCTTGTCGTACACGTTCTTCGAACTGAATACGCCCGCGCCCACGACGCGCGGCACGGAAGGTCAGACGGCGCAAGGCGCGGCGAAGGCAGCGAACCCGGCCTGACGCGAATCAACGACGCTTGCCGACAGAAGGCGAGGATATGAGCGATAGCGGTCGCGGCGGCAGGAAAAGCAGTTTCGGCCAGTCGATGAAAGCGGTGATGTGGTCGTTTTTCGGTGTGCGCAAGCGGCGCGATCTGGAAGCGGATGCCACGCAGCTGAACCCGCTGCATGTGATCGCAGCGGCGCTGATCGGCGCGGCGATTTTCATCGGGGTGCTGATCCTGATCGTGCGCGTGGTGGTCGGCTCGTAGGCGGATGAGGCAGGATCGGATGGAGCAGGGCGGCGAGGCAGCGCAGCGCGCCGCAGGAGACAGAGCCCGGGCGCAGCGCAACCGGCTGCGGATTTACCCGGACCAAGCGGACCAAGCGGAACAACTGGACTGAAGTGGAGAATCAATAATGAGCGGTCAAAACGAGAGCCCGTACTATTTCATACCGCATCCGTCGCGGCATCCGATCAGCGCCGCCCTCGGCCTGCTGGTCATGCTCGGATCGTTTGCGGCGTGGGTGAACGGCGAGCCGTGGGCGCCTATTACCGCGCTGATCGGTCTGCTGTGGCTGCTCTACACGCTGTACCACTGGTTCGGCGACGCCATCTCGGAGTCGGAAGGCGGGATGTACGGCAAGAAAGTCGACGCGTCGTTCCGCTGGAGCATGAGCTGGTTCATCTTCTCCGAAGTGATGTTCTTCGGCGCATTCTTCGGCGCGCTGTTCTATGCGCGTCAGATCGCGATGCATCAGCTCGGCAGTCTCGACTACAAGCTGATCTGGCCGGACTTCACGGCGGTGTGGCCGAATATCGGACCGGCGGATCTCGTCTCGCACTTCAAGTCGATGACGCCGTGGCCCGTGCCGACCATCAACACGGCGCTGCTGCTGTCGTCGGGCGCGACGCTGACGGTGTCGCACCACGCGCTGCGCGATAACCATCGCACGAAGGCAATCGCATGGCTTGCCGCCACGCTGCTGCTGGGCGTCACGTTCCTGTTCCTGCAAGGCTTCGAGTATTTCCACGCGTACAACGAACTGAACCTGACGCTTGCATCGGGCGTGTACGGCTCGACCTTCTTCCTGCTGACGGGCTTCCACGGTTTCCACGTGTTCCTCGGCGGCACGATGCTGGCGGTGGTGCTGGTGCGGATGATCCGCGGCCACTTCACGGCGGACCATCACTTCGCGTTCGAAGGCGCAGCGTGGTACTGGCACTTTGTCGACGTCGTGTGGCTGGGGCTGTACGTCGTCGTCTACTGGCTGTAAAGCGGCTGCAAGCGTGGTTGCAGAGCCACGCTAGCCTGCGCATGCCGTGCGTCATATCGACGCATCGAGGCGCTGCAGGCAAGCTGCAAGACAGGTGATGACCGATGCAGTCCGAGCGTTGAGCGGGTGACTGCGGGAGCTATCCCGGAAAAGACTCAGGCAGCGCCGCCCTCGACCCCGTCAGGGCGGCGTTTTGCTTCGATGAGGGTGATATTTCGCCGATCTCGTAACGGTGTATTGCGCTGATCGACGTGTCGTTGCGTGGCATACTTCGCCGGCAATTCGGGATAGCGGGTGATATGGCACCGTATCGACGAGCGCGTGACCGGACGAGCGCATCACCGTCCGTACGGAATGCCCGTCGAGTGAATCCAGCCCATCCAGTTCGCGAACAGGATGAACAGGAAGAGCGAAATCGACAGGCCGACACGCGTGGCCAGCGACCACACCATACGCTTCGTCTTGCCGCGGTCGTGCATCATGAAATACAGCGCGGACACCATGCTGGCAATGATCAGAACGAACGCGATGGGAACGAGAATGTGCATGGAATCAACTGAAATTCAGGAACGCGAAAGCAACGATTTCATTATCGCACCGCGCGCAATGGTTCGCGTCTCGACCGAAAGCTCACGATAAGCGCACGATGAAGATCCGTCTGATCCCGACGCTGCTGATTCTGATTGTCGTCGCCGTTACGGTGAAACTCGGCTTCTGGCAACGCGACCGCGCGCATCAGAAGGAAGCGCTGCAGGCGCAGATCACGCAGTTCGAGAACGCGCCCGCGCGGAACGTCGGCGCGGCGCCGATCGCGCTGAAGGACATCGAGTTTCATCGCGTGCGTGCAGTCGGACAGTTTATGCCGCAGCAAGTGGTGTACCTCGATAATCGCCCGTATAACGACCAGCCGGGCTTTTACGTCGTGATGCCCTTTAAACTGCGCGACGGCGGCTACGTGCTCGTCAACCGCGGCTGGCTGCCGCGCAATGTCAACGACCGCACGACGATCGCGCCGTACGACACGCCGAAGGGCGAGATCGAGATCACAGGCATCGCGCGTGCCGATGCGACGCGTGCCTATGAACTCGGCGAGGGTGGCTCGGCCGCGCATCAGACGATTCGCCAGAATCTCGATGTCGCGTCGTATGCGGCGGAAACGGGCCTGGCACTGCAGCCGTTCGTGATCCAGCAGCTCAGCGACGACGGCGACAAGCTTGTGCGCGACTGGCCCGCGCCGGCTTCTGGTGTGGAACGCAACTACGGCTATATGGCGCAGTGGTGGGGCATGGCGGCCGCCGCGATTGTTTTCGGGCTGTACGCAGCCCGGCGCAGCGCGAAGCACGCGAAACTCGCGGACGACAAGGCGCCCGAAAGCAGCACCGCCGCCGGCAACGGACAGACGCCCCGCGCGTGAGATTTCGTGCGCGGCCTGGACGCAGACAAAAGGCGTAATCGAAAGCGCCGTCATGGAGAGAGGATCAGGAGTGGTGACGCAGAATTCCCGTTCGCAGCAATCCGGACAGCAACCGGCGCAAGACAACCGACGCGTGATTCCCGGCCAACCCAACGGGCAAGGCTCGTGGCAGCGCGGCCGCTGGATGTTGCTGCTGATCGCGCTGGTCTGCGCGGCGCCTGTGATCGCCTCGTATTTCACGTACTACGTGATCAAGCCGACGGGCGGCACGACCAGCTACGGCACGCTGATCTCGCCGCAACGGCCGATTCCCGACTCGCTCGTCGTGACGGGCGAGGACGGCAAGCCGATGAAGCTCGCGTCGTTGCGCGGCCGCTGGCTGATGATTTCGGTCGACAGCAGCGCCTGCGACAAGCCTTGCGTGACCAAGCTGTACTTCATGCGCCAGGTGCGCGCGACGCAGGCTGGCGAGCGCGAGCGCATCGTCAACGTGTTTCTGCGCACGGATGCGAACAAGGTGCCCGACGTCGTCGATAACGCGTACAAGGACACGGAGATGCTGATCGCCGATCCGAAGGAAGTGGCCGCGTGGCTGCCCGCCGACGAAGGCACGCAACCCACTGACCACATCTATATGGTCGACCCGAACGGCAACCTGATGATGCGGTTTCCGAAAGACGCAAACCCGACGAAGATCAAAGGTGATGTGTCGAAACTGCTTAGAAATTCCGGTATCGGCTAAAGTGCCGCGAGTGCGTTCAAACGCGCTCTGTCGAGAGAAGGAAGATAGATGTTCGTATTGCAACTGGGACTGATCGGGCTGTGCATTGCGCTGCTGCCGTTGTCGTACGTGTGGGTGAAAGCCGACGACAACAAGTTCCGCAAGCTGGTCTGGGTCACGACCTTCCTGACGCTGGATCTGGTGATGTTCGGCGGCTTCACGCGCCTGACGGATTCCGGCCTGGGTTGCCCCGACTGGCCGGGCTGCTACGGCACGTCGTCGCCGTTCATCGCGCACGCGGCGATCAACGCGGCGTATCACGCGATGCCGTCGGGTCCTGTCAGCATGACCAAGGCGTGGATCGAGATGATTCACCGTTACTTTGCGATGGCGATTGGCGTGCTGATCGTCGCGCAGACGATCATCGCGTGGGTCGCGCGCATCAAGCGCCGTCCGCTGCATGTATCGCCGTGGTGGCCGACCTCGCTGCTGCTGCTGATTCTCGTGCAGGGCGCGTTCGGCGCGTGGACCGTGACGATGAAGCTGCAACCCGTGATCGTGACGATTCACCTGCTGCTCGGGCTTGCGCTGCTGGGCACGCTCGGCTGGCTGGCCGCGCGACAAACGCCGCTGCCCGCATACGAGCCGGAAGCGTCGCGCTGGCGTACGGCCGCGCAGTTCGGCCTCGCGCTGCTGATCGTGCAGATCGCGCTAGGCGGCTGGGTCAGCACGAATTACGCGGTGCTCGCGTGTACCGACTTCCCGACCTGCAACGGCCAGTGGCTTCCGCCGATGGACTTCGAACACGGCTTCCATCTGTGGCGTGCGCTGGGCATGACGGGCGACGGCGACGTGATCACGCAGGACGCGCTGGTCGCGATCCACTGGACACACCGCACGTTCGCGTTTGTCGTGGTTGCGTATCTGCTGTGGTTCGCGCTGAAAATGCGCCGTTTCGAGTCGCTGCGGCGGCCCGCGAACGGCGTGCTGCTCGTGATCGTGATCCAGTTCATCACGGGCCTGTCGAACATTGTTTTGCAATGGCCTTTGCCCATTGCCGTCGCCCATAACGGCGGGGCCGCGATCCTGCTGCTCTTGCTCGTTATGTTAAACTTTCGAATCGCTTATAGCCGTCCCGGCCGCGCCATGGTTCCCGCGCGCGACGCCGCGCCAGCGTGACTCTTCATGGACAGCACAACTCTCCCCCATTCGCCCGGTAGCCGGATTTCCCAGTACATTGCGCTGACGAAGCCGCGCGTCACGCAACTCGCCGTTTTCTGCGCAGTGATCGGTATGTTCCTCGCCACGCCCGGTATGGTGCCGTGGACGGTGCTGATCGGCGGCGCGGTCGGTATCTGGTTGCTGGCAGGCGCTGCGTTCGCCATCAACTGTCTCGTCGAGCAGAAAATCGACGCGAAGATGCGCCGCACTTCGTGGCGTCCGTCGGCGCGCGGCGAGATTACTTCGGCGCAGATTCTGCTGTTCTCGGCCGTGCTCGGCGCGCTTGGCATGTGGACGCTCTACACGTTCACCAACGCGCTGACGATGTGGCTCACCATCGCCACCTTCGTCGGCTACGCAATCATCTATACGCTGCTGCTCAAGCCTTATACGCCGCAGAACATCGTGATCGGCGGCGCGTCGGGCGCGATGCCGCCGGCGCTCGGCTGGGCCGCGGTGACGGGCGCCGTTCCCGGCGACGCGTGGATTCTCGTGCTGATCATCTTCGTGTGGACGCCGCCGCATTTCTGGGCGCTCGCGCTGTATCGCCGCAAGGATTACGAAAACGCCGGTCTGCCGATGCTGCCCATCACGCACGGTGAGGCGTATACGCGTCTGCATATCCTGCTGTACACGGTCATTCTGTTCGCAGTCACGCTGATGCCGTTTATCTCGGGCATGAGCGGAATCGTGTATCTGGTGTCGGCGGTCCTGTTGGGTGCTGTGTTCCTCGCGTATGCGTGGAAGATCTATCGGGAATATTCCGACGCTCTCGCGCGTAAAACCTTCCGTTACTCGATCGTTTATCTGTCGCTGTTGTTTGCGGCGCTGCTGATCGACCACTACACGCGTGCCTTGATCGGCGCGTAACACCATGCTCAATGTACGGATCGCGCGCGCGGCGCGCGTTGCTCTCGTCGCGTGCGCGCTCGGCGCCGCGGCGCTGATGTCGGGATGCGGCAAGGAACAGCCCGCGTTCACGAACGTCGATATCACGGGCAACAAGCAGTTCGGCGCCGACTTCTCGCTGCCCGATTCGAGCGGCAAGGTACGCTCGCTCGCGGACTACAAGGGCAAGGTCGTCGTGCTGTTCTTTGGCTACACGCATTGCCCGGACGTGTGTCCGACGACGATGGCCGAACTCTCGCAAGCGCTCCAGCAACTCGGTCCCGAGGACGCGAAACGCGTGCAGGTGCTGTTCGTCACTGTCGATCCCGAGCGCGATACGCCCGAACTGATGGCGCAATACGTGCCTGCGTTCAATCCGACGTTCGTCGGGCTGCGTCCGGCAAATCAGGAACAGCTGGACAAGGTCGCGAAGGATTTCCGCGTGTACTACGCGAAGGTGCCGGGCAAGACGCCCGACAGCTACACGATGGATCACACGGCCGCGAGCTATGTATTCGATACCGACGGCAAGCTGCGTCTGTTCGCGCGCGACGGGCAAGGCGCGTCGCCGTGGGTGCACGATCTGAAGCTGCTGCTCGGCTAAAAGCTCAGCAAGCGTCAAGAAAAAAGGCTGCACGACAACGTGCAGCCTTTTTCATTTTCAAGCCTCAATTCACTCAGGCACTTTCAGATTCATCCCCGGCGCCATCCGCGTTGCTTTGAACTCCGTCACGTCATAGCGCGCTACTTTCTGCTGCGCGAACGGATCGCTCGCAAGAATCTCATCCAGTCTCGATCGCTCGATACCCGCAGCGATTATCACGCCGCCATCGCGCGGCACTTTCGGTCCCGCCATGATGAACACGCCCGCGTCGAACTGACGCGTGAGGAACGCGCGGTGCGCTTCCAGCACATCGTCGACGCGATCGAGCGATGCCGTGTAGATGAGGGAGACGACGTACATTCGGAACCTCGCAAACAGGAGACGTAGTGCGCCATTATCGGCTGACACGACGCCGGGCGTAGCTTACAGCCTGCCTCAAGTCGGCGCATCGATATGCCGTTATCCAGAAGAGCAATCGTTTGCGCCGGTTTTTTCTTAAGCGAGCGCTGCAGATATGCCGAAGAAGTGACTACACAGAAGAGACCAACACAATGAGTAGGATGAGTCTGAACCGCAAGCTGTGGTTATCGCTTGTGCTCGTATGGCTGGGTTTGCTGGGCGTCGGATTATGGAGCGCGGTCGAAACCCGCTCGACGATGCTCAGTGAGCGCAAGGCCGGCATGGTGAATCTCGTCGATGCCGCGCAAGGTGTCGTGAACGGCTACTACGCGCTAGCGCAGGCGGGCAAGATGAGCGAAGCCGATGCGCAGCGCGAAGCGCTCGCACGACTCGCGACGATGCGCTACGGCGAGTCCGGTTATCTGTTCGTGATGGATTCGAAGCCCGTCGTGCTGATGCATCCGACCTTGCCGCAGATGAACGGCAAAGCAGTGGGCGATTTCAAGGATCCGGACGGCAAGCTGCTGTATGTGTCGATCGTCGATGCAGCGAAGGCGACGGGCAAAGGCTTCGCCGAATATCGCGGACGTCTGCCGCATAGCGAAGAAGCCGTGCCGAAAATCAGCTATGCCGTGCGATTTGCGCCGTGGGACTGGAACATTGTCAGCGGCGTGTTCGTGCGCGATATCGATACGGCTTACTACGCGAATCTGATCGAGCATTTTCTTGTCGTGCTGGTGATCGGCGCGGGCATTTCGTTCGCGATGCTGTTGATCATTCGCAACGTGCGCGGCAGTCTCGGCGGCGAGCCGCAGGATGCCGCGAAGCTCGCGGCGCGCATTGCGACGGGCGACCTTACGCAACTCGTGCCGGTTCGCGCGAACGATTCGTCGAGCATGATGGCCGCGATGAACGAGATGCAGAGCCGCTTGCAGCGCACGATCGGCGAGATTCGACAGTCGGCGGAGTCGATTGCATCGGCGACGCAGCAGATCGCGGCGGGCAATGGCGATCTGTCGCAGCGCACGGAACAGCAGGCAGCGTCGCTTCAGGAAACGGCGGCGAGCATGGAAGAGCTGACGGCGACCGTCAAGCAGAACGCGGATAACGCGCGCCAGGCGAGCGGTCTCGCGAACAACGCATCGGAGATCGCGACGAAGGGTAACGACGTCGTCAATCGCGTGATCGGCACGATGACCGAGATCAACGACAGCTCGCGGCAGATCTCGGACATCATCGGCGTGATCGAGGGCATTGCGTTCCAGACGAATATTCTTGCGCTCAACGCTGCCGTCGAAGCGGCGCGTGCGGGCGAGCAGGGCCGCGGCTTCGCGGTCGTCGCGGGCGAAGTGCGCAGCCTCGCGCAACGTTCGGCGACGGCGGCGAAGGAAATCAAGCAGCTGATCGGCGACTCGGTGGAACGCGTGAACAACGGCTACGCGCTCGTCGAGCAGGCGGGCACGACGATGAGCGAGATCATGCAGGCGGTGCGTCGCGTGACGGACATCATGGGCGAAATTGCTGCGGCGTCGGAAGAACAGAGCAGTGGCATCTCGCAGGTCGGTCGCGCCGTCACGCAGATGGACGAGGTCACGCAGCAGAATGCCGCGCTGGTCGAGCAGGCTGCGGCCGCTGCCGCTTCGCTGCAGGATCAGGCGGCGCGGTTGCGTCAGACGATCGGTGCGTTTCGTGTGAATGGCGGCGAGCCGACGACGGTTGCTGCGAAGACGGTTCCGGCGCCGGTGAAGAAGGTGACGAATACGGCGCCGTCGAAACCTGCCGTTGCAAAGGCGCCGGTTGCCGCACCGAAGGCATCATCGGAGACGGCTGCGCGCGAAGCCGCAACCCCGGTCGTAAAGCCGAGCGCGTCTGCGCGCCCTGCAAAGGCAGTGTCGTCCGATGACGACTGGACGACGTTCTAACAGCGACCTAGTTGATAGACAGACCGTCGTCGGTCTTCTGAACGTGCTGCAGCGTCGGATCGGATTCGTGAATCGCCAGCGTGTCGATTCCGAAGGGGAACTGATGATAACCAAGCGACGTGAGCAGCGCGTCAATCGCGCCGCGATCTGATTTGATCATTTCGATCAGCATGACGGGGCGGTGCCGTTCAATCACGGCGCGCGCCCCGCGCAACACGTCGACTTCCATCCCTTCGACATCGAGCTTCAGGAAATCCAGACGCTCCAGTTCCAGCGACGGCAGGTCGATCACGGGCACCTTGACGCCATGCTGCGCGTCGTAGGAAATCGGCTGTCCGATTGCCTCGGTGTGCTCGCGCTGACGCAGTTCCAGACTGCCGAAGCTCGCGGGTTTCGTATAGTCGGGGCGCGGCACGATCATCTCACCGCAACGTTCTCCGAGCGCCGCAAGGCGCGCTCGCGCATTCAGGCAGTTGTTGAGCGCGATGTTGCCGGCGAGCGCGTAGTAGACGGTCTCCTGCGCTTCGAACGACATCACCTGCCCCCAGCCGTACATGTGCCGCGACCATTCGATCGTATGGACACCGATGTTTGCGCCGCCATCGATGGCGACTACGCCGTCGCCGAAATGGCGGCGCCGCAGATCGAGAATCAGGAGTGCGAGTCTGATTTCATTGGCATCGAATTGAGATGTCGAGAGCAATTGATAGCCGACTCCGAAAGCGTTTCCATTGGGATTGATGGCGTAATCGTTGCGATTGACGATCATGTTGCCGTGGTTGGTCGAAGCTAGAACGAATGCGATGGGACGAGCGGGAAATGACATGTGTCTCTGTGTTGTTGAGTTGCAAGTCGGGAGTGTCCGCAACGACGCCGGGCTGAGCAGCGCCTGATCGATCGAAGGGGCCGTACGGCGCGTCCATCCTAAAAACGCGGTAGGCAGGCCCCTATAGGACGGTTCCGAAAATGCGGCGCAGCCGCGTCCCACCACGCGCATACCCATATGCGAACCCTGTATTTCACATTCTGGGGCGCGTATGAGAGGATTTACGGCTCGACGATCCGGGAGCGGCGCAGCCGTTCACGCCGTCGACAACGAATCTGAAACAAGGCAGTCAAGAGAGAATCACATGCAGCGCAGAACACTCATCAAGGTTTTTTCCGCCGCGCTTGCTTCGGCAGCGCTCGTCACGAGCTTCGGCGCGCACGCCGACGACAAGGTCATCAAGGTCGGCACGATCAGCGGCCCCGACGCACAAATCTGGTCGGTTGTGCAGAAGGTCGCCAAGCGCGAAGGCCTGAACGTGAAGGTCATCGAGTTCAACGATTACGTGCAGCCGAACGCCGCGCTCGACGCTGGCGATCTCGATGCAAACAGCTTCCAGCATCAGCCGTATCTCGACAGCCAGATCAAGCAGCGCGGCTACAAGATCGTCAATGCCGGCCTGACGTATATCTCGCCGCTGGGCATCTATTCGAAGAAGCTGAAGTCGGTTAAGGATTTGCCGCAGGGTGCGAAGGTTGCTGTGCCGAACGATCCGTCGAACGAAAATCGCGCGCTGCTGCTGTTGCAGTCGCAAGGCGTGATCAAGCTGAAGGCGGGTGCGGGCACGAACGGCAACAATGCGACGCCGCTCGATGTCGCCGAGAATCCGAAGAAGGTGAAGCTTATCGAACTCGATGCGGCGCAATTGCCGCGTTCGCTGGGTGATGTCGATGCTGCTGCGATCAATACGAACTTCGCGTTGGCCGCGGGCTTGCAGCCGACCAAGGACGCGATCGCTCTCGAAGATGTGCATAGCCCGTATGCGAATCTGATCGCCGTGCGTATCAAGGATAAGGATCAGCCGTGGGTGAAGAAGCTGGTCGCGGCGTATCAGTCGGAAGATGTGCGGCAGTTCATCAAGACGGAGTTTAAAGGTTCGGTTGTGCCGTCGTTCTGAGTGGTTCTCTGTTGGGTGTCGCTGGCGCTGGTTTGGTTTGCCTGGGTTTTCGCTGGCATCCGCGTTAGCGCCTACGCGGCGCAAGCGTTGCCCCTGTGCGGGGCGGCACTTACTTTCTTTGCCGCCGCAAAGAAAGTAAGCAAAGAAATCGGGCTAACACCGCCCGTTTTTGACCACCGCCTGAGGGCCCCCAACTTTTCCTCTCCTTCGCACGGCAACCTCTCAGTCACCGCCCGTTGCTAGCGCTCCGAACGGACGCCTCACCCACGTCAATCACCCGTAGCGCAGCCAGCGGCAGCGACTGGTTACGGCCGCCCAGGTGGCAAACTGTGTGTCGGTCGTAGTGCTTCACACCTCAGCGCTCTTACGACACCGATCGTGTTTTTCAGTCCGGAGTGGAGCGCATACGCCGCGACAGCCGACACACAGTTTGCCGCTATAGAACGTGGGAGATTTGATCGCGCATGCGTTGACGCGGGAGCGTGAAGCGGGTGATGCGCCTGGCAAGAGCGTTGGCAGCGGGCATCGAGACGAGTGATGCCGCGCACAGGACGGGGCTGTTGGGGGCCCGTGGGCAGGAAGAAAAGTTGGCGGTGTTCAGCGGCTTTCTTTTGCCTACTTTTCTTTGCCGCGGCAAAGAAAAGTAGGTGCCGCCCCGCACAGGGGCGACGCGTGAATCACGAAGGCAAATCGCGGATGCCAGCGTAAAAGCAAAAACAAAAACAAAAACAAAAACAAAAACAAAAAACTACAGCGCCCGCTCCCAAATCTCGATCAAAAGCTCACACCCAAACCGCCGCTCAGGCGTCCCCGACACGAGAGCAAATCCCGCCTGCGTCACAAGCCGCCGAGCTTCATCAAGCGAACGCTCGCTTTCAACGGACATCGTCCGATACCCCACCCGTTTCGCAAACCGCACGCATTCGTTGATCAGCTGCGTGCCGATGCCGAGCCGCCGCACGTCTGGCTCGACATACAGCATGCGCACGCTTGCCTGCGTATCGGATGCCGCTGCGACCAGCGCCGATCCAACGATCAGCCCATCCTGCTCCGCGACCCAGCAGATTTCTCGCGGCGTGTCGTTCCCACGCGCGAAGTGCGCCACCTGCTGCGCGAGCAGCGCCTCGAAGGTCTGGTCCCAGCCGTGGCGGCCCGCGAAGAGCTGCGCCTGGCGCGACACCAGCGCGCCATACTCGCCCGCACGCGGCGCGCGCAGCGTCACGATGCTATGACGCGGCCGCTCGTCGAGCAGCCGCTCGATCAGCTTCATCGCGGCAATCAATTGATCCTGCGAGTGCGGCGCAAGCCGCGTGAGCACAGCAGCGACCTCGTCGAGCGCCGCGGCGTCGAGCGGCTGGTATGCAGCGAGGCCCGTTTCCGTCAGCGAGACGAGCGACTGGCGCGCGTCGATCTCCGACGGCCGCCGTGAAATCAGGTCGCGCCGTTCGAAGCTCGACAGCAGCCGGCTCAGATAGCCGCTGTCGATGCCCAGATTGCGCGCCAGCGCTGCCGCCGTCTGATGCTCGCTGCGCGACAGTTCGTGCATCACACGCACCTCCGTCAGCGAAAACGGGCTTTTCTGCAGATGTTCGTGCAGCGCTCCGATGTGCTGCGTATAGAAGCGGTTGAAATGGCGGACGGCTTCCGCCCGGACTATGTCGGGATCGTTCACCGTTTCCATTCCCCGTTTTGGCCTGTCATTCCGTCACCAAGCTGTGTTGTTTCTGTCGAGTGATCGCGCGCGAATTTCGCAGTTTGCACCAGATTGTTAATAAAGAGGTATGACATTTGCGGGTTAACGCACGTAACTTGACAGACATTTCGTGCAGACCAGTGGCTCAATTGGGCTCGAATACGGGTATGCCCTAATGCCAGCGGGATGTCAGTGGAAATCCGCTTAATTCGCGGAAAGCCTTACCGGTCAAGGGTTTGCTCGGTGTAGACCAGCTAGATACCAGCTCGTTGACTGGTATTATGGTGGTTATATAATGGGCTCCACTTTAGTAGTCCACCGCTGTCAGATTCCCCACGATCCCGACTCGAGCCAAATGGAAACCCGTTGGTCCGCACTGACACCTGACGTCCATAACGTCACCCCGCTGTACCTGCAGCTCGCCCGCAATCTGGCGACGGCGATCCATTGCGGCGTGTGGTCGGCGGGCGAGGCGCTGCCGTCGGAGCGCACGTTGTCGGATGCGATCGGCGTGTCGCGCATCACCGCGCGCAAGGCGATTGCGTTGCTGGTCGAGCAGGGTTTGATCCGGCGCGCGCGCGGCGCGGGCAGCTTCATCACGCCGCGCGTCGAAGATCCGCTGTCGCGTCTGACCGGCTTCACGAAGAAGATGGAGCAACGCGGCTTTCGCCCGGATTCGGTGTGGCTCGAACGCGAGGTCCGCACCGCGACACGCGAAGAAATCGTGCATCTGGGGCTGTCGCCGGGTGCTTCCGTGGCGAGCCTGCGCCGTCTGCGCCGCGCCGACGGCATCGTGATGGCCGTCGAGCATTCGTCGCTGCCCGTGTCGATCGTGTCCGATCCGCAGTCGATCGGCGGCTCGCTATACAGCTATCTCGAACAGCGCGGCTTGCCTGTCGTGCGCGCGCTGCAACACTTTCGCGCCGTCAATGCGTCGAGCGAGATCGCTTCGCTGATGGACCTCGAACAGGGCAGCGCGCTGCTGCTCATCACGCGCGTGGGCTATAGCGCCGATCAGCGCGCCATCGAACTCACAGACACTTATTGCCGGGACGACTACTACGACTTCGTCGCTGAACTGCGGCTGTGAGCCGTTGCGCCCGCAAGGCGCGACGGAAACAGGCGGAACGCTCGCGGCGCAAATCAGTCACGCACTGCATTACGCAACATCAGAGAGACTCATGCTGACCGGAAACATACTCACCCCCGAAGGCTGGATCCACGGCACGATCGAATCCGCAAACGGCCGCATCACGGCCATTACGGGCAATGCCGTCGATCCGTCGACCAACGACGCGCCGTCCATCCTGCCGGGCTTCATCGACCTGCACGTGCACGGCGGCGGCGGCGCCGATGTGATGGAAGCGGGCAACGCGATCGAGGCGATCACACGCACGCATGCACGCTTCGGCACCACGAGCCTGCTCGCCACCACGATGACGGCGCCGCGCGACGAGCTGATGGCCGTCGTCGCCGGCCTCGGCGATGTCGCGAAGAACCGCGTGCCGGGCGGCGCGCGCGTGCTTGGCGTGCATCTGGAAGGTCCGTACATCAATCCCGGCAAGCTCGGTGCGCAGCCGGACGCGGCGGTGGAGGCCGTGCTCGACGAAGTGCTGAAGTATCTGTCGATCGCACCGATCCGCGTCGTGACCATCGCGCCGGAAATCTCCGGCCACATGGACATCATCTCCGAGATCAACGCGCGCGGCGTGCGTGTGCAACTGGGCCACTCGCTCGGCACCTACGACGACGCGGTCGCCGCGATGAAGCACGGCGCGCGCAGCTTCACGCACCTGTTCAACGCGATGTCGCCGCTGCATCACCGCAATCCGGGGATGGTCGGCGCCGCGCTCGCGCATGCCGAGTACGCGGAAATCATTCCCGACCTGCTGCACGTGCATCCGGGCGCGATCCGCGCCGCGATGCGCGCGATCCCGCGTCTCTACGTGGTGACGGACAGCACGTCGGCGACGGGCATGCCCGATGGCGAATATCGCCTCGGCAGCCAGCACGTGACGAAGTGCCTCGGCGGCGTGCGCCTTGCCGACGGCACGCTCGCAGGCAGCACGCTGACGATGGATCAGGCGCTGCGCAACCTCGTATCGCTCGGCCTGCCGATGGCCGACGTGTCAAACCGTATGTCCCGTTATGCCGCCGACTATCTCGGCCTTGAAGACCGCGGCCGTCTCGTGCGCGGCGCGTGGGCCGACATCGTCGTGTTCGATCGCGAACTGGCATTGACGGCGACTTACGTCGAAGGAGAATCGATTGTCGAATATGCTTAAAGAGGCGCTGGCATCCGCTGACGTGGTCGCCGCGCAACTCAACGATACCTCGCGCGTCGAAGCGCTCGCGGCCCGGCTCGCGCAAGAGCCGCGTCACGTCGCGCTGACGGTGGCGCGCGGCAGCTCGGATCACGCGGCGAGTTACTTCGCGTCGCTGACGATGAGCCGCGTCGGCTTGCCCGTCGCTTCGCTGCCGATGTCGGTCGCCACGCTGCAACAGGCGCCGCTGCAAGTGCGCAATCAGCTTGCACTGGGTTTTTCGCAATCGGGCAAGAGCCCCGATCTGGTCGGCACGATGCAGGCGCTGCGCGAAGCGGGCGCGCTGACGGTCGCTGCCGTCAACGTACCAGGCTCGCCGCTCGAACACGCATGCGAGTTCTATCTGCCGCTGCTCGCCGGTCCTGAACTGAGCGTTGCAGCAACCAAGAGCTATATCGCGATGCTGTCCGTGTCCGCGCAACTCGTCGCGCACTGGCAGAAGGATGAAGCGTTGCTCGAAGGCCTGAAGTCGCTGCCGGAAGCGCTAAAACGCGCAGGCGCGCTCGACTGGTCGAAGGCCGTCGATGAACTGCGCGACGTCGAACGCATGATCGTGATCGGCCGTGGTCTCGGTCTCGCGATCGCGCAGGAAGCGGCGCTGAAGCTGAAGGAAACCTCGGGCATCCAGGCCGAAGCGTTTTCGAGCGCCGAAGTGCGTCACGGTCCGATGGAACTGATCGATCGTGACTATCCGCTACTGGTGTTCGCACCGCGCGGACCGGAACAGGCGGGCCTGCTGCAGCTCGCGCGCGACATGCAGGCGCGCGGTGCACGCGTGCTGCTCGCCGCCGATCCGGCCGATGTCCCCGAAGCCACCTTGCCACTCGTATCGACGGCGCACGCGGCGCTCGATCCGATTGCCGCAATCCTTTCTTTCTACGTGATGGCTGCCGGCCTTGCCGCCGCCCGCGGACGCAACCCTGATGCGCCGCGCCATCTGATGAAAGTCACCGAAACTCACTGATCGAGATATTCAGATGCGACGTGTCGAGGAGTCCCGTTTGAAGAGCCATTCCGAAGGCCATTTTGTCCTGCTCGCGCCGATGACGGGTCCCGTCGTCCCGCTCGCGAAGGTGCCCGACCCGGTGTTTTCGGGCGGCATGTTCGGCGACGGCATCGGTATTGATCCGCTGGAAGGCAAGCTCGTCGCACCGTGCGACGGCGTCGTGATGCATCTGGCGCGTACCGGCCACGCTGTCACGATCACGACGGAAGAAGGCGCTGAAATCCTGCTGCATATCGGTATCGACACGGTCGAGCTGAACGGCAAGGGCTTCGCACCGATGATCGAACAAGGCGCGAAAGTGCGCGCCGGCGATGTGCTGATCGAGTTCGATCAGGACGCGGTTGCGCGTCAGGCGCCGAGTCTCGTGTCGGTGATCGCGATTGCCAATTCCGATGCGTTCGAAATCGTCGAGCGCGCGGAGAGCGGCAAGCTCACGGCGGGCCAGTCGCCGCTGCTGACGCTGCGTGTGCGCGATGGCGCGGCTGTGGCTGCATCGCGCGAAGCGTCGAGTGTCACGGAAGAAGCGCGTCAGACCATCGTGCTTGAGCATGCCGGCGGTTTGCATGCGCGTCCCGCAGCGCGTGCGCGTGAAGCGGCACGCGGTCTCGATGCGCGCGTCGAAGTGCGTTTCGAAGGCAAGAAGGCGGCGATCGAAAGCGTCGTCGGCTTGCTTGGCCTGGGCGCGGGGCAGGGCGCGACGGTGGAAATCGTCGGTATCGGCGCGCAGGCGTCGGCGGCCGTTGACGCCGTCGTGCACGAACTGACGCGCGAGGCGCATGGCGAAGCGGAAGAAAAACCGGCACGCCAGATGTCACCGGCGCCTGTCACGGTGACGCCGTCGACGAGCGGTGAAGCGCTCCCGCCGAACACGCTTGCAGGCGTGTGCGCGGCGCCCGGCATCGCGGTCGGCAAACTGGTTCGCTGGGACGATGCCGACATCGATCCGCCGGAAACGACGAGCAACACGTCCGCCGCCGAAAGCCGCGCGCTCGACAAGGCCATCGCCGCCGTCGACGCCGAACTGAACACGACCGTGCGCGATGCGTCGCAACGCGGCGCGCATGGCGAAGCGGGCATTTTCGCGGTGCACCGCGTGCTGCTCGAAGACCCGACGCTGCTCGACGCCGCGCGCGATCTGATCAGCCTCGGCAAGAGCGCGGGCTTCGCGTGGCGCGAGGCGATTCGCGCGCAGATCGGCGTGCTGTCGAAAGTCGACGATGCGCTGCTCGCCGAACGTGCCGCCGATCTGCGCGATCTGGAAAAGCGCGTGCTGCGCGCGCTCGGTTACTCGAACGCGGCATCGCGCTCGCTGCCGGATGAAGCCGTGCTGAGCGCCGACGAATTCACACCGTCGGATCTGTCGACGCTGGATCGCAAGCGCGTCACGGCGCTCGTGATGGCGCGCGGCGGCGCGACGTCGCACGCGGCGATCATCGCGCGTCAGGCGGGCATTCCCGCGCTGGTCGCAATGGGCGATGCGTTGCTCAGGATCGCGGACGGCACTCAGGTGGTCGTCGATGCATCGGCGGGACGTCTGGAATATGCGCCGAGCGCGCTCGATGTCGAGCGTGCGCGCAACGAGCGTCAGCGTCTGGCAGGCGTGCGCGAAGCGAATCGCCGCACGTCGCAGCAAGCTGCCGCTACGAGCGATGGCCGCGCAATCGAAGTCGCCGCGAACATCGCGACGCTCGAAGACGCGACCACCGCCGTCGACAACGGCGCAGACGCCGTCGGCCTGTTGCGTACCGAACTGCTGTTCATCCATCGCCAGGCTGCGCCGACTGTCGATGAACATCGCCAGAGCTATCAGGCGATCGTCGAAGCGCTGCAAGGCCGCACGGCGATCATCCGTACGCTCGATGTCGGCGCGGACAAGGAAGTCGATTATCTGACGCTGCCGCCGGAACCGAACCCGGCGCTTGGCCTGCGCGGCATCCGTCTCGCGCAGGTGCGCCCGGATCTGCTCGATGACCAGCTGCGCGGCCTGCTTGCGGTTCAGCCGCTCGGCAAGGTCCGCATCCTGTTGCCGATGGTGACCGACGTGGGTGAACTCGTGCGTCTGCGCAAGCGTATCGACGAACTCGCTGCCGAAGCGGGCCGCACGGAAAAGATCGAAGTCGGCGTGATGATCGAAGTGCCGTCGGCGGCGCTGCTGGCCGATCAACTGTCGAAGCACGCGGATTTCCTGTCGATCGGCACCAACGATCTCACGCAATACACGCTCGCGATGGACCGCTGCCAGCCCGATCTCGCCGCTCAGGCGGATGGCCTGCACCCGGCCGTGCTGCGGCTCGTTGCGGCGGCCGTGCAGGGCGCCGAAAAGCACGGCAAGTGGGTCGGTGTATGCGGCGCGCTCGCTGGCGATCCGCTCGCAGCGCCGCTGCTCGTCGGCCTCGGCGTGACGGAACTGTCCGTCGACCCGGTATCCGTGCCTGGCATCAAGGCGCGTGTACGCAAACTCGATTATCAGCTGTGTCGTCAGCGAGCCCAGGATGCGCTGGCGCTCGAATCGGCACAAGCGGTAAGAGCCCTGAGCCGCGAAGTCTGGCCGCAAGACTGATTGCGCTTGCGTCGCAAACAGTCCGAATAGCCAGCTTCGTCAGCTCGACATTTCAACCAGCATGTAAAGCAATTACGCAACTACACGAGACAAAGGAGTGGAGGTATCAATGGATGGAAATCCGTTTCTGAAGATTCAGCGCCTTGGCCGCGCACTGATGCTGCCAATCGCGGTGTTGCCCGTCGCCGGCCTTCTGCTGCGCCTCGGTCAGCCCGATGTGTTCAACATCAAGATGATCGCCGACGCGGGCGGCGCGATCTTCGACAACCTGCCGCTCCTGTTCGCGATCGGCGTCGCTGTCGGCTTCGCGAAGGACAATAACGGCGTTGCGGCGCTGGCGGGCGCGATCGGCTATCTGATCGAAGTCGCTGTGATGAAGGACATCAACGACAAGCTCAACATGGGCGTGCTGTCGGGGATCATCGCCGGTATCGTCGCGGGGATGCTGTACAACAGGTACAAGGACATCAAGCTGCCCGATTACCTCGCGTTCTTCGGGGGCAAACGCTTCGTGCCGATTGTCACGGGGGTGGCGTGTCTGGTGTTAGGCATCGTGTTCGGCTACGCGTGGGGTCCTGTTCAGGGCGCCATCGACGCAGCCGGCCACTGGCTGACGACGGCAGGCGCAGTCGGCGCATTCGTGTTCGGTCTGCTGAACCGTCTGCTGCTGGTGACGGGTCTGCATCACATCCTGAACTCGCTCGCGTGGTTCGTGTTCGGCTCGTTCACGCCGCCGGGCGGCGCCGCTGTGACGGGCGACCTGCACCGCTTCTTCGCTGGCGATCCGACAGCGGGCACGTTCATGACGGGCTTCTTCCCGGTCATGATGTTCGGTCTGCCCGCAGCGTGTCTGGCGATGTATCACGAAGCACCGAAAGATCGTCGCGCGATGATCTTCGGCCTGCTGTTCTCGATGGCGCTGACCTCGTTCCTGACGGGCGTGACCGAGCCGATCGAATTCAGCTTCATGTTCCTCGCGCCGGTGCTGTACGCGATCCACGCGGTGCTGACGGGCCTGTCGCTCGCCATCTGTACGGCGCTCGGCATCAAGCTCGGCTTCACGTTCTCGGCGGGCGCGATCGACTACGTGCTGAACTACGGCCTGTCGACGAAGGGCTGGGAAGCGATCCTGATCGGCCTCGCGTATGCGGTCGTGTACTACGGTCTGTTCCGCTTCTTCATCCGCAAGTTCAACATGGCGACGCCGGGCCGCGAGCAGGAAACGCCTGAAGTCGCGAACGAGTCGTTCTCGTCGGATGGTTTCGTTGCGCCGGTCGCGGGTGCGGCGGCAGCGACGGGCACGCGGGCGCAGCGCTATATCGCGGCGCTGGGCGGTGCGGCGAATCTGTCGGTGGTCGATGCGTGCACGACGCGTCTGCGTCTGTCGGTAGTCGATTCGGAGAAGGTGTCGGAGAACGAACTGAAGTCGGCCGGCGCGCGCGGCGTGTTGAAGCGCGGTGGCGGCAACGTGCAGGTGATCATCGGACCGGAAGCGGACATCATCGCCGATGAAATCCGTACGACGATCGCGAGTGGTGGCTCGGTTGCGGCTGCTCCGGCTGCTGCTGCGTCAGCTGCTAAACCGGCTGCTCCGGCTTCGGCACCTGTTGCTGCAACCGGCAACGGTCCACTCGATCCGGATCCGCTGCGCTGGCTCGCCGTGTTCGGCGGCGCGACCAATGTCGTCGCGCTGGAAGCGGTGGCGGCGACGCGTCTGCGCATCGTCGTGCGCGATCCGTCGGCTGTGGATCGTCAACGTCTCGATACGCTGAGCGTCGCTTGGGTATCGACGGATACGTTCCACATCGTCGTCGGCGAAGATGCGCTGCGTTACGCGCAGCAACTGTCGACGCGTCTGACGGCTACGGCCTGAGGTTCGTCGCGGCCGGAGTGAATCGACGGCCATGAAAAACCGGCGCCCCGCGGGGCGCCGGTTTTCGTTTACCGCTTGTCTGTGCGGCTATCGGTGTTGGCGTCGGGATCGACGGCGTTATTCGCTTCCAGCCACATCACGTTGATGATGCCGAACGCGAGCGCAAGACCAATACCGAGAATCCAGCTGAAATACCACATGGTTTGCTCCTCGTTGCGCGCTTGATTCGGTTGTGTCAGTACATCGAATGATGGTTCTGTTCGATTACGTCGGCCGTGACCTTGCCGCGCATCACGCGATACACCCAGCTGGTGTAGATCAGTATCAGCGGCAGGAAGACGATCACGGCGATCAGCATGATCTGCAATGTCATCTGGCTTGAAGTCGAATCCCATACGGTGAGGCTGCTGCGTCCATCGAGCGACGACGGCATGATGAACGGAAACATCGAGAACCCCGCCGTCAGGATCACGCCGATCACCATCAGCGACGTCGACAGAAACGCCGTGCGCTCGAAGCGCGAGCTCGCCAGCAAAAGCGCGAGCACGCCGCCGACAATGCCCGCGACGGGCGCCGCGACCATCCATGGATACGTTGCATAGTTGGTCAGCCACAAACCCGGCGCGCCGATCACGTTTTTCAGCAGCGGATTCGCAACCGTATCGAGCGGCGCGGGCTCGGAAATCTGATAGCCGCCGATCAGCGTCGCGATCAGCACGCCAGCAATCAGAAACAGCGCGACCGCGACGAGCGATGCAATACGCAACGCCATCGAAGCGCGCCGCGCGACGATACCGTCCGTTTTCATCTTCACGAACGCCGCGCCGTGCGCGGCCAGCATCGACACGCTGACCAGGCCGCACACCAACGCGAACGGATTGAGCAGCGCCCAGAAGCTGCCCTGATAGGTGACGCGCAGATCCTGATCGAACTGGAACGGCACGCCTTGCAGCAGATTGCCGAATGCCACGCCGAACACCAGCGAAGGCACGAAGCCGCCGACGAACAGCGCCCAGTCCCAGGCGGTGCGCCAGCGCAGGTCATCGCGCTTGCCGCGATAGTCGAAGCCGACCGGGCGGAAGAATAGCGAGAACAGCACGAGCAGCATCGCGAAGTAGAAGCCCGAGAACGAGGCGGCATACACGAGCGGCCACGCGGCGAACATCGCGCCGCCAGCCGTGATCAGCCACACCTGGTTGCCTTCCCACGTCGCGCCGACCGTGTTGATGACGATGCGCCGCTCGGCATCCGTCTTGCCGATAAACGGCAGCAGAATTGCCGCGCCCATGTCGAAGCCGTCGGTGAGGGCGAAGCCGATCAGCAGCACGCCGACGAGCACCCACCAGATCAGTTTGAGGGTTGCGTAGTCCATAGCGTTAGATCCTCATCGTTTTCATGCGATCGATGCCGCTCATGCAGCCGTGTTCGCGCCGACCGTCGGCTTCACGGTCTGTTCGTGGTGATACCGCCCCGTATGCAGCGACGAAGGCCCGAGCCGCGCGTACTTGAACATCAGCGTGATCTCGATGATGAAGAGCGCCGTGTAGAACACCACGAAGCCCGCCAGACTCAGATATAGGTCGCCGGCCGTCAGGCTCGACGCTGAAAGCGATGTCGGCAGAATGCCCGCGATGGTCCACGGCTGGCGGCCGAGTTCGGCGACAATCCAGCCGAATTCCGCCGCCAGCCACGGCAGCGGAATCGCCCACACGGCCCAGCGCAGGAACCATCGGCGGCTGCCGCGCAGCAGCGAGCGTTGCGCGCAGAAGAAGAACGCGAGCAGGAAGGTCGCGAGGAACAGGATGCCGAGGCCGACCATCAGCCGAAACGACCAGAACACGGGCAGCACGGGCGGCACGGTTTTCTTCGCGGCCTGCTTGATCTGCTCGGCGGAGGCGTCGGTGACGTTCGGCGTGAACTGTTTGAGCAACAGGCCGTAGCCGAGATCGTGCTTGTGGGCATCGAATTCGGCGTGCGTGGCGTCGCTCGCATCGCCCTGCTTGATCTTCTGCAACGCGGCGTACGCGAGCATGCCGTTGCGAATCCGGTCCTCATTGCGCGCCATCAGGTCCTTGAGGCCAATGACGGGCTCATCGAGCGAACGCGTCGCGATGATGCCGAGCGCGTATGGCACGCGCAGTGCGTAGTCGGTGCGTTCTTCCTGCTGGTTCGGAATGCCGATAATCGTGAACGGCGCGGGCGGCGGCGCGGTTTCCCATTCGGATTCGATCGCGGCGAGCTTCATCTGCTGCACTTCGCCTGTGGTGTAGCCCGATTCGTCGCCGAGCACGATCACGCACAAGGTGGACGCGAGCCCGAAGCCGGCCGCGATGGCGAACGAGCGCAGCGCGAAGTCGATATCGCGCCGCTTGAGCAGATACCACGACGACAGCCCGAGTACGAACATCGACGCCGTCACATATCCCGCCGACACCGTATGCACGAACTTCACCTGCGCGACAGGGTTGAAGATCACGGCAAACAGGCTCGACAACTCCATGCGCATCGTTTCGTAATTGAACTCTGCGCCGACCGGGTTGTTCATCCAGCCGTTGGCAATGAGAATCCACAGCGCCGACAGGTTCGAGCCGAGCGCAACGAGGAACGTGACCCCCAGATGCTGGACGCGCGACAGCCGGTTCCAGCCGAAGAAGAACAGACCGACGAAAGTCGATTCGAGAAAGAACGCCATCAGCCCTTCGACGGCAAGCGGCACGCCGAAAATATCGCCGACGTAATGCGAGTAGTACGACCAGTTGGTGCCGAACTGGAACTCGAGCGTGAGGCCGGTGGTGACGCCCATCGCGAAGTTGATGCCGAACAGCTTGCCCCAGAACTGCGTCATGTCCTTGTAGATCTGCTTTCCGGTCATCACGTAGACGCTTTCCATGATGACGAGCAGCCACGACAGCCCGAGCGTCAGCGGCACGAACAGGAAGTGATAGAGCGCCGTGACGGCGAATTGCAGGCGAGAAAGTTCGACGACGTCGCTAGCGGGCATGGTTGTCACCTCGGGTCGAAGGCGGCGTTGGGGCGGACGCGGGCACCGACAGCAGTGCCTCGGCGACCTGCGCAGGCGGCAGCGACATGTTCTGCGCCTGCGGATGATTGAAGAAAGCGAACTTGAGCGCGAACAGCAGCGCGAATTTGATCGCGAGCACGATCAGGATGTCGCGTGCGAAGGTCGGTCCGCGGGCCCACGCGACGATCCGGCTTGCGAGCGTGCGGCGTGAAGGATTCCTATGATTGATCGTGATGGCCATGTTCGATCGGCAACGACATCGCGCCGGTCGACCCGGCAGGATCCAGTACGCATAAGCTGCAGCACTGGCGCGTGCATAACCATTGTAGGAATGGCCTGACGGACAACCCCGCGTCATCGTGTCGCGAGTCGGCCCGGTTCCTTCACTAATAAGTCTTGTCTTGCGTGAGGTCAAGCCAATGTCTCGACGTTGACTCGATTCGACGCAATATTTGACGACGCGCAATAAAAAACCCTGCCTTCTTGCGAAGGGCAGGGTTTCTGTCAGATACGGGCGCCGACGGTGGCCGGCACTCCCGCTGCTTCTCTAACGTTACGCGTACTCGGCGAGTGCGGTGCGCATCTTCTTCATCGCGCTTGCTTCGATCTGGCGGATACGCTCGGCCGATACACCAAACTCGTCGGCCAGTTCGTGCAGCGTCGAGCCGCCCGAACCGTCGTCTTCCACCTGCAGCCAGCGTGCTTCGATGATGCGGCGGCTGCGCGGATCGAGCGACTCCAGTGCGCTCGCGATACCGTCGCTTTGCAGCTTGTCGCGCTGACGCGCGGCCAGCACGGCCGTCGGCTCGCTGTGCGCGTCGGCCAGATAGGCGATCGGCGCGAATGCTTCTTCGCCGTCCTCGACCTGGCCTTCGAGCGCGATATCGCCGCCCGACATGCGGGTTTCCATTTCGGCTACTTCTTCGCGCTTCACGTTCAGCTCTTTCGCCAGGCCTTCGATTTCATCCGGCGTGAACGACTGCAACCCTTGCTTGTGGCTGCGCAGGTTGAAGAACAGCTTGCGTTGCGCCTTGGTCGTCGCCACTTTCACCATGCGCCAGTTGCGCAGGATGTACTCGTGGATTTCGGCCTTGATCCAGTGCATGGCGTACGACACGAGACGCACGTTCTGCTCAGGGTCGAAGCGCTTCACGGCCTTCATCAGACCGATATTGCCTTCCTGAATCAGGTCGGCGTGCGGCAGACCAT
Source organism: Burkholderia sp. Ac-20365 (assembly GCF_017104715.1). Taxonomy (GTDB): domain Bacteria; phylum Pseudomonadota; class Gammaproteobacteria; order Burkholderiales; family Burkholderiaceae; genus Paraburkholderia. The sequence continues at coordinate 381,202 of NZ_JAAGPI010000002.1, forward strand.
ACCCGAGGTAGTTACGCGCGATCGATACGACCAGCCGCAGGTGCGACAGGACGAGCTTGCGCGCCGAGTCGAGGTTGTTCTGCTCGCGGTATTCAGTGGCGAACTGGCGCTCTTCTGCCGGCGTCAGCATCGGAATCCGGTTTACGGCCTGGATGTAGGCGTCGATATTGCCCAGCTGGCCGGGCAGCAGAGAAGCGTGCGAGAGCGCCAGTGCACCTGCCGGAGCGGCCTTAGCCGACGACGGGCTCAGAGTACTCGGAAGGGTCAATGTGTTGCTCACGTAGCAAACTCCTTTATTCAGACAAAAGTCCGGCAAAGCCAGACCACGATGGATGTTAGCACTCTCATCTACCGAGTGCTAATACTTAGAAGGCGTAGGGCCATCCAAGTTCCCGTGTGCTATCGAAAATGCACGCTTAATAGCATCGTACCTCATCTGCGGGTTTGCCACCGAACGCTTAGGATTCTTCCGCTCCGGCATGATTTTGCAATCGTCGGTAAGATTTTTTCGGAAATAGAAGCAGTCATTTGCGCCTTTTCAGTTGTTCTTAAAGGGGTCCGATACTTGCTTCTATCTCTAAAATGTCAGTGCGCGACATTCCTCGCCCAACCCCGCATCTGGTGGACGCACGATGGAAAAGAAGAACAAGGTTTCGTCTAATCTGGCACTTAAATGTGCCGTGGCTGCGGCGCTGTTAGTCGTGTCCGGTTTGGCCTCGGCGGACCAGTTCGGTATTCAGATCGGCGGCGGGCTCGCCGATCACCACGTGAAAAAACTCGATCTCGGCTTTGTCTGGGACCCCAATCTGACCTGGTGGGAAATCGGCGACTGGCATTTCGCGCTGATCGGCGAAGCGCACGCCGCGTGGTGGCACACGGACGAAGGTAACGTTCACGACAACATCGGCGAATTCGGCGTCACGCCGATCGTGCGCTTCATCAAGGGTTCGGGCGCGATCCGCCCGTTCGTCGAAGCGGGCGTCGGCGTGCGGCTCCTTACCCACCCGCGTATTTCGTCGGATTACACGCTCAGTTCCTCGTTCCAGTTCGCCGACATGGTGGGCGTCGGCGCGCAATTTGGCGGCCATCAGCAGTATCAGTTCGGCTACCGCTTTCAGCACGTTTCCAACGCGAGTATCAAAGAGCCGAATCCTGGTATAAATTTCCACCAGATTTACGTGCAGTACAACTTCTGACGACCGCTGCCGTTGCCGGCGCGAGCGTCATTGGGGGCGAACGCGATGGCGGCAAAAGTGATCGAAGCGATTCGCGGGCTCGAGCGCGATCGCTTTCGCGCGATGGTGGAAGGAAACGGCCAGCAGCTCGACGCGCTGCTGTCGGACAACGTCATTTACGTCCACACGAACGGCAAGCGCGAGTCGAAGCAGCAGTTCATCGACGCCATTACGGCGGGCCGCCGCCGCTATCGCCAGATCGAGGTGCAGTCGCAGGATGTGCTGCCCGTCGGCAGCGAGACTTGCGTGGTGAGCGGGCGCGCGCTGATCGAGATGGAAGCGAACAACGGCGCGCTGCTTTTTCCGATTGCCTACATGGCGATTCAGGCGCAGGAAGGCGGCAAGTGGCGGCTGATCGCATGGCAGGCGACGCGTTGCGCAATCGAGTGACGCGGATCGCGCTATCACTCCTTGTCGGACGGATCGCCTTCTGAGCGGTCCGTGCGCGCCGGCGATGGTTGAATCGCCGGCGTTTGCGTTTCTGCGTTACCTCGGTGCTACGTAGCGCTATGTCACGTTACGCCGCGACACGCCGCTCGGCGGCCGCCCAGCCCGCGCGGTTGACGCCGCTGACTACCGCATCGACGACGGCTGTCATTTCGTCATCCGCGACGCCTACGCCATGCCGCATCGGCTGCTCGCCCACGCGGCAGGCGACGAATACGGCCGTGCGGCCGTCCGTGGTGCGCGCCGTTTCGAACGACGTGATTTCGATGGCAGCGCTCGACGCCGCCGACATTTCCCGCGCGACCGCCTTCGCATAGGCCTCGTGACCGTCGATGCTCGCGGCCGCCGTCGCGGGCACGCTGACTTCGCGCTTGTTCCAGCGCACCGTCGAGCCGTTCACGCGCTGCGCCGGGCCTTCCGTTTCGAAGTATTCGCGGGCAAACAGCGAGCAGATCGCGTCGCCCGTGACTTCCTCGCCCGACTGGTCGGCCACCGACTGCACCGCGTGGCTGAACTCGATCTGCACGCGGCGCGGCGGTGCGAAGCCCATGCCGCGTTCGAGCAGATACGTCGCGCCGCCCTTGCCAGACTGGCTGTTCACGCGGATCACCGCGTCATAGCTGCGGCCGACGTCGGCGGGATCGATGGGGAGATACGGCACTTCCCAGACGGCGTCGGGCTTCTGCTGTGCGAAACCCTTGCGGATCGCGTCCTGGTGCGAGCCGGAGAACGCCGTGAAGACAAGATCGCCGGCATACGGATGGCGCGGATGCACGGGAATCTGGTTGCAGCGCTCGACCAGGCGGCGCACCGCGTCGATATCCGAAAAGTCGAGGCCGGGGTCGATGCCCTGCGTGTAGAGGTTCATTGCGAGCGTCACGATATCGACGTTACCCGTGCGCTCGCCGTTGCCGAACAAACAGCCTTCGATACGGTCCGCGCCCGCCATCAACGCGAGTTCAGCGGCGGCGACGGCCGTGCCGCGGTCGTTATGCGGATGCACCGACAACACGATGCTGTCGCGATAGCCGAGATTGCGGTCCATCCACTCGATCTGGTCGGCGTACACGTTCGGCGTCGCGGCTTCGACGGTGGCGGGCAGGTTCACGATCATCTTGTGATCGCGCGTCGGGCGCCAGGTCTGCGCGACGGCGTCGCAGACTTCGCGCGCGAACGGCAACTCGGTCATGCTGAAGGTTTCGGGCGAATACTGGTAGGTCCAGTGCGTATGCGGACGTGCGTCGGCGTGTTCGCGAATCATGCGCGTACCTTCGACGGCGAGCGCCTTCACTTCTTCCTGCGACAACCCGAACACGATCTTGCGGAACGACGGCGCGATCGCGTTGTAAAGGTGAACGATCGCGCGCGGCACGCCGTCGAGCGCCTCGAACGTGCGCGCAATCAGGTCTTCACGCGACTGCACGAGCACTTCGATGGTCACGTCGTCGGGAATGCGCTTTTCGTCGATCAGCTTGCGCACGAAATCGAAGTCGGTTTGCGACGCCGACGGAAAACCGACTTCGATCTCCTTGAAACCGATCGCCACGAGCATCTCGAAGAACTCAGTCTTCTGCGCGATGCTCATCGGCTCGATCAGCGACTGGTTCCCGTCGCGCAAGTCGGTGCTCATCCAGATCGGTGCGTGCTCGATCGTGCGCGTGGGCCACTTGCGGCCGGTCAAACGGACGGCGGGGAAGGGACGGTACTTCTCGGCAGGGTTGCGCATCATGGTAAGGCCTCGTTCGATTCGTCTAGTCGTGTGCTGGGTGGTGTGGCGTCGAGCGGCTGGCGGGCTGCCACAGATGCACGTCCCGCGAGCCGGGCGCTAGCGGGAGCAACGAACGGGCGCGAACGAACAATGTCATCGGAACGATGACGAAGGCGACGACTGAGACGGAAGCCCATGCAACGTGCATTTGACCCTCGCGATCCGTCCGCGCGATAAACGGACGAATACGGACGACTACAGGTTTTGAAGGAACTACGGACTGGGGTGAAACAGGAACTGCTCTGGAGGACCGCCGCAAGTCGCTGTGGCGACTGCGCGCGGCGCTACGTCTTGCTTACGCTAGACGTAGCGATAGGGGCCGCGCTAGGCGGCCGAGGGTAATTCGGAGGGTGTTCGGAATGGAACGCATCTTTACAAGATAAGCGAGGCGACGTGAGCCTGTCAACCCGCGATTTGCTTCGATACGTTCCTTTTGGCGTCGGCGGCGCTCCGCGCGGTGGCCGCCAGGCCTTGTCAGGCGGCCTTCTGCGCGATCTCGACGATCAGTTCGACCTGACGCGTGATCGCGGCCGGCACGGGTGCTTCGCCGCGCAAAACGGCGTCGATCCATGCGGCCGTGGTCGGCGCATCGCGCCCTTCGGGCAGGTCGACTTCCGGCGCATCCGGCGACGAACGCTCGGCGGCGACGCGCGTCTCGCAGATGCCGTCATGCAGCCAGTCGATCTGCACCTGGCGGCGCGTGTCCGCTACCGCCTCGCCTTCCGTGCCGCGCGCGAGCAACGCGCCGCCGACGGCGGCATCGGGATGCGAGACGAACAGTTTCGTGAGGCTCTCGCGATACGGCGGATGCGTGTAGTTGACGAGCCGCAGACCGGCCGGCGCGAACGGCTGGAGGATTTTCACGAGCGTGTGCGTGGAGTTGCGCACGCCCATCCGACGGCGCAACGACAGCAGCCGCGCGACCTTCGGCGCGAGCGTTCCGATCGGCGCGAACGCGACCCGCTGGTCAGCCAGACCCGTTTCGATATCCGCGTGCGTTTGCGCGGGCGCGACATTCAGAAGCGCAAAAATCTCCGCGCTCGTCACCCGGCCCGGATCTTCCGTCACGCCGTGCACCAGCACGGGCACGCCTTCGCGCGCGAGCAGCAGCGCCAGCAGCGGCACGAGGTTCGGCTGCTTGCGCGCGCCGTTGTAGCTCGGAATCGACACGGCCTGATACGCGCCGTGCTTCACATTCACCGGCTCGAACGACGCGTGGGCGGCTGCAAGCATCGCCGCCAGCTCGTCGGCGGATTCGCCTTTCACGCGATACGCGAGCAGGATCGCGCCCAGCTCCAGGTCGGAAACGCGGCCGTCGAGCATCGCGGCATAGAGCGCGTGCGTGTCCTCCGGCGTGAGCGCGCGCGCGCCATTCGGCCCGCGGCCGATTTCCTTGATGAATCGGGCGCAAGGGAAGGGAGTGGTGTCGGTGAGATCGGTCATCGGGCAAATCGGTAATCGGGGGACGGCGAGCGTCGGTGCGACGCGCCTGTTTCCTTTCGAGTATCGCATGCTGAATGCGAGTGCATCGTGCGAGCAAATTTACGTGCTGCGATGGACCTTACGGGACGGCTTCAGCTTGCGCCACCTGGCCGTTTGGCCAGACTACGCGCGAAACGGCGTCGCGTTACACTCAATGCTTCGCCGCATCATGGCGGCTCAATAGAAGACGGAGAACGGAATGGGTTACGTGTTTGCGCCAGCGCCGGTGACGGCAGTGCCAGTCGTCGGATCGGATGATCAATTCGCGGTGCGCCGTATTTACTGCGTCGGCCGCAATTACGAGGCGCATGCGCGCGAGATGGGCCATGATCCCGACCGCGAACCGCCGTTCTTCTTCGCGAAACCTGCCGACGCGGTTCTGTATGTCGCGCCCGGCGCCACGGGCGAATTTCCTTATCCGGTGCAGTCGAAGAACGTGCACTACGAGATGGAACTTGTCGCGGCCATCGGCAAGGCAGGCAAGAACATTCCCGCCGACAAGGCGCTCGATCACGTCTACGGTTACGCGCTCGGTCTCGACATGACGCGCCGCGATCTGCAGGCGGAAGCGAAGAAGCTGGGCCGTCCGTGGGACACGGCGAAGGGCTTCGATCATTCGGCGCCGCTCGGTCCGATTCATCCCGCGTCGAAAGTCGGTCACATCGGCAAGGGCGCGATCTGGCTGACCGTCAACGGCGAAGAAAAGCAGCGCTCGGATGTGTCGCAGCTGATCTGGTCGGTGGCTGAAACCATCGAGTACCTGTCGAGCTTCTTTGAACTGCAGCCGGGCGACCTGATTTTCACGGGCACGCCGGAAGGTGTTGGCGCGATCGTCAAGGGCGATCTGATGAAGGGCGGCGTGGACGGCATCGGCGAATTCAGCGTGCGCGTCGTCTGAAGCAGGCGGCGCCAGTCAGGGGGAGAACAACACAATGAAGCTGTACAGTTACTTTCGCAGTTCGGCGTCGTATCGCGTGCGTGTCGCGCTGAACCTGAAGAACCTGCCGTACGAGTACCTGCCCGTTCATCTGCTGCGTGATGGCGGCGAGCAGTTCAAGCCCGAATATCGTCAGCTGAATCACGATGCCGTCGTTCCTACGCTGGTGGACGGCGAGCACGTGATCACGCAGTCGCTTGCGATCATCGAGTATCTGGACGAAACGCATCCCGAACCGCCGCTGCTGCCGTCGACTCCGGCCGATCGCGCGTATGTCCGCTCGCTCGTGCAGCAGCTTGCGTGCGAGATTCATCCGTTGAACAACCTGCGTGTGCTGAAGTATCTGAAGCGCACGGTAGGCGTGAACGACGAGGTAAAAGACGCGTGGTACCAGCACTGGATCAGCTCGGGATTTGCCGCGCTTGAAGCGTATCTGGTCGCGGACGGGCGCGCGGGCAAGCTGTGCTTCGGCGACACGCCCACGGTCGCTGACATCTGCCTCGTGCCGCAGGTGTTCAACGCGAACAGATTCAATGTGGATATGACGCCGTATCCGACCATCCGGCGCATCTGCGATTACGCAAATTCGCTCGATGCGTTTGCGCGCGCGGAACCGGGCGTGCAACCCGACGCTGAATAACCGGACGGCGGGCGCAATGAAAAAGGGCGTCATGCGATTGCATGACGCCCTTTTTATTTCGACCTTGCCAGCTTCAGACGAAGGCGACGGTATCAGCCGAGCAACGCATCCGAAAACTCTTCAGCGCTGAACGGTTGAAGATCTTCGACCTTTTCGCCCACGCCGATGAAGTACACAGGCACAGGCCGTTGCCGCGCAATCGCCGCCAGAATGCCGCCCTTCGCCGTGCCATCGAGTTTCGTCACGATCAGGCCGGTCAAACCGAGCGCGTCATCAAATGCCTTTACTTGCGCGAGTGCGTTCTGACCCGTGTTGGCGTCGATGACGAGCAGCACTTCATGCGGCGCGCCGTCCATCGCCTTGCCGACTACGCGCTTCACCTTGCGCAGCTCTTCCATCAGGTGAAGCTGTGTCGGCAGGCGGCCGGCCGTGTCGGCCATCACCACGTTGATCTTGCGGGCACGCGCTGCGCCGACGGCGTCGAAAATCACCGCAGCCGGGTCGCCGCTTTCCTGCTGCACGACCGTCACGTTGTTGCGCTCGCCCCAGATCGCGAGCTGTTCGCGCGCGGCCGCGCGGAACGTGTCGCCCGCCGCGAGCAGCACCGACTGGTTGAAGCGCTGCATATGCTTCGCGAGCTTGCCGATGCTGGTCGTCTTGCCCGCACCGTTGACGCCCGCGATCATCATCACGGTCGGATGGTAATGGCCGAGCGTGAGCGATTTCTCAAGCGGCTTCAGCAGATCGATCAACAGCGTACGCAGCGCGTCCTTGACCTGTTGCGGATCGGTGAGGCGATCGGCGCGCACCTTTTCACGCAACGCTTCGAGCAGGAACTCGGTTGCATCGACGCCCGCGTCCGACATCAGCAGCGCCGTTTCGAGTTCTTCATACAGGTCTTCGTCGATCTTCGTGCCGACGAAAATGCCCGTAATGCTGGAACTCGTTTTCGACAGCCCGCTGCGTAGGCGGGTGAGCCACGAGCGCCTGGCGGCGGCTTCGGGCACGGGCGGTGGGACAATTTCAGCGGCTTCGTCGTCCGTGTCGTCCGCGTCTTCGAAATCGGCGGCGCTGGGGACGTAGTTGGGATCGAATTCGGGCGCGTCGGCCGAGTCCGGGGCCGCTTGCGAGCGGGCGACGGCGGGCGCTTCCGGCTCAGGCATGTCCCGCGTGTCGACATCGGCGCTGGAATCGGCTTGCGGCGCTTCAGGCGTGTCGTCGGCCTTGGAACCCTTGAATCGTTTGAAAAAGCTGAACATGGTCTGAGCTGGAGTGAGATTGCGCCGAATTTCTGCTTTCGGTCCGGCGATCAGCGACTCGGCGGCGGGCGCGTTGCGCAGCGAGGCATTCGAGGCGCTGGAAGCCGCACATTTTATCAGGCGCGTCAGGCGGCGTCGTGAACGCCGGCAGGCGTGCACCTCGCCAGTGAACTTCGACGGGAGCGGCTGCGCGCGTGTGGTAACGTTGGCGCTCCGGCCCGCAAATCGACAGGCTGATCGACGATCGGCGGGCGCTTGCTTATCAGACGAACCGCATGTCCCGTACTTCTCCCTCGCGCCCAAAGAGCGCGCCTTCTGGCCGTGGCCCGGCGCATACCATCCGCATCATCGGCGGCGACTGGAAACGCACGCCGTTGCCAGTGATCGATATCGACGGCCTGAGGCCGACACCCGACCGCGTTCGCGAGACGCTATTCAACTGGCTCGGCCAGCGGCTCGACGGCCAGCGCTGCCTCGATCTCTTTGCCGGCAGCGGCGCGCTCGGCTTCGAAGCGGCATCGCGCGGCGCGGCGCGCGTGCTGATGGTCGAGCGCAATGCGCGCGCGGCCTCGCAGCTGCGCGCGAACCAGGCCAAGCTGGCGGCGGGCGCGATCGAAATCGCCGAAGCCGACGCGTTGCGCCTCGCGGCGAGCCTCGCGCCCGGATCGTTCGACGTCGTGTTCCTCGATCCGCCGTTTGGCGAAGATCTGCTCGGCCGCTCGCTCGAACTCGCCGCGCCGTTGGTCAGCGCGGACGGCTTCCTGTACGTCGAATCCGGCGAATCGCTCGAAGCCGCGGAACACGCGGCGCTCGAAGGCTGGCAAGTGGTCCGGCAGGATAAGGCGGGCGCGGTCCACTATCATTTGCTGCAGCGCGAAAATGAGGAATAATGCGCGTTCCATAACAAGCGCCGGGCGGCTTGCCGTTACGTGCGCGGTGTCGTCGCGAGACGAAGTCCTGCAGGGCGTGTTCCGGCACGCCTGCTAGTCTGTAGAGAGGAGAAATCCCATGGTTGTCGCCGTGTATCCGGGTACGTTCGATCCGCTGACGCGTGGTCACGAAGACCTCGTGCGTCGCGCATCGAGCATTTTCGACACGCTGGTAGTCGGCGTGGCGGATAGCCGCAACAAGCGGCCCTTCTTTACGCTCGAAGAGCGGCTCGAGATTGCAAACGAAGTCCTCGGCCACTATCCGAACGTGCAGGTGATGAGCTTCAAGGGGCTATTGAAGGATTTCGTCCGCATCAACAACGCGCGGGTGATCGTGCGCGGGCTGCGCGCCGTGTCGGATTTCGAGTACGAGTTTCAGATGGCGGGCATGAACCGGTATCTGTTGCCCGACGTCGAGACGATGTTCATGACGCCGTCTGATCAATATCAGTTCATTTCGGGCACGATCGTCCGAGAAATCGCGCAACTGGGCGGCGACGTGAGCAAGTTCGTGTTTCCGTCGGTCGAAAAGCGGCTGCAGGACAAGGTCGCCGCGAACGAGGCGGCGCGCGCTGCCAAGCCGTGATCCGGATGCGCCTGACGGCGTGACTGCGTGGTCGCGCCCGATAACCGGACGCTTAGCGTGGTCTATCCGTCAGGCGTAAAATTGCGGATTACGGAACGTTAGCCGGCAAGCACAGCACGCGCGCCGGCATGAAGTGAGAACAGCATGGCCCTGATGATTACCGACGAGTGCATCAATTGCGACGTGTGCGAGCCCGAGTGCCCGAACGACGCGATTTCGATGGGCCCGGAAATCTATGTGATCGACCCGAAGAAGTGCACTGAATGCGTTGGCCATTTCGATGAGCCGCAATGCGTGCAGGTGTGTCCCGTCGAATGCATTCCGCGCAATCCGGAACATCTGGAGTCGCAGGAACAGTTGATGGAGAAGTACAACGGATTGCAGGCGGGAAAGAGCGCCTGATTCATCTGGAAGCGGCGGGCCCCGTTTGTCGTTTGTATCGTTCAGGCGGGCCCGCCGTTTGTCTCGCAGTTCGTCCTTTTTTGCCGTCGATGCTTCAGCCGACGTAGCCGCCCAGGATTTCCTTCAACGCTTCCAGCAGCGTGTCGCATTCGGCATCGGTGCCGATCGAGATACGCAGATGCTGCTCGACACGCGGCAGCTTGAAGTGCCGCACGAAGATTTCCTTTTCCTTCAGTTGCGCGGCAAGCGCGGCGGCGTCGTAGCCTTCATGACGCGCGAACACGAAGTTCGCCGACGACGGCACGACTTCGAATCCCAACGCCGTCAGTTGCGCCGTCAGACGTTCGCGGCTCGCGATGACCTTCTCCGTGCATTCGCGGAACCACGCGTCGTCCTTATAAGCTGCTGTCGCGGCCACTTGCGCGAGACGGTCGAGCGGATACGAGTTGAAGCTGTCCTTCACGCGATTCAGCGCGTCGATCAACGAAGCGTCGCCGAATGCGAAACCCACGCGCATGCCGGCAAGCGAGCGCGACTTCGACGTCGTATGCACAACGAGAAGATTCGGATACTTGCCGATCAGTGAAATCGCAGAGTGCGCGCCGAAGTCCACGTACGCTTCATCGACGATGATCACTGAATCCGGATTCGATGCGACGACTCGCTCGATATCCGAAAGCGGCAGTGCATGTCCGGTCGGCGCATTCGGATTGGGAAAAAGAATGCCGCCGTTCGGTTGCGCGTAGTCGTCGATACGAATCTGGAATGTGTCGTCGAGCGGAATCGTCCGATACGCGACGTCGTAAAGCTTCGCGTACGTCGGATAGAAACTGTATGTGATGTCCGGAAACAGAATCGGCTTGTCGTGCTTCAGAAGCGCCTGAAACACGGTGGCTAGCACTTCATCCGAACCGTTGCCCGCAAACACCTGATCCGCCTTGAGCCCGTGATGCGCGGCAACCGTTTCGCGCAACACACGTGCCGTCGGATCAGGATATCGGCGCAGCGACTCGGCGTGCTCGCCCAGTTCGTCGCGGATCGCGCTCACGACAGCAGGCGAGGGCGGATACGGGTTCTCGTTGGTGTTGAGCTTCACGGGATGCGCGAGCGCGGGCTGCTCGCCCGGCACATACGGCGTCAACCGATGAACGATATCGCTCCAGTAGCGGCTCAAGTTCGGCTCCTCAGTTAGCTGTCGCGAAGCGAATCAGGGATTGCGATGCAGCTGCATCATCGCGCGTTCGAGTTCGCCTTTGACGACGGTCGGCATCACCGCGAGCGCGCGCTCGATCGATGCATCGATCACGTCCTGTTCTTCCTTGCGCGGTGGCTTCAGCACGAAGTTCGCGACGTCGGGCTTCGCGCCTGCGCGCGCGCTTTCTGGAATCAGGTCACGCGGATGACCGATGCCGATACGCAAGCGCCAGTATTGCTGCGTCGACAGATGCGCGGAAATGTCCTTCAACCCATTATGACCGCCGCTGCCGCCGCCGAGCTTCAGCTTGACGGTGCCAGGTGGCAGATCCAGTTCGTCATGCGCGACGAGAATCTGATCCGGCAGGATCTTGAAGAAATGCGCGAGCGCGACGACCGATTGACCCGAGCGGTTCATATACGTCATCGGCTCGAGCAGATGCACTTCCTCGCCATAGAGACGCGCTTTCGCATAGAAGCCATGGAAGCGCCGCTCGTCGCGCAACGTCGTGCCCGCTTCGCGCGCGAGTTGGTCGACCAGCCAGAAGCCGGCGTTATGACGGGTCGCAGTGTATTCGGCGCCCGGATTGCCGAGCCCGACGATCAGCTTGATCATGTTCGAGTGAGCCACGCGGTGTGCCGCGCAGCCAGAAAAAAACGAAAAAAAACCCGCCGGGGCGAACCGCGGCGGGTTACGTCGACCGTTCCATAGAAACGGATCGAGAGGATAGCGGTCTTATTAAGCAGCCGGCTTTTCGCCTTCAGCCGACGCTTCTTCCGATTGGGCACCAGCAGGAACCGGAGCCGAAACGATCACCGGGTTTTCTGCGACGAGGTGCGCAACCAGTGCGACGCCAGCCGGCAGAACGATGTCCGTTGCGTGCAGCGATTGACCCGCTTCGATCTTCACGAGGTCGACTTCGATGAACTCCGGCAGAGCGGCCGGCAGGCATTCGATTTCGATTTCGTTGATGACGTGCGAGATGATCGCGCCGCCCGTCTTCACGGCCGGGTTGGTTTCCTGATTCATGAAGTGCAGCGGCACCTTCGTGTGCAGCTTCTTCGTCGCATCGACGCGCTGGAAGTCCACGTGCAGGATGAGCTGACGGAACGGGTGGTATTGCACGTCGCGCAGCAGAACCTGTTGCGACTTGCCTGCCACTTCCAGGTCGAGAATCGACGAGTGGAATGCCTCTTTCTTCAGTGCGTGCCACAGCGCGTTGTGATCGAGTTCGATCAGTTGCGGTTCGCCAGCGCCGTACACGATGCCCGGGGCCTTGCCCGAGTTACGCAGGCGGCGGCTCGCACCCGTACCTTGCAGATTACGCTCGAAAGCGACTACTTTCATTTGATTCTCCATTATCTGCCCGCGACCAGGCAGTAAAACGGGCCTTTCATGGAGGCCCCAGACAAAACGGTATGAACCTTCGTCCGTTCACACCGAATGCAAAAGCGCCGCATTCATCATGCGGCGCTTTTGCGAATACTTTAGCTTTCCGCGAACAGCGACATCACCGAGTCGCCGCGACGGATACGCGAGAACGTTTCGGCCAGCAGACCGGCGCTCGTCAGCGAACGGATCTTCGTGCACTGGCGGGCTTCTTCGCTGAGCGGGATTGTGTCGGTCACGACGAGTTCGTCGAGTGCCGATGCAGCGATACGCGGACCCGCGCCGCCCGACAGAACCGGGTGCGTCGCATACGCGAACACCTTGGTTGCGCCGCGTTCCTTCAGAACTTGCGCTGCCTTGCAGAGCGTGCCGGCGGTGTCGACCATGTCGTCCATGATCACGCAGGTACGGCCGTCGACTTCACCGATGATGTTCATCACTTCGGCGACGTTCGCCTTCGGACGACGCTTATCGATGATGGCCAGATCGCAGTTCAGCTGCTTGGCCAGCGCACGAGCGCGAACCACGCCGCCGACGTCCGGCGACACCACGAGCAGGTTCTCGTGATTCTGCTTGCGCAGATCGCCGAGCAGCACGGGCGTTGCATAGATGTTGTCGACGGGGATGTCGAAGAAACCTTGAATCTGGTCAGCGTGCAGATCCATCGTGATGATCCGCTCGACGCCAGCGATTTCCAGCATGTTCGCCACGACCTTCGCCGAGATCGCAACACGCGCCGAGCGCGGGCGACGATCCTGACGGGCATAGCCGAAGTAGGGGATGGCAGCGGTGATCCGGCCAGCAGATGCGCGCTTGAGCGCATCGACCATGATCATCAGTTCCATCAGATTGTCGTTGGTCGGCGCGCAGGTGGACTGGAGGACGAAGACGTCCTTGCCACGTACGTTTTCCTGAATCTCGACCTGGATCTCACCATCGGAGAACCGGGAGACCATTGCTTTGCCGAGGGGAATACCGAGGATCTTGACGACTTCCTGTGCAAGCGCAGGATTTGCGTTGCCAGTAAAAACCATCAGGCCGTCATGGCTGCTCATCATGCACCTGCTTCAGGCTGTGGGAGGCGAGGAACTGCGAGAATTTATGGCAGGGGAGGAAGGACTCGAACCCTCGCATGCCGGAATCAAAATCCGGTGCCTTGACCAACTTGGCGACTCCCCTACACTAACTTTGAGCTTCACTGAATGTGTAGGGCATTCAGTGAAGCGAAACTTATGCCGCGAAAGCAAAGAGTGGATGCGTATCCAGACTTGTCGTTACTGCACTGTTCCATTCGACTGGCAGTTTGGCTTGCGCCGCCACTGCTTCATCGTGACTATGGAACGCTGCAAAAACGCTTGCGCCTGATCCTGTCATCCGCGCCGGCGCGATGTTATCAAACCATCTCAGCACCTGCGCAACTTCCGCGTATTTTCCCACGACAACTTGCTGCATGTCATTCTGGCCAAAACTGTCTGGCCATCTTGCGTCGCAGCTTTGTTGTGCAAGAAAGTCCGTTATTATGAGAGGCTTTGTATCTCTTGTCAACTCTTTTTCGGAGAAAATTGCTGACGTTGGAACATGAACTCTCGGTGTCACCACCAGAAAGTGGCGCGGCGGCAATTGTACATGCTCGAGTGCTTCTCCGACACCCTCTGCGAACGCATTTTTTCCAAAAACAAAAAAAGGCACATCGGCGCCGAGTTTCAGTGCGAGCGCCTGCAGTTCCGCGCGCGGTAGATCGAGCTTCCAGAGACGGTTCAGCGCGAGCAGTGTTGTCGCCGCATCGGAGCTGCCGCCGCCAAGGCCCGCGCCCATCGGCAATACTTTGTCGATTTCGATGTCCACGCCTTGGCTCGTACCCGTGTGCTCCTTGAGCAGCTTCGCGGCGCGCACGGTGAGGTCGGTATCGGCGGGAACATCGGCGATTTCGGTGCCGCGCGTGATCGCGCCGTCGTCGCGACGCGTGAAGTGCAGCGTGTCGCCCCAGTCGAGCAACTGGAACACCGTCTGCAGTGCGTGATATCCGTTCGGCAGACGGCCAGTGATGTGCAGGAAGAGGTTCAGCTTTGCTGGAGCGAGGCAGTCGCGCAGCGAGTCGTTCGTTTCGATCATGATTCTTTGCTAATCGCGCGTGCGGGTTACTGGTCGAGCACAAGCTTGATGTCGAGCGGTGGTTCGGTGCGCGCGAGGTTCACGCGCTTGACGCCGGTTGCAGGCGCATCGGCATAGGCGATGTAGTCGATCGTCCAGCCGTCCTGTTGAATTTCCTTCAGACGCGTGTCCTGCTGCGGATCTTTCTCGGTCGTCGCCTTCGATGTCGGCGCAACCGACGGCTGCAGCCAGTAGCGCAGCCCTTCGACCGGCAATGCGAAACCGAGCGCGTTCTGCATCAGCGTCGAGACGTTATCGGCGGTCAGCGGCTGGCGGTTCGGCAATTCGAGCGTAGCGGACGAAGGCGACGACGTGACGATCGCCATGGTCTGTCCAAGCGGATTGCGCAATTGCAGCGTGACGGTGTCGCCGCGCTCCTGCCAGTCGAAGTTGCCATACGCGTTGCGCTGCTGGCCGTTCTGGTCGACGTACTGAACGGCGAAGCGGCCGTGATACGCACGGCTCGTCTGCGCGGTGACGGCGGTTGCAGCATTCGACGTGGAAGGACCTTGCGGCTTGACAGACGCACAACCCGACAATGCGACGATGGCTGCGGCTGCGAGACCCAGCGCCGCACGACGCGGCGCCGGAAGGGAAAACACGGGAAAAGAAAAATGCATCAGAGATCGTTCACCTGAAAACGTTTGAGCGTTTTGACGAGCGTATCGTTGTCGGGTTCGAGCTTGCGGGCGTCGCGCCAAGCAGCGCGGGCCTGATCCTGGTCGCCGCTCTTCCACAGCACTTCGCCGAGATGCGCGCCGATTTCGGCGTTCGGCTGAATGTCATAGGCCCTGCGCAGCACGCGGATGGCGTCTGACGTATCGCCGAGCCGGTATTTGACCCAGCCGACGCTGTCCATGATGAATGCATCGTTCGGCGACAGCGCCAGCGCCTTCTCGACCAGCTTGTCCGCTTCCTGCAGACGCTGGTTGCGGTCCGCGAGCGAGTAGCCGAGCGCGTTGTACGCCTGCGCGTTATCCGGTTGCGTGCGCATCAGCTTGCGCAACTGCGTTTCCATCACGTCGAAATGGCCGTTCTTTTCCGCAGCCATCGCGTAGTCGTACGTGAGGTCGGGATCGTCGGGGAAGTCGGTCGTGGCCTGCGCGAGACGCGCCTCGGCTTCCGGATAACGCTTCGCGTCGAACAGGATCGCCGCGTCCGTGCGCGCGATCAGCGCCTGCTCATGCGGATCCTGCGTGCGAATGCCTGCCAGCAGCTTGCGTGCGTCGTCGGATTTGCCGTCTCGCTGCAGCAGTTGCGCGCGCGTGATCTGCGCGGGAATGTACTGCGTGCTCGTCGCGGGAATCTTGTCGAGCCAGCGGTTCGCGCCCGCCGTGTCCTTCTGTTCCAGCGACAATTGCGCGAGATAGATGTACGCCTGGCCCGGATCGGCGCCCGGTGTCTTCTCGGCCTTCTGCGCATATTGCTGCAGATAGTTCTGCGCTTCGGGCAGGTTCTTCTGCTGGATCTTGATGAGCGCAAGCGCCATCAGCGGCGTCAGATCGTTCGGGTTGTCCTTCTGCATGTACTCGAACTGCTTCTGCGCGTCGTCGAGGCGATCGGCCGCGAGGTACATCTGCGCGAGCGCGAGCCGTGCTTCGTGCGACTTCGGATTCGCCTGCACGTATTTCTCGACCGATGCGATGCCTTCCTTGCGCTCCTCCGGTCCCATCTGCGACAGCAGCAGCGCGGCGGGCAGATAGTCCGGCTTCAGCTTGAGCGCCTGTTCGAGCGACTTGCGCGCGCCGGGCGCGTCGTCGGAGATGAGCTGCTGACGTGCGATCGCGAACTGCGCTTCGGGACGGTTCAAGTCGTTTGCGACCAGATCCTGCAGCACATGCAGGCCGCCGATGCGATTCGGGCCGCGCGAAATCAGCAGTTGCAGCGCGAGAATGCCGTTGCCGCGGTTTTCGGGCGGGATCTTCGCGAGTTCTTTGGCGAGCATCGGCTTCGCGTCGTCGGGCTTGCCTGACAGCACGAGCAGCGATGCATCGAGTTGCGCGGCGCGTTCCGATTGCGGCGCATACTGTTGCCACAATTGCGCCGCCGTCAGCGCATCCGACGGACTTTGCGCCGCCAGCGCGATTTCCGTTGCGCGCTGCGCCATACGCGGGTCGTGCGTGTCGCGGGCAAGCGAGAGATAGGTTTGATACGCTGGCGCCGGCTGATTGCGCTGCAGCGCGACTTCAGCCGCGAGCACCTGGAAGACAATCTGGCTCGTGAGCGGAACGTCGGGCAGATTCGCTTTTTCTTCGGCGGAATCGGGGCCGAAAGCGTCTTGTACGGAGACGGAATTGTCATCCGCGTCGGGCGACGGATCCTGCGCATGCGCGGGCAATGCGGCGAGCGTCCAGACAGCCAGAGCGGCCACACCCAGCAGCCGACGTGCGGAAATAGCGTGCGGCACGCTATTCGCACCGGTCCGGCGCTTGAAAAACTGCTTAACGATGGACAGGTTCATACAGATCCGTTCGATGTTTCAGTCGATTGTAACGCGCTCGCTACAATAAGCGCATAACCGTGGACGCAAGTTACAGACCAGTCAGAGATGCCAGAGTTGCCAGAAGTTGAGGTTACCCGTCGCGGAATCGAGCCGTATGTTGCGGGTCGCCGTGTCGAACGTGTCGAAGTGCGCAATCCCGCGCTGCGCTGGCCAGTTCCGGCTGGCTTCGCGCGCCTGCTGCACGGCCGGCTGGTCCACAAGGTGGAACGGCGCGGCAAGTACCTGCTGTTCGAGATCGACGAAGGCTGGTTCATCGTGCATCTCGGCATGACGGGGACGCTGCGCGTGCTGCGCAATGTGCCGCATCCGCCGGCTGCTGCGAAGCACGATCACGTCGACTGGATCTTCGACGACTTCATTTTGCGCTTCCGCGATCCGCGGCGCTTTGGGGCTGTCTTATGGCACCCGCGCTCCGATGGCGACATTCTCGATCATCCATTGCTGGCGGATCTCGGCGTCGAGCCATTCGCGCCTTCGTTCTCGGGCGCGCTGATGTACCGGAAGACGCGCGGGCGCAAGGTATCGGTGAAACAGGCGCTGCTCGCGGGCGATATCGTCGTCGGCGTGGGGAACATTTACGCATCTGAAAGCCTTTTTCGTGCGGGCATCCGTCCGACCACGGCCGCCGGTCGTATTTCACTCGTTCGTTACGATCTGCTTGCGGACGCCGTACGTGTCACGCTCGCCGCTGCGATCGAGAAGGGCGGCAGCACGTTGCGCGATTTCGTCGGCAGCAATGGCGAAAGCGGCTATTTCCAGCTCGACTATTTCGTCTATGATCGCGCGGGTCTGCCATGCCGCGTGTGCGGCACGCCGATCAAACAGATCGTGCAGGGGCAACGCTCCACCTATTACTGTCCGACCTGTCAGCGCTGAACCGTTCATGTCCGTTCCTGCATCCAAGACTGTTTCTTCCGCCGTTCCTTCCAGCGCTTCTTCCAGCGTTTCTACCAGGATACCCGCGCTGTCCGATTTCTCTGTGCGGCTGATCGCATGGCAGCGCGAACACGGCCGGCACGACCTGCCGTGGCAGAACACACGTGACCCGTACCGTATCTGGCTGTCCGAAATCATGTTGCAGCAGACGCAGGTATTGACGGTGATTCCGTACTACGCACGCTTTCTCGCGCGTTTTCCGGATGTTGCCGCGCTCGCCGCCGCGCCCGCCGATGACGTGATGACGCTATGGGCCGGGCTCGGCTACTACACGCGTGCGCGCAATCTGCATCGCTGCGCGCAGGTCGTGGTCGAACAGCATGGCGGCCGGTTTCCTGAATCCGTGGAGGCGCTGGCAGAGTTGCCGGGTATCGGACGATCGACGGCGGCCGCGATTGCATCGTTCGCGTTCGGCGCGCGCGCGACGATTCTCGACGGCAACGTGAAACGAGTGCTGGCGCGCGTGTTCGGCGTAGAAGGTTTTCCGGGCGAGAAGAAGGTCGAGAACGGCATGTGGCTGCTGGCGGAATCGCTGCTGCCCGTGAACGCAACGGACGACGACATCAGCGCCTACACGCAGGGTTTGATGGACTTCGGCGCGACGCTGTGCGCGCGCGGCAAGCCCGACTGCGTGCGTTGCCCGTTCGCTGTCGATTGCGTGGCGAACGTGACGGGACGTCAACGCGAACTGCCCGCGGCTCGCCCGAAAAAGACCGTGCCGACGCGCCGCACATGGATGCTGCTGCTGCGCGACGGCGATTCGGTGATGCTCGAAAAGCGTCCGCCGTCAGGTATCTGGGGCGGCTTGTGGAGCTTGCCGGAAGCAGCGGATGAAGCCGCGCTCGCGCAACTCGCACGAGACTTCGGCGCATCGGCCGATGTATCGCCGCTTGCCCCGCTCACGCACGTATTCACGCATTTCAAGCTCGATATCGAGCCGCGCATCGCCGAATTCGATCGTTCTTCGAAGCATGTGAGCGCGCGTGACGCAGACACCGTGTGGATGTCGCTGAACGAACTGGACGCGTATGGCGTGCCGGCACCTGTGCGCAAACTGCTCGAAGGACTGCAGGGTTCGTTGATCTGAACCGAACGGCTGCGCTAGAGCAGCTGATGCTGCTGCATGTAGTGATGCACGACGTCGATGCGCGCGCCGGCGTCCCGTAATTCCATCAGCTTTTGCCGCGCCTTTAGCGCGATCGGCAGCACTTCTGATAGACGGTTCGATACCCACGTCGGATCGTCGAGCTTGAACGGCTCGACGAACGGCAGGCTTTCGGGATCACGTTCACGGATTGTCGCGATGATGCGCTCGAGCACTTCCGCGCACGCACCGAACTTTTCCATGTAGTGGGTGCCTTCGAGCGGCACGTCGCCGCCAATCAGCTCAGCCATGCCGACCAGCAGGCCGCCCGATTCAACGCGATGCGACAGCAGCCGGAACCGCTCGGTGCCGCGCGCGCGAATCAGCAGCATGCCGAACTCGTCGACATCGCATACATCGATTTCCGCGAGGCATCCAACGGCTTCCGGCACGGATGGTTCATTCGGCTGAGCAACTTCACCACCGCTTTTTAGCAGGCACACGCCAAACGACGTGTTGTCGCGCAGACAGTCGCGCGCCATGTCGAGATAGCGGGCTTCGAAGATCTTCAGCGGCAGCAGTCCGTCGGGAAACAGGACTGTGTGCAATGGAAACAGCGGCACATCGGCAAGCACGGACGGTGTAGAGGACATGGCGCAACGCTTCGGTTAGGGCCGCCCCGAGCGGCCGGTCAAGCCACCAGCGGGACCCTCAGGCGACCAGTTTCGATGAGTCGTCGACGTCGATCGGCGCATCGCGATGCCGCACTATCACGTTTGCTTCAGTCGCGAAACGCGCGGCGAGCGTTTCGGCGATGAATACCGAGCGGTGCTGTCCGCCCGTACAGCCGATTGCAACGGTGAGATAACTGCGATTGTCGTCGCGGAAATGCGGCAGCCATTTCTGCAGGAACGACTCGATGTCGCCGATCATCTGCTGGACGACGGGCAGGGCATCGAGAAAGTCGATGACGGGCTTGTCGCGCCCGGTCAGCGGACGCAGTTCACGGTCGTAATAGGGATTGGGCAGCGTGCGCACGTCGAACACGAAGTCGGCGTCGAGTGGCACGCCGCGTTTGAAACCAAACGATTCGAACATCAGCGCGAGGCCAGTATGCTCCTGTTCGATGAAACGCTTGACCCACGCGCGTAAAACGTTTGCCCGCAGGTTGCTGGTATCGATCTGATGGCCGAACTCGGCAAGCCCCGCAACCAGTTCGCGTTCGCGCTCGATCGCTTCGGCAAGCGAGGTGAGCAGGCCGACGTCGGCATCGTGCGCGGGCGAGCCCGACAGCGGATGGCGGCGGCGTGTTTCAGAAAAGCGCTGGATCAGCGCCTGGGTGCTGGCGTTCAGGAACAGCACGCGTACGTCGTGATGGCCGGAGAGATCGCGGATCATTTCCGGCATGTCTTCGAGCGAGGCGCCCGAGCGTGCGTCGATCGCCACCGCGAGCCGGTCCTGGCCGTCGCCTGCGATGTACGCGGCGAGTTCGGGCAGAAAGCGCGGCGGCAGATTGTCGACGCAGTAGTAGCCCGCGTCTTCTAACGCGTTCAACGCGACAGACTTGCCGGAGCCGGATATACCGGTGATCAGGATAATGCGCATGGAGTCGTGGAATCCGTTCGGTTCATCATAGCATCCGGTGCCACCCGCTGTACCGCCGCGGCTTTGCGCGCATCTGCGTCAAATCAGCTTGCCGGGAAACTGGCTATCGGGGTCTTGCATTGCGAGGCGCTGGCGGTCCATGAAGTCGCGCAGCGTGTCGATGCCGCGCAGTTGCAGGATCGTGTTGCGCACTGCCGCTTCGACCAGCACTGCGAGGTTTCGGCCGGCTGCCACCTGAATCGTGACCTTGCTGATGGGCAGGCCGAGCACGTCGACGGTCTGGCTTTCGAGCGGCAGACGCTGGAATTCACCGTCAGGGCGGCGCACCAGCTGCACGATCAGCTTGAGCTTCATCTTCCGGCGCACGGCTGTTTCACCGAAGATCGTCTTGATGTCGAGCAGACCGAGGCCGCGCACTTCGAGCAGATTCTGCAGCAGAGGCGGGCAGCGTCCTTCGACGAAATCCGGGCCGAGGCGTACGAAGTCGACTGCATCATCCGCGACGAGGCCATGGCCGCGCGAGATCAGTTCGAGACCGAGTTCGCTCTTGCCGAGGCCGGAATCGCCCGTCAGCAGCACGCCCATGCCGAGGATGTCCAGAAACACGCCGTGCAGCGTTGCACGCGGCGCAAGGATGCGCGACATGTAAAGCCGCAAACTGTCGATCACCGCAGCGGGCGACATCGGCGTCGTGAAGAGCGGCGTGGACGAACGCGTGCAGCGCAGGACCAGTTCCGGCGGTGCGGCGACGCCGCCTGCGACCACGAGAAACGGCGGCTCCAGCGCAATCAGCTCGGCCATGTGGCGCGAGCGGTCTTCGTCGGATTGACGCTGGTAGTAGTTGGTTTCGGCATCGCCGAGCACCTGGATCCGGTTCGGGTGGATCAGGTTAAGGTGGCCGACGAGGTCGGCGCTTGAGGTTGCAGTCGCAACCGTTTCCGCCGAGAAGCCGCGTTCCCAGCCCTCATGCCCCGTCAGCCAGCTGAGTTTCAGCGCGGCGGCGTTGTCGTCGAAAATGCTTTGGGCGTTGATGCTGGACGTATCCATGAATCCCTGACTCCCTGACCTCGTATGTGCCGCGTGTGCCGCCTGGGTGCTGCTGTGTGTACCCGCCTGTCCGCCGCGCACCCGCGGCCGGACGTGTCGCGGCGTGTTCTATATAGAACGCTCGAAGGCCGCGATGCGCCGACAATACGTCAAGGTTGCCACTGAGTCAGCAGGCGATGCAACGCCTCGCGGTCCTCTTCTGTGTGCAACCGTTCGCGCGCTTCGCGATCCGACAACAGTTGGGCGATCTCCGACAGGATTTCAAGGTGCTGCTGCGTTGCCTGTTCGGGAACGAGCAGGAAGATGAGCAGCGAGACGGGCTGGCCGTCTGGCGATTCGAACGGGATCGGATCGGCCAGCCGCACGAAGGCGGCGAGCGGCTGCTTGAGGCCCTTGATGCGGCCGTGCGGAATGGCAACGCCCTCGCCGAGCCCCGTCGAACCGAGGCGCTCGCGCGCGAACAGATTGTCAGTCACTGTGCTGCGGGCGATGCCGTTCTGGTTTTCGAAGATCAGGCCCGCTTGCTCGAATACGCGCTTCTTGCTGGTGACCGCTAGACCGACGACGACGTTTTCGAGGGGAAGATATTTGGCTAAACGATTCATGTTGACAGGCGCAAAGGTCGCCTGGATTCTCCTCGCTGTGGCGATTGAAAAGCGTTCCATGCCTCGCAGCTGCTCATGGCGAATCCAGCGATGCGCGATGAACCCTGCTCTTGAGACCCGCAATGATCCCTTTGTGCAGGGCTCGGGCTGGACAAAGACCCCGAAGGTAACCGATTTATTATAGAACAGGGTTGCTACCGATGGTGCGCCGCGCCATCCGTCAAAAAATGGGGTGCCGCACATAACGTATCAAGCTGTGCGCGCATGCATCGGTCAGATAACAAAAAACCGCCCGATATCGGGCGGTTCTGCGGGGTTAAGGAAAAGCCTCTAACTGGCTTATTGCGGTGGCACTTCGGGTTGCGCCGCCAGCGGCTGATACTTGATCGCTTCGTGCTGATGGCCCTGCAGGCGATCCTTGTGACGAATGACTTGCCGGTCCAGCTTGTCGATCATCAGGTCGATCGCGGCGTAGAGGTCGCCATCACAGCTTTCGACGAAAATGTCCTTGCCCTTCAGATGCAGGTTGATTTCAACCTTTTGTCTCTTTTCCTTTTCCTTGTGGTTGTCGACCGAGAGGACCACACTGCCATCGATCACCTGATCGAAATGTCTTAGCACCCTGTCAAGTTTGGTGATCACGTATTCTCGCAACGCTGGCGTTACATCGAGATGGTGTCCACTGATCTTCAGATTCATAGTGCTTCTCCAAGCTAGTGGCCGCCTGGTCCGCATGAATCGCGCGAGCGCTGGTCGATCGCTCGATCTGCCACGCCGTCCCCCGTTTGACAAGGCTACTGGCAGGTCGCATCGGCCAGCCTGCTCCGCCAAACAGCGGCGCGGCCGGAAAATGCCCGCCACGGGAAGTAGCGGGCTAAAGAGACTTGCGCAGATTGACTGCCGGGATTTTCAGTGCTTCGCGGTACTTCGCAACTGTGCGGCGCGCGACGACGAAACCCTGTTCGGCCAGCAGTTCGGCAATGCGGCTGTCTGAAAGAGGAGATTTGGTGTCTTCCGCTCCTATCAGTTGCTTGATGAGTGCGCGAATGGCCGTTGAAGAGGCCGCGCCCCCGGTGTCGGTGGATACGTGCGATCCGAAGAAGTACTTAAATTCAAGCGTCCCGAACGGGGTGAGCATGTACTTGCCGGTTGTCACACGCGAGACCGTCGACTCGTGTAAACCCAGCGTATCAGCTATTTCCCGCAAAACCAAGGGGCGCATGGCAATTTCGCCATGTGCGAAAAAGTTCTTTTGACGTTCGACAATTGCCTGCGCGACACGCAGGATCGTCTCGAAACGCTGCTGGATATTCTTGATCAGCCAGCGCGCTTCCTGAAGCTGTTGACGCAGCGAACCACTGCCCGGATCGCCGCGGTTGTTACGCAGGATATTCGCGTACAGATGGTTGATGCGCAGCTTCGGCACCACTTCCGGATTCAGTTCTGCCTGCCATCCCTGTGCTGTTTTGCGCACCATGATGTCGGGCACCACGTAGTCCGCTTCCGCCTTGCCGTACGCCGCGCCGGGGAACGGCTCGAGCGAGCGGATCAGCGCATGCGCTTCGCGCAGGTCGTCGTCGCTGGCCTTCAGGTACTTGCGCAGACGCGTGAAATCGCGCGCTGCAAGCAGTTCCAGATGATGCGCGACAATATCGAGTGCGAGCGTGCGGGTGGGCGACGGATCGAGCCGGCAGAGCTGCAAACGCAGACATTCCGAAGCCGAACGCGCGCCGACACCAGCCGGGTCGAAGCTATGCAGCAAAGCCAGAGCCGCGTTCAGTTCATCGGTATCGACTTCGAGTTCTTCCGGCAGATCGGCAAGGATTTCATCGAACGTGGCGGTCAGATAGCCGTCGTCGTCGAGCGATTCGATCAGGAACGTGATGAGCGCACGGTCGCGCGAACTCGCGCCCGTTACACGAAGTTGAGCAGTCAGGTGATCGCGCAGCGTCGTGGTCGATTCGTGGATCTGCAGCGGCGGCAGATCGTCGTCGTCCGATGCGTTGCCCGAACGGCCGTAATCGTCGAGATTCCACTGGCTCGAATCACCGTTCGCATCCGAGCCCAGCCCGTTGTATTCGTCGACGCCCTGCGGCTCGCTGCTTTCCGAACTCTCGCTGGACGACGTGGACGAAGACGACGGCGGCGCGCTCGACATTTCTTCCGGCGCATTGTTCTGCGACGTCTGCGCGATCACCGTACCGTCGGCGGCAACGCGCAACGGACTCGCGATCCAGTCGTCCTCCGCTTCGAGCAGCGGATTCTGGGAGATCGCCATCGAGACTTCCTGTTGCAGTTCAAGCGTAGACAGCTGCAGCAGCCGGATGGACTGTTGCAGTTGTGGTGTCAGCGCAAGATGCTGCGACAGGCGGAGTTGGAGGCTGGCTTTCATGGCAATGTGTGATTCATTGTAGAGAGTTTGCCACGACCGCGATACCTGGCGACACCCGCAAAAACGCGTGTGCCCCAGATTTTGACGCGACGAGGCGATAACGCGAGCGCGAGCGCGCCAGCGTAGCCCGTCAAAATTACTCAACCTGACTTTTGAGGCGGCCCGGAGCGGGCCGTGAGGGCGGAGCTGCACGCGGCGTCCACGCGCCGCGTGCGCGCCTTACATGCGGAAGTGTTCGCCCAGATAGACGCGGCGCACGCTCTCGTTTTCAATGATGTCGCCGGGTGCGCCGGCCGCGAGCACGCTGCCGTCGCTGATGATATATGCGTGATCGCAGATACCGAGTGTCTCGCGAACGTTGTGATCCGTGATGAGCACGCCGATGTTGCGCTGCTTCAGGAACTTCACGATCTTCTGGATTTCCAGAACGGCGATCGGGTCGACGCCCGCGAACGGTTCGTCGAGCAGGATGAAGCTCGGATTGGTCGCGAGCGCACGCGCGATTTCCACGCGGCGGCGTTCACCGCCCGACAGCGACAGCGCAGGGTTCTCACGCAGATGCGCAATCTGCAGTTCGTCGAGCAGCGCTTCCGTGCGCGACGCGATCGCATCTTTCGACAGACGCTTGCCGTCTTCGCCGATCTGCAGCTCGAGCACGGCACGAATGTTCTCTTCGACCGACAGCTTGCGGAACACGGACGCTTCCTGCGGCAGATACGACAGGCCGAGCGACGCGCGCTTGTGGATGGGTAGAAGACTGATCGACTTGCCGTCGAGATCGATCTCGCCGGCGTCGAGCGGCACGAGACCGACGATCATGTAGAACGACGTGGTCTTGCCGGCGCCGTTCGGGCCGAGCAGGCCGACCACTTCGCCGCTCTTCACGTCGAGCGATACGTCCTTGACGACCGTGCGCGAACCATAGCGCTTTTTCAGATTGCGGACGACGAGCGAACTGCTGGTGCCCGCCGGCTTTCGGTTGGGAAGGGCGGGGGCGCTCACGGCTTCGTCGTTCCTTGTCCCTGGAATTGGTTGGTAGGCTGCAGCGTCGCGGACGGGCCGCTGATCGGCTGGGCACCGCCGTTGCGCGGCGACAGCATCGCGCGCACGCGGCCGTTCGGGTTGCCGGGACCGGCGACGTCCTTACCGGCCTTCGCCGTATAGAAGTCGTTCTGGCCGTCGTACGTGATGACGCTGCCGTGCACTTCGTCCACGATCGTGTTCAGACCTTGCAGGCGGCGCACGGTTGCGCGCGTCGTCAGCGTGGTCAGGTCCTGCTTGCCGTCGTAGTCGATGCGTTCAGCATCGCCGTCGATGTATTCGTCGACACCATCGCGCTTCTGGCGGAAGTACGACAGGTTCTTGCCCGTCGACGTGCCCGTTGCATATTGATAGCCCTGCGGATCCTGCGTCACTTCGACGCGGTCTGCCTTGATGACGATCGTGCCTTTGGTCGCGACCACGTGGCCGGTGAAGATATTGACCTGTTTGAGGTCGTCGTACGTCATGTTGTCCGCTTCGATGTTGAGCGGCTTGTCCTTGTCGGCACGTTCGGCGTGCGCGAGCGGCGCAAAACCGGCCAGCGGCAGTGCGATCAGGAGTGCCGCCAGCCCGGCGCGGCTCGCGCGAAGCACGCGCATGCGGCCGGATTCAAAACGGGGGAACGATTCGTTCATGCAGTCACGCTGGAATGGATTTACCCGGGTTACTTCGGAGAGCCGCCGGAGTCGACGGGGGCGATGGCGCCACGCACGTTGCCGAATAGCTGGATGACCCGGGTGACATTGTTGTATTTCATACCGCTGGCCGTCATGATCGACTGGCCGCGCTGAAGTTTAACCGGCTTTTCCGTCTCGATCACATCGTCGTTCACGAGCACGCGGAAATGCGACGAATCGGCCTGCATGTGCGGGTCGCCGAAACCCGCGTCGCGCACGATGCGCGCGTTGTCGTACAGATCGACGATCGACGCATCGCCGTTCACCGTGCCGCGGTCGCCCGTCGCCGTAACGACGGGCTTGCCCGGCTGGAATGCGCGGATAGCAGGCATGGTGAGGTCGCTGTTTTCGTCGTCCTCGTAATGTACGAGCTTGGTCGCGGTAAGGCGGTATTGCGTCGCACCCGACTGATCGAGTTCGGACACCGAGAAATTATCGGCGAAATAGTCGGGCGTATGCTGTTTCGGCTTGATCAAGCCTTCGTCCTTGCGCGGCAGCGTGGCCTGCAGCAGCCAGTACGTGATGCCGGCGAGCGCCGCCATCGCGACGAGCGGGATCAGCGAAGTCCAGCGAAACCGGTTCATCCGACGAGGCCTCGCTGCACCTCGCCGCTGCATGCGGCAGCGAGCAGCGCATCATAGCGGCCCTGCGCGCGCAGCAGCGCGTCGCACACTTCGCGCACGGCGCCATGGCCGCCGCGCGCTTCGCTGACCCAGTGCGCACGGGCGATCACTTCAGGATGCGAGTTGGCGGGCGCCGCCGCGAAGCCGACCTTCAGCATCACAGCGAGATCGACCCAGTCGTCGCCCATGAAGCCGCATTCTTCGGGCGTGCGGCCCGTTTCTTTCAGCAACTGCTCAAATGCCGCGAGCTTGTGCTCGACGCCCTGATAGACGTGCGTGATGCGCAGGTTTTCCGCGCGCTTTGCGACGATCTCCGACTTGCGCCCGGTGATGATCGCCGTGTCGATGCCGGCTTCGCGCAGCAGCTTGGCGCCGTGACCGTCCATCGAGTTGAACGCCTTCATCGTGTCGCCTTCGGCGGTAAACAGCAGGCTGCCGTCGGTGAGCACGCCATCGACGTCGAAAATCATCAGCTTCACGCGGCTTGCGCGTTCGGCTGCGGTCAGCGCGGCAGGGGCCATCAGATCACCTTCTTCGAAAACAGATCGTGCATGTTGAGTGCGCCGATCAGCTTGCCTGCTTCATCGACGACGAGCATCTGATTGATCCGGTGACGCTCCATCAGTTCCACGGCTTCGACGGCGAGGCGGTCGGGACCGATCGAACGCGGGCCGTGTGTCATCACGGAATCGATGGAAAGTGCGCGGAAATCGCCATCGCGCTCGAGCACGCGGCGCAGGTCGCCATCGGTGAAAATGCCCTTGACCCGCTCGTTTTCGTCGACGATAGCCGTCATGCCCATGCGCTTGGCCGTCAGCTGGAACAGCGCGTCGCGCACGGTCGAGCCGGCGAGCACCTTCGGCACCTGATCGCCCGTGCGCATCACGTCGTGCACATAGGTCAACAAACGGCGGCCGAGCGCGCCGCCCGGATGCGAGCGGGCGAAGTCGTCGGCGCCGAAGCCGCGCGCTTCGAGCACGGCCACGGCGAGTGCGTCGCCGAGTGCGAGCGCGGCTGTGGTGCTGGCCGTCGGCGCGAGATTCATTGGACACGCTTCTTTTTCGACGCCGCAATATAGATGGACGTCAGCAATTCGGGCGAGACTCGAACCGGGACGGCCCGTCATCGCGATCATCTTCGCGCCAATGCGCTTGACGAGCGGCAGGATCGCAACGAGTTCTTCCGATTCGCCGGAATTCGACATGCCGATGAAGACGTCGTCCGCCGTCACCATGCCGAGGTCGCCGTGGCTGGCTTCCGCGGGATGCACGAAGAACGCAGGCGTACCGGTGCTCGCGAGCGTTGCTGCAAGCTTGCGCGCGATATGGCCGGATTTGCCGATGCCGGAGACGACCACGCGACCACGGCAGCCGAGAATGAAGTCGATTGCTTCGAGGAATGAGTCGTCGAGATGGTCGCGAAGCGAACGCACGGCGTCCGCTTCGATGTCGAGCACGTCGCGAGCGAGCGCAAGCGCCCGGTCGCCATTGATTTTCGCTATCATCCGGGGAGTATAGCAAAGGCGCATGTTCGCCGCGCCGGGAACGACCTTTCCGGACATTGCCTTCACGGGCCTCTCAACCTTGCTGCGCGGGCGTTTGCGCGCAGCTTCGCCGACGAACCAGGATGCTCTTTCCCATGCGCTTTTGCCGATGATTTCGCCGCTCGAAATGACGCTGTTCCTGCTGCTGGCATCAGTGGTGGGCGTCGTCGTGTTCCGCTATCTGAACCTGCCGCCGATGCTCGGCTATCTGACCGTCGGCATCGTCGTCGGGCCGCACGCATTCGGCATCGTGCCGGATTCGGTGGGCGCGCAGAATCTCGCCGAATTCGGCGTCGTGTTCCTGATGTTCTCGATCGGGCTGGAGTTTTCGCTCGCCAAATTGCGCTCGATGCGCCGGCTCGTGTTCGGCCTCGGGCTGCTGCAGGTGCTAGGCACGATTGCCGTCGCTGTGTCGCTCGGCTTCGTGCTCGAGCGCTGGGTGCATATCTCGTGGCAGGGAAGCGTCGCGCTGGGCGGTGCGCTGGCGATGTCGTCGACGGCGATCGTCAGCAAGATGCTCGCGGAGCGGCTCGAAATCGAAACCGAGCATGGCCGCAATATCTTCGGCGTGCTGCTGTTCCAGGATCTGGCCGTGGTGCCGCTGCTGATCATCATCGCGGCGCTGGGCGGAAGCCCCGACGATCTGATGAAGTCGCTCGGCATCGCGTCGATCAAGATTGTCATTGCGCTGGCGCTGCTCTTGATCGTCGGGCAGAAGTTCATGACGCGCTGGTTCAACGTGGTCGCGCGGCGCCGCTCGCAGGAACTGTTCATCCTGAACCTGCTGCTCGTCACGCTGGGCGCAGCCTTCATCACCGATAAATTCGGTTTGTCGCTCGCGCTCGGTGCGTTCATCGCGGGTATGTTGATCGCCGAAACGCCGTACCGGCATCAGGTGGAAGAAGACATCAAGCCGTTTCGCGACGTGCTGCTCGGGCTCTTCTTCGTGACCACCGGCATGCTGCTGAATCCGGTGGTGATCTGGGAGCATCCGCTGATCGTTCTGGCGTTCCTGCTCGGCCCGGTGCTGCTGAAAGCGGTGATGATCACGGGGCTTGCGCGTCTGTTCGGCGCGTCGCCGGGCGTCGCGATGCGCACGGGTATCGGCCTCGCGCAGGCGGGCGAATTCGGCTTCGTGCTGCTCAACCTGATTCTGGATAAACATCTCGTCGACGCCACGTTGCTGCAGGCCATCCTCGCCGCGATGCTGCTGTCGATGCTCGCCGCGCCGTTCATGATCCAGAACGCGGATCGCATCGTGCTGCGGCTGTCGTCGACTGAATGGATGATGCAGTCGCTGCAAATGACGCGCATCGCCACGCAAAGCCTCAAGCAGAGCGGCCACGTGATCATCTGCGGTTATGGCCGCGCGGGGCAGAATCTTGCGCGCATGCTGGAGCACGAAGGGCTGTCGTACGTCGCGCTCGACCTGGATCCCGATCGTGTCGCAGCGGCCGCGGCGGCGGGCGAATCGGTCGTGTTCGGCGATGCAGGGCGGCGCGAGTCGCTGCTTGCTGCCGGTATCCATCGCGCGGCGACGGTGGCGATTACGTACGCGAACACACCGTCCGCGCTGCGCGTGCTGCACAACATCCACGAACTCGAACCGACGCTGCCCGTGATCGTGCGCACCGTCGACGACAGCGACCTCGAAAAGCTCCTCGCAGCGGGCGCGACGGAAGTGATTCCGGAGATCGTCGAAGGCAGCCTGATGCTCGCATCGCACACGCTCGTCGTGATGGGCGTGCCGATGCGGCGCGTCGTGCGGCGCGTCGAGGAACTGCGCGACGAGCGTTATAGTCTGCTGCGCGGCTACTTCCACGGCGCCGACGACGTGGAAGACGACGACGGTCACGAGCAGGTGCGGCTACAATCGGTGCCCGTCGACGAAAAAGCCGATGCCGTCGGGCGCACGCTCGAAGAGCTGGGTTTGTTCGATCTGGGTGTCGAAGTGACGGCGATCCGCCGGCACGGCATTCGCGGCGTCGAGCCCGATCCGTCGACCAAGCTGCGCGCGAGCGACATCGTCGTGCTGCGCGGCCTGCCCGAAGCGCTGGCCGAAGCGGAAGAGCGTCTGTCGAAGCATCGGCGCGGCGCGGCGGCGGCCTGACGCTTGCTGCATTTCTTCACCGTAGATCACGCGGCGCGCGCCGTTCACCCCATTTGACGGGCGCGCGCGGCACTCACGCAATTCACTGGAAATATCAGGGTCGTCATCGACCCGTCTGGAGTCATCATGTCCATTGCGCCTGCGAATCAGCCATTCGATGCGGCCGAATACATCAACAGCCAGATCCGCACGGTGCCCGACTGGCCTCAGCCCGGCGTGCAGTTTCGCGATATCACGCCGCTGCTGCAAAAGCCGAAGTCCCTGCGCGTGCTGATCGATATGTTCGTGCAGCGTTATATCGACCTGAAGCTCGACTACATTGCCGGGCTCGACGCACGCGGCTTCATCATTGCGCCGATTCTCGCGTATGAGCTGAATCTCGGCTTCATTCCGATCCGCAAGATCGGCAAGCTGCCGTACAAAACCGTGTCCGAGTCGTACGAACTCGAATACGGTACGGCGACCGTCGAAATTCACGAAGACGCCTGCAAGCCGGGCGACCGCGTCGTGATCGTCGACGACCTGATTGCGACGGGCGGTACGATGATGGCGGGCAAGAACCTGCTCGAGCGGCTTGGCGCGACGGTGATCGAAGGCGCGGCGATCGTCGATCTGCCCGATCTCGGCGGCTCGGCGCTGCTGCGCGAAGCGGGCTTGCCGCTTTACACCGTCACGTCGTTCGGCGGCCACTGATCTCTTTGCTCGGAGCGTTTGCGCGATGCCCAACTTCCTGCTTTTTCTCGCGACGTCGATAGCGATCACGTTTGCACCCGGTCCCGACAATCTGCAGGTTCTCGCGCGCGGCATTTCGCAAGGGCGCGCAGCAGGTTTCGTCGCGGCGCTCGGCTTCGCAGCGGGCATTTCGTTTCATACGACGCTCGCCGCGCTCGGCGTTGCGGCCGTGCTGCGTTCGTCGCCCGTTGCGTTCGAGATCATCAAGCTTGCGGGTGCTGCGTATCTGGTCTGGATCGGCATCAAGGCCATCCGCAGCAAAGGTCTCGCAACCGCGCACGAGCGCCCTCCGCAGCCGCTCATGTCGATCTTCCGGCAGAGCGTGATCGGCAACATGCTGAACCCGAAGGTGACGCTGTTCTTCGTCGTGTTCCTGCCGCAATTCGTCGATCCGCATGGTGTGCAGAGCGTCACGCTGCAGATGCTCGAACTGGGCGCGCTGTTCATGTTGCAGACGGTCTTCGTGTTCTCGCTGTTCGGCGTGTGCGCGGGCATGATCGGCGGATGGCTGAAGCGCCGGCCGCGCGCAGGCGTGTGGCTCGATCGTTTGGCGGGCGCGACATTCATCGCGATCGGCATTCGCGTTGCACTGCGCGACTGATTCTTCGTCTGGCGCCAGAGCTGTCTACACGTATCGCTGTCTGGAGTTTTCATGTCTTTGCCTTGCATCGTTGCCGCGCGCCGTTTCGATCCTGCGTCGCATGTTCCGTTTGTGATCGACGGTGAGCGTGTCGGCTGGATTCGTGCGAGCGATGTGCCGCTCCTCACGCGCTGGCCCGACGTGTTCGACATCGACACGCAGCGGGTCGCGCTTGCGCCGCTCTACAACACGGTCGATCTGCGCAGCGCGGCGCTTGGTTCGGTGATCGGCGCGCTGGCCGCTGAAGGCTGCATTCCGGGCTGGCGCAACGAGACCTATGCGATCCGCAATGCCTTCGATGCACCGCCGCTCGCCTACATAGAGCGCGCGGCGTCGCGCTTCTTCGGCACGATGACGTACGCGGTGCATCTGAACGGCGTCGTAGAATATGCAGATTCTGCGTCGCCCCGTGCGCCGCAATTGTGGATCGCGCGCCGCAGCGACACCAAGGCAACCGATCCCGGCATGCTCGATAACGTCGTGGCGGGTGGCATCGGCTGGGGTTTCAGTCTGGCGGAAACGCTCGTCAAGGAATGCTGGGAAGAAGCGGGCATTCCTGAAGAGATCGCGGCGCGTGCTGTCGCAGGACGCACTGCGCATGTGCTGCAGTCGTTGCCCGAAGGCACGCAGGCCGAGCAGATTTTTATCTACGATCTCGCGTTGCCCGCAGATTTCGCGCCGCGCAATCAGGACGGCGAAGTGGGCGAGCATCGGCTGGCGCGCATCGAAGATGTCGCGCAGGCGATCGAAGAAGGCGCGATGACCGTCGATGCAAGTCTCGCGACGCTCGATTGCCTGCTGCGCCGCCGCTGGATCGATGAAGATGCATGCGCGGGCATCGACGCGCTGTTCGTGCCGCCCGTTATCGCCTGACGCAGCGACGCGTTGCAAACCATCACGAAACACGCATTGAAGAAGGGAGTCACCGAGGTCATGTCGACCGAACACAGCTTTATTCTCAAACTGTCGTGCGCCGATCGGCCCGGCATCGTTCACGCCGTATCGGGCTTTCTGTTCGAGCGCGGCAGCAACATCCTCGACTCCGCGCAATTCGGCGACAGCCACACGGGTGAATTTTTCATGCGCGTCCACTTCCAGCAAGTGGGCGGCGATCCCGGCCTCGACGCGCTGCGCACCGCGTTCGCGACGCTCGCCGAGCAGTTCGGCATGCGCTGGGAATTGCACGACGCGAACGTGAAGCCGCGCGTGGTGCTGATGGTGTCGAAGATCGGCCACTGCCTGAACGATCTGTTGTTCCGCTATCGCACGGGTCAACTGAATATCGAGATTCCGGCGATCATCTCGAACCACAAAGAGTTCTATCAGCTCGCCGCGAGCTACGACATTCCGTTTCATCACTTCCCGTTGACGTCGAAAGACGCGAAGGCGCAGCAGGAAGCGCGCGTGCTCGAAGTGATCGACGAATGCAAGGCGGACCTCGTGGTGCTCGCGCGATACATGCAGATTCTGTCGCCGGAACTGTGTGCAAAGCTCGAAGGGCGCGCGATCAACATTCACCATTCGTTCCTGCCGAGTTTCAAGGGCGCGAAGCCGTATTACCAGGCATTCGACCGCGGCGTGAAGCTGATCGGCGCAACCGCGCATTACGTGACGACGGATCTCGACGAAGGTCCGATCATCGAGCAGGAAGTGGAGCGAGTCGATCACAGCATGACGCCGGATCAACTGACGGCGATTGGTCGCGACGTGGAATG
Organism: Burkholderia sp. Ac-20365; assembly: GCF_017104715.1. Taxonomy (GTDB): domain Bacteria; phylum Pseudomonadota; class Gammaproteobacteria; order Burkholderiales; family Burkholderiaceae; genus Paraburkholderia. The sequence goes on from NZ_JAAGPI010000002.1 coordinate 414,875, forward strand.
TGTGACGCTGGCGCGTGCGGTGAAGTGGCACGTCGAGCACCGTATCGTGCTGAACGGCAGCAAGACGGTTGTGTTCCGCTGATTGGTTTTTGGCTTCGTAGAAACCGGCGCGTGCCTTGATCGGCAGCGCCGGTTTTTTTATGGACGATGCGTTAGCGCGAAGCCGCGCTTTCCGTCTGCGTCTGGACGACGCGCGCCTTGGTCTTGCGCGCATTTGTTGCTGCGCGGCGCCCGTTCATCTTCTTCAGCCAGATCAACAGGCCCGTCACGCTCAGCATGGCGACGATCACGCCGACGCAACTGATCAGAATGCGTCCGCCGATGCCGAGAATGCGGCCCGAATGCAGCGGGAATTGCGCCTGCATGAAGAGGTCGCCCGCTGTTCCTTTGCCCGGAATCGTCGTGCCGAGTGGCTGGCCGTTTTGTGCGTTCCAGTATGTCCACGCGTTGCCGAGGCCGCCGTCGCCGTGATCGTCGCCGGCACCGAAATAGCCGATGCCGTACACATGGAACATCGGCGCATAGTAGATCGCGCCCGGCGGCGCTTCGATATGCTTGTCGGCGCGCGCCTGGATCGCCTTGTTCAGGATCTCTTCGCGCGCGATGGGCGCTTCGTTCGGCTTCGCGGTGGGTATCAGCGAAGGATCGGTGAACGGCGTCGGCGTGAGCTTCGAGAAGAGTTTGACGACAGGCTGCACGACGGGCATCGACAGATTCATCGACACCGACGTCACCGCCATCATCAGCAGCAAGCCCCAGATCCACACGCCGCCTGAACGGTGAAGATCGAACGTGACTGCGTAGCCGCCGCGCTTCACGCGAAACGCGAACGACTTCTTCCACGCCTTCATGCTCGGAAACGCCAGCACGAGCGCGATCGCGCTATCGAAAATCCACACGATCCCGACGATGCCCATCAGCCACGTGCCGATGTCGATGCCGCCCGTGAACGGCAAAAACAGCGTGTAGTGCAGCTTGTAGATGAACGGCATCAGATTCAGACGCGCGACGGACAACGCGCCCCATTCGCGGCGGCTCTGGATCGCGCCCGTGGCGGGATCGACGGCGATCTGGTTGAAATCGAGCGGATAAGGCTGGTTCGTCTTCGGATCGACGCGCGGCAGCACCATCATCTGCAACGCGTGGCCTGGCTCGACGGAGAGCGGCAGATACGTCACCTGCAGGCGCGGATCGTTCGCTTCGACACGGCGCGCGAGTTCCAGCGACGGCAGCGGCTGCGCCTCGCTTTGTGCGTGGAAGAAGGTCGGATTGAGCATCGCGTCGAGTTCGTGATCCCACGCGATCAGCGCGCCCGTCAGCCCGGCGATGGCCAGAAATAGCGCGATCCCGATGCCGAACCAGCGGTGCAGGCGCACGAGCACGGGTCTCATGCGCGGCTCCCGTCGAATGGGATGGCCGTGATCGGCGGAGAAACTGGGGACATGACGGCGCATTGCCTTGCGAATAAGAACGATTCGCATCTTATGGCGCCAATGCAGATGTCGCAAGAGTTTCGTAAGGAGATGGGCTCTTTTTGTTGCAACGTTTTGATGGTGCGACAAAACGCCGCATGCAAATGAATGGGGAAAATCGACGGCGTGGGGAAATAAAAAAGGCGGCCCTGCGGTCGCCCTTTTTTGCGTATGTTCGGGTTCCGGTCACACGAGCCGCAGATAAATCAGCTCGCGCTTGATATACGCATAGAAGATCGGCGCGGCAATCACGCCCGGAATACCGAACGCGGCTTCCATCACGAGCATCGCGATCAGCAGTTCCCACGCGCGCGCCTCGATCTGTCCGCCGATGATCCGCGCGTTCAGGAAATACTCGAGCTTGTGAATCAGGATCAGGAAGATCAGCGCCGTCACGGCCGCCGGAAAGCTCACCGATAGCGCGACCGCCACGATCAGCGTATTCGAGATCAGATTGCCGATCACAGGCAGCAGCCCAACGATGAACGTGATGATGACGAGCGTCTTCGCCATCGGCAGCGGCGCGTGAAAGAGCGGCAACAGCAGCAACAGGAAGATGCCCGTGAACACCGTGTTGATGGCCGAAATCTTCACTTGCGCGAACACGATACGGCGGAACGCATCGGCGAAACGGCTGACGCGCGTGATGAACGCCGTCGACAACGGCAGCCTTTGCATGTGCCGGGTCGCGCCGACCGCGATGATCGCGCCGATGATCATGCCGATCAGCACATGCGTGAAGATGCGCGCCGCGTTCTTGCCGCCTTGTGACAGCGTGCTCGCGTGCGTCTGCATCAGCACAGCGGCTTTTTCCTTCATCTGCTCGGTGGAAACGGGCAGGTTCTGCGCGACGAATTGCGGCAGCCGCCCGCGCGCCTGATCGATCAATGACATCGCCTGATCGAGCAGCTTTTGCACGCTAGGCACGTCTTTCTCGAAGTGCTCGATGATCGCGACGGTGAAGCCTGTCAGCGCGCCGACGATCACCACGGACAGAATCACCACCGAGAGCCAGCGCGCCCGCCCGCTCGACATGTGCTTCTCGATGCGCGGCGCAAGCGTATGGACGAGCTGGAACACGAGCATGCCGGCGAGCAGCGCGCCCAGCAGCTTCAGTTCGAGCACCGCCCACATCGCGAGCAGCGCGACGATGTAGCTGCCGATTTCGACTGCCGACAATTTCGGCAGGCTCATGTCGCTGGTCAGCCTGACCGGGCGAGGGCGCAGATCCTGCACCTGCCCGTCTTCACGGGCCTGATTACGCTTGGCCATGGCTCTCTATAGTCTCCAACCTCAGGTTTTTACGCTCGACTTGCCGGACTTCGCTGGCGCCTTGCCCGTTGCTTTTGCCTTCCCGGCCGCCGGCTTCGCTGTCGATTTCGACGCCGGCTTGGGTGCATCCGCGGCGACGGCCTTTTTCGGCCTTGCCGCTTTTACGGCCGGTTTCGCGGAATCTGCAGCGGATTCTGCGGCGCTTTCATCGACGGTTGCCTCGGCTTCCTCGTCCGCTGCTTCAGCTTCACCGTCTGGCTGCGTCGCATAGTCCGCGCCCGCTGGCAGTGCACCACCGGCCTTGTCGCGCTGCAACAGCGGCGCGAGATAGCGACCGGTAAAACTTGCCTTCGAGTTCGCGACCTGCTCCGGCGTGCCTTGCGCGATGATCTGCCCGCCACCTGCACCGCCTTCCGGACCGAGATCGATGACCCAGTCGGCAGTTTTTATCACATCGAGATTATGCTCGATGATGACCACGGTATTTCCTTGATCTCGCAACCGATGAATCACTTCGAGCAGCAGCGCGATATCGTGGAAGTGCAAACCGGTGGTCGGCTCGTCGAGGATATAAAGTGTGCGACCCGTATCACGCTTGCTCAGTTCCAGCGACAGCTTCACGCGCTGCGCTTCGCCGCCCGACAGCGTGGTCGCCGACTGGCCGAGCCGGATATAGCCCAGGCCGACGTCGAGCAGCGTCTTCAGCTTGCGCGCGACGACCGGCACCGCCTTGAAGAAGTCGTACGCGTGCTCGACCGTCATGTCCAGCACTTCGCTGATGTTCTGGCCTTTGTAGAGCACGTCGAGCGTTTCGCGGTTGTAGCGCTTGCCGTGGCAGACATCGCACGGGACGTACACATCCGGCAGGAAGTGCATCTCGACCTTCAGCACGCCGTCGCCCTGGCACGATTCGCAGCGTCCGCCCTTCACGTTGAACGAGAAGCGGCCCGGATCGTAGCCGCGTTCCTTTGCGGCGGGCACGCCCGCAAACAACTCGCGGATCGGCGTGAACACGCCCGTGTAGGTCGCCGGGTTCGAACGCGGCGTGCGGCCGATCGGCGACTGATCGACGTTGATCACCTTGTCGAAATGCTCGAGGCCTTCGATGGCCTCGAACGGCGACGGCTCGGTGGACGAACCATACAGATGCTGCGCGACCGCGTGATAAAGCGTGTCGTTGATCAGCGTCGACTTGCCCGAGCCGGATACGCCCGTCACGCAGGTCAGCAGACCCACGGGCAGATCGAGCGATACATGCTTCAGGTTGTTGCCATAAGCCTCGACGATGCGCAGATGACGCTCGTCGGGCTGCTTTCGGTCGTCGGGGAATTCGATGCGGCGCGCGCCCGACAGATACTGGCCCGTCATCGACGCAGGATCTTCCTGCACTTCGACAGGCGTGCCTTCCGCGATCACCATGCCGCCGTGCTCGCCCGCGCCCGGTCCCATGTCGACGACGTAATCGGCCATGCGGATCATGTCTTCGTCATGCTCGACGACGATCACCGAATTGCCGAGATCGCGCAGATGCTTGAGCGTCGAAATGAGCCGGTCGTTGTCGCGCTGATGCAGGCCGATGGACGGCTCGTCGAGCACGTACATCACGCCTGTGAGCCCCGAGCCGATCTGCGACGCGAGCCGGATACGCTGCGCCTCGCCGCCCGACAGCGTCTCAGCGCTGCGTTCCAGCGACAGATAATCGAGCCCGACGTTATTCAGGAACATCAGACGCGCGACGATTTCCTTGATGACCTTGTCGGCGATTTCGCGCTTCGAGCCTTCGAGCCGCAGCGTCTGGAAATAGCCGAGCGAATCGCGCAGCGGCCAGCCGCTGATTTCATAGATGCCGCGCGCATCCTTCCCCGTGCCGATACGCACGAAGCGCGCTTCGCGGCGCAGGCGCGTGCCTTCACATGACGGGCACGCCTGATTGTTCTGATACTTCGCGAGTTCTTCGCGCACCGCGACGGAATCCGTCTCGCGATAACGCCGCTCCAGATTCGGGATGATCCCTTCGAACACATGCTCGCGCACGGACGTGCGGCCGCGCTCGTTGATGTACGAGAACGGCACCGTCTGCGTTCCCGAGCCGTACAGCAGCGTGTTGCGCACTTTTTCCGGCAAGTCTTCGAACGCGGTGTCGATATCGAAGTCGTAGAACGCCGCGAGGCTTTGCAGCATCTGGAAGTAGAACTGGTTGCGCCGGTCCCAGCCCTTGACGGCGCCCGCCGCCAGCGACAGCGACGGATGCGCGACCACCCGCTTCGGATCGAAGAAGGTGATCTGGCCCAGGCCGTCGCATTCCGGGCAAGCGCCCATCGGGTTGTTGAACGAGAAGAGGCGCGGCTCAAGCTCTTGCAGTGAGTACGAGCAGATCGGGCAGGCGAACTTTGAGCTGAACAGATGCTCCTTGTCCGTGTCCATTTCGAGCGCGATCGCGCGGCCGTCGGCCAGACGCAGCGCGGTTTCGAACGATTCGGCCAGACGCTGCTTCGCGTCGGCGCGCACCTTCAGGCGGTCGACGACCACGTCGATCGTGTGCTTGTCGTTCTTCTTCAGCTGCGGCAGCGAGTCGACTTCATAGATCTTCGCGACGCCTTCATTGGACGTACCGCCGCCCGAGCGCACGCGAAAACGGATGAAGCCTTGAGCCTGCATGTCCTCGAACAGCTCCGTGTGCTCGCCTTTACGGTTGGCGACGACGGGCGCGAGGATCATCAGCTTCGTGTCTTCGGGCAGCGCGAGCGCGGCGTCCACCATCTGCGAGACGCTTTGCGCCTCGAGCGGAATTTCGTGGTCCGGGCAGTAAGGCGTGCCGACACGTGCGTAAAGAAGTCGCAGGTAGTCGTGGATTTCGGTGACGGTACCGACCGTCGAGCGCGGGTTGTGCGAGGTCGCTTTCTGCTCGATCGAAATGGCGGGCGACAGACCCTCGATCAGATCGACGTCCGGCTTTTCCATCAGCTGCAGGAATTGCCGGGCGTACGCGGACAGGCTCTCCACATAGCGGCGCTGGCCTTCGGCGTAGAGCGTGTCGAAGGCGAGCGACGATTTGCCCGAGCCGGACAGGCCGGTAATCACGACCAGCTTGTGACGCGGCAAGTCGAGATTGACGTTCTTCAGGTTGTGGGTCCGAGCCCCACGGATACGGATTTGTTCCATGAACCGGCGGGAAGAGGAGAAGGCTAAACCTGCTACTATAACGACTTTTCCAGACCGCCGTTACGGCTTCCTGACAGCGCGCAAACGGCGTGCTGACAAGGTCGAAAGCGTCGTTTTTTTGCGGTTCAGCGTGGTGGGAGTGGCTCGTATATAAGGGCGATTTCTGCCTTCTGCAAGACAGCCGTCACCCGTTGTAAGCTCGGTCAGCGTCAGGTGCCGCGCGTGCGTCGTGCATGCGGCTTCTGCGCGATTCGCTGTCCGTTCATTCAATATTCGTTCCCGATGTCCAATCCGTCCGCTTCGTCTACACGCATGAGCGCGCCCGAGTTGCGCGCGACCGTGTCGCTTGCCGCGATCTTCGCGCTGCGCATGCTGGGTCTCTTCATGATCATGCCCGTCTTCTCGATCTACGCGAAGACGATTCCGGGCGGCGACAACGTGCTGCTGGTCGGCATTGCGCTGGGCGCGTATGGCGTCACGCAATCGCTGCTGTACATCTTCTACGGCTGGGTGTCCGACATGGTCGGCCGCAAGCCGGTGATCGTGACGGGCCTGCTGATCTTCGCGCTCGGCAGCTTCGTTGCCGCGTTCGCGCACGACATGACGTGGATCATCGTCGGCCGCGTGATTCAGGGGATGGGCGCGGTGTCGTCGGCGGTGATCGCGTTCATCGCGGACCTGACGGCGGAAGAGCATCGCACCAAGGCAATGGCGATGGTGGGCGGCTCGATTGGCGTGTCGTTCGCGGTGGCGATCGTCGGCGCGCCGATCGTGTTCCATTATCTCGGCATGAGCGGTCTCTTCACGCTGGTCGGCATCTTCTCGATTCTCGCGATCGGCGTCGTGCTGTGGATCGTGCCCGATGCGCCCAAGCCGGTGCACGTGCCTGCACCGTTCCACGAAGTCCTGCACAACAAGGAACTGCTGCGCCTGAATTTCGGCGTGCTGGTGCTGCACGCGACCCAGACCGCGCTGTTCCTCGTGGTGCCGCGCATTCTCGAAGCGGGCGGACTGTCGGTTGCGTCGCACTGGAAGATCTACCTGCCCGTGATGGGCCTCGCGTTCGTGATGATGGTTCCCGCCATCATTGCCGCCGAGAAACGCGGCAAGATGAAAGCGGTGCTGCTGGGTGCGATTGGTCTTATCCTGATCGGACAATTACTTCTTGGCGTCGCACCGCATACCATCATGTCTGTGGCGGCGATTCTGTTCGTCTACTTTCTCGGCTTCAATATTCTGGAGGCGTCGCAGCCTTCGCTGGTATCGAAGCTGGCGCCGGGCACGCGAAAGGGCGCGGCGGCGGGGGTGTACAACACCACGCAGTCGATCGGTCTTGCGATGGGCGGCGTGATCGGCGGCTGGTTGCTGAAGGTCGACGGGCAAAGCGCGGTTTTCTTTGCCTGTTCGGGGCTCGTTGCTGCCTGGCTTATAATCGCGGCCAGCATGAAACAGCCGCCGCGCAAGGCATAAGTTTTAGGGCATGAATTTACAGGCGGCGGGTTACGGGGCGCGCTTTCCGGTCACTTGACACAAGCGGCCGTGGCGTTAAGAGCCACCAGTGCCGCGTCGCCGGAAACGGAATCAACAGGAGAAACTCATGGCATCCGTGAACAAGGTCATTCTGCTCGGCAATCTGGGTGCCGATCCGGAAGTCCGTTATCTGCCGAGCGGCGACGCAGTGGCGAACATTCGCCTTGCCACGACCGATCGCTACAAGGACAAGCAGTCGGGCGAATTCAAGGAAATGACGGAATGGCACCGCATTTCGTTCTTCGGGCGCCTTGCCGAGATCGTGTCGGAATACCTGAAGAAAGGCTCGTCGGTGTATATCGAAGGCCGTATTCGCACGCGCAAGTATCAGGCGCAGGACGGCACCGACCGTTACTCGACGGAAATCGTCGCTGAACAGATGCAGATGCTCGGCAGCCGCGGCGGTGCGGGCGGCGGCGGTGGCGATGACGGCGGCTACAGCCGTGGCGACTCGATGGAGCGCGGTGGCGGCGGCGGTGGCCGTATGTCGGGCGGCGGCGGTGGTGGGCGTGTGTCGGGCGGTGGCGGCGGTGGCGGTCAAAGCCGTCCGAGCGCGCCGGCTGGCGGCGGGTTCGATGAGATGGATGACGATATCCCGTTCTGACCACCCGTAATCAGAAAATGTAAAGATCAACCCCGCCTTTTGGTGGGGTTTTTCTTTATCTATATGCTAATTACAGCCTGGGAATAATGTCAAGATTGAGCGGAGGGTATACCGCGGCGACCGCGAATTTTGCGCGTAAGCAAATTTCGTAAAGATTATTAGGGCGAGTGGGCCACCAGCCATGAGAGGGCGCATTTCCCCCTGGTGAAGAACGTAAACTTCACCTATTGTGCTGTTGACGCCCTTGGGGAGGATGGCAATGGCCAATCCGTTCTATGTGGTACCAGATCCTGCATTCATCATTAAGGCCATTGCTGATTTGAGCGATTCCGCCCGTTCCAGATACGACTCGTTCGGCTTGCGTGGTGGCAGAAAGCCGTGATCGGCCAACACTTGCTCGTAAAGCTTTTGCTGAGTAATGATGCGATTCTCGGGAAACGCATAAAGGCCAGCACCTGTGCGAATAAAATTCTGCAACAGCGTTGTGAAGCAAATAATGTAGAACTCTTTATCAGGCGCAGTCAGTACGAGATGATTTGCGCGCAACAAAAGGAGGTTTGTCTTCCCGCTGCCTGGAGGCCCGGAAAGCATGAGGTCTTTGTAAAGATCAACCTCCAGCACATCGGACTGCTCGTCGAGCAAATCATCTTCATCAACCCACCAAGTACCGGACATTGCGAGCCCCCAAAATTATTGTTTAAGTAGTTCTTCGATGAGTCCCATCAACCACTCTTCGAACTTTTCAGAGAAGCCATCAAAGCTTTCTAATGATGGTCCGAGTTGGCTCCAACCCACTTCCGTATCGGCCGCTACCTTCGATGCTCTTGCGTACACCTCCACCAGATTGCCATCCTCATGAAGCGCAATGGCAATCTGCACGCGAATCGGTGAATCACGACGTCAGCCTGATCACGCCCGCCCATCTCGATCTTGCTGCCAGCGCGCTATTCAAACGGGAAGCAGAAACCACGGCATATAAGGTCATCGGGCATATGGAAGAAGACTACTTGCCGGGGAAGAGTTAAAGCCAATTTTAGGTCGAAATGAAATTCGACTATTGGTCGGTCTGAATAGCAACGGTGTTGCACAGTTTCTCAAGTTCCGCGATATCCCGTACGAAGTGGTTGCGAAGCGGATTCAGGTTGAGCAGTCTGAATTTTTGACTGGCCTCATCCGGGATCATTGGACCCGTCCGATGTTGCCAGGATCAAAAGAGAATCAGCTCCAACTGCATCAGGCACTTTGCGTTGTGTACACCAACCAGATGCATCGTGGAACCAGAAGCACATTGGCATACGCGGCACAGCCGGTGTCCGATCTGCAGATGCGGGATTTCCTCACGGGGCGGACGGGTACACAGAACGTCTTTGAACGTCATGGCATCGTCGACGCAGACGGCGAGGCCATCGATATCCGTTCAAAGGGATTTCGTCATTTTCTGAACAATCTGCTCGATGAAGGTGGAGCGCCGGATCTCGTCCAGACCAAATGGTTTGGGCGAAAAAATCCTGCCGATACCAAAGCGTATCAGCATTTAACAACTGCACAGCGAGCAAGAAAAGTAGTAGACGATATCATGGCCGGCAAGGCGAAGGGCGCGATCGCCGATCTCGTCAAGGTGCTACCAACTGAAGTCGCCAAAGCTTTCCTGATCTCACGTATCCAGGCTGTTCACGATGTGGGCCCAGGCATGTGCGTGCACGACTTTCAGATGATGCCTTGCCCACGGCATCTGCAATGCGATGCGAATTGCGACGAGTATGTCTGGGAGAAAGGCGACAAGGAACGCAAGGATGCCCTGTTACGTCAGGCTGCGATGGTGCAAGCAAGCATCCGTGCCGCACTCAGCCGAAAGGCTGCAGGAGGCATAGTCAGAAGTGACTGGATGAGACATCTGAAAACCAGATACCGTCAGCTTTTAGCGCAGATGAAAACGTCGGGCCTGAACAAGGCGGACATTCAGCGTTACATTGCTGAAAATGATCCCGATACCGCAGAAATGTTGGCGGATTCATCGCAAAAGTAGCGCGGGTCAGGCGCCGAGCTAGTGAGTTGAATCCGATATGGACACCTGGTTCAGACACTTGGTCTGAACCCGACATGGCTGGATCAGGGCTCTAGACATTCTGACAGGGGATGTTGCATGGTGAAGACAATCAGGGCGAGCCTGAAGATTGACGAGAAGAGGGCGCTTACCCGCGGATCAGCGAACGGATTGATCTCTAACGTGCCTAGGCGCTGTGGACGCAGGTTGAAGCCAACGAAAATGGTCCGATTCTCGGCGCCCCCGAGCATTTTCAGGTCGCCGTCGCACACACACTGGGTCGCTTCGTTGTTCGTCAGATCCATCGCGAGCTGGACCTCGCCACGTATTACCGCATGGGCACGCGCTGAGGGATCGGCGATCGGAACGTAGCGGACATGTCGGGGGTAACCGTGACGCCGCTGGCCCCACCAATTGTCGTTGGCCTCAAATTCGAGCAATTGCCCCGGCTGCCAGGCCAGCACTCGCAGGGCGCCCGTGCCGTTGGCACGTATTGAAACGGGAGTGCTGGAAACACGTGTGTAGTCCTGCGCCAGCTCGCAGCCCGCGCTCACCGTCCATAAACGACACATCACCCGAGCGTCGACCAGTTGCCTCAGCAGAACAGGGTTGGGTCGATCCGTGACGATATCCACAGTTAGCTCGTCCTGCCGCTCGACTGCGACGATGCCCCGAACGTAGGAATGGAGATCTGAACCGTGGCCGGCTAGGCGCCGGAATGAGAAGACGACGTCGTCGGCAGTGAAGGTCTGCCCCTGGTGAAACTTCACTCCTTCGCGAAGATGGAAGCGCCAGCGCAGCGGTGACAATGATTCCCAGCGTACGGCGAGCGCCGGCTCGATATCGAAATTTTCGTCCCATTTCACCAGTGCCTCGTACACTTCCGTCAACAAGGCGAGAGTGGTTTGGTGGTTTTGAGCATGGGGGTCAAGCGTAAGGATGTCATCCTTGCTGGACCAGGTGAAGGTGGAATCGAGTTCGTTTGAGTGAGTCATAGCAGCACGGTTGAATGATGAGGGTTGCGTGTTGAGGTGAAGGCCGTGAAATCAAGAAATCTGAACCACGGTGCCAACTGTCACCAGTTCGAAGAGTTCCAGGATATCTTCATTGCGCATCCGTATGCATCCGCGCGAAACCGGGTTGCCGATCAAGTCCTCGTTGGCTGTGCCGTGGATATAAATGTATCGGCGCAACGTATCAACCTTGCCACGTCGATTGATGCCGTCTTCCAAGCCGTCTAGCCATAGGATGCGTGTCAGGATCCAATCACGATCCAGAGATCTCGAGTGCAATTCCGGCCCGAGTACTTCTCCTGTCGGCCGTCGTCGCGAAAAGATCGTTCCGGAGGGGCAGTCGTGACCGATCTTGAGTTTTATCCGGTGCTTGCCGGTGGGCGTGCGATAACTTCCCGAGATGCAGCCAATTCCGTTTGCTGCTGTCGAGATCCTGTAGGAGCGGCTCGGAATATTCAGGTGTAGCACCTGACGAGCTACGTCGATTTGTATGTGCGAGGTCATTTTTGTGCGGGAATGCTTCAGCCGAAAGCCTTGATCGTGATAACCATGCCGTAGGTGAATATCAGCCCAGTTATAAGGTGAACAAAATGCGTCATGCTCAACCGACGGAACAGTCGATTGCCTGCGATGTAGGCCAAGAAGGAAATAGCCGGTAGATACGAATACCCGAAGTCTTTGGGCGTGCGAGGTGGCCTCTAGCGATTTTTCGAAAGTTTCGGTTTTTGAGGAATCGAGGGCGTCAATCTGGCCGCAGAGGCTTGTCTGTGGCGGGATTCGGATAGAAGTTTCGCTTACTTACAGAACAGAACCATTCTAACCTTGCAGCACCGACGGCGCGTCGAACCTCAACGCACCGAGAGAACATGAAAACACCCCGCCATCGAGCGGGGTGTTTTTTTATGCGCGGTCGTGCCGCAGCCGAAGCGTGCTGTGAGAGCTATCCGGTCAAGCCACGCCTCCATTAGCACGAAGAATCTGACCGTTCACCCACGCCCCATCGCGCCCCGCGAGAAACGCAACCACGGAAGCAATATCCTCCGGCTGCCCAAGGCGTTGCAGCGGCGGCAGCTTTGCAAACGTCTGGATCTGCTCTTCCGTCTTGCCGTCGAGGAACAACGAAGTCGCCACCGGTCCGGGCGCCACCGCGTTGACCGTGATATTGCGCCCACGCAGTTCCTTGGCGAACACATGCGTGAACGATTCGACGGCGGCCTTCGTCGCGTTGTAGACCGAGTAACCAGGCATATTCAGCGCGAGCGTCGTGCTCGAGAAATTGACGATGCGCCCGCCATCGTTCATCCGCGTCGCCGCTTCGCGCAGCGTGTTGAAGGTGCCGCGCACGTTGATATCGAAAGCCTGCGCGAAGTACGCGTCGCTGGTTTCCGCGAGCGGCACAGTCTTCAGAATGCCCGCGTTATTGACGAGCACGTCGACCTTGCCGAACTGCTGCTCCGTCGTGTCGAACATGCGGCGCACGTCGTCGGCATTCGACACGTCCGCTTTCACCGCAATCGCTGCCGCGCCTTGCTCCTTCAGCTCGGACACGAGCGCGTCCGCTTCCTTCGAACTCGCCGCGTAGTTCACGACGACCGCAAAGCCGTCGCTGGCGAGCCGCCGTGCGATCGCTGCGCCGATGCCGCGCGACGCACCCGTGACGATAGCGACCTGGGCGTTCTTGACGTTGTTCATGATCCGGTTCCTTGAAGTGGTGAGTTGGTGAGAAGGATGATCGGATATTCCGTCGCAGAGATAATCGGGCGAGAGTTGGTATCATCATTCCATTCACTTCAACAATGTCGCCATGGACCGTTTTCAGGAAATGCAGGTATTCGTCCGGATCGCCGAGCGGCAGAGCTTCACACGCGCCGCCGACGATCTGCAGATTCCACGCGCCACCGTCACGAACCTGATGAAGCGGATGGAGCAGCGGCTCGGCGCGCGCCTGCTCGAACGCACGACGCGCACCGTGCGCCTCACGCACGACGGCGAAGCGTATTACCGGCGCTGCGTGCGTCTGCTCGCGGACATGGAAGAAGCCGAAGGCTCGTTCCACGATGCCGCGCCGAAAGGCCTGCTGCGGGTGAACCTGCAAGGCACGCTTGCGCGGCACTTCATCGTGCCCGCGCTGCCGGAATTCCTCGCGCGTTATCCGGGCATCGAGCTGCATATCGGCGAGGACGACCGGCTGGTCGATCTGGTGCGCGAGGGGATCGATTGCGTGCTGCGCGCGGGCAATCTGCAGGATTCGTCGATGGTCGGGCGGCGCGTCGCGCGGCTCGAGCAGGTGACGGTTGCGAGCCCGGCGTATCTGGAGCGCTTCGGCTTGCCGCGCGATCTTGCCGCGCTCGACACGCATCGCGCCGTCAACTACATGTCGAGCGCGACGGGCAACGCGCTACCGCTCGAATTCACCGTCGATGAACGCATCGTCGAGGTGAACCTGCAGGCGGTCGTGTCCGTCACCGGCACCGACCTTTATACGGGCTCGGCCGTCGCCGGACTCGGTCTCGTGCAAGTGCCGCGCTATCGCGTGCAGAACGAACTCGCCGCGGGCAGTCTCGTCGTTGTATTGCCGCAGTTTCCGCCGCCGCCGATGCCCGTCACCGTGCTCCATCCGCAAAGCCGCCAGTTGTCGTCGCGTGTGCGGGTGTTCGCTCAATGGCTGCGCGATATCTTCGATGCCGCAGGCGGGCTGAAGATCGGCTAATGCACCACGCTATTTCACGCGATCGAGATGCGCGAGCGCATCCCGCATCGGCTGGCTGGACGAAATGATGGGGCCCGTCAGCGGCGTATCGAGATCGACGATCACGTACACCGCCGATGCAATCGACACCGCGCCCAGCATGATCATCACGAGGGCCAGCGCATTGCGCGGCGCGACGATGCCAAAGCATAGAAAGATGATCATCAGCCAGAAGGTGAGCGTGGTGAGAAACGGCTTCGAGATCGAGCTGTGCGCTTCTTCGATCAGCGTCCAGCGGGCCTGGATCACGCGCTCGAAACGCGCGATGCATTCGGCCTGCGTGTGCTGCTGATAGCTGTTGGCGGGCTGCAGCTTGCGCACTGCGACAAGCGCATCATTCAGCATATCGCCGAGACCGATGTCTTCGAGCTTGTCGTGATCCAGATCGGTCTTGAACCTTGGGTAGTTGCCCGCTGGCGGATTCTCTCCCGGCCACGTCGCGGCGATTGCCGCAGCCGTGTACTCGCGCAGCAAGGTCCGCGGGTATTGCGCTTCAGGCCCATATTGACGCAGCGCCACGTCGAGCTGGACCAGCGCGGCGGCATAAGAGCGAAAGTCGTTGCCGACCGTATCGAAGCTGCTTTTCGCCGATGCCGTGAGCAGCCCCAGCACCAGCGCCGCGAACGTGACGAGCATCGTCATCACGAGCTGGATGAGTTGCAGCGTCTCGTGCCTGCGATGCTCCTCCGGCAGATACGGCTTGCCGAAAAAGCCGATGCCCGTCCCCGCCAGAAGCAGGACGAACACCACGAGCGCTGACAGGGTCTCTTGCATGAGCGTGGTCCGCGTAGCCGTCGCATCGTTAATGTCCAATAACTTGGCGGCGCGGGCAAGTCTGCGCCCAAACTGTTAAATCAGTGGCATCAAACCCAAATAGCGAGAAGAAAGATTCGGCAAGCTGCACATGTCTATGCGCGAGATCAAATTCACGCACGTTTCGACCGAAAGCAGGCCGACAGGCCATAAAGTTTTCGGCGAATCAGCCGTAACTGAAAACGTGGTGCGTTTGCTTAATATTTAATCGAGTTGCGGACCTTGCCTATGGGCCTGGGCGCAGCAAGCCTGCTGTGGAATGGAGAGATTCCCGCCAGGTGGCCATAGGAGACACGCTTCATGCTGAAAGGTCTTTCGATTCGCGCATACCTCACGTTAATGGTCGTGCTGTTCGGCATCGTATTGCTGATCGGCGCGGCGGCGGGGCTGTTATCGCTGCGTGAAAGCAATGCGTCGTTGCAACAGATGTACACCGTCGATACGCCCGCCGTGGCGGATCTCGAAGGCAGCGCCGGCCAGTTGTTGCGCCTGCGTCTCGCACTGGCGACGTATTCGTCGCTGATCGAACTGAACGATCAGGAAGGCGCGGACGCCGTGCTCAAGCGTTTCGATACGTATCTGAAGGTGTCGAACGAACGCATCGCGCATTTCATCGGCAAGGCCAGTAACGACGCCGACGAGCAGCGCCTCATCAAGGACATGCAGGACAAGCGCGACACGTTCCTGCACGAAGGCGTCGAGCCCGCGCTCGCGGCGCTCAAGTCCGGCGACAAGGCCGCGTTCCAGCAGCTTCAGGCGCACAAACTCTCGCCGCTCTATAGCGCCTATGAGAAGGCGATGCTGACACTCGAAAAACTGCAACTGGATCACGCCGAGCAGCGCTATCAGGACGCGCAGCAACTGTTCTATACGATCAGCGTTGGTGTCGCGATCGGCATGGCCGCCACGCTGATTTTCGCGTGGCTCGGCCGCATGCTGATGATTCGCGCCATCGTGCATCCCGTCGATGCCACCATCGAACAGTTCCAGCGCATCGCGAACGGCGATCTGACGAGCCGCATCGACAACGTCAGCGACAACGAAATGGGCCGTCTCGCGGCAGCGCTGCGCAAGATGCAGGACTCGCTGATCGCGACGGTGAATACGGTGCGCCACGGCACCGATTCGATCGATACGGGTGTGAGCGAAATCGCCGCGGGCAACACGAACCTGTCGCAGCGTACGGAAGAGCAGGCGGCGTCGCTCGAAGAGACGGCGGCGAGCATCGAAGAGCTGACGTCGACCGTCAAGCAGACAGCCGACAACGCGAAGCAGGCGAGTTCGCTCGCGCAGGGTGCATCGACGCTTGCGGCGCAAGGCGGCGATCTCACGCAACAGGTGGTCGGCACGATGCAGGCGATCGTCGACGATTCGCGACGTATCGCGGATATCGTTGGTGTGATCGAAGGTATCGCGTTCCAGACCAACATTCTCGCGTTGAACGCTGCCGTCGAGGCGGCACGCGCAGGCGAACAGGGTCGCGGTTTTGCGGTGGTCGCGAGCGAAGTGCGCTCGCTGGCACAGCGTAGCGCGGCAGCGGCGAAGGAGATCAAAGGTCTGATCGGCGAATCGAACGAACGCGTGACTGCAGGCGCGGATCTCGTGCAGCGTTCGGGTTCGACGATGACGGAAATCGTCGATGCCATCGCACGTGTCAGCGCGATCATGAGCGAGATCGCCGAGGCGGCGACCGAGCAGAGCACGGGCATCGATCAGGTGAATCTGGCCGTCGCGCAGATGGATGAGGTGACGCAGCAGAACGCGGCGCTCGTCGAGCAGGCAGCGGCAGCGGCCAGCTCGCTAGAAGAGCAGGCGCGCCGGTTGACGGAAGCCGTGTCCGTGTTCAAGACGGATAGCGGGCAGGGTTCGTCGCGTGGCGTGGCTCGCCGTACCGTTGCGTCGAAGCAGGACATTGCGATGCGGATGGAGGCGGCGGAAGCGGTCTGACCGGTCGCGGTAGGAAACAGAACGGCGGTGCAAGCATGCGTGCTTGCACCGCCGTTTGTCTTGTTGCGTAGCGTTTTAAGGCTGCCGCTGCGCGTAATACTTCGCGACGCCGTCGATTTCCTCCGGCGTCATGTTGCGCGCTACGTTACGCATCTGCTCGTTGATATCGTTGCGCCGCTCGCCATTCGCAAACGCGCGCAACTGCGCCGCCATATACACCGATGACTGTCCGCCCAGCCATGGCGCGGCGCCCTTGCGATCACGGTCGCCATGACAGGCCGCGCATGGCGCGATGTTGCGCATCGGCGAGCCTTCGTTGACGAACTTGCGGATCGTCGCATCTTCGGTCGTCGCCTGTTCGACGGCGGCCGGACGCGGCAGCGTCGAGTAGTAGTTTGCGAGATCGTGCAGATCGCGGTCGTTCAGCCGCGCGATGATGGGCGGCATGATCGAGTTCACGCGCTGTCCGCTCTGATAGTCGCGCAACTGCTTGTAGACCACATCCGCGTATTGCCCTGCGAGCACGGGCGCCGTGACCTGAATCACGCTCTCGACGCCGTGACACATCGAGCAGTTCTGTGCGAGCGTCGCGCCGCGTCCAATCGATTCGGCGCTCGGACGCGTGCGTCCCCATGGCGGCAGAGGCGGCAGCACGAGCACGTTGCTCGGCGCCGGGCCGGCGATGTTGTCGCTTTGCGTGAACCATGTCGACGGTGCGCCCGCGGCGCTGCATATCGTCGCCCAGAGTCCGCGCTGCGCGAAGTCGGGATGTTTCGACGGCAGCCAGACAAAGCCGATCAGCGCCGCCACGATGAAGGTCACAATCACGCCGCCGACGCTCGACGTGAACCACCGGTTGCTGAGGCTGAAGACGCGTTCGTCGCTCATGACCGCGCTCCTACCGATACGGCTGGCACGGACGTCTGCTGCAAGCCGAGCAGTTGCGCGATCGGCACGCTGTAGTTGACGACCGTCAGCCCGATCATCAGCGCGACCCACAGCCCGAAGCTGTTCAACGCAGCCGGCACGCGCTCGACGGGATGCACGGGCGCGCTGAAGCGGAACTGCTTCGGCTGCTCGATCGTGCCGAACTGCGCCTTCGCGAGAATGTAGAGAAACAGCAGGCCGGAGATCACGAGAATCAGCCCGCCGAAGGCCGATATGGCGACCCAAATCGCTTGCGGCGCGATCGCGGGGTTGCTGTAGTCGTAGTACGCCATGCGTCGCGGCGCGCCCAGCAGGCCGACGTAATGCCACGGCAGCGTCACGACCATCATGCCGATGAACCACAGCCACAGCTGCCAGCGGATCAGACTCAGCGAGCCGATCGCGCGCCCCGTGAGTTGCGGCCACAGTTCATACGCGATCGCGAAGTACATGATGACGATCGCGCCGCCGAAGATCAGATGGAAGTGCCCCGTGACCCACTGCGTGTTGTGCACCGTTTCGTTGAGCTGATAGCTCATGTTGATGAGCCCGCCCGCGCCACCGAAGCCGAGCATGATGAACGAGAACGCGATCACGAGCATCATCGGGTTGTCCCACGGCAGCGCCTTCAGCCAGCCGAACGCGCCTTTGCCGCCGCGCAGCCGCCCGGCAATTTCCACCGATGCGCAGATCGTGAACACGGTAAGCAGCGTTGGTACCGACACCATGCCCGTGAACACCGCGTGCACGAACTTGAAGCCCGCGCCGACCTGCGGATCGGCGAACAGATGGTGAATGCCGATTGGCATCGCGAACACGAGGAACAGGATGAACGACACGCGCGCCATCGAATCGCTATACAGCCTGCCGCCGATCGCGCGCGGCACCAGCGTGTAGTACGCGATATACGACGGCACCAGCCAGAAATAGACGATCGCGTGCAGTGTCCATGAGAACAGCACGCGCGCGAGGCCGGCGTCGATCGTGTCTTTCAGACCGAGCGCGACGGGCAGAATCTGGAACAGGATCTCGAGCGCCGCGCCCACGGCCGTCCATGCCCACAGATACGCGCCTGCCACGTTCGCATACATCGCGAGCGGCACGGGCTTGCCGGGATTCGCGCGTTTCCAGACGTGCAGATTGATGCCCATCAGCGCGACCCAGATCCACGAGCCGACCACCACCAGCACCACGCCGAGGTAATAGAACGGGCTGCCGATCATCGGCGGATAGAAGGTGAAGAGCACGGACGCCTGGCCCGCCGCGACGGGCACCATCGCCATGATTGCGCCGATCACGAGCAGGATGAACGCGCCCCACGCCCACTTCAGACCGACCAGCGCCTGTTGCAGCGCCAGTTCGACGATCGCGTAGCCGAAGCCCATCGCCACCAGCGTCGGCAGCACGTAGGCCATCACGGTGCCGTGCGCCGTCACCGAGCGGTAGTACAGCTCCGGTTCGCCGATCCACGGATGCAGCGGACTGCGCACGAGCATCTGCCATGCGCCCAGCAGCAGCGCGATTCCGAACGCGATGAACGCGAGCCAGAAATGCGCGAGAACGAGTCGCTTAGCGTGAAACACAGCTGAGCCTCCGTTGTTGTTTTGCCTGTTCGAAGAAGGCATCTCTGTCGATGACCTTCACGTGCGCCCACATCGTCTGATGGCCGAAGCCGCAGAACTCGTGGCAGGGCATCAGGTGATCGGCGGGTTTGTCGAAGGAGGACGAAAACGTTGCGACATAGCCGGGCACGACCATCGTGTTGATGTTCGTGTCCGTGACGAGCAGGCCATGCACGACGTCGGCGCTCGTCGTGCGGAACGTGATGTCGGTGCCCGCGGGCACCAGCAGGCATTGCGGCGTGAACGAATACTGCTGCGCGATGAAACGCACTACCACTTTGCCGTCGGGATCGACGCCCGTGCCCAGATTGCTTTCGACGAATTCACCCGACATCTGCAACCGCGACGGGTCGATGGTTTCGACGCGCGACGGCGGCATCATCGCGTAATGAAGCCCCGAGTACACGACGACCACCAGCATGAACAGGACGATCGCGATGACGAAGTAAGCCCAGCGCTTTTCCGAGCGCTCGGCGATGTCGTGTCCGTTATCGGGCGAGTGAGAAGGTTGGGTCGACATGATCAGTGAATGGCGCCACGCGGCAGAAACACGAGAAAGTAGAAGCCGATCCAGATCGCCAGCACCACCACGGCCGCCACGCCCGCGACCGCGATCGCGCCGTGCGGACCTTGCGCGACGATGCGTTGGACTTCGTCGTCCGAAGCGTTGCCGGAATGGTCGCCGGAGTGAACGTTAGGGTCCATCTGCCATATCTCCGAGGACAGGGTTATGCGAGTGTTCAGTGCTAATGCAGCGGCGCCTTGCGCAGTTCATTGACCTGCTTCGCCGTCACGGGCTTTCCGTGATTGCCCCACGCAGTGCGGATATACGTGACGACGGCGGCGAGATCGGTGTCGTTCAGTTCCTGCGCGAACGGCGGCATGCCATATGGTTCGGGATTGCGTCGCGTGCCGGGCGGAAAGCCGCCGTTGAGCACGATGCGGATCGGGTTGACGGCCGAATCCATTTCGATCGACTGGTTGTGCGCGAGCGGCGGATAGTGCTGCAGTTTGCCTTCGCCATGTTCGCCGTGACACATCGCGCATTTCGCCATGTAGATGCGCTGGCCGTTCTCGAACACGGCCGGCTTCACGGTCGCCGACGGACCCGTCTTGCGGCCGGGATCGTTGTCGGGCAGCGTCTTCAGATAGACGGCCATCGCCTTGACGTCGTCGTCGGTCATGTATTGCAGGCTGTGATACGTGACTTCGGCCATCGGGCCATACACGGCGCCGCGATCCGAGATACCCGCCTGCAGCAGGTCGACGATGTCCTTGATGCTCCAGTCGCCCAGACCGCCGTCCTTGTCGGATGTGAGCGACGGCGCGTACCAGTTCTGCACGGGAATCAGACCGCCCGCGAACTGCTCGCTCTTCGACGAGCCGCCGAGCAGATTGATCTTCGTGTGACACATCGTGCAGTGACCGAGCCCGTCGACGAGATACGCGCCGCGATTCCATTCGACCGAGCGGCTCGGGTTCGGCTGGAACTCGCCTTCGCGGAAATACAGCGAACGCCAGCCGAGCAGCAGCTCGCGCTGATTGAACGGGAAGCGCAACTCGTGCTTGCGGTTCGGCAGATGCACGGGCTCGACAGACTTCAGATACGCGAAGATCGCGTCGGAGTCCTCACGCGTGACTTTCGTGTAATTCGCAATCGGCATGGCTGGGTAAATCAGCTTGCCGTCGGGGCTCTTGCCCGTGCGCATCATCTTGAAGAAGTCTTCGGCTGACCATTTGCCGATGCCGTAGTCGTTATCGGGGCTGATGTTCGGCGTGAAGAGCGTGCCGAACGGCGTCTCCATCGCAAGGCCGCCGCCGAATGTCTTGCCGCGCGGTGCGGTGTGGCACGCGACGCAGTCGCCCGCGCGCGCAAGGTACTCGCCGCGCCTGACGATCTCGGGACGCGTGTCGGGGCCGGCAGGTGCGGCTGTTTCGGCTGCGTGCGTATCGGCGATGAATGGCGAGTGCGGCGCAAGCGCAACGAACGCGAACGTAGCGCCCATTGCAAACGACAACGTCATACGCCGTGCGTAACGCCCTGCACGTTGCATGTGAAGCACGGAGCTAAACGAGAGAGTCTTCATTCCGGTTGGCTCCCACATGCGAGCGGCAGCTTGCCGGGCAAGCGCGGCACAGGGCGCGGATCGGCGGGACGCGGCTGGCGCGCGAGCCAGCTCGATACAGCGGTGATGTCCTTGTCGCTGAGCTTCACGGCGATGCTATGCATGCAGTCGGGCGCGAGCGCGTGACGCGTACCCGAGCGCCATGTGCCCATCTGTCCGGCGATATAGCTCGCGTGCAGGCCCAGCAGACCCGGAATGCCCGGCTGCTGTCCCGTCAGCCGTTCACCATGACAAGCGGCGCATGCGGGTATGCCGCGCTTCGTGTCGCCCTGCATGACGATCTGCTTGCCGTAATCGAGCGTCGCTTGCGGCAGCGGATTGGTGTCGGGGTTCGGATACGGCGGCTGCAGGTCGGCGAAGTACTGGCTGATCTTGCGCAGATACTCGTCGGGCAGGAACGCGAGCAGATAGCCCATCGGCGGATAGGTGCGGCCGCCGTCGCGGAATGCCGTCAGCTGGTTGAACAGATACTCGGCGGGCTTGCCGGCGATACGCGGAAAGTAATCGTTGTTGCGCCCCTGACCCTGCACGCCGTGACAGGTCGTGCACGCGTGCATTTTTTCATCCATCGCCGACGGCGCGGGTGCGTCATTCGAAGCGGCGAATGACGGCCGCGCGTGGAGCGCGCAGAGGACGCAAAACAGCAACAGGATCGAATCGCCGACGGTTCTGCGATGCACGACGGGCCTCGTAGTAGGGAGAGAGTTTCTAGTATCGTTCTGTCAAACCCTGAGCGAGATGCGCACGGCGCTCGTCGCTCCTGTTTTTCTACCGCGGCCGCACAGGCGACCTGTGACATGCGAATGACGGTTGCTGTTAGATCGCAAAGATCGCAATGCGCGGCGTCGACAGTCTAGTCAAGACCACAAAGGCATGCAGATGAGGGTACGAATGACGCGCGCACTTGTTCAGCGCCTGCCGGCGATTCGGCAGACGCTTCGACACAGTAAGGCTTCAGGATGACGATGGCGTTGCAAACATCATAGGAGGCAATTGGTCGCGTTTCAACGCGGGCAACCCCTCTTGCAGTGATTGTCGTGTCAACTAAGTACTTTTGCAGATACTGCAATGACGCTTACGCGAGCAGACGCATGAATGCATCGCGCGCATGCGTGACGTGCGCGCTCTCGCCAGCACGTCCGGGCAGCAGGTGAAACTCGACCGCGGGTAGCTGCGGCAGGCCGGTTGTCGGCGGACACGGCACCATGCCCGAGCCGATCGACGATTCGTTCAGACATGAAATGCCGAGTCCCGCCTTCAGCGCCAGTTGCAGACCCGCCATGCCCGACGCCGAGTGCGACACGAGATACTGCACATTGCTTTCATCGAGCAGGCGGACCACGAAGCGCTGCAACTGACAGGTCGACGGCAACAGTACGAGATGAAACGGCGCGGCGACGTGCCGCAGATCGACATCGGCGGACATCGCCCATACCAGCTTCTCGCGACGCACCACCGTGCTCGCCGCATCCGGTCTGTTCGATGTCGCACGCTTCGCGCCGGGCGCGACGATGCGCAGCGACAGGCCGATGTCGAAGGTCGAGTCGTCCTCGACGCTGCTGTCGATCACCGCGCTCGGCAGCACGGTCACATGCAGGCGCAACCGCGGGTGCTGCTCCGAAAATATCTTCAGCACACGCGCGACGTCGTGCGGCCGGTAGTAGTCGGTGATCGCGATACGTAATTCGCCGTCGAGCGAACGCCCTTGCAGGTCTTCGAACGCTGCTTCGCTCATGGCCAGAATGCGGCGCGCATGATCGAGCAGCTTCGCGCCCGCCGGCGTCGCGGTGACGCCCAGCTTGCCGCGCAGGAACAGCGGCTGCCCCGCGCGTTCCTCGAGCTTCTTCAACTGCTCGCTCGCCGACGACTGCGACAGGAACACGCGTTCCGCACCCGCCGACACGCTGCCGGCTTCCGCGACGGCAACGAAGGTCCGTAACTGGGAAAGGTCGAACGCACGCTGGTTCATGTTTCGGATTCTCCGATGGTTTGCATCATATTTTCCCGCTTTTCCGATTGATCGTCCAATCCTACGATAGCCGTCAACCGAGTTATCCGGAGGTCGATCGTGGGAAAGGGTTTTCAGGCAGCGGGCGTAGCGAGTGGCGTGAGCGGCAATCATCGGTGGAAGGTGCTGGGCGTCGGCTTCGCGGCGAACGCGAGTTTCTCGGCGGCGTTCTCCGGCATTCCGACCACGGCGATCTTTCTGCGCCATGGTTATCACATCGGAAACGGCGGGCTTGGCCTCGTGCTCGGCATGCTGGGGCTCGGTATCGCCGTCAGCGAACTGCCGTGGGGCGTGCTCACCGACCGTTGGGGCGACCGGCGCGTGCTGCTGCTCGGCCTGCTGTCGACGGCGGCCGCGCTCGCCGTGATGGCGGCTTTCGTCGTTCCGCATGGTGACAACGCGCCGGGCATCGTGCCGCTCGCGCTGGGACTGCTTGGCGTCGGCTTGCTTGGCGGCAGCGTCAACGGATCGAGCGGACGCGCGGTGATGGCCTGGTTTCGCGAGGGCGAGCGCGGCCTCGCGATGAGCATCCGGCAGACGGCCGTGCCTGCGGGCGGCGGCCTGGGCGCGCTGGCGCTGCCGTCGCTCGCCGCGCATTTCGGCTTCGTGGCCGTGTACGGCGTGCTCGCGGCGTTGTGCGTGGCGACGGCGTGGTTCGCCTGGCGCTGGCTGCATGAGCCGCCTGTCGTCGTGTCGGCCGGCAGGAACGCGACGGACGGCCATGAGCACGCGGCACTGGCGCCCGAGTCCGCATCGCCTCTGCGCGACGTGGGTGTGTGGCGCGTTGCGCTGGGCATCGGTGTGCTGTGCGTGCCGCAACTCGCGGTCGTGACGTTTGCGACGGTCTTTCTGCATGACTTCGGCCATGCCGGTGTGTTCGAAATCAGCGCAACGATGGCGGCCGTGCAGACGGGTGCCGCTGTCGCGCGCGTCTGGAGCGGGCGATGGACGGACCGGCGCGGCAACCGGCGTCAGTACATGCGCGCCTGCAGCGTGCTGACGGCGCTGCTGTTCGCGGCGCTCGCGCTGATCGCGGCGGGTACGGGTGGCGCGCATGGCGTGATCACGCTCGTGATCGCGACGATGGTTGTGCTCGGCGGCGTGAGCGCGTCCGCATGGCACGGCGTCGCCTACACGGAACTCGCAACGCTAGCGGGGACGCGCCGCGCCGGCACCGCGCTCGCGATGGGCAACACATGTGCGTTCATGACGCTGTTCGTGACGCCGCTCGCGATTCCGCCGCTGCTGGCGGCCACTTCGTGGCCGGCCGTGTGGGCGATCGCGAGCCTGTGCGCGCTGCTCGCGCTACCCGTATTTCCGAAGCCTCTGCGCACGACGCGCTATGCGTCGCGAGCCAGAGCGTAATCGCGTAGTCACATTGTTGCGTGTCCCAATGGGCGTTCGGTCTTGAACCGGACGCCTTTTTTATTTCGACGGAGTTTTTTGAGGTGAGCGTTAATTCAGAAAAACAGGAGTTCGACGGGGTGTGTCCGATTTTTCGTGCTTGGATGTAGGAGGTATTTTAGAAATTCATTTTATGAGTTTCGCTTGTTAAGGATGTTTCTTTATTGAGAGTATATTGTTCGGGCGTTAGCCTTTGAGGTGTGCCGAATTTATCTTTGCTTTAACGAGTGGCGCCCATTTTTGCGAGGATGGTCGTAGTAGGGCCGCTGTGTTTAGGCGTTCTCCCCGCCCGCTTCTTCTTGTCCCAACGAGTCATTCGAAATTTCTGAATTGATGTGGCGAAAAGTGATTAATTGATAAATCACTGAAAACGTCGAAATTTGGTAATGGAGCAATGAAACTCATGAAACATCTTTGAATCGGACACCTGATTCGGAACTCTCTGATATTCGGTCTTTGCTGCGAATGTTTTGATTGAGCTTGTCGGAACGCGATTCGTTATATGTCGCGGGCGGTGTTGTAAATCGAGCTTGTTTCGACCTTTCTTTCAAATGGGTGTTTCGACATCGACGAACACAAACCAAACCACGGGGCGGCGACATTGAACCTTCGAATCATGCTGGCAGACGATCATCCGTTTGTTCTGCTCGGTATCCGGGCCACGCTCGTGGCGCACGGAGGATTCACGATCGTCGGCGAGGCGACTGGCCCGTCGTCTCTGGTACGGCTAATGGGCCAGACCTCATGCGATGTGCTCGTCACAGACCTGACCATGCCGGGCGCGGCGGGTGACGTCGACGACGGCTTGCGGCTGATCCGACGCATCCGGGGTGGCTGGCCCGACGTGCGCATCGTCGTGCTGACCAGCCTGACCAACGCGGCCATTCTGCGCTCCATCATGTCCGACGGCGTGATCGGCATGCTCAACAAAAGCGAATCCATGGACGAACTGGCCGCAGCCATTCGCGCAGCAGGCGCGGGGCGTTCCTACGTCAGCCAGTCGATCCTGCGCACGCTTGCCGAAGCGAGTGGCGAGCCGCTTGGCATGTCGCCCATGCGCAACTTGTCGCCGCGTCAGCGGGAGGTCATCGACATGTTCGTACGTGGCAAGTCAATTTCCGAAATCGCCCGTGACCTCGGGCGGGACGTCCGCACGGTCAGTCGCCAGAAACGCGATGCGATGGCAAAGATGGGGGTGAGTAACGATCCCGGGCTTTTCGCCTATGTGCGGGCGTACGGACTTTCTCAAGGGGTTGAGCAGGAAGCCTAAGCAACTTGATAGATATCGAATCAAATTCGGAGAAGTCTTATGTCTGCAGGCGTTTGAATGGCTGATTCTCGCCGGCTAAGGGCTCGCCGAATCAATACCAAGCTACACAGCACAGGGAGAGACCACGCGTGAATATCAGGAAGGACGTGACATTACCAACCCGCACCATCATCGCCGACGACCATCCGCTCGTTCTGCTCGCGATGGAGAATCTGATGACGGGATTTCCAAATGTCGAGATCGTGGGTAAGGCAACGGATTCATCGGAGCTGTTCGCCGAGGCGCAGCGTGTCAACTGCGAGCTCGTTGTCCTGGATCTCTACATGCCTGGCGGCGCATATGGCGACGGCGTCGAGATGGTCCGGCAGTTCAAGGAGCGTCATCCTGATGTCGTGGTTGTAGTGCTGACCATGGAAGTCGCAGCGGACACATTACAGAAGGTGATCTCGTTGGGCGTCGGCGCTGTCGTCAGCAAACGCGACCGCATCGACCTGATTCACGTCGCGATCATCACCGCGTTGGCCCGCGAGACCTATATTGGTCCAGCCATTCGCACGTTGCTCGCCGACGCGACCTTGTCGCGCCGCATCGACTACGTCAGGCAGGTTCTATCGCGCCGCGAGCTCGAGGTATTGACCCATTACGCGACGGGACGCGGCGTGACCGAAATCGCATTGAGGCTCGGGCGCAGCGTCAAGACAATCAGCGCCCAGAAGTGCACCGCGATGCGCAAGCTGTCGCTGCAGAGCGACGCTGACCTTTTCAGGTTTGCCGTCGAGCATGGTCTGGCGCCTGACGATCAACCAGGCGGAATGCGCGGATCGAACGGAAGAAGTTGACGCGGCGAAGCCTCGAACGTAGCGAATGACCGTCCTCGAGGGGAAAGCGCAGTGCGTTGACGGTCCATTAACAAGAACACGACAACATGGAAGACAAGATTCGCGTCATCGTCGCCGACGATCACGCGTGCGTGCGCGTGGGCGTCAGACATTTGCTGGAACAGATCACGCATCTGACGGTGGTTGGCGAGGCGTCGAACACGCAGGAACTCGCCGAACTACTCGATACAGGGCCGTGTGAGGTCGTGGTGACGGATATCAACATGCCGGGCATCGACGGCGAAAGCAATGCGATCCAGTTTCTGAGACGGCTGCTGCATCACACGCCGCAGTTGCCGGTGGTCGCGCTCACGATGATCCATCGGCCGTCGATTCTGATGGGGCTGCTCCAGCACGGAATTGCGGCTGTCGTCGACAAGCGTGATATCACCGCATCCCTGATTCACGCCATCGACGCCGCGCTGACAGGCCAGGGCTATCTGTCGGATCACTCGCGTGCCGCCATTGCGAGAGCGGGCACACCGCAATCGCGGGCAGGCGTCATGAGCGCCGGCGAATGGAAAGTCTTCACGATGTATGTGAGCGGACTGACGATCGGCCAGATCGCCGTGAAGCTAAACCGCAGCACGAAGACGATCAGCACGCAAAAGCGCAACGCGATGCGCAAGCTCGGGCTCGAAACGGAAGCCGACGTGATCGACTACGCCTGCCAGATTGGTCTTGCGTGAGTGATTTCGGAGTTATCTGATTTTCCGTTTGGGTCGTCACGCCAACAATCTCTTGTTGGACTCCCGGTTCGTGGGGGCGCGGCGGCACGCCATTGATTCGCCATGCAAATCAATCGACACCGGACGCAAAGTGAGCTCCGTCACGAAAACTCGTTTGGACGGAGCCGTTACGGGAGGATGCATGTCAGGGCTTGGAAAGCGGTTGGTCGTCGAAAGTGCTGGCACGGCGTGGCTCGTGTTCGTTGGATGCGGCACTGCTGTGCTCAACGCTGGGGCGCAGGGCAATAGCGTTCTTGCGGTGCCGCTCGCATTCGGCCTGGCGCTGGCAACGGCGACTTACGTGCTGGGGCGCTTTTCTGGCGCGCACTTCAATCCTGCCGTCACCGTCGGTTTCGTGACCGCGCAGCGCTTTCCGGTTCGCGATCTCGCGCCCTATATTGCCGCGCAGGTACTCGGCGCGGTCGCGGGGGCGGCATTGCTCGTGTACATCGCCAGCGGACGCCCCGGTTTCGCACTCGCAGCCAGCGAACTGGGCACAAATGGGTACGGCGATCATTCTCCCTCCGACTATCCGCTTCATTCCGCACTGGCCGTCGAGATCACGATGTCGTTCGCGTTCGTGCTGGCGCGCATGCTGGTGTCCAAGGGCAGATCGGCAAACCTGATCGGGCCGCTCGTCGCCGGCTTGTGGCTGATGCTGAGCTACGTCGTCGCCACGCCTATCACCAACGGATCGTTGAATCCCGCGCGGTCGACCGGGCCGGCTCTGTTCGTCGGCGATTGGGCGCTCGACCAGTTGTGGCTATTCTGGGCGGCTCCACTTGCGGGCGGCGTGCTCGCCGGCTTGCTGCATTCGCGTCTGTTCCGTCATCCGCGTAGTGTCTTCGCGAGCCCGGCCGGCG
This sequence comes from Burkholderia sp. Ac-20365, assembly GCF_017104715.1. Taxonomy (GTDB): domain Bacteria; phylum Pseudomonadota; class Gammaproteobacteria; order Burkholderiales; family Burkholderiaceae; genus Paraburkholderia. Next base: position 443,307 of record NZ_JAAGPI010000002.1, read on the forward strand.
AGAACCGGCCGGGCGAGTCTGCGTGAGTGGGCGCCCATGTACTCTTTGCGCTCTCCGCTCCGTTTCTATCCCAATTCCATGCATTGCGGCTGGTTGCCCAAAATTCGACGGGCGCTGGTCGCAGGTCTCTCGCTCCTGCTGCTGCAACTTGGCGCTATGCAGCTGGCCCAAGCCGCAGATGAAGGTCGGACGTCCACTTTTCCTTCGAAACTCACAGTCGGGGTGCTTGCCAACGGGTGGTCGCCGTTCGAGATGTTCGAGCAGGGCAGGCTGACGGGGCTGAGCGTCGACTATCTGCGCGCAATTGTCGGCCCAGACGTCGACATCACGACGAAAACTTTTCCAGACATGGAACAGTTGCTTGCGGCAGCGTGCGCAAATCAGGTCGACGTGCTGACGAGCCTCGCGCGCACGCCGGAACGCGAGCATTGCCTGTCGTTCACAGTGCCTTACTTCCGCGGCTCGACTTCCGTCGTGACGCTCGCGAGCAACGCGATGGCGTTATCAGGGCAGACGCAGGTGCAGAAGGCGCGCGTTGCCGTCGAACGTGGCTTTGCGCTCGGCAATGTGCTGCGCGACCGCTTTCCTCGCGCCAGTATCGATAGCTTTGCCGATACGCTCTCCGCGCTACGCGCGATCAAGGACGGTGAGGACGACGTGTACTTCGGCTTCACGCCCGCCGTGCGCCAGTATCTGGCCGACCCGGAGTTCCGAAGCCTGAGCATCGCGTTCGAGGAAACGGGCCAGGTGAGCGAGATGCGCATCGCCGTGCCCATCGCGAAAAGCGAGTTGCGCGACAAACTGGATCGCGGACTGGCGGCGTTACATCCGGAGGACGAAGCGGCGATACGGGCGCGTTGGCTCGGTGGCAGCTTTGACACACGGCCCGCGTCGGGCGCAACGAATCTTGTTCTGAGCCGCGAAGAGCAGGCGTGGCTGCGAGCGCTGCCGCCGCTGTCCGTCGGCTTCGACAGCGATTGGGCGCCTTTCAGCAAGCTCGACGAGATGGGCCGGCCCTCGGGCATTGCTGCTGACTACCTCGACTATTTGAGCCGCTCGCTCGGCGTCAAATTTCATCGGGCGGTGGCGAAGGACTGGTCCGCCACGCTCGCCGAATTCGACAGCGGTAACGTCGCGCTGCTCGCTACGGCAGCGCGCGACGATCCGCAAGTTCGCAACGCTACTTTCACTCACGCCTACGAAACCTATCCGCTCGTCATCGTCGCTCGCGAGGCCGAGCCCGTCGCGCGCAGCCTCAGCGATTTCGCCGCGCGCCGCGTAGTGGTGTCCTTGCACAGCAAGGGATCGGTGCCTTTCCAGCTGTACGGCGTCGCGTCGACGCATGTGACCGTCGCGCCGAGCCTCGACGCGGCGTTGAAGCTGCTGGCCGCGGGCGGCGCCGATGCGCTGGTCGGCAACGTCGCGGAAATCGATGCTGCGTTGACGCGTCAATATGCTGGCGTATTGAAGGTTGTCGGTACGGTGCGTGAGGCGGACGGCGTCGGCTTTGCGGTCCGTGGCGATCTTGCGCCGCTGGCGGGGCTGATCGACCGCGCGTTGCTGGCGATGCCTCCGTTGGAGCGGCAGCGTATCCGCCAGAAGTGGGTGACGGGCGACACACAGCCCAGAGGTGGTTGGAGCGTGACTGCGTTGCGGCTGTTGCCCGTGCTGATCGGCATAGGCGTCGTGCTGCTGGTAACTTTGCGCGCCTATATCTTGTTGCAGCGCGAAGTCCGGCGTCGTGAGCGCACCGAGCGCGAACTCGAATCGCAACTGAACTTTCAGCAGACGATGATGGAGATGGTCCCGTATCCGCTCGTCGCAAAAGATCTGCAAGGGCGATATCTCGGCGTGAACCGGGCATACGAACAGGCGACGGGCCTCAGGCGAGAAGCCGTCATCGGCCGCACGAGCGCGGATGTCCAGGCGTGGGGCAAGGGCAGCGGTGAGTTACTCGAGCGTTTGACACGTGATGTGCTGGATAGCGGCACGGCTACGCAGATCGAACTCGAGTTCGAAGACTGGGCCGGCGATATCCGGCACGGCCTCTTTTGCGTGTGTGCGTGCAACGGCGCTGACGGCGCGCCGCTTTGCGTGCTCGGCACACTCGTCGACATCACCGACATCCGTCGCGCTGAAAAACTGGCTGGTGAGACGCAGCGGCGTCTCGTCGATGTGACCAGCTCGTTGCCCGCGGTGGTGTTTCAACTGCGCCGGGGGCTCGATGGCACGTACACCTTCCCGTACGTCGGTGGAGACACCGAGCACCTGCTGGGTTACGACAGCACGGTCCTGATGCAGCACAACGGTCTCGATTTCAGCACGATTTCTTCGGAAGACCGTTCGGAGGTGGTGGGTGCGCTGGAGGATTCTGCCGAGTTGCAAAAGCCGCTGCATCTGGAGTTTCGGATCGAGGGCACCACGGAGCAGCGCTGGGTTCGCGCGGAATTGGTGCCGCGCCGGGAGCCGGGCGGCACGACTGTCTGGAGCGGCTACTGGGTCGACGCGAACATCGAGCGTTTGCGCGCGGACGAACTGGCCCATGCGCGGGATCTGGCCGAAGCAGCTTCGCGCGCGAAGGACGACTTCCTCGCGATGATGAGTCACGAGATCCGCACGCCGATGAATGGCGTGCTCGGGCTGGTCGAAGTGCTCGAGCGCACGCGGCTCGATGCCGATCAGGGCGAGATGCTCGGCATGATTCACGAATCGGCAGGCGCGCTGCTGCAGATTCTCGACGATCTGCTCGACTACTCGAAGATCGAGGCGGGGCGGCTCACCATCGAATCCGAGCCCATCGATCTGCGCGATCTGGTCGATACAGCGGTTGGCCTGCTCGCCGGGCGGGCGCACGAGAAAGGTCTGAAGGTGCGCGTGGACGTCGACCCGCAAGTCGCAGCAACGCTGCGTGGCGATAGTGTTCGATTGCGACAGATCCTGTTCAATCTGATGGGCAATGCGATCAAGTTCACGCCAAACGGCGAGGTCGATGTTCACGTCAAGGTGGTCGAGCAGTGCGACACCGGGCAAACGGTCGAAATCACCGTCGACGATACTGGTATCGGCATCTCGCCTGAGGTTCAGGCGAGTCTGTTCGAGCCGTTCGTGCAGGCGGAATCATCGACTACCCGGCGTTTCGGTGGCACGGGTCTTGGGCTGACCATTTGCCGCAAGCTGGTCGCGTTGATGGGCGGCACGCTGTCGTTGTCGAGCACACCGCACAAAGGCACGTGCATGACGCTGCGTTTGCTGATGCCGCTGGAGACGCGGCATTACACCGCGGGCGGATTGCGCGGTAAACGCGGCATCGTCGCCACGCCGGATACTTGTGTCGCGAGGGCGCTCATGCACTTTGGCGCAGCGCTCGGCATCGAGCTGAGTTGTGCGGACGCCGGGTTTGCCGAACTGCACGATGCGCGAGCGCTGCGCGGCGTCGATCTCATTTTCGTTGGTGACGGCGTCGAACTTCCCGCGGCCGTTGCACAGTCCGGCGCGAAGATCATCAGCTTGACCGAAAAGCCAAAACCGACCGGCTACCGGATCGTCGATAACGCGGTGCGCGTCAGTATCAATCCGATCTCATGGCGTGGTTTGAGCGCTGCCTGTGCCGCCGCGTTGACGGGCCTTTCTCCGACGCCTGCACGGCAGCCCGGCGCGGGCGAAGCGGCCATCGCACCGCCGGATCGTGAGCGGGCAATCGCGTGCGGACGTCTCGTGCTCGTCGCTGAAGATCACCCGGTCAATCAGGAGTTGATCCGCCATCAGCTCGCGTTGCTCGGCTTTGCGTGCGACGTCGTCAACGACGGTGCCGAAGCGCTCGACGCATTGGATGCGACGCCGTACGGCTTTCTGATTACCGACTGCCACATGCCGCGCATGTCTGGCTACGAACTGGCACGCGCCGTACGAGAAAGGGAAGAACTAACAGATACCCGTTTGCCGATTCTGGGGATCACCGCGAACACCGCGCCCGAGGATCTGAAGGCTTGCCGCGAGGCGGGCATGGACGATTGCCTCATCAAACCGACGCGTCTTGCTACGCTGCGCGACTATCTGAGCCGCTGGTTCGGTGCGGACAACGCGCGTTACATCGCGCAAGCCGAAGCAACAGCGGTTTCCGCCCCTGAGACGCATCATGAAAGCGTCGACAGTATCGCTTTCGCGCCGGTCGATCTTAGTCAGTTGACGCAGATCTGGGGCAGCGAATCGACGGTCAAATCGTTGCTTGACGCATTCGTGTCGTCCGTCCGTGACGACATGCGTGCGTTGCCGCCGCTTCTGAACCAACCCGACGTCGCCGAGTTGCGGCAATGGCATCATCGCGTGGCTGGCGCGGTTGGCGTGTTGCAGTATCCGCCGTTGCTCGGCGCACTCGAAAACTACCGGCGCCGCTTGACCGCCGCGTCCGCTGACCAGTTGCGCAGCGAAGGCATCACGCTCGTTCGCGTGTGCAATACGATGCTCGACGGTATCGAAGAACAAGCCGCCTTGCTCGCCTGACCGGCCGGTTCATTCTCTCGCTTCGCATGGCTTTGCGCCGCTGCGCGCCCGTCACGCACAGTGCTTCGAATTGCACTAGTATGTGCTGGCGCATGGGACGGCGTCAGCTTACGCAACGTTCGTGATCCAATGTCGCCCAGCGCGCAAAGACTCGGAGAGAACAATGATTGCGATTCGAAAGCTGAGCATGATTGCTGTCCTGTGGGGGCTGGCGTCGGGTGTCGCGCTGGCAGATACGGTGGAATTGAAGGCGGACCTCGAGCCGTCGAGTGAAGTGCCGCCGCGCGTGAGTCGCGGGCATGGCGCGCTGGACGCGACGTTCGACACATCGAGTAAAACGCTGAAGTGGACGGTGACTTACGAGAGCCTGTCGGGGCCTGCGACGATGGCGCACTTCCATGGTCCCGCGCCCGTTGGACAGAACGCCAAGGTGCAGGTGCCGATCGACAAGAACGCGTTGGCCAGTCCGATCAAAGGTTCTGTGACGCTGACTGAGCAGCAGGTCACAGACCTGATGGCAGGCCAGTGGTATTTCAATGTGCACACTGCGCAGAATCCGATGGGTGAAATTCGCGGCCAGGTGTTGCCGGCGAATTAAACAGATCACGTCTTTGGAAACAGTGGCCGGAACCGTCAGCGGCGGTTCCGGCCATTTTTCTTTTCAAACGGCGCGGGCGCGGCCACGCTGCCAATAGAAGATGCCTTCGATCGACGCGCATCGAAAGCCACGTACCATGGCGATTCAACCCGCGACGGAGAGTGTCCCGATGAGTTGGCAAAGCGCCTTGGCATGCTGGTTCCTGCGCCGTCAGTTTCATCCGCAGACGCGGCATCCGACGATCAGCGCCGAACGCGCGCGCCAGATGACGGCGAAGCGCGCCTATACGCCGCGGATTCCGTCGGGTTGGGACCTGCACGAGCGATACGGCGAGCACGACTGGCCGATGCACGGCGAATGGCTGACGCGTATCGACGGCAAGCACACGGCGACGATCCTCTATCTGCATGGCGGCGGTTACTACTTTTGCTCACCGCAGACGCATCGCGCGGCGTCGTTCGGTCTCGCAACGCGCAGCGGCGCGCGTGTCTTTTCGCTCGATTACCGGCTTGCGCCTGAGCACCCCTTTCCCGCCGCGCTCGACGATGCATTGGCCGCGTATCGCCAATTGATGCAGGATGGGGCAAAGCCGGAATCGATCGTGATCGCGGGCGATTCGGCCGGCGGCGGCCTCGCGCTCGCGACGCTCGTCGCATTGCGCGACGCGGGCGAGCCATTGCCGGCGGGCGCGATCCTGTTCTCGCCGTGGACGGATCTCGCGGCGACGGGCGTTTCGCTGCAATCCAACGACGGCATCGATCCGATGTTTCATGGTCCGTCCATCGCGCGAGCCGCGAAGCTCTATCTCGCCGATACGCCTGCCACGCATCCGTACGCGTCGCCGCTCTACGCGGACCTGAAAGGCTTGCCGCCGCTCTTCATGCAGGTGAGCAGCACGGAAGTCCTGCTCGACGATTCGCGCCGCGTCGCGGACAAGGCGCGCGCGGCGGGTGTCGAAGTCGACTTTGATATCTGGCGCAAGATGCCGCATGTGTGGCAACTGTGGGCGCCGTTCATTCCCGAAGCGCGCCGCGCGCTCGATCTCGCCGCGCGCTTCGTCGTGCGCGTGACGGATCGATCGCGCGACGTTCAACCTTCGAGCGAAACGTCGATCGTCTGATACGCGGCCTGCACAACGTCTGTGCCGTACTGGCGTTCGAGCCGCCGCACAGTGAAGTGGCCGTGCGCGACCTGCTGGAAGTGATCGATGAACACGGTGTTGACCATCGCGCCGAGCACGGCGCCGATGGCCGGAATCGACTTCGCGGCGATCTGCTCGCTGACCTGCACGGAGAACCGCGAGGCGATCGTGTTGAGCAAACGCAGCAGTGCCGCCGAACCGTGCGTCGAGAATCCCTTCGTAGCGATCTCCGATGACGCCTTCGACACCGCCTGCGCGAGTGCGCCGCGCATGATGAAGTAGCCGTAGTCGGCGTCATCGTCGGCTTTCGACGTGCCGCCCATGCCGAGTACCGTCAGACATTGCAACTGCGTATCGACGGAACTCAGATCCTCGCCCTCGCTGCGCGCGATGTCGCAGATCGAGCGGAACATCAGCGTCGTCGTAACGGGCAGCTCTACAGGCAGCGCGAACAGCCCGAACGCGCCGCCCGCGGCGCCCGTCGTGGCGACTGCAAACTTGTGCAGCAGATTGCTCGGCCGGTCGCTGACGCCCACCGGCGCGCCGCCCATCGGACGCCCGAGCGTGCGCAGCGCGATCTGCAGACATTTGCGCAGCGCGAGTTGCGTCGCGTCGTTGACCTTGTCGCTGGCAATCGACGGCATTTTCGAGATCAGCTTTTCCATCGGCGAGCCGACGATGCTTGCCAGCTTCATCGCCAGCGCCGGGCTTTCCAGCTCGTGTTTGGCGCGGCGCAAAGCGGCGAGATCGTCGGCGGAAAGCGGCGCGGCGGCGAGTGTAGTCGGTTCCATGTATCTCCCTGACCTTCAGAATTATTAGCGTTCGGCGCAAAAAGCATGCTCGGACGCACGCAGCTTAGAACCATTCAGCATGCTATGATTCCGTATCGTTGACTCGTCAACAGTTGTTCCATCAAAAAATGGCCGTGCACACCGCCGCCCATCACTCGAGTGGGCAAGTTTTACCGTTCCGGGAGTCGCTGCTCGCGATGCTCGGCGTCTCTTTCGTCTCGATGCTGGTCGCCCTCGACCAGACGGTAGTTGGCACCGCGCTGCCAACCATCGTCGCGGATCTCAAAGGTTTCGAACTGTATGCGTGGGTCGCGACGTCGTATCTGCTGACGTCGGTGATCACCGTGCCGATTTTCGGGCGACTCGGCGATTACTACGGACGCAAGCCTTTCGTGATTGCGTCGATCATCGTGTTCACGGCGGCGTCCGTGCTCTGCGGCGCGGCCAACAACATGCTGTTCCTGGTGATCGCGCGCGGCTTGCAGGGCATCGGCGGCGGCATGCTGGTCGGCACTGCGTTCGCGTGCATTCCCGATCTCTTTCCCGATTCCGTCGTGCGGCTGCGCTGGCAGGTGCTGATGAGTTCGGCGTTCGGCATCGCGAATGCCGTCGGACCGTCGCTCGGCGGTTTTCTGACGCAGTACTACGGCTGGCGCTCGGTGTTCTACGTGAATCTGCCCGTCGGGCTGTTGTCGCTGTTCTTCGTGTGGCGTTATCTGCCGCATCTGCGGCATGTCGTGCACGAGGGCAAGATGCGGCTCGACTGGCCCGGCGCGCTGCTGATCGCGGCGTCGCTCGGCAGCCTGCAGATGTTCGTCGAATTGCTGCCGAAGCATGGCGTGACGGGTTCGGCCGTAGCCTTGCTGATCGTGAGTATCGCGTGCGCGATCGCGCTCTGGCATTGGGAAAAGCGCTTCCCGCAAGCCATTCTTCCCATCGACATGTTCCGCAACCAGAGTCTGTCCGCGCTGTTCGTGCTGGCCGTGCTCGGCGGCTTCGCGATGTTCTCGCTGCTGTTCTACGCGCCGCTGCTGTTCCAGGGCGGCTTCGGCATGATGCCGAACGAAGCAGGGCTGGTGATCACACCGCTGGTCGTGTTCATCACAATTGGTAGTATCGCGAACGGGCGCGTCGTCTCACGCATTCCGAATCCGAACGTGATGCTGTACATCGGCTTCGCGCTGTTTGCGCTGGCGTCGCTCGGCGTGGTTGTCGCCACGCGCTCGATGCCGACCTGGCTGCTGATGCTGTTCATGACCTTCGGCGGCCTCGGCCTTGGCTTCGTGCTGCCGAATCTGACGGTATTCGCGCAGCAGACGGCGGGCCGCGAGCATCTCGGCATCGCGACGGCCCTGCTGCAGTCGCTGCGGATGATCGGCGGCATGATCGGCACGGCGCTGACGGGCACGCTCGTTACGCATATGTACGCGAGCGGCGTGCGCAGCGCACTCGACGGCGATCACGCGAGCCAATGGTTCGCCGATCTCGGCGATCCGCAGATTCTCGTGAATCGCGACGCACAGCACACGCTTTTGAGCGAACTCGCGAAGGCAGGGCACAATGGCGCCGTGCTGCTGGAATCGGCGCGCGAGTCGCTGGTGGGCGCGATCCATATCGGGCTGATGCTCGGCGCGCTGGTGTCGCTGTTCGCGATCTGGCAGTGCCGGCGCGTGCCGCCCGTCAAGCTGCGCAAGCAGATCGAGCCTGTCGTTCATGTCGACTGACAGGCGTATGAGCGCTATTGAATAGTAGAAAGATCATGGAAGAACAGGACCGCGTCGCTATCCTTCAACAGTTTGGCCGCACGTATCGGGCGTTCATGTCGGCGTTCGAAGGGCGCGTCGGACATCCGTTGCCGCGCTGGCGCATTCTGCTCGCGCTGTACGATCAGGCGGGCGAATCGTCGCAGAAGAAGCTGGTCGAGCGTCTGCGCATCGATCCGGGCGCGTTGACGCGTCAGTTGAAATCGCTCGAAGCGATCGGCTGGATTTCGCGCAGCATGGACGAGCGCGATAACCGCATCACCAATGTGAAATTGACGGTAGAAGGGCGCGCTGCAATCGAAACGAGTCTGCCCAATCGCAATGCGTTTCTGCACGACACGATGGCGGCATTGCCTGATGACGTGCTGGCGGGCCTGTCGAGCGCATTGTCGATGCTCGAAGCACGTCTCGGTGACGTGGCGTCGCCGGCGGCGGACGAAGAAGCTGCGCAAGCCGGACGTTGAATAAATAAAAAACGGCGCTGTGTCGTGAGACGCAGCGCCGTTTCGATCGAAGAACAATCAGAAGAACGTTTCGATCACTTCCGTCACGCGATACGACGGATCGACCACCAGCACCTGGCGCCACTTGTCGAACGTGAGGCACGGATGCGAGATGTCGAAAGCGATCATGTCGCCGACTTTCAGATCAGCGCCTGCAGGAATCCGCAGATACGCGTGCTGATCCATCAAGCCGAAAATTTCCCAGCCTTCATCCTTGCCGATATCGCGCGGCGTTTGCGTGCCCGGACGATAGTGCTTCGCGGGTTCCGGGTAGCCTGCATCGAAAGCTGAGTCACGTTTGCCGAGGCCGATGATCGCGCGATCCGGCTCGGGAATGGATTGCACATACGCCCACAAATGCAGCGCGGGCAGCAGCCCTTCGCCCATGCGCTTCGCGACGGGATTGCGCTTGAAGATATCCGTCTGCGCCTTGCGATAGATGCCGACGTCATGCGTCAGATAGCAGCCCGGACGCAGCACGATCTCGATGCGGTCCTTACGCGAAGCCTTCGCGAACTCTTCAGCGACCACGTCGTACCAGGCCGACCCCGCACCCGACAGCACAGCCGGCGTGCGCGCAAAGCGGCCCTTGTCCGACAGTTCGAGCGTGAGCTTCACGGCGCTGCGCAGGAAGTCGCGTACTTCCTGTTCTTCCTTCAACACGCCTTCATACAGTTCGATGCCCGCGAGCTTCAGCGAATCCGGATAACGCGCGATTGCGTCGAGCACGGCCTGCGTTTGCGCGTCATCGCGCACGCCCGTGCGGCCACCGGGAACGCCCAGCTCGACCAGCACCTGCAACCGCTTCTTCACCGAGCCGAAGAACGTGCCGAGTTGTTCGACGCCTTCGACGGAATCCACCAGACAGAAGAACTCGAAGTCGGGATCGCTCAGCAGTTCGGCGATCATCAGCATGTTGCGCTTGCCGACCAGCTGGTTCGCCATCAACACGCGCGATACGCCGCCGTGATACGCGGCGCGCACCTGATGCGCGGTGGCGAGCGTGATGCCCCATGCGCCCGTTTCGATCTGCCGGCGGAACAGTTGCGGCGCCATCGTGGTCTTGCCGTGCGGCGCGAGCTTCACGCCGTACTCGGTGACGAACTTCTGCATCCAGTTCAGGTTGTGCTCGATCCGGTCCGCGTACAGGACGGCGGCGGGCAGGCTCACGTCCTCGTCGAGCAGATTCCATTCGAGACGCGTTGCGTCCGCGAGCTGGATGCTCGTGCCGGGAACATTGCCCAAGCCCTTGCTAAAAGGATCGATCGTCGCCCCCTGATAGTTTGTAACTTTCATGTCATCCTGCTCCATCGGCCAGTTAAATCGCATCGAAGTTGACTTTCACATGTTACCGAAAGTACGATGCCTGATGAAATGTTATTTAGTACCACGCGTTCGGCGCACGATGTTACCGGCGGCGCGTGGCCTCTGCGAGCCATGAATTCCAACGCCGAACCCATCGCCTTCGACATTGTCGCGCGCATTGCAGAATGCGCGCCGGAACTGCGCTCGGCTGAACGTAAAGTCGCGGCGCTGATTCTCGACGATCTGACGGGCGCATCGCGCGCGAGCATCGGCGCATTGGCCGAGCGGGCGGAGGTGAGTGTCGCGACCGTCACGCGTTTTGCGAAAGCGGTGGGCTGCCGCGACGTGCGCGAACTGAAGCTGCGGCTCGCGCAGGCGGCGGCTGTCGGTCAGCGGTTTCTGCAACCAGGCGCGCAGCCTGACACGCCCGAGCCATTGGCCACACGCGTGTTCGACGAGTTGCAGACGGCGCTCACGCACAACCATCAGTTGCTGTGTCAGGCGCCGCTTGCGCAGGCGGCTGCCGCGCTGCGCGACGCGCGCATGATCTACGTGTTCGGCATGGGCGGCGGCTCGACCGCGCTCGCTGACGAAATGCGCTTCCGGCTCGTGCGTCTGGGCCGGCCGGTGGCGACGTATCAGGACGGCTTGCTGCAGCGCATGGTGGCATCGACGGTGTCGCGCGATACCGTGGTGATCGCGTTGTCGACCACGGGGCGCGTGCCGGAGATGGTCGACAGCTGCAAGATCGCGCGCAGCTACGGCGCGACGCTGATCACGCTGACGGCGCCTGCGTCGCCGCTCGCGAAGCTGGCCGATTGGCTGATCCCGATCGTCGCGTTCGAAACCGACTTCATCTACAAGCCGTCGTCGTCGCGCTACGCGATGATGATGGCGCTCGACGTGCTCGTCACCGAACTGGCCTTGAGCCTCGGCGACGAGAGCCGCGAACTGCTGCGCCGCATGAAGCATGCGCTCGATGCGCATCGCGGCGGCGGCGACCGACAACCGCTAGGAGACTGATCCATGCATTCGCACCCCGAAGCCGCCGATACGCTGATCGTCGGCGCGCAACTGTACGACGGCACGGGCGCGCCGCCTGTCGAACGCGACGTCGCCGTGCGCAACGGCAAGATCGCCGCGATCGGCAATCTGTCGAACTGGCTGGCCGAAGAAGTGATCGACGCGAACGGCCGCGCGCTCGCACCGGGTTTCATCGACGTGCACACGCACGACGACACGCACGTGATCCGCTCGCCGCAGATGCTGCCGAAGATCACGCAGGGCGTGACGACGGTGATCGTCGGCAACTGCGGGATCAGTGCTTCGCCGGTGTCGCTGAACGGCGACCCGCCTGATCCGATGAACCTGCTCGGTCCGCGCGACGCGTTTCAGTATCCGACTTTCGCTGCGTATGTCGAAGCCGTGAACAAGGCGAAGCCGACGGTGAACGTCGGTGCGCTGATCGGGCACACGGCACTGCGCAACAACCATATGGACCGGCTTGACCGCGCGGCGACGGCGCAGGAAATCGACGGCATGCGCGTGCAGCTTGAGGAAGCTTTGGCGAATGGCGCGTTGGGTCTGAGTTCGGGACTCGCGTACGGCTCCGCATTTGCCGCGCCGACGGAAGAAGTGATGGCGCTGGCCGAGCCGCTGGCGGCATCGGGAGCGTTGTACACGACGCACATGCGCACCGAGTTCGACGCGATTCTCGATGCGATGGACGAGGCGTACCGGATCGGCAAGCACGCTCGCGTGCCGGTGATCATTTCGCATCTGAAATGCGCTGGGCCGTCGAACTGGGGGCGCAGTGTCGAGGTGCTGGCGTCGCTTGAAGGCGCGCGGCAGTTTCATCCTGTTGGATGCGATTGCTATCCGTACAACCGCAGTTCGTCGACGCTCGACCTGAAGCAGGTGACGGGCGATATCGACATCACGGTGACGTGGTCGACGCCGCACCCGGAGATGGCGGGAAAGCTGATCAAGGACATCGCTGCCGAGTGGGGCGTGACGCAGCAGGAAGCGGGCAAGCGCCTGCAACCGGCGGGCGTGGTGTATCACAACATGTCCGAGGACGACGTGCGGCGCATCCTGTCGCATCCCGCGACGATGGTCGGCTCCGATGGCTTGCCAAATGATCCGCTGCCGCATCCTCGTCTGTGGGGCGCGTTTCCGCGCGTGCTGGGTCACTATGCGCGCGACCAGAAGCTGATTCCACTGGAAGAAGCGATTCGCAAGATGACGAGTCTGTCGGCGCGGCGTTTCGGTTTGAAGGAGCGTGGGGAAGTGCATATCGGCTATCACGCCGATCTCGTGCTGTTCGATCCGGCGCGCGTGCGCGATGCGGCGACGTTTGACAAGCCGCAGCAGGCGGCGGATGGCATCGATGCCGTGTGGGTGAATGGCGTGCTGTCGTATCGCGATGGCCAGACGACGGGCGAGCGTGCGGGTCGGTTTGTCGCGCGTGGCGCGACGGCGGCAACGCGGGCGGAGCTCACACAGGCTTTTTGAATATTTGCGTTCGCATTGGTTGCGGGCGCGCTTACGTTACAGGAGTTGAACGATGAAGCGTTATGGCGTTGAAGGTGGCAAGGGTACGGGCGGACAGGTGATGCCGTTTGCGCGTGCAGTCGAAGCGGATGGCTGGCTGTTCGTGTCGGGGCAGACCCCGATGGAGAATGGTGAAGTGATCAATGGCGGGATTGTCGAGCAGTCGCACAAGACGATTCAGAATGTGCTCGCTATTCTGGCTGAGGCCGGGTATGGGCCGGAGCATGTGGTTCGCTGTGGTGTTTGGCTTGATGATCCGCGTGATTTTGCTTCGTTTAACAAGGTGTTCAAGGAGTACTTTGGGGCTAATCCGCCTGCGCGGGCATGTGTTGTTTCGTCGATGGTCATCGACTGTAAGGTTGAGGTTGATTGCGTCGCTTATAAGAAGCCTGCGGCTTAAGGGTTTTTGGGTTGTGTTGCGACGCTGGTTTGGTTTGCCTGGCTTTGCGCTGGCGTCCGCGATATGTCTTCGTACTTCACGCGTCGCCCCTGTGCGGGGCGGCACCTACTTTTCTTTGCCGCGGCAAAGAAAAGTAGGCAAAAGAAAGCCGCTAACACCGCCAGCTCTTCTTCCTGCCCACGGGCCTCCAACGGCCCTGTCCCTTTCGCGGCAACGTTCTTCTCGATGCCCGCTGCCAACGCTTCGAATTGGCTCATCACCCACTTCACTCTCCCGCGTCGCCACGTGCGCGATCAAATCTCACACGTTCTATAGCAGCAAACTGTGTGTCGGCTATCGCGGCGTATGCGCTTCACTCTGGACTGAAAAGCACGATCGGTGTCGTAGGAACGCTGAGGTGTGAAGCACTTCGACCTACACACAGTTTGCCACCTGGGCGGCCGTAGTCATTCGCTGCCGCCGGCTGCGCTACGGGTGCTTGAAGTGGGTGAGGCGCTAATTCAGAGTGTTGGCAACGGGCGGTGATTGAGAGGTTACCGTGCGAAGGAGAGGACCCGTTGGGGGCCCTCAGGCGGTGGTCAAGAACGGGCGGTGTTAGCCCGCTTTCTTTGCTTACTTTCTTTGCGGCGGCAAAGAAAGTAAGTGCCGCCCCGCACAGGGGCGACACATGAAGAACCAATAACAAAACGCGGATGCCAGCGACAACGAAAGCAGACCACCCCAAGCGTCGCAAGACAGAAAAAGCTTACTGCCGTGCTGTCCGCAAATTATCCGGCATAGGCAGATTAAAGTTAGTCCGAAACGGATTGATATCGAGCCCACCGCGCCGCGTATACCGCGCATAAACCGCCAGCTTGACTGGCTGACAAACCTTCATGACATCGAGAAAGATCTTCTCGACGCATTGCTCATGAAACCCGGTGTGGTTTCGATAAGAAATAATGTACCGCAGCAAAGAGCCGTGATCGATCTGCGGCCCAACGTAATGAATCTGCACCGAACCCCAATCAGGCTGTCCCGTCACAGGACAATTCGACTTCAACAGATTGGAAACAAGCGTCTCTTCAGTAGGCGCCTCATCAAGCGCAGCCTTGAGCAAAGACGCATCCGGCAGATAAACATCCGTATCGAGATCGAGCCTATCCAGCGAAGTCCCTTCAAACTCATCGAGCCCGAGCTTGGAAAACTCCGCAGGCGGATAAAGATGCAACGACACCGATGATCCACAAGCAGCAGAAACATCCCGCTTGATCGTGTCACGAACGGTTTCGATCGAATCAAACGCAGTCTGCGCAAACGACCCGAGATAAAGCTTAAAAGACTTCGACTCAACAATATTCGGCGAATCCGCAGGAATAAAGAAAGTCGCAATCGCGATCTGCGGCTTGCCGCGCGCATTGAGCCACGACAGCTCGTAAGCGTTCCAGATATCCGTGCCGAAGAACGGCAACGCCGCGCCAATGCCAATCTGCTCGCGCGCATTCTTGCGCGCAATCGGAAAGAGCAAAGAAGCGTCGTATTGTTCGGTGTAGCTGGACGGCTTGCCCAGCGGAGATTGTTCGGGTGTCATGATGCGTTCACGATGCCACTCAGGACATGCCCGATCGCTGTCACGTCACGGGCCGATTCGCAGTGGCGAATTTGGTCGTCGAAGAAAAAGTCCGGCTCGAACTCACGCAAAAATGCGCTCTTGTCGAGCCCGCCAAGAAACATCGCTTCGTCGATTTCGATGTTCCAGGCCATCAAGGTTCGTATTGCCCGCTCATGCGCGGGCGCCGAACGCGCCGTCACAAGCGCCGTGCGAATGTGCATCGGCGCGGCTTCGTCGGCCAGCGTCTGCAAGCGATGCAATGCCTGCAGCAAAGGCTTCAGCGGTCCGTCGGCGAGCGGCAAATCCTTGTTGTCGATCTCGTGACCGACGAACGCCCGCAAGCCGTCCTTCTGAAACACGCGCTCTGCTTCGTCGGAAAACAGCACCGCGTCGCCGTCGAATGCAATGCGGATTTCGTCCGGATACTTGCTCGCCATTTTCGCCGATTCGGGCAACACGCGTGCAGCGGGAAAACCGGCCGCCAACGCGTCGCGCACGTCGTCCTGATTCGCCGACAGAAACAGCGACGCATTCAACGGCTTCAGATACGCAAACGGTGCACGGCCCCGCGTGAACACGCCACGTTCGATCGCAAGCCCATGTTCGCGGCACGATCTGAACGCGCGCAAGCCGCTGATCGGATCGCTGCGCGACAGAATCACCACTTCCACACGATGCTCGCCCGTGTTCAAGGCAAGCAGCTTGCGGATCAGCGGAAACGCGACGCCGGGCTTGGCCGGCACGTTCAGCCGCGCGCGCTGCAGCGTTTCGTACGCGCGCAGGTCGCCATCCTCGTACACGCGGTTCTCTTCCTCGAAATCGAACAGCGCGCGCGAGGAGATCGCCACTACCAGCTTGTCATCTAGCGAAAAGGCCATGCGTGTGCGTCGTTAACCGAGGAACAGTCGATACACAGGATTCGTCGTCTCTTCCCAATACGGATAGCCGAGCGTCGCGAGGAAGCGCGCAAATTCCGCGTCTTCCGCCGCCGGCACCTGGATGCCGACGAGAATCGAACTGTAGTCCGCGCCCTGGTTCCGGTAATGGAAGAGGCTGATGTTCCAGTTCGGCGCCATCGACGACAGGAACTTCATCAGCGCGCCCGGCCGTTCCGGAAACTCGAAGCGGAACAGGCGTTCGTCGTGCGCGAGCGGCGAGCGGCCGCCAACCATGTAACGGATATGCTGCTTCGACAGTTCGTCGCCTGTGAGGTCGACGGTGGCGAAGTTGTGCGCCTCGAACGCGCCCTTGATCTGCGCGGACTCGCTGCGATTGCGGATCTGCACGCCGACAAAGATATGGGCGCACGACGAATCCGCAATCCGGTAATTGAACTCGGTGACGCTGCGCGTGCCGACCAGTTCGCAGAAGCGCTTGAAGCTGCCGCGCTCTTCCGGAATCGTCACCGCGAACACGGCCTCGCGCGCCTCGCCGACTTCCGCGCGCTCCGCAACGAAGCGCATGCGGTCGAAGTTCATGTTCGCGCCGGACGTCACCGCGATCAGCGTCTGGTTCTCGATGCCTTCGCGCTCCGCATATTGCTTCGCGCCCGCGACGGCCAGCGAGCCGGCCGGTTCCAGCACGCTGCGCGTGTCCTGGAAGACGTCCTTGATCGCGGCGCACAGGGCGTCGGTGTTCACCGTCAGCACTTCGTCGAGATATTCCTGACAGAGGCGGAAGGTCTCTTCGCCGACCAGCTTCACCGCCGTGCCGTCCGAGAACAGGCCGACTTCGTTCAGCGTCACGCGCATGCCCGCCTTCAACGATTCAGCCATCGCGCAGGAATCGTCGGTCTGCACGCCGATCACCTTGATCTCCGGACGCACCGATTTCACGTAGGCCGCGATACCCGCCGCCAGACCGCCGCCGCCGATCGGGACGAAGATCGCATGAATGGGCCCCTGATGCTGGCTCAGCACTTCCATCGCGACCGTGCCCTGGCCGGCGATCACGTATTCGTCGTCGAACGGATGGACGAAGGTCAGGCCATGTTGCTCCTGCAGCTTGACGGCGTGCGCGTAGGCGTCGCTATACGATTCGCCCGACTGCACCACTTCGACGGTCGGTCCGCCATGCGCGCGCACGGCGTCGACCTTGACCTGCGGCGTCGTGACGGGCACCACGATGGTCGCCTTGATGCCCATGCGCGCCGCCGACAGCGCGACGCCCTGCGCGTGGTTGCCTGCCGAAGCCGTAATCACGCCGCGCGCGAGTGCGTCGGCGGGAATGTGCGCCATCTTGTTGTACGCGCCGCGCAGCTTGAACGAGAAGACGGGCTGGTTGTCTTCGCGCTTCAGGTAAATGGGGTTGCGCAGCCGTGCGGACAGATTCCGCGCATGTTCGAGTTCGGTCTCACGCGCGACGTCGTAGACGCGGGCGGTGAGGATTTTCTTCAGGTAGTCGTGGGAAGCCATGCGGATCACGCGCGATGCGCTATTTCGGACAGGAAAAGATCAATGATAGCGCCAACCGCCCGTCCGGACGCACCTGATCCGGGATTAGTCCGATTGCTTTCGCTTTATCGGTGGCCTTGGCCAGCCGACCGGACGGTCGAAATATTCAGCCCAACGCGGGTGCGGCTGCGATGCATTCCGGGTGGGTCGTCGCCAGGCATTTTCGTGGCGATTTCTGGCAAGCCAAGCCGCAAAGGCTTGTCGCGCGGACATGGAGGCGTCAACGTCCGCGCGGATCATGCGGTAGAATCTTATTTTGGAACAAGGATCGGACGATGCATTGGCAGCCTCGGATCGCCCATTTGATGCCCGTACCGCGTGAGGCTCGCCCCGCGGCGCAGCGGCACGTGCGGCATGCACGATCGTGTAGCTGTCTCTGAGCGCCCGCGAGGCGACCGGTCACCCACGTTCCAGCCATATCCCCGGCGATCCCGGGCGCTGGCCCCCGGTTGCGGCTTCGCACACTAGAAAGATTTCCAGCATTGCGCCCCACGCGCACTGTCAGCGGGCCTCATTGATGAGCGCGCGCCGCTGACCTACCGAGTCGTCCAAAATGAACGCACCTCAAGTTTTCGATCCGCACGGCGCCGCCGCCACCGTCGCCGCCGATACCGAACCGCGCCTGCGCGAAATCCCGTACAACTACACGTCGTTCTCCGACCGTGAAATCGTCATCCGCCTGCTCGGCGACGAAGCGTGGGCCGCGCTTGACGAACTGCGTGCCGAACGCCGCACGGGCCGCTCGGCACGCATGCTGTACGAAGTGCTCGGCGATATCTGGGTCGTGCGCCGCAATCCTTACCTTCAGGACGATCTGCTCGACAACCCGAAGCGCCGCGCGCTGCTGATCGAAGCACTGAATCACCGTCTGACGGAAATCGAAAAGCGCCGCCGCGCCGACCTCGTCGAACATGGCGATGAAGCGGGCGTCGATCGTGCCGCACGTGTCGAAACGCTGGTTGCGGCTGCGCGCCGCGCCGTCGATGCGTTCGCCAGCGAGTTCGACAAGATGGCCGACCTGCGCCGTCGTGCGAACAAGGTGCTGGGTCGCCAGACGCAAAAGGACAACATCCGCTTCGACGGTATCGCGCGTGTTTCGCACGTGACGGACGCGACCGACTGGCGCGTCGAATATCCGTTCGTCGTGTTGACGCCGGATACGGAAGCCGAGATCGCTGGCCTGATCAAGGCGTGTTTCGAGCTTGGCCTGACCGTGATTCCGCGCGGAGGCGGCACGGGTTATACGGGCGGCGCGGTGCCGCTTACGCCGTTTTCGGCTGTCATCAACACGGAAAAGCTGGAGCAGCTTGGCGCGGTCGAGTTGACCGAACTGCCTGGCGTCGCGCACAAGGTGCCGACCATTTTCTCGGGCGCGGGCGTGGTGACGCGTCGCGTGACGGAAGCAGCCGAGCACGCGGGCTATGTGTTCGCCGTCGATCCGACGTCGCTGGATGCATCGTGCATCGGCGGCAACGTCGCGATGAACGCGGGCGGCAAAAAGGCCGTGCTGTGGGGCACGGCGCTCGACAACCTCGCGTGGTGGCGCATGGTCGACCCGGAAGGGAACTGGCTCGAAGTCACGCGTCTGGACCACAACCTCGGCAAGATTCACGACATTCCTGTCGCGCGCTTCGAACTGAAATGGTTCGACGGCGAACACGCGCCGGGCGAAAAGCTGCTGCGCACGGAAACGCTCGACATCGAAGGCCGGCGTTTTCGCAAGGAAGGCCTCGGCAAGGACGTCACGGATAAATTCCTCGCCGGTCTGCCGGGCATCCAGAAGGAAGGCTGCGACGGGCTGATCACGTCGGCGCGCTGGGTCCTGCACAAGATGCCCGCGCATACGCGTACCGTCTGCCTGGAGTTCTTCGGCCAGGCGCGCGAGGCGATTCCGAGCATCGTCGAAATCAAGGACTATCTGTTCGAAACGTCGAAGCAGGGCGGCGCGATTCTCGCCGGCCTCGAGCACCTCGACGAACGCTATCTGCGCGCGGTCGGCTACGCGACCAAGAGCAAGCGCAACGCGTTTCCGAAGATGGTGCTGATCGGCGATATCGTCGGTGACGACGCGGATGCTGTCGCGACGGCGACGTCGGAAGTGATCCGCATGGCTAACGGCAAGAGCGGCGAAGGCTTTGTCGCCGTCAGCGCCGAGGCGCGCAAGCGCTTCTGGCTCGACCGCAGCCGCACGGCCGCGATCGCGAAGCACACCAACGCGTTCAAGATCAACGAAGACGTCGTGATTCCGCTCAATCGCATGGGCGAATACACGGATGGCATCGAGCGCATCAACATCGAGCTGTCGATCAAGAACAAGCTGCAACTGGTCGATGCGCTCGAAGCGTTCTTCAGGAGCGGCAAGCTGCCACTCGGCAAGAGCGACGACGCGAATGAAATCCCCAGCGCCGAACTGCTCGAAGACCGCGTGCATCAGGCGCTCGACATGCTCGGCCATGTGAAGAAGCGCTGGGAATTCCTGCGCGACAAGCTCGATCTGTCGCTGCGTGAAGCGCAGCACTATCTGGTTGGGCTCGGCTACGCGGGGCTCGCGGAGAAATTCGCGGATCGCGTCGATGATCAGCCGGACGCGAACGTGTTCCACATCGTCCAGGACCGCACGGTGCGTGTGTCGTGGAAGCAGGAAATCCGCGCGGAACTGCGCCAGATCTTCAACGGCGGCGAGTTCAAGCCGATCCTCGACGAAGCACAGGCGATCCACAAGAAGGTGCTGCGTGGCCGCGTGTTCGTCGCGCTCCACATGCACGCGGGCGACGGTAACGTTCATACGAACATCCCCGTCAATTCCGACAACTACGAGATGCTGCAGGACGCGCACGTTGCCGTCGCGCGCATCATGAAGCTCGCGCGTTCGCTGGATGGCGTGATTTCCGGCGAGCATGGCATCGGCATTACGAAGCTCGAGTTCCTGACGGAAGAAGAGATTGGCGAATTCCGTGCGTACAAGCAGCGCGTCGATCCGGAAGGGCGCTTCAACAAGGGCAAGCTGCTCGAAGGCGCGGACCTGCGCAACGCGTATACGCCGTCGTTCGGGCTGATGGGCTACGAATCGCTGATCATGCAGCAGTCCGATATCGGCGCAATCGCCGATTCGGTGAAGGACTGTCTGCGCTGCGGCAAGTGCAAGCCCGTGTGCGCGACGCACGTGCCGCGCGCGAATCTGCTGTACAGCCCGCGCAACAAGATTCTCGCCACGTCGCTGCTGGTCGAAGCGTTCCTGTATGAAGAGCAGACGCGCCGCGGCGTGTCGATCAAGCATTGGGACGAATTCAACGACGTCGCCGATCACTGCACCGTCTGCCACAAGTGCGTGACGCCGTGCCCCGTGAAGATCGACTTCGGCGATGTCACGATGAACATGCGCAACCTGCTGCGCAAGATGGGCAAGAAGAAGTTCAACGCGGGCAACGCGGCGGGCATGTTCTTCCTGAACGCGACGAATCCGCAGACCATCAACCTCGCGCGCACGGCGATGATGGGCGTCGGCTACAAGGCGCAGCGCCTCGGCAACGATGTGCTGAAGAAGTTCGTCAAAAAGCAGACGGCGCATCCGCCCGCGACGACGGGTAAGCCGCCCGTGATCGAGCAGGTGATCCACTTCGTCAACAAGAAGATGCCGGGCAATCTGCCGAAGAAGACGGCGCGTGCACTGCTCGATATCGAAGACAACAAGATCGTGCCGATCATCCGCAACCCGAAGACGACGACCGTCGATTCGGAAGCGGTGTTCTACTTCCCGGGCTGCGGCTCGGAGCGTCTGTTCTCGCAGGTCGGTCTCGCCACGCAGGCGATGCTGTGGGAAGCGGGCGTGCAGACGGTGCTGCCGCCGGGCTATCTGTGCTGCGGTTATCCGCAGCGCGGTTCCGGCCAGTTCGACAAGGCCGAGCAGATCGTCACGGATAACCGCGTGCTGTTCCACCGCGTCGCGAACACGTTGAACTATCTCGACATCAAGACGGTGGTGGTGTCGTGCGGTACGTGTTACGACCAGCTGGCTGGCTACGAATTCGAGAAGATTTTCCCGGGCTGCCGGATCATCGACATCCACGAATTCCTGCTGGAGAAGGGCATCAAGCTCGAAGGCGTGACGGGTACGCGCTACATGTACCACGACCCGTGCCATACGCCGATCAAGACGATCGACCCCGTCAAGCTGGTCAACGAGCTGATGGGCACCGAGAAGAACGACGGCTACAAGATCGAGAAGAACGATCGTTGCTGCGGCGAGTCGGGCACGCTGGCCGTCACGCGTCCGGACGTGTCGACGCAGGTGCGCTTCCGTAAGGAAGAGGAAATCCGCAAGGGCGCGGCGAAGCTGCGTGGGATTCCTGTCGTCGCTGATGGGGGCGCGTCGAACGGCTCGGCGCCGAATGGTGCGGTGAATGGAGCAGCGAACGGTGCGGCAAACGGCGCAGCCACCGACGTCAAGATCCTGACGAGCTGCCCGTCCTGTCTGCAAGGCCTGTCGCGCTACAACGAAGACGCGAACGTCGAAGCGGACTACATCGTTGTCGAAATCGCACGACACGTGCTCGGCGAGAACTGGATGGCCGACTATGTCCAACGGGCGAACAATGGCGGAATCGAGCGCGTGCTGGTCTAATGGCGCGATAAAGGTTCCGTTCGAGGACGACGATGGACTGTATCTTCTGCCGTGAAGACGGTGGCGATGTACTGTGGCAGGACGACACGCTGCGTGTCGTCCTCGCCGATGAACACGACTACCCCGGTTTTTGCCGCGTGATCTGGAACCGGCATGTCGCCGAATTTTCCGATCTCGGCGACGCCGAACGCGACCGCGTGATGCGCGTCGTGTACGCCGTGGAGCGCGCAATCCGGCGCATCCTGCAACCCGTCAAGGTGAACCTGGCGAGCCTCGGCAATCAGGTGCCGCACGTGCACTGGCACGTGATCCCCCGGTTCTCCAACGACGCGCATTTCCCCTTGCCCATCTGGGCGCCGCGCCAGCGCACGGTTTCCGAAGCGATGCTGTCGCAGCGCCGCGCGCAGGCCACCTTGCTGCGCGAAGCGGTACGCGGCGAAATCGAACACGCTCTCGCCTGAGGTCATCATGAGTGGATTGAAACCCGACACGCCGGTGCCCACCGGCGTCGTCGTTCATGCCGTGTCGCGCGTACTCGAATTGCAATACGCAGACGGCAAGAGTTACCGCGTGCCGTTCGAGCTGATGCGCGTGTTGTCGCCGTCGGCGGAAGTGCGCGGCCACGGCCCGGGGCAGGAGACGCTGCAAACGGGCAAGCGCGAAGTGTCGATCACGGCGCTCGAAGGCGTTGGTAACTATGCGCTACAACCGACTTTTTCGGACGGCCACAATACGGGTATCTATTCGTGGGATCTGCTGTGGGAGCTCGCGACCCGTCAGGACGAACTCTGGGCGGAGTATTTCGACAAACTGAAGGCAGCGGGCGTCGACCGGGATGCGCCGATGCCCGTATCTGCGGCAGCGCACGGCCACAGACACTGATACGATGCGCGGCCAGCCGCCCGTCGCTCGATGCGGCGTAACAATTTCTCAGAATACGCGAAAGGACGAAGCGCGATGACCAAAACCCACTTCGGCTATCAGACAGTCGACGAACAGGAAAAAGCGAAGAAAGTGGCCGGCGTGTTCCACTCGGTCGCCTCCAACTATGACCTGATGAACGACCTGATGTCGGGCGGGCTGCACCGCGCGTGGAAGGCTTTCACGATTGCGCAGGCCAACGTGCGGCCGGGCTACAAGGTGCTCGACATTGCGGGCGGCACGGGTGATCTGTCGAAGGCTTTTGCGAAGCGGGCGGGCGAGACGGGCGAAGTGTGGCACACGGACATCAACGAATCGATGTTGCGCGTGGGCCGCGATCGCCTGATCGACAAGGGCGTCATCACGCCGGCGCTGCTGTGCGACGCCGAGAAAATCCCCTTTCCCGACAATTACTTCGATGTCGTCACGGTGGCATTCGGCTTGCGCAACATGACGCACAAGGATGCGGCGCTCGCCGAAATGCGCCGCGTGCTGAAACCGGCCGGGCGCCTGCTCGTGCTCGAATTTTCGAAGGTGTGGGATCCGCTCAAGAAAGCGTACGACGTCTATTCTTTTAAGGTGCTGCCATGGCTCGGCGAGCGCTTTGCGAAGGACGCCGAGAGCTATCGCTATCTCGCCGAATCGATCCGGATGCATCCGGATCAGGAAACTTTGAAGACGATGATGGAACAAGCTGGCCTCGACGCCGTCAAATATTACAATTTGTCAGCTGGCGTGGTAGCCTTACATGTGGGGACGAAATACTGATGTCCCTAACCTCTCGTTTTTAAAAGGAAATTGCAGAAATGTCCGATTTGAATCTGTCATCTCGTTGTAAGGTTAAGGGGTCATGGGTGAGAAGAATCGGACTGATCGCGATGGTCGGCCTGATTTCCATCAGCACACTGGCCTCGCTCGACGCCGAAGCGAAACGCATGGGCGGCGGCCGCAGTATCGGGCGTCAGTCGAACATCACCCAGCCGTCGCAGCAAACGGCGCCGACGCCTTCGCAGTCGCCCGGCGCGCCGTCGCAGGCCATGCAGTCGCAGCGTCCCGCTACGCCGCCGCCCACGCCTGCTGCGCAGCCTAACCGCTCGCGCTGGCTGGGGCCGATCGCCGGTCTCGCGGCCGGTCTCGGTATCGCGGCGCTGCTCTCGCACTTCGGTCTGGGCGAAGCGTTCGCCGGCATGATGTCGAACCTGATCGTGATCGCGCTGATCGCGTTCATCGCCATCTGGCTGATCCGCAAGTTCGTTGGCCGCAAGCGCGATGCACAAACGCCCGCCTACGCCGGCGGCGCGCCGACGCTGAACGCGGGCGGCACGGGTTACTCGCAGGAGCCGCGCTACACGGCGCCGCCGACGGGTTCGTACCTCGGGCCGCAAGGCAATCCGCTGAGCACGCCCGAAGTCGCCGCAGCGCCGGTCGTGCCGGCGGGTTTCGACTCGGAAGCGTTCCTGCGCAACGCGAAGGTCTACTTCGTGCGCCTGCAGGCAGCGTGGGACGCCGGCAACATGGACGACATCCGTGAGTTCACGACGCCTGAAATGTTCGCCGAAGTGCGGGTAGACCTGAGTTCGCGCGGCGCGGACAAGAACCAGACGGACGTCGTGCAGCTCAACGCCGATTTGCTGGGTGTCGAGGATCGCGGCAGCGAGTATCTGGCGAGCGTGCGCTTCCATGGCCTGATCCGCGAGACGTCGGGCGGCGGGGCTGAGCCGTTCGAGGAAATCTGGAACCTGTCGAAGCGCAACGGCGAAGGCTGGCTGCTCGCGGGCATCCAGCAGGTGAATCATCACTGAATCCGTAAAGGATTAGCTGTTCGGCAGAGCCAGGCTCGAAGCGAACGGACGTTACAATAGGAACCCGCGTCGGCAGTCGCCGGCGCGGGTTTTCTCTTTCCACTGCCGATGACCCTTGCCGCCAAGCCCTTCGCTGCTGCCGTCAACCATCTGCTCGCTCGCGAAACGTGGGCGCGCGAACGTCTCACTCCATACGCCGGCAAGACTGCGCGGCTGTCCTGTCCTCCCGTCACGCTAATTCTGCTGGTCCAGCCGGACGGCTATCTGAGCGCCGTCGACGAAAGCGAAGCGCAGGCGTTCGACGTTACCGTCTCCGTTCCGTCGGATGCGGTGCCCGCGTTCCTGCAAGGCGGCCAGGCGGCCGTGATGAAGCACGTGAAGATCGAAGGCGACGCGGAGTTCGCCACGGTGATCGCGAAACTCGCCGAGCATCTGCGCTGGGAGCCGGAAGAAGATCTGGCGAAGCTCGTCGGCGATGGGCCGGCGTGGCGGATTGCATCGGTGGCGCGCTCGGTCGGCGATCATGCGCTGCGCACGGGCCGTAATCTGCTCGAATCGGTCGCCGAGTATCTGCTGGACGAAAACCCGCAGCTCGTGCGCCGCACCGCGCTCGACGATTTCAACGCCGAGCTGGCGCGCGCCCGCGATGCGCTCGCGCGCGTCGAGAAGCGCGTCGAACGTCTTGAACAGAAGGTCGAAGCCCGTGGCGCTGATGCGTCGGGCGGCGCCGCCACGTCGCGCGGCACGCGCTAGTCACCGGGCTCAAACATGCGTTTCCTGCGTTTTCTCAAGATTTTCTTTACCGTCATCCGTTTCGGCCTCGACGAGATGATGCTGAGCCGCGTCAACGACCGCCGCGTGCGGCTGTTGCTGCGTATCACCACGATCGGCCGCAAGTTCGATCAGCCGCCGGGCGTGCGTCTGCGCCTCGCGCTGGAAAGCCTCGGGCCGATTTTCGTGAAGTTCGGTCAGGTGCTGTCCACACGCCGCGACCTGCTGCGCCCCGACATCGCCAGCGAACTCGCCAAGCTGCAGGATCAGGTGCCGCCGTTCGATTCGGCGGTGGCGATTGCGATTATCGAAAAGTCGCTCGGCGCGCCCGTCGACTCGATCTTCGACGACTTCGAGCGCGTGCCCGTGGCAAGCGCGTCGATCGCGCAGGTTCACTTCGCGACGCTGAAGACGGGCCAGCACGCGGGCAAGCAGGTGGCAGTCAAGGTGCTGCGGCCGAACATGTTGCCCGTGATCGATTCCGATCTCGCACTGCTGCGCGACATCGCCGTGTGGGCCGAGCGCCTGTGGGCGGACGGCAAGCGCCTGAAGCCGCGCGAAGTGGTCGCGGAGTTCGACAAATATCTGCACGACGAACTCGATCTGATGCGCGAGGCTGCAAACGGCAGCCAGTTGCGCCGCAACTTCCTGGGCCTCGATCTGCTGCTCGTGCCGGAGATGTACTGGGAGTTCTGCACGGCGAACGTGCTCGTGATGGAGCGGATGGTCGGCGTGCCGATCAGCCAGGTCGACACGCTGCGGGCGGCGGGCGTCGATATTCCGAAGCTGGCGCGCGAAGGCGTCGAGATCTTTTTCACGCAGGTGTTCCGCGACGGCTTTTTCCACGCGGACATGCACCCAGGCAATATTCAGGTGAGTCTCGATCCGGCGCATTTCGGGCGTTATATCGCGCTGGATTTCGGCATCATCGGTGCGCTGTCGGACTTCGATAAGAACTATCTCGCGCAGAACTTTCTCGCGTTCTTCAAGCGCGACTATCACCGGGTCGCGACGCTGCATCTGGAGTCGGGATGGGTGCCGCCTACCACGCGTGTCGAGGAACTCGAAAGCGCGATCCGCGCTGTCTGCGAGCCGTATTTCGACCGTGCGCTGAAAGATATTTCGCTCGGGCAGGTGCTGATGCGCCTCTTCTCGACGTCGCGCCGCTTCAACGTGGAAATCCAGCCGCAACTCGTGCTGCTGCAGAAGACGATGCTGAACGTCGAAGGTCTCGGCCGTTCCCTCGATCCCGAACTCGACCTGTGGAAGACCGCGAAACCGTATCTCGAGCGCTGGATGAACGAGCAGATCGGCGCGAAGGGCTGGTACGAGCGGCTGAAGATCGAGGCGCCGCAGTGGAGCAAGACGCTGCCGCAACTGCCTCGCCTGATTCATCACGCGCTCGCGCAGCGTCATGACGCGCAACAGCGCGGCATCAACGACGAAACCATCCGCCAGATCCTGCTCGAACAGAAGCGCACGAACCGGCTGCTGCAAGGGCTGCTGATGTTCGGCGTGGCGGTGGGCGTCGGCGCCGTGCTGGCGCGCGCTTGGCTTGCCATCGCGTACGGCGGTTAGTGAAGGCCTTTCACGAGGTGCATTGATGAGCGACTCCAGGCGAACCGCGCCGCCCGCCGCGCCGGACTTCGAATCCCGCGATCCAAACGCGCCCGGCTTCTGGGACGAGCGCTTCGAGCGCGGTTTCATGCCGTGGGATCAGGCGGGCGTGCCGTCGGCATTCAAGACGTTCGTCGAACGCCATGCGCCGATGTCCACGCTGATTCCCGGCTGCGGCAGTGCGTACGAAGCGTGGTGGCTCGCGGAAAAAGGCTGGACGCTGCGAGCGATCGACTTCGCATCGAGTGCCGTCGAAGCTGCGCGCGCGCAACTCGGCGCGCACGCGAGCCTCGTCGAACAGGCGGATTTCTTCACGTACCAGCCACCATTCGTGCCCGGCTGGATCTACGAGCGGGCATTTCTATGCGCGTTGCCGCACGCGCGGCGCGCCGATTGGGTCGGGCGTATGGCGGAACTGTTGCCCGCGGGCGGCTTGCTTGCCGGCTTCTTTTTCATCGGCGAGGGTCCGGCGAAGGGTCCGCCGTTCATTATCGGGCGCGCGGAACTCGATGCGTTGTTATTGCCCCATTTCGAATTGCTCGAAGACGAGCCGGTGAGCGATTCGATCGCCGTCTTCGCCGGGCGCGAGCGCTGGCTGAGCTGGCGTCGACGCGGTGCAGCAAAGTCTTGATTATCGTTTCCTCCGCCTCCATCTAAGAGAATTGCGGTTGCGCCCGCCGTCCTCCCCGAAATCCGGGGTGCGCCATTGTTTGCGGCTATAATTCAAGGCTTTGCAAGCGTTCTAAGAGTTTTCAGTAGGGATAAGGTCATGCCGATCTACGCTTATCGTTGCGAGTCATGCGGCTTCGCGAAGGACGTGCTCCAGAAAATGAGCGACGCCCCGTTGACGCAATGTCCGGAGTGCGGAACCGATGCATTCCGCAAACAGGTTACTGCCGCCGGTTTTCAGCTGAAGGGCTCCGGCTGGTACGTCACGGACTTCCGTGGCGGCAATTCGGGCGGCGCCGCGAGCACCAGCTCGGGCGCGTCGGACACGAAAACGGAGAGCAAGCCCGATACGGCTTCTTCCGACTCCGCCGCATCCACGAGCACACCGGCTGCTGCGCCGGCAGCGACGCCCGCGCCCGCTCCTACGGGCAGCTCGGGCAGCTAGCAGTTTCGCCACCGCAAGGTGACGTAGACGCCGCGCAAGGGGTTCGCGCGGATTTCTGGCGGTACACATGACGACGAAAAAGACGACGCTCAAATCGGTGTTCCTGACTGGCCTGCTGGTGCTGGTGCCTCTCGCCATCACGCTGTGGGTGCTCGGCCTGATCATCGGCACGATGGATCAGACGCTGCTTCTGCTGCCACGCGCCTGGCAACCGGAGCGAATGCTCGGCTTCCGCCTGCCCGGACTCGGCGCGGTATTGACGCTGGCCTTCATATTCGTCGTAGGACTATTGACGCAGAACTTCGTTGGGCAGAAGCTGGTCGGCTGGTGGGAACTGATCGTTGCGCGCATTCCCGTCGTCGGCCCGATCTACACTAGCGTCAAACAGGTGTCCGACACGCTTCTGTCGTCGAGCGGTAACGCGTTCCGCAAGGCGCTGCTGATCGAATATCCGCGCAAAGGGTCCTACACCATCGGGTTTCTGACGGGCATTCCCGGCGGCGACGTCGTCAACCATCTCAAGGAAGACCACGTCAGCGTTTATGTGCCGACCACGCCGAACCCGACGTCCGGCTTCTTCCTGATGGTGCCGAAAAGCGAAGTGATCGAGCTCGACATGACTGTCGATGCCGCGCTCAAGTACATCGTCTCGATGGGTGTCGTTGCTCCGCCCGTTAATCAGCCGGCGCCGGAGCGCCGCACGCCCGTCGAGCCACCGCTGTAATGCCGGCTCGCGCCGTCCGCCACAAGCTGCGGCGCGCGTCGTTCAACTAATGCAAAACGAAAGACAAACATCATGTCGATGAGATCTGAATACTGCGGTCTGGTGACCGAACACCTGCTGGGTCAAACCGTGTCGCTGTGCGGCTGGGTGAGCCGGCGCCGCGACCATGGCGGCGTTATCTTCATCGACCTGCGCGACCGCGAAGGCCTCGTTCAGGTCGTCTGCGACCCGGACCGCGCTGAGATGTTCAAGACGGCCGAAGGCGTGCGCAACGAATTCTGCGTCCAGGTGAAGGGCGTCGTGCGCAACCGTCCGGAAGGCACGACGAACGCCAGCCTCAAGAGCGGCAAGATCGAAGTGCTGTGCCACGAACTGGTCGTGCTGAACGCGTCGGTCACGCCGCCGTTCCAGCTCGACGACGACAACCTGTCGGAAACCACGCGCCTTACGCACCGCGTGCTGGACCTGCGCCGTCCGCAGATGCAGCACAACCTGCGCCTGCGCTATCGCGTAGCGATGGAAGTGCGCAAGTACCTCGACTCGCGCGGCTTCATCGACATCGAAACGCCGATGCTGACCAAGAGCACGCCGGAAGGTGCGCGTGATTACCTCGTCCCGTCGCGCACGAACGCGGGCCAGTTCTTCGCGCTGCCGCAATCGCCGCAGCTCTTCAAGCAGCTGCTGATGGTCGCCAACTTCGACCGTTACTACCAGATCACGAAGTGCTTCCGCGACGAAGACCTGCGCGCCGACCGTCAGCCGGAATTTACGCAGATCGACTGCGAAACGTCGTTCCTGAGCGAGCAGGAAATCCGTGACCTGTTCGAAGACATGACGCGTCATGTGTTCAAGGAAACGATCGGCGTCGATCTGGACGCGAAGTTCGCCGTGATGCCGTATTCGGAAGCGATGAGCCGTTTTGGTTCGGACAAGCCGGACCTGCGCGTGAAGCTCGAATTCACGGAACTGACGGACGCCATGCGCGACGTCGACTTCAAGGTGTTCAGCACACCGGCGAACACGAAAGATGGCCGCGTCGCGGCGCTGCGCGTGCCGAAGGGCGCTGAACTGTCGCGCGGCGACATCGACAGCTACACGGAATTCGTGCGCATTTACGGCGCGAAGGGTCTGGCGTGGATCAAGGTCAACGAAGTCGCGAAGGGCCGTGACGGCCTGCAAAGCCCGATCGTCAAGAACCTGCATGACGCGTCGATCGCCGCGATCATCGAGCGCACGGGTGCGCAAGACGGCGACATCATCTTCTTCGCGGCAGATCGTGCGAAGGTCGTCAACGACAGCCTCGGCGCGCTGCGCCTGAAGATCGGCCATTCGGAGTTCGGCAAGGCGAACGGCCTGGTCGAGAAGGGCTGGAAGCCGCTGTGGGTCGTCGACTTCCCGATGTTCGAGTACGACGAAGAAGAAAACCGCTACGTCGCTGCGCACCATCCGTTCACGAGCCCGAAGGACGAACACCTCGAGTATCTGGAAACGGATCCGGGCCGCTGCCTGGCAAAGGCGTATGACATCGTGCTGAACGGCTGGGAAATCGGCGGCGGTTCGGTTCGTATCTTCCAGGAAGACGTGCAGAGCAAGGTGTTCCGCGCGCTGAAGATCGGCGCGGAAGAAGCGCGCCTGAAGTTCGGCTTCCTGCTGGACGCGCTGCAGTACGGCGCGCCGCCGCACGGCGGTATCGCGTTCGGTCTGGACCGTATCGTCACGATGATGGCGGGCGCTGACTCGATCCGCGACGTGATCGCGTTCCCGAAGACGCAACGCGCGCAGGATCTGCTCACGCAGGCGCCGAGCGAAGTCGACGAACGTCAGTTGAAGGAACTGCATATCCGTCTGCGTCAGCCCGAGCAAAAGGCGTAAATGTGACCGTTTCCGCAATGCGTCGTTAAAACAACGACGCGTTGGCGAAACAACAGCGAAAAAGGCGCGTCATGCGCCTTTTTCGCTTTTTGCGTTACAGTCGCTGTAAGCTCTGCCGTCCGACATGCAATCGCGCCACACCGCGCCCCGCTTTATCACCATGCCGAAACCGCCGAAGATTCCGGAATCCGTGCTCGTCGTCATTCATACGCCTGAACTCGACGTGCTGCTCATCGAACGGGCCGACAAGGAAGCGTTCTGGCAATCCGTGACGGGCTCGAAGGATCGCATCGACGAACCGGTCGTCGAAACGGCTATCCGCGAAGTGGCGGAAGAGACGGGCATCGTGATCGGCGGCGAGACGGTTCCGCGCGAAGCGCTCGTCGACTGGCATCACCATATCGAGTTCGAAATCTTCCCGACGTGGCGTCATCGTTACGCGGACGGCGTCACGCACAACACCGAGCACTGGTTCAGCCTGCAGGTGCCGCAGCGCCTCGAAGTGACGCTCGCGCCGCTCGAACATACCGCGCATCTGTGGCTGCCCTGGCAGGCGGCGGCTGAGCGCTGCTTCTCGTGGTCCAATCGCGACGCGATCCTGCAATTGCCGCAGCGCGTGAAGGAGCGTTGCCGATGAGCGGCGGCGGCATCCGCCGCTTCGACCGGCTCACGCAGCATCTGCCGGGCCGGCGCTACTGGTCCAGGGCGCGCTTTTGTTCCGGCAACTCGGTGCGACTCTTCAAGTCGGGTGAGACCTATTTCGCCGCGCTGATCGAACGCATCGACGCGGCAAAAAGCGAGGTCGCGCTCGAAACCTACATCTTCTGCGATGACGCGTCCGGCCGTCCCGTGTCCGACGCGCTGATCCGCGCCGCCTCGCGCGGCGTGCACGTGCGCGTGATCACCGACGGCGTCGGCACCGAGCGCCTGCCGATGTTCAACGACTGGCAGGCCGCGGGCGTCGAGCATCGCATCTACAACCCGCATATCTTTGGCCGTTTCGGCTTTTCGCGCACACACCGCAAGCTCGCCGTCGTCGACGATGAATTCGGGTATTGCGGCGGCATCAATGTCGTCGACGATTTCGATCAGAACGGCACGCGGCTGCCTTACGCGCGCTGGGACTTTGCTGTCGAACTGGAAGGGCCAGTCGTGGCCGACGTTCAGGAAGCGTTCGATGTGCAGTGGGAGCGCATCCGCATCGGCCATCGTCCGGCGCTGGTGCCGCCGCCCGTCGGCGGCGCGACGCCGCAAGCCGCGACCGACCGCTTCGTGCGCGTGCGCCGCAGCACCCGGCAGGGCGACATGCGCGCGATGGCCGAGCCGTGCGTCGCGTTCGTCGCGCGCGACAACTTCGTCAACCGCCGCGCGATCGAGAAGGCATATCTGACGGCCATCGGCCAGGCGCGCTCCGAAGTGCTGCTCGCCAATCCTTACTTCATGCCCGGCCGCAAGCTGCGGCGCGCGCTGATCTACGCGGCGCAGCGCGGCATCGACGTGCGTCTGGTGATTGGCAGGAAGGAATTCGCGATGCTCGACTACGCGGTGCCGTTCCTGTACCGCACGCTACTGAAGGCGGGCGTGAAGATCGCCGAATACGAAAGGACGATGCTGCACGGCAAGGTCGCTGTGGTCGATTCGAACTGGGGGACAGTCGGCTCGTCGAATCTCGATGCACTCAGCCTGATGCTGAACAACGAAGCGAACGTCGTGCTGGTGCTGCATCCGGAGATCGACCAGCTGCGCAATTCGATCCTCGCGGCGTTCGACGAATCGCGCCGCATCGACGAAAAGCATTACGAAGCACGCCCGGCGGGCGAGCGCGCGCTGAACTGGATTGCGTACAACACCTATCGGATCGCGATGAAGCTGCTGACCGTGGGCGGCTACGACTAACAGGCGATACAGAAAAGGCAGACAAAAGCCTATTCATAATAATCAATAATCGGAGACAACTCGCATCAGTTCTGGCAAATGATTCTAAAAATTCCGCTTCGTCTGATAGACGAATGACGGAAAATCAGAATGTGGTTAGAAACCCGTTTCTAATAAATTCCTTGTTTCGCGGACGGTCGCCCACAATAATGGTACGACCGTTCGATTTTTCTTTCGATCAAATCAGACGGTACATAGCTATGCGAAAAGGCGAACAGACGCGAGCCGCGATTCTCGATGCAGCACTTGACCTGGCAAGCCGCGACGGACTGGAAGGTCTGACGATCGGTCTGCTGGCCGAGCGCATGCAGATGAGCAAGAGCGGAGTGTTCGCGCATTTCGGGTCGCGCGAAGACCTGCAGGTCGAAGTGGTGCGCGAGTATCACCGTCGTTTTGAAGACGAGGTGTTCTTCCCGAGTCTGCGCGAGCCCCGAGGCTTGCCGCGCTTGCGCGCGATGATCTCGCGCTGGATCGAGAAGCGCATCCAGGAAGTCACGACTGGGTGCATCTACATCAGCGGCGCGGTCGAGTATGACGATCGCGCGGACAGTGCGGTGCGCGAGCAGCTGGTCGCGAGCGTCACGATGTGGCGCGCCGCGCTCACGCGAGCCATTTCGCAGGCAATGGAAGAAGGGCATCTGCGCGCGGATACGGACCCGCAACTGATGCTTTTCGAACTGTATAGCTTCACGCTCGGCCTGCATCATGACGCACGCTTCCTGCATCTGCCCGATGCCGTGCGCCTCACGTGGGCCGCGCTGGAAAAACTGATTGTTTCGTATCAGAGCGAGAGCGCAAGCAGCTAGCGAGGCTGGGTGGGTCCTCATCATCGGATGGATCCAGACGGCGGGGAAACTGGCAGCGGAGTTCGAGCCGACACCTTTGGATTGACTGGAGAGACTCATGGGACAGTACGCCGCGCCGCTGCGCGACATGCAATTCGTATTGCACGAGTTGCTGAACGTCGAAGCCGAGATCAAGCAGATGCCTAAGCACGCTGATCTCGACGCCGACACGATCAACCAGGTGCTCGAGGAAGCCGGCAAGTTCTGCTCGGAAGTGCTGTTCCCGCTGAATCAGAGCGGCGACCAGGAAGGCTGCAAGTACGAAGGCGATGGCGTCGTCACCACGCCGAAGGGTTTCAAGGAAGCGTACCGTCAGTACGTCGAGGCGGGCTGGCCTGCGCTCGGCTGCGATCCGGACTTCGGCGGCCAGGGCCTGCCCGCGTTCGTCAACAATGCGCTGTACGAAATGATGAACTCGGCGAATCAGGCCTGGACGATGTATCCGGGCCTGTCACACGGCGCCTACGAGTGTCTGCACGCGCATGGCACGCCGGAACTCCAGCAGGCGTACGTGCCGAAGCTGGTATCGGGCGAATGGACGGGCACGATGTGCCTGACCGAGCCGCATTGCGGCACCGACCTCGGCATGCTGCGCACGAAGGCCGAGCCGAACAGCGACGGCTCGTACTCCATCAGCGGCACCAAGATCTTCATCTCCAGCGGCGAACACGATCTCGCCGAGAACATCGTTCACCTCGTGCTCGCGCGTCTGCCGGATGCGCCGCAAGGCACGAAGGGCATTTCGCTGTTCGTGGTGCCGAAGTTCATTCCCGATGCGAGCGGCAATCCCGGTGAGCGCAATGGCGCGAAGTGCGGCTCGATCGAACACAAGATGGGCATCCACGGCAACGCGACGTGCGTGATCAATCTCGACAACGCGAAGGGCTGGCTGGTCGGTGAGCCGAACAAGGGTCTCAACGCGATGTTCGTGATGATGAATGCCGCGCGCCTTGGCGTCGGCATGCAAGGTCTCGGCCTGACGGAAATCGCGTACCAGAACTCGCTGATCTACGCGAAGGAACGTCTGCAGATGCGCTCGCTGACGGGCCCGAAGGCGCCCGAAAAGGCCGCCGACCCGATCATCGTTCACCCCGATGTGCGCCGCATGCTGCTCACGCAGAAAGCCTACGCGGAAGGCGCGCGCGCCTTCACGTACTGGGCCGCGCTGAACATCGACAAGGAGCTGTCGCACGCGGATGAATCCGTACGCAAGGATGCCGCCGACCTCGTCGCGCTGCTTACGCCCGTCATCAAGGCGTTCCTGACGGACAACGCGTTCGAAGGCACGAACATGGGCATGCAGATCTACGGCGGCCATGGCTTCATCGCCGAGTGGGGCATGGAGCAGTACGTGCGCGACGCGCGCATCAACATGATTTACGAAGGCACGAACTCGATCCAGTCGCTCGATCTGCTGGGCCGCAAGGTGCTCGGCGACATGGGTGCGAAGCTCAAGAAGTTCGGCAAGCTGGTGACGGATTTCGTCGAGGAAGAAGGCATCAAGCCGGAAATGCAGGAGTTCATCAATCCGCTCGCGGATATCGGCGACAAGGTGCAGAAGCTGACGATGGAAATCGGCATGAAGGCGATGCAGAACCCGGACGAAGTCGGCGCCGCCGCCGTGCCGTATCTGCGCACCGTCGGCCATCTGGTGTTCTCGTACTTCTGGGCCCGCATGGCGCGCATCGCGCTCGACAAGCAGGCAGCGGGCGATCCGTTCTACAAGTCGAAGCTCGCCACTGCGCGCTTCTACTTCGCGAAGCTGCTGCCCGAAACGGCATCGACGATCCGCGCCGCGCGCGCCGGTTCGAAGACGTTGATGGAAATCGACGAAGCGCTGTTCTAAAGCCATCACGCGTCGGCGCGCCAAAGTCATGCGCCGACGCGACACTCTCACACATATGCCGCGCGCCGCTTATCGAAGCCCGCGCGCGGCGACTCGCGACACCGCATAACGCCCCGGAGGAACGACGTGAGCAATCTGATCATTCGCAAGGTCGCCGTGCTTGGCGCCGGCGTGATGGGCGCGCAGATCGCTGCGCACCTGATCAACGCAAAGGTGCCCGTACTGCTGTTCGATCTGCCCGCGAAAGAAGGCCCGAAAAACGCCATCGCGCTCAAGGCTATCGAGAACCTGAAAAAGCTGTCGCCCGCGCCCTTTGGCGTGAAGGACGACGCGCAATACATCCAGCCCGCGAACTACGACGACGACATCGAAAAGCTCGCCGAATGCGACGTGGTGATCGAAGCGATCGCCGAGCGCATGGACTGGAAGCATGATCTGTACAAGAAGGTGTCGCCGCACATCGGCGCGAACGCGATTTTCGCGTCGAACACGTCGGGCCTGTCGATCACCGAACTGTCGAACGGTTTCTCCGACGAACTGAAGGCGCGCTTCTGCGGCGTGCACTTCTTCAATCCGCCGCGCTACATGCACCTGGTCGAGCTGATCCCGACTGCGGCGACGCGTCCGGAAATCCTCGATCAACTCGAAACGTTTCTGACGAGCGTGGTCGGCAAGGGCGTCGTGCGCGCGAAGGATACGCCGAACTTCATCGCGAACCGCGTCGGTATTTTCTCGATCCTCGCGGTCATCAAGGAAGCCGAGAAATTCGGCCTGCGCTTCGATGAAGTCGACGATCTGACGGGCAGTCGCCTCGGCCGCGCGAAGTCGGCGACGTTCCGCACGGCGGATGTGGTCGGTCTCGACACGATGGCGCACGTCATCAAGACGATGCAGGACAACCTGACGGGCGATCCGTTCTTCCACGTGTACGAAACGCCTGCCGTGCTCGCCGCGCTGGTGAAACAGGGCGCGCTCGGACAGAAGACGGGCGCGGGCTTCTACAAGAAGGAAGGCAAGGCGATCAAGGTGCTCGACCCGAAAGCCGGCGCGTATGTCGATGGCGGCGCGAAGGCGGACGAACTGGTCGGCCGCATCCTGAAGCGCCCGCCCGCTGAGCGTCTGAAGCTGCTGCGTGAGTCGGAGCACCCGCAGGCGCAGTTCCTGTGGGCGATTTTCCGCGACGTGTTCCACTACATCGGCGTGCATCTGGAATCGATCGCCGATAACGCGCGCGACGTCGATCTCGCCATCCGCTGGGGTTTCGGCTGGAACGAAGGTCCGTTCGAAGGCTGGCAGACGGCGGGCTGGAAGCAGATCGCCGAGTGGGTGCAGGAAGACATCGCGGCAGGCAAGGCGCTGTCGAATGCGCCGCTGCCCGCGTGGGTGCTCGAAGGCGCTGTCGCCGAGAAGGGCGGCGTGCATACCAGCGAAGGCTCGTGGTCGCCGGCCGAGAAGCGCTTCGTGCCGCGCTCGTCGCTGTCCGTGTACGACCGTCAGGTGTTCCGCGCACCGCTCGCGGGCGAAACGGGCGCCGATCCGAAGACGTACGGCAAGACCGTGTTCGAAACGGATGCCGTGCGCGCATGGGTCGATGATCGCGCAGGCGAGAACGACGTGTTGATCGTGTCGTTCAAGAGCAAGATGAACACGATCGGACCGTCGGTGATCGACGGTCTCACGCAGGCCATCGAAGTCGCCGAGAAGGATTACAAGGCCGTCGTGATCTGGCAACCGACGTCGCTGAAACTCGGCGCGCCGGGCGGCCCGTTCTCGGCAGGCGCAAATCTCGAAGAAGCGATGCCCGCGTTCATGATGGGCGGCGCGAAGGGCATCGAGCCGTTCGTGAAGAAGTTCCAGCAAGGCATGCTGCGCGTGAAGTATTCGAACGTGCCCGTGGTCGCGGCCGTGTCGGGCATTGCGCTTGGCGGCGGGTGCGAACTGGTGCTGCATAGCGCGAAGCGCGTTGCGCACGTCGAGAGCTACATCGGTCTGGTGGAAGTGGGCGTGGGTCTGGTTCCGGCGGGCGGCGGTCTGAAGGAAGCCGCGCTGCGTGCTGCGGAAGCCGCAACGCAAGTCGGCGCGACCAATGATCTGCTCAAGTTCCTGCAAAAGTCGTTCGAAAACGCGGCGATGGCGAAGGTCTCCGGCTCCGCGCTCGAAGCGCGCGCGATGGGTTATCTGAAGCCGTCGGACACGATCGTTTTCAACGTTTTCGAACTGCTCGACACGGCGAAGAAGGAAGCGCGTGCGCTGGCAGCGGCGGGTTATCGTCCGCCGCTGCGTGTGACGCAGGTGCCGGTTGCCGGACGTTCGGCGATTTCGACGATCAAGGCGTCGCTGGTCAACATGCGCGATGGCCGTTTCATCAGCGAGCACGATTACCTGATCGCTGGCCGGATTGCGGAAGCGGTGTGCGGCGGTGATGTCGAAGCGGGCAGTCTCGTCGATGAAGAATGGCTGCTGGCGCTGGAGCGTCGTGCGTTCGTCGAGTTGCTCGGCACGCAGAAGACGCAGGAACGGATCATGGGCATGCTGCAAACGGGCAAACCGGTGCGCAACTGAGGGGGACTTTAAAATGACCAAGCAATTGCAGGACGCATACATCGTCGCCGCGAGCCGCACACCGATCGGCAAGGCGCCGCGCGGCATGTTCAGGAACACGCGCCCGGACGAACTGCTGGTGCACGCGATCAAGTCGGCGGTGGCACAGGTGCCCGGCCTCGATACCTCGTTGATCGAAGACGCGATCGTCGGCTGCGCGATTCCTGAAGCGGAGCAGGGTTTGAACGTAGCGCGTATGGGCGCGCTGCTTGCTGGCCTGCCGAATACGGTTGGCGGCGTGACGGTGAACCGCTTTTGCGCATCGGGCGTGACCGCGCTGGCGATGGCGGCGGACCGGATTCGCGTCGGCGAATCGGACGTGCTGATCGCGGGCGGTTGTGAATCGATGAGCATGGTGCCGATGATGGGCAACAAGCCGTCGCTGTCGCCGCATATCTTTGATCGCAATGAAGATGTCGGTATTGCCTACGGCATGGGTCTGACGGCGGAAAAGGTAGCGGAGCGCTGGAAGGTGAGCCGTGAGCAGCAGGACCAGTTCTCGGTCGAATCGCATCGCAAGGCGGTTGCTGCGCAACAGGCGGGCGAATTCAACGACGAAATCGCCGCGTACACGATTACCGAGCGCTTCCCCGATCTCGCGACGGGCGAAGTGAAGGTGAAGACGCGTGAGGTGTCGCTGGACGAAGGTCCGCGTGGCGATACGTCGATGGAAGGGCTGGCTAAGCTGCGTACGGTGTTCGCGAACAAGGGTTCGGTGACGGCGGGCAACAGCTCGCAGACGTCGGACGGCGCGGGCGCATTGATCGTGGTGTCGGAGAAGATTCTGAAGCAGTTCAATCTGACGCCGCTGGCACGTTTCGTCAGCTTTGCAGTGCGTGGTGTGCCGCCTGAAATTATGGGCATTGGGCCCAAAGAGGCGATTCCTGCGGCGCTGAAGGCCGCGGGCTTGAAGCAGGATGATATCGACTGGATCGAGTTGAATGAGGCTTTTGCTGCGCAGGCTTTGGCGGTGATTGGCGATCTTGGGCTGGATGTTTCCAAGGTCAATCCGATGGGCGGGGCTATTGCGTTGGGGCATCCGCTTGGAGCTACCGGGGCGATTCGTGCTGCGACTGTTGTGCATGGGCTGCGCCGCCGGAATCTCAAGTACGGGATGGTCACGATGTGTGTTGGCACGGGCATGGGGGCTGCTGGGATTATTGAGCGGCTTTGATGTTGGTGCTGGTGCTGGCGGGCCGCTCGGGGTTTATGGAGCGGTTCGCTTTCGCTTTCGCTGGCATCCGCGTTTTGTTATTGGTGCTTCAAGCGTTGCCCCTGTGCGGGGCGGCACTTACTTTCTTTGCCGCCGCAAAGAAAGTAAGCAAAGAAAGCGGGCTAACACCGCCAGCCTTTGTTGTTGCCTGAGGGCACTCACCGGTTCTTATCCTTCGCACGGTAACTTCTCAATCACCGCCCGTTGCCATCGCTTCGGCTAGACGCCTCACCCGCTTCAAGCCCTCATAGCGCAGCCAGCGGCAGCGAATGGTTGCAGCCGCCCAGGTGGCAAACTGTGTGTAGGTCGTAGTGCTTCGCACGTCGGCGCTCTTACGACACCGACCTTGCTTTTCAGTCCGGAGTGAAGCGCGTACGCCGCGACAGCCTACACACAGTTTGCCGCTATAGAACGTGGGCGATTTGATCGCGCTAGCGGCGACGTGGGAGTGTGAAGCGGGTGAGGCGCGGATTCAGGGAGTTGGCAACGGGCAGTGAATGGCAGGTTGCCGTTTGAAGTGGAGGACCCGTTGGGGGCCCTCAGGCGGAAACAAGGATTGGCGGTGTTCAGCGGCTTTCTTTGCTTACTTTCTTTGCCGCGGCAAAGAAAGTAAGTGCCGCCCCGCACAGGGGCAACGCTTGAAGTGGGCAAAACACATCGCGGATGCGACCACAAACCCAAGCAAAAGACGCGAACAGCAGAAGCAAAGAAAACCTGGAGGAACGACAAATGGACATCGAAACAACCCGCACTCACGACGTGCTGACCATCGCCTTCAACCGCCCGGAACGGAAAAACGCAATCACTGCGGCGATGTACCAGACGATGGCCGACGCGCTGACAGAAGCGCAACAAGACCCCGCCACGCGGGCGATCCACATCCGTGGAAGTGCAGCAATCTTCAGCGCCGGCAACGACCTGGAAGACTTCATGAAGCAGCCGCCCGTCAGCGAAGACGCGCCTGTGTTCCAGTTCCTGCGCGCAATCAGCTCGGCGGAAAAACCGATCGTGGCATCGGTAGCGGGCGCAGCCGTCGGCATAGGCACCACGCTGCTGCTGCATTGCGACCTCGTCTACGCAGCAGACACCGCAACCTTCTCGCTGCCATTCTCGCAACTCGGACTCTGCCCTGAAGCCGCATCGTCGCTGCTGCTGCAACGCGTCGCCGGCTATCAGTCGGCTGCCGAAAAGCTGATGCTCGGCGAAGCCTTCGATGCAAAAGAAGCGCAGCGGATGGGCTTCGTGAACCGTCTGCTGCCCGCGGCCGAAGTCGACGCGTTCGCGCTTCAGCAGGCGCAGAAGCTCGCCGCTCTGCCCGCATCGTCGCTGCGCATCACCAAGCAACTGATGAAGCGCGCCGCACAGCACGAAATCCAGACGCAAATGACCGACGAAGCCGTGCACTTCGCGAAGATGCTGCTCGCGCCCGAAGCAAAAGAAGCGTTCAAGGCCTTCTTCGAAAAACGCAAGCCCGACTTCCGTCAATTCAGCTAGGCGCGAAAAGCGAAGCGGGCGTCAAACGGTGTCGTAATCGACGTAGCCTGCTTCGCGACAAAAACTCACCAGCCGCACGCCCGCTTCACGCGCAATCGTGATCGCCAGCGACGACGGCGCCGAGATCGTCGCCACCATCGGAATGTCGACGCGCGCGGCCTTGCGCACCAGCTCGTAGCTCGCGCGGCTCGACAGAAAGACAAACCCTTCGCGCGTATCGACGCGATCCAGCGAGAGCCGGCCAATCAGCTTGTCGAGCGCGTTGTGACGGCCGACATCCTCGAACGCGTAGCGGATCGCACCCGTCGCGTCGCACCACGCGGCGGCGTGCAGGCCGCCCGTCATCTTCGTCAACGCCTGGTGCGCGGGCAGTTCCTTCGCGGCGCGGGCGATCGCGTCGGGCGCGAGGCGCTGCAAAAAGCCCGTGTCCGGCACGCGCTCCGGCGTCAGATCGAGCAGGTCGATGCTCTCGATCCCGCACACGCCGCAACCCGTGCGCCCCGACAGCGCGCGGCGCTTTTCCTTCAGCGCGGCGAACGCCTGCTGCACGACGGTCAGTTGCACTTCCGCATGCGGCAATTTGCCGTCGCGAAACTCGACCTCGATGTCCTGAATGTGCGCGCCACGCTCGACAATCCCTTCCGAAATCGCAAAGCCCACCGCGAATTCTTCGAGATCGCGCGGCGTGCACATCATCACCGCGTGCGAAATGCCGTTGAAGACGAGCGCGACGGGCCACTCCTGACCAACATGATCGGCAACGCTTTCGACCGCGCCGCCACGATGCCGGCGCACCGCCTGCTCGACGATGCCAGGCTGTTCGCCCGTATCCAGTTCGTTCACCTGCTTCACTCCTGCGCAAAAAGCCGCGACCCGGCCTGATGCCGCCGCGTCGCCAATATGGTTCTAAAATACCTCAGACCGGCACAGCGCGTTGGCCACCGAATAAGAGGAATCTGCCATGGGACTCAATGATGCGCCCCTGCTGTTCAATTTCGAGGTCGAATCTTCGGAGAATCTGAAGTTCATTCCGATGGTCGTCCGATTCAATCTCGACCGTTTTGGGCTGCGGATTTCGCTCGAACAATGGCAGATGCTGCCGCACGAAGACCGCGTGCTGCTGGCGCGTTTCCCCGCCGACGACGACACCGCGATCGAGCCGAACTTCGATCACGCCCTGTTCGAGATGATGCGCACGCACGCGAACATCGAGCCCGAATGGTTCACGCCCGAGGATAACCCGGCATGGCGTGACACTGCAGTCGTGCCGGATGGCGTGCTGCATCAGGCGCAACTCGCCAGTCTCGCGGCGCCGGGCGCGGCGCAGTGGGCGCAACTCCAGCCGTTCCAGCGTTATGTGCTTGCCAAACTGTCGCGCAAGAGCACGAGTAACCACGATTTCGTGCCAGCCATGAAGGAATTCGGCCTCGCCGGTTGAATCTGGCGCAAGATTTTTCGCGTTTACCCTCAATCTTTTCCGAACGCTGCCGTAATCCAAAGGTTGGCGCGTAAAGCGCTGCGCCCGGCTGCGCGTCGTTTGCTGCGTGGTCCGTGCGCGCCGCCTGTGACTGGCTTCTCCGCGCGCCCCCGCCTGCAGGATCGAACGACGTTCGGAACCTATGATCTCTTTTCTATCGAAGCGGCTGCTGATCAATCTGGCGGTCGTCGTTGCGGCTGTCGGCGCGAACGCCTTCGTCGCGTACACGCAGATTTGCGGACAGCGCGACGCCGACGCGCGTACGGTCCGTTCGACGGCCATCCGCCAGAATCTGGAAGCCTATCGCGCGACGCTCGAAGACGGCCTGGGCGTGCTCGGGCGCTACGAATCGTCCGCCGAGCCGGCGCCTGCGGGCGCTGCGGCTGCCATGTCCGCGTCGCTCGCGCAGATCGACAGGTCATTGCACGAGCAGCTGGCGCACCAGCCGAAGGTCGCGGAGGCGCTCGCGCAACTCACATCCGACGGTTCTCGCCTCGAACAGGACATTGCGCTGGCGCTCGCCAAAACCACCGCGCCCGAGCAGGACGGCTCGCGCGCTTGGGCGGCGCAGACCTACACGCGTCTGGGCATGGAAGTCGACGGGCTCGAAGCGCGCATGGACCTGTTGCGCACCCAGGAGGACCTCGCGCTGAAGGCTGCGCTCGACGCGTCGATGCGCGATTCGCGTTACGCGATGCTGTTCCTCATCGTGACGATGCTCGCGGGCAGCGCGCTGCTGATTTACACCTTCGGCGCGCGTGAAAACGTCGCGCGCGAAAAGCTGCGCATCGCAAAGGCGCTGCACCGGCATGACGAGCGCTTTCGCGGGCTGTTCGAGCAGCATCCCGTGCCGATGTACATCTTCGACCGCGACACGCTGCGTTTTCTGGCCGTGAACGCGGCGGCCGTCCAGCAGTATGGCTACTCGGAATCCGAATTCCTCGCGATGACGGTGCGCGCGATCCGCCCGCATGCCGAAGTCGCGCGGCTCGAATCGCACTTGCAGCGCAGCGACGTGACGCCGGGTGGGCCGCGCACGATGGCGGGCATCTGGCATCACCGCCGCAAGGATGGTTCGCAGATCAGCGCCGACATCTCGTATCACGCGATGAGCTTCATGGGCCGCCCCGCGCTGTTCGTGCTTGCCGACGACGTCACCGAGCAGATCAACGCCGAAGCCGAAGCGCAGCGTTCCAACCAGATGCTGGAAACGGTGATCGACAACATCCCGCAGCGCATCTTCTGGAAGGACAAGGAACTGCGCTATCTGGGCTGCAACATGGCGTTCGCGCGCGACGCGGGCCTCGCGTATCCGGAACAGGTGATCGGCAAGCGCGACGAGGACATGCCGTGGCGCGCCTTCGCCGAGGAACTCAGCGGCCAGGATACCGAGGTGATGGCGTCGGGCGTACCGAAGATGAACTACGAAACCGACATGGTGATCGACGGCGTGCATCGGACGACGGTGACGAGCAAGCTGCCGTTCACCGACAGCGATGGCCGCGTGATCGGCGTGCTCGGCTCGTACACCGACATCACCGAGCGCAAGCGCGCGGACCTCGCGCTGCGCCTGCAAAGCCGCGCGCTCGACGCGAGCGTCAACGCGATTCTGATTACGGCGCCTTCGAAGG
Organism: Burkholderia sp. Ac-20365; assembly: GCF_017104715.1. GTDB lineage: Bacteria > Pseudomonadota > Gammaproteobacteria > Burkholderiales > Burkholderiaceae > Paraburkholderia. The sequence goes on from NZ_JAAGPI010000002.1 coordinate 487,389, forward strand.
AGGGCAATCTGATCGAGTACGTGAACCCCGCGTTCAAGCGCATCACGGGCTACGATCCGCAGGAAGTGATCGGTCAGGATTGCCGGCTGTTGCAGCGCAACGACCGCGATCAGGAAGGCATCGCCGCGATCAGGCAGGCGCTATCGGCGAATCGCGAGGTGAGCGCCGTGCTGCGCAACTATCGCAAGGACGGCGCGCTGTTCTGGAATCAGCTGTATATCGCGCCCGTGCCGGATGCCGAAGGACAGACCACGCACCACATCGCCGTCATCAACGACGTGACGGCGCTGATCCGCTATCAGGAGCAGCTCGAATATCAGGCGAATTACGACAGCCTCACGCGTCTGCCCAACCGCAATCTGCTGCGCGACCGCCTGCAACATGCGCTGATCGTCGCGCAGCGGCACCACAACGGCGTCGCAGTCGTGTTCATCGATCTCGACGGCTTCAAGAACGTCAACGACAGTCTGGGACATAGCGTCGGCGACCGGCTGCTGTCGGTGGTCGCGGACCGGCTCGCGCGTTGCGCGCGGGCGAGCGACACCGTCGCGCGTCATGGCGGCGACGAGTTCGTGATCGTGATGACGGATACCGTCGACGAGCAGTCGCTGATCGCGTGGATGGAGCGCGTGCGCGCGTCGATCTCGGAGCCGGTGTGGCTCGACGGCACGGAGCTGTACGTGGGCTGCAGCATGGGCGCGAGCCTGTTCCCGCAAGACGGGGACGACGCCGAGACGCTGATGCAGAAGGCCGATCTCGCGATGTATCGCGCGAAGGACATGGGCCGCAACACGTTCCAGTTCTATCAGCCGGAGATGAACGTATCGGCGGGCGCGCGCCTGAATCTGGAGCGGCGTTTGCGCCGCGCGCTGCGCGACAACGAATTCCTGCTGCACTATCAGCCGCAGGTCGATATCGAAACGGGGCAAGTGGTCGGCATGGAAGCGCTGGTGCGTTGGCGCGATCCCGAAGTCGGCTTGATTCCGCCTTCGCAGTTCATTCCCGTTGCAGAGGAAAGCGGGCTGATCGGGCCGCTGTCGGAATGGGTGCTGCGCGAAGCGTGCCGGCAGAACAAGGCGTGGCAGGACGAAGGCTTGCCGCCTGCGCGCGTGTCGGTGAATCTGTCGGCGCGGCAGTTCCAGCAGCGCGATATCGCCAAGCTCGTGATGCAGGTGCTCGAAGAGACCGGGCTCGACCCGCAATATCTCGAACTCGAACTGACCGAGAGCACCATCATGCGCAACGCGGAAGAGGCCGTGTCGATGCTCAACGAACTGCACGCGCTTGGCATCGGCCTTGCGATCGACGACTTCGGCACTGGCTATTCGAGCCTGAGCTATCTGAAGCGTTTCCCGGTCGATCGCCTGAAGATCGACAGGTCGTTCGTGTCGGATATTGGCGAATCATCGGACGACGAGACGATCACGTCGGCGATCATCGCGCTTGCGCACTCGTTGAATCTGCAGGTGATTGCGGAAGGCGTGGAGACGTCGACGCAGCTCGACTTTCTCAAGGAGCGTGCGTGCGACGAAATGCAGGGCTATTTCTTCGCGAAGCCGATGCCGCACGACGCGATTCCCGGCATGTTGCAGCGGAGCGCGGAGAGCGCGGCGCTGGTTGCGGCGGACGCCTGAACTTCAGGCGTTCGGGCAGACGTTGAAGGCCGCGCCTGCCATGGGCGCGACGTAATTGCTTACTCGAGTTCCGGCAATGCGCGAGGACGGCGGTCGCTGTCCGTCGCGACATAGGTGAGCGTGGCTTCCGTGACCTTCACGGTTTCTTCCGACAGGCTCATGCGCTGCGCGTAGACCTCGACGGAGACGGTCACCGATGTGTTGCCCGTCTTCACGATATCCGCGTAAAAGCTCAGCAGATCGCCGACGAACACCGGTTGCTTGAACACGAACGAATTGACTGCGATGGTCGCGACGCGGCCATTTGCGCGGCGGCTCGCGGGTATCGAGCCGGCGATGTCGACTTGCGCCATGATCCAGCCGCCGAACACGTCGCCGTGGACGTTCGCGTCCGACGGTTGCGGGACGACGCGCAATGCGCATGATTTCTGCGGAAGTTGGGGGTTCTCGGTCATCGGGGCATCCATGAATTCAATTGCGCCGACCGGGGCGGCTTGCACGACGACATGACCGGGAGAACCAGAGTCAGCGCGGCGAAAGCGGCGCCAGCCGGCTTCTGCGACAATATTGGCAGATCAGGAATTGTACGGGAAAGCGCAGGCTGGAACTTAATGCCGGCCTGCTGCGTTCGCGACGTTGGCTCCATCGGTTGGCACCATCGGTTGGCCCCGTCAACTGGACGCGCCCGCCCGTCACATTCCCCCCGAGTCACGCGTCAAGCGTGCAGGCTTTCCCCACAACAGAACCATGCGTCGATCTTCCTCTTCGACGGAGCTGTCGCCGATTTCGAACCAGCCGCGCAACGACTGGCAGACCATCGTCTCGCTGCTCCCTTACCTCGCGACTTACAAATGGCGCGTCGCGTTCGCGCTCAGTTGCCTGATCGGCGCGAAGGTCGCCAATCTCGGCGTGCCGATCGTGATGAAGCGCATCGTCGACAGTCTGGCGTCGGTGCAGCATCTGACGGCGCTGGGCCGCTCGACGGATGCGCCAGGTATCGTGCTGCTTGGCGGCGTCGGGCTGCTGGTGGTCGCGTATGCGGTGGTGCGGCTGTCCACGTCGCTTTTCACCGAGCTGCGCGAAATTCTGTTTTCGAAGGTCACGGAAAGCGCGGTGCGTCAGCTTGCGCTGAAAGTGTTCCGTCATCTGCATGCATTGTCCCTGCGATTTCATCTGGAGCGGCAGACGGGCGGCATGTCGCGCGATATCGAACGCGGCACGCGCGGCATCACGCAACTGATCTCGTACTCGCTGTACAGCATTCTGCCGACACTGGTTGAAGTCGGACTCGTGCTGGGTTTCTTTGTCGTCAAATACGAGGCGTACTACGCGATCGTCACGTTTATCGCGCTGGCCGCGTACATCACGTACACAGTGAAAGTGACCGAGTGGCGCACGCATTTCCGTCGCACGATGAACGAGCTCGATTCGAACGCGAACTCGCGCGCGATCGATTCGCTGCTGAACTACGAGACGGTCAAGTACTTCAACAACGAAGAGTGGGAAGCGCGGCGCTACGACGAAAACCTGAAGCGTTATCGCGCGGCGGCAATCAAGTCGCAAAACTCGCTGTCGGCGTTGAACTTCGGACAGCAGGCGATCATCGGCACGGGGCTCGTGTTTATTTTGTGGCGCGCGACGCAGGGCGTGATGGCGGGGCGGCTCACGCTCGGCGATCTGGTGTTGATCAATACGTTCATGCTGCAGCTTTATATTCCGCTGAATTTTCTTGGCGTCGTGTATCGCGAGCTGAAGCAGAGTCTCACCGACATGGACCGCATGTTCACGCTGCTGGGCGCGGCCCGCGAAGTGCCTGATGCGCCCGATGCACCGGCTCTCGTCGTGCAGGGCGCGCAGGTCAGCTTCGACCATGTGAACTTTGCGTACGAGCCATCGCGGCCGATCCTGCATGACGTGAGCTTCACGATTGCCGCGGGCACGACGACGGCGGTGGTGGGTCACAGCGGTTCAGGCAAATCGACGCTCGCGCGGCTGCTGTTTCGTTTTTACGATCTGGACCGGGCGACGGGCGGCGCGATACGCATCGACGGGCAGGATATTCGCGATGTGACGCAGGATTCGCTGCGGGCGTCGATTGGCATCGTGCCGCAGGATACCGTGCTGTTCAACGATACGATCTATTACAACATTGCTTATGGCCGGCCGTCGGCGACACGCGATGAGGTGATCGCGGCGGCGCGAGCGGCGCATATTCATGAGTTCATCGAAAGTTTGCCGAAGGGGTACGAGACGCCTGTCGGCGAGCGTGGATTGAAGTTATCGGGTGGAGAGAAGCAGCGCGTGGCGATTGCGCGGACCTTGCTGAAGAATCCGCCCGTGCTGTTGTTCGACGAGGCGACTTCAGCGCTTGATTCTCGCTCTGAGAGAGCTATTCAGCATGAGCTGGATCAGATCGCGCGTGAGCGGACGACTTTGATTATTGCCCATCGGCTTTCGACTGTTGTTCATGCGGAGCAGATTATCGTGATGGATAAGGGGCGCATCTGCGAGCGTGGGACTTTTGGGGAGCTTCTAGCCGCCGGCGGATTGTTCGCGCAGATGTGGGCTCTTCAGCAGGAGAGGGCTGCGCATGCCGAAGAGGTTGCAGGGGACGATTGAGATTTTTGTCGCTGACAGTCGTTATGTTTTGACTCTGCGCTGGCATCCGTGAGTTTCGTTTTCGCTGGCATCCGCGATGTGTTATTGGTTTGCCTGGGTTGCCCCTGTGCGGGGCGGCACCTACTTTTCTTTGCCGCGGCAAAGAAAAGTAGGCAAAAGAAAGCCGCTGAACACCGCTAGTTCTTGTTCCTGCCTGAGGGCCCCCAACGGGTCCTCTCCTTCATGCGGCGTCGCTCTTCTCGATACCCGCTGCCAACGCTTCGAATTGGCTCATCACCCGCTTCACACACGCGCGTCGCCGCTGGCGCGATCAAATCGCTCACGTTCTATAGCGGCAAACTGTGTGTCGGCTTTCGCACCGCATGCGCTTTACTTTGGACTGAAAAGCACGATCGGTGTCGTAGGAGCGCTGAGGTGTGAGGCACTACGACCTACACACAGTTTGCCACCTGGGCGGCGGTGACCGTTCGCTGCCGCTGGCGGTGCTACGGGTGATTGGAGCGGGTGAGGCGCTTAGCCGAAGCGTTGGCAACGGGCGTCGACTGAGAAGTTAGCGTTTGAAGCGAGGGAACCGTTGGGGGCCCTCAGGCGGTGGTCAAGAATTGGCGGTGTTAGCCCGCTTTCTTTGCTTACTTTCTTTGCGGCGGCAAAGAAAGTAAGTGCCGCCCCGCACAGGGGCAACGCTTGAAGCACGAAGGCACATCGCGGATGCCAGCGAAAACCCAAACCGACCCACTACAAACCCCTACCCCCGCTGCGCCTTCAAAACCCTATCAAGCGCCTCGAGTTGAGCAGGCGTCCCAACGTTCTCCCAAAGCCCATCATAAAGCTCACCCGTAACACGCCCGAGCGAAATAGCCTCGCGATAGTAGGGCGTGAGAGCACGCCGAGTCCCAGCCGCGAGATCGCGAAACATACGAGTGTCATACACGCCGATACTGCCAAACGTATAACGAGGTGCACCATCGAGCGACAGCACACCGTCATCCGCGAGAACAAAATCCCCGCGAGGATGAAATGAAGGATTAGGCACCATCACAAGATGCATCCCAGGTTCATCGGCCAAAGCCAGCCGCGCAGCGTGCCCCCGCAGCAAAGCGTAATCGAAGTCGGCATACACATCACCAGCAACACCGACGAACACTTCCGGCTCGCCCGCGTCCTCGAGCAACGGCAACGCCTGAGCAATCCCGCCAGCGGTTTCAAGCGCTTCACCTTCCGCGGAGTAGCGCAACGAAACCCCAAACCGCGAACCATCGCCAAGCGTCTCTTCGATCTGCGCGCCCAGCCACGCATGATTGATCACGATCGTGGAAAAACCCGCACTCGCGAGCCGCTCGATCTGCCACTCGATCAGCGGCTTGCCGCCCACCTTCAATAAAGGCTTCGGACACGTGTCCGTCAAAGGCCGCATCCGGTCGCCGCGCCCGGCAGCGAAGATCATTGCTTTGTTCAAGTGCGTCACCCGTCAGAACGTGTAGCCAACATCGACCGCGCGGCCTTCGAGCTCATCGAGCAGCTTCGCGAACGGCGCGAGCGGCCGGTAGCGCTCCGACACCTTGCGCGCATAACCGATGAAACGCGGCAGATCCGCCATGTAATGCGGCTTGCTGTCGCGATAGTTGATCCGGCAGAACAGACCCAGCACCTTGATGTGCCGCTGCAAACCCATCCATTCGATCTGCCGGTAGAACTCGCCGAAGTCGGCATCGACGGGCAGGCCCGCTTTTTTCGCCTGTTCCCAGTAGTAGACGAAGCAGTCGATCTCGAACTCCTCGTCCCAGCCGATGAACGCATCCCGCAGCAGCGACGCGACGTCGTACGTGATCGGCCCGTACACCGCGTCCTGGAAGTCGAGCACGCCAGGGTTCGGGCTCGCGATCATCAGATTGCGCGGCATGAAATCGCGCAGCATGAAAACCTGCGGCTGCGCCCGCGCGCTCGCCACCAGCAGGGCGAACGTGCGGTCGAGCACGCCGCGCGTCTTCTCATCCACCTCGCGCCCGAGATGCCGGCCGATGAACCATTCCGGCATCAGTTCCATTTCCCGCCGCAGGAACGCTTCGTCGAAAGCCGGCAACACGTCTTCGCGCGACGCGAGCTGCCAGCGGATCAGCGCATCGAGCGCGTCGCGCATCAGCTTGCGGGCGTCGGCAGGGCTGCTTTCCTTCAGCGTCGCCAGATACGACTGCGTGCCGAGATCGGTGACGAGCATCAGGCCCGCGTCCAGATCCACTTCGAGCACGCGCGGCACATGCACGCCCGCGTCGGCCAGCAAATCCGCCACCTGCACGAATTCACGGCATTTCTCGGGCGGCGGCGCATCGACGGCGATCACCGTCGCGCCGGCGGCCGCCAGCTCCGCGCCGCTGCCCGCGAGGCGGAAATAGCGGCGAAAGCTGGCATCGGCGGAAGCGGGTTTCAGGGTGGCGACGTCCAGACCGTAACGGTCGGCGTGGGTTTGCAGCCAGGCGGAGAGGAGCGCGAGCCGGGCGTCCGGCGTCGAAGAAGCTGGTGTAAGGGAAGAAGCGGGGGAATGCGTCATGAAATACCGGCGACAAAATCGGGGTGGGCAACGTCTTGCCATATAATACCCCACGACTTTTTTGACGCGACTCGCGTCAGTTCTCGCGCATCTCGTTGGATCGCCCGCCTTACCGCTGCATGAATCGTCAATAGTTGTGCATTCAATACCCGATTGCACAGGCGGCAACTCGTGACTGATGAACCGGGTGGATGAACTGACCGCAGGGCCGATACGCCAAACGATACATGCCGCCTAGACAGCTTTTCCCAACCACTCCCTCCTCTGGCGCACTGCCGCGCAGAAGGCGGCTCGCAGCGGCGCTGGTCGCCGTGCCGGGTCTGCTGCCCGCGCTGTCGCACGCGCAGCTGGCGGGGGAGGCGGCGCAGGCGCAGCCGATAGACGCGCCGTGGGGCCTGCGGCTGGCCCCACAACTCGAAGAACATCCGATACCCAACGGCCAGAGCCCCGCCACTTTCGTGCTGGGCGACTCGACGACAGGCACGGCCGACCAGGACATCGCCGCCAAAGGTTCGGCGGAAGTCCGCCGCGGCACCTCGTCGCTCAAGGCCGACGCGCTTCATTACGATCAGGATACGGACATGGCCGATGCGTACGGCAATGTCCATCTGTCGGGCAACGGCGCCACGTTCGTGGGCCCCGAAGCGCACATGAAGATCGAGTCGAGCGAAGGCTTCATGACCACGCCCAAGTACCACTTCACGGTGACGGGCGGCTCGGGCAGCGCGGAGCGCGTCGATCTGCTCGACAACGAGCGCTCGGTGTTCACGCGCGGCACGTATACCGCGTGTCAGTGCTCGGAAGACCCGGCGTGGTACATCAAGGGCAGCGAGTTCGATTTCGACACGGGCGCCGACGACGGCGTCGCGCACAACGGCGTGCTGTTCTTCCAGGGCGTGCCTGTGTTCGCGAGCCCGTGGCTGTCGTTCCCGCTGTCGGGCGCGCGGCGCAGCGGCTTGCTGCCGCCCACGGCGTCGCTCAGCTCGACCAATGGTTTCGAGCTGTCGCTGCCGTATTACTTCAACATCGCGCCGAACCGCGATCTGATGTTGACGCCGCGCATTCTGTCCAAGCGCGGCGTGCAGTTGCAGGCGAACTTCCGTTATCTGTCGCCAACGTACAGCGGCTCGATCACGGGTGAATATCTGCCCGACGACAAGATCACGCACACGAACCGCTACGCGTTGTACATCCAGCACAGCCAGAACTTCGGTTCGGGTTTCGGCGGATACATCTACTACAACAAGGTCTCGGACAACACGTATCCGGAAGACCTGTCGTCGTCGACGAACCAGTTCCTGAACGGCACGCAGCTGCTGTACCAGCAGGAAGCGGGTCTCACGTACAACAACGGTCCGTGGTCCGTGCTCGCGCGCGAGCAGCACTGGCAGACGCTGACGCCGTCCACCGCCCCGTACGGCCGCGAGCCGCAGTTGAACGTGAAGTACGCGAAGTACAACGTCGGCGGCTTCGACTTCGGCGCGGAAGCGGACTACTCGCGCTTTCGCATCACGACGGCGGACGCGACGGAAGGCGATCGCGTCGTCTTCAATCCGTACCTGTCGTACTCCGTCGTCGGTCCGGGTTACTTCGTCACGCCGAAGGTGCAATGGCACTTCGCGTCGTACGACCTGAGCAACATCGGCACGGGTGCGCCCGCGAACCAGCCGAAGAATTTTACGGAGTCGGTGCCGACCTTTACGTTCGACACGGGCCTGGTCTTCGACCGCTCGGTGCGCCTGTTCGGGCAGGACTTCATCCAGACGCTCGAACCGCGTCTGTACTACGTCTACACGCCGTATCGGAACCAGAGCTTCGCGCCGCTGTTCGACACGGCCGAATCGGACTTCGGCCTCGCGGAAATCTTCACGCCGAATACGTTCGTCGGTAACGACCGCATCGCCGATGCGAACCGTCTGACGGCCGCCATCACGACGCGTTTCCTGAACCCGGCGACGGGCGACGAGCGCGCGCGCTTCGTGATCGCGCAGCAATACTATTTCCGCGATCAGCGCGTCACGCTGGACCAGACGGCGCAGGCTTCGGAACAGGCGACACACTCGGACCTGATTCTCGGCGCGTCGCTGAAGCTCGGGGCCGGTTTCGCGTCGGAAACGGCGTTCCAATATAATGCGGACAACAATCAGCTGGTGAAAACCAGTGTCGGCTTCGGGTACAGCCCGGAATCCGGCAAGGTCATCAACCTCGGATACCGTTACACGCGCGCCAACACGACGCTCGACAACCAGCCGATCAACCAGTTGCTGATCTCGGGCCAATGGCCGCTGATGCACCGGGTGTTCGGCGTCGGCCGCATCAACTATGACCTGAAGGGACATCGCGCCGTCGATGCCCTCCTCGGCGTGCAATACGACGCGGATTGCTGGACGCTTGGCGTCGGTTTCCAGCGCTATGCAAACGGGATCAACTCGACGGGCAGCCAGACGGCCGGCACGCGGGTGCTGGCGCAGCTGACGTTCAAGGGCCTGTCGAGCGTCGACAACGGCCTGATGAACGCGTTCCGCGCGAGCGTGGCGGGCTATCAGCCGCCGCCGCCGCCGCCGCCGCCCGAGTCGCAGTTCAACAACTACGAATGACGGGGTCGACCATGACGGGGTTATGCATGACAGACCTGTGCTGCGTCGTTCGCGCAACGGAAAAGACGGGCCGAGCGTGCCCGACATCACTGGAGTATCTGTGGCAATCATGAAAAAGCTTCGCCTGGCAACGTTCGCGACCGGCTTCGCTGCGGCCGCTTCCATTCTTCTGGCCGCCTCCGCGCACGCACAGGCACTGGGCGGCGACAGCAATGCCCAGACGGTCGACACGATCGCGGCGGTCGTCAACAACGGCGTCATCACGCAGCGCGAACTGGACATGCGCGTCGGCCTCATCACGAAGCGGCTGAACCAGCAGCACGCGCCGATTCCGCCCGCTGACCAGCTGCGCCAGCAGGTGCTCAACCAGATGGTGCTGGAGCGCATCCAGCTGCAGAAGGCGCGCGAAGACGGCATCAACGTCGACGACGCGCAGGTTCAGCGCACGCTCGAGCGTCTCGCGCAAGCCAACAACATGACGCTCGAGATGTACCGCGCGCGCATCGAGGCGCAAGGCGTGCCCTGGACCACCTTCACGGGCGACGCGAAGACGGAGCTGATCCTGTCGCGTCTGCGCGAGAAGGAAGTGGACAGCAAGGTGACCGTGTCGGACGCGGAAGTGGCGAACTACATTGCGAGCCAGCGCGGGCCGACGGCCGGTCTGACGAGCGATCTGCACATGGAACACATTTTCCTGAAGGCGCCGCTCAACGCATCGCAGACGGACATCGAGGCGGCTCAGGCGAAGGCGAATTCGCTGCTGCAGGAAGCGCTGAAGGGCGGCAACTTCGAGAAGCTCGCGAAGGCCAACTCGCAGGCGCCGGATGCGTCGAAGGGTGGCGACATGGGCTTCCAGTCGCCGTCGAAGCTGCCTGCTGAGTTCGCGACGGCGGCGTCGACGCTGCGTCCGGGCCAGGTCAATCCGAGCGTGATCCGCACCAGTGACGGCTTCGAGATCGTGCGTCTGGTCGAGCGCCGTTCGGGCCAGGGCGCGACCTCTGCTGACTCCACCAAGCTCACGCAGACACACGTGCGCCACATTCTGCTGCGTGTCGGCGATGGTCTGTCGGAACCGCAGGCGCGCCAGAAGCTGCTGGAAATTCGCCACGACATCGAAACGGGCCAGGGCGACTTCGACAAGTTCGCGCGCACCTATTCGCAGGACGGCTCGGCGTCGCAAGGCGGCGATCTCGGCTGGATCAGCCCGGGCGAAACGGTGCCGGAATTCGAGCGTGCGATGAACGCGCTGCAGGACAACCAGATCAGCCAGCCGGTGCGAAGCGAGTACGGCTACCACCTGATCCAGGTGCTCGGCCGCCGCGAAGCGGAAGGCTCGGTTTCGCAGCAGATGGATCTGGCACGCCAGGCGATCGGCCAGCGCAAGGCAGAACAGGCGTATGCCGACTGGCTGCGTGAACTGCGCGATACTGCGTATGTCGATTACAAGGCGGCCCCCATCACAGGCACGTCCACGCAATAACTCTGGAACCGTCATGACCGCTGCCCAGCCCTCGAACGCACCGCTGAACATCGCGATCACCACGGGCGAGCCGGCTGGCGTCGGTCCTGAACTGACGGCACAGGCGCTCGCCGCGGCGGGCGCGCACTGGCCCGATGCGCACTTCACGGTGCTCGCCGACAGCGGTCTGATGGCCGAGCGGGCAAAAGCGGTCGGGATCGACTGGGCGGCGCAACAGGGCCGCCGCATCGTCACGCAGCATCAAGCGCTCGGCGCGCCGGCGCAGGCCGGCAAGCTCGACGCGAAAAATGGCCCGTATGTGCTTGGCCTGCTCGACACGGCCATCGACGGCGCGGTTGCCGGCACGTTCGACGCCATCGTCACGGCGCCGCTGCAAAAGAGCACGATCAACGACGCGGGCGTCCCGTTCACCGGCCACACCGAATACCTGGCTGAGCGCACCAATACGCCGCGGGTCGTGATGATGCTGGCGGGCACGGGCGCACGGCCGTTGCGCGTCGCGCTCGCTACTACGCATCTGCCGTTGAAGGACGTATCGGCGGCATTGAGCATCGACGGACTGGTTGACACGCTGCGCATCATCGATCACGACCTTCGGCATCACTTTGGTCTGCCTGCGCCGCGCATTCTCGTCACCGGCCTGAATCCGCATGCGGGCGAAAATGGCTATCTCGGCCGCGAAGAAATCGATGTCATCTCGCCGGCGCTGCAACGCGCGAACGAGCAGGGCATCGACGCGCGCGGTCCGTATCCCGCTGATACGCTTTTCCAGCCGCGCTATCTGAACGAAGCCGATTGCGTGCTCGCGATGTTCCACGATCAGGGCTTGCCCGTTCTGAAATATGCGACCTTCGGCGAAGGCATCAACGTGACGCTGGGCTTGCCGATCATCCGTACGTCGGTCGATCACGGCACGGCGCTCGATCTCGCCGGCACAGGCCGCGCGGATGCGGGCAGCCTGATCGCCGCGATCGACACCGCAGTTTCCATGGCGCGCAACCGTCGCGCCGCCTGACTTATTTTGTAGCTTCTTTCGATGTCCAATAGTTCAAGCAGACAGCACCAGGGCCATTTCGCGCGCAAGCGCTTCGGACAGAATTTTCTGGTCGACCTGGGCATTATCGATTCGATTGTCGACGTGATCCGTCCGCAACGCGGCGAGCGCATGGTCGAAATCGGGCCGGGGCTGGGCGCGCTGACCGAACCGCTGATCGAGCGTCTCGCGACGCCCGAATCGCCGCTGCACGCCGTCGAGCTTGACCGTGACCTGATCGGACGTCTGAAAAAGAAGTTCGGCGATCTGCTCGAACTGCATGAAGGCGATGCGCTCGCATTCGACTTCGGTTCGCTCGCAGTGGAGGGCGACAAGCCGACGCTGCGTATCGTCGGCAATCTGCCGTACAACATCTCGAGCCCGCTGCTGTTTCATCTCGCCATGTTCGCCGAGCGCGTGATCGATCAGCATTTCATGCTGCAGAACGAAGTGGTCGAGCGCATGGTCGCGGAGCCGGGCAGCAAGGCGTTCAGCCGGCTGTCGGTGATGCTGCAGTATCGCTATGTGATCGACAAGCTGCTCGACGTGCCACCCGAATCGTTCCAGCCGCCGCCGAAGGTCGATTCCGCGATCGTTCGCATGATTCCGTACGCGAAGCACGAGTTGCCGTCGGTCGATGAAACGACGCTCGGTGAAGTCGTCACGGCCGCGTTCTCGCAGCGTCGCAAGATGCTGCGCAATACCTTGTCTGCGTACCGCGATACCATCGATTTCGACGCGCTCGGCTTCGATCTGCAACGCCGTGCGGAAGATGTGCCGGTCGCAGAATATGTGGCCGTCGCTCAGGCCGTGTCCGCAGCCTCGGGCAAATAGCCGACACAGCAACGAGAAAATTCCAGACAGCAACTCGTTGCCATCGCATAGATCAGTGTAGACAGCCCGCAACATGCGGGCTTTCTTTTATCTTCCTGACTCTTCATACAGATTAATCTTACGCTTGCTTGCGCCAGCCTATCCGCGCGCCGGTGACGCCGCACCGCTTTAAGACATTCCCACGCACTTACGCATGCAGGATGAATCAGGAGACGGTATGACGAAGGTGAGCAAGAGGCTGCAGTTCTGCGCGTGGGCCGCGCTTTCGCCCGTATTGATGGGCACGACGGCGCATGCGCAATCGAGCGTCACCTTGTACGGCATCGCCGACGAAAGCATTCGCTACATGACGCATGCGAACCGGAACGGCGATTCGGTCGTGGGCCTCGGCAACGGTGGCATGTCGGAGAGCCGTTGGGGCTTGCGCGGCGTCGAGGATCTGGGCGGCGGCTGGTCGACCTTCTTCAAGATCGAAAACCGGATCTATATCAACAGCGGACAGAGCGACCCGACGCTGCCGTTTTTCAACGAGGCGCAAGTTGGCGTGCAGTCGACGTCGTACGGCAAGCTGATTTTTGGGCGCATGCCGAATGTGCTGATCGAAGGCATCACGATTGGCGGTTATGGCAGCAACCCCTGGATTCCGTACGATTTCAGCTTCCAGCCGGAAGTGACGATGTCGGGCGGCATCTGGACGAGTAATCAGGTGCAGTATCAGGCGCGCGCGCATGATGTGCTGCTGTCGGTCGCTTATGCATTTGGTGGCGTCGCGGGGCACACATCGTATGGTTCGCAGTTCGGCGCGGCGATGGCGTATGCGCCGAGTGGCGGGCCCGTGAGCGCGGGCGGGGCATATGAAGAGTCGCGCGATTCTGTCAACGGCAGCACGGCGAAAGCGTGGACGTTCGGCGCGTCGTACACATGGAATCAGACGCGCTTTGCGGTCGGCTACATCGTCAATCAGAACGACGCGGGCTTTTCGAACTTCGCGAACGGGCCATTCACGGCGCCCGTGCTGGCAGCGCTGAAGTACACGGATTTTTCACGACGCCGGATGATACTGGGCGGCATCACGCAGCAGGTGGGCGCGGCCTGGCATTTTGCGGCGAACGTATGGCGGACTTTGCAGGATGGCAAGACGTCGGCGCAGGACGGTTCTGCGTGGCAGTACCAACTGGTTGCCGACTATAGTTTGTCGAAGCGCACGGACGTTTATGTGGAAGGCGATTACGCGATATATCGCGGCGATCTGATTGGCGCACAATTGCAGGGCGTCAACGGTGTTGGCCTCGCTCAGAAGGGCACGCAGATCGGTTTGATGGCCGGCGTGCGGCATCTTTTCTAGGGGCTTGCCGACACGGAAGGCGCAGGGACGATGGACGATGCGACGAGGTCGCGCTCAGCGGGCACGCGGCTTTTTCGTTACAGTTACGTCCTCGACATTGACAGGCCACATGGGAGTACATAATGCGCCTTCTCCACACTATGCTTCGAGTCGGCAATCTCGACCGCTCGATCAAGTTCTACACCGAATTGCTCGGCATGAAAGTGCTGCGTCGCAATGACTATCCTGAAGGCAAGTTCACGCTCGCGTTCGTTGGCTACGACGACGAGAAGGACGGCACCGTGCTTGAGCTGACGCACAATTGGGATACAGAGTCGTATGACATGGGGAATGCGTTTGGTCACCTCGCCGTTGAGGTGGATGATGCGTATGCCGCATGCGCGAAGATCAAGGAGCAAGGTGGCACTGTTGTGCGTGAGGCTGGGCCTATGAAGCACGGTACGACTGTTATCGCGTTTGTTACTGACCCTGACGGGTATAAGATCGAATTCATTCAGAAGAAGTCTTGAGGTAGCTGCGCTTTTTGTCTGCGACGATGGGGTGGTTTGCTATTGATGTCGCTGGCATCCGCGATTTGTTATTGGTTTGCCTGGGTTGCCCCTGTGCGGGGCGGCACCTACTTTTCTTTGCCGCGGCAAAGAAAAGTAGGCAAAAGAAAGCCGCTGAACACCGCTAGTTCTTGTTCCTGCCTGAGGGCCCCCACAGGTTCTTATCCTTCACGCGGCATCGTTCTTCTTGATGCCCGCTGCCAACGCTTCGAATTGGCTCATCACCCGCTCCTCGCTCCCGCGTCGCGACATGCGCGATCGCATCGCCCATGTTCCATAGCGGCAAACTGTGTGTAGGCTGTCGCGGCGTACACGCATCACTCCGGACTGGAAAACACGATCGGTGTCGTAGGAGCGCTGAGATGTGAAGCACTACGACCTACACACAGTTTGCCACCTGGGCGGCCGTAATCATTCGCTGCCGCCGGCGGGTGTACGGGTGTTTGAAGTGGGTGAGGCGCCTAGCCGAAGCGTTGGCAACGGGCAGCGACTGGCAGAACGCCGTATGAAGCGGAGGACCCGTTGGGGGCCCTCAGGCGGTGGTCAAGAACGGGCGGTGTTAGCCCGCTTTCTTTGCTTACTTTCTTTGCGGCGGCAAAGAAAGTAAGTGCCGCCCCGCACAGGGGCAACGCATGAAGTACCGGTAACAAAACGCGGATGCCAGCGCAAACCCTAGCAAACCCCGCAAACCCCGCAAACCCCGCAAACCCCGCAAACCCCGCAAACCCCGCAAACCCCGCAAACCCCGCAAACCCCGCAAACCCCGCAAACCCCGCAAACCCCGCAAACCCCAACACCTCTCAAAGCGTCGGCAACAACTCCGGCGGATGATGCTTCAACGTCTGCCGCGCCTCGCGAAACTCAGGAAATATCGACTCAACAGTCTGCCAGAAGCGAGGACTATGATTCATCTCACGCAAATGCGCGAGCTCATGCGCCACGACATAGTCGATGATAGAAAGCGGAAAATGAATCAACCGCCAGTTGAGTCGAATCTTGCCATCACTGGAACAGCTACCCCACCGCGTAGCGGCAGAAGACAACCCATACGCGCGATACGTCACCCCGAGTTTCTCGGCATACACATCGAGGCGTTCACCGAAAATCCGCTTCGCCTCGCTTTGCAACCAGCCCTGCACACGATCCTTGATCTGCTGAGGATCAGCCTGCGCCGGCAACGGCAAAGCAAGCACATGCGACGCGACATCGTAAGCAAGCAACCCATTTGCAGCCGCTAACGACACCCGCACAGTCTGCCCAAGATAAGGCACTTCAGCCCCATCTTTCCAGTCCACACGCGGCATCACGCGCTGCTCAGTCCGCGTTTGCCATTCAGTGAGCTTCGTGAAAATCCAGCGCTGTTTCTCGGCAATTGCCGTTTCGATATCGGCGAGCGTGACCCAACGCGGTGCAGTGATCGTCAGCCCTGTGCTATCGATCGCGAAACCGATCGAGCGCCGCGATGAACGCTTAAGCGCGTAACGCAGCGTGCGCGCGCCGAGCGTGACGCTGCGCAGCTTCGAGCCATCGGGAGCAAGGGGAGCGGCGGGCTTGGGTTGCGGCGGCGCGGCCGTTTTGCCCGGCTCGTCGAAGAGCGGCAGATCGAGTTGCCGGCTATCGAGCGCCGCAGCAGGCTGCGGCTTGGAAGACTTCTGCATCGGACTCACTTCGCGCTGATACGCTGTAACGCGCACAGGTGAGCGTTACAGCGTGGCGCGTCAGATACGGGCGGCGGCGGGCGTGTTCTGCTCGTCGCCATAAGCGGCTGGATCGATGCGTCGCATCTCGGCTTCGATCCACGTTTCGACGCGCGTGTTCACTTCGTCGGGCGTGAGCCCGGTGGTGTCGATCGGTTTGCCGATCGACACTGTGACTATACCCGGATATTTCATGAACGAGTTGCGCGGCCACACGCGTCCTGCATTGTGCGCGATGGGCACGACCACTGCCCCCGTCGCGACCGCGAAGCGCGCGCCACCCGTTTTGTACTTGCCCTGCTTGCCCGTCGGCGTGCGCGTGCCTTCCGGGAACATGATCACCCACGCGCCTTCGGACATGCGTCGCGCGCCCTGGCGCGTGACCGACGCAAACGCGTTCTTGCCTTCCTTGCGGTCGATGTGAATCATCTTCAGCATGCCGAGCGCCCAGCCGAAGAACGGCACGTACAGCAGCTCGCGCTTGAACACGTAGCACAGCGGCCGCGGCATCAGCGCGGGAAACGCGAGCGTCTCCCACGCGGACTGATGCTTCGACAGCAGCACCGCGGGTCCGTTCGGCAGATTATCCATGCCGCGAATTTCGTAGCGGATGCCGTTCAGCCAGCGCACGACGGTGAGCGTCGTGCGGCACCAGCCAACTGCCATCCAGTAGCGATTGTCGGCGCGCATGAACGGAAACGCGAGGAAGCATGCGGTCGCGTAGGGAATCGTGAAGACCGCAAAAAAGATCAGCAGCAACAGCGAACGGATGAAGCGCATCGGTGTGGTCAGTGGGTGAGGGCGCTCAGGCGCGCGTCATTCTTGTTCTTCGGCGAGAAAGTCGAGGGCGAACGCGCGCAGATCAGCATGCACGCGCGTGCCTTCGGGCAGTCCGCCTGCTTCGAGCGTCTTCTTGCCTTTGCCCGTCAGCACCAGATGCGGGATGAAGCCAAGCGCGGCGCCCGCTTGCAGATCGCGCAGCGAATCGCCCACGACCGGCGTGTCTTCCGGATCGATCTCGAAGCGCTCAGCGATCATCTTCAGCATGCCGGGCTTCGGCTTGCGGCATTCGCAGTGGTCATCGGCTGTGTGCGGGCAGAAGAACACGGCATCGATACGCGCGCCGACGGCAGCCGCCGCGCGATGCATTTTCAGATGCATCGCGTTGAGCGCGTCCATATCGAACAGCCCGCGGCCGATGCCCGACTGATTCGTCGCAATCGCCACGCGATAGCCGGCCTGATTGAGCCGCGCGATCGCTTCGAGACTGCCGGGCAGCGCGATCCACTCGTCGGGCGATTTGATGTATGCATCCGAGTCGACGTTGATCACGCCGTCACGGTCGAGCACCACCAGTTTCTTTTGTGTCGGCATGATGCGGCGCTCAGGCTGCGAGACGCGAAATATCCGCGACGCAGTTCATCTGTTGATGGAGCGCGCCCAGCAGCGCGAGGCGGTTCGCACGCAGCGCCGGATCTTCGGCGTTGACCATCACGTCGTTGAAGAACGTGTCGACGGGTTCGCGCAGCGCGGCGAGCGCCGACAGCGCGCCCGTGTACTGACGCTCGGCCAGTTGCGACTGCACGCGCGGCGCAACCTGTTCGAGCTGCGCATGCAGCGCCTTTTCGGCCGCTTCGACGAGCAGCGTGACCTGCACGCCGCCCGCGTTCGCGCCTTCCGACTTCTTCAGGATGTTCGAAATGCGCTTGTTCGCTGCCGCGAGCGACGCCGCTTCCGCCAACGCCGCGAATTCACGCACTGCATCCAGACGCGCGACGATGTCGTCGAAACGCGTCGGGTTCAGTGCGAGTACGGCATCCACTTCACCTGCCGAGTAACCGCGTTCGCGCAGCTGCCCACGCAGACGGTCGATGCAGAATTCGTAGATGGCCTGCGTCGAATCCGTGACGTTCGGCACGTTCGCGAATTGTGCGTAGGTGGCGCGCAGCAGTTCGACGAGATCGATCGGCAACTGCTTTTCGACCAGGATACGCAGCACGCCGAGCGCATGACGACGCAGCGCGAACGGATCTTTTTCGCCCGTGGGTTGCAGGCCGATGCCCCAGATGCCGACCAGTGTCTCGAGTTTGTCCGCGAGCGCGACGATCGTGCCCGTCGTCGTGGACGGCAAGGCGTCGCCGGAGAAGCGCGGCTGATAGTGCTCCGAGCACGCGAGCGCGACTTCTTCCGGCTCGCCGTCGTGACGGGCGTAGTACGTGCCCATCGTGCCTTGCAGCTCGGGGAATTCGCCAACCATGTCGGTCAGCAAGTCGGCCTTCGCGAGATGCGCACCGCGCTTCGCGAGCGCGACATCCGCGCCGATCATCTGCGCGATCGCGCCGGCCAGCGCTTCGAGGCGCTCGACGCGTTGCAGCGCCGAACCGAGCTTGTTGTGATACACGACGTTCGCCAGCTGCGGCACGCGGTCGGCGAGCGGACGCTTCTTGTCCTGCTCGAAGAAGAACTTCGCGTCGGCAAGACGCGGGCGCACCACGCGCTCATTGCCTTCGACGATTTCGCCAGGCGTCTTCGTCTCGATGTTCGACACGATCAGAAAGCGCGAGCGCAGCTTGCCGTTCGAATCGGTGAGCGCGAAGTATTTCTGGTTGGTCTGCATCGTGAGGATCAGACATTCCTGCGGCACTTGCAGGAACTCGTCCTCGAACGTGCACGCGTAGACGACGGGCCATTCGACCAGCGACGTCACTTCGTCGAGCAGCGACTCGGGCATCACGACTTCGTCGCCGTTCGCCTGCGCGAGCAGATGCGTGCGGATCGTTTCCTTGCGGGCCGTGAAATTCGGCACGACGTGACCGCGATGCATCAGCGTCTCGGCGTAATGATCCGGGTGCTGGATCTGCACGAAGCCTTCGGACAGGAAACGATGGCCGAGCGTGGTGTCGTCCGCGTCGATGCCGAATGCCGTGACGGGCACGACTTCCTTGTCATGCAGCACCGTCAGACGATGCACGGGGCGCACGAACTGCACGTTCGATCCGTCCGGGCGCTGATACGTCATGACCTTCGGAATGGGCAGCTTGGCGAGCGTTTCGTCGAGCGCGGTTTGCAGGCCTTCGGCGAGCGTCGCGCCAGGCGCCGCGTAGCGCAGGAAGAACGCGTCGGCCTTGCCGTCGTTCGCGCGTTCGAGGTCGTTGATCGAGAAATCGGGGAAGCCGAGCGCCGCGAGTTTCTTCGCGAGCGGCGGCGTGGGCTGGCCGTTCGCGTCGAGCGCAACGGACACGGGCAGCACTTTTTCTCGCACGTGTTTTTCCGGCGCGACGTTGCGCACGTTCTTGATGGTCACGGCGAGGCGGCGCGGCGTCGCGTAGCGTTCGAACTGCAATTCGCCTTCGATCAGGTCGCGCGCCGCGAGGCGTTGCGCGATGCCTTCCGCGAACGCATCGCCGAGACGCGCGAGCGCTTTCGGCGGCAGTTCTTCGGTCAGCAGTTCGACGAGCAGGGTGGCTTGATGGGATTGCGTCATGTCTTCTTGGTCTCGTCAGTCCTGGTCGATCTTGCGTTCGACTTTGAGCGGCGGCGCCCACGCGGGCATCGCGGCGTCCTGTTCGTCGGTGGTGAGGCCGGGCACGCCGTGCACGGGATTGCCGAGCATCGGGAAACCGAGTTTTTCGCGCGAGTCGTAATACGCCTGCGCGACGAGGCGCGACAGCGCGCGAATGCGGCCGATATACGCCGCGCGCTCCGTCACGGAGATCGCGCCGCGCGCGTCGAGCAGGTTGAACGTATGAGCGGCCTTCAGCACGAGTTCATAAGCGGGCAGCGCGAGCGGCACTTCGATCATGCGCTTCGCTTCACTTTCGTAACTGTTGAAGAACGTGAACAGCAGATCCGTGTTCGCGTGTTCGAAGTTGTATGTCGACTGCTCGACTTCGTTCTGGTGATACACGTCGCCATACGTGAGGCGGCGCATTTCGGGACCATTCGGGCCTTGCTCTTCCCACTCGGTCCAGATCAGGTCATAGACGTTCTCGACCTTCTGCAGATACATCGCGAGACGCTCGAGACCGTAGGTGATTTCGCCGAGCACCGGCTTGCAGTCGAGGCCGCCAACTTGCTGGAAGTACGTGAATTGCGTCACTTCCATGCCGTTGAGCCACACTTCCCAGCCGAGACCCCACGCGCCGAGCGTCGGATTTTCCCAGTCGTCCTCGACGAAACGCACGTCGTTCTGCTTCAGGTCGAAGCCGAGCGCTTCGAGCGAGCCGAGGTACAGGTCGAGGATGTTTTCCGGCGCGGGTTTCAGCACGACCTGATACTGGTAGTAGTGCTGCAGGCGGTTCGGGTTTTCGCCATAACGGCCATCCTTCGGACGGCGCGACGGCTGGACATACGCTGCCCGCCACGGCTCGGGGCCGATTGCGCGCAGGAACGTGTGGACGTGGGACGTGCCCGCGCCGACTTCCATGTCGATCGGCTGGAGCAGCGCGCAACCCTGCTTGTCCCAATAGGATTGCAGCGTCAGGATGATTTGCTGAAACGTGAGCATGAAGTGCCTTGAAGGGTGCCTTTCAGGCAGGACGCGGATGCCGTGCGGCTTGCGTAGCGCGCGTGCCTTGCTGGCCGTACGCCCCGCAGCCGGCCGGTTGCGCGGCCCAGTGCTGTGAAACCCTGAATTTTACCGGATTGCCGGTGGCTTGAGACTTTCTGGGGCCTGGTGGTTCAACGGGGGGCGCGTCGTTGTGCCTGTGTGCGCGTTTTGCGCTGCGCTGCCCGTTGATTCTGATGTTAGGCGTTGTTGTTTGTGTTGCCGTTCTTTTTCAGGCGGCCCGACCGATCGCGGCCCGGCCCGAATGCAAAACCGAACGCGAGGAACAGCAGCGAAACGGCGAGCACGGTGTTGTTGCCGCTCGTCACGTACGGCGTGAAGCCGGTCGTGCCTTGCACCGTCGTTTCGATCGAACCTTTTGTGAACGCCGGCAAACGCGCGACGACGTTGCCGTGCGCGTCGATCGCGGCCGTCGCGCCCGTGTTCGTCGCGCGCAGCATCGGACGGCCGGTTTCGAGCGAACGCATGCGCGCAATCTGCAGGTGTTGATCGAGCGCGATGGTGTCGCCGAACCACGCGAGATTCGTCGAATTCACCAGCACGCCTGCCGGCACGTCGCTTTCGCGCACGGTACGCGCGATTTCCTCGCCGAAGATGTCCTCGTAGCAGATATCGACGGCAACCGGCTGGTTGTGCACAATAAACGGCTTCTGCACCGCCGGGCCGCGGGCGAAATCGCCGAGCGGGATGCTCATCAGATTCACGAACCAGCGGAAGCCCCACGGCACGAACTCGCCGAATGGCACGAGGTGATGCTTGTCGTAGCGGTACACGCCGGCTTGTCCCGGCGTAATGCCGAACAGGCTGTTGGTGTAATCGACGACGCGTCCTTCCGGCGTGATCGTTCCGCCGACTGCGCCGAACAGGATCGACGAGCGCGTCGAATCGGAGAAATTGCGCACGGCACGCGCGAACGGTTCGGGGATCGCCTGCGCGAGCACGGGAATCGCCGTTTCCGGCGTGACGATCAGATCGGCGGGCTTTTCGGTGATCAACTGCTGATATTCGTCGATAGCCGCTTTCACGCCCGATTCTTCGAACTTCATGTCCTGCTTTACGTTGCCTTGCAGCAGGCGCACGGTGAGCGTCGCGTTGGCGGGCGTGGTCCACGAAACGAGCGGCAGCACAAGGCCCGCTGCGATCAGCACGATGGCGATCACCGCTGGCGTCACGACGCGCGCGGTGCGCGGCAAAGCTTGCGTGCTGCCGCTTTTCGGTTCGCGCGAACGCAGCAGCGCTTGCGCGATCAGCGCGGCGACGAGCGCCAGGACCCAGCCGACGCCATACACACCGACGATCGGCGCGAAACCGGCAAACGGCCCGTCGACCTGCGGATAACCGCTCGCGAGCCACGGAAAGCCGGTGAACACGGTGCCGCGCAGCCACTCACCGATGGCCCACGCGCTCGCGAACGCGAACGCACCGTGCCAGGTGGGCGAAAACGGCTGGGTATCGACGAGTTTTCCGTTGCGCGCGTGTCCCGCGCAGAACGACCAGACGCCCGCGGCAAGCGCCGGGTAGACGGCGAGATACAGCGAGAACAGCACGAGCGCGGCGCCCGCGAGCGGCGCCGGCATGCCGCCATAGAAGTGCATGCTCACATACAGCCACCACACGCCCGTCACGTAATTGCCGAAGCCGAATGCGAAGCCGGTGAGGGCGGCGCTTTTCCAGCCCGTCGTGCGCGTGAGCCACGCGAAGAAGAACACGAAGATCGCGAGTTCGAGCCAGCCGCCGTGCGGCGTCGGGGCAAACGAGAGGGTATTGAGCGCGCCGGCGGCTGCCGCGGCGAGGTAGTGCCACCACGGCAACGTCCGGGCGCGCCCGATGTTTGCATCGGCTGCGTCGGGCGTCACGCCGCGGCGCAGACGGGAAGTGATCGGGTCGGCCATTGTTGCGTGGTCGGCTTCAGGGAAACTGAAAAATCAGGTTTGCACGTGCTGGGCGTCGCGTTCGCGCTGCCCCGCGAGCGGGTCGCGGCGCACGAGCAGCATGTGGATCTGGCGTGCGTCGGCGCGCAGCACTTCGAAAATCAGGTCGTCGATTTTCACCTTTTCGCCGCGATGTGGCACGCGTCCGAAATGGTGCGTAACCAGCCCGCCGATGGTATCGACTTCCTCGTCCGAATAGTGCGTGCCGAACTCTTCGTTGAACTGCTCGATCTCGGTCAGTGCGCGCACACGGAAGCGGCCATCCGGTGAAGCGATGATATTGCCGCTTTCCTCGTCGAAATCGTATTCGTCCTCGATATCGCCGACGATCTGCTCCAGCACGTCTTCGATCGTGATGACGCCCGCGACGCCGCCGTATTCGTCGACGACGATGGCGATGTGATTACGGTTCACGCGAAAGTCGTGCAGCAGCACGTTCAGGCGCTTCGATTCGGGGATGAAGACGGCGGGGCGCAGCATGCCGCGCACATCGGCTTCTTCTTCCGCGTAGTAGTGCAGCAGGTCTTTCGCGAGCAGGACGCCGATGACGTTGTCGCGGTTGCCTTCGTACACGGGGTAGCGTGAGTGCGCCTTTTCCAGCATGTACGGGATGAATTCGTCGGGCGCGTCCGCGATGTTGATCGCGTCCATTTGCGCGCGCGGGATCATGATGTCGCGTGCGCAGAGCTCGGAAACCTGGAACACGCCTTCGATCATCGACAGCGAATCGGCGTCGATCAGATTGCGTTCGTGCGCGTCCTGCAGGATTTCGAGAAGTTCGCCGCGAGAATCGGGCTCGGGCGAGATGAAGTCGGTCAATCGCTCGAGGAGAGAGCGTTTTTCCTGGGGTTTGTCGCTGGTATGGCGTCGACTGGGATACGAATCGTTCATGGTGGTGCGCCCGGAAAGCTGGGCGCGCTGTTGCAGAGTGTTAAGGATACACCACGGGAGTGGCAGGACTGTGTCCTCGCGTTGAGTCGCGTTTTTCTGGTCTGATCGACCGGGATTGCTGCAGGTTTCGCGGTGTTTGTGATCTTTCCAGCTGGGCGGCTCGTTTTTATCCTAACTGATATCTGGTTTTTGAGGGGTGTGGAGTCAAAAATCTGGGGTTTTTTGTCTGCGACGCTGGGCTTGCTTTTGCTTTTGCTTTCGCTGGCATCCGCGAATTGTTTTTGGTCTGCCTGGGTTGCCCCTGTGC
Organism: Burkholderia sp. Ac-20365; assembly: GCF_017104715.1. Classification (GTDB taxonomy): domain Bacteria; phylum Pseudomonadota; class Gammaproteobacteria; order Burkholderiales; family Burkholderiaceae; genus Paraburkholderia. The sequence goes on from NZ_JAAGPI010000002.1 coordinate 511,417, forward strand.
GGGGCGGCACTTACTTTCTTTGCCGCCGCAAAGAAAGTAAGCAAAGAAAGCGGGCTAACACCGCCAATTCTTGACCACCGCCTGAGGGCCCCCAACGGGTCTTCCGCTTCACACGGCAACCGCTCCGTTTGAATGCGCGTTGCCAACGCCTTGAATAATCGCCTCACCCGCTCCAATCACCCGTAGCACCGCCAGCGGCAGCGAATGGTTACGGTCGCCCAGGTGGCAAACTGTGTGTAGGTCGTAGTGCTCCACGCATTGGCGCTGCTACGACACCGATCCTGCTTTTCGGCCCGGAGTGAGTGCGTGTACGCCGCGAAAGCCTACACACAGTGTGCTGCTATAGAACGTGAGCGATTTGATCGCGCGTGTGGCGACGCGAGAGTGTGAAGCGGGTGATGAGCGAATTCGAAGCGTTGGCAGCGGGCATCGAGAAGAGTGTTGCCGCGAACAGGACGGGGCCGTTGGGGGCCCGTGGGCAAGAAGAAGAGTTGGCGGTGTTCAGCGGCTTTCTTTTGCCTACTTTTCTTTGCCGCGGCAAAGAAAAGTAGGTGCCGCCCCGCACAGGGGCAACGCTAGCAAACCAACAACATTAAGCGGATGCCACCACAAAACCAAACCAAACCAAACCAAAACCAAACCAAAACCAAACCAAAACCAAAACCAAACCTAACCCTTACACCGCGCCAGCAACCCTTCCAACGCCCGATCCGGCATCCCACTCTCCCGCAAGGCTTCAACAGTCCGGCTCACATAATCCAGCGTTGTCCCATACCGCCCAGAAGCACACCCAAGCACGGTCTTAACAACGTCGTCAGACAATTTACCGGTGTAAGAAGCCACATCCCGTCGCATCACGAACGCGAGCGCATCGACTCGCCGCCCATCGGCGAGAACGCATGGCAGCCACGCCGGCCGATACGAGCCCATTGCCATTTCACGGCGCCACAGCGCATCGAGATGCGGCATCGCGCCCTCAGCCGCAAGCCTGAACGCAATGCCACTGCACGATCCGCCGCGATCCAAAGCAAGCACGAGCCCCGGTTGCTCCGGCGTGCCGCGATTCACGCGTGACCACAGATACAACCCCCGGTGATATCCATGCACCCGCGAGCGCAATGCCTCGACAGTCGGCAGACCGGGATTCCAGATCAACGAACCATAGCCAAACAGCCAGAGATCGGTCTTGCGATCCCAATCGCGCAACGCGCAATCAAGCGATGCACGCAGCTCGTCGTCCGTCAAAAGGCGCGATTCGCCCAGCGACGGCGGATAGTCGGGACAGGGCAGGCGCGTTGACGGTGGCGTGGTAAGAGGTTGGCTCACGGTGATTCGATCGGTTGGCTCGCTGAAGATTCAGAGCCCGCAATCGACACATCAACGCCGGCTCTACGTTCCTGCTGTCGAGCCTTATTCGTACGGGTCAGGGAAACCGAGCTTGCCGAGCACTTCGGTTTCGATCGCTTCCATTTCTTCGGCTTCTGCCTCGTCCTCGTGGTCGTAACCCTGCGCGTGCAGCGCGCCGTGGACCAGCAGATGCGCGTAATGCGCTTCGAGCGGCTTGCCCTGTTCGTTTGCTTCCTTCTCGACGACCGGGCAGCACAAAATCAGATCGCCCGTCACGGGATCGTCTTCCGATTCCGCGTAAGCAAAGGTCAACACGTTGGTGGCGTAGTCCTTGCCGCGATACGTGCGATTCAACGTCTGGCCTTCTTCTGCATCGACGAAACGCACGGTCAGTTCGGCATCCGCGAACAGCGCGGCCTTGATCCACGCGGCAACCGTTGCCTTCGGCAACAGCGCCTTGTGTTCGGGCCACGCTTTTCCAGCGGGAAATTGCAGGTTCAGCGACAGTTTCGGGGCGCGGTTCATGCGTCGTGATTCATGCGTCGTTCTTCGTAGCGTTCATGTCCGGATTACTTCGCGGCTTCGGCTTCCGCGGCCGCTTCTTTCTTCGAAGCCGCGTCGTAAGCCTCGACGATACGCGCCACCAGCGGATGCCGCACCACGTCCGCGCTCGTGAAGCGCGTGAGCGCGATGCCGCGCACGTCCGCGAGCACACGCTGCGCTTCGATCAGGCCGCTCTTGTGGCCGCGCGGCAAGTCGATCTGCGTCGTGTCGCCCGTCACCACGGCCTTCGAGCCGAAACCGATACGCGTGAGGAACATCTTCATCTGCTCAGGCGTGGTGTTCTGTGCCTCGTCGAGAATGATGAACGCGTGATTCAGCGTGCGGCCGCGCATGTAAGCGAGCGGCGCGATTTCGATCATCTGGCGCTCGAACATCTTCGCCGTCTTGTCGAAACCGAGCAGATCGTAGAGCGCGTCGTACAGCGGACGCAGATACGGATCGACCTTCTGCGCGAGATCGCCAGGCAGGAAGCCGAGGCGCTCGCCCGCTTCGACAGCAGGACGCGTCAGCACGATGCGCTTGACCTGATCGCGCTCCAGCGCATCGACGGCGCAGGCGACGGCCAGATACGTCTTGCCCGTACCCGCCGGACCGATGCCGAACGTGACGTCGTGCGAGACGATCTGCTTCAGATATTCGCGCTGCGCCGGCGTGCGGCCGCGCAGGTCGGCACGGCGCGTGTACAGCTTCGGACCGAGTTCTTCCTCGTTTTCGCCACCATCATGCACGGGTTCGTCGAACGGATGGTCGGGGTCGCCGCGAAAACGGGGATCGACTTCCGTCTCGCCGTTTCCGCCCGAACGCCCATTGGCAGCCGGATGGCGCGCTTCGACGAGCGCAAGCTGGATATCGTCGACGGACAAAGGATCGCGCGCGTTGTTGTAGAAATTTTCCAGCGCGTTGAGCGCGATCTTCGCGCCGCGCCCGCGAATGCTGATGCGATGACCGCGGCGCTGCAGCGTGACGTCGAGCGCCTGCTCGATCTGCCGCAGGTTTTCGTCGAGCGGCCCGCAGAGGTTGGCAAGCCGCGCGTTGTCTTCGCGCGGCGCAGTGAATTCCAGATGTTGCTGAGAGGTCTTCAAGGCTTGAGTTCGGTCCTGTCGGTGCGCTACAGCTTAATGAGTGGCGGGCGCGGTGTCGTGAACCATCACGAGTTCGCCGCGCAGCGAATGCGGATACGCGTGCACGATCTTCACGTCGATCATCTGTCCGATGAGGCGCGCGTGCGATTCCACCGGCGCCGGGAAATTCACCACGCGGTTATTCTCGGTGCGGCCCGCGAGTTCGTTCGGGTCCTTGCGCGCCGGGCGCTCGACCAGAATGCACTCGACCTTGCCGACCATCGCTTCGCTGATGCGCTGCACGTTTTCTTCGATGGTGGCCTGCAGATGCTGCAGACGGCGCAGCTTCACTTCGCGCGGCGTGTCGTCGTGCAGGTTTGCGGCGGGCGTGCCGGGACGCGGGCTATAGATGAACGAGAAGCTCGTGTCGTAGCTCATGTCGTGCACGAGCTGCATCATTTTCTCGAAGTCTTCTTCCGTCTCGCCGGGGAAGCCGACGATCATGTCCGTCGACAGCGACAGGTCCGGGCGGATCGCGCGCAGCTTGCGGATCACCGACTTGTATTCGAGCACGGTGTAGCCGCGCTTCATCGCCATCAGGATGCGGTCGGAGCCGTGCTGCACGGGCAGATGCAGATGGCTCACGAGCTTCGGCACCTTCGCGTAGGTGTCGATCAGGCGCTGCGTGAATTCCTTCGGATGCGACGTCGTATAGCGGATCCGCTCGATGCCCGGAATGTCCGCAACGTATTCGATCAGCGTGGCGAAATCGGCGATTTCGGTCGCGCCGAGTGTCATCGCGCCACGATACGCGTTCACGTTCTGGCCGAGCAGCGTGACTTCGCGCACGCCCTGATCGGCGAGACCGGCGATTTCGGTCAGCGCGTCGTCGAGCGGACGCGACACTTCTTCACCGCGCGTGTACGGCACGACGCAGTAGCTGCAGTACTTGCTGCAACCTTCCATGATCGACACGAACGCGCTCGGGCCATCCACTTTCGCGGGCGGCAGGTGATCGAACTTCTCGATTTCAGGGAACGTGATGTCGATCTGCGGACGGCCGCTCGCGCGGCGCTGGTCGATCATCTGCGGCAGACGGTGCAGCGTCTGCGGACCGAATACGAGGTCCACGTACGGCGCCCGCGACACGATCGACGCGCCTTCCTGGCTCGCCACGCAACCGCCGACGCCGATCAGCAGATTCGGGTTCGCTTCCTTCAGTTCGCGCACACGGCCGAGGTCGGAGAACACTTTCTCCTGCGCCTTTTCGCGCACCGAGCAGGTGTTGAACAGAATGACGTCAGCGTCTTCGGGGGTGTCGGTCTTGACGAGGCCTTCCGCCGCGCCGAGTACGTCGACCATCTTGTCGGAGTCGTACTCGTTCATCTGGCAGCCAAAGGTCTTTACATAAACTTTCTTGGTCATCGAGTGTTCGCCGGTCGCAGCAATTAATCTGGGGGCGTCAATAAAAGGTGAAGAGATGAAAAACGCGTGGCGCCACAGCGCGGAAGATCGGGCCGGAGCGCCCGAAACGCGTTTTTATAGCGTAGTCCAACATTATAGCCCTTTGCGACGTGGGGCTTTGGCGGCGTGCCGGCGCGTCGTTTAAACGCCAGGATCCGTGTCTGCAACCGATTTTCGGGCTCGCGCGGGACGTTTGTGCGCGGTGTCCAGCGGCTGCGGCAGGCCGAGCTGCGCCTCCAGTTCGCCCGTCGTTCTGGCGAAGCGCTCGGCCAGAAAATCCAGCAGTACGCGCACGCGCGGCGCCATGAAGCGGTTGCGGTGGTAAAGCGCGTGCAGCGGCGCGTCGGGATAGCGCCATTCGGGCAGCAGCACGCGCAGGCCGTCGCTTTTCAGATCGGCTTCGACGTCCCACATCGACTTGATCACGATGCCGTAGCCGCGCAGCGCCCACTCGCGAGCGACGGCGCCGTCGTTGGTTTCGCGCGCGGATTCGAGCGGGATCGTGTACGTAACCGTCTCGTCGTCGCGCGTGAAGCGCCATTCGTTGACGGGGCCGGATGCCGTGCCCAGCACGATGCAGTCGAATCGGGCCAGATCGAGCGGATCTTTCGGCTCGCCGCGCCGCGCGATGTATTCCGGCGACGCGCACAGCACACGCGGATTCGGCGCGAGCCGCCGCGCGACCAGCGAACTGTCCTGCGGCACGCCGAAGCGGATCGCGAGGTCGATGTCCTCCTGCACCAGGTTTTGCAGCGAATCGGACAGCGTGAGCGCGAACGTCACATCTGGATAAAGCGTGTTGAACTCGTCGAGCCAGTGCATCAGCAGATTGCGCCCGAAATCCGATGTCGCGGAAATGCGCACCTTGCCGCGCACGGCATTCTGGCCGGCCTGTAGCGCAGCTTCGGCATCGTCGAGTGCGCGCAGCGCCTGCTGGCAGCAGCTGAGATAAAGACGGCCTTCGTCGGTGAGGCGCAACTGCCGCGTGGTGCGCTCGAACAGGCGCGCCTTCAACCCGCCTTCGAGCTTCGCCAGACGCGCGCTCGCCGCCGCGGGCGTCAGGCCGAGCTTGCGGCCCGCCGCCGACAGGCTGCCCAACTGCGCCGCTTCGACGAAGAGCCGGATGTCACCCAGGTTGTCGGTCATTATTCGACGCCATTTGAAAATCCTTCAAATGGTACGCCAATTATCAAAAGTGCGAGCTTCGGGGACAATCCGATCCTGATAACGCGATATCCGCGTTTACCCGGAGCACGCATCATGCATCTCGACCACGCGACGATCGTTACCCCTGATCTCGACGCCACCCGACAGTTTTTCGTCGATGTCGTCGGGTTGGAAGAGGGCGCTCGCCCGCCGTTCGGTGTCGGCGGCTACTGGCTTTACGCCGATGGCGGCCCCGCCGATGGCCGCCCGGTGATTCATCTCGTCGATTCGACCTTGCCGGGCCATGCCGGCCGCGTGACGCCGCGCATCGACCACCTCGCGTTCCGTCTCGACGACGGCGCGCAGTGGCAGGCGCTGCGCGCGCGGCTGGACAAGGCCGGCGTCGCGTATCAGACCGCCGATGTGCCGCTTTCGGGTGAAGTGCAACTGTTCGTCGCGCTGGCCGCGTCCGTCGTCATCGAATTCGTGACGGCGGCGCGCAATGTCCAGCGCGCGTCCTTCTGAATCGTCTGGAGCTTTCCATGCCCATTCCATTGCTTGCGCTCGCGATCAGCGCATTTGCCATCGGCACCACCGAGTTCGTCATCATGGGCTTGCTGCCCGATGTGGCGAAGGATCTCGCCGTGTCGCTTCCTTCTGCCGGTCTGCTGGTCAGCGGCTATGCGCTCGGCGTGGCCGTCGGCGCGCCGCTCTTGGCCGTCGTCACCAGCAAGATGCCGCGCAAGCTGGCGCTGCAATTGCTGATGGGCGTGTTCATTGTCGGTAACGTGCTGTGCGCGATCGCGTCCGACTATTCGGTGCTGATGATCGCGCGTGTCGTGACGTCGTTTGCGCACGGCTCGTTCTTCGGCATCGGCGCGGTGGTGGCTGCATCGCTCGTGCCGCAGGAAAAGCGGGCGAGTGCGATTGCGCTGATGTTCACGGGCCTTACGCTCGCGAACGTGCTCGGCGTGCCGTTCGGCACGTTCATCGGCCAGATGTTCGGCTGGCGCACGGCGTTCTGGATCGTGGCCGCGTTCGGCGTGCTGTCGCTCGCGGGTGTTACGGCGCTCGTGCCGAACCGGCATGACACGGGTCCGGCGGGTCTCGGCCATGAAGTGCGCGTGCTGAAGGAGCCGCAAGTCTGGCTCGCCCTGACGATGACGGTGCTCGGGTTCGGCGGCGTGTTCGTCGTGTTCACCTACATCGCGCCGATTCTCGAACAGGTGAGCGGTTTCACGCCGCACGGTGTCACGCTGATTCTCGTGCTGTTCGGCGTCGGTCTGACGGTCGGCAATACGATTGGCGGCAAGCTCGCGGACCGTTCGCTGATGCCGTCGCTGATGGGCATTCTGATCGCGCTCGCTGTGGTGATGGCCGTGTTCGCGCACACCAGCCATTCGCAGATTGCGGCTGCCATTACCGTCTTCATCTGGGGTATCGCGGCCTTCGCGACGGTGCCGCCGCTGCAGATGCGCGTGGTCGAAAAGGCGAAGGCGGCGCCGAATCTGGCGTCGACGCTCAATATCGGTGCGTTCAACGTTGGCAATGCGGGCGGCGCGTGGCTTGGCGGGCTGGCAATCAGCCACGGCTATGGACTCGACGCATTGCCTTACGTGGCGGCTCTGGTTGCGCTGGCCGCACTGGCACTGACGTGGATTGCCGCGCGGATGGATGCGCCCGCAGCTGTTGTTGCGCGTGACGTGCGCGAGCGGGTTTGAGTTTGGCGCGCGGCCATTGAACGGCCGCGTGATCGAGCGAGTATGTCGATGCCCACGCAACGATGCGTGGGCATTTTTTTCGTCTGATGCTTTCAAAGTCCGCGTGCTGAACGCATCGCACGTCAGCGCATAAGGGTCCTCTGCGATCGTGATAACAGTGTGAAGATAACTTCGTTGGGCGCGGGAAAACCGGGTGCTAGTCTTGCCTCCACTAGTGCTTGCTCCGCACCGATGCGGAGCTTCTGGAGGCAAATCATGCAGTCACCGCTTGCGCTCGTACGCGACCGCGCGTCGGAAGGTCACGACGCAGCCCACGCCCACGACGAAACGCGTTCCACCGAATTCGATGCGCTCGAACACCGCGTCGGCGTGAATCTCGCGCGGCTGCGCGCCGAGCGTCAGTTGTCGCTCGACGCGCTGGCCCGCGCGTCGGGTGTTTCGCGCGCGATGCTCGCGCAGATCGAATCGGCGCGCAGCGTGCCGTCGATCAAAGTGCTGTGCAAGGTCGCGGCGGCGTTGAAAGTATCGGTCGCGGCGTTCCTGCGGCAGCATGCCGTGAATGGTTTCGAGCATTTGCCGGCGGATCGCTCGGCGCGCGTCGTGACATCGAATGGCCGTTACTGGACGCGCGCGTTGCATCCCGACGCCGAGCCGTCGACGGCCGAATTTCACGAGCTGCGCATCGCGCCGCTGCACACTGAGCCGGGCACGCGCCGCGCGCCGGGGACGACGGTCAACCTCGTCGTGAGCGTCGGCACGCTCGAAGTCAGCGTGCACGACCGGCGTCAGCTGCTCGCGACGGGCGACTCGATCGTCTTCGATGCCGACCAGCCGCACAGCCTGCGCAATCCCGGCGACACGGAAGCGCGCGCGTTTCGCGTGACCGTGAATGCGGAGACGCCGCCGCGCTGGGACGTGCCGCAGGAAACGCATCACGATGCGCCGCTTGCGCATTCCGAAGGATGAGGCACGAAGAAGCACGAAGTACGCGCGGGCTGCACGCCGCGCGAGGTTGTTGTATGCTCTGCGAGCCGGATCGATCCGGTAATCAGTACGTCTTCAGGGCGGGGTGAAATTCCCCACCGGCGGTATGCAGATGGCGCGTTTCATGATGCGCAAGTCTGCGAGCCCGCGAGCGCCTGCGTTGTCGTTTGAGTTGCAGGGTCAGCAGATCTGGTGAGAGGCCAGAGCCGACGGTTAGAGTCCGGATGGAAGAAGATGTGCAGATAGTCATCTGAGTCTCCTGTCGATGGGAGTGTGCGCTTTCGCGTTGCTTCTGTTCCATGCGGGATGGCGGCTTTTGTGCTGCTCGTTGAGCGGCGCGCTGTCCGTTGCTGTGTGGCAGCCGTTTGCGGCTGACGGGGTGCGTTTGTCTCGTTTGTCTGTTTGCAATGCCCTGAAACGTTTTTCGCCCACACTCTTGCGAGGAGCGTTTCACATGTCCGTAGTATCTGCATCTGCTGCATTCGTCTGGCCTGCGCCTTCCGTCGTCGCTGAAGACGCTTCTGCCGATCTTCCCCTGCTTGCCACTGAACCTGTTCCGCCGCGTATCGCCGCTGCGCTTGACGCGTTGCGCGAGGGCCGTGCCGTTGTGCTTCAGGACGATCACGATCGTGAGAACGAGGCTGATCTGATCATGTCGGCGGAGCGCATGAGCGTCGAGATGATGGCGCTGTTCATCCGCGAATGCAGCGGGATTGTGTGTTTGTGTCTGAACGACGACAAGGTCCGCGCGCTCGAATTGCCGCCGATGACGGCTCACAACGAGAGTCGCAATACGACGGCCTTTACGGTGTCGATCGAAGCACGCGAGGGTGTGTCGACGGGGGTGTCGGCGGCTGATCGTTTGACGACGATTCGTGCGGCGATTGCCGATAACGCGAAGCCGGCCGATATCGTGCGGCCGGGCCACGTGTATCCGTTGCGCGCGATGCCGGGCGGCGTGCTGGCGCGACGCGGTCATACAGAAGGCACCGTCGATCTCGTGACTTTGGCGGGGCTTAAGCCCGCTGGTGTCCTGTGCGAGTTGATGAACGCCGATGGCACGATGATGCGGGGCGATGATGTTGAGGTTTTTGCCGCTCGGCATCGGATGCCTATGCTGACTATTGCTGAGCTTGTTGAGTTTCGGAAGGTGTTGGCTGCTGCGCGGGAGTTGGTGGAGGCGTAGGGATGTTGTTGTTGTTTGGGTTTCGCTGGCATCCGCGTTTTGTTATCGGTCTGCTAGCGTTGCCCCTGTGCGGGGCGGCACCTACTTTTCTTTGCCGCGGCAAAGAAAAGTAGGCAAAAGAAAGCCGCTGAACACCGCCCGTTCTTGACCACCGCCTGAGGGCCCCCAACAGTTCCTCCGCTTCACGCGGCAACCGGCTTTTCACTGCCCGTTGCCAGCGCTCTGAATGGACGCCTCACCCGCTTCTCACTCCCGCGTCGCCACACGCGCGATCAAATTGCCCACGTTCTATAGCGGCAAACTGTGTGTCGGCTTTTGCGACGTATGCGGTCCACTCCGGACTGAAAAATACGGTCGGTGTCGTAAGAGCGCTGACGTGTGAAGCACTACGCCCTACACACAGTTTGCCACCTGGGCGGCAGTGACCATTCGCTGCCGTTTGCTGCGCTACGGGTGCTTGATGTGGGTGAGGCGCTCATTCGAAGGGCTGGCAACGGGCATTGAATGGCAGAACGCCGTTTGAAGCGGAAGACCCGTCGGGGTCCCTCAGGCAGTGGTCAAGTAAGGGCGGTGTTAGCCCGCTTTCTTTGCTTACTTTCTTTGCGGCGGCAAAGAAAGTAAGTGCCGCCCCGCACAGGGGCAACGCTAGAAGCACGAAGGCACATCGCGGATGCCAGCGCACACCCAGGCAAACCGATCAGCGTCGCAAAGACAACCAAAAACCTACGACTGCACGTCCCCAAACTCCCCCCGCAATCCACCCTCCAGCAACGCTGGCAACTCCCCCATATGCTGCATGATCCGAGTAATCCCCATATTCCGCAGCACATCGGCGTAGCCATCAGGAATATGACTAGCCCCAACAAACGCGATAGTGAACATGCCAGCCGCGCGAGCGGCATTCAACCCAGCGACGCTATCTTCAACAACAACGCAGCGCGCCGGCTCGACCCCTAACTGCTGCGCAGCAAACAGATAAACATCCGGATAAGGCTTCGGCCGCGCAACCTGCTCAGCGCTAAACACCCGGGACCCAAAAATCTCAGCGAGACCAGCGCGGCGAACGGAAGCACTCACCCGCGTCATCCTGCTATTCGACACGACAGCCGCCGGCAACGTCACACGCTGCAACGCATCCCGCACGCCACTGATCGCCGACAGCGACGATGCCAACTCAGCCTCGACATTCGCCTCGACAGTCTGCAGAAAATCGGCGGGCAGCTTGATATCGAACGCCGCTTCGACGCTCTCCAGAAAACGTGATGTCTGCTGACCGAAAGCGGTCCCGCAAATCTCATGGAAATCCAGCGTCGGAAAAGTGGCGGCGAGCGTGTCGTGCATCACGCGGTCGGCGATGACTTCACTGTCGACGAGCACACCGTCGCAGTCGCAAATAAGATGATCGATCATGCGGAAAACAGAAGAAAAGCGCCGCCCGCAAACGTCGATGCACACGCATCGCCGCGAGCCCTACAGCGAACTGAAAGCGACATCATACGGCCTTTGCTGTCCCGCGCGCCGCATTGGGCACGCGGAACAAAGCGGCGCAAGCGCGCGTTCGATCAGGGTGCGTCAGCCCAGGCCTTCGCGGCGCGAATCGCGCGCTGCCAACCGTCCAGACACGCTTTCGCCTGATCGGCCGGCATCGACGGCGAGAAGCGATGTTCGAGCTTCCACTGGCTCTGCAATTCGTCGATATCCTTCCAGTAGCCCGTTGCGAGGCCAGCGAGATACGCGGCGCCGAGTGCCGTCGTTTCGCTGACCTGAGGACGCACGGCGTCGACGCCGAGAATGTCGGCCTGGAACTGCATCAGCAGATTGTTCGCACACGCGCCACCGTCAACGCGCAATTCGTCGATATGAATGCCCGAGTCCGCTTCCATCGCCTTCAGCACATCGACGGATTGATACGCGATCGAATCGAGCGCCGCGCGCGCGATATGCGCCGACGTCGTGCCGCGCGTGACGCCGAACAGCGTGCCGCGTGCGCGCGCATTCCAGTGCGGCGCGCCAAGGCCCGCGAACGCCGGCACCAGATACACGCCGTCGCAATGTTCGACGCCGCGCGCGAGCGCTTCGATCTCCGACGCGCTGCGGATGATGCCCAAGCCATCGCGCAGCCATTGCACCACCGCGCCCGCGATGAAGATGCTGCCTTCGAGCGCATAGTTCACCTGATCGCCGATCTGCCAGGCGATCGTCGTCACGAGATTGTTCTTCGACTCGATCGGCTTCGTGCCCGTGTTCATCACGAGGAAACAGCCGGTGCCGTAGGTGTTCTTCACCATGCCCGAGCGCGTGCACATCTGGCCGAACAGCGCGGCGTGCTGGTCGCCCGCGATGCCCGCGAGCGGAATCTTCGACGCGAATACGGTGGTCTTGGTCGGCCCATACACTTCAGACGACGGGCGCACTTGGGGCAGCATGCTGCGCGGAATGTCGAGCGCGTCGAGCAGCTCGTCGTCCCATTGCAGCGTGTGAATGTTGAAGAGCATCGTGCGCGAAGCGTTGGTGACGTCGGTGATATGCAGTTCGTGCTTGGTGAAATTCCACACGAGCCAGCTGTCGACCGTGCCGAACGCGAGCTTGCCCTGCCGCGCCTTTTCGCGTGCGCCATCGACGTTATCCAGAATCCAGCGGATCTTCGTCGCGGAGAAATACGAATCGATCGGCAAGCCGGTCTTCGCGCGGAATTTCGCTTCCAGCCCTTGTGCTTTCAACTGGTCGCAGAAGTCGGCCGTGCGCCGGTCCTGCCATACGATCGCGTTGTAGATGGGATGGCCCGTTTCGCGATCCCACACGATCGTCGTCTCGCGCTGGTTCGTGATGCCGATCGCGGCAATCGCCGTGCCGTTCAGCCCGGCATGCGTGACGGCTTCAGCGGCGACGCCCGCCTGCGTTGCCCAGATTTCCTGCGGATCGTGCTCGACCCAGCCCGGATGCGGATAGATCTGCTGAAATTCCTTCTGTGCGACCGAGACGACATTGCCCTTGCGATCGAACAGCATCGCGCGCGAACTCGTGGTGCCCTGGTCTAGCGCCAGGATGTACTGATCCTGCATCGTCTCTTCTCCATGCGTTTTTGTCGGACCGGCGCGGCGGCGCGCTCAGGTCACGCGATAAATTGCTGCCTGCGCGGATTGTTGCATGCGCGGCGGCGCGGCGGAATCGCCGCGCGTTGTCTGCGCGCGCGTGCCTGAAGGTCAGGCGTGCTGCTTCGCGGTCGCTCGGGCGAACCACGCGTCGATGTCGCGGGTGACGCTTTCGAGCGTGCCCGGCTCGACGTGCAGGCCGAGCTTTGAACGACGCCACAACACGTCCTGCGCCGTCGTCGCCCATTCGGATTCGCGCAGATAGCGCAGTTCGGCTTCATAGAGGCCAGGCGAAAATTGCTGGCCGAGATCGGCCAATGAGCGCGCTGAGCCGATCACACGTCCGGCGCGCGTGCCGTAAGCCCGCGCATATCGACGTGCGAGCCCAGCGGGCAGCCATGCATGCTGCTGCGCGAACTGCGCCGCGAAGCGCTCGAAATCCGCGTGCGCGATATCGCCGCCGGGCAGCGGTGCGCCCGCTGTCCACGTCGGCTTGTCGTGCTGCAACGCGCGCGTGAGATCGTCGACGGCTTCTTCGGCGAGCTTGCGGAACGTCGTGATCTTGCCGCCGAACACCGACAGCAATGGTGCTTCGCCAGCAGGCGCATCGAGTTCGAGGCGGTAGTCGCGCGTCACGGCTGACGGGTTGTCCGCGTTCTCGTCTTCCAGCAGCGGACGCACGCCGGAATACGTCCAGTACACGTCGCGCGGCGCGATGTGCTGCTTGAAATAGCGGTTGATCGAATCGCACAGATACTGCGTTTCGGATCCTTCGATCGCCACCTTCGACGGATCGCCCTTGTATTCGAGGTCCGTCGTGCCGATCAGTGTGAAGTCGCGCTCATACGGAATCGCAAAGATGATGCGCTTGTCCGGGTTCTGGAAGATGTACGCGTGATCGTGATCGAACAGCTTGCGCACGACGATGTGGCTGCCTTTCACGAGCCGCACGCTGTAATTCGCTTCGCGTGCGAGCGGGCCGCGCAGCAGTTCGCCGACCCACGGACCCGCCGCATTCGCGATCGAACGCGCGCGCGCTGTCAGCATGGAGCCGTCCGCGCGCTGCAATTGCGCATGCCATTCACCATTCACGCGTTTGGCGGCGATCAGCTTCGTACGCGTCAGGATGGTCGCGCCGCGTTCCTGCGCATCGAGCGCGTTCAGCACGACGAGACGCGCGTCGTCGACCCAGCCATCCGAATACACGAAGCCGCGTTTGATCGAATCGATCAGCGGCTTGCCCGCGGCGTGCTTGCGCATGTCGATGCCGCGCGAGCCGGGCAGCAATTCCCGACGCGCAAGGTGGTCATAGAGAAAGAGGCCGGCGCGAATCAGCCACGCGGGCCGCAGATCGGGCATATGCGGCATCACGAAGCGCAGCGGCCACATGATGTGCGGCGCGGCGCGCAGCAGCGTCTCGCGTTCCTGCAGCGCCTTGCGCACGAGCCCGAACTCACGGTACTCCAGATAGCGCAGGCCGCCGTGAATGAGCTTGGTGCTGGCCGACGACGTATGCGCGGCCAGATCGTCCTGTTCGCACAGCAGCACGGACAGACCGCGGCCCGCTGCGTCGCGCGCGATGCCCGCGCCGTTGATCCCGCCGCCGACGACGAGCAGGTCGTAAATGGAGTCTTGCGTCACCCGGAATGCCCCTGAGGGAGGAAAAAGTAGGGTTGATGTGAGTTCGTAATGTTCGTTTTCGAAACTTTAATGAACATATTCGAAAAAGTAAAGTTCGACTTGCCGCATATCGGTGCGCGATTTTGCGCGCCGGTGGCAGGATTCGCGCGCCCGGACGATACTTCCGGCAACGAGCCGTACGACGGCGATACGAGGTGAAATTCATGCGTGGAATCTGGAAGACGGGCGCGGGGGCGCTGGCAATCGCGGCAGCGCTGGCGGGTTGCGTGAGTACGCCGAGCCTGAACGGGACGCTGGGCGCGCCGTCGTTCGCCGATTTGCAGGCAATGTGCGGAAGCCAGCCCGCCGATTACGGCAGCGACGCGCAATCCGTCTATGTGACGCTATTCGACGCCTATGTGGCCAACAAGCGCGGCGGGGTATCGAAGGCGGATTACTGCGCGTTCCAGACGGCGCTTGCCCAGCGCTACGCGGCGCAGGGCGCGAGCACGGATCCGCAGATGCGCAACCAGTGGGTCGAGTTCTTCAACGCACAGCGCGTGAAAGCGCTGAGCTGGCGCGCCGCCGTCGATCCGACGCTGCGCAGCGGCTGAGCGCTCACGCCGACGCGCCGCTCAACCATGGCGGGGCGGGCCCGAAAACATAAAGACGGCCAGGCGGGCAATGCCGCGTGACCGTCCAGGCGTCCGTATGATCGCGTGTCCGTTGCGAACACGCCCCCGGCCGCAGGGATCTGACAGGCAAACGCGTATAGGTATATAGCGCGCTCGATTGCCGTCAGGAAAAGCGCTTGATCGCTCGAAGAGCCGTATCGCCCGATTCCGTGATGCGCCATTGTTGCAAGCCCGACGCGAGTTTTTCGAGCTCCACCAACTGCCGTTCGAGCAGTGCATCAAGCTCTTCGCGTTCCATATCGACCTGGTTAGGGGCGTCCTTGACGAGCAACAACGTGGCGAATTCATGCGGACTCAGCATCGTTTCTCTCCATGTCAAGCGTACTCGGGTTGCCATTGCGCCAGCCGACGGCCCTGCCGGCAGACGGAGGATCCATTGGGCAGCGAACCCACGGATCAGGCCTGAAGTTTTGCTTTCTTCACCCCATGTCCAACGCATGCCGCTCAGTCCGGGGACGTTTAAGGACGTTGGGGAACTGGAGTGTAGTCAATTGCAGCCGGAAGTCCAACACGGCCCCAGTAAATTTTCCCGTTGACAGCGGCGCGTGCGAGAGGCGGTCTGGTCCGCGCAGCAAATCCTTGATTTCACTGTAACTTTTGCGTGCGCTGCAGCATGGCGGAAATGAGCGGTGCGGCTGTGGAGGCCAATCCGGCCGTACCGCGCGCATGTCATTCGGCAATGTAGACCTGGGTGCCCGCGTTGGTCAGCGTTTCGGTCATGTCGGGCGGCGGCGGGGCGTCGGTGAAGAGCGAGTCGATCTGGTTCAGATGCCCCTGGCGTACAAGCGCCGGGCGACCGAATTTGGAGTGATCGGCGGCGAGGAAGACGGTGCGCGAATGTTCGATGATCGCCTCCGCGACGCGCACCTCGCGCGTATCGAAGTCGCGCAGCGTGCCATCCGTTTCGATGCTCGACGTGCCGATGATCGCGAAGTCGACCTTGAACTGGCGGATGAAGTCGATTGCGAGTTCGCCGACGATACCCTTGTCCCACGGACGCACGATCCCGCCCGTCACCAGCACCTCGCAGTCCGGGTAGCCGCTCATCATGCTCGCGACGTTCAGGTTGTTCGTGATCACGCGCAAGCCGCGATGACGGTTCAGCGCGCGCGCGACTTCTTCCGTCGTCGTGCCGAGGTTGATGAAGAGGGATGCCTGATCGGGAATGTGTGTGGCGACGAGCGCGGCGATGCGCCGCTTCTCGTCATGGAACATCCGCTGCCGCGCGCTGTACGACACGTTCTCGGAACTCGTCGGCAGACTGGCGCCACCGTGATAGCGGCGCAGCAGGTTCATGTCGGCGAGCCAGTTGACGTCGCGGCGGATCGTCTGCGGTGTGACATCGAAGTGCGCGGCCAGATCGTCGACCGTGACAAAGCCGTCGCGTTGCACCCACTCCAGCAGTTCCTGTTGACGTGCGTTAAGCGTGAGGCGGGGGTCTCGTGTCATGATGATTTTTGTGAGCGCCGCACCAGCGGGCGAAGGTTGGCTTGGCCGTATTGTAAGACGTTCGTTGTGTTCGTCGTCGCCGGCCCCGGGCTGATGACTTTTTCGATTTCACGGACAGCGGGCGAAAGACTTCGTAAGACGCCTCTCGCGAAGCGGCTGTATTGTGCGATGTGAATCTCGCCAGGTCGTCCGAATAATCCGAAACATGATCTTTCCGCATTCGCACGATCAATCAACGAATGGGCGGAACTGCGTCGAACCGGCATGGTCTGTGCTGTGTTATCTGCGGATTTGCAGAGCAACGACTAAGATGAAGATAAAAATTCAATGTTGCAAGGCACTGTAGCTGTCACGGGCGGCGGTCGAACCGGGATCAATGCGGTTCAGCCCGCGCACGAGGCGCTACGGTTTTCGGAGCGAACTTTTATGCACAACGAGGCTGGCCACGTGATGCCCTGGCGCATCGAAGATATCGATCTCAACCGCATCGACCGTCAACGCGCGGTCGCCAATGAAGATCTGTTGCTGTTGCTGTGTGCGGCTTCGTTTATCGAAAGCGGTTCTGATCTTTACACGAGCAATCTGAGCAGGTTCTTCAATGGCGATCCCGAGGTGTCCGCGTGGCTCAACACTGAATGGGAACCCGAAGAGTTGCAGCACGGACGCGCGCTGAGGGCCTACGTCGCGCACGTGTGGCCAGAGTTCGATTGGGACACGGCGTTTCGCAACTTCTTTGAAGAGTATTCGAAGACCTGCAACATGGAAGACTTCGAGAAGACGCGTGCGCTGGAGATGGTCGCGCGCTGCGTCGTCGAGACGGGCACGGCCACGCTGTATCGCGCGATCGGCGCGTGCTCGGACGAACCGGTGCTGAAGGAAATCACCGACAACATCCGCACTGACGAAGTCCGTCACTACAAGCACTTTTTCAAGTACTTCAAGAAGTACAACAAGATCGAAGGCAATGGCCGGCTCGCCGTGCTCGGTGCGCTGATGCGCCGCGTGATCGAGATCAAGAACGAAGACTCGGAGATCGCGCTGCGTCACGTGCTGATGGTCCGTTATCCCGAGCGCGTCAACGACCCCGCCTATCACCGCGACAAGGCGGCGCGCGTGAACAGGCTCGTGCGGCACAACCTGTCGGCTGATATGTGTGTGAAGATGCTGCTCAAGCCGCTCGATCTGCCCGCGAAGATACAGCCCGGTGTGCATTACCCGCTCGCGAAGATCACGCAGCACGTGTTTTTCCGCTGAGCGTCGCAGGGCGCCAGGCGGGTTCGGAATTGAGAGCCGCCAATGCATGAATGGCCCGCTTTTCACGCGGGCCATTTGCATTTGCGCCGAACATGGGATGCGAGCGCGCCTATTACGGAGGACACAGTCATGGCAGCACCCGCGGATCAAAAACCTGCGCTCGATCAGCAGATATTCGACGAATGGCCGGCCGAATTGCGTGCGCTGTTCGACGGTTCGGCGCTTGCATCGAAGATCGGTTTCACCGCTTCGCTTCTGACCGTCGACGAAAGCGGCGCACATCTGCGCACCTCTCTGCTCGGCATTGGTGAACTGTATGCGCCGGATTCGCGCACGTTGTGCATCGCGCTGTGGCCGCAATCGCGCGCCGCGCGAGCGATTGCACGCAGCGGCCGCGCCGCGCTGACCTTCGTGTTCGATGAAGCGTTCTATCAGGTTCAACTTGCGCTTGCGCCGTTGCATGCGGACGCTGCGGGGCTTGCGTGCTTCACGGGATCGATCGAATCTGGCGAGGCGCAGCGCGTGCCATATGCACGTTTGACCGCAGGCATCACGTTCGATCTGGAAGAGGGGAAAGACGCGGTGCTCGAACGCTGGACACAGCAGATCGAGCACCTGAAGCGAGCTGCCGCGAGCGCGGCGGCTGGTAGTTAGCAGGCGACACGCCTGCATCGAAAATGCGAGGCGTCTTCGCGGCGCGTCAGTTGCCGCGCTGACCGCGCGGCGAGTCGTTACGCGACTTGCCGCCGCCGCCGAGCAGTGCGCCCGGATTCGCATTGCGCGGCTTGCGCGGTGCGTGCGCAGCATGCGGCGTGTGCGCGCTGCCTTCATGCGCGACAGCACGCGGCTTGTCCTGGTGACGCTGCCCTTCGGTGCGAGCATGCGCAGGCTTCTGGCCTTGCGGCTTGGCGTGCTGCTTCGGCTTGTCGCCGGATGCGCGCTGACCGTTGCGCGATCCGCCATTGCCGTTTCCGCCCGCTGCACCTTCGCGTTTCTGCTGGCCTTGCGCCTGACGCTGGCCTTGACCTTGGCCTTGTCCCTGACGCGGCTGACGTCCGCCGCCGCCCTGGCTGCGGCGCTGGATCGGCTCGGGCCGCGCGTTCGGATCCGGTTCGAAGCCGGGGATGACTTCCTGCGGCACTGCGCGCTTGATCAGCTTCTCGATGTCCTTCAGCAATTGAAGTTCATCGACGCACACCAGCGACACCGCCTCGCCCGTCGCGCCCGCACGACCCGTACGGCCGATGCGGTGCACGTAGTCTTCCGGCACGTTCGGCAGATCGAAGTTGACGACGTGCGGCAACTGGTCGATATCGATACCGCGCGCGGCGATGTCCGTCGCGACCAGCACCTGCAGCGTGTTGTTCTTGAACTCGGCCAGCGCACGCGTGCGGGCCGACTGGCTCTTGTTGCCGTGAATGGCCAGCGCGCTGATGCCGTCCTTCGTCAGTTGCTCGGCGAGACGGTTCGCGCCGTGCTTCGTGCGCGTGAACACGAGCACCTGAAACCAGTTGTGCTGCTTGATCAGATGCGTGAGCATCTCGCGCTTGCGGTCGCGATCGACCGGGTGAATCTTCTGCGCGACCGTCTCGGCCGTCGTGTTGCGGCGCGCGACTTCGATCAGCGCGGGCGAGTCGAGCAGGCCGTCGGCCAGTGCCTTGATTTCGTCCGAGAAGGTGGCCGAGAACAGCAGGTTCTGGCGCTTCGGCGGCAGCTTGGCAAGCACGCGCTTGATGTCGTGGATGAAGCCCATGTCGAGCATGCGGTCGGCTTCGTCGAGCACGAGGATCTCGAGATGCGACAGGTCGATGGTCTTCTGCTGCATGTGATCGAGCAGACGGCCGGGCGTCGCAACCACGATATCGACACCGCGCCGCAACGCGTCGATCTGCGGATTGATGCCGACGCCGCCGAACATCACGGTCGACTTCAGCTTCAGATACTTGCCGTACTGGCGCACGCTTTCTTCGACCTGCGCGGCGAGTTCGCGCGTCGGCGTGAGGATCAGTGCGCGAATGACGCGCTTGCCGCCCGGCGCGGGCGGCATCGTGAGAAGACGTTGCAGGATGGGCAGCGTGAAGCCGGCCGTCTTGCCGGTGCCGGTCTGTGCGCCGGCCAGCAGGTCGCCGCCGTTCAGCACGGCGGGGATGGCTTGCTGCTGGATCGGAGTCGGCGACGTGTAACCGAGTTCGTTGACTGCGCGGACCAGCTGTTCGGACAAGCCGAGGGAATCAAAAGACATAAAAACTCTTTGCAATGCAATTGTGCAAACGGTGTGGACGCGGCCTTTTCAGGCGCGCTCCGGGGCGACCAATACGACCAACACGGTCAATACGACCAATGCGACCGCTCGCCCGACACTCACCGTTCACGGAGAAATCGGCGGCACGCGTGATGCGTGCCGAATTGCTCGACGAGCTATGCAGACACGTCGACTGGCATTAAGTTGCATCCGTCGTCACGTGCGTCATGCGACATAACGCGCGACGCTGACGAACTGACACAGACTGCCGGCGAGTACGAACAGGTGCCAGATGCCATGTCCGTGCCGGATGCGCTCGTCGTTGATGAAGAAATAGATGCCAGCGCTATAGATGAGTCCGCCTGCAAGCAGCCAGACTGTGCCCGCGGCCGGCAACGCAGTGACCAGCGGGCGGATGGCAACGAGCGCGAGCCATCCCATCAGCACATACAGCACCATCGATACGCTGCGGGTGCGTCGCCCGAGCGTGAGTTCCTGCACGATCCCCAGCGCGGCCAGACCCCAGCTCACGCCGAACAGCGACCATCCCCATGGGCCACGCAAGGTGACCAGTGTAAACGGCGTATAGCTGCCTGCGATCAGCAGATAAATTGCAGAGTGATCGCACTTCTGCAAAATTGCTTTAAGACGCGGCTGACGCACAGCGTGATACAGCGTCGAAATGCCGTATAGCGCGCACAGCATCGCGCCATAGACGCTGAAGCTCACGACCTTGTACGCATCGCCGTCCAGCGCGCCCATCGTCACGAGCGTCGCCAGCCCCGCCACCGACAGCACAGCGCCGACGAGGTGAGTGATGCTGTTCAGACGCTCCCCGACCTGCATGATACTTCCTCCTGCATGATGCCCATCTCATCAGACTACCAACACGGGACGCACGTTATATGCCCGATATGTCAGATGTCTTCGACAAATCTCGAAAACCAGCACCTGAAAAAAGCGAAGGGCGCGGCCGCGATTATCGCAGGCCGCGCCCCAAACCTTCAGACGACGCTCAGTCGAGCGGCGCCGAACGCAGATCGGACACTTGTTGCGGCGACACAGCCGTGCCGTGGTTGCCCCACGACTGGCGGATGTAGGTCACAACGGCTGCGACTTCCGTATTCGACAGCGATTGCGCGAACGGCGGCATGCCGTACGGCTTCGGATTGCCACCCGTGCTCGGCGGATAACCTCCGTTGAGCACCATGCGGATCGGGTTCACGGCCGACGGCATCTGGATCGACGGATTGTTCGCGAGCGGCGGGAACGACGGCGGCATGCCGAGACCGTTTTCCGCGTGGCACTTCGCGCAGTTGTCAGCGTAGATCTTCTGGCCTTGCTTCAACAGTTCGCCGCCGAACTGTTGCGACGTTTCCAGCTGCAGATGCTCAGGCGCTTCGTCCTTCTGCGGAATCGTCTTCAGGTACGTCGACATCGCGTGAATGTCTTCGTCCGACATGTACTGCAGGCTGTTGTGAACCACTTCAGCCATCGGACCGAACACGGCGCCGCGTTGCGACACACCCGTCTTCAGCAGATCGGAGATGTCCTTGATGTCCCAGTCGCCGAGCCCGGCTTCCTTGTTCGACGTCAGCGAAGGCGCGTACCAGTTCTGCAGCGGGATCAGACCGCCCGCGAAGGCCGCCGAGTTCACCGGACCGCCCATCGCGTTGATCGACGTGTGGCACATGCCGCAGTGGCCGAGGCCTTCGATCAGATACGCACCGCGGTTCCATTCCACCGACTTGGTCGGATCCGGCTTGTACTCGCCTTCACGGAAGAACAGCGTGCGCCAGCCGATCAGCAGGTTACGGTTGTTGAACGGGAACTTCAGTTCATGCGGACGGCTCGGCACGGCAACGGGCGGAACCGAGCGCAGATAGGCGTAGATCGCGTCGGCATCGGCGCGCGAGACCTTCGTGTAGCTCGTGAACGGGAAGGCCGGGTAAAGCAGGCTGCCGTCCTTCGAGCGGCCCGTATGCATCGCGCGATAGAAGTCGTCCTGCGACCATTTGCCGATACCGTATTGATCGTCAGGCGTGATGTTCGGCGTGAACAGTGTGCCGAACGGTGTCAGCATGGGCAGGCCGCCGGCGAATTCCTTGCCGCCGCGCACCGTGTGGCACGCGATACAGTCGCCGGCGCGGGCGAGGTACTCACCCTTCTTGATCAATGCTGCCTGGTCTGCCGGTGTGGCCGCCATGGCCGTGCCGTTGTGCAGATAATCGCTGCCCGTCCACAGGACGGGAACCAGCGCGGCCGCCGCTACCAGGACGACAGCCGAAAGCGCGAACAAAGACTTGCGTTTCATTGTTTGTCTCTCCCGGTGCCTTATTGCGGTTCGCTGCCGCAGGCAAGCGGAGTCTTCAACGATTTGGCGGGCGCCGGCACAGGGTTCTGCGGCGCTTGCTGCGTGGACAGCCACGCGGCGACTGCATTCACGTCGGCGTCCGTCAGACGCGTGGCGATCGTGTGCATGCAGTCAGGCTCGATAGCGTGGCGTGAACCCGAACGCCATGCACCCAGCTGCGCGCTGATGTAATCCATATGCAGGCCGACCAAACCGGGAATGGCCGGTTCCATGCCCGTCAGCGTCTTGCCGTGGCACGCCGCGCAAGCGGGAATCTGCCGCGACGGGTCGCCGTTCAGCACGAGGTTCTTGCCGGCCGCGAGCGTCGCGTCGCCAACCGAAGGCTTAGCGGGCGTCGGATACGGCGGACGCTGCTGCGAGAAGTAAGTCGCGATGTCGTGAAGGTAGTCGTCCGAGAGATACGTGACGAGGTAGTTCATCGGCGGATACTTGCGCCGGCCTTCACGGAAGTTCTTCAACTGGTTGTACAGGTACTCGGCGGGCTTGCCGGCGAGACGCGGGAAATAGTCGTTGTCTGTGCCCTGACCTTTCGAGCCGTGACACGCCGTGCAGCCTTGCACGCGCGCTTCCATCGTGTCCGGAGCTTTAGCCTGGGTTTGCGCTTTCGCAGCGCCAGATACGCCTGCGCACCCGATCAACAGCAGGGCGAGCAACGGGCGGAAAATGCGTCTTGAAGACACGCGTAACTCCATCATTATCGTGGGCCTGGCCGAACTTCGAATGGATCGGTGTGTGCAGCGCGATGAATGCGGCGGACGGTGCGCAGCGACCCCGCATTCTATCATCGACTGGTAATGGTGACTATTTGCCACACGCGACGAAAATCCCGCCTGAGGCGCCCGGACGACACCGTCATTGCGACAAGTTGACGCAATTTGCCGGCATCTTTCGTGTTCCTGGCCGCCCTCGATTCAGTGCTGGCCTGGCGGTAGCGCTTCCATGTATTTTAAGATTGCGCATTTTGCGTGGACAGTCGATGTCGCTTTGTTGTCGTTCGATGTTCCAGTTTTGAGCGAATTCGTGTAGGGCGCCGCCGATACCGATGTTTCTATTGAACTGGGCGCCGCGCGCGGCATCGAAGCGTACTATCTCGTCCGTCTATGCATTTCTGATCTACAGCCAGCCTATGACTTTTCCCTTGTCCCTCCGCGTGCCACTTCGCTGGCTCGTGGCGTGCGGCGTGTCGCTCGCGCTCGCATCGAACGCCTTTGCTCACGCCAAACCCGTTTCACGCGATCCCTCGCCGGACGCCGAAGTTGCCGCGCCGCCGGCCGTGACGATCCACTTCAGCGAGCCGCTCGAGCCGGCATTCAGCAAGCTCGCACTCGTCGATGACAGCGGCAAGCCTGCTGCGTCGGCGACCTCGCAGGTCGATCCACAGGACAAGAAGACCATGACGCTCGCACTGCAGCCGCTTGCGCCGGGCCGCTACACGGTGCAATGGACGGCAGTCGCCGAAGACGGACACCGGACCAAGGGCAGCTACGCCTTCAACGTCAAATGAGAGTCGACGGATTGTGGATCGGGCAGGTCGCAATGGCCGCGCTCATGAATGTCGCGTTCGCGTTCGCCATCGGTTCGGCGTTGCTCGGCGCGTGGCTCGCCAACGATGCGCAGGCCAAGATCGCGCCCGCGCGCCCGGCGTGGTTGCGCGCGCAGCTGTCGATGCAGGCATCGGCGATCGTGCTGGTGCTGGCCGACCTCGGCTGGCTGCTCTATCAGGCGGCGGAGATGGCGGGTGTTCGTCTGCCTGAAGCGTTCAGCGTGGTGCCGACGATGTTGTCGCAAACGCATGTCGGCTTCGGCTGGAGTGTCGCGTTTGCGGGCGCGCTGGTGCTGACGCTCGTGTCGTTTGCGCGGCAGACCAGTGTCTTGCGCAACGCGTTGCTGTGGCTGGCGGTGATTGCGATTGCGGCTGGCAAGGCTTCGCTGGGTCACGCGGCCGATGCGGGCGTGGCGTCGGCGGCGATCGGCATGCACACGCTGCATGTGCTGACGACCTCCGTGTGGGGCGGTCTCGTGCTCGCGGCTGGGCTCTCGGTGCTGCCCGCGCTGGGCACGTCGATCGCGCGAGGTGTGCTGATCCGCACGGCGACGCAACTGTCGAATGTGTCGCTGGTTGCGGTCGTGTTCGTACTGCTCTCGGGTGTGTTCAACGCGGCGCGCGGCTCGGGCAATTCATTCCTGACGATCGAGACGAGCACCTGGGGCCACGTGCTGATGCTCAAGCTCGCGCTCGTTGCGATGGCGCTGGTGCTCGGCGGATTGAACCGCTTCTCGGCGCTACCGAGATTGCGCCGCACGGCGTCGACGATGGACGCGCACACGTTTTCCAACCTGCTGTATCTCGAAGCGCTCGCGATGCTCGGCATCTTCGCCGCGGCCGCCGTGCTGTCGCACAGCGTGCCGGGTTACGCCGCGCTCGGCTGAACGCGAGCACGCCTGTTGCCGGCGGCAAGCGATCATTCGTAACCCAGCTTGTGGCCGACGACAGGCGCGAAGAAGAGGCCAATCGCGCAGCCCGCGACCTTGCCTTCGAGTTCCGCCGCGGCCACATGCGAACTCGTCATGTGTGTGAGCAGATCGAGGAGTTGCGGCAGGCAGTAGATAAATGCTGCAGCGATGAAACACTGCTCGACTGTCGAGATGCGCCAGCCGCGTTGAAACGCGAGCATCGCGCCGATCACGCGCAACACGCCGAAGACGACCAGCGCGCCGATGGCAGCCTGTTCGCGGATCAGATAGTCGGGAAGGTACTCGCCCATGACAGCCTCGCTTCGAATGGTTGTTTGCATACCATTCAGCAAGGACCAGGCCAATCGTTGCCAGGCGTTTGTGCGTCGGGCTGAAACGCTTGTGCGACAAGGGTTTGCGGATTGTGCTTCGATACGCCGAGAGCGTTGGAAAGCTGTCGGACGACGTATCGCGCCAACTGTGTAACGTTACTGATACGCGATGCGTGTGGCATGCGGCCGTAACGTTGTCGTCGAGGTTTCCGTTAGTGAATGACAAACGCCGCCCGAAGGCGGCGTTTGCGTTTCATACGTCGTGTCGCGTTGTGCTGCTTACCACTCGGCGACGCTGCCATCCGCATGACGCCACACCGGATTGCGCCAGCGATGGCCGACCTTCGCCATCTCGCGCACCTTCGCCTCGTTCACTTCGATGCCGAGACCCGGGCCTTGCGGGATCGACACGAAGCCGTCTTCGTACTTGAAGACTTCCGGGTTCTTGATGTAATCGAGCAGGTCGTTGCCCTGGTTGTAGTGAATGCCCAGGCTCTGTTCCTGGATGAACGCGTTGTAGCTGACGGCATCGATCTGCAAACACGTAGCCAGCGCGATCGGGCCGAGCGGGCAGTGCAGCGCGAGCGCGACGTCATAGGCTTCCGCCATCGACGCGATCTTGCGGCACTCGGTGATACCGCCCGCGTGCGACGCGTCCGGCTGGATGATGTCGACGTAACCGCCCGCCAGAATGTGCTTGAAGTCCCAGCGCGAGTACAGGCGCTCGCCGAGCGCGATCGGCGTGCTCGTCTGGTTGACGATGTCGCGCAGCGCCTCGACGTTCTCCGACAGCACGGGTTCTTCGATGAACATCAGCTTGTACGGATCGAGTTCCTTCGCGAGCACCTTGGCCATCGGCTTGTGCACGCGGCCATGGAAGTCCACGCCGATGCCGACGTTCGGGCCGACCGCTTCACGCACGGCCGCGACGTTGTTGATGACGCCTTGCACCTTGTCGAAGGTGTCGATGATCTGCAACTCTTCCGAGCCGTTCATCTTCACGGCCTTGAAGCCGCGCTCGACCACGGCGCGCGCGTTGTTCGCGACATCGCTCGGACGGTCGCCGCCGATCCACGAATACACCTTGATGCGATCGCGCACCTGGCCGCCGAGCAGCGTATGCACGGGCACGCCGTGGAACTTGCCCTTGATGTCCCACAGCGCCTGATCGACGCCGGCGATCGCGCTCATCGAGATCGGGCCGCCACGATAGAAACCGCTGCGGTACATCACCTGCCAGTGGTCTTCGATGTTGCGCGGGTCTTTGCCGATCAGATAGTCGGAGAGTTCGTCGACGGCGGCAGCAACCGTATGCGCGCGGCCTTCGACAACCGGTTCGCCCCAGCCGACGATGCCTTCGTCGGTCTCGATCTTCACGAAACACCAGCGCGGCGGAACGATGAATGTTTCGATTTTGGTGATCTTCATTGGGACGTCTCCTTTGCTTGCAAAGCCGATTGCCGTTGATGGCCGCGTCGCGCGCGCGTCCCGTTAATTGGACGCCCTCGGCGCGGCAGTTGAGGAGCCACATCGTACAACAAAATCGCTTTAAAGTACTATTAATAGTATTATTTGGCGAAAGGTTTTGTCCGGCGATGGGTTTTGCAGGCGCGATCGCCGATAATCGCGGGCGGTTCGCGCTCGCTCACGGCGCCCTGGAACCCATCAACGCCCGAATCACATCAGGAGAAACGACATTCAGCGAGATCTGCACGGCCGCGTCGCTTATCTGCTCGGTACCGCTATTCTCCGCGGCGACTACGCGCCCGAATCGATCCTGCCGCGCGAAGCGGAACTGATGGAGACGTTCGGCGTCAGCCGCACGGTGCTGCGCGAAGCATTGCGCACGTTGACATCGAAAGGGCTGATCGAATCCCGGCCGCGCGTGGGTACGCGCGTGCGTCCGAAGCCTGCGTGGAATCTGCTGGATGTCGATGTGCTCGACTGGTACTCGCGCGTCGCGCCCGCGATGGACTTCGCGCTCAAGCTGCAGGAAATGCGCGAGATGATCGAGCCCTACGCGGCCGCGCTCGCTGCTGCTTCACACAGCGACGCAACGTTCGGCGCACTCGATACCGCACATTCGGCCATGGTGTCGGCTCGCAACGTGGACGAATGGGTGCGCGCCGATCTGCAGTTCCATCTGAGCGTGCTGGCTGCGTGCAGCAACGAGTTGCTGGTTCCGCTTGGCACGCTGATCGAACGCACGCTGGAAGCACAGTTGCGTCTGAATGCGAAGCGCGCGGATGTGTTCAATGCGTCGCTGGCCGAGCACACGGCCGTGTTCGAAGCGATCCGCGACCGCGACGCGCCGCGTGCGCGTCATGCGATGGCTTCGCTGCTCGGCGTGACGCGCGGCCGGATCGAAGGCTGAAAGCCGGGCGGGTCAGTCCATCGCCGCATGGGCGACGGATTCGTCCGGCACCTTGCGCGACGGGCGAATCAGCAGCACGAGCGGAATCACCAGCAACGTTGCTACGAACATCAGCTTGAAGTCGTTCAGATACGCGATCATCGCGGCCTGCTGCGTGATCGACACATCCAGCACGGCCATGTCCATGCGCGAACCTGTCGATAGCATCGGCTGAACGAAGGGATTGAACATCGTCACATTCGCGGCGAGATCCGAATGCGCGACCTGCGTGTTGCGCGTGAGCAGCGTCTGCACGATCGAAATGCCGATACTGCTGCCGATATTGCGCATCAGGCTATAAGTCGCCGTGCCATCGGCGCGCAACGCGGGCGTGAGCGTCGAGAAGGTCAGCGCGCTCAGCGGCACGAACACGAGGCCGAGTCCAAAACCCTGAATCACGCCCGGCCAGACGATATCCGATGCCGACAGCACCATCGTGTATTGCATCATCTGCCAGAGCGCGAATGCCGACACGATGAAGCCCGCAAGCAGCATCAGGCGTGCGTCGAGATGCTTGAGCAGGCGGCCCGCGAACAGCATCGCGATCATCGTTCCTGCGCCGCTTGGTGCCGTTACAAGTCCTGTTGTCGCGACGGGGTAGTTCATCAGGTTTTGCAGCATCGGCGGCAGCAGTGCGCGCGTCGCGTACATCACCGCGCCGATGATGAAGATGAAGAACGTGCCCGTCGCGAAGTTGCGGTCCTTCAGCAGTTCGTACTTGAAGAACGACGTCTTGCCGACCGTCGCCGTATGCACGATGAAGAACGCAAAGCTGATCACGGCGATCAGCGCTTCGATCACGATTTCATGCGAGCCGAACCAGTCGAGTTGTTCGCCGCGATCGAGCATCGCCTGCAACGCGCCGATCGCGAGGCCGAGCGTCGCGAAGCCGAACGCGTCGAACTTCGCGTCATGCTTTGGTTCGCGTGATGGCAGGAAAGTGAGCACGCCAAATAGTGCAATCGCGCCGATCGGCACGTTGATGAAGAACACCCAGCGCCAGTTGTAGCTATCAGTGAGCCAGCCGCCGAGCGTCGGGCCGAGAATCGGGCCGACCATCACGCCCATGCCCCACACGGCCATCGCCTGACCTTGCTTGTCGCGCGGATTGATGTCGAGCAGGATCGATTGCGACAGCGGCACCAGCGACGCGCCAAAGATGCCCTGCAACAGCCGCGACGCCACGATCTGCGTGAGCGTTTCAGACAGCCCGCACAACGCCGACGCGATCGTGAAGCCGCCGATCGCAAACATCAGCAGCCGCTTCACGCTCAGCCGGTCGGACAGCCAGCCGGTGAGTGGCGTCGCAATCGCGGCGGCCACGATGTATGACGTGAGCACCCACGTGATCTCGTCCTGCGACGCCGACAGGCTGCCCTGCATATGCGGCAGCGCGACATTGGCGATGGTGCTGTCGAGTGTCTGCATCAGCGTCGCGAGCATGATCGCGACCGTGATCATCGGACGGTTCAGCTCGACGGCGGGTTTTGCTGCCGGCGAATCGGAGGCCATGAGGTGGAGTCTGAGAAATAGTAAGCATGCTTATTGTATCGACGGACGATTCTTATGCATACGCTGAGTTTCCCGGAGTTGTTTGTTCGCCGCGCGTTTTGGGTAATTGGCGCGACGCGGGCTCTTCGTATAATCGCGCGATGAAAACCCATTTTGACGAACGCTTCGGCTTTCTCATTTCGGACGTTGGCCGGCTGGTCGGCAAGCGGTTCGACGACCTCGCGCGGCTGTCGATCGATCTGACGCGCGCGCAATGCCGCGCGCTCGCGTATCTGTCGTTTTACGGCGATATCAACCAGGCGCGGCTCGCGGATCTGCTGGAAGTCGCGCCGATCTCGGCGGGCCGCTTGCTGGACCGGATGGAGGAGGGCGGCTGGATCGAACGGATCGGCAATCCGCGCGACCGCCGCGAGAAGCAGATTCGGATCACCGAGAAGGCCGAGCGCACGCTTGACGAAGCGAAGCAGGTCGGCGATCAGGTCGCCGCCGAAGGGTTGAGCGGGCTGACCGAAGAGGAGTCGAAGCAGCTGATCGCGTTGCTTCAGAAGGTGCGGGGGAATCTGACGAAGATCGTCGATCGTTGAGGCGAGCGTTTGCTTCGATCGTGCGCGTTGGCGCCCGGGATAAAAAAAGCCGCTGTTTCGTGAGAAACAGCGGCTTTTTTGACGTTTCCGCTACGATCAGGACACGCGTGCTGACGTCATATTGAGTGCCAACGCCTGCGCGACTTCGATGCCGTCGATGGCCGCCGAGTAGATGCCACCCGCATATCCCGCGCCTTCGCCGGCCGGATAAAGGCCTTCGACGTTCATGCTCTGGTAATCGTCCTTGCGTCGAACGCGGATGGGCGACGAAGTACGCGTTTCGACGCCGGTGAGCACGGCGTCGTGCATCGCGAAGCCGGCGATCTTCCTGTCGAGCTGGGGCAATGCTTCACGGATGGCTTCGATCACGTAGTCCGGCAGCGCGGTGCTCAGATCGGTCGGGCGCACGCCCGGCTTGTACGACGGCACCACGGAGCCAAGCGAAGTCGACGGGCGGCCGGCGATGAAATCACCGACCAGTTGACCCGGCGCGTGGTAATCGCCGCCGCCGAGTTCGAATGCACGCTCTTCCCATTTGCGCTGGAACGCGATGCCCGCCATGGGACCGCCGGGATAGTCTTCCGGCGTGATGCCGACGACGATGCCCGCATTCGCGTTGCGCTCCGCGCGCGAATACTGGCTCATGCCGTTGGTGACCACGCGGCCCGGCTCTGAGGTTGCCGCGACTACCGTGCCGCCGGGGCACATGCAAAAGCTGTAGACCGCGCGTCCATTGCTGCAGTGATGGACCACCTTGTAGTCGGCCGCGCCGAGTTGTTTGTGGCCCGCGAACTTGCCGAAGCGCGCGCGATCGATCACCCCTTGTGGGTGTTCGATGCGAAACCCCAGCGAAAACGGCTTGGCTTCGATATAGACACCGCGATCGTGCAGCATCTGGAACGTGTCGCGCGCGCTGTGGCCCACGGCCAGCACCACGTGATCGCAGCGCAGTGTCTCGCCGTTCGACAGCTTGAGCGCACGCACCTTGCCCTGATCGATTTCAATGTCGTCGACGCGGGTTTCGAAGCGGATCTCGCCGCCCAGTTCCTCGATGTTGGCGCGCATTTTTTCCACCATGCTGACAAGGCGGAACGTGCCGATGTGCGGCCGGCTCAGATAGAGAATGTCTTCCGGAGCGCCGGCCTTGACGAATTCGTCAAGCACCTTGCGGCCGTAGTGGTTCGGATCCTTGATCTGACTGTACAGCTTGCCGTCCGAAAACGTCCCCGCCCCGCCTTCGCCGAACTGAACATTGGATTCAGGGTTGAGTACGCTCTTGCGCCACAGGCCGAAAGTATCCTTGGTGCGCTCACGCACGGCTTTGCCGCGTTCGAGGATGATTGGGCGAAATCCCATCTGCGCCAGGATAAGTCCTGCGAACAGCCCGCACGGTCCCATGCCGATAACGACCGGGCGCAGGGAAGTCATGTGCTCGGTGGCTTTCGCGACGAAGCGGTATTCCATGTCCGGCGTTATCGCGCAATGCGGGACGTCCGCGAGCCGCTTGCGCGCGGCCGCTTCGTCCTTGACCTCGACATCGACGATATACGTCAGCTTGATGTCTGAGCGCTTGCGTGCGTCGTGCGCGCGGCGGAACACCGAGTAACGGAGGAGCCCGTCTTTCGGCACGCCGAGCTGCGCGAGGCGCGCACGTATCGCGGCTTCGAGTTCGCTCTCGGGATGGTCGAGGGGGAGTTTGACTTCGCTTAGACGTAGCATGAGTACTGGAATGCGGTCGCCACGGAATCGTGGCGGTATTGGAACAGGCGGAAGCCGGATTGGCGTTGGCGACGTTGTTCGCCACGCGGGCATCTCAAGCTGTTCAGGATGAGTTCATGTCGAGCGCTTGCGTGGGGAAGACTTTCCGCCCCAAAGTCGTCATCGAGCAAGCCGCGTTCGGTGGCGTGCTGTCGCCTGCTAGCGGAAGACGAAGAAGCTGTTGCGGGGTTGGGAGGACCGAGTCCTGATCTACGTAGCTGCCCTTTTTGCGCAAGTTTACCATCATCGGCGCAGCGCAATCGGCGCCTCGGTATTAGTGTGGCGTCCAGATTCGGCTGCCAGCGGGAAACGGTTCTGGCAAAGTTCAACGCGCATCGTCTTGCTGGCTGGAATTGAAAAAGCCCGGTAGATCAGAGATCTACCGGGCTTTCGCAATTTGGTGGCGAATCAGGGATTCGAACCCCGGACCTGCGGATTATGATTCCGTCGCTCTAACCGACTGAGCTAATTCGCCGAAAGAAGCGAGATTATGAAGATGCCGGCGGGGGCTGTCAACCCCCGCGCGACAACTTTTTGCGAGACTCCCGTTTTACCTACGTCGCGCTCAGTCCTGCGCGTAGATATTGGAGTCCTTGGTCTCCCGCACGAAAAGCAGACCGATCACGAATGTCGCCAGCGCGATGATGATCGGATACCACAGCCCGGAGTAGATGTTGCCCTTCGCAGCGACGATCGCGAACGCCGTCGCTGGCAGGAAGCCCCCGAACCAGCCATTGCCGATGTGATACGGCAGCGACATCGACGTGTAGCGGATGCGTGTCGGGAACATCTCGACCAGCATTGCTGCGATTGGCCCGTACACCATCGTCACGTAGATCACAAGGATCGTCAGGATCACGACCGTCATCGGCCAGTTGATCTGAGATGGATCGGCCTTGGGCGGATAGCCGGCCGCCTTCAGCGCGGTGCCGAGGTTCTTGTCGAACGTTTTGCCAGCTTCCTTGGCGTCGGCGGCCTTGCCGTCGAACGTGTCGATCGTGGTATCGCCGACCTTGATCTGCGCCAGCGTGCCAGCCGGCGCCGCGACGTTGTCGTAGTTCAGGCCAGCCTTTGACAGCGCGCTTTTCGCGATATCGCATGACGACGTGAACTTCGACGTGCCGACCGGGTTGAACTGGAACGAGCACTCGTCCGGATTCGCGATCACGACGATCGGTGCCTTGGCCGTCGCGGCCTCGAGCGCCGGGTTCGCGTAGTGCGTCAGCGCCTTGAAGAGCGGGAAGTAGGTCAGCGCCGCAATCAGGCAGCCAGCCATGATGATCGGCTTGCGGCCGATGCGATCAGACAGCGAACCGAAGAACAGGAAGAACGGCGTGCCGATCAGCAGCGCAATCGCGATCAGGATGTTCGCGCTTGCACCGTCGACCTTCAGCGTCTGCGTCAGGAAGAACAGCGCATAGAACTGGCCCGTGTACCAGACAACTGCCTGGCCAGCCGTCACGCCGATCAGAGCCAGAATGACAATCTTCAGATTCTTCCACTGACCGAACGCTTCCGACAGCGGAGCCTTCGACGTCTTGCCTTCAGCCTTGATGCGCTCGAAAGCAGGCGACTCGTGCAGTTGCATCCGGATCCACACCGAAATCCCCAGCAGCACCAGCGACGCGACGAACGGAATGCGCCAGCCCCATGCGCCGAACGCGTCTTCGCCCATCGCCGTGCGCACGCCGAGAATCACGAGCAGCGACAGGAACAGGCCGAGCGTTGCCGTCGTCTGGATCCACGCAGTGTAGAAGCCGCGGCGGTTGGCGGGCGCGTGTTCCGCGACGTACGTCGCAGCGCCGCCGTACTCACCGCCGAGCGCGAGACCTTGCAGCAGACGCATCGCGATGAAGATCACGGGCGATGCCATGCCGATCGCCGCATAGCCGGGCAGGAAGCCGACCACACAGGTCGACAGACCCATGATGACGATCGTGATGAGGAAGGTGTACTTGCGGCCGACCATGTCGCCTAGTCGCCCAAACACCAGCGCGCCGAACGGACGCACCGCGAAGCCGGCCGCGAAGCCGAGCAGGGTGAAGATGAAGGCGGCCGTCGGATTGACGCCTGAGAAGAAGCTCTTGCTGATGAAAGCCGCGAGCGAGCCGGCCAGATAAAAGTCGTACCACTCGAAAACCGTGCCCAACGATGACGCGAAGATTACCCGTTTCTCTTCTTTCGTCATCGGCGCGTGCGAGATTTGCCCGCTTACGGTAGCCATATGTCGTCTCCAGTATTGATATAAGTCGCGGCGCGCCTGGACGGGCGCGTCCGTGTAGCGATTATTGGAGCGGAAACTTACGGCGTTCTGACGCGGAAGGGATGAGCTTCGGAATGTAGAGAATTGTCGATAATCTGGCTTGGTGTGGCTAACGTCTCGTATTTTGTTAGCTATTGCGCGGAAGACGGTCAAACCGGATTGCTGACTTAAATGGATAAAACTGACGGATTAGGGTAAGTCCCGTGCACGATCCATCATCCGCAAGCTGACACGTACGAGCGTTCCTGCCAGACGTGGCGACGTTTGATAGACGTTATCTTCGATCGCGAGCGTACCGCCGTGCATCGTCGCGATTTCACGGACGATCGCAAGACCCAGTCCGCTGCCGTCGCCTTCACGCCCGAGAATCCGGTAGAACCGCTCGACCACGCGCTCGCGCTCGGCGGCGGGAATCCCCATGCCTGTGTCTTCCACTTCCAGATGAGCCATTCGAGCGGCATCGTCGCGCCGCACGCGTACCGTGATGCGCCCGCCCGCTGGCGTGTAGCGGATCGCGTTATCGATCAGGTTCGACAGCATCTCACGCAGCATCACGGGATTACCTTCAACCTCGATCGCTTCTTCGGGCGTTTCCGGTCCTTCGTAGCCGAGGTCCATCTGCTTGGCGAGCGCGGGCTGGACCCAGTCGCGCACGGCGCTGCGCGCGACGTCGCCGATCTCGACGGGCGTGAAAATTTGCCCTGACATGCGGTTTTCGGCGCGCGCAAGCGCGAGCAGTTGCGTAACGAGCCGCGCGGCGTGCTCCGAACTGGTCGCGATCTGCTCGAGCGAGCGATGCACTTCCGCCGACGCTTCCTGACGCAGCGCCAGTTCAGCCTGGGTGCGCAAACCCGCGAGCGGCGTTTTCATCTGATGCGCGGCATCGGCGATGAAGCGCTTTTGCAGCTCCATGTTCTGCTCGAGGCGCGTCAGCAGATCGTTGAACGAGGTGACGAGCGGCTCGATTTCGGGCGGCGCGCGGCGAGCTTCGAGCGGCGAGAGGTCGTCGGGGCGGCGCGCGCGGATATGTGCCTGCAGTGCGTGCAGCGGCGCAAGGCCGCGCGACAGCCCGAACCACACGAGCAGAATGGCCAGCGGCAGGATCACGAACTGCGGCAGGATCACGCCTTTGATGATGTCGTTGGCGAGCGCGCTGCGTTTGTCGAGCGTCTCGGCCACCTGTACGAGCACGGGCTGGGCGCCCGGCGTCTGCGGAAATTCGACAGTCGTATAAGCGACGCGGATATCGTTGCCGCGCAGCATGTCGTCTCGAAACTCGACGATGCCCGGCTGCGGCCGGTCTTCCTCACGCGGCAACGGCATGTCCCGATCACCCGCGACGAGTTCGCCGCGCGTGCCGAGCACCTGATAGAACACGCTATCTATATTGTCGGCGCGCAGGAAGTCGCGCGTCGAATCGGGCAGCGTCAATTCGGCGACACCGTTCACCGGATGGATTTGCCGCGCGAGCACATACGCATCGGTCTCCAGCGCGCGGTCGAACGGCCCGTTCGCGATCGACTTCGCGACCAGATACGTGACGGCAAGACTCATCGGCCACAGCAGCAGCAAGGGCGCGAGCATCCAGTCCAGAATTTCGCCGAACAGCGAGCGCGGACGCGTCTCCGCCGCCGCCTCGGATTCATCGGGCGGCGCGAATGGATTCGCGTAGCGCGCGTCGCGGACTTCGTCGATATCCGCCGCGTGCGCCGTGGCGCGCGGTGCGCGGACGGACATGGAGCGCCTTTACTTGAAGTAGTGGCTTGCGGGCATGGCAGCGGACGCGTCGGACGGCTCGCCTTGCTGGGCTGCCGCTTGCGCTGGTGGCGCGGCCTTCTCGAGACAGTAACCGAGCCCGCGCACAGTAATGATGCGCACGCCGCTAGGTTCGATCTTCTTGCGCAGCCGGTGCACATAGACCTCGATCGCGTTGTTGCTGACCTCTTCGCCCCATTCGCACAGGTGATCGACCAGCTGCTCCTTCGATACCAGCCGCCCGATCCGCTGCAACAGGACTTCGAGCAATCCTAGCTCACGCGCGGACAGATCGATAACCTGCTCATTGGCATAGGCAATTCGACCAACCTGATCGAACGACAGCGAGCCATGCCTGACGACGGTCGGCCCGCCGCCCGCGCCGCGGCGCGTGAGCGCACGTACGCGTGCTTCGAGTTCGTTGAGCGCGAAGGGCTTCGCCATGTAGTCGTCGGCGCCGAGATCGAGGCCTTTCACGCGTTCATCGACGCTGTCGGCTGCCGTCAGGATCAGCACGGGCACGTTCGAATTGCGCGCGCGCAGACGGCGCAGCACTTCGAGGCCGGACATTTTCGGCAGGCCGAGATCGAGAATGAGAAGGTCGAACGTCTGCATCGACAGGGCGGTATCGGCTTCCGCGCCCGTCTTCACATGGTCAACGGCGTATGCCGATTGGCGGAGTGATCGGACCAGACCGTCCGCGAGTATGCTGTCGTCTTCGGCAATGAGAATTCGCATGATGCGCCCTGCCCGGCCGGCACCGGGGCGCCCCGGCGCACAGCGTCTCCGAAAAATTTTGTCGGTAGTAGGTGTTGTCCGATTGCAAATCTGGACGTCCACATTTGCAAACAGGCTTGCCAAAACTACTGTTTTTTTATACAGTGTCTGCGTTTAGCGTGCTGATTGGAAGAACCGAGTTCAAAACCGGGTTCGCAACTACCGGCACACCTGCCTCAGACGCCGTTCATCATAGCAAAGGACGATTCATGGAAGAAAGCAAGAAAGGCTCGGCTGGACTGACTGCGGAAAAGAGCAAGGCACTTGCTGCCGCGCTTGCGCAGATCGAAAAGCAGTTCGGCAAAGGGTCGGTCATGCGGCTCGGCCAGGGTGAGGCAGTCGAAGATATCCAGGTGGTCTCGACGGGATCGCTGGGCCTCGACATCGCGCTGGGCGTTGGCGGGCTGCCGCGTGGCCGTGTGGTGGAAATCTACGGGCCGGAATCGTCGGGTAAGACCACGCTGACGCTGCAGGTCGTTGCCGAAATGCAGAAGCTCGGCGGCACGGCGGCGTTTATCGACGCGGAACACGCGCTCGATATTCAATACGCGCAAAAGCTCGGTGTGAACGTCAGCGAACTGCTGGTCTCGCAGCCCGACACGGGCGAACAGGCGCTCGAAATCGCGGACGCACTGGTGCGCTCGGGTTCGATCGACATGATCGTTATCGACTCGGTTGCGGCGCTCGTGCCGAAGGCCGAAATCGAAGGTGAAATGGGCGATTCGCTGCCGGGTCTGCAAGCACGTCTGATGTCACAGGCGCTGCGCAAGCTGACGGGTACGATCAAGCGCACGAACTGCCTCGTGATCTTCATCAACCAGATCCGCATGAAGATCGGCGTGATGTTCGGCAACCCGGAAACGACCACGGGCGGTAACGCGCTGAAGTTCTACGC
Organism: Burkholderia sp. Ac-20365; assembly: GCF_017104715.1. Taxonomy (GTDB): domain Bacteria; phylum Pseudomonadota; class Gammaproteobacteria; order Burkholderiales; family Burkholderiaceae; genus Paraburkholderia. The sequence continues at coordinate 548,359 of NZ_JAAGPI010000002.1, forward strand.
ATCCGTGCGTCTGGACATTCGCCGTATCGGTTCGATCAAGAAGAACGACGAAGTGATCGGCAACGAAACCCGCGTGAAGGTCGTGAAGAACAAGGTGTCGCCGCCGTTCCGCGAAGCGATTTTCGATATTTTGTACGGCGAAGGCATCTCGCGTCAGGGCGAAATCATCGACCTCGGCGTGCAGGCCAAGATCGTCGACAAGGCGGGCGCCTGGTATAGCTACAACGGCGAACGTATTGGTCAGGGCAAGGACAACGCGCGTGAATTTCTGCGCGAAAATCCGGATATCGCGCGTGAAATTGAAAACCGTATCCGCGAATCGCTCGGCGTGAATGCGATGCCGGCGGGCGCTGCCGTCAGCGCCGACGAGGAAGTGGGCGAAGAGGAGTAATCGTCGCGTGATGCGCAAGGGCCGCTCTGCTTCCTCGACCACGGGCGCAGGACGCAACACGGGCGGCCCGCGCGACGACGATCCATTTGAATCGTCGTCGCGCGTGTCTTCACGTTCGTCCTCGTCTGCCGCAACACCGCTCTCAAACGAGTCATCCCCCGAGGACTTCGATCCATTCGAATCGTTCGATGCGCATGATCGTGCCGCCGGCGTCGGTCCGGCTTCACGCGACCGCTCAAACACCGATAGCGAAGAAGTCACCTACACGCGCTCGCGTCGCCAACCAGGCGAAGGCAAACCCGCCGATACCGCGAGCCGCGCTTCACAACGTCCCGCACGCTCTCTAAAAGGCCGCGCACTCGGCTATCTGTCGCGCCGCGAATATAGCCGCGCAGAGTTGTCGCGCAAGCTCGAGCCGTACGCGGAAGAGGGCGATTCAATCGACACATTGCTGGATTCGCTCGAAAGCGAAGGCTGGCTGTCGAATTCCCGTTTCGCTGAAAGCCTGATTCATCGGCGTGCATCACGCATGGGTGCGGGCCGCATCGTCAACGAACTCAAGCGTCACGCGGTCGGGCAGACGCTGGTCGAAGAGGTCAGCGCGCAATTGAAGGAAACCGAAATGGCGCGTGCTCAGGCTGTCTGGCGTAAAAAGTTCGGCACCTTGCCGGAAACGCCTAACGAACGCGCCAAGCAGGCGCGCTTTCTTGCAACGCGCGGGTTTTCTCAGGGAATCATCGGGAAAATTCTGAAGGGTATTGACGAGGACTGGGCATCGGAATAGCGCCCTTCGCTCAGGCCACGGGCACTGCTGCGCTGCACGAAAAGTCTGCGTCAAATTGCCATCCCTGGTATCGCGCAAACCCTGCTCCATCAAGCCCCTGCAGCGTTTGGCCAGTCTCAAATACCCAGTATGCTAAAATTCAACGGTTCTTCAATCCGGCCTTTGTTCTCGCATGCCGCTCTCCCCGCCAGTGTCCCGACAGTTGCGCCATCGCCGCGCAATCCGAGCGGAGGCATTTGAGCGCGAAGATGGTTTGTGGGATATCGAGGCATGCCTCACCGACGAAAAGCCACGTGATGTGACGCTTGCGTCGGGTGTCCGGCCGAACGGCTCGCCGATCCATGAACTCTGGCTCCGCATCACGATCGATCGCAAGCTCAATGTCGTCGACGCTGAAGCGTCGTCCGACTGGGTTCCGTATCCCGGTCTGTGTGAAGCCTCCAATCCCGCCTATCGTGCCCTCATCGGGCTCAATCTCTTCCATAACTTCCGTCGCGATGCTGCCCGTTTGCTGGCCGGCACGGCTGGCTGCACGCATCTCACCGAGTTGTGCGCAATTTTGCCCACTGCCGCCATCCAGGCGTTCGCGGGCGACGTGTGGAATACGGATAAGGGCAGGCCAGGAAGCGAGGGGCCCGCGAGTTCGCCCAATGGATCAGCAGACGCTTCGTCCCACGGCACGCAGGGCAGCACCGGACAAGACGCCAAAGATAACGCTTCGAGCGAGCAAGCAACCCAACACGCAAGCGAGCAACCAAACGACAAACCGCCATTCCAGCTGGGCCGCTGCCATGCGCTGCGGTTCGATGGCGAGGCGGTGCGACAGTTTTATCCGCGCTGGTACGGCCACGCGCCGCGTTCAGCGGATCGCGCGGATGCCGTACCCGACGGACAGGCCGTGAAAGCGGCGCGTCCCGAGTAAACGGCCCAGCCGGAAGCGAAGTTCAATCCAACTCTCAGACTGAAGGGAATCACGCATGAAGATTCACGAGTACCAGGGTAAGGAAATCCTGCGGAAATTCGGAGTCGCGGTACCGCGCGGCAAGCCGGTCTTCTCGGTGGATGATGCGGTCAAGGCCGCTGAAGAGCTCGGCGGCCCGGTTTGGGTCGTCAAGGCTCAGATCCACGCGGGTGGCCGTGGTAAGGGTGGCGGCGTGAAGGTCGCGAAGTCGCTGGAACAGGTTCGTGAATACTCGAACCAGATCCTCGGCATGCAGCTCGTCACGCACCAGACTGGCCCGGAAGGCCAGAAGGTGAATCGCCTGCTGATCGAAGAAGGCGCTGACATCAAGAAGGAACTGTATGTCGGTCTCGTGATCGATCGCGTTTCGCAGAAGATCGTCGTGATGGCGTCGAGCGAAGGCGGCATGGACGTCGAAGAAGTCGCGGAAAAGACGCCCGAGCTGATCCACAAGATCGCTGTCGACCCGTCGACCGGTCTGAAAGACGCCGAAGCCGACGAGCTCGCAACGAAGATCGGCGTTCCCGCTGCTTCGCTGCCGCAAGCGCGCGCGATCCTGCAAGGCCTGTACAAGGCATTCTGGGAAACGGACGCATCGCTGGCCGAAATCAACCCGCTGATCCTGACGGGCGACGGCAAGGTCATCGCACTGGACGCCAAGTTCAACTTCGATTCGAACGCACTGTTCCGTCATCCGGAAATCGTCGCGTACCGCGATCTGGACGAAGAAGATCCGGCTGAAGTCGAAGCGTCGAAGTTCGACCTCGCGTACATCTCGCTCGACGGCAACATTGGCTGTCTGGTGAACGGCGCCGGTCTGGCGATGGCGACGATGGACACGATCAAGCTGTTCGGCGGCGAGCCGGCGAACTTCCTGGACGTCGGCGGTGGTGCGACGACCGAGAAGGTCACGGAAGCGTTCAAGCTGATGCTGAAGAACCCGAACCTGACGGCGATTCTCGTCAACATCTTCGGCGGCATCATGCGTTGTGACGTGATCGCGGAAGGCGTGATCGCAGCTTCGAAGGCGGTCGATCTGCAAGTGCCGCTCGTCGTGCGCATGAAGGGCACGAACGAAGACCTCGGCAAGAAGATGCTGGCCGATTCCGGCCTGCCGATCATCTCGGCAGACAGCATGGAAGAAGCTGCGCAGAAGGTCGTCGCGGCTGCCGCAGGCAAGGCCTGATCGCCCCGGCGCATATCACCGGATTACGAATGGCGGCGCGCGAGCGTCGCGGGCAAACGCTATTTGCCGCGCGGGACGCGTTGAGCGCGCCACCAAACGAACAGAGGTCAATACATGTCGATTCTGATCAACAAAGACACCAAGGTCATCACGCAGGGCATCACCGGCAAGACCGGTCAGTTCCACACGCGCGCATGCCGTGAATACGCAAACGGCCGCGAAGCATTCGTCGCGGGCGTGAACCCGAAGAAGGCTGGCGAAGACTTCGAAGGCATTCCTATCTACGCTAGCGTGAAGGAAGCCAAGGAAGAAACGGGCGCGACCGTCTCGGTCATCTACGTGCCGCCCGCAGGCGCCGCTGCTGCAATCTGGGAAGCCGTCGAAGCCGATCTCGATCTCGCGATCTGTATCACGGAAGGCATCCCCGTTCGCGACATGATCGAAGTCAAGGACCGTATGCGCCGCGAAGGCCGCAAGACGCTGCTCCTCGGACCGAACTGCCCGGGCACGATCACGCCGGACGAACTGAAGATCGGCATCATGCCGGGTCACATCCACCGCAAGGGCCGCATCGGCGTGGTGTCGCGTTCGGGCACGCTGACGTATGAAGCAGTCGGCCAGCTGACGGCGATCGGCCTCGGCCAGTCGTCGGCAGTCGGTATCGGCGGCGACCCGATCAACGGTCTGAAGCACATCGACGTCATGAAGATGTTCAACGACGATCCGGATACGGACGCCGTGATCATGATCGGCGAAATCGGCGGTCCGGACGAAGCGAACGCTGCGCACTGGATCAAGGACAACATGAAGAAGCCGGTGGTTGGCTTCATCGCTGGCGTTACGGCGCCTCCGGGCAAGCGCATGGGCCACGCCGGCGCGCTGATCTCGGGCGGTGCGGATACGGCTGATGCCAAGCTGGAAATCATGGATGCCTGCGGTATCAAGGTCACGAAGAACCCGTCGGAAATGGCGCGTCTTCTGAAGGCGATGCTGTAAGAAGTATTGCGATAGGCTCGAGAAACGTCGGCTGCCGTTGACGTTTTTTGATACGCTTACGAAGTCCTTTCGTAAGACGCAAGATGAAGCGAGGGAGCGAGCCATTGCTCCCTCGCTTTTTTGTTGCCGTTTGCTTTCGCTACCTTCTATCCTGCTTTCCATGCTCGAATTCCTCACCACGCTCCATTGGGGCGCCGTCTTCCAGATCATCGTCATCGACATCCTGCTGGGTGGCGACAACGCTGTCGTGATCGCGCTCGCCTGCCGCAACCTGCCGCCCGAGCAACGCACGAAGGGCGTGCTATGGGGCACGCTCGGCGCGATCGTGCTCCGTGTCGCGCTGATCGCGTTCGCTGTCGTGCTGCTCGACGTGCCGCTGCTCAAGTTCGCGGGCGGCCTGCTGCTGCTGTGGATCGGCGTGCGCCTGCTGGCGCCGGCGCCCGACGCGCATGCGAATGTCAAACCCGCCGACAAGCTGCTTGCAGCCGTCAAGACGATCATCGTCGCCGACGCCGTGATGAGCCTCGACAACGTGATCGCGATTGCAGGCGCCGCCGAAGCCGCCGAGCCGCACCACCGCATCGCCCTCGTCGTGTTCGGGCTGATCGTCAGCATTCCGCTGATCGTGTGGGGCAGCCAGCTCGTGCTGAAGCTGCTCGACCGTTTCCCGATCGTCATCACGCTGGGCGGCGCGTTGCTCGGCTGGATTGCGGGCGGTCTCATCGTCAACGACCCGGCGGGCGACCGTTGGCCGATCCTGGATACGCCTGTTGCCGAATACGGCATGAGCATCGCCTGCGCGCTGTTCGTCGTGCTGCTCGGTTACGCGTTGAAGCGGCGCAACGCGAACCGGATTGCCGGACACACGCCGGGAACGCATTGACGAGATTCACTTTACCGATGCATTCCGGCGTGCACCATTAGCCATTCGGCCGGCTGCCGGCGCGGTTAGCGGCTCGCTACGATCGAAGCGCCTGTCCTGATTCCCGGGGCAGGCGCTTTCGTTTTGAGGAGTTCGCCGATGATCGCTAATGTTGCCGTTGCTTCGTTGTACACGTTCTTTGCGCCCTGGCTGCGCGCCCGCGCGCCGCGCACATGGACTGTCCCGCTCACCCGCGTGCGGCGATGGTGGGGCTTCACACTGATCGAGCTGATGATCGTGCTGGCCATCGTCGGCGTGATCGCTGCATATGCGATCCCTGCGTATCAGGACTATCTCGCGCGCAGCCGCGTTGGCGAGGGGCTGTCGCTGGCGTCGGCCGCGCAGCTGACTGTCGGCGAGAACGCCGGCAGCGGCAATGCGTTCGGCAGCGGCTACGCGTCACCGCCCGCCACCCGCAACGTCCAGTCCATCCATATCGACGACGACACTGGCCAGATCACGGTCGCGTTCACAACGCGCGTAGCCGACGACGGTTCGAACACAATCGTCTTCGTGCCGTCCTCGCCCGACAGCGCCGACACGCCGACGGCGCGCGTCGCGCTGGCGAAGGGCGCAGTGCAGAAGGGCACCATTACATGGGAATGTTTCGCGGGCGGCAAGGCTGCATCGTCGCTGCCGGCGCCGGGCGCGGGTCCGTTGCCCGCCGATGCGCCGACATTGCCGTCGAATCTCGCACCGCCCGAGTGCCGCAGCTAACCGGCGGATCGACTACATGAGGCAGGCGTGAGTCCGGTAGAAGCGGAACCCGCATCGAACGCCGCGGCAAAAGTTTCCATGCCGCGGCGAGATTCCGGGTTATTTCCGTTCGGGCGGCGCACAGCGCAAGGATTTTTTTGTATAGTGCGCCGGTTGCTGACGTCCCCGGTTACTCATGCCCAACCCTTTCGCCCGTTATCTTTCACTGTTCTTATTGGCTTGTGCGTTGATTCTGCCGTATGCAGTCGTCAACCACACGTATCCGATTCCGACCTTCTATGCCGAGTTCACGGCGCTGTCGCTCTATCTGCTGCTGGGCGCAGGTGTGGCATTGCTGGTCTGGTCGGCACGGCCACGCGTCGTATTCGCGTCGCCGGTCGTCGCATTAGTGCCACTGTGCTTCGGGCTCGTGCTGATCGCGCAGTCGATCGTGCTGCCCGTCGCGCAACCGTCGATGAACTGGCTCGGCGCGGGCTTTCTGCTCGCTGCGTTCATGGCCGTGCACGCCGGCTACGGTTTCAGCCGCGCGAACCTGACGGAAAACGCGTTCACGGTGGTCGCGTTCGCGCTGATCGTCGGCGGCCTGTTTGCGGTGTTTTGCCAGACGATCCAGCTCTTTCACCTCGAAGTGAAAGTGACGCCGCTAGTGGTTTCCTACAGTGTGCTGACCGAGCGCCGGCCATTCGGCAACATGGCGCAGGCCAATCACCTCGCCACGTATATCGCGTTCGCGACGGCGGGTGCGTTGTATCTCGTGCAGACGCGGCGCATCAATGTGTTCATCTGGCTGCTCGTGTCGGCGATTTTTTCGGGCGGCCTTGCGTTGACGGTGTCGCGCGGCCCGTGGCTGCAGATGGGCGTGATCGTCGTTGCAGGCTTCTGGATGGCGTTCGCCGAGCAACGTCGTAATGTGTCGCGCCGCCGCAGCAATCGCGAGTGGCTGATTCCCGTCGTGCTCGCGGTGCTGTTCTTCGCGGTGAATGCGGCGATCCGCTGGGCCAACGTGCACTTTCACCTCGATCTCGCGCAGTCCGCCGCGGAGCGCATGAAGGACGCAGGCCAGATCGCGCCGCGTCTCGCCCTGTGGAAGTACGGCTGGACAATGTTCCGCACGCACCCGTTGCTGGGCGTGGGCTGGGGCGAGTTTCCGCGCTATCAGTTCGATCTTGCGAAGTCGCTCGGCGGCGTCGAGATTGCCAACAATTCGCACGACATCTTCATCGATCTGCTCGCGAAGACGGGCCTGATCGGCCTGGGCATCGTGCTGCTCGGCCTTGCTGCCTGGTTCGTGCGTGTCGTGCGCGCGCCGCATACGGCTGCGCGCGTGTTTGGTCTCGCGCTGATCGGTGTGCTCGTGATGCATGCGCTCGTCGAGTATCCGCAGCAGTACATGTTCTTCCTGCTGCCCGCGATGTTCGTGATCGGCCTGCTCGATACGAAGCCGTTGCGCCTGATTCCCGGCCGTCTGTCGTTTGGTGCGTTCCTGGTGATAGTGTTCGGTGGACTGGCGGCGTTGTATCCCGTTTATCGTGACTACGCGCGCGCGGAGGTGCTGTATTACGGCTCGCGTCCGTTCGATCAGTACCGCGAAGATCCGTCGTTCCTGTTCGGCGCGTGGGGCGAGTATGGAATGGCAACGCTTCTGCCGATGAACGCGCAGGACTTGCCGCACAAGCTCGCGATGCATCGTCAGGCAATGGCGCTGCTGCCGGGCGAAACGGTGCTGCGACGTTATGCAGTGTTGCAGGCGCTGAGCGGCGACATGAACGGCGCGTACGATACTGTCGAGCGGCTGAAGATCTTTGCGGAAGAATTGCACGACTGGCCGTCGCAGCTCTCGTATCTGTACGATTTGTGCGACCAGCAGAAGACGCTCGGTGCGTTCAAGGCGGAGCTGATGAAGAAATACGGCACGCCGCCGAAGGACATCAACAACGATGACGAAGAGGGTGACGACGACGATTGATGCGTTGGCGTCGAGGTAATGCAAGCGGCGCGTCGAATGCGCCGCCTATCTCACTCCGCCACCCAATCCCCCGACTTCCCGCCATGCTTTTCGACCACCCGCACATCGGTGATGGTCATTCCGCGATCGACGGCCTTGCACATGTCGTACACCGTCAGCAGTCCGACCTGCACGGCCGTCAGCGCTTCCATCTCGACCCCCGTTCTGCCCAGCGTCTCGACCTGGACCCGGCAATGCACGGCAGGTCCCGATTCGTCGAGTTCGAACTCCACCGCGACGCGCGTGAGCGCGAGCGGATGACACAACGGAATCAGATCGGCGGTGCGCTTCGCGCCCTGGATCGCCGCAATGCGCGCGATGCCGATCACGTCGCCTTTCTTCGCTTCCCCTTTGCGGATCAACTCGAAGGTCGCGGGCAGCATGCGGATCGTGCCGCGCGCGACTGCGATGCGCTTCGTTTCCGCCTTGCCGCCGACGTCGACCATATGCGCCTGGCCGGCTGCATCGAAATGTGTGAGTTCGGTCATGGTTGGCTCCTGGAGAGGGCGCCTATCATAGCAGCGTGAGCGCTGCGGGGCAGTCGGGCGCCATGGCGTGCGCCAGAGCGAAGAATCACGATAACGCACAACGCTCCTGCGCGCCCGGCTACAGGCCACCTGCCGTCCAGGCGTATATCGCAGGTCGACGCGCCCACAGCAGCCGGTACAATCGAAAAACAAGTCCGGTTCCTTCCGGCGCCTTACGCCGCCTTCGATCTTCGCCCATCGTCCGCAATGCGTCTGAAACGGTTTCTTGCTGCAGTGTTGTCCGTCACGCTCGCCGTCCCGCCCGCGATCATCGCGCAGCCGTCGAACATGTCGGAACTGCCGCTCGTCACAGGCCCGCTCGACACCTATGGTGCAACGACCGTGCCGCCCGACATCGCGCAGGGCGTGTTCGGCATGTACGGCGGCGCGGCGACGCGCTTCTCGGGCAATCCCGGCGGCAACGCCAGCCTGCACGCGCCGATGTCCACGCAACAGTTGCCCGATCTCGGCGACGGCTCGGGCGGCTCGCTCACGCCGCAAGCCGAGCGCAAGCTGGGCGAGCGCGTGATGCGCGAAGTCCGCAGCGATCCTGACTATATCGACGACTGGCTCGTGCGCGACTATCTGAATTCGATCTCCGAAAAGCTCTCGGCCGCCGCGAGCGCGCAGTTCATCGGCGGCTATCGTCCGGACTTCGATCTGTTCACGATGCGCGACCAGCAGATCAACGCGTTCTCGCTTCCGGGCGGCTTCATCGGCGTGAATACGGGGCTGATCGTCGCGACGCAGACGGAATCGGAACTGGCGTCCGTCGTCGGCCACGAAATGGGCCACGTGCTGCAGCGGCACATCGCGCGGATGATCACGGCGGGCGAGCACAGTGGCTACGCGGCTCTCGCGGGCATGCTGCTTGGCGTGCTGGCCGGCGTGCTCGCGCATAGCGGCGATCTGGGCAGCGCGATCGCCATTGGCGGGCAGGCATACGCCGTCGACAACCAGTTGCGCTTCTCGCGCGCGGCCGAGCACGAAGCCGACCGCGTCGGCTTTCAGATGCTGGCGGGCGCGGGCTACGATCCGTACGGGATGGTGTCGTTCTTCGAGCGGCTCGACCGCGCGTCGATGAGCGACGCGGGCGCGCCCGCTTACGCGCGCACTCACCCGCTGACGGGCGAGCGTATCGCCGATATGGCCGACCGCGCGCGACGCTCGCCTTACCGGCAGCCGCGCCAGTCGTCCGAATACGCGTTTGTGCGCGCGCGGGCGCGCGTGCTTCAGGACCGGTCGCGCAGCGAATACGCCGACGACATTTCGCGGATGCGCTCCGAAATCGAAGACCGGACCGCGCTGAACGTGGCGGGCAACTGGTACGGCATCGCCTACGCGCAGATGCTGCTCGAACGGTACGACGACGCGGCGGCGTCACTGACGAAAGCGCGTGACGCCTTCGACGCCAACGAGCGCGCCGAAGGCGCCGCGCCGCGTAGTTCGCCGAGCCTCGACGTGCTCGCAGTCGATATCGCGCGGCGTGCCGGCCGCAACGACGAAGCCGTGCGTCTCGCGGAAATTGCACAGAAGCGCTGGCCGCAATCGCACGCGGCCATCGACATGCGTCTGCAGACGCTGCTCACCGCACGCCGCTTCGGCGAAGCGCAGGCGCAGGCGCTGCACGAAACGCGCGTCGATCCGCAGCAGCCTGTCTGGTGGCGCTATCTGGCGCAGGCGAGCGTCGGCACGGGCGACGCGCTGACGCAACATCGCGCGCTCGCGGAGAAGTTCGCGCTGGAAGGGGCGTGGCCGTCGGCGATCCGGCAACTGAAGGAAGCACGCGACATCAAGTCGGTTGGCTACTACGATCTCGCGACGATCGACGCGCGCCTGCACGAATTCGAAGCGCGCTACAAGGAAGAGCGCGAGGACGAGAAGAACAGCAGCTAGCGATCAGCTCAAGACGTTGCGACGCGCGCAGCAGGGCTTGCCACGAACCCGAAGCGCTTTTCAACCTCGGACTTGCGCACAGGTTCGAGCTTCAGACTCACGTCGTCCCGCCAGCGAAACTGGCCGCTTTGGCCGTCATTCGCCAGATCCGCATGTTCGGAGAACAGATCGAGATCGTGATCGTGCAGCACGGCGATGCGCGCAGGAGTCGAGCGATCGGTGAAGAGAATGCCGCCTTCGTCGTCGAGCCAGACGGCGGCGGGATCGAACGCTACGCCGCCCTGATCGGTCAGCGTGAGCTTGCCGCTCGCGCCATCCACGCCCAGCCGCACGATGAATGGCGTGTAGCCAAGCTCGACATATACGCGCTGCGGGCCGTTCTGAAAGAACCATTGCCCTTCAGCATCGGCTTCGTAGTTGCGGTTGATGAAGCCGAGCAGGGCGGTATGGCGAATCGGCTCGCCAGGCGCGCCGGCGGCTTGCGCCGCTTCGTCGCGCATGCGCCAGTTGCCGCGCCGGTCCAGCATCAGCCAGCCGGTGCAATGCGGCACGTTCGGCCATTTGGCCAGTGCCTGCTTGACGATGTCATCCATGTTGCGTGAACGGGTCGAGGTAGCCGAAGATCCGGCGAGACAGCCAGTCGATCCGGCCGGGGAAAGGGCCCGTCATGAAGCCGACGTGTCCGCCATGCTCCGGTTGATCGAGTTCCACCATCGATGATACCTCGCCGCGCGACGGCAGCACCGCGCCTGGCAGGAACGGGTCGTTGCGCGCGTTAAGCACGAGTGTCGGCACGGTGATCTCGGGCAGCAGTGGGCGGGTGGTCGAGCGCGTCCAGTAGTCGTCGGCGTTGCGAAAGCCGTGCAGCGGCGCGGTCACGACGTCGTCGAACTCGTGCATCGTGCGGCAGGCGAGTACGTCGTCGATATCGAACAGGCCGGGATACTGCGCGAGCTTTTGCTGCGCTTTGAGTTTCAGCGTCTTCAGGAAGCTGCGCGTATAGATCATCCCGAAGCCCTGCGACAGCGCGCGGCCGCCCGCGTGCACGTCGAGCGGCGCGGAGATGGCCGCCGCTGCAGAGATGATCGATGCGTCCTCACGGCGCTCGCCGAGCCAGCGCAGCAACACGTTGCCGCCCAGCGACACGCCCGCCGCCACGATCGGCCCCGCGTGCTGCTCGCGCAGGCGCCGCAGCACCCAGTCGACTTCGTTGCTGTCGGCGAGATGGTAGAAACGCGGCAGCAGGTTCATCGGCCCGCTGCAACTGCGAAAGTGCGGTACGACGCCGTGCCAGCCACGCAGATGCGCCGCCGCCATCAGCGTACGCGCGTAGTGCGAGTCCGAACTGCCTTCGAGTCCGTGAAACAGCACAAAGAGCGGAGCATTGGCGGCGATGCGCGGCGCGGCTGCGAGCGGACCGGGCACGAGCCAGTCGAGATCGATGAAATCGCCGTCGGGCGTGTTCCAGCGTTCGCGCCGGTAAGCCACCACCGGGCGGCGGCCGAACAATGCGGGAACGATGGTCTGGACGTGGCTATTTGGAAGCCAGAGGGGAGCGCGGTACAGCATGTCGACGGTCGCCTGGAGCGACGCACCCGCCGACGCGCCCACAGCAGCCTCGACAGCCGCCGCTGCATCGAGGGCCGGTCTGGAAGAAGCTTTATTGTCGTGGGTCGTGCTCATGCCAACACCGGTATTCAGTCGAAGCCTCTGGCCGTTGCCCGCGCCGGGACTTCCGTCAAGCTGGTCTCGCGAGGCGCTTCAGTGCAGCGCACCCTGACCATGTCTCATTTTGGCAGCAAACTGCGAGGCGGTTTCGTTCGGCATCGCACTCGCGTGGATATGCGCGATCTTCCATTCGCCACGTTCGTGGACCATCACATAGGTCGTGAAGACCATCGACGGGATCGCAGCCGGGTCAGCCGGCCGATGCGCTTCGGCAATCGCATAGACGACGGTGCCGAGACTGTCGTAAACACGGATGTCGAGCGGCTCGATCGAGACGGGCTGCGCTTCGAGCTGGAGAGTCAGCCCCGCGCGGATCGCGTCGAGGCCGTGCAGATGCGAACCATCGGCGCAGATACAGCTGACGAATTCCTCGTCGATCCACAAGCCCATCAAACTGTCGATATTGACCTCCGCGACCGCCTGGTAATAAGCGTTCAACGTGTCCGCAGCGGCTTCGAAGATGTGGGCAAAACGTGGCATGGCTCGTCAGTCTCTTGCGCGCCAGGCGCGCGGTTGCGGGTCAGTGGTGTGCAGCAGGCCATCCGCCAGCATGCCCGCGTCGCAAGACGCGAACATGACGCGCGAATGTGCGCGGGACAATGCCCCGCGCGAAGCTCGACCGATTGCGCAGCGTGGTCCGACGGGCTGAAACGCTCAGCGTTGCGCGAGCAACATACCGCGCAGATCGTCGAACACCTGTTCGGCGCTCAGTTGCCGCAGGCAGTTCAGATGGCCCAACGGACATTCGCGCTGAAAGCACGGACTGCACTCGAGATGCAGCCATTGTACCTTTGCGAGGTCCGACAAGGGCGGTGTGTGGCGCGGATCGGTCGATCCGTACACGGCGACGAGCGGCCGGCGCAGCGCAGCCGCGACGTGCATCAGGCCGGAATCGTTCGTGACGACGGCGCTTGCCCGCGAGATCAGCGCGCAGGCTTCGCCCAGCGCCGTCTGACCGCACAGGTTGCGCACGTTCGGCGCGCGGTCGGCGATGGCCTGGGCGATGGGTGCGTCTTTCGGCGAACCGAGCGCGACGATCTTCGTGTACGGGAACGACTGGCCGACCATCTGCGCAAGCGCTGCGAAGTGCTCGGGCGGCCAGCGCTTGGCCGGGCCGTACTCGGCGCCGGGGCAGAACACCAGCAGCGGCACGCGCGTGTCCAGATTGAAGCGCGCCGACACGCGCGACGCCTCGTTCAGATCGGCGTCGAGCCGCGGCACGGGCAGATCGTCGGGCACCTTCGCGCCGGGCGCGTAGGCGAGCGCGGCGTAGTGGCCGACCATCGGCGGACGCTCGTCCTTGCGCGGATTCGCGTGCCGCACGTTGAGCAGACCGTAACGGCTTTCGCCCGTATAGCCGATGCGCAGCGGAATGCTTGCCATCCACGGAATCAGCGCGGACTTCAGCGAATTGGGCAGCACATAGGCGGCGTCATAACCGACGTCGCGCAGATCGCTCGCCAGTTGCCAGCGGCGCAGCATCTGCAGCTTGCCGTGCGCGAGGTCCGTGGCGTAGACATCGCGGATCTCGGGCATCCGTTCGAGCACGGGCGCGACCCAGCTGGGCGCGACGGCATCGATCGCGATACGCGGATGCAATTTCACGAGGCGCGCAAACAGGGGCTGCGCCATCAATGCGTCACCGATCCAGTTCGGTGCGATAACCAACGCGCGACGCATCAGGGTGAGTTTCCGATGTCGAAAATAAGGCGCCGCGCGCTCGAGGCGCGCGGTGCCGGAGTTGTCAGGAACAGGGACTGCAGCTCAGGCTATATCGGCACGCGCGGCGGGAAATTCAGCTCCCCATTCGCCCCATGGGACGACACGCGGCGCCGCAGCCCGTGCGGCAGACAAAGCGACTCAGGTTTCAGTGACCCTTGATCACTTCGCCGTCGCGCAGCTTGTAGCGCGTGCTGCAATACGGGCAGCGCGCTTCGCCATGCGTCACGTCGATAAAGACGCGCGGATGGTTGCTCCAGCGCGGCATCGACGGGTTCGGGCAATACGCAGGAAGGTCTTTCGCCGTCAATTCGACCAGCGGCATTTCCTTGATTTCGCTCATAGGGACTTTCTCGTTGTGTACAGAAAGCGGGCGCGTCCGGCTTCTTGCCGCGACGCGCCCGCTGGAATCAGATCTTCGTCAGCCAGTGCGCGTACTTCGCGCTCTTGCCATTCACGATGTCGAAGAAGCCCGACTGCAGCTTCTCCGTGATCGGGCCGCGCGTGCCCGAGCCGATCGTGCGGTTGTCGAGTTCGCGGATAGGCGTGACTTCGGCGGCCGTGCCCGTGAAGAAGGCTTCGTCGGCCGTATAGACTTCGTCGCGCGTGATGCGCTTTTCGATCACTTCGATGCCCGCGTCCTTCGCCAGCGTGATGACCGTGTCACGCGTGATGCCGTCGAGGCACGACGACAGGTCAGGCGTGTACAGCTTGCCGTTGTTCACGAGGAAGAAGTTTTCGCCCGAGCCTTCCGACACGTAGCCGTCCACGTCGAGCAGCAGCGCTTCGTCGTAGCCGTCGGCGGTGGCTTCCTGGTTCGCGAGGATCGAGTTGACGTACCAGCCCGACGCCTTCGCGCGGACCATGGAGACATTCACGTGATGGCGCGTGAACGACGACGTCTTCACGCGGATGCCCTTCTTGATGCCGTCTTCACCGAGATACGCGCCCCACGGCCATGCCGCGATGGCAACGTGGATGGTATTGCCCTTGGCCGACACGCCCAGCTTTTCCGAGCCGACCCAGATGATCGGGCGCAGGTAGCACGACTCCAGCTTGTTCTCGCGCACGACTTCGCGCTGCGCGGCGGCCAGCGTTTCGTGGTCGAACGGAACGTCCATCTGGAAGATCTTGGCCGAGTTCAAGAGGCGCTTGGTGTGCTCCTGGAGACGGAAGATCGCCGTGCCGCCGTCAGCCGTCTTGTAGGCGCGTACGCCTTCGAAGACGCCCATGCCGTAGTGCAGCGTATGGGTGAGGACGTGGATCTTGGCGTCGCGCCAATCGATGAGCTTGCCATCCATCCAGATCTTGCCGTCGCGGTCGGCCATTGACATACGGTTCTCCAGGCAGTGCGGGTTCGAGTGTGACGTCTGATCGTGACGTCGGCTTGTGACGTACGACCAGGGTGCCGGTTTTGGGTATTCGAAGCGTGGCGCGACCACGACAGATGCGCGCGGGCCACGCGGCGAAAAGCGCTATTTTAGCTTCTTTTGCACAAGCAACGGGCATTCGCGGGCACCCCGGACGCTATAATCCGGCGGTCGCTGAAAACTAACCGGATGCGCCAGCGGCTCTTTCACGTTTCTGGCGCTGATCTCCTGTCATCGTGGCGTTTGTCGCGCCGCGCTGCATTCGCCTCATGCCCGCTCGCTTGTCCGATCTCGACCGCCGTGCCTTCCGTGATGGCGCGCGCGCCTACTCGCCAACCCTGATGGCGATCTTCTCCTGGGGGCTCGTAACGGGCATTGCGATGAGCAAGTCGGTGATGACCGTGCCGCAATCGCTCGCGATGTCGCTGCTGGTCTACGCGGGCTCGTCGCAACTGGCCGTGCTGCCGCTGATGCTCGCCAAGCTGCCCGTCTGGACCATCCTGCTCACGGCTGCGATGGTCAACACGCGCTTTGTGATCTTCAGCGTGGGCCTCGCGCCGCACTTTTCCTATCTGCCGTTGCACCGGCGCCTGCTGGTTGGCTATTTCAACGGCGACGTCATCTATCTGCTGTTCCAGAAGAAGGGTTTCCAGCCCGGTTACGTGCCGGGCAAGGAAGCGTATTTCTGGGGCATGGCCGTTTCGAGCTGGCTGTCGTGGCAGGTCTCGTCGATCATCGGCATCCTGCTCGCCAGCCTTTTCCCCGATAACTGGGGCCTCTCGCTTGCCGGCACGCTCGCGCTGATCCCGGTGATGGTGTCGGCGATCTCGTCGCGCTCCACCCTGGCGGCCGTGAGCGTCGCGGGCATCGTCGCGCTGATCGCGTTCGATCTGCCGTACCGGTTGGCGCTGCCGCTCGCGGTCATCTCGGCGATCATCGCGGGCACGGCCGCCGACGCGATGGTCGAGCGGGCAGACCTGCGCCGCATCCGCAACCGCACGGAGAACCCGCGATGAGCACCTTGCAGATCTGGCTCGCGATCCTCGGCATGACGTTTGTCACAGCGCTGACACGCGCACTGTTTCTGATCGGGGGTGAGCGCACGGTGCTGCCGGAGCGCGCGCAACGGATGCTGCGCTATGCGCCCGCCGCAGCGCTCGCGGCTGTGGTCGTGCCGGACGTGCTGGTGACGGACACTGGTGTGTCGATTGCACTGTCGAATCACGAGTTGTACGGCACGCTCGCGGGCCTCGCGTGGTTCCTTTGGCGGCGCACGATGCTCGGCACGATCGTCGTCGGAATGCTGGTGTTCACCGCGCTGCGGCTGATTTTCTGAGGCGCACTACGGGTTTCAGGCGAACGCGCGTGCGGATGTTGCGCTGCAATATCGCGCAACGCCCGCTGTGACCGGCAAATACTGGGATTCGCTCGGACAGGCTTAGATCGGTGTGACGATCGGTTAAAATAGCCGTCTCCCGGAATTTGCGCGAAGCCGCCGGCACCGTTCGTGAGAGGCCGTTCGCGCAGCGTCCGCACCGCCTTCCAATCAACCGCATATCAATCATGAAACAGGTATTGCGTCTCTCCGATCTGATCGCCGAAGGCAAGCTATCCGGCAAACGCGTGTTCATCCGCGCCGACCTGAACGTGCCGCAGGACGACGCCGGCAACATCACCGAAGACACCCGCATCCGCGCCTCCGTGCCCGCCATCAAGTCCGCGCTGGACGCGGGCGCGGCCGTCATGGTCACGTCGCATCTGGGTCGCCCGACGGAAGGCGATTTCAAGCCCGAAGATTCGCTCGCGCCCGTCGCGAAGCGTCTGGCCGAACTGCTCGGCCGCGACGTCCCGCTGGTGCAGAACTGGGTTGAGAACGGCGTGAATGTCGCGCCGGGCCAGGTCGTGCTGCTCGAAAACTGCCGCGTGAACAAGGGCGAAAAGAAGGATTCCGACGAGCTCGCGCAGAAAATGGCGAAGCTCTGCGACGTCTACGTGAACGACGCGTTCGGCACCGCGCACCGCGCCGAAGCCACCACGCACGGCATCGCGAAGTACGCGCCTGTTGCTTGCGCCGGCCCGCTGCTCGCGGCTGAACTCGAAGCGCTCGGCAAGGCGCTCGGCGCGCCGAAGCGCCCGCTGATGGCGATCGTCGCGGGTTCGAAGGTGTCGACCAAGCTGACCATCCTGAAGTCGCTGGCCGACAAGGTCGATCAGCTGATCGTCGGCGGCGGCATTGCGAACACGTTCATGCTGGCGGCTGGCCTGAAGATCGGCAAGTCGCTGGTCGAAGCGGATCTGGTCGAAGAAGCGAAGGCGATCATCGAATCGGCGAAGGCGCGCGGCGCATCGGTGCCGATTCCGTCGGATGTCGTGACGGCCAAGGAGTTTTCGCCGACGGCGCAAGCCACTGTCAAGAAGGTCGCGGACGTCGAAGACGACGACATGATCCTCGATATCGGACCGGACACGGCCAAGGCGTTGGCTGGCCAGCTGGAAAAGGCCGGCACGGTGGTCTGGAACGGCCCGGTCGGCGTGTTCGAATTCGACCAGTTCGGCAACGGCACGAAGACGCTCGCTGAAGCGATCGCCAAGTCGTCGGCGTACTCGATTGCGGGCGGCGGCGACACGCTCGCGGCCATCGCCAAGTACGGTATCCACGACAAGGTGAGCTATATCTCGACGGGCGGCGGCGCATTCCTCGAGTTCCTCGAAGGGAAGAAGCTTCCGGCAGTCGCAGTGCTGGAATCGCGGGCCTGATAATGGCGACGCGCTCCCCGAACAAGCCTCAGAAGACGCGCAACGCGTCGCGCACGGCAGCGACAGGGGAGCGCGCAGCGCGCTCCGCGCAAGCGCTGCAATCCGAGGTCGCAGCACAGGCGGCCTCGCAACATTCCGCTAACGCGCCAGTGGCACAGACCGCAGCCGTTACCGAAGACCTGTATACCGAACTGGCTGTCATCGATGTCGCGCAACAAGACGCGGCAGATACGGCACAAGGTTCAACCGCAACGGTGTCTCTCGCCTCAAACACCGAAGCCGATGCATCTGGACTCACGGCGCAAGAAGCGCCGCGGGCGGCAGATATCGCAGCAGTCCCCCACGATTCGACGCCGGACCTTCAAGGTTCGAAGGGAACGAACGGCGCACCACCCCATGTAGCACCTGTCGTTGCGCAGCCTCCGCATCCGACTCCCAACGTTCATCCCAGCGATCTCATCCAGACGAGGAGACTCATGCATCGCGCCACCAAGATTGTCGCAACCATCGGCCCCGCATCCAGCACGCAGGACATCCTGCTGCAGATGATTCAGGCGGGCGCCGACGTGGTGCGTCTCAACTTCTCGCACGGCACCGCCGACGATCATCGTCAGCGCGCGGAGTTCGTGCGTGAAGCGGCCCGGCAGGCAGGCCGCGAGGTTGGCATCATGGCCGACCTGCAAGGCCCGAAGATTCGTGTCGGTAAATTCGAAAACGGCAAGACCACGCTGGTCGCCGGCAACACCTTTATCCTCGACGCCGAGTGCGAACTCGGTAACGACGACCGCGTCGGCCTTGACTACAAGGACCTGCCGCGCGACCTGAAAGCCGGCGACACGCTGCTGCTCAACGACGGCCTGATCGTGCTGACCGTCGCGCGCGTGATCGGCAGCGAGATTCACACGGTTGTGAAGATCGGCGGCGACCTGTCGAACAACAAGGGTATCAACCGCCAGGGCGGCGGCCTGACGGCGCCGGCGCTGACCGCGAAGGACATGGAAGATATCCGCACGGCGATGTCGCTGGGCGCGGATTACGTGGCCGTGTCGTTCCCGAAGAACGCGACGGATATGGAAATGGCGCGCCAGCTCGCGAATATCGCGGGCGCGCCGTACGGCATCAAGCCGAAGATGATCGCGAAGATCGAGCGCGCCGAGGCGATTCCGGCGCTGCAAGGCATTCTCGACGCATCGGACGGCATCATGGTCGCGCGTGGCGACCTCGCGGTCGAAGTCGGCAACGCGGCCGTGCCCGCGCTGCAAAAGCGCATGATCAAGATGGCGCGCGACGCGAACAAGTTCGTCATCACGGCCACGCAGATGATGGAATCGATGATCCACGCTCCCGTGCCGACGCGCGCGGAAGTGTCGGACGTCGCGAACGCGGTGCTGGACGGCACGGACGCGGTGATGCTGTCGGCGGAATCGGCTGCGGGCAAGTACCCGGTGCAGACCATCGAAACGATGGCTGCCATCTGCGTCGAAGCCGAGAAGTCCGAGCACGTCGAGCTGGACAAGGATTTCCTCGACCGCACGTTCACGCGCATCGACCAGTCGATCGCCATGGGCGCGCTGTTCACCGCTTACCACCTGGGCGCCAAGGCGATCGTCGCGCTGACGGAGTCGGGCTCGACGGCGCTGTGGATGTCGCGTCACTGGACGCACGTGCCCATTTTCGCGCTGACGCCCCGTACGGGCAGCGAGCGCGCGATGGCGATCTACCGCAACGTGACGTCGCTGCATCTGGACACCAGCAGCGACCGCGACATCGCGCTCGCGCAGGCGCTCGAAGTGGTGGTCGGCAAGGGCTACGCGGCACGCGGCGACATGGTCGTGCTGACGGTGGGCGAGCCGATGGGCCAGGCAGGCGGCACGAACACGCTGAAGATCGTGCGTGTGGGCGAGCCGGTCTGAGCGCAGCAAGATGAGCCAGCCATGACCCGTTGAAGCAGCGGGTCATGGCAAGCCGCAACGGCACGCGTGAAGCAGAGTGCCGTGTCCCGCCAAGAGAGGCGGCGCACCGGGTTTGGGAGAGTGCGCTCGGGACACGGTCTGCTTCACGGTAAAATTGCACAAAAGTGCACAAATAGATGCCGTCGGCACAGATTTCGTTTCAATCTATGGAGTAATCAATGCCTCTCGTATCAATGCGTCAACTGCTGGACCATGCCGCCGAACACGGTTATGGACTTCCGGCATTCAACGTAAACAATCTGGAGCAGGTGCAGGCCATCATGGCGGCGGCCGATCAGGTCAACGCGCCGGTGATCATGCAGGCGTCGGCAGGCGCGCGTAAGTACGCGGGCGAGCCGTTCCTGCGTCATCTGATCGAAGCTGCTGTCGAGTCGTATCCGCACATTCCGGTCGTGATGCACCAGGATCACGGCCAGTCGCCGGCAGTGTGTATGGCCGCGATCCGCAGCGGGTTCACGAGCGTGATGATGGACGGCTCGCTCGAAGCCGACGGCAAGACGGTGGCGTCGTATGAGTACAACGTCGATGTGTCGCGCAAGGTCGTTGAAGCCGCGCACTCGATCGGCGTGACGGTTGAAGCGGAACTGGGCGTGCTCGGTTCGCTCGAAACGATGATGGGCGACAAGGAAGACGACCACGGTGCGGAAGGCGCGATGACGCGCGAGCAACTGTTGACCGACGTCGAGCAGGCGGCGGACTTCGTGAAGCTGACGCAATGTGACGCACTGGCCATCGCAATTGGCACGTCGCACGGCGCGTACAAGTTTTCGAAAAAGCCGACGGGCGATATCCTGTCGATTCAACGCATCAAGGAAATTCACCAGCGCATTCCGAACACGCACCTGGTGATGCACGGTTCGTCGTCGGTGCCGCAGGAACTGCTGGCCGAGATTCGCGAATTCGGCGGCGACATGAAGGAAACCTACGGCGTGCCCGTCGAGGAAATCCAGACGGGCATCAAGTTTGGCGTGCGCAAGATCAATATCGACACCGATCTGCGTCTTGCCATCACGGGCGCGATCCGCCGCTACATGGCGCAAAACCCGTCGAAGTTCGATCCGCGCGACTACCTGAAGCCGGCTCGCGAAGCCGCGAAGAAGGTCTGTGTGGACCGGTATCTGGCGTTCGGCTGCGAAGGCCAGGCGTCGAAGATCAAGCCGGTCTCGCTGGACAAGATCGCTGAGAAGTACAAGTCGGGCGAGCTCGCACAAGTCGTTCGCTAGGCGGCATTCGGGCGTGGGGTTTGCGCCCGTTGGTTCGCTGTTCGCGTAGTACGCGCCTGGCCATCTGGCCAGGTTGTCGTCAGATCGCCGTTCCCGCAATATCGGGGGAACGGCGTTTCCCTTTTGTTCCGGGCAGTTTTTTTGCCCCATTTTTGTGAATCACGACGATGTCTACCCTCTACGAATCCACGCTCCGCTCGCTGCCGCTGCTCGGCCGCGGCAAGGTCCGCGACAACTACGCGGTGGGCAACGACCAGCTGCTGATCGTCACGACGGACCGTCTGTCCGCGTTCGACGTCATCATGGGCGAGCCGATTCCGGACAAGGGTCGCGTGCTGAACCAGATGGCGAACTTCTGGTTCGACAAGCTCAAGCACGTCGTGCCGAATCACCTGACGGGTGTTGCCCCCGAAACTGTCGTCGCACCTGATGAAGTCGAGCAGGTGAAGGGCCGCGCAGTCGTGGTCAAGCGCCTCGAACCGATTCTCGTCGAAGCCGTGGTGCGCGGTTACCTGGCCGGCAGCGGCTGGAAGGACTATCAGGCAACGGGCGCCGTGTGCGGCGTGCAGTTGCCCGAAGGTCTGCAGAACGCGCAGAAGCTGCCCGAGCCGATCTTCACGCCGGCAGCGAAGGCCGAAATGGGCCACCACGACGAGAACATCACGTTTGATGAGATGGAACGCCGCATCGGCACCGAACTGTCGGCGACGATCCGCGACATCTCGATCCGCCTGTACAAGGAAGCGGCTGATTACGCAGCCACGCGCGGCATCATCATCGCGGACACGAAGTTCGAATTCGGTCTGGACGACAAGGGCCAGCTGTATCTGATGGACGAAGCGCTGACGGCTGATTCGTCGCGTTTCTGGCCGGCGGATCAGTACCAGGTCGGCACCAACCCGCCGTCGTTCGACAAGCAGTTCGTGCGCGACTGGCTCGAAACCCAGCCGTGGAAGAAAGAGCCGCCCGCACCGAAGCTGCCGGACGAGGTCGTCACGAAGACGGCAGAGAAGTATCAGGAAGCGCTCGAGCGCCTGACGGGTCAGAAGCTCGCCTAAGCGCAGCGCATACGGAAAAAGCAAGATGAGTGAAGTTCAAGCACATACGCATAACGCGCCCGTCGTCGGCGTGCTGATGGGTTCCAGCTCCGACTGGGACGTGATGAAGAACGCGGTCGCGATCCTGCAAGAGTTCGGCGTGCCTTACGAAGCGAAGGTCGTGTCCGCTCACCGCATGCCGGACGAAATGTTCGCCTATGCTGAAAGCGCACGCGAACGCGGCATCCGCGCGATCATTGCGGGCGCGGGCGGCGCGGCGCATCTGCCGGGCATGCTCGCTGCGAAGACGACGGTGCCCGTGCTGGGCGTGCCGGTTGCCAGCAAGTATCTGAAGGGCGTCGATTCGCTGCACTCGATCGTGCAGATGCCCAAGGGAGTGCCCGTCGCGACGTTCGCGATCGGCGAAGCGGGTGCGGCGAATGCGGCGCTGTTTGCAGTTTCGCTGTTGAGCGGCACGTCGCCGGAATACGCGGAGAAGCTCGCCGCATTCCGCGTGCGCCAGAATCAGGCGGCGCATGCAATGACGCTGCCGCCGCTGTAATACCCAGTCGTCCAACTTCGCAGTTCAATGTTTCACCCGGCCGATCCCCACATCGGCCGCGACCGACCACCAAGATGAATCCAGACAACACTCCGGTATCACCGATTCTGCCCGGCGCATGGCTCGGCATGGTCGGTGGCGGCCAGCTTGGCCGCATGTTCTGCTTCGCCGCGCAGGCGATGGGCTATCGCGTTGCCGTGCTCGATCCGGACGAAACCAGTCCGGCGGGCGCCGTCGCCGATCGCCATCTGCGCGCTGCCTACGACGACGAAGCGGCCCTCACCGAACTCGCGCGGCTTTGCGCGGCGGTGTCGACCGAATTCGAGAACGTGCCCGCAGCGAGTCTCGACTTTCTCGCGCGCACGACGTTCGTCAGCCCGGCTGGGCGCTGCGTCGCCGTTGCGCAGGACCGTATTGCGGAGAAACGGTTTATCGCGTCGTCGGGCGTGCCGGTTGCGCCGCATGTCGTGATCGAATCGTCGGATGCGCTCGCCGCGCTGGATGACGCAGCGATCGAAGCCGTGCTGCCGGGCATCCTGAAGACGGCGCGCATGGGCTACGACGGCAAGGGTCAGGTGCGGGTCGGCAACGCGGCCGAAGTGCGCGCCGCGCATGCGTCGCTGGGTGGCGTCGCTTGCGTGCTCGAAAAGCGTTTGCCGCTGAAGTTCGAAGTGTCGGCGCTGATCGCGCGTGGCGCGACGGGCTGCTCGGCCGTCTATCCGCTTGCTCAGAACACGCATCGCAACGGCGTGCTGTCGCATACCATCGTGCCCGCGCCTGATGCGAACGCAACGCTCGTCGAGCAGGCACAGCAGGCCGCGCTGCAGATTGCGGACAAGCTCGGCTATGTCGGCGTGCTGTGCGTCGAGTTCTTCATTCTCGAAGACGGCTCGCTGGTCGCCAATGAAATGGCGCCGCGTCCGCACAACTCCGGCCACTACACGGTCGATGCCTGTGCGACGAGTCAGTTCGAACAGCAGGTGCGCGCGATGACGGGCATGCCGCTTGGCGACACGCGCCAGCATTCGCCGGCCGTGATGCTGAACATCCTCGGCGACGTGTGGTTCCCGGTCAACGCGAAGGGCGAGAAGCCGACGGCCGCCGTCACGCCGCCGTGGCACGAAGTCGCGGCGATGCCGGAAGCGCGTCTGCATCTGTACGGCAAGGAAGAGGCACGTCCGGGCCGCAAGATGGGTCACGTGAACTTCACGGCTGCGACGCTCGAGCACGCGCGTTCGGCCGCGCGAGATTGCGCGCGTCTGTTGCATATCCCGACGAGCTGAGCACGAGCCTGTATGCCGGATCAAACGAAACCTGCCGATGTGACATCGAGCGTCGGCGCTGACGAGATCGCGCGCGCCGCGGCGCTGCTCGATGCGGGACAACTCGTCGCGTTCCCTACCGAGACGGTCTATGGACTCGGCGGCGATGCCGAAAGTCCTGATGCCGTCGCGCGCATTTATGCGGCGAAGGGCAGGCCGGCGAATCATCCAGTGATCGTGCATCTCGCGCCTGGCGGCGATCCGAATTATTGGGTCGAGCAGTTGCCGTCCGACGCGCAGCGTTTGATCGACGCGTTCTGGCCGGGTCCGCTTACGCTGATTCTCAAACGCGCTGCGCATATTCCTGCCGCGGTGAGCGGAGGGCAGGATTCGGTTGGATTGCGATGTCCGTCGCATCCGGTTGCGCAGGCGTTGCTGACTGCGTTTAGCGCGTTGCGCAACGGGCATGGCGGCGTGGCTGCGCCGTCGGCGAATCGTTTCGGGCATGTCAGTCCGACCACCGCACAGCATGTGCGCGACGAGTTCGGCGACGCGATTCATGTGCTCGACGGCGGCTCGTCGGATGTGGGCATCGAATCCACAATTGTCGATCTGTCGCGCGGTTTTCCTGCGTTGCTGCGGCCGGGCCATGTCACGCCGCAGGACATCGCCGACGTGCTCGGCGAAATGCCGCGTCTGCCGGATGGTTCGGACGCGAGCGCGCCGCGTGCTTCGGGTACGTTGAAGGCGCACTACGCGCCACGTACGCCGCTCGCGCTCTTGCCGTTCGATGTGCTCGAGCCGTTGCTGGCTGCGCGCGCGCCCGGCGAACGCGTTGCGCTGGTTGCGCGCGTTTCGCGTGCGGGACGCTGGGCGGAAGCGGAAGGGGTGCACTTTGTCGCCGCGCCGGAAGATCCGCATCTGTATGCGCGCGATCTCTATGGCTTGCTGCGCGCGCTGGATCGTGCAAACGTCTCGCGGATTCTGATCGAGAAATTGCCGGATACGATCGAATGGATTGCCGTTAATGACCGGTTGGGTCGCGCAGCGGCGGCATTCGAGGCACAGGACGCCTGACGTGCATCTGCACGTTCGCAAAGCAGACGCATCAAAACAAAAAGCCCGGTTCGCAAGAGCCGGGCTTTTTTCCTTCAGGACGAACGGGAATTACTTGCCCAGACCCGTCGCTGCGATCTTGCCTTCGACGAACGTCGCAAACGCGGCGTGTGCGTGAGTCGTCGGGTGGATCGTGTCGGCGAATACGTACGACTGGTCTGCGCCCGCGACCGTCAGCGTATTCGGCGAGCAGAACAGCGACGACGCGAACTGCGAGCCATACTGCGCCGCCGTCATGCCGCCCGTCAGCACGGACGGATTCGCCGTCGCGTAAGCCGTTGCGTTCGCGGCCATCTGCGTGATGTTGCAGGCCGTGCCCGTAGTGTTGCTAAAGCCTTGCGCCGACGGATTGGCCAGCAGCGGCGTGAGCCAGTCGCTGGTCGACACGTAGATGACCTTGGACGACAGTCCAGCCGTTGCCAGCGCCAGCTGTACCGCGCCGTTGTAGGTCGCGACGATGCCCGAAACGATCGTAGGCACCTGCGCCGACCCCAGCTGCGTGGCAAGCTGCGCCGCCAGCGGCGTCTTGCCGATGTCCGGCACGTCCATCACCACCACGTGCGTTGCGCCCTTCGCGAGGATCGTGCCGATCTGCGTCACGAGCGCCTGCGCCATCGGGCCGAGCGTCGTCCCCGCAACGCTTTGCACGATGGCGGAAGCCTGAGTCGGATTGGACGCGATCTGCGTCGAGATGCTGGTCAGCATTGCGGACAGGTTCTGCAGAATGTCGTTCGCGCCGCCGTTGATCAGCACGAGCTGATTCGCATTGAAGCTGCCGTGATCGGTCAGGTATTGCTGAACCTGTTGCGTGACGGGCCACGTGGTCGCTGCCTGGCTGTTGGGCGCATAGCCGTTGCCGTCGACGCGCGACACGTCGGAGCCGCCCTGCGCATAGCCCAGGCCGCCATTAGCCACCAGCGGCTTGCCGAAGCCGCCCACGAACGCCGGCGTCAACGTCCCGCCGTAGTATTCAGCAACCTTCTGCGTCCATACCTCGCCCGGATTCGTCGTAAAACGGCCACCGCCAAAGCTCGACGTGATCACGGGCGAATACGTGCCGACATCCGACAGGCTGTCCCCGAACGACACCACCTGCAGATTGACCCCGCCTGCCGGCGTGCTGCTCGCGTTGTTGTTATTGTTGTTGTCACTGCCGCCGCATGCGACGAGCGTGGCGAAGGCCGCGCATGCGATTGCGATGCGCGCGATACGCACGACGCCAGTGTTGTTCGATGCTTGCTTCATAAGGTCCTTATCTCCTCGTATGTACTCGGCCTTGTGCGATGTATCGCGTGAGCCATCTGTTGCAGGCTGTCGTCATGGCGACATGACGACAGCCTGCAAAACCTTCCCTGCTGATCGCGGCCTTTATGCGGCCGCGTTGTTGTTGTGTTGTGCGCGCTCGACGGACTCGTGAGCATTCTGTGTGCCGCGCAGGCTCGCGTGATATTGCGCGGCCCATGCGGGCGGCGCGAACAGCGCGCTCAGCCGGTTGCGCCAGCCGCGCACGCGCGCAAAGTCCTGCGCCATCGACGCCCATTCATGAAACGTCGCCTTCAGCGGGTTATACGTATAAAGCGGCTCGACGATGCCGTACACGGGCGGCTCGCTCGCATCTTCATCGACATAGCTGCCGAAGAGCCGATCCCAGATGACCAGCACGCCCGCGTAGTTGCGGTCGATATAACGGTCGTTGCGTGCGTGGTGTACGCGATGGATCGACGGCGTGTTGAAAACGTATTCGAGCCAGCCGAGCTTGCCGACGGACTGCGTATGCACGAAGAATTGAAACCCGAGATTGATCAGCACGATGCCGACGATCTGCTTCGGCGGAAAGCCGAGAAACGCGAGCGGGATCCAGAAGAGCCACATGCCCGCGACGGGATACATCAGGCTCTGACGAAACGCCGTCGAGAAATTCATCCGCTCCGACGAGTGATGCACGACATGCGCGGCCCACAGCCAGCGCACGCGATGGCTGCAGCGATGAAACACGTAGTAGAGCAGATCCTGCGCGACGAACAGCACGACGAACGATACCCATCCCGCATGCCAGTCGAACAGCCGGTAGTGCTCGTAGCAATACGCATAAACGGGAATGACGAACAGCCACGCGAGCTTGTCGGCGCCCTGGTGCATCAGCGCGAGCGCGGTGTTGCACAACGTGTCGCGCCAGCTGTACATACGCGCTTCGGGTTGCGTGCGCCGCGCGTGCCACGCCTCCCAGCCGATGCACGCGAGAAAGATCGGCGCCATGGCGAGCAGAAGCAATTCGGCATCGAATTGCATGACGTCTCCCTCCGAGGGTCCCTGCGGCTTCCTCGAAGGAAGCCGGCATTGTCTTTATTGTTTGAATGCGGCGCTGTCCTGCATGCGGCGTTTGCTATGTACGCCGTCACGCGTGTTTGTGTGCGCGTTTTTCATACTGCCCGACAGCGTACAACGGCTCGCGGCGCGCCGCGCACCGCTTCGCTAGAAGAAATCTTCAGTGCGCGCCGCGGCGCTGAGGGTTTTTCCTGATTTTGCGGCGCGGTTCGTCGGCGGTTTCTGTAGTGGCTGGAGCCGCCGTGCTGGCGAGCATCGCCGACGGTCCCTGATACACCCATTCGAGCAGTTCGTCATGCGCGGCGCGTGCGGCTTCTGCGTGCGGATCGTTGATCAGACTCACGACCACGTAACTTTGACCGTCGGCGGATGCGACATAGCCCGCGATCGCGCGCACGTCGCGCAGCGTGCCCGTCTTGATATGCGCGTTGCCGTTGACGGGCTTCGACGTCAGCCGGTTGCGCATCGTACCGTCGACGCCGACCACGGGCAGCGAATCGACGAACACCTGCGCAACAGGGCTCGCGTTCGCGGCCTGCAGCAGATCGGCGAGCGAGAGTGCCGTGATGTGTTCGTCGCGCGACAGGCCCGAGCCGTTGTCGAGGCTCAGGTATTCCATCGGCAGCGCGCTGCGATGCAGGAACGATTCGATCACGTCCGCCGATTTCGCGGGCGTGGCGGGCGGCTTGGTCATCGCGGCGCCGATCGTCAGGAACAGATTGCGCGCCATCGTGTTGTTGCTGAACTTGTTGATGTCGTGAACGATGTCCGCGAGCATCGGGCCCTGGTGCGTCGCGACGAGTTTTGCGTCGATGGGCACGGCGCCTTCGCGCGTCGTGCCGTTGAACGTGCCGCCCGTCTGCTGCCACAGCGCGAGGAAGCCGCCCGCGAAGAACTGCGTGTGATCGAGCACGGCCACGTTGACGGTGCGCTCGCCGCAACGCAGCGGATAGTCGCCGATGAACGACGCATTGACCACACCGTTCGCGGCCGGCGTGACGGCTGGCGTCACGAGTTCGCCGCGGCATGGACCGCGCGTCGCGCGCAGTTCGTTGTCGATCTGCAGTTGCGCGAGCGCGGGCAGCACGTCGATCTGCACCTTGCCGTCTTCGGATGGCGACATCGTGAACGACAGCGACTTGAACGCATACAGCAGCGGATCGGGACCGACGTTGTACGGCGAATTGACATCGTTGTCGAAGGCGGGCAGGTCGCGGGTCGATGGATCGAAGAAACGCTTGTCGAGCACGAGCGCACCGTCGATGCCCGTGATGCCCGCCTTGTGAATTTTCTGGACGAGATCGATCAGCTCTTCGGGAACGAGCTTCGGGTCTCCCGTTCCCTGGATATACAGATTGCCGTGCAGCACGCCATTGCCGTCGATATTGCCTTGCGCCCACGCCGTGGTTTTCCATCGGTAGTCGGGGCCGAGCAACGACAGGCCCGAGTACGTGGTGACGAGTTTCATCGTCGACGCGGGCATCATCGGCTTGCCGGCGTTCAGCGCGAGCAGGGGCGTGCGATCACCGACCTTTTCGACGATCACGCTGATCGACGACAGCGGCACGTGCGCGCGCTGCAATCCTGCCATCACGGCGGGCGGCAACACGGTGCTGACGTTGACGGCGGGCTGCTGTGCTTTTTTGCGGGCCTCGGCGGGAGCGGCGACGGCGAGCGCGGCGCAGGCGAACAGCACGGCGGCGGCGCGAGTTTTCGCGTTGAGTCCAGCCGCCGGTTCAGCGCGAGCCGAAGTCAGCGTTTTGAAACGACGCCCGAGCGAGCAGGCATACGACGAGGCTAATGAAACGAAAGCGAGCGGCATGAAGGGACAGGATCGGCGGTGAAATCGCGGCGCGGAAAGGTATATGCAAGCACGGGTTGAAATTTGCGCTGCACCGTGCAAAAGCGCTCATTGTAGAGAGTTGCTATGACGGTGCGAAAAAAATGATTTGTAGGTGTTTTTTGCGCGTCACGCGTGTAGGTCGTAATGTGCGAGGGCGGTATGTGATGGGCATTTTGTCTTGCGACGCTGGGTTTGGTTTGCTTAGCCTTGCGCGGGCATCCGCGTTTTGCTTTCATGCTTCACACGTCGCCCCTGTGCGGGGCGGCACTTACTTTCTTTGCCGCCGCAAAGAAAGTAAGCAAAGAAAGCGGGCTAACACCGCCCGTTCTTGACCACCGCCTGAGGGCCCCCAACGGTTCCTCTCCTTCGCACGGCAACCTCTCAGTCCCCGCCCGTTGCTAGCGCTCCGAACGGACGCCTCACCCACTTCAATCACCCGTAACGCAGCAAACGGCAGCGAATGGTTAATGCCGCCCAGGTGGCAAACTGTGTGTAGGTCGTAGTGCTTCACGCCTTGGCGCACTTACGACACCGATCGTGTTTTCCAGTCCGGAGTGAAGCGTGTACGCCGCGAACGCCGACACACAGTTTGCCGCAATAGAACGTGGGCAATCTCATGGCGCGGTTGTGACGCGGGAGTGTGAAGCGGGTGATGAGCCAGTTCGAAGCGCTGGCAGCGGGCATCGAGAAGGGAGATGCCGCGGACAGGACGGGGCTGCTGGGGGCCCGTGGGCAATTACAAGAATTGGCGGTGTTCAGCGGCTTTCTTTTGCCTACTTTTCTTTGCCGCGGCAAAGAAAAGTAGGTGCCGCCCCGCACAGGGGCGACGCGTGAAGCAGGCAAGACAAAACGCGGATGCCAGCAAAAACGACAACAAAAGCAAACCACCCCAGCGTCGCAAGACAAATCAAAATCAGGCAAAAACAAAACCCCAACCCTCCGCCGTGCGCAGCAAAAAAACCTTGAGCGCTAGAATGCTGAATCGAAAACGCCAAGTGCCAGAACAGCCAAACGGACAAAAACCCATGCGCATACTTCTCGTTGAAGACGACCGGATGATCGCCGAAGGCGTGCGCAAGGCGCTGCGCGGCGAGGGCTTCGCGGTCGACTGGGTGCAGGACGGCGAATCCGCGCTGAATGCGGTCGCGGGCCAGCCCTACGATCTCGTTCTGCTCGATCTCGGCCTGCCAAAGCGCGACGGTCTCGATGTCTTGCGCACGCTGCGCGCCCGCGGCAACCAGTTGCCCGTGCTGATCGTCACCGCGCGCGACGCCGTCGCGGATCGCGTGAAGGGCCTTGACGCAGGCGCCGACGATTACCTCGTCAAACCGTTCGATCTCGATGAACTCGGCGCACGGATGCGCGCGCTGATCCGCCGCCAGTCCGGCCGCAGCGAATCGACGATCCGCCACGGCAATCTCACGCTCGATCCCGCGTCGCATCAGGTCACGCTCGACGGCGCGCCCGTCGCATTGTCCGCGCGCGAGTTCGCGCTGCTTGCCGCGCTGCTCGCGCGGCCGGGCGCCGTGCTGTCGAAGAGCCAGCTCGAAGAAAAGATGTACGGCTGGGGCGAGGAGATCGGCAGCAATACCGTCGAAGTCTATATCCACGCGCTGCGCAAGAAGCTCGGCGCGGAACTGATCCGCAACGTGCGCGGGCTCGGCTACATGATCGCGAAGGAAGCCTGACACGATGCGTTCGATTCGCCGTCAACTGTTGTTCTGGCTGCTCGCTATCGTGTTGCTGGGTGTCGGTATCGCGGGCTGGCTGATCTACCGTCAGGCGCTCGCCGAAGCCAACGAACTGTTCGATTACCAGTTGCAGGAAATCGCCGCCGCGCTGCCCGCCGAGCCGTTTTCACAGGTGCTCAGTTCGCGTGATACAGGCGACGAAGGCATCGTGCTGCAGATCTGGAATCGCAACGGCGTGCTGATGTATTACTCGCATCCGCGAGCGCCGCTCGCGCCGCGCGCCGAACTCGGCTTTTCGACGGAGCGTACCGAGCGCGGCGACTGGCGCGTGTATGGCGCGATCGTCGGCGATAACGTCGTGCAGCTCGCGCAGCCGGTGTCGGTACGGAACCGGCTCGCGGCGAACGTCGCGCTGCGTACGCTGTGGCCGCTGATCGTGCTGCTGCCGCTGCTGGGCGTCGCGGTGTGGGGCGTCGTCGGACGAGGGCTCGCGCCGTTGCGGCGCGTGACAGGCGCACTCGACACGCGGCACCCCGAAGCGCTGGATCCTCTGCCCGACGCGCGTCTGCCGCTCGAAGTGCAGCCGCTCGTGCGCGCTTTGAATGCGCTGCTGGAACGGCTCGCCATCGCGCTCGATACGCAAAAAGCCTTCGTCGCCGATGCCGCGCACGAACTGCGCACGCCGCTCGCCGCCGTGCAGATCCAGTCGCAACTGGTCGCGCGCGCGCACGACGAAACCGAACGCCGCGAGGCATTGCAGGATCTGCAGGCGGGCGTCACGCGTGCGACGCGTCTTGCCGAGCAGTTGCTCGCGCTCGCGCGCTCCGAGCCGGACGGCCACGCGGCAACGGGCAGCGTCGATCTCAACGCGTTGATGCACGAATGCGTGACGGCCTATCTGCCGCTCGCGCAGGAACGCGGCGTCGATCTCGGCATCGAGGCGAGCGAGCCCGCCACCGTCGCCGGCGACGCGGAAGCGCTGCGCGTGATGCTCAACAATCTGATCGACAACGCAACCAAATACACGCCGGGCGGCGGGCGCGTCGATGTCTGCGTGCGCATCGAAAATGGCCGGCCCGTCTTGCAGATTGCCGACAGCGGCCCCGGCATTCCCGCTGACGAACGCAGCCGGGTGTTCGACCGTTTTTATCGCGTCGGCGCGGGCGCGAGCCGCGCACGCACCGACGTCGCCGGCAGCGGCCTCGGTCTTGCGATCGTGCGCCGCATCGCGCTTCAACATCACGCGCAGGTCTCGCTCGACGACTCCGCGTCGGGCGGGCTGCTGGTCAGCGTGCGCTTCTGAATCGCCCGCCCGGCGGGGGTTTCCGAAAGGCTTACATCGCGTAGGCGTTGTTTAAGATTGATTTAAGCGACGCCACGTACTCTGTGCTTCATCGAAGAGTCAACTCTCCCAATCAGGAGTACACGATGAAAGCAAACATGCTGACCCGTAGCGCCGTTGCAGCGGCAGTCGTTATCGCATTGTCGGCGGGCTACGTGGCCGGCCATCGCAACGTGCCCGCGCCCGAAGTGATCGCGCCCGCGGCCGCCGCGATGATGCCTGCCGAAGCTGCGGCGAAGACGGGCATCCCCGATTTCTCGGGCCTCGTTGAAACGTATGGCCCCGCTGTCGTGAACATCAGCGCGAAGCACGTCGTCAAGCAGACGGCGTACCGCGGCGGCAATGGCGGTAACGGCGGCAACGCAGGTCAATTGCCGATCGACCCGAGCGATCCGTTCTATCAGTTCTACAAACACTTCTTCGGTGGCCAGATGCCGGGCGGACAAGGCCCGAACGGCGGCGGCGATGACGGCGACCGTCCGAGCGCGAGCCTCGGCTCGGGCTTCATCATCAGCAGCGATGGCTATGTGCTGACCAATGCGCACGTCGTCGATGGCGCGAACGTGGTCACCGTGAAGCTCACCGACAAGCGCGAGTACAAGGCCAAAGTGGTCGGCGCGGACAAGCAGTCGGACGTCGCCGTGCTGAAGATCGACGCGAAGGATCTGCCGACCGTGAAGATCGGCGATCCGCGCGCGAGCAAGGTCGGCCAGTGGGTCGTCGCGATCGGTTCGCCGTACGGCTTCGACAACACAGTGACGTCGGGCATCATCAGCGCGAAGTCGCGCTCGCTGCCGGATGAAAACTACACGCCGTTCATTCAAACCGACGTGCCGGTGAATCCAGGTAACTCGGGCGGACCGCTGTTCAATCTGCAAGGCGAAGTGATCGGCATCAACTCGATGATCTACTCGCAGACGGGCGGCTTCCAGGGTCTTTCGTTCGCTATCCCGATCAATGAGGCGATGAAGGTCAAGGATGATCTCGTGAAGACGGGGCATGTGAGCCGCGGTCGCCTCGGCGTCGCTGTTCAAAGCGTGAACCAGACACTCGCCGATTCGTTCGGCATGAAGAAGCCGCAAGGCGCGCTGGTGAGTTCCGTCGATCCGGGCGGGCCGGCAGCGAAGGCAGGCTTGCAGCCGGGCGACGTGATCCTGTCGGTGGACGGTGTCGACGTGGCGGATTCGTCGGCGCTGCCGGCGCAGATCGCGGGCATCAAGCCGGGCACGCAGGCTGACGTCCAGGTGTGGCGCGACAAGTCGACCAAGGATCTGAAGGTGACGATCGGCTCGTTGTCGGATGCGAAGCTGGCATCGAACGACGACAACGGTCCCGCGCAGATGCAAGGTCGCCTCGGTGTCGCCGTGCGTCCGCTGACGCCGCAGGAAAAGAGCGGCGCATCCGTGTCGCACGGTCTGCTGGTGCAGGATGCGAGCGGCGCGGCTGCGAGCGCGGGCATCCAGCCGGGTGACGTGATTCTGGCTGTCAACGGTCGGTCGGTGTCGAACGTCGATCAGTTGAAGCAGGCGGTGTCGGCGGCGGGCAACAGCATTGCGCTGCTGATCCAGCGCGATAACTCGCAGATCTTCGTCCCCGTCGATCTCGGTTAATGGCGAAGCGGGCGGCAGTGCTGGCGGCGCGGTACGCGTGCACCGGTAAAAGCTGCCGCCCGTAGGAAAAAACGAAAGGTTTGCCGCCGCCGTGCGCGGCGAGTGATGAACGGTACAGGCCCGAATTTCGGGCCTGTGTCGTTTGTGGAGCATGATCAGGCGGCATAGGCATACAGATTGCGTACGGATACGCGTCAGAACTGTTTGGGTTCGCCCTAAAGGAGCCACGCAAATGATTCAACGTCGTATTGTCGCCCGCGCCGTCACGGCAGCGGCTGCGACCGTTCTCATGTTCGGCCTGTCGGGCGGCGCGTATGCGCAGCAGGCAAGTGAAGTCACGGGCGGCACCACCACGGACAGCACCAGCGCCGGCAACGTCAATGGCGAAGGCTTGCCGCAAGTTCAGCAACAGGGCGACGTGTCGTTCACGTCGGGCGGCGTCGGTCTCGACGAATCGAAGGCGCTGCAGGCCGCACAAAGCCAGTGGCCGTTGTCGCTGCGCTTCACGGGCCCGGGTTCCGACTATCTCTCCGACGTCAAGGTGAAGATCGTCGACGCGCACGGCGGCAGCGTACTCGACACCACCGCGCGCGGGCCGTACATGCTGGTGAAGCTGCGCCCCGGCCGCTACACGGTGCACGCGGCATACAAGGAAAACGACCAGTCGAAGCCGATCACTATTCCGGCAAAGGGCACGGCGAAGGCGGCGTTCTTCTGGAAGACCCAGTAAGCGATCCGAAGCGATTGGGAAAGGCGGCCGAAAGAGGCGATCAGAAAGAGGCGATCAAACACGCGTCGGCTCGCCGCCGCGCGGCCGGCCAGGCCAGCGCGAAGGCCGCGGGCGCAACGCGCTTACGTCGGCAATCGGTGCAGACCCGATACCGCAACGAAGGTCGCGCAAGCCGCCCGCGTTTGGTCAATAATGAAGCCACGGACACGCTCCGTGGCTTCCGCATTTCGAAGCCGACGCTGGGTGGCCCAGAAGACGCGCACCGCTGAATGACAGGCCGGGGCGCGTGCTACGAGTGCCGGGCTGACGGTCAGCACGGCGACTGAGCGGGACGTGCGCCCACGTGCCAGCAGCGGAGCGGATCAGATGAGCAATGCCCCAAACGGTGGAAGCGCCGAAGCTTCGGACAGCGGCAGCGTTGCGAGCGGCGGTGCGCCAGCGCACGTTGGCGACACTGGGGCCAGCCATACGATTACCATTACGGCCAACCAGCATCGGGTCCGCGTGATACATCAGGGCGTGACGTTTGCGGATACGCGCGCCGGCTTTACCGTGAGTGAAACCGGCTATGCCGACGTGTTTTATTTTCCCCGCGCCGACGTCAACATGGCGCGACTCAAACGCTCGGATCACACGTCGGATTGCCCCTTCAAGGGGGAAGCCTCGTACTTTCATCTGCGCACGGAAGACGAGACGATCGAAAACGCAGTCTGGAGCTACGAAAAGCCTTTGGAACAGGTGAAGCAGATCGCGGGGTATCTTGCGTTTCACGCATCGCATGTCGACCGCATCGATCAGACGTCCTGATCCCGCAGTCGCACGGCAATCGGGGAGGCTGCCATGGAATTGAACGACGCGTTGAGGGTGCCGCTGGCGCCGTCCGAAGTCTGGGACGCGCTGCAGGATCTCGCGTTGCTGCGCGCAAGTCTCGACAATTGCGAGTCGCTGCGACAGCTCCAGGGCGGCGAATATCTGCTGGCGATGACCGTGCCGCTCGGGCCGTTGCGCGCGCACTATCACATCCGCGCGCACGTCGCGAGCGAGGACGGTGTGAACAGCGCGAAGCCGCATCGCACGCTCAATTTCAAGGCGCGCGCGGAGGGCGTCGGCTCGCTGCGCGGCCAGATCGACGTGTCGTTGCGCACCGACGATCATCTCCATCTGCCCGGACGCGGCCCGAGCACGCGCATCGACTATTCGGTGTGGGCGACGTCGGCGGGACCGCTCGCCGAATTGCCCGCGCGCCAGATCGAAAACGCGCTGCACGAACTGGCCGATGATTTCTTCACGGAGTTCTGCGCAGTCGTTCAGGCGAAGCACGGCAAGGGGCCGAACCGCGCATCGGGTGCGCAAGGGCGGCGCCAGCATGTGTTTCTGCGGCCGATCACTCTGTCTGGCGTCGCGCGGCGCGCGCGCCAGCACGACCAGCAGCATGGCGGTACGCTGACCGGGCGCGCTGCGCATTCGCTGCTGCACGGCCTGCATCACCATGACCACGATCCGCATGTGCTGCCGCACTGGGCGTGGGCGGCGATGATTTTCTTCGTCGCGCTGCTGCTTTACGTGGCGCGATACTTCACGCAAGGCTGAACGCAGCCTCGGCGGCCGATCGTTTCAAACGCCGCGAAACTCGCGCCGCCACGCGGACGGCGACGTCCTGAACGCGTCAGTGAAATGCTGGCGCAGCGACGCCGTCGAGCCGAATCCCGCCATCCCCGCAATCGCTTCGATTGATTCATCCGTGCTTTCGAGCAGATGCTGGGCGCGCGCGAGCCGCTGACCCAGCAGCCACGTGCTCACCGTCGTCCCCGTCGCCGCCTTGAAGTGCCGTGTGAACGTGCGGCGGCTCATCGCTGCGCGCCCGGCGAGGGAATCGAGCGTATGCGGCGCGTCGAGCGTGCCGTTCACCCAGTCGAGCAAAGCTGACAGGCGATTGCCGCGCAGATCGGGCGGCATTGGCTGCTGGACATATTGCGCCTGGCCGCCCTGGCGGTGCGGCGGCACCACGAGGCGCCGCGCGATGTAGTTGGCGCTCCCGGCGCCGCACAGCTTGCGCACGACGTGCAGGCAACAATCGAGTCCCGCCGCCGTGCCCGCCGAGGTGAGGATGTCGCCGTCGTCGACGTACAGCACCTGCGGATCCACCTTCACCTTCGGGAAGCGCCGCGCGAAATCGGCGGCCCATGCCCAGTGCGTGGTCGCCGGGCGTCCGTCGAGCAGTCCCGCGGCGGCAAGCACATAGGCGCCGAGGCACAGGCCCACCAGCTGCGCGCCGCGTGCGTGCGCCGCGCGCAACGCGTCGAGCAGCGCGGCGGGCGGCGCTTCGTCGGGATCGCGCCAGGTGGGCACGATGATCGTGTCGGCGTCCGCGAGCGCGTCGAGCCCGTGGGTTGCGGCGATCGAAAAGCCGGCGGTCGTCGACAACGGCCCGGCATCGAACGAACAGACACGGAATTCGAAACCGAGCACGCCGCCGTCGGTACGGTCTTCGGCGAACACGACGCAGGGCACGGACAGATGGAACGGGCTGATGCCGTCGAATGCGACGGCCGCGACGACGTGCGGTGTTTTCGGCGCGGTGCGGCACGTAGCGTTTTCTTCCCGGCGTCGAGTCGCGCGCGAATCCGGTTGAGACGCCGGCTGGCTGGCAGGCTTTGCGGCGGCCCTTGAAGCGGGCTTCAGAGCGGTGCGGACAGCGGAGCGGGCCATCGTGGCCTCCCGTTCGACAATACGAATGGCCCGATCCTAGCGAAAATTGTCATTCGGGTCACTGTCGGGCGATGGCTGAAACGCGAACAATGCGCACATCGCGGCTGCAAACGCCAGCCGCCGTCGTCAACCATCAAGGAGAGTTGCCATGCCGACGCCCCGCCGCGCCCTGATCGTCATCGATGTCCAGAACGAATACGTGACGGGTGACCTGCCGATCGAATACCCGGACGTGCAGACGTCGCTCGCGAACATCGGCCGCGCGATCGACGCCGCGCATGCCGCGCAGATTCCTGTTGTCGTCGTGCAGAACTTCACGCCGCCCGGCGCGCCGATCTTCGCGCGCGGCAGCGTCGGCGCGGAACTGCATGAGGTGGTCGCGTCGCGCAAGCACGATCACCTCATCGAGAAAGCGCTGCCGAGCGCGTTCACCGACACCGGTCTGGCCGACTGGCTCGCCGCGCGTGAGATCGACACGCTCACCGTGGTCGGCTATATGACGCACAACTGCAACGCGTCGACCGTCGTGCACGCGCTGCACATGGGCCTTGCCGTCGAGTATCTGCACGATGCGACGGGCTCCGTGCCGTACGAGAACAGCGCGGGCTTTGCGAGTGCGGAAGAAATTCATCGCGTGTTCTGCGTCGTATTCCAGTCGCGCTTTGCGGCGGTGGCGAGCACGCAGCAGTGGATTGCTGCCGTGCAGTCGGGCGGTGAACTGGAGCGCGGCGGGATCTATGCGTCGAACCAGACGGCGCGTGCGAAGGCAGCAGTCTGAGTGAAGCGGGAAGGGCGCCCGCGCGGCGCCCTCAATATTAGAAGCTATACGCCGCGCGAATGCGCGGCAGCAGGGAGGTGCCGTCAGGCGCCCATGCAAAGTGCCGGGCTGCGCAGCGCATCGATCATGCTTTCGACCATCTGCCGCGCGTGCCGGCCGAAGTCGAGCACTTCCGGCACGAACAGCATGTCCTTCAGCGACCCGCTGATGAACGCATGCACCATCGATGCCGCGACCGGCACGTTCATGTCGGCCGGCAACTGTCCTTTCGAAATCGCGTTGCGCATGGCGGCCTGAATGTTCGTGAGGCTCTCGCGCATCGTGTTCTGATAGCGCGCCATCACCGGGCCCATGTCTTCGACGAACTCGCACTTGTGAAACAGGATGTCGAACACCCGGCGGCGGTGCGGGTCGTTTGCCGTGTCGCGCAGGCAGACGGTGCAGATGTCGACGAGACGGCCGAGCGGATCGGCTTCGTTCGGATCGACGGAAGCGGCTTTCAGTTCGTCGAGCGGAAGCAGCACGCGGTCGAACATTTCCGTGAAGAGTTCGCCCTTGTTGGCGAAATGCCAGTAGATTGCGCCGCGCGTGACGCCTGCCGTTTGCGCGATCTCGGCGAGCGAAGTACGCGACACCCCTTTCTCAGAAAAGACCTGTTCTGCTGCATCGAGGATGCGGGTGCGCGTCTCCTGCGCTTCTTCCTTGGTTCGACGGACCATTCGTATGACCTGCGGTAAATGCGGGGTTTCCCCTGACGTTTTTAAACGCGCCTGATAAAGATCATTTCACGCGCAGGTTATTGCCTGGCAGATCTTCCGGTGGAAACCCTTTTCTCTGGTTGAACGCACTTTTACGTGCATTCATGAATGTATATATAATAGCACCCCATCGATCGGATGGCTCATGTTCCGGTGAACGGTTAATATCCGTCACTGTTGTCTTTACAAGCACCTTGCGCTGTCTCAAAAGGTAGGCGGCGCGGTGCGGCATTTCCCGGTTTGGCGCATTTCGCAATGGGCACCCGCAGGAAAAGCATGCGTGAGCGTCCGGTCAAGGCGTCGTCAAGACGTCGATGTGCGCAGCCTTCTCCGGAAGAGAGATGTACGCACTTTTTCCTTCTCAGTCTTTGACAGAGGTCGCTCCATGCGCGTCGAACGGGTTCCATTCCGCTTACTCACTGCCGCGACGGCTGCCGTAATGCTGGCAGCATGCGGACAAAAACAATCAGCACCTCCGCCTCAAACCCCTGAAGTCGGCGTGGTCACGGTCCAGCCGCAAGCGGTGCCCGTCGTCACCGAACTGCCGGGCCGTACCAGCGCGTTCCTCGTCGCGCAGGTGCGCGCGCGGGTCGACGGCATCGTGCTGCGCCGCGAATTCACGGAAGGCACGCAGGTCAAGGCCGGCCAGCGTCTTTACAAGATCGATCCGGCACCGTACATCGCCACGCTGAACAACGCGAAGGCATCGCTTGCGAAGGCGCAGGCGAACCTCGCGTCGACCACCGCGCAAGCCAACCGCTACAAGGTGCTGGTCGCGGCGAATGCCGTCTCGAAGCAGGACTACGACAACGCCGTCGCCTCCGAAGGGCAGGCTGCCGCTGATGTGGCAGCAGGCAAGGCCGCCGTCGACACCGCGCAGATCAACCTCGGCTACACGGATGTCGTGTCGCCCGTGACGGGTCAGGTCGGCATCTCGCAGGTGACGCCGGGCGCCTATGTTCAGGCAAGCCAGGCGACGCTGATGTCGACCGTCCAGCAGCTCGATCCCGTCTACGTCGACGTCACGCAGTCGAGCCTCGCGGGCCTGAAGCTGCGCCGCGACATCCAGGCCGGCCGCCTGAAGACGAGCGGGCCGGACGCCGCGAAGGTCGAACTGGTGCTCGAAGACGGCCGCGTCTATTCGGAGAAGGGCAAGCTGCAGTTCACCGACGTCACCGTCGACCAGGCCACGGGCTCCGTGACGATCCGCGCGATCTTCCAGAACAAGGATCACGTGCTGCTGCCGGGCATGTTCGTGCGCGCGCGCATCGAGGAAGGCGTCAACGAAAACGCGCTGCTCGTGCCGCAGATCGGTGTCACGCACGACCAGAAGGGCCAGCCGACCGCGCTCGTGCTCAGCAAGGACGACAAGGTCGAGCTGCACACGCTGCAGGCCACCGCCACGTACGGCCAGTACTGGGTGGTCGAAGGCGGCCTGAATGCGGGTGATCGCGTGATCGTGAACGGCGTCGACAAGGTGCGTCCGGGTGCAACGGCCAAGGCCGTGCCGGGCGTGTTGCCGCCGTCGGCTGCCTCGGGTGTCGCCGCAGCGGGCGCGCAAGGCTCGTCGGCGCCGGCTGGCGCACAGGCAGCCAGCGGCGCGGCCGCGGCCTCCGCGGCATCGGGCGCGTAATCAAAGGGAGCCTGTTTCATGGCAAAGTTTTTTATCGATCGCCCGATCTTTGCGTGGGTGATCGCCATCATTCTGATGCTGGCGGGTCTGGCGTCGATCTTCACGCTGCCGGTCGCGCAATATCCGACGATTGCGCCGCCGGCCGTGCAGATCAGCGCGACGTATCCGGGTGCATCGGCGAAGACGGTGGAAAACACCGTCACGCAGGTGATCGAGCAGCAGATGAGCGGCCTCGACCACTTGCTTTACCTGTCGTCGACTTCGGACGACTCGGGCACGGCAACCATCACGCTGACGTTCGCGGCGGGCACCAACCCTGACATCGCGCAGGTGCAGGTGCAGAACAAGCTGCAGCTGGCGACGCCGCTGCTGCCGCAGGCGGTGCAGCAGCTCGGCACGAAAGTGACCAAGTCGAGCAGCAGCTTCCTGCTGGTGATGGCGTTCGTGTCGACCGACGGCAGCATGAACAAGTACGACCTGGCGAACTACGTCGCGTCGAACGTTCAGGATCCTGTCAGCCGGATCGACGGCGTGGGTACGGTGACGCTGTTCGGAACGCAGTACGCAATGCGGATCTGGCTCGACGCCAACAAGCTGACCAACTTCGGTCTCACGCCGGTGGATGTCCAGACCGCGCTGCAGGCGCAGAACGTTCAGGTGGCGGGCGGCTCGCTGGGCGGCACGCCGTCGGTGCCGGGCCAGCTGCTGCAGGCAACGATCAGCGAAGCCACGCTGCTGACCACGCCCGAGCAGTTCGGCAACATCCTGCTGAAGGTCAACCAGGATGGCTCGCAGGTGCGCCTCAAGGACGTCTCGCACATCGAGCTGGGCGGCGAAAACTATAACTTCGACACCAAGTACAACGGTCAGCCGACGGCGGGCTTCGGTATCCAGCTGGCGACGGGCGCAAACGCGCTGGCGACGGCGAAGGCCGTGCGCGACAAGATCGACCAGTTGTCGAAGTACTTCCCGCACGGTCTGGTCGTGAAGTACCCGTATGACACGACGCCGTTCGTGCGTCTGTCGATCGAAGAAGTGGTCAAGACGCTGCTCGAAGGTATCGTGCTGGTGTTCCTGGTCATGTACCTGTTCCTGCAGAACCTGCGCGCCACGCTGATCCCGACGATCGCGGTGCCGGTGGTGCTGCTGGGCACGTTCGCGATCATGAGCGCGGTGGGCTTCTCGATCAACGTGCTGTCGATGTTCGGTCTCGTGCTCGCAATCGGCCTGCTGGTGGACGATGCGATCGTGGTGGTGGAGAACGTCGAGCGGGTGATGTCGGAAGAAGGTTTGTCGCCGAAAGAAGCAACCCGCAAGGCGATGGACCAGATCACGGGCGCGCTGATCGGCGTGGCGCTGGTGTTGTCGGCCGTGTTCGTGCCGGTGGCGTTCTCGGGCGGTTCGGTCGGCGCGATTTACCGTCAATTCTCGCTGACGATCGTGGCGGCGATGGTGCTGTCCGTGCTCGTGGCGCTGATTCTGACACCCGCACTGTGCGCGACGATTCTCAAGCCGATTCCGCAGGGTCATCACGAAGAGAAGAAGGGCTTCTTCGGCTGGTTCAACCGCAATTTCGACAGGAGTCGCGACAAGTATCACGCGGGCGTGCACCACGTGATCAAGCGCTCGGGCCGCTGGCTCATCATCTATCTGGTGGTGATCGTCGCGGTGGGGATGCTGTTCGTGCGTCTGCCGAAGTCGTTCCTGCCGGATGAAGACCAGGGCACGATGTTCGTGCTGGTGCAGACGCCGTCGGGCTCGACGCAGGAAACCACGGCGCGCGCGCTCAAGGACGTGTCGGACTACCTGCTGAACGACGAGAAGTCGAT
The DNA here is from genome assembly GCF_017104715.1 of Burkholderia sp. Ac-20365. GTDB lineage: Bacteria > Pseudomonadota > Gammaproteobacteria > Burkholderiales > Burkholderiaceae > Paraburkholderia. The sequence continues at coordinate 590,739 of NZ_JAAGPI010000002.1, forward strand.
CGTCGAATCGACCTTCACGGTGAACGGCTTCAGCTTCGCGGGCCGTGGCCAGAACGCCGGTCTCGTGTTCGTGCGGATGAAGGACTACGCGGAACGCCAGCATGCGAACCAGAAGGTGCAGGCGCTGGTGGGCCGGATGTTCATGCACTTCGTCGGCTACAAGAACGCGACGGTGTTCCCGGTCAATCCGCCGTCCATTCCCGAACTGGGCACGGCGTCGGGCTTCGACTTCGAACTGCAGGATCGCGCAGGTCTCGGTCACGAAGCGCTGATGGCGGCGCGTAACCAGCTGCTCGGCATGGCGTCGAAAGACCCGATGCTCGCGCAGGTGCGTCCGAACGGGCTGAACGACACGCCGCAGTTCAAGGTGTCGATCGATCACGAGAAGGCGGCGTCGCAAGGCGTGAGCCTGTCGGCTATCGACCAGACGTTCTCGATCGCGTGGGCGTCGCAGTACGTGAACAACTTCCTCGATACCGATAGCCGGATCAAGAAGGTGTACGTGCAGGCCGATCCGCGTTTCCGTATGACGCCGGAAAACCTGAACGACTGGTACGTGCGCAACTCGGCGGGCACGATGGTGCCGTTCTCGTCGTTCGCCAGCGGCCAGTGGACCTACGGTTCGCCGAAGCTCGAGCGCTACAACGGTATCTCGGCCGTCGAAATCCAGGGCCAGGCGTCGGCGGGCAAGTCGACGGGTCAGGCGATGACGGCAATGGAAGCGCTCGCGGCGAAGCTGCCGGCGGGTATCGGCTACGAGTGGACGGGCTTGTCGTTCCAGGAACGCCAGTCGGGTTCGCAGGCGCCGATCCTGTACGGTATCTCGATCCTGGTCGTGTTCCTGTGTCTGGCCGCGCTGTATGAAAGCTGGTCGATCCCGTTCTCGGTGATCATGGTGGTGCCGCTCGGCGTGCTGGGTGCGCTGCTTGCCGCGACGCTGCGCGGGCTGGAGAACGACGTGTTCTTCCAGGTCGGTCTGCTGACTACAGTGGGTCTGTCTGCGAAGAACGCGATTCTGATCGTCGAGTTTGCGCGTGAGTTGCAGCAGGGCGAAGGCATGGGGCCGGTGGAAGCCGCGCTCGAGGCTGCGCGCCTGCGGTTGCGTCCGATCCTGATGACGTCGCTCGCGTTCATTCTCGGCGTGCTGCCGCTCGCGATCAGTAACGGCGCGGGTTCGGCAAGCCAGCACGCGATCGGTACGGGTGTGATCGGCGGGATGTTGACGGCGACCTTCCTCGCGATTTTCATGATCCCGATGTTCTTCGTCGTGATTCGCGCGAAGTTCACCGGCGACAAGGAAGATCCGGACGAAGCGATGAAGCACTATAACGAGCACCATCCGCATGACCCGCAGGGCGGCAGCGGTCCGGGCAACGCCAGCTGAGGACATTGAGATGCTTAAATATTCTTTGATGGCAGTGGCCGTCGCGGTTGTCGCCGCGGGCTGCACGATGGAGCCGAAGTACCACCAGCCGGCCGCGCCCGTTTCGGGCGCGTTCCCGAGCGACGGCGTCTACGCGACGCAGCCCGTGCCTGGCGCGGGTGCGCGCTCGGCGAGCGGACAGGCGGCGGTGGACATCGGCTGGCGCGATTTCTTCGTCGATCAGCGGCTTCAGCAACTGATCGAAATCGCGCTGAAGAACAACCGCGATCTGCGTGTGTCGGTGCTCAATATCGAGGCTTCGCGCGCGCAGTATCAGATCACCCGCGCGGCGCTGATGCCGACGCTGGAGGCCGCCGCGTCGCAGTCGAAGTCGCGTACGCCGAAAGATCTGTCGTTCCTCAATCAGACGATCTCCAACCAGTATTCGGTCGGTCTGAATGCTTCGTGGGAAATCGACTTCTTCGGCCGCATCCGCAGCCTGAAGGATCAGGCGCTCGCGCAGTATCTGGCGACGGCGCAGGCGCGCAAGGCGGCGGAGATTGCGCTCGTTGCCACGGTGGCGGATCAGTATCTGACGCTGCTAGCCTATGACGATCTGCTGAAGGTCACGCAGGACACGCTCAAGACTGCGCAAGAGTCGTATCGCATCACCAAGCTGCAGTACGAAACGGGTACGGGTTCTGAGCTCGATCTGCGTCAGGCTGAGACAGTTGTCGAGCAGGCGAATGCGAATCTGCAGTCGCAAGCGCGTCTGCGGGCACAGGCTGAGAATGCGCTGGTTCTGCTGGTCGGCGAGCCGTTGCCGTCTGATCTCGCGCCTGGACTTCCGCTGAATGGTCAGGACCTGTTGACCGACATTCCTGCTGGTTTGCCGTCGGATCTGCTTACGCGCCGTCCTGACATTATGGAAGCCGAGCAGAACCTGCTGGCGGCCAACGCGAACATCGGCGCGGCGCGCGCGGCGTTTTTCCCGCGCGTTTCGCTGACGGGCAGTTTCGGCACGTTGAGCCCGACACTTGGCGGGTTGTTCAAGCCGGGTTCGGCGGCGTGGAGTTTTGCGCCGCAGATTACGCTGCCGATCTTCGAAGGCGGCGAGAACAAGGCGAATCTCGATCTCGCAACCGTGCAGAAGAACATTCAGGTCGCGCAGTACGAGAAGTCGATCCAGACGGCGTTCCGCGAAGTGGCGGACGGACTGGCCGCGCGTGGCACGTATGACCAGCAGATCAAGGCACTCGAGCGCAACACGTTTGCCGAGCAGCGCCGGCTCGATCTGTCGGACCTGCGGTATCGGAACGGTGTCGACAGCTATCTGTCGGTGCTGACCGCGCAGACCGATCTGTACTCGTCGCAGCAGTCGCTGATTACCGCGCGCATGCAGCGTTTGACGAATCTCGTCGATCTGTATAAGGCGCTGGGCGGTGGGTGGATCGAGCGCGCGGGTGAGCAGCCGCGGCCGGCTGATGCGCCAGCTGATTATGGGGTTGCTGCTTCTGCGCCTGCGGCGGGCTGAAGGTAGCGCTGCCGCGCGGCGCGGTTGTTTTTTTGCTTTTGAGAACGCTACGGTGCGCCGTGGCGTTTTTTTTTGCTTTTTGCTTTGCGGTGGCATCCGCGTTTTGTCTTGCCTGCTTCACGCGTCGCCCCTGTGCGGGGCGGCACCTACTTTTCTTTGCCGCGGCAAAGAAAAGTAGGCAAAAGAAAGCCGCTGAACACCGCCAGTTCTTGTAATTGCCCACGGGCCCCGACAGCCCCGTCCTGTTCGCGGCATCTCCCTTCTCGATGCCCGCTGCCAGCGCTTCGAACTGGCTCATCACCCGCTTCACACTCCCGCGTCGTCGCCGACGCGATCAAATCGCTCACGTTCTATCGCGGCAAACTGTGTGTCGGCTTTCGCGCCGCACACGCATCACTCCGGACTGAAAAGCACGATCGGTGTCGTAGAAACGCTGACGCGTGGAGCACTACGACCTACACACAGTTTGCCACCTGGGCGGCCGCAACCGATCGCTGACGCTGGCTGTGCCAAGGGTGCTTGAAGTGGGTGAGGCGCATGTTCGGAGCGCTGGCAACGGATATGGACTAGCTGTGACGCCGTGTGAAGTGGAGGACCCGTTGGGGGCCCTCAGGCGGAGGTCAAGAACGGGCGGTGTTAGCCCGCTTTCTTTGCTTACTTTCTTTGCGGCGGCAAAGAAAGTAAGTGCCGCCCCGCACAGGGGCAACGCCTGCGCCGCGTAGGCGCTAACGCGGATGCCAGCAAAAGCAAAAGCAAACCAACCCAGCGTCGAAAGACAGAGCAGGATAGTGCCGCCCCGCACAGGGGCAACGCTAGCAAACCGATAACAAACCGCGGATGCCAGCGAAAGCCCCCAAAACCAAACCAACCCAGCGTCGCAAGACAAGCAAAACGGCTACCGCATCAACACCTTCGCATGATGCGCAACATGATCCTCGACAAACGTCGAGATGAAGAAGTAGCCATGATCGTAGCCATCATGCCGCCGCAACGTAAGCGGTTGTCCCGCTGCCTTGCAGGCAGCTTCAAACACGTCCGGATTCAACTGCTGCGCGAGAAACTGATCGGCCATACCCTGATCGACCAGAATGCCTTCAGCGAACTTGCGCGTCGCCTTGCCGACGAGTTCACTCGCGTCATACTGCTTCCACGCTTCGCGATCCGCGCCGAGATAACCGCTGAACGCCTTCTCGCCCCACGGACAACGCGTCGGCGCGGCAATTGGCGCGAACGCCGACACCGATCGATAGATGTCCGGATTGCGCAGCGCAAGCATCAACGCACCGTGCCCGCCCATCGAGTGACCAAAGATGCCAAGCCGCGCGCCATCGACAGGCAACTCACTGACAACGGTCTCACGCAGCTCGTCCCGCACATACGAATACATCCGATAGTGCTTCGACCACGGCTCCTCCGTCGCATCGACGTAAAAACCGGCACCGACACCGAAGTCCCATGCATCCGCCTCGCCCGGCACGCCCGCGCCGCGCGGACTCGTATCCGGCGAAATCAGCGCGATGCCATGCTGCGCGGCGAAGCGCTGCGCGCCTGACTTGATCGGAAACGTCTCTTCGGTACACGTCAGCCCAGCAAGATAAAACAGCGCCGGCACCTTCTTCTGCGCCGCCTCTTTCGGCAGGAAAACCGAAAAGCGCATCGGCAAACCGATCACCTTCGACTCGTGCTTATAGATACGCTGCGTGCCGCCGAACGACGCGTGCGATTCAATCATTTCAAGCATCGTGCGACTCCTTTAGTAAATGACGACCGAGCGGATCGACTCGCCCTTCTTCATCAGATCGAAGCCTTCGTTGATCTGATCGAGCTTCAGGTGATGCGTAATCAGATCGTCGATATTGATCTTGCCTTCCATATACCAGTCGACGATCTTCGGCACGTCGGTGCGGCCACGCGCGCCGCCGAATGCCGAGCCTTTCCACTGACGGCCCGTGACCAGCTGGAACGGACGCGTGCTGATTTCCTCGCCCGCCGCCGCTACGCCGATGATGAACGATTGGCCCCAGCCCTTGTGCGTGCACTCGAGCGCCTGGCGCATCAGCGTCGTGTTGCCGACGCATTCGAACGAATAGTCCGCGCCGCCGTCCGTCAGTTGCACGATATGGTCGACGACGTTCTCGACTTCCTTCGGGTTGATGAAGTGCGTCATGCCGAACTTCTTCGCCAGCTCGACGCGTCCCGGGTTGATATCGACGCCGATGATCTTGTCCGCGCCAACCATCTTCGCGCCCTGAATCACGTTCAGGCCGATGCCGCCCAGACCGAACACGACGACGTTCGCGCCCGCTTCGACCTTCGCCGAATACACGACGGCGCCAACGCCCGTCGTCACGCCGCAGCCGATGTAGCAGACCTTGTCGAACGGTGCGTCTTCGCGGATCTTCGCCACGGCGATTTCGGGAACCACGATGTAGTTCGAGAACGTGGACGTGCCCATGTAATGGAACAACGGCTTGCCGTCGAGTGAAAAGCGCGACGTCGCATCGGGCATCAGGCCCTTGCCCTGCGTCGAACGGATTGCCTGACACAGGTTCGTCTTGCGCGACAGGCAGAACTTGCACTGACGGCATTCGGGCGTGTAGAGCGGAATCACGTGATCGCCCTTCTTCAGCGTGCCGACGCCCGGACCCGTATCGACGACCACGCCTGCGCCTTCATGGCCGAGAATGGCCGGGAAGATGCCTTCCGGGTCCGCGCCCGACAGCGTGTAGTAGTCGGTGTGGCAAATGCCCGTCGCCTTCACTTCGATCAGCACTTCGCCCGCGCGCGGCCCTTCGAGGTCGACTTCTTCGATCGTCAACGGTGCGCCTGCTTTCCATGCGATCGCTGCCTTCGTCTTCATCGTGAATGCTCCTGTCGTTCCTTCACGCCGTCATGCATGCATTGCGGCCCGGATTGTCGCTCATGTCCGCGCGCCGCGCTCCGAACATCATCGCGCACAGGTGAGACGCGCGTATGGCATGTCGCGCCGCGCGATTGTTCTCATGCGACGTCATGTCTGCGGCGACGCGAACCAGGGCTCGACGCGGCCGTACAGATCGATAAAGCGTGCATAGCGCGTGGCGAGGTCCGCATCGTCTCGCGGCCCGGCGACACGCGTCGCGGAGGGCGCGAGCGACGCGAGATCGTCCGCTTGCCAATGTCCCGCTGCAATTGCACCGAGCATCGCGGCACCGCGCGCGGCTGCGTTCGGACAATCGACGGCATGCAGTTCCACTTGCAGCGTATCGGCGAGCAGTTGCCGCCAGCGTGCGTCGACGGAACCGCCGCCTGCAAGGCGTAGCGCAGGCACATGCGCGCCGCTTTGGCGGATCGCGTCGAGCCCCGCGCGCAACGAAAACGCAACGCCTTCGAACGCTGCGCGCATCATCGCGCCGCGCGACATGCCGAGTCCAAGCCCAAGCCACCCGCCGCGCGCAGCCGGGTTGAGCCACGGCGTGCGCTCGCCTGTCAGATATGGCAAGAATGTGAGACCGGGCGCCGCGCTGGCTTCGAACGCATCGCGATACGCATCGCTCCATTCGTACGACAGCCAGCCGCGCACCGCTTCCAGCGCCACGCCGACGTTCTGCATCGCGGCCATCCGGTACCAGTGATCGGTCGCGGCCCGATAGCGATGCAGGCCCGGCGCAGCGTCGGGTTCTTCGGTTGCGAGTACGAGGATCTGGCCGCCGGTGCCTGTGGTGAGCAAGGCATCGCCGTCGCTTGCAAGACCGCTCCCGAGCGCGGCGCACGGCGTGTCACCGGCGCCCGCCGCAATCACGATGCCTGCGCGCAAGCCGAGTGCACGAGCCGCTTCGGCTGACAGCGTGCCGCACGCGGCATATGACGCCACAAGCGGTGCGAACCATTCGCGCGGCAATCCGAGCCTTTCGAGCAACGCGTCGTCCCACGCGCCCGATGGATCGGCGAGCGCGGTGGCGCAGGCATCGGAGGCATCCGTTGCGATATCGCCGCCCAGCCTGAAGCGGAGCCAGTCTTTCGGCTGCAATGCCCATCGCGCGGCTTGTACGGTTTGCGGTTCGTGCAGCGCGATCCAGCGCAGCAACGGACCCGCCATGCCGGGCGCGACGGGATTGGGTTGCGGCGCGGGCCACGCGTCGAGCAGCGGCAACGCGCGCGTATCGGGCCAGAGCATCGCGGGACGCACGGGATTGCCATGCGCGTCGCTCAGCACGACGCCGTGCATCTGTCCGGAAAAGCCGATTGCGCGCACAGCGCTACGTTGCGCGTCCGGAAAGCGCGAGGCCGCTTCGCACAGCGCACGCCACCAGACGAGCGGATCGATTTCCGCCCATCCGGGGTGCGGTGTATCGATTGCATACGCGACGCTCGTCGCGCATTGCTCGCGGCCTTCATCGTCGATGATCGCGAGTTTCAGCGAGCCTGTGCCGAGATCGATGCCAAGAAAGGACATGTATGCGATGCGTTGAATAGGTGGTTGTTATTCGGGGTATCGCGCGCCGGAAAACGATTGGCGCGGACCTGACGATGGAGGATCATTTTCACACGCCACGGACGGTCGACGCGGGTTAACCCACCCCGAAAAAAGCGTGCCCCGAAAACGCATTATGTGCGAACCGCCATACACATCATATGGGCACGCATACGTCCCCATGACGACCCGCGTTGATGCATTTCCTGCAACCCACCACGCGACAAGGGTTCGCGGCGAATTGACGCGATCTCGCATAACGCGGCCGTTCCAAATCTGGTTCGCGCATATCGTCGTGGCAAAGGTTGAAATAGAAACCCGTAGTCTTGTCGCGGTTTTTCGTCCCGCATACCTTGGAGTCATCCCAAAACGAGATGTGGAGAGAGACAAGATGCACTCGAACACGGTTCATCCGTGCGACGAGCGACTGCCCTTCGGCCAGTTGCTGACGCTCGGCATTCAGCACGTACTGGTGATGTACGCAGGCGCCGTTGCCGTGCCGCTGATCATCGGCAGTGCGCTCAAGCTGCCGAAAGAACAGATCGCCTTTCTCATCAGCGCCGACCTGTTTTCCTGCGGTATCGCCACACTGATCCAGACGCTCGGCCTGTGGATCTTCGGTATCCGTTTGCCGGTGATCATGGGCTGCACGTTCGCCGCCGTCGGCCCGATGATCGCAATCGGCACGAATCCGAGCCTCGGCATACTCGACATCTTCGGTTCGACGATCGCGGCTGGCGTGATCGGCATCATCGCTGCGCCGATGATCGGCAAGATGCTGCGATTCTTCCCGCCCGTGGTGGTCGGTGTGGTGATCTCGGTGATCGGGCTTTCGCTGATGGAGGTTGGCATCAACTGGGCGGCGGGCGGCGTCGGCAATCCGGATTACGGCAACCCGGTCTACCTCGGCCTCTCGTTCGTCGTGCTGACGCTGATTCTGCTCATCAACAAGTTCGGCAAGGGCTTCATTTCGAACATCTCAGTGCTGCTCGGCATCGTGGCGGGCTTCGTGATTGCGGCGCTGCTTGGCCGCGTGAACATGGAAGGCGTGACGATGGCGCCGTGGGTCGGCTTCGTGATGCCTTTCCACTTCGGCTTGCCTCACTTCGATCCGCTTTCGATCGCGACGATGGTCACCGTGATGTTCGTCACCTTCATCGAATCGACGGGGATGTTCCTCGCGGTCGGCGACATGGTGGATCGCCCTGTCGACCAGAAGACACTCGTGCGAGGTCTGCGCGTGGATGGTCTGGGCACGCTGATTGGCGGTTTGTTCAACTCGTTCCCGCATACGTCTTTCTCGCAGAACGTGGGGTTGATCGGCGTGACGGGCGTGAAGAGCCGGTTTGTATGCGCAATGGGCGGCGTGATTCTCGTGCTGCTCGGCCTGTTCCCGAAGATGGCACAGGTGGTCGCGTCGGTGCCGTCGTTCGTGCTGGGCGGCGCAGGCATCGTGATGTTCGGCATGGTGGCAGCGAACGGTATCAAGGTGCTGTCGAAGGTCGATTTCGTGAAGAACCATCACAACCTTTTTATCGTCGCAGTGAGTATTGGTCTTGGGCTCGTGCCTGTCGTGTCGCCGCATTTCTTTTCGAAGCTGCCGCCTGCGCTGTCGCCTCTTCTTCATAGCGGCATTTTGCTGGCGTCAGTGTCGGCTGTCGTGTTGAATCTGATCTTCAATGGCGTGAAGGGTGAGCGGGCTGCTACCCGCGATATTCGTCGTGCGGGGCATGATTTCGATGGGCGTGGTGGGAACGATGACGGTGTTGCGGGTGACGAGATGCTGCGGGCCGCGGATATGCACTGAGTTGGTTTTGGTTTGGTTTTGGTTTTTGGGGGCTTTCGCTGGCATCCGCGGTTTGTTATCGGTTTGCTAGCGTTGCCCCTGTGCGGGGCGGCACTATCCTGCTCTGTCTTTCGACGCTGGGTTGGTTTGCTTTTGCTTTTGCTTTCGCTGGCATCCGCGTTATGTTTTGCCTTGTTCACGCGTTGCCCCTGTGCGGGGCGGCACTTACTTTCTTTGCCGCCGCAAAGAAAGTAAGCAAAGAAAGCGGGCTAACACCGCCCGTTCCTGACCACCACCTGAGGGCCCCCAACGGGTCCTCCACTTCACACGGCAACTTCTCGGTTACTGCCCGTTGCCAACGCCTCGAACAGGCGCCTCACCCACTTCGATCACCCGTAGCGCAGCTGGCAGCAGCGACTGGTTGACGCCGCCCAGGTGGCAAACTGTGTGTAGGTCGTAGTGCTCCACGCGTCAGCGCTCTTACGACACCGATCGTGCTTTCGCCGTGCCAGTGGTTTTCAGTCCGGAGTGATGTGCGTACGCCGCGAAAGCCGACACACAGTTTGCCGCTATAGAACGTGGGAGATGCGATCGCGCTTGTGGCGACGCGGGCGTGTGGAGCGGGTGATGAGCCAATTCGAAGCGTTGGCAGCGGGCGTCGAGAAGAGCGACGCCGCATGAAGGAGAGGACCCGTTGGGGGCCCTCAGGCGGAAACAAGAATTAGCGGTGTTCAGCGGCTTTCTTTTGCCTACTTTTCTTTGCCGCGGCAAAGAAAAGTAGGTGCCGCCCCGCACAGGGGCAACGCGTGAAGCACCAGTAACAAAACGCGGATGCCAGCGCAAAGACCAGCGCAAAGACCAGCGCAAAGACCAGCGCAAAGACAACCCATCCGCCCTTACCGACGAAAATACTGCACCAGTAAACTCACCCCATAAACCAGCGCTGCAAGCAAAGTAATCCAGAAACTCGTCGGCCAATCGGTATAAAAAGCGAGCGTCACCCCGATCCACGCCTGCGCGAGCGCGAGCAACGCAGCAAGCACGAGCCCGACGGAAAGCCGCGTCGACAGGTTTTGCGCCGCGGCTGCCGGTCCGACCATCAGCGTGAACACGAGCAGCACGCCGACGATCTGCGTGCACGCAGCCACCGCAAGCGCGGCAATCGCCAGAAACAGCACCGACACGAGACGCAGCGACACACCCTTGGCCTCAGCCAGTTCCGGCTGCAACGAAGCAAACAGCAAAGGCCGCATGATCGCGGCCAATGCGATCAGACTCACCACACCCAAGGCGGCCAGCACGGCGAGCGTCGACGAACTGACGCCGAGCACATTGCCGAACAGCAGAGCCGTCACCTGCGTCGCGTATGCAGTGAAGAAGTGCAGAAACAGCAGACCGAAGCCGAGCGCCAGCGACAGGACCACACCAATCGCCACATCCCGGCCCGCGAGCTTCTCGCCAAGCGCGCCCATCCCGACGCCCGCCGCAAGCGTGAAGCCGATCATCCCCCAGATCGGCGAAATGCCGATCAGCACCGCGCCCGTCGCGCCCGTGAAGCCGACGTGCGACAGCGCATGCCCCGCGAAGGTCTGCCCGCGCATCACGAGGAAGTAGCCGACGATGCCCGACAGCACCGCAACAATCCCCGATGCCGCGAAGGCGTTCACCATGAAATCGTATTCAAACATCGTGCGTGTGTCCGTCGCTGGAGGCGTGATGGTGAGCGTGCTTGTGGCCATGACCGTGCGCGTGGCCATGCGGCTCGCCATGACTGTGGTCGTCGTCTTCGTGCTCGTGATCGTGCTTCTCGACATCGAAGTCGCCGGACATCACGAAGATGCGTCCGTTTACTCGCATCACATCGATCGTCGAGCCGTACAGGCGTGACAGCACCGGCTTCGTGATCACTTCGTCGACGGTACCGAGCGCGGCAACGCCATTGCCGAGATACAGCACGCGGTCGAGCGCATGCAGCAGCGGATTGAGTTCGTGCGCGGAGAACAGCACGGCGATGCCGAGTTCCTGCTGCACGCGCTTCACCAGTTCGACGACAGTCTTCTGATGATGCGGATCGAGACTGATCAGCGGCTCGTCGAGCAGCAGCAGTCGCGGATTGCCGAGCAGACATTGTGCGAGCAGCAGACGCTGACGTTCGCCGCCCGATAGTTCCGATAACGGCCGCGCAGCCAGCGCGCTGCCGCCCACCAGATCCAGCACGCGATCGACATCGGCGCGCGCCTTCGCGTCCGCATGCGGCAAACCCCAGCGATGCCCGTCCGCCGCCATCGCGACGAAATCGCGTCCGCGCACGCGCCGCCCGGCGAGCGCGCTGCGTGTCTGCGGCATATAGCCGATCGACGGATTGCCGCGCATCACCGGCTCGCCGAGCACGCGCACCGCGCCGCTCGTCGCCGGGACGAGCCCGAGCACCGAGCGCATCAGCGTGGTCTTGCCCGCGCCGTTCGGCCCGAGCACGCCGATGAATTCGCCCTGGCGGACCGTGAAGCTGGTGTCGCGCAGGATCGTGCGGTCGCCGAGTTCGAGCGTCACGCGATCCAGTTCGAGCACGGGCGCGTTGCCCGTCGACATGTTCATTGAGTGGTTCCCTTGTTCGCACCGCCCGCGGCGAGCGCGCTGCCAAGCGCATCGAGCTGTGCCAGCATCCATTGCTGGTAGTTCTTGCCGGCGGGCTGCGTCTCCGTCACGCTCACCGTCGGCACATGCGATTGCTGCGCGAGTTTCAGCATGCGTCTGGTCAGTGCCTCGGTTGCCTGGCTGTTATAGATCAGCGCGCGGACTCGTCGCTCGCGCAGATCGCGCTCGAACGCGGCGATATCCGACGCGCTCGCTTCCGTATCGTTCATCGCGGCCAGCTGGAAGCGCTGGTTGCGCATGTCGAGGCCGATCGCATCGGACATATAGCCGAACACCGGCTCCGTCGCCGTCACGCTGACGTGCGCGTACTGGCTGCGCAGCGCCGCGATCTTGTCGGCGATCGGTTTGAGCGAATCGAGAAACTTCGCGAGGTTCGCATCATACGCCGCCTTGTGCGCGGGATCAGCCGAGCTCAGTGCCGCGCTCACCGCGCGCGCGACGGCAGGCATCGTCGCCGGGTCGTACCACAGGTGCGGATTGTCGCCGCTCTTCTTGCCGGTCAGGTCCGCCGCCACGATCGTCTTGCGCCTGTCGTTCTTCGATACGGCTAGCAGCTTTGTCATCCACGGATCGTAGTCGGCGCCGTTATAGACGACAAGGCTCGCGTGCTGCAACGCGCGCGCCGTCTTCGGGCTCGCTTCGAACAGATGCGGATCCTGATCCGGATTGCTGAGAATGCTCGTCACGTCGACGCGGTCGCCGCCGAGTTGCTGCACGACGTCGCCGTAAAAGTTCTCGGCGGCGACGACAGGAATCTTCGCATCCTGCGCATGCGCAGCCTGGCCCATCGACAGAGCGAAAACCGTCGAAGCGACGGCGCGCATCAGAAACTTCCACATCGAATTGTTCTTTTTCATCGGGATGACCTGTGTTGCCTGAGAGGCGTCTTGGTTGAATAGAAAGGCTCAGGGGTGACCGTGCTTGCAGGCGGCGCACAGTCCGCTCAGCTCGACGACCTGGTGATGCACTTCGAATCCATGTGCGGGCGCGCTGCCCGACAGTTGCGCGGCCAGTCCGTCGCCGGGAATCTCGACGGTTTCGCCGCATGCATCGCACATCAGGAACTGGCTTTGATGCGGTTCGCCCATCTGGCAGCACGCGAAAAACGCATTCTTCGACTCGATCCGATGCACGAAGCCATGCTCGACAAGGAAATCGAGCACGCGATAGACGGTCGTCGGCGGCACGCGGCCGCGCTGCGGTTCCAGCGCCGCGAGCAGGTCGTAGGCGCCGATAGGACGCTCGCTCTGCGCGATCAGCGTGTAAACCTGGCGGCGCAGCGTCGTCAGCGCGAGGCCGCGCTCGGCGGCGAGCGCATCGGCGCGCGCGAGCTTGTGCGCGATCCGGGCGGCCTGATCGGCGTGAGAGGCAGTCTGGACGTCGGATGAGTGAGCCATGGGCGCAACCTCCGGGAAAAGGCGAAATCGACGAAGGCGCAATGATATAACGTATCTCGAAAATTTGTCATTGCCCGTTGCAAAGTCATCGCCGATTCTTAAGAACAACTGCCGTAGACAGTCAAACCGTGCTGCCGCGCTGCACCATCGAAATTGCGCGACGCGCCTTGACATGACCGGACGCGTATCCGATCATTCGATCACAACGAGAGCAATTGCTCGATCAGCGAGCGTTAGCTCATGCGGAATCGAAGAATCAAACGAACCGGAGACAGGTTGTGACAGCCCGATTGCAAGGCAAGGTGGCGATTCTCACGGGCGCGGCGAGCGGAATCGGCGAAGCGGTAGCGCGCCGGTACCTCGAGGAGGGCGCGCGCTGTGTGCTGGTCGATGTGAAACCCGCTGGCGACTTCGCGCATGCGCTGCGCGAAACCGACGCCGACCGCGTGCTGACCATCAGTGCCGACGTCACGAAGCGTGACGACATTGCGCGCATCGTCAGCCAGACGGTGCAGCGCTTCGGCCAGATCGACATTCTCTTCAACAACGCGGCGCTGTTCGACATGCGCCCGATCCTCGACGAATCCTGGGACATCTTCGACACGCTCTTTGCGGTCAACGTGAAGGGCATGTTCTTTCTGATGCAGGCGGTTGCACAGCGGATGGTCGAGCAGGGACACGGCGGCAAGATCATCAATATGTCGTCGCAGGCGGGACGCCGCGGCGAGGCGCTCGTGTCGCACTACTGCGCGACCAAGGCCGCGGTGCTGAGCTACACGCAATCTGCCGCACTGGCGCTTGCGCCGCACAAGATCAACGTCAATGGCATCGCACCGGGCGTCGTCGATACGCCGATGTGGGAGCAGGTCGATGCGCTCTTCGCACGTTACGAAAACCGGCCGCTGGGCGAGAAGAAGCGTCTCGTCGGTGAAGCGGTGCCGCTGGGCAGGATGGGGCTGCCCGCGGATCTGACGGGGGCGGCGCTGTTCCTCGCGTCATCGGATGCGGATTACATCACCGCGCAAACCCTGAACGTCGACGGCGGTAACTGGATGAGCTGACCGTCATTCATTCACCGGCATCCGCATTACGGCGCCAGACACACGCACGCGCCGCTCATGTAACAACACGCAAGTACGAATAAAGGAGACAAACGATGAAGCCCACCTGCAAACCCGTCCTAAACGTATTTGGCGCCGCGGCGCTCGCATTCGCCGCTGTCAGCGCGAACGCGGCGACCGTGACGATCGCGACGTTGAACAACCCGGACATGATCGAGTTGAAGAAGCTGTCGCCGGCCTTCGAGAAAGCGAATCCCGACATCAAGCTCAACTGGGTGATTCTCGAAGAAAACGTGCTGCGTCAGCGCGCGACGACGGACATCACGACAGGCAGCGGCCAGTTCGACGTGATGACGATCGGCGCCTATGAAACGCCGCAGTGGGGCAAGCGCGGCTGGCTCACGCCGCTCACGGGCCTGCCCGCCGATTACGACCTGAACGACGTCGTGAAGACGGCGCGCGACGGCCTGTCGTACAACGGCTCGCTGTATGCGCTGCCGTTCTATGTAGAAAGCTCGATGACGTATTACCGCAAGGATCTGTTCGCGGCGAAGGGCCTGAAGATGCCCGATAACCCGACCTACGAGCAGATCGCGCAGTTCGCCGACAAGCTGACGGACAAGGCCAACGGCGTCTACGGTATCTGTCTGCGCGGCAAGGCAGGCTGGGGCGAGAACATGGCCTACGCGACGACGGTGGTGAACACGTTCGGCGGCCGCTGGTTCGACGAGAAGTGGAACGCGCAACTGACCACGCCCGAATGGAAGAAGGCGATTTCGTTCTACGTCGATCTGCTGAAGAAAGACGGCCCGCCGGGAGCCAGCTCGAACGGCTTCAATGAAAACCTGACGCTGATGTCGTCGGGCAAATGCGGCATGTGGATCGACGCGACGGTGGCGGCCGGCATGCTGTACAACAAGCAGCAATCGCAGATCGCCGACAAGGTCGGTTTTGCCGCTGCGCCGACAGCCGTCACGCCGAAGGGCTCGCACTGGCTGTGGGCGTGGGCGCTCGCGATTCCGAAGTCGTCGAAGCAGACGGACGCAGCGAAGAAGTTCATCACGTGGGCGACCTCGAAGCAGTACATCGAACTCGTCGCGAAGGATGAAGGTTGGGCGTCGGTGCCGCCGGGCACGCGTCAGTCGACCTACGCTCGTCCCGAGTACAAGCAGGCTGCGCCGTTCAGCGACTTCGTGCTGAAGGCGATCGAAACGGCTGATCCGGATCATCCGACGTTGAAGCCGGTGCCGTACACGGGCGTGCAGTTTGTCGGCATCCCCGAGTTCCAGTCGTTCGGCACGGTGGTCGGTCAGAGCATTTCGGGTGCTGTGGCCGGTCAGATGACGGTCGATCAGGCGCTGGCAGCCGGCAATGCAACGGCGGATCGCGCCGTCAAGCAGGCTGGTTATCAGAAGTAAGGCCTGAAGCTGAAATGGGCACGCCGTCTGCTTGATCCCCTCGCGGGCGGCGTAGCCAAGACCGATACCGCAGCCTCGAAGTAAGCCGGAACCGATGGAAAGCGCCGGCTGACAGCGCATTGTCAGCCGGACCCTGGCAGCACAGCGTGCCGCACGCCCCGCGGCCCGCGCACTACCGAAGAGGTGGTCCATCATGCGTCAACACTTGCGTCTACCCCTCATGCACGCCCATCCCCAAACCGAACACGAGCGCGAAGAGCGCAAGGCCGCGCACGCGCGCTGGCTCGCCATGCCGTCCGTAGGCGTCCTCGTCTTATGGATGGCGATACCTCTCGCGATGACGATCTGGTTTTCGTTCTCGCGCTACAACCTGCTCAATCCCGACGTAAAGGGATTCGCGGGTCTCGATAACTACAAGTTCCTTGCCAGCGACCCGTCCTTCGGCCCGTCGATCCTGCACACGATGCAGCTGATCATCTCGGTGCTGGTGATCACGGTGGTCGGCGGCGTGCTGCTGTCGGTGCTGTTCGACCGCAAGTTCTACGGACAGGGCATCGCGCGGCTACTGGCCATCGCACCGTTCTTCGTGATGCCTACGGTGAGCGCGCTGATCTGGAAGAACATGATCCTGCACCCGGTGTACGGGCTGATCGCGCAAGGCATGCGCGCGATGGGCATGACGCCGATCGACTGGTTCGCGGACTATCCGTTGATCGCGGTGATCATCATCGTGTCGTGGCAGTGGCTGCCGTTCGCGTTCCTGATTCTGTTCACGGCGATCCAGTCGCTCGATCAGGAACAGAAGGAAGCCGCGAAGATCGACGGTGCCGGTCCGTTCGCGATGTTCTTCTTCATCACGTTGCCGCACCTGAAACGCGCGATCGCCGTGGTCGTGATGATGGAAACCATTTTCCTGCTGTCGATCTTCGCTGAAATCTACACGACGACGGGCGGCGGTCCGGGCAACGCGACCACCAATCTGTCGTACCTGATCTACGCGCTCGGCCTGCAACAGTTCGACGTCGGTCTGGCATCGGCGGGCGGGATTCTCGCTGTGGTGCTCGCGAATATCGTGTCGTTCTTCCTCGTGCGCATGCTCGCGAAGAACCTGAAAGGGGAGTACGAAAAATGAGCCAGGTTGCCGCTTCACCTGTTACGACCCAAGTGTCGAAGGCCGATTCGCCGTTTGCCATGATCCGGCGCGCGATTCCCGGCGTCCTTGCTTGGCTGATCGCGCTGCTGCTGTTCTTCCCGATCTTCTGGATGACGATCACGGCATTCAAGACGGAGCAGCAGGCCTACGCGTCGTCGCTGTTTTTCATGCCGACGCTGGAGAGCTTCCGCGAAGTATTCGCGCGCAGCAATTACTTCGGCTTCGCGTGGAACTCGATCCTGATCTCGGTCGGCGTCACGCTGCTGTGCCTGATTCTCGCCGTGCCGTGCGCGTACGCGATGGCGTTCTTCCCGACCCGACGCACGCAGAAAGTGCTGCTGTGGATGCTGTCGACGAAGATGATGCCGTCCGTCGGCGTGCTGGTGCCGATCTATCTGCTGTGGAAGAACAGTGGTCTGCTCGACACCGTCAGCGGTCTGGTGATCGTCTACACGCTGATCAATCTGCCTATCGCCGTGTGGATGTCGTTCACGTATTTCGCGGAAATTCCGCGCGACATTCTCGAAGCAGGGCGCATCGACGGCGCGGCGACGTGGCAGGAAATCGTCTATCTGCTGATGCCGATGTCGCTGCCGGGGCTCGCATCGACGGCGCTGCTGCTCGTGATCCTGTCGTGGAACGAAGCGTTCTGGAGCATCAACCTGTCCAGTTCGAACGCTGCGCCGCTGACGGTGTTCATCGCGTCGTATTCGAGTCCCGAAGGCCTGTTCTGGGCGAAGCTGTCGGCGGCGTCGCTGCTGGCCGTCGCGCCGATCCTGATCGTCGGCTGGGTATCGCAGAAACAGCTGGTGCGCGGCCTTACCTTCGGGGCGGTCAAGTGACGGAGATCAGAACGGAAGCGAACCGCGCGCTGATCTGCGACTGCGACGGCGTGCTGATCGACAGCGAAGCGGTTGCCGCCGCGGTGCTCGTCGAGCAGCTGGAGGCGCGCTGGCCCGGCGCCGACGTCGCGCCCGTCGTGATGCCGTTGCTCGGCCTGCGCACGGAACGCGTGCTGCAAGGCGCGGCTTCGGCGCTCGGCAAGACGCTGACAGACGAAGACATCGACGCGATTCGACTGACGGTCGGCGCGTCGGCGATCAAGGCGCCGATGGTCAAAGGCATCGATACGGCGCTCGCGCAGATCCCGCTGAAGAAGGCCTGTGCGAGCAACAGCGATCACGGCTATGTCGAAGCGGTGCTCAAGCGCACGGGCCTCGACAGGTTCTTCGGCAACCGGCTCTTCTGTGCGGATACCGTCGAGGCGCCGAAGCCCGCGCCCGATGTGTATCTCGCCGCTGCGCGCGCGCTCGGCGTCAACCCGGACGCGTGCCTCGTGATCGAAGACAGCGTCGCGGGCGTGACGGCGGCAACATCGGCGGGTATGACGGTGTATGGATTTATCGGCGGCGGCCATGCGAGCGACGAGCAGGTCGGCACGCTGCGCAGTCTGGGCGCGCAACACGTATTCGACGACATGAAGCACTTGCCGGAACTGGTCGCGCGATGGTTGCAACGCGTGACGGTGGCGTGAAGCCAGCGGCGAAACGATTAACGTAAGTGGAAATTCGCACTATCGTGCATGGGACCCAGGTAAGCGCTAAAGCGCCAACCCGGGTCGACACAGGAGACACATCATGGCAAGCGTAACGCTACGCAACATCAGAAAGGCCTACGACGACACCGAGGTGATGCGCAACATCAACCTCGACATTCAGGACGGCGAGTTCGTCGTGTTCGTGGGCCCAAGCGGCTGCGGCAAGTCCACGCTGATGCGGATGATTGCCGGCCTCGAAGACATCTCGGGCGGCGACCTGAACATCGACGGCACGCGCATGAACGACGTGCCGCCCGCCAAGCGCGGCATCGCGATGGTGTTCCAGTCGTACGCGCTGTATCCGCACATGACGCTGTACGACAACATGGCGTTCGGCCTGAAGCTCGCGGGCACGAAGAAGCCGGAGATCGACGCCGCCGTGCGCAACGCCGCGAAGATCCTGCATATCGATCACCTGCTCGAACGCAAGCCGAAGCAGCTGTCGGGCGGTCAGCGTCAGCGCGTGGCGATCGGTCGCGCGATCACGCGCAAGCCGAAGGTGTTCCTGTTCGACGAGCCGCTGTCGAATCTCGACGCCGCGCTGCGCGTGAAGATGCGCCTCGAATTCGCGCGCCTGCACGACGAACTGAAGACGACGATGATCTACGTGACGCACGATCAGGTCGAAGCAATGACGCTCGCGGACAAGATCGTCGTGTTGTCGGCGGGCAATCTGGAGCAGGTCGGCAGCCCGAACACGCTGTATCACGCGCCGGCGAACCGCTTCGTCGCGGGCTTTATCGGCTCGCCGAAGATGAACTTCCTCGAAGGCGTCGTGCAGTCGGTGTCGGCGACGGGCGTGCTCGTGAAGTACGAAACGGGCGAGACGCAACTCGCGCTGGTCGAGCCGGGCCGCGCGAAAGAGGGCGACAAGGTGACGGTCGGCATTCGTCCGGAGCATCTGCATATCGACATGCCCGACTATGGCGTGTCGGCGCGCATCATGGCTATCGAGTCGCTCGGCGATGCGGCGTATCTGTACGCCGAAAGCAGCGTCGCGCCGGATGGTTTGATCGCGCGCATTCCGCCGCTCGAACGGCATGAGAAGGGCGCGACGATCCGTGTCGGCGCGTCGCCCGATCATTGCCATCTGTTCGACAGCGACGGGCAGGCGTTCCAGCGCAAGATCGTCGAAGTGCTCGCGGCCTGATCTGCCATCACTTGGCTTCACCGACGCCGTTACCGTTCTGCTAACGGCGTTTTGCTTTTGGCAGACTCGGATTTGTCCGATTTGTCGGCGTCGTGCGGGTTATCAAAATTGTGCACCGTCTGACGGGGCGCGGCCCGCCTGGCTTGTGTGGCGCGTTCTGTCGGTTCTTCGTCCATCGCGCCATCGACGTGCTTCCTGTCTGGATAGCGCGTGCATCGGCGTCGAACGATTCGAGACGCCATGCACAACCCTTCCATCTCCACTACACCTTCCTTCGATGATGCTTTGGCGCTTCATCGCGCCGCTCAGTTCGAACACGCCGAACAGGCCTATCGCGCGATTCTCGACGCGCAGCCTGGCGATACGAAAGCGCGCTATATGCTCGGCGTGCTGTATCTGCAACGGCCCGATGTCGGGCGTGCGATCGAATGTTTCGACGCGGTGCTCGCGCTCACACCCGATGACGCCGATTGCCTGAACGATCGCGGTATCGCGGCCCTTGCCGTCAACGATAACGATAGCGCCGCGCGCTTCTTCCGTCGCGCGACCGGATGCGCGCCGCACGATGCGCTTGCCCACTGCAATCTCGGCAAGGCACTACGGCGACTTGGCAGGCACGAGGACGCGCTGTGTGCCTTCCAGCAGGCGCTGGCACTGGAAAGCGGCTATCTCGAAGCCGCGCTCGGCGCCGCCGATACGCTTGAAGCATTAGAGCGACCGACGGAAGCACTCGCTGTCTATCAGCACGCCGCGACCCTCGATCCAGACGACGCGCGCGTGCTGCCCGGTCTGGGCAAAACGCTCAATGCCGTGCATCTTCATGCCGAAGCCGCCGAATGTTACGAGCGTCTGCTGCAACGTGAACCTGCGAACCTGCAGGCGCTGTTCGGCATCGCGTTCGCAACCGACGCGCAATTGAAATTCGACGAAGCGCTCTGCTGGTACAACCGCGCGCTGGAAGTCGCACCGGGTTCGTCGACGCTGCACAACAACGTCGCGTTCACGCTGACCTGTCTGTCGCGCTACGACGAAGCGGATCAGCATCTGCGGCGCGCACTCGAACTCACGCCCGGCCTCGCCAATGCACGCAAACTGCTCGGCATGTCCGAACTGCGGCGCGGCAACTATCGGCAAGGTTGGGAATACTACGACGATCGCAAGCTCACGCCGTCGGGTATGCGCGAATACGGACCTCTCGACATTCCCGAATGGCAGGGCGAGCCGCTCGACGGCAAACGCTTTCTGCTGGCGCGCGAGCAGGGCGCAGGCGATCAGTTGCAGTTCGTTCGCTATGCCGGTGTGCTGCACGATCTCGGCGCAACCGTCGATGTCTGGACGAGTAAAGAACTCGCACCGCTTTTCAGGCGCGCACGTGGCGTGCACAACGTGCTGACGGAGCCGCCCGGAGCGAGCACTTACGATTACTACTGCCGAGTGATGAGCGTGCCGCGATGGCTCTCAAATGAAACGATTCCCTGCGACGTGCCTTATCTATCCGTGGATGAAGCGCAAACAGAAGCATGGCGTGCGCGACTCGAGCAGGCTGCGGGTTCAAAAAAGAAAATCGGGCTTGTCTGGGCCGGCAATCCGGATCATTACCTCGACGTGTACCGTTCGGCGCCGCTTGCAGTACTCGAACCGCTCGCGTCCGTTCAAGGCCTCGCGTGGTTCGCGTTGCAGATGGGCGCGGCCGAGTCGCAACTCGATGGCCTGGCGCATCACTGGCCGATCTGCGCGCTGGGTCAATTGCTCGACAGCTTCGATGCGACGGCGGCGGTGATCGATGCGCTCGATCTCGTGATTACCGTCGATACGTCCGTCGCGCATCTGGCGGGTGCGCTCGGCAAGCCGGTGTGGGTGATGCTGCCGAAACAGGCCGACTGGCGCTGGATGCTGTCGGGCGATACGAGCCCGTGGTATCCGACAGCGCGCCTTTTCAGGCAGCAGGTACTGGGCGACTGGACGTCCGCTATAGAAGCGATGCGCAGCGCGCTGGAAGCGCTATAAGCGGTTTCCAGCGCGAGCAGTTGCTAGCCGCGCGACGATGTCAAAGGCGTGGCGTCGTGATTCAGTGCAGCGCGCGCGCACAGTTCGTCGGTCACGAGTCCCGACAGCCAGCCGCCTTTCAGCGCAGCGATCACCGCATTGCGCTTGCGCTCGCCGCCCGCGAAGCCAATCACCGGGCGTTTGGGCGGCGAATCGAGCCGCAAGCTCGTCACGCGGCGGCCCGTCGGCGATTCGACGCGTGCGCCGCTCGAATCGATCGGCAGGCCGAGCAGTTCCGCCACCGCGCCGAGCGACACCAGTTCCTCCACTTCATCCGACGTGATGAAGCCGTCTTCATGCAGCGGGCAATGCAGCCCGATATTGCCGATCCCGACGAACGCCACATCCGCCTCGCCCGACAGCGACTCGACGATCCGGTACAGCCGGTGATTGCACCATTGCGCGCGTTCGGCTTCGCTATCCGCGAGCAACGGCGCGGGTAGCAGGAAGTGCTTGCCGCCCGTCTTTTCGGAGATGTGCAGCGCGACGTCGTAGCGGTTCGACGAACCGTCCTGCGCGATCGCGCCGACCATCGATACCAGCCGATGCTGCGGCCGCTCCAGTTGCCCGACCTGATCGACGACAGCCTTCAGCGTACGGCCGCTGCTTACGGCGACGACCATCGGCTTTTCTTCGCCCAGGTACCGCTCCATCACCTGCGCGCCTGCGACGGCGAGCTTGCGGTCGATTTCCTCGGGCTTGTCGTTGTCGACGGGGACGACTTCACACATCGACAGGCCGAAGCGCTTCGACAGCTGATCGGCGAGCGACAGACAATCCGCCAGCCGATGATCGACGCGCACGCGAATCAGGTTCTTCTCGACGGCGAACGCGACGAGCCGCTGTGCGACGGGCCGCGACACCTGCAATTTTTCCGCGATCTCGTTCTGCGTATTGCCGGCGACGTAATAGAGCCAGGCGGCGCGGGTCGCGAGATCGAGCTTTTCAGTGGACTTGGGCACGATGGTGTCGTTCTGTATGGCGCTAATGCCTAATGCGCACAACGTCGATGTGTCGCCAGGAAGCTCACCTGGAGCGTTCTGGCGCGCTGCATGCCGTGGACATTCATCGCAGTCTGCACGGTTGTTCCGGCGTTCAGGCTGCGTTCGCGTCGCGCCTGGGCGCGAACATCGGCTTCACGTGCCGGTACAACGCGCGATAACTCGCGAGCCGTTCGCGCAGCACGGCATGACGCTGCGCGTTCGGCGTGAATTCCTTTTCGACGGGCGGCTTGGTCAGCACCGTCGCCGGATCGCCGCCCGCTGCGAGCCAGCCCAGACGCGCTGCACCGAGCGCCGCGCCCGTCTCGCCGCCGCCATGCTTGCGCGTAGTCGTGTTCAGCGAATCGGCGAGCAGTTGCGCCCAGTAATCGCTGCGTGCGCCGCCACCCAGCAGCGACAGTGCGCTCACTTCCGTGCCTGCCGCGCGCAACGCGTCCAGTCCGTCCGTCAGCGCGAGCGTCACGCCTTCGAGCACGGCATAACCGAGCAGCGCGCGATCGGTTGCGTGCGTCATGCCGAAGAACACGCCCTGCGAATACGGATCGTTGTGCGGCGTACGTTCGCCCGACAGATACGGCAGGAATAGCGGCGCGGTGACGAGCGTTTCGTCGGACAGCTTCTCGACTTCGGCGAGCAGTGTGGGTTCGTCGGTGGACGTGAGCTTGCAGACCCAACGCAGACAGCTTGCAGCCGACAGCACCACGCTCATCTGATGCCAGCGGTCCGGAATCGCGTGACAGAACGCATGCACCGCCGATTCCGGGTTCGGCCGGAAGCTGTTGCCGATCACGCACAGCACGCCCGACGTGCCAAGCGACACGAAGCCGTCGCCCGGTTGCGTCGCGCCGATACCGATGGCGCTCGTCGCGTTGTCGCCGCCACCCGCCGCAACGACGACGGGTTCGCGCAAACCGAGTTCGCGCGCGAGTTCCGGCTTGAGCATGCCCGACGGCGCGCTGCCTTCGGCAAGACGCGGCATGTGCGAGCGGTTCAGATCGCAGGCGGCGAGCAGCGTGTCGGACCAGTCGCGCTGCGCGACGTCGAGCCACAGCGTGCCGGCGGCGTCCGACGGATCGGAGACCTTGTCGCCCGTCAGTTGCAGGCGCAAGTAATCCTTCGGCAGCAGCACGCAGGCGGTCTGCCGGAAAATCTCCGGCTCGTGACGCGCGACCCACAGCAGTTTCGGCGCGGTGAAGCCGGGCATCGCCAGATTGCCGGCGATCTTGTGCAGGTCCGGCGCGCGGCGATACAACTCCTCGCATTCGTCGACCGAGCGCATGTCGTTCCACAAAATCGCGGGACGCAGCACGCGGTCGTCCTTGTCCAGCAGCACGGCGCCGTGCATCTGTCCCGACAGGCCGATGCCGCGAATCTGCGCGAACTGTTCCGGAAAGCGTGCGCGCAACGCGAACAGCGCCGTGCGCGTGCCTTCCCACCAGTCGGACGGATTCTGTTCCGACCAGCGCTGATGCGGCCGCGAAACCGTGAACGGAGAACCTGCCGTGCCGACCACGCGCCCATCGGACGCGAGCAGCAGAACTTTTACTTCGGACGTGCCGAGGTCGATGCCGAGATACATGGGCGCGAAACCTTCACCGGTAGGAGATGCGCTACTTTAGCCGCATGCCGCGTGCGATGCCATGCGCAAAAGACCTGACGCAAGGCTCGCATCGAATGCGGCGTTCAAGGGAAAAGGCCGCGCGTGGTTCGTCGCCATGCGCGGCCTCGTTGAAAAGGCGTTGGCCTTCGTGCCTAGCCGTTGCGCTTCTCGTACCACTCGTTGAGAACCACGATGGCCGAGCGCACGACCTGTTCGAGCGAAGCCGTGCCCGCCATGCTGCCCCACAGCAGCTTGTCTGCGCAGAACGCCTGCACCGGGTCGGCCGCGCTGAAGAAGCCGCGCGCGACACCTTCGTCCATCACGCCATCCTGATACGTGTACGGCAGCTTGCCTTGCTGCCAGACGTCCAGAAAGCGGAAGAACAGCGCGGGCAGCACGGCCGTCGCATTCGGCTCGACCTTGCGCGCGAAGCACTCGGACAGCGTCGGCGCGATAAAGCCGGGAATCTTCGAGAAACCATCGGCGGCGACGCGCTGATTCGTGTCCTGGATATACGGATTGCCGAAGCGTTCGAGCACGACATCGCGATACTTCGCAAGATCGAGCGGGCTTGGTGTGAGGCACGGAATCACGTCCTGCGTCACGTAGTCGTACGCGAACTGGCGGATCTCGGCGTCGTGCGTGCCTTCGTGGATATACGTCAGGCCGGCCAGCGTGCCCGCCCACGCGATGCAGCTGTGCGTCGCGTTGAGAATGCGGATCTTCGCCTCTTCGTACGGCAGCACCGATTCGACCATCTCCGCGCCGACGGTCTCCCACGCAGGACGTCCCGCGATGAAATGATCCTCGATCACCCACTGGATGAACGATTCGCCCATCACCGGACACGCGTCGTCGAAACCGGTCGCGGCCTTCACGCGCTCGCGCACGTCGGGCGTGGGGCGCGGCGTGATGCGATCGACCATCGAGTTCGGGCACGCGGTGTTCGCATCGAACCATTTGCGCAACTCGCTCGCGCCACGCTTGTCCAGGAACTGCGTCATGCCCGCGCGGAAGCGGTCGCCGTTGCTGCGCAGGTTGTCGCAGGTCTGCAGCGTGACAGGGCCCGAATTACGCTGCATGCGTGCTTCGAGAATCGCGGCCAGCGCGCCGTAAATGGTGGTGCGCGCGCCGGTCAGATCGGCGGCGAGATCGGGGTTGGCCGTGTCGAGCTTGTCGTGCTCGTCGAGGTAATAGCCGCCTTCCGTCACGGTGAACGCGATGATCTTGCAGGCGGGATCAGCGCCCGCTTCAATGAGCGCATCGAGATTGGCCGACCACGGCACCACGCGTTCGATCGAGCGAATGGTTTCGTACGCGCGCTCGCCTTGCGGCGTGACGGTTTCGAGCGTGTAGACGCCGTTCTGCGCGGCAAGCGCTTCGGCGACCGCGTTCATATCGCTGCGGATATTGCCGACGGTGAGAGACCAGTGCGGATCGCCCGGCTTGCGGGCCTCGTTGAGCCGGTGCAGATACCACGCCTGATGCGCGCGGTGGAACGAGCCTGCGCCGATATGCAGAATGATCTGTTTGTCTGCGCCGCTGCCTGGGTCGCTGTTCATA
Source organism: Burkholderia sp. Ac-20365 (assembly GCF_017104715.1). Classification (GTDB taxonomy): domain Bacteria; phylum Pseudomonadota; class Gammaproteobacteria; order Burkholderiales; family Burkholderiaceae; genus Paraburkholderia. The sequence continues at coordinate 616,516 of NZ_JAAGPI010000002.1, forward strand.
TGTGTCTCCTGTTTGCGCACGGTCTTTTCGCGTGCGTTCCTTGAGATAAGTCTAGAAGTTGTCTCGCCGACATTCGAAGCATTTTGGAGCATTTGCTCTGCATGTGAACTAATGATCGTATTCGACAGATCGAAAGTCAAGGCGGAGAAGACAGCTTTTTCGTGGCGCAGCGCGGTGGGACGGGCTTTTCCAACCTATGCGAGTTGCACGGAGCGCCGTCCAGCCGGGCGAGTTATGACTGTTGCATTGCATCAAATTTGACAGCGCAGAGGCCAGGACTAACCCGAATGCAAAAAAGTATCGGTCGGCGGTCTCATTTCTAGTGGCCGCGATTGCGCCATGGGTCTAACTTTCGGTACACACAACAAGAGCAACTGAGCAGGTCCACGCGGCGAGCCATCGGGCCGCGAGTGGACGAAGACACAGGAGGAAGACAGATGAAAAGCATCGTCACGCCGTTCACTTCGTTGCATACGCATCGACACGTGCGTCGCGCCGACTGTGCGCAGCGCGCACGGTCGTCTGTCTGAGCCGCCGCTTCAGGAGACCGACGTGCAACCCGATCTCGAACTGGTCAGCGTGCGCCGCGACGAGTCGTTCAAGGCGTGGTACCACGGCTTTCCGTACCGCACGGTGCGCTGGCACTTTCACCCTGAATTCGAAATCCATCTGATTGTCGCGACGACGGGCAAGATGTTCGTCGGCGATTACATCGGCAGCTTTGCGCCGGGCAATCTCGTGCTGATGGGGCCGAACCTGCCGCACAACTGGGTCAGCGAAGTGCCCGAAGGCGTGACGATCGCGCAGCGCAATCTCGTCGTGCAGTTCCCGCAGGACTTCGTTGCGCATTGCACGGAGAGTTTTCCGGAATGGCGCACGCTCGAAGCGCTGCTTGCCGATTCGCGACGCGGCGTGTCGTTCGGTCCGCAGACGAGCGCATTGATCACACCGCTTTTCATGGAACTGCTCGACGCGCGCGGCCTGCGCCGCATCGTGCTGTTTCTGTCGATGATGGAAATCCTGCTGAACGCGAGCGACCGCGAACTGCTCGCCAGCCCCGCGTATCAGATCGATCCGACCAGTTATGCGTCGACGCGCATCAACCACGTGCTGTCGTATATCGGCAAGAACCTGTCGTCCGAGTTGCGCGAATCCGATCTCGCGCAGCTCGCGGGTCAGAGCGTGAGCGCGTTCTCGCGCTACTTCCGCCGTCATACGGGTCAGACGTTCGTGCAGTACGTGAACCGCATGCGCATCAATCTCGCCTGCCAGCTGCTGATGGACGACGAACTGAGTGTCACCGACATCTGCTACAAGGTCGGCTTCAACAATCTGTCGAACTTCAACCGGCAGTTTCTCACCGCGAAAGGCATGGCTCCGTCGAAGTTTCGCCGCTTCCAGCAACTGAACGACGCGAGCCGCGTCGCCTCGGAAGCCGCGGCGGCGCTCGGCAAAGGCATCGCCAACGCGCCTTCGATCGTGCCGGCCGTGCAGACGCGAGGTCACACGCACGGCCAGCCGCGCGCCGCGCCCGCGGCGTATCCGCCTCACGGTTCGCCGCTCGCGACGACCTGAGGCACATCCTCTAGCTTTCCAGTCGCTCCACGTTTCACCGTTCGATCGCGCTCGCAACAGCGCGAGGGACGCACTCATCCTCATAAACGGAGACAAGCCATGACGCACAACACTTCACTCACGTCGCGCACCTTGCGCCTGCGCGCCACGCTGACATTTGCCGCCGTGATGCTCGGCGCGCCGCTGTTCGCGCCCGCCGCCGAAGCAGCACCGCTGAAGATCGGCATGACCTTCCAGGAACTGAACAACCCGTACTTCGTGACGATGCAAAAGGCCTTGAACGATGCGGCCGCATCGATCGGCGCGACCGTCGTCGTCACCGATGCGCACCACGACGTGAGCAAGCAGGTCAGCGATGTCGAAGACATGCTGCAGAAGAAGATCGACATCCTGCTGGTGAATCCGACCGATTCGACGGGCATCCAGTCGGCTGTGGCGTCGGCGAAGAAGGCTGGCGCGGTCGTCGTCGCGGTGGACGCGAACGCAACCGGTCCCGTCGATTCTTTCGTCGGCTCGAAGAATTTCGATGCGGGCCAGATGTCGTGCGAGTACCTTGCGAAGGCCATCGGCGGCAGCGGCGAAGTGGCGATTCTCGACGGCATTCCCGTCGTGCCGATTCTCGAACGCGTGCGCGGCTGCAAGGCGGCGCTCGCGAAGTTCCCGAACGTGAAGATCGTCGATACGCAGAACGGCAAGCAGGAACGTGCCACTGCGCTGTCCGTCACCGAGAACATGATCCAGGCGCATCCGAACCTGAAGGGCATCTTCAGCGTGAACGACGGCGGCTCGATGGGTGCGTTGTCCGCGATCGAATCGTCGGGCAAGGACATCAAGCTGACGAGCGTCGACGGTGCGCCGGAAGCGATCACGGCGATCCAGAAGCCGAACTCGAAGTTCATCGAAACGTCCGCGCAATTCCCGCGCGACCAGATTCGTCTCGCGATCGGCGTGGCGCTCGCGAAGAAGTGGGGCGCCAATGTGCCGAAGACGATTCCTGTCGACGTGAAACTGGTCGACAAGGACAACGCGAAGGGCTTCAGCTGGTAAGCGACATATTGCGCACGCAGTGACGCGGGCATGGCAACGCGTCACTGCATGGCAAAGGAAACGCGATGGACACGATCCTCAAACTCGACAACATCACGAAGAGCTTTCCCGGCGTGAAGGCCTTGCAGGGCATTCATCTCGAGATCGCGCGCGGTGAGATTCATGCGCTGCTCGGCGAGAACGGCGCGGGCAAATCGACGCTGATGAAGATCCTGTGCGGTATCTATCAGCCCGACGACGGCACGATCGTGATCGACGGCGAAGCGCGGCACTTCACGAACTATCACGACGCGGTGGCGGCGGGCGTTGGCATCGTGTTTCAGGAGTTCAGCCTGATTCCGTATCTGAACGCCGTCGAGAACATCTTCCTCGGACGCGAGTTGCGCAATCGGCTCGGCATGCTCGATCGCGCGAAGATGCGGCGCGCCGCGGCGGAGATTTTCGGGCGGCTCGGCGTGGCGATCGATCCTTCAGTGCCGATCCGTGAGTTGTCGGTGGCGCAGCAGCAGTTCGTCGAAATCGGCAAGGCGTTGTCGCTGAATGCACGCATTCTGATTCTCGACGAACCGACCGCGACACTGACGCCCGCGGAAGCCGAGCATCTGTTCACGATCATGCGCGATCTGAAGCAGCAAGGCGTCGCGATGATTTTCATCTCGCATCACCTCGAAGAGATTTTCGAAGTGTGCGACCGCATTACCGTGCTGCGCGACGGCCAGTATGTCGGCATGACGGATGTCGCGAAGACGGACGTGAGCCGGCTCGTCGAAATGATGGTGGGGCGCAAGATCGAAAACAGCTTTCCGCCGAAGCCGACCTTGCCCGCCGATGCAAAGGCCGTGCTCGAAGTGAACGCATTGCAGCTTCACAAGGACGGCCCGACTAACAGCTTCACATTGCGCGAAGGCGAGATTCTCGGTTTCGCGGGACTGGTCGGTTCGGGCCGCACGGAAACGGCGCTCGCGGTGATCGGCGCGGATGCCGCACACGTGAAGGACATTCGCATCAACGGCGCGGCAGCGAATCTGTCCGATCCCGCCGATGCATTGAAGTCCGGCATCGGCATTCTTCCGGAAAGCCGCAAGACGGAAGGGCTGATCACGTCGTTCTCGATCAAGCAGAACATTTCGATCAACAACCTCGGCAAGTACCGCACGGGCCGTTTCTTTATCGATCACCGCAGCGAAGCGAAAGCGACGGCCGACATCATGAAGCGCGTCGGCGTAAAGGCACCGACGATGCACACGGAAGTCGCGACGCTCTCAGGCGGCAACCAGCAGAAAGTGGTGATCGCGCGCTGGCTGAACCATCACACCAACATCCTCATCTTCGATGAACCGACGCGCGGCATCGACGTCGGCGCAAAGGCGGAAATCTATCTGCTGATGCGCGAACTCACTGCGCGCGGCTACTCGATCATCATGATTTCGTCGGAATTGCCGGAGATCGTCGGCATGTGCGATCGCGTTGCCGTGTTCCGGCAGGGACGCATCGAAGCGATTCTCGAAGGCGACCAGATCGAATCGAATGCCGTGATGACGTATGCAACGGCTGGTGCATCGGCTGCAACTCGTGGAGCAACACAGCATGAACACGCCTAATACTTCTCCCAAGACATCGACAGTCGCATCCGATACGCCGGGCGCGCCGTTTCGCCTGAACTGGGCGAGCATCAAACGTTCTACCTTGTTCTATCCGTTCATCGGTTTGCTGGTCGTGTGCATCGTCATGGTGTTCGCGAGCGACAGCTTTCTTTCCGCGGCGAATCTGGAAAACGTGCTGCGCCAGGTATCGATCAACGCGATTATCGCCGTCGGCATGACGGCTGTGATCCTGACGGGCGGTATCGATCTGTCGGTCGGCTCGGTGATGGCGCTGTCAGGGACGCTTTCCGCAGGGTTGATGGTGGCGGGGCTGAATGGCGTTGCGGCAATCGTGATCGGCATAGCCGTCGGCCTTGGCTTCGGCTTCGCGAATGGCTTCTTCGTCGCGTTCGCCGGCATGCCGCCCATCATCGTCACGCTCGCGACGATGGGCATCGCGCGCGGCCTTGCGCTGATCTACACGGGCGGTTATCCGATCGACGGCTTGCCCGACTGGGTCAGCTTCTTTGGCAGCGGCAAGGTGCTCGGCGTGCAGGCGCCCGTGCTGATCATGCTCGTGATCTATGTGATCGCGTGGCTGCTGCTCGAACGCATGCCGTTTGGCCGCTACGTGTATGCGATCGGCGGCAACGAGCAGGCAACGCGTCTGTCCGGCGTGCGCGTCGCGCGCGTCAAGCTGATCGTCTACACGCTCGCGGGTTTGACGTCGTCGTTCGCGGCCATCGTGCTCACGTCGCGTCTGATGAGCGGCCAGCCGAATGCCGGCGTCGGCTTCGAACTCGATGCGATTGCGGCCGTGGTGATGGGCGGCACGTCGATATCGGGCGGACGCGGGTCGATTATCGGCACGTTGATCGGTGCGCTGCTGCTCGGCGTGCTGAACAACGGTCTCAACATGGTCGGCGTGAATCCGTATGTGCAGAACGTGATCAAGGGCGGAATCATCCTGCTCGCGATCTATATCAGCCGCGACCGCAAGAAATAACACCTCGACTTTCTTTGGTCTCTTCTTTGACTTCTTTGGGCAGGGCAATGCAATGACCACTCAGGACAACAACAGCAAAAGCATGACGGCGATCGTGTGTCACGCGCCGGAAGACTATCGCGTCGAACGAGTAACGAAGCCGCAGGCGCGCGCGCATGAACTCGTGATTCAGATCGCCGCGTGCGGCATCTGCGCCAGCGACTGCAAGTGCCATTCCGGCGCGAAGATGTTCTGGGGCGGTCCGAGCCCTTGGGTGAAAGCGCCTGTGATTCCGGGCCATGAATTCTTCGGCTATGTCGAAGAAGTCGGCGAAGGCGCGGCCGACCATTTTGGCGTGATGAAAGGCGACCGCGTGATCGCCGAACAGATCGTGCCGTGCGGCAAATGCCGCTACTGCAAATCCGGCCAGTACTGGATGTGTGAGGTGCACAACATCTTCGGCTTCCAGCGCGAAGTCGCGGACGGCGGCATGGCCGAATACATGCGCATTCCGCCGACGGCCATCGTTCACAAGATTCCCGATGGCATCTCGCTGGAAGACGCAGCCATTATCGAACCGCTCGCATGTGCGATTCACACGGTCAATCGCGGCGACATTCAACTCGACGATGTCGTCGTGATCGCAGGCGCTGGCCCGCTTGGCCTGATGATGACGCAGGTTGCGCATCTGAAAACGCCGAAGAAACTGGTCGTGATCGATCTCGTCGATGAGCGCCTCGAACTCGCGCGCGAATACGGCGCGGACGTGACGATCAACCCGAAGAAGGACGATGCGCTCGCGATCATCAAGTCGCTGACGGACAACTACGGCTGCGATGTGTACATCGAAACGACGGGCGTGCCCGCTGGTGTAAATCAGGGCATGGACCTGATTCGCAAGCTCGGGCGTTTTGTCGAGTTTTCGGTGTTCGGCGCGGAGACTACAATGGACTGGTCGATCATCGGCGACCGCAAGGAACTCGATGTGCGCGGCGCGCATCTCGGCCCTTACTGTTATCCGGTTGCAATCGATCTGCTGGCGCGCGGGCTCGTTACGTCGAAGGGCATCGTCACGCATGGCTTCTCGCTCGAAGAATGGGACGACGCGATCAAGGTCGCGAATTCGCTCGATTCGATCAAGGTGCTGATGAAGCCCGCCAGGTAGCCTGAAAAAATGAACAGTGCGCGTCGTACGAGACGCGCACACGGAGACACTATGAACTACGTCATCGGCGTCGATATCGGGACGCAGAGCACGAAAGCCGTGCTCGTCGACCAGAACGGCGCAATCGTCGCGCAGCATTCGAGCGGCTATCACCCGGACACACCGAAGCCCTTGTGGGCCGAACAGTGGCCGACCGTGTGGATGAAGGCGGTGATCGAATGCATCTCGCGTTGCGTGGCGAAGGCGCGCGAAGCGGGCGTCTCGTCGAGTGCGATCAAGTCTGTGTGCGTGAGCAGTCTGTACGGCGGCTCGGGCATTCCCGTCGATAACGACATGAAGCCGCTGTATCCGTGTCTGATCTGGATGGACCGGCGCGCGACGGCGCAGGTCGAATGGGTGCGGGCGAACGTCGATCTCGAACGGTTGTATGCGATCACGGGCAATGGCGTCGACAGCTACTACGGCTATACGAAGATGCTGTGGCTGCGCGACAACGAGCCGAACGTATGGGCGAACACGCGCTACTTCCTGCCGCCGAACGCATACGTGATCTATCTGCTGACGGGCGAAGTCGCCGTCGATCACAGCTCGGCGGGCAACATCGGCGGCGTGTACGACATTGCAAAACGCGACTGGTCCGATGAATCGCTCGACATGCTCGGCATTCCCGCCACGATGATGCCGGAGCATCTGGTCGAATCATCCGACGTGGTGGGCGGACTGCTGTCGCAATGGACGGAGCAGCTTGGACTCGACGCGGGCACGGCGATCGTCGCGGGCGGCGTCGATGCGGCGATGGCGACGTATGCGGCGGGCGTCACGCGCGCGGGCCAGCATGTCGCGATGATCGGCACGAGCATGTGCTGGGGCTATATCAACCAGAGCGTCGATGCGCATCATGGTTTGATCAGCATGCCGCATGTGTTCAACGGGCAGCAGGACATCTATGTGTTCGGCGGCGCGATCACGGCGGGCGCGTCGGTGACGTGGTATCGCGAGCAGTTTTGTCATGCCGAGATCGAGGCCGCGAAAGCGATCAAGGATGGCGATCCGCACAAACTGCTCGAAGAAGATGCTGCCCAGATTCCCGCCGGTTCGGACGGCGTGATGTTCCTGCCGTATCTGATGGGCGAGCGCAGCCCCGTGTGGGATGCGAAGGCGAGCGGCGCGTTCGTGGGGTTGAACCTGTATCACACGCGTGCGCATCTGTATCGCGCGGTGCTGGAAGGCGTGGCGTACGCGTTGCAGCACAACATCGTCGCGGGACGCAAGGGCGCGAAATCGCTCGACGACAAACTGATCGTGGTGGGCGGCGCTGCGCATTCGGACCTGTGGATGTCGATCATCGCGGACATTACGGGCTTCCCCGTCTACACGATCGAGCAGGACGTCGAAGCGGCAATGGGCGCGGCATTGCTCGCCGCGTATGGCACGAAGCTGATCTCTCAGGAAGCCGCGCGCGGCGGCTGGGTCACGCTGGTCGAGCGCGCGAAACCGGACGCTGCGCGGCAGGCGGTGTACGCGGAGCGCTTCGGCATTTATACGGACCTGTATCCGGCATTGAAGCCGGTTATGCATCGGTTGCAAGCGAAATGAAGACAACCTTCGATTTTTCCGGCCGCTCCGTGCTGGTGACTGGCGCATCGAGTGGCATTGGCCGCGTGACGGTGGAAATGCTCTGCGCTAGCGGCGCGCAGGTCGTGGCGGCGGCGCGCAATGTGGGCGAACTGGCTCGTCTTGCAGAAGAGACGGGCTGCGAGCCTCTTGTGCTCGATGTCGGTGACGAGGCGGCGATTGATGAGGCACTTGCGCCGCTTGATGTGTTCGACGGTCTTGTGAATTGTGCTGGGACGACGGTGCTTGAGCGCGCGGTCGATACGACGGCTGCTAGCTTCGATAACGTGATGAATGTGAATGCGCGCGGCGCGGCACTGGTTGCGCGACATATCGCGCGGGCGATGATCAATGCGAAGCGTGCGGGCAGTATTGTTAATGTTTCTAGCCAGGCGGCGCTTGTTGGGCTCGATGATCATTTGAGTTACTGCGCGTCCAAAGCGGCGATGGATGCTATTACGCGGGTTTTGTGTGTTGAGTTGGGCGGGTATGGGATTCGTGTGAATAGTGTTAATCCGACTGTTACGTTGACGCCGATGGCGGTGAAGGCGTGGAGCGAGCCTTCAAAACGTGATCCCGCGTTGCAGGCTATTCCGCTTAAGCGGTTCGCTGAACCAAGGGAAGTGGCTGAGCCGATTCTGTTTTTGCTCAGCGATGCTGCGGGGATGATTTCTGGTGTTACCTTGCCGATCGATGGCGGTTATACCGCAAGGTGATGGTTTGGTTTTTTTGGGGGCTTTTGCTGGCATCCGCGATTTGTTTTGCCTGCTTCACGCGTTGCCCCTGTGCGGGGCGGCACCTACTTTTCTTTGCCGCGGCAAAGAAAAGTAGGCAAAAGAAAGCCGCTGAACACCGCCAGTTCTTGCTCCCGCCTGAGGGCCCCCAACGGGTCCTCCGCTTCACACGGCAAGCTGCTATTCGATGCTCGTTGCCAGCGCTTTGAATGGACGCCTCACCCGCTTCACGCTCCCGCGTCGTTACATGCGCAACCACATCGCACACGTTCTATAGCGGCAAACTGTGTGTCTGCTATCGCGGCGTATGGGCTTCACTCCGGACTAAAAAACACGATCGGTGTCGTAGGAGCGCTGAGGTGTGAAGCACTGCGACCTACACACAGTTTGCCACCTGGGCGGCCGTAACCAATCGCTGCCGCTGGCTGCGCTACGGGTGATTGAAGTGGGTGAGCGCTTAGCCGAAGCGTTGGCAACGGACGTGGGTGCGCAAGTTGCCGTGTGAAGGAGAGGACCCGTTGGGGGCCCTCAGGCAGGGACAGGTGCTGGCGGTGTTAGCCCGCTTTCTTTGCTTACTTTCTTTGCGGCGGCAAAGAAAGTAAGTGCCGCCCCGCACAGGGGCAACGCCTGAAGCACGAAGGCAAATCGCGGATGCCAGCGAAAACACAAGCAACCCTAACCAGCGTCGCAAGACAACAACCCCATCCACGCGCTACGCGCAAAAAAACTACAACAAAGTCCTGACATGCCAAAGCTCAGGAAACAAAACCACATCCAGCATCTTGCGCAGATAAGGCGCACCAGCGGTCCCACCTGTACCTTGCTTGAACCCAATAATTCTCTCAACGGTGGTCACATGCCGAAACCGCCACTGCCGAAAGGCATCTTCGAGATCCACAAGCTCTTCGGCCATCTCATACAGTTCCCAATGCTGTGAAGGATTCCGATAAACCTCCAGCCAGGCGGCTTCAACTGAAGCATCGTGCTGCGTGGGCTGAGTCCAGTCCCGTTGCAAACGTGAAGCGCTAATTTCAAACCCACGCCGTGCCAGCAACCGAACCACTTCGTCATAAAAAGAAGGCGCCTCGAGTGCCGCCCGCACTTCGGCAAAAACCTCAGGATCATGCGCATGCGGCTTGAGCATCTGTTCATTCTTGTTTCCAAGCAAGAACTCCAGCTCACGATACTGATAAGACTGAAACCCCGAAGAACTCCCCAGCGAAGGCCGCATAGACGTGTACTCAGATGGCGTCATCGTCGACAACACATTCCACGCCTGCACGAGCTGCTCGAGTATTCGCGACACCCGCGCCAGCATCTTGAACGCCGGCGGCAATTCATCGCGATGCACCGCAGCCAGCGCCGCGCGCAATTCATACAGCGCGAGCTTCATCCACAATTCACTCGTCTGATGCTGAATGATGAACAGCATCTCGTTGTGATCCGGCGACAAAGGATGCTGCGCATGCAGGATCGATCCAAGCGACAGATAGTCGCCATAGCTCATCGACTTCGAGAAATCGAGCTGCGCGTTGTGCCAGCCTTCTGCGTTATCAGCAGCCATATGCGACGCGCTGCCATGCCCGAACGGGCAACCCTGCGCGGGCTTGTCTTCCATCATCTTCATATGATCGGTCATCGCGTGCTCCTCAGGTCACGGCGCCGCGTGCGGCAAATTCAGGCGCACGCCAGGTTTCGTGCGCGAGCACGTGGCGCAGATGCTCGACGGCATCCCACACATCGACGAAACGCGTGTACAGCGGCGTAAAGCCAAAGCGCAACACATGCGGCTCGCGATAATCGCCAATCACGCCGCGCGCGATCAGCGCCTGCATCACTTCATAACCATGCGGATGCTCGAAGCTCGCATGCGAGCCGCGTTGCCCGTGCTCGCGCGGCGTGACGAGCGTCAGCGGATATTCCTTGCAGCGCGTTTCGACCAGTTCGATAAACAGGTCCGTCAACGCAAGTGACTTTTTGCGGATCGTCTGCATCTCCGTTTGCAGGAATACGTCGAGCCCGCATTCGACCAGCGACATCGACACCATCGGCTGCGTGCCGCACAAAAAGCGGCCGATACCATCGTCGGCAGCGTAGGTCGGATCCATTGCGAACGGCGCGCGATGTCCCCACCAGCCCGACAGCGGCTGCTCGAAGTCGCTTTGATGACGATGCGGCACCCACGCGAACGCAGGCGAACCCGGACCGCCATTCAGATACTTGTACGTGCAACCCACGGCACAGTCCGCGCCGACGCCGTTCAGATCGACAGGCACGGCGCCCGCCGAGTGCGCGAGATCCCACAGCGCGAGCGCGCCGTTGTCGTGAATCAGCTTCGTCACGGCGGCCATGTCGTGCATGTAGCCCGTGCGGTAGTTGACGTGCGTGATCATTGCGACGGCGACATCGTCGGTGAGCGCGGCGGGCAGTTCGGACGGATCGTCGACGAGACGCAGTTCATAGCCGCGATCCAGCTGCCTGATCAGGCCTTGCGCGATGTAGAGATCGGTCGGGAAATTCGAGCGCTCCGACACGATCACGCGCCGCTTCGGGTCGCGTTTGTCCTGCATGCGCAGCGCAGCCGACAGCACCTTGAAGAGATTGATCGAGATCGTATCGGTGACGACGACTTCGTTGTGCGCCGCGCCGATCAGCGTCGCGAGCTTGTTGCCGAGACGCCGCGGCAGCGAGAACCAGCCGGCCGTATTCCAGCTGCGGATCAGCCCTTCGCCCCATTCGGCGCCGATGACGGTCTGTGCGCGCTGCGCAGCGGCCGCGGGCGGCACGCCGAGCGAGTTGCCGTCCAGATAGATGACGTCCGGCGCGAGCGCGAACTGGTTGCGCAGCGGCGCGAGCGGGTCGGCGGCGTCGAGTGCGAGGGCTTCTTCACGTTGATTCATGATGGTTCGTTCAGTCGAAAGAGCGTTCAGGCGGAATGTTGCTGCTTGCGGTTATTCGGGCAGCGCGCGGAGCACGGCGCGCACGGGGCTGGCGTCGAGCGTCGTGAGCCTGAGCGGCAACGCGATCAGCTCGTAGTCGCCGGGCGCGACGGCATCGAGCACGATGCCTTCGAGAATCGCCATGCGGTGCGCGCGGATACGGTGATGCGCGTCCATCGTCTTCGACTCCTGCGGATCGAGCGACGGCGTATCGATGCCGATCAGCTTCACGCCGTGCGCGGCGAGCAGATCGACGGTGTCGGGGGACACTGCGCAGAATTCGCTGTCCCACGCCGTCACGGGCGCGGTGCGGTAGGTGCGCAGCAGCACGCGCGGCGGCACGCCGTCGAGCGATGCCGCGACATGCTCCGGCATCACCAGCGGGCTCGCGCCGATGCAGTGGATCACGCGGCAGCGGCCCAGATAGACGTCGAGCGGCACCTGGCCGATTGCGGCGCCGTCGGCGTCGTAGTGGAGCGGCGCATCGGTGTGCGCGCCGGTGTGCGGCGAGATCGTCAGCCGCGCGACGTTGACGGGCGAACCCGCCTCCATTCTCCATACGCGCTCGATGCCGACGGGCGTATCGCCCGGCCAGACGGGCGTCGCCGTGTCGACGGCGGGCGTGATGTCCCAAAGTGTGTCCATGTCTCCCTGGCGTTGTCTGGCAGCTATCTAACGATGATAGGCGGCAACAGACGAAATGTGCTTGCTAAAAAAACTGTTTATTTCGTCGCCTTTGGAACATAATTTGAGGCAAACGGGAAAGGGAGACCGAAAATGAACGCGATCTCACTGGACGCCACCGATTGCCGTATCTTGACGGTGCTGCAGCACGAAGGACGAATCAGCAACCTGGATCTGGCGGAGCGCATCTCGCTTTCGCCGTCCGCCTGCCTGCGCCGGTTGCGGCTGCTCGAAGAGCAGGGCGTGATCGAGCGTTATCGCGCGTGTCTGAACCGCGAAGTGCTGGGTTTTGAACTGGAAGCGTTCGTGCAGGTGTCGATGCGCAACGACCAGGAGAACTGGCACGAGCGGTTTGCCGAAGCGCTACGCGACTGGCCGGAGGTGGTCGGCGCGTTTGTCGTCACAGGTGAGACTCATTATCTGCTGCGCGTGCTGGCTCACAATCTCAAGCATTATTCGGATTTTGTGCTCGGGCGGCTTTATAAGGCGCCTGGGGTGATGGATATCCGCTCTAATATCGTCCTGCAGACGCTGAAAGAAGATTCTGGTGTGCCTGTGGCGCTGGTGACGGGGTCTAAAGTGGTGCAGGCGCCGCCGGGGTGAGGGTTTGGTTTTGGTTTTGGTTTTGGTTTTGGTTTGTCTTGCGACGCTGGGTTTGGTTTGCTTTTGTTTTCGCTGGCATCCGCGTTTTGTTATCGGTGCTTCAGGCGTTGCCCCTGTGCGGGGCGGCACTTACTTTCTTTGCCGCCGCAAAGAAAGTAAGCAAAGAAAGCGGGCTAACACCGCCCGTTCTTGACCTCCGCCTGAGGGCCCCCAACGGGTCCTCCACTTCACACGGCGTTCCGCCATTCAATGCCCGTTGCCAGCACTTCGGCTGGGCGCCTCACCCACTTCAATCACCCGTAGCGCAGCCAGCGGCAGCGAATGATGACGGCCGCCCAGGTGGCAAACCGTGTGTAGGTCGCAGTGCTTCACACCTCAGCGCTCCTACGACACCGATCGTGTTTTTTAGTCCGGAGTGAAGCGCATACGTCGCGATAGCCGACACACAGTTTGCCGCTATAGAACGTGTGCGATGTGATTGCGCATGTGACGGCGTGGGAGCGTGAAACGGGTGAGGCGTCGTTTCAAGGCGCTGGCAACGGGCAACGAATGGCAGATTGCCGTTTGAAGCGGAGGACCCGTTGGGGGCCCTCAGGCGGGGACAAGAATTAGCGGTGTTCAGCGGCTTTCTTTTGCCTACTTTTCTTTGCCGCGGCAAAGAAAAGTAGGTGCCGCCCCGCACAGGGGCGACGCGTGAAGGGGTAAGTCATATCGCGGATGCCAGCGCAAAACCAAAACTAACCAAAACCAAAACCAAAACCAAAACCAAATCGAGCCGCCTCACCCGATCCGCTTCAACCCATGAAAATCCCCATTCTGAAACACGAGCGGTTCAACCTCTCCAAACTGCTCATGCACGCCACACCGCTCCACTTCACCAACAAAAATAACGTGGTCACCTTCATCGTACCGGCTACGGTTATGGCACTCGAACCAGGCGAGCGCGCCATCCAGCACAGGCATCCCCGTATCGCCCGCAGCATGCGACACACCTTCAAACCGGTCACCCTTGACGGTAGCAAAGCGTTTGCAAAGATCGAGCTGCGACGAAGCCAGCACATTGACGACATAATGACTGTTCGAGCGGAACACGGGCATCGACGCTGACCGCGTCGCGAGACTCCACAGCACGAGCGGCGGTGTCAGCGAGACGGAATTGAATGAACTGGCTGTGATCCCGATCAACGCGCCCGACGGCGCGCGTGTCGTAATGACGGTGACGCCCGTCGCGAACTGGCTGAGCGCGCGGCGAAAAGCGCCATTGTCGAAATTGGGCGGGTTGGCGGGCTTCATCGGCAGAGGCATTCCGGCGTACGGACCGCTTGATGAAGCGACCAGATGGAAAAAATCGGTTCGAAGGTCATGTAGAAATTCGGCGAATTGTCCCAATTTTAACTGCAATCGCAGAGGCCTTGGCGCGAGCACGCGGCTGGGCAAGGGCAGCAGCATGGTACGGTTGGTGCGTGCAGGCTGCATGAATCCCGAAAATGGCGGAGTATTGCGCCGGTCGGATGCGGTGAAGCATCGGTGTTCATAGTGACTGCGGCGAGTCCGCGCGTCTGCCGGGAAGGGCGGCGCGGCGAGCCAGATCAAGGAGCGAGCATGAGTCAGTCAGTCGAGACCGCCACGCTGGGCGGCGGGTGTTTCTGGTGTCTGGAAGCAGTGTTTCTGGGCGTCGATGGAGTGACGGCGGTGGAATCGGGGTACGCAGGCGGGCAGGTCGACAATCCGTCGTACGAGCAGGTGTGCGACGGCGACACGGGCCACGCGGAAGTCGTCAAGGTCGAATTCGATCCGGCGCGCATCAGCTACCGCGAGGTCCTCGATATTTTCTTCGCGATCCACGATCCGACGCAGCTTAACCGTCAGGGCAACGATGTCGGCACGCAATACCGGTCGGTGATTTTCACGCACTCGGACGCGCAGCGCGAAACGGCGCTGCAGGCCATCCGCCAGATCCAGGCCGAAGGCATTTATGACGGCCAGATCGTCACGCAGGTGCTGCCGCTCGACGGCAACTATTTCCCTGCCGAGGCGTATCACCAGAACTACTTCGCGCAGCATCCGGATCAGGGCTATTGCGCGTTCGTCGTCGCGCCGAAGGTGGCGAAGTTCCGGCAGAAGTTTGCGCACCGGATCAAGGCGGGCGCGTGAGCGCTTTATGATCCTCGCGTGCTGATGTAGCAAGCGCCAGCGCGGCGCAGGCCTTAAACGGCTTGCGCCGCGTTTTCTTTTGACGGCGCGCCGCGCAGCCGCTCGCACGCGGCCGCGATCTGCGCCGCGAGCTTCACGCAGGTCAGCGGCGCCGAGCCTTCGGCCTTGTTGTTGGCGGCGATCAGCACCGGCTGGCCGGCAATCGCGTAGCGCGCGGCGAGTTCGGCGAGCGCCTTGCGGGTGTCCGGGTCTTCATCGACGAGCTTGTCGAACGGTTCGTACTTCGCCTTCGCCTGCTCGTACTTGAAGCCGCCGTGCAGGCTCCAGCGCACGATCAGCGGTCCGCACGGCGCTTCGTCCAGCATCGCGAGCGCAGCGGCCTGGCGCGACGGATCGGGCATCCGTGCATGAATGCCGACGCAATAGCGCACGCCCGTCGCCTTCAGCGCGCGGATCAGGCGCGGCGTCAGCAGCGAAGCATCGCGGATTTCGACGGCGTAACAGGTGTCGCCTTCGAGCGGCGGCAGCGCTGACAGAAACGCCGTCAACCGGTCGACGAACAGCGCCGGCCGCGCGAGCATCTCGTTGGGCAGCGGCGAAAACTGGAACACGAGCGCGCCGGCTTTCGCCCCAAGCCCGTCGATGCACGGCCGCACGAATTCGTCGATCGCCAGCTGCGCGTTCAGAAAACACGGGTTTTCCGACACCGGTTCGCCGCGTTCGGCGCGCACGGTTGCATCGGTGACGAGCGCGGGCGCCTTCACGATGAAGCGAAAATGGTCGGGCACCTGCTGCGCGTAACGCAGATACTCGGTGAGCGTGAGCGGCTGGTAGAACGAACGGTCGATGCTCACCGTGCGCAGCAGCGGATGCGCGCCATAGGCGGTCAGACCTTCGCGCGAGAGCTTGCTGTTGCTGTAGTCGTCGCCGTAGACGATGCCTTTCCAGCCCGGAAACGACCATGTGGACGTGCCGAGATGCACTTGCGGCGGCAACTGGCCCGCGAGCTGGAGGATATCGTTGGAGGGCGGCGCGGCGAGGACGTCGCGGGTGCGGCGCTTTTTCGGCGGCGTCTCAGAAGACGCGGCGGCCGTTACGGGCGTTGCGGGGGGCGAAGCAGCGGGCGAGGAATCGACGGGATTGCCGAACATGTCGAACTGCACGGAGCCGTCTGCTTCTTCTTCCATCGAACCGTTACGAGAGAGCGTGCGCCGACGCTGATGAATCACGTCCGCTTCGCGTCGGCGCTCACGCGAGCGCCAGCCCGAAGCGGAATCCCGCTCGCGATTTTACAGCGCCTTCTCGTACATGAAGCGGCGCGACCACGGCAGCGTCGTCGCGCTGCGGCCGGCCTTGCGGCAAACCACCTGATAGATCGACACGTCGTCGTTCTCGAACGCGTACGCGCAGCCGGCGAGGTACACGCGCCAGATGCGGAATTTCTCGTCGTCGACGAGCTGTTTCGCTATTTCGGCTTTGGCCTCGAAGTTGTCGGCCCAGATGTCGAGCGTGCGCGCATAGTGACGGCGCAGGCTTTCGACATCGAAAGCTTCGAGCCCGCCGCGCTGCATCGATTCGAGCGCGAGGCCGATGTGCGGCAGTTCGCCGTCAGGGAACACGTATCGGTCGATGAACTCGCCGCCGCCAAGCGCCGTTTCGCCGCTGTCGTAATCCGTCGACGTGATGCCGTGATTCATCGCGATGCCGTCGTCGGTCAGCAAATCATGGATCTTCTGGAAGTAGCCGGGCAGATTCTTGCGGCCCACGTGCTCGAACATGCCGACGCTCGTGATGCGGTCGAACTGGCCCTGGACATCGCGATAATCCTGCAGCCGGATTTCGATCTGGCCTTCGAGACCCGCGTCCTTGACGCGCCGCGTCGCGAGATCGAACTGGTTCTGCGACAGCGTCACGCCCACGCACTTCGCGCCGAACTTCTGCGCCGCGCGCAGCACCAGCGCGCCCCAGCCGCAGCCGATATCGAGCAGACGCTGGCCCGGCTGGACCTGGATTTTCGTGAGAATGTGGTCGATCTTCTTGATCTGCGCGGTGGCGAGGTCTTCGTCGCCGTTCTCGAAGTACGCGCACGAGTACACCATGTTCTCGTCGAGCCACAGCTTGTAGAACTCGTTCGAGACGTCGTAGTGATACTGGACCGCCTTTTTGTCCGATGACTTCGAGTGATTGAAGTAGCGCCGCACCCGCGCGAGCTTGCTCGCGTTTGTCACCGTGCTACGCGCCAGCGAGTAGCTGATGTTGATGATGTCGGACAGCTTGCCTTCGATGTCGATCTTGCCCTTCACGTACGCCTCGCCGAGATTGTCGAGGCTCGGTTCGAGCAGGAGGGGCAGCGCGGACGCGCTGTTCACTTTCAACGTGACTGCCGGCGCCGCGAACGTGCCGAAGTCATGTTGCTGGCCATCCCACAGCACGAGGCGCGCTGGAATATTGGCCTTTGCTTTTACTTCTTCTACCCACTGCGCCAGCTTCTTCTCCCAGAACATGTGATTTCTCCGTGTCCAATGAATCAAAGCAAAGCCTGTCAAACCGCAGTGCGCCGTGCGCGAGCCGCCATAGGCCGCGCGTGCGGAGGTCCAGCCGCGCGCATGCGATCCTGCCAACCGCGCAACGCGTCATGCAATGTGAAGCAGGACGAACTGCGCGTCGGCGTGTACTTGTGTCAGGGCGAGAGACGGGCGATGGTCCAGTCGGCGCTGCCGCTGCGCGTATAGAGCAGCCGGTCGTGCAGACGGGAGGGCCGTCCTTGCCAGAATTCGATTGCGTCTGGGATCAGGCGATAGCCGCCCCAATGCGGAGGCCGGGGCGGATTTTCTCCGTATTGTGCGCTGAATTCACGTTCTCGCGCTTCCAAAGCGGCACGGCTTTCAATCACCTTGCTCTGCTCCGACGCCCATGCGCCGATGCGTGAGCCGACGGGACGCGAGGCGAAGTAGGCATCGCTCTCCGCGTCGCTCGTCTTGACGACGCTGCCCTCGATGCGCACCTGGCGCTCGAGTTCGATCCAGTAGAAGAGCAGGCTTGCGTGTGGGTTCTGCGCGAGCTCCTGGCCTTTGCGGCTTTCGTAGTTCGTGAAGAACATGAAGCCTCGCTCGTCGACACCCTTGATCAGCACGATGCGCGCCGAAGGCCGGCCGCGCGCGTCGACCGTCGCAAGCGTCATCGTGTTCGGTTCGGGGAGTTGTGCGTCGATGGCCTGCTTGAACCACACGTCGAATTGACGGAACGGGTTCGGGTCGGCGTCGGCGATATCCAGTGAACCGAGCGAATAGTTTTTGCGGAGGTCGGCAAGAGTGCTCATGTTTTTATGCAAGCGCTACAGTGGGGCCAGTATAGCGAAGGTCGAAAATCCACGTGTTGAAGCAGGACATTCCGGCGACGCAGATCAGATTACGCGTACTGCGCGCGGCGGGCGCTTGCCCGCGCGATCAGGCAAAATACGGGCTTGAAAGCATGCAGATGTCCGCAGGATATCGCGATGCTGCAGTCCGAATCAGTGAAGCTACCCATCATGTCCACGCCTCTCGTTACCGAGCATTCCGATATTACTACTGACCCTGGCGCGCATGAAGCCGCCGACCGCGCCCGGCGCTTCGGCGGCGTTGCCCGTCTTTACGGCGCTCCCGCTCTGGAGCGCTTCGAGCGCGCGCACGTCGCGGTGATCGGCATTGGCGGCGTCGGTTCGTGGGCGGCGGAAGCACTGGCGCGCACGGCAATCGGGCGAATCACGCTGATCGATCTCGACAACGTCGCCGAAAGCAATACGAACCGGCAGATCCACGCGCTCGACGGCAACTACGGCAAGCCGAAAGTCGACGCGATGGCCGAACGCATCAGGCTGATCGATCCGCAGTGCGACGTGCGCGTGATCGAAGATTTCATCGAGCCGGATAACTTCGACAAGGTTCTGGGCGGCGGTCATTTCGATTACGTGATCGATGCGATCGACAGCGTGCGTACGAAGACGGCGCTGATCGCGTGGTGCGTGGAGCACAAGCAGCCGCTGATCACCGTTGGCGGCGCGGGCGGGCAACTCGATCCGACGCGTATCCGCATCGACGATCTTGCTCAGACCATTCAGGACCCGCTGCTGTCGAAAGTGCGTGGCCAGTTGCGCAAGCAACATGGCTTTCCGCGCGGGCCGAAAGCGAAGTTCAAGGTGAGCGCGGTGTATTCGGACGAGCCGCTGATCTATCCGGAAGCCGCTGTTTGCGATATTGACGAGGAAGCCGAGCACGTCACCACGTCGCCGGGTCATCATGGTCCCGTGGGTTTGAACTGCGCGGGCTTTGGGTCGAGTGTGTGTGTAACGGCGAGCTTCGGTTTTGCGGCCGTGTCGCATGTGTTGCGGGCGTTGGCGAAGAGCGCGGGCTGATAGCCGGCTTGTGCATCAGATAAAAAAACGCGGCACATGGCCGCGTTTTTTATGGTCGAACGATTATCGAACGATAGCGCTCAGTTCAACGCCGCGCTCAGCTTGCGGCGCCATTTCGCCACGAGTTCCGGCTGATGCGCGGCGAGATCGAACACGGACAGCATCGTCTTGCGGCCGATATCTTCGCGGAACGTGCGGTCAAGCTGCACGATCGCGAGCAGATGCTCGAGCGCCGGATCGTATTTGCGCCGTGCGATCAGCGCGCTTGCCAGATCGAAGCGTGCTTCGAGATCCTCCGGGTTGCCGGCGACGCGCGCTTCGAGTGCATCCGTGGGCGGCAGCTCGGCGGCGGCGTCGACGGCATCGAGCCGCGTCTTGATCGCGTTGTAGCGTGCGTCGATGCCCTGCGTCGTTTTCGGCGACAGCAGATCGTTTTCGTTCTGCGCTTCCTCGATGCGGTTGTCTTCGAGCAGCAGTTCCATCAGATCGAGGCGTGCTTCGTCGAAGCCGGGATCGTAGGCGAGCGCGGCCTTCAGCGCGTTATACGCATCTTCGCGACGGCCTTCGGCGATCGCCATCGCAGCTTCCGCGCGCGACGCTTCCGCGCCGTCCGGCACGAGGCGGTCGAGGAACTGGCGCAACTGGCCTTCCGGCAGCACGCCGATGAACTGATCGACGGGCCGCCCGTCCGCGAATGCGACGACATGCGGAATGCTGCGCACCTGGAAGTGCGCGGCCAGTTCCTGGTTTTCGTCGACGTTCACCTTCACGAGGCGCCATTTGCCTTCGTACTCGGCTTCGAGCTTTTCGAGCATCGGGCCGAGCGTCTTGCACGGTCCGCACCACGGCGCCCAGAAGTCGACGAGTACGGGCGTGAGCATCGATGCGCTGATGACGTCCTTTTCGAAAGTGGCGAGAGTGGTGTCCATTGCTGTCTCTTCCTTGGATCGGTACGCGAGTTATATGGGGGCGGCGTGCGTGATTTCAACGCGGGCTTCAGCCGATGTCCGGGCCCGTCGCTGCGCCGCTCCCCGCGGATGCCCGCCAGTCTAGCGCGGCTTGCGCTCGGGCAGCGGGATCCATTCGGTTTCGCCGGGCACTTTGCCCATTTCCTGATTGGTCCAAGCGAGTTTCGCGGCCTCGATCTTCTCGCGCGAACTCGCGACGAAATTCCATTCGATGAAGCGCTCGCCGTCGAGTTTCTCTCCGCCGAGCAGCATCACGGTTGCGCCTTGCCCGCTGGCGAGCGTGACGGTTTCGCCCGGCGTCAGCACGGCCATCTGCGCGACTTCGAGCGGCTCGCCATCGATCGACAGATCTCCGTCGACGAGGTACACGCCGCGCTCTTCATGCTCCGGTTCGAGCGCGAGTACGCTGCCCGGCGCAAAATGCGCGGCTGCATAGAGCGTGCCCGAGTACGTGCGAGCCGGCGATGTCTTGCCGAACGACGTGCCCGCGATGATGCGCAGCGTGACGCCGTTGCGTTCGATCTCCGGCAGCGTCGCGCCCGCGTGATGTTCGAACGAGGGCTCGGTGTCCTCGTCGGCGAGCGGCAGCGCGACCCACGTCTGGATGCCGTGCACCGTCGAGCCGTTGGTGCGCTCGGGTTCCGGCGTGCGTTCCGAGTGAACGATGCCGCGGCCGGCAGTCATCCAGTTGACGTCGCCGGGGACGATTTTCTGTTCCGAGCCGAGGCTGTCGCGATGCATGATCGCGCCTTCGAACAGATAGGTGACGGTGGCGAGGCCGATATGCGGATGCGGGCGCACGTCGAGCCCGATACCGGCGGGCAGCGTAGCGGGGCCCATGTGATCGAAAAAGATGAACGGGCCGACGAGACGCGCGGCCATTGCGGGCAACACGCGCCGCACGGCCAGGTTGCCGATATCGCGGACGTGGGGCTTGAGAACCGCTTTGATCGATGAGGACATGACGGGCTCGGTTGTGGGGACAGGACAGGTCATTCTACTGCCCGGCCCGGTTGCATGCGTCTGAAGGCGCGGGAGATGGAAAGACTTGCGCGATGCAAGGCGGGCGATGCGTATGCTGCCACTCCGCTACACTCTCCTGCTCGGATACCAATAAATCAACGGAGTGCAGATGTCACCGAAAGACCTGCTGCTGGCGCTGGTCGTCGTGGTTGCGTGGGGTGTGAACTTTGTCGTGATCAAGGTTGGCCTGCATGGCGTGCCGCCGATGCTGCTGGGTGCATTGCGCTTCATGCTGGCGGCGTTTCCCGCTGTGTTCTTCATCAAGCGGCCGCAGATGCCGTGGCGCTGGCTGATTGCTTATGGCGCGACCATCTCGCTTGGGCAGTTCGCGTTTCTTTTTTCCGCGATGTATGTCGGCATGCCGGCGGGGCTGGCTTCATTGGTACTGCAGGCGCAGGCTTTCTTTACGCTGGGCTTTGCGGCGCTGTTTCTGCATGAACGCTTTCGTGCGCAAAACGTGCTGGGTCTTGTGATTGCTGCTATCGGACTTGCTGTGATCGGCATGCAGGGCGGGGCTGCGATGACGCTTGCCGGGTTCATTCTCACGCTGTGCGCGGCCGTGATGTGGGCGCTTGGCAATATCGTCACGAAGAAGGTCGGCAAGGTCGATCTGGTTGGGCTCGTCGTGTGGGGCAGTCTGATTCCGCCTGTGCCGTTTTTTGTTTTGTCGTATGTGTTCGAAGGGCCGCAGCGGATAGAGGCGGCGCTGACCGGGATTGGTGCGACTTCCGTGTTCGCGATCGTTTATCTGGCGTTTGTTGCTACGCTGGTTGGGTATGGGTTGTGGAGCAGGTTGTTGTCGCGGTATCCCGCGGGGCAGGTTGCGCCGTTTTCCTTGCTCGTGCCGATTGTTGGGCTTGCTTCTGCTTCGGTTTTTTTGGGCGAGTCTTTGTCTGCGGTGCAGATTGCTGGCGCTGCGCTCGTTATGGTTGGGCTTGTTGTTAATGTTTTTGGTGCGTGGGTGGTGGAGAGGTTCTCTCTCGCGAGGTGATGGTGGTTTTTGTCTGCGACGCTGATTGGTATGCATGGCTTTGCGCTGGCATCCGCGTGATGTTATTGGTTTATTAGCGTTGCCCCTGTGCGGGGCAGCACCTACTTTTCTTTGCCGCGGCAAAGAAAAGTAGGCAAAAGAAAGCCGCTGAACACCGCCAGTTCTTGTCTCTGCCTGAGGGCCCCCTACGGGTCTTCCGCTTCACACGGCGTCCTGCCTTTTAATGCCCGTTGCCAGCGCTCTTATTGAGTGCCTCACCCGCTTCATGCTCCTGCGTCACTGCACGCGTTGTCGAATTGGGCACGTTCTATCGCGGCAAACGGTGTGTAGGCTTTCGCGACGTATGCGCTTCACTCCGGACTGAAAAGCACGATCGGTGTCGTAGAAGCGCCGAGGTGTGAAGCACTACGACCTACACACAGTTTGCCACCTGGGCGGCGGTAACCATTCGCTGCCGCTGGCTGCGCTACGGGTGATTGGAGTGGGTGAGGCGCCTGTTCGAGGCGCTGGCAACGGGCAGTGAATGGCAGAACCCCGTGTGAAGCGGAGGAACTGTGGGGGGCCCTCAGGCTGTGGTCGAGAGCGGGCGGTGTTAGCCCGCTTTCTTTGCTTACTTTCTTTGCGGCGGCAAAGAAAGTAAGTGCCGCCCCGCACAGGGGCAACCCAGGCAGACCAAAAACAATTCGCGGATGCCAGCGAAAACAAAAGCAAACCAAACCCAGCATCGCAATACAAAAAACAACCCTTATGTCATCCGATTCTTAGCCAACGGCGGATTAGCCGCAAAATACCGCTTAATGCCGCTCATAATCGCATTAGCCATCTTATCGCGGTACGCATCATCATTAAGCCGCCGCTCCTCATCCGGATTACTGATAAACGCAGTCTCAACGAGAATAGAAGGAATATCAGGCGCCTTGAGCACAGCAAACCCGGCCTGCTCGACAGAGCCCTTATGCAGCCTGTTGATGCCACCAATCTCCTTCAGCACGAAAGTCCCATACCGCATCGAATCGCGAATCTGCGCCGTCGTCGACATATCGAACAAAGCGCGGTTAACACTCGCATCGGCGGACTTGATATTGATCCCGCCAATCTGATCCGACGAGTTCTCCTTGTTCGCCATCCACCGCGCAGCCGCGCTCGAAGCGCCATGCTCGGACAATGCAAACACCGACGATCCACTCGCCTCAGGCGTAGTGAACGCATCAGCGTGGATAGAAACAAACAGATCGGCACCCACGCGCCGAGCCTTCTGCACGCGCACATTCAGCGGCACGAAGAAGTCGGCATCACGCGTCATCATGGCGCGCATATTCGGCTGCGCATCGATCTTCGCGCGCAGTTTCTTCGCGATGTCGAGCGCCACATGCTTCTCGTACGTGCCGCTGCCGCCGATCGCGCCCGGGTCCTCGCCGCCATGCCCCGGATCGATCGCGACCGTCAGCAGGCGCACCGTGTTGCCGCCTTTCTTCGGGTTGGTGAACTTGTAGGCGTCGTCGCCGTTGTCGTTGTCGCCGTCCGCATCGTTGTCGTTGTTGCGCGCGATGACAGGCGGCGCGGGCGTTGGCGTCGGCTTCGACGACGGTGCGTGCGGCGTCGGCGTCGGCGCGATATGCACAGGCGGACGCGGCACAGGCGCACCCGACGACGGCGCGCCGTTCTGCGCATACTTCTCGAAGAACGCGTCGCTGTTGTCGCCCGGCGGCGTGGTCGGCCCGCTCAGCGTCGCAGCGGGCGGCGCGGCGTTTTCGTTCAGCTGCTGTTGCTTGCGTTCGCTCTGCGCGAGCAGATCCATCAGCGGATCGGGCGCGACGGCGGGATACAGATCGAACACCAGCCGATACTTGTACGAGCCGACAGGCGTCAGCGTGAATACCTGCGGCTTCACCGAACCCTTCAGGTCGAACACCATCCGCACGACATGCGGCTGATACTGCCCGACACGCACGGATTGAATCTGCGGGTCGTTCGGCGCGATCTTCGAGACGAGATCCTTCAGCGCCTGGTCGAGATCGAGACCGTTCAGGTCGACCACCAGACGGTCGGGGCCTTGCAGCAACTGCTGCGTGTTCTGCAGTGGCTGGTCGGACTCGATGGTCACGCGCGTGTAATCGCGCGCAGGCCACACGCGCACGCCGAGCACCGACTGCGCAAACGCGAGGCGAGGGCCAGCGAGCCCGAGAACGAGCGTGGAAGCGCCCGCGCGAAGAATCTGCCGGCGACGCCAGTTATGCGTCGCGGTGGCCGCCGATTCGATCGAGCGGAACGGTTTGATCAACATCTTTCGAGACATGCCTTTCCTGGTTCGCTATACGCCCGGGCGATCAGCATGCGGCCATCGCCGTCGACGTCGAGCGAGAAAACGAGATCCGGCACTCCCAGCAGACTGCCCGCGCGCTGCGGCCATTCGACAAGGCAGATTGCGCCGCTGTCGAAATACTCGCGAAAGCCTGCATCGGCCCATTCGGCCGGATCGTTGAAACGGTAGAGATCGAAGTGATACAGCTCAAGTTCCCCATCCGGTCTTTCGACCGCATAAGGTTCGACGAGTGTGTAGGTCGGGCTGCGCACGCGCCCCGTATGTCCGAGCGCGCGCAGGGTGGCGCGCACGAGCGTCGTCTTGCCGGCGCCGAGGTCGCCGTGGAGCTGTACCTGGAGCCCGTCGAATGTACGCGGGCCTGTTGAGGCGGCTTCGACACGCACGCTGTCGATCGCATGCGCGAAGCGTTCGCCGAATGCCGTGGTCGCGGCCTCGTCCGCGAGCGCGAACTGGCGCTCCAGCAGGACAGGGGCAGAAGGTCGATTCGCGGGACCGGTGTGATCGGGCATTCTCGTAAAATGGCGTAATGAACCAAGGCAAGCAGCATCCCGTGTCTGATCCACGTCGAGACCCACATCGCGATCCCCATGCGCCGCCCGAAGCAGCGACGCATGATGAAGCACGCATTGCGCATCACCATGATGAAGCGCAACTGGCTGCGCTTGCTTCGCGTATCAGAGACTGGGCACGCGAACTGGGCTTCGGCGCGGTGGGCATCAGCGACATCGATCTGTCGCACGCCGAAGCGGGGCTTGCCGCCTGGCTCGACGCGGGTTGCCACGGCGAGATGGATTATATGGCCAAACATGGGATGAAACGTGCGCGGCCCGCCGAGCTTGTGGCCGGCACGCGACGCGTGATCTCGGTGCGCATGGCCTATTTGCCGGCCTCGCTGGACATGCGAAAGGGCGATGAAAGTGCCGCCGCCGACGTTCAACACGACTGGCGGCTCGAAGAACGGCTGCGTCTCGAAGACCCGACAGCCGCCGTCGTCTCGATCTACGCGCGTGGCCGCGACTATCACAAGGTGATGCGCAACCGCCTGCAGCAACTGGCCGGGCGGATCGAAGCCGAGATCGGCCCGTATGGCTACCGCGTGTTCACCGACTCCGCGCCTGTGCTCGAAGTCGAGCTTGCCCAGAAGGCGGGCACGGGCTGGCGCGGCAAGCACACGCTGCTGTTGCAACGGGACGCGGGCTCGCTGTTTTTCCTCGGTGAAATCTTCGTCGATCTGCCTCTGCCAACGGACGCCGAAACCTCGCCCGAACGCGCGCCCGAAACGCCCGGCGCACATTGCGGCAGTTGCACGCGCTGCATCGGCGCCTGTCCGACGGATGCCATCGTCGCGCCGTATCAGGTCGACGCGCGGCGCTGCATCTCCTATCTGACCATCGAACTGAAGGGCAGTATTCCCCAGGACTTGCGGCCGCTGATCGGCAATCGTGTGTATGGCTGCGACGACTGCCAGCTCGCGTGTCCGTGGAACAAGTTCGCGCAGGCCGCGCCCGTCGCCGATTTCGACGTGCGTCATGGGCTGGATCGCGCGTCGCTGGTCGAGCTGTTCGGCTGGAGCGCAGAAGATTTCGACACGCGCATGCAAGGCAGCGCAATCCGCCGGATCGGCTACGAATGCTGGCTGCGCAATCTCGCCGTGGGCATGGGCAACGCGCTGCGCGCCGCGCGCGATACGTTGTCCGCGGAGGCGCGCGCGGCAATCGTCGATGCGTTGCGCCAGCGTGCCGACGATCCATCGCCGCTCGTGCGCGAGCATGTCGAGTGGGCGCTCGAAGCAGCATGAACGCGGCCTGAGCGTGCGGATCGAATGAGAGGAGTGAGCACATCATGTTCAACGCAGTGATCGACGCACCGTTCGGCAAGATCGGCGTGCGGCTCGAAGGCGAGACCGTGCGCGAGATCGTCTATCTGCCCGATTCGGTGGCCAACGTCGAGCCGGATTCACCGCTTGCGAAAGAGGCCGTCGAGCAGATCGAGCATTATCTGCAGCAGGCCTCCGCGAGCTTCGATCTGCCGCTCGCCGATGTCGGCACGCCGTTCCAGCGGCGCGTCTGGAAAGCGATCTGCGAGATTCCGCCCGGCGTCGTGCTGACCTACGGGCAACTGGCCAAGCAGATCGGCAGCGTGCCGCGCGCCGTCGGCCAGGCGTGCGGGTCGAACTTTTTTCCGATCGTGATTCCGTGCCATCGCGTGGTCGGCGCGGCGGGCATCGGCGGCTTTGCGCATACGGGCGGCGACGGCTACTATCGCAACGTCAAACGCTGGCTACTCAAACACGAGGGCGTACCCTACGCATGACTGATGTGCTGACCGAAGACGCGCAGCCCGCGTCGCCTTTGCTGCTGACGAGCGGCGCGTCGATCGACGCCTTTTGCGACGCGCTGTGGCTCGAGCATGGCCTCGCGCGCAATACGCTCGACGCGTATCGGCGCGATCTGCGGCTCTTCTGCGAATGGCTCGCGAGCGCGCGCAATGCCTCACTCGATACGGCAAGCGAAGCCGATCTGAACGCCTATAGCGTTGTGCGTTCGACCGATAAATCGACCTCGGCGAACCGGCGTCTATCGGTGTTTCGGCGGTATTACGCGTGGGCCGTGCGCGAGCATCGGGCGTCGGCGGATCCGACTTTACGCATCCGCTCGGCCAAACAGCCGCCGCGTTTTCCGTCGACGCTGACAGAAGCGCAAGTCGAAGCCCTGCTCGGCGCACCCGACGTAACGACGCCTTTAGGCCTGCGCGATCGCACGATGCTCGAACTGATGTACGCGAGCGGCTTGCGCGTGAGCGAACTGGTGACGCTGAAAACGGTGGAAGTGGGCCTGAACGAAGGCGTCGTGCGCGTGATGGGCAAGGGTTCGAAAGAGCGGCTGATTCCGTTCGGCGAAGAGGCGCACGGCTGGATCGAACGCTATCTGCGCGAGGCGCGTCCGGCGCTGCTCGGCCAGCGCGGCGCCGATGCGCTGTTCGTCACCGCGCGCGCCGAAGGCATGACGCGCCAGCAGTTCTGGAACATCATCAAGCGCCACGCGATGACCGCGCATGTGCACGCGCCGCTGTCGCCTCACACGCTGCGCCACGCGTTCGCAACGCATCTGCTCAATCACGGCGCGGACCTGCGCGTGGTGCAACTGCTGCTCGGCCATACCGATATCTCGACCACGCAGATCTACACGCACGTCGCGCGCGAGCGGCTGAGGACGCTGCACGCGGCGCATCACCCCCGGGGCTGATCTTCTTGTACATGCTTGCGCGGTTCAGGTCAGATCGCGCAAGCGGTGCTTCAAAATCTTCCCCGTCGATGCCGCTGGCAAAGCCGCGAGCACGTTGATTTCGGCGGGTCGCTTGTACGGTGCGAGGCGCGCTTCGCACCACGCGGCGAGATCGGCCGGCGTGGTTATGGCACCGCCCGTGAGTTCGACGAACGCCACTACTTCCTCGTTGCCTGCCACCGCGCGGCCGATCACCGCCGACTGCACAACATCGGGATGCGCGTTTAGCACGTGCTCGACTTCGGCCGGATACACGTTGAAGCCCGAGCGGATGATCAGCTCCTTGCTTCGCCCGGCAATATGCATCGCGCCGTCCGCGTCCTGGCGCGCGAGATCGCCTGTTTTCAGCCAGCCATCCGGAGTGACGGCGGTTTCCGTTTGCTGCGGGTTGCGGTAATAGCCGAGCATCACGTTCGGGCCGCGCACCCACAGTTCACCGACTTCGCCCGGCGCGACGTCCTTGCCGTCGAGTCCTACGAAGCGCACCTCGATGCCAGGAATTGCTGGGCCGACGGAGCAGTCGGCGCGCGGCGCTTCGAGCATCGTTTGAGAAACGGTCGGGCTGCTCTCGGTCATGCCGTAACCATTGTGCAGCGTTACGCCATACACGCCTTCGACGCGCGATTTCAACGCCGCGTCGAGCGGCGATCCGCCCGAGTAAGCAAAACGCAAACGCGGCGCGGACCACGGTAAGCCTTGCGCCTGCAGATATTCGAGCAGCTTCGCGTGCATCGCCGGCACGCCCTGGAAGATCGACACGTGTTCCTCGGCGAGCGCATGGCGCACAGCTTCTGGCGCGTAGCGCGGCGCGAGTCTGAGCGTTGCGCCTGCATACAGGCTGCCCAGGCACACGGACGCGAGTCCATACACGTGCGAGATCGGCAACACGGCGTAGACCACGTCGTCGGCATTGACGCGCCTGAGCGTGCTCGATATCGCCGCGATGAACAGCAGATTGCGGTGCGACAGCATCACGCCTTTGGGCGAGCCGGTCGTACCCGTCGTATAGATCAGCGCGGCGCACTGGCGGTTGCTGGCGCTCTCGACAGGTTCGACCTGCGCGCTTTCGTCGAACGCAAACGACCACGCGCCTATGTCGATATTAATTGCGCGCGCCGGTTGTGCCTGGTGGCGTTCGGCGTGCTGGCGTGCATCCGGCGATACTTCGACGGCATATGCAACGAGGCGCGGCTGCGCGTGCGCGCGAATCGCATCGAGTTCCGCCGCCGACAGCCGCGCGTTCGACACCAGCGCCCATGCATCGAGCGTCGCTGCCGCGAACAGCAACACGATCTGCACGATGCTGTTTTCCGCGACGATCATCACGCGGTCGCCGGCGCGCACGCCCTGTTCAGCGAGCTGCACGGCGACGGCATCGACGGCTGCGACGAGCTGCGCGCGCGTCAGGCGTCGCCCGTCTTCGATCAGCGCCGCATGCTGCGGATTGCGCGCGGCGGTGAGCTTTGGAATATCCGCGATGCGTTCGGGGAGCGCGGCGAGCAGGGCGGAGACGTCGATGACGCGCGCTGCGTCATCGGGATGCTGGACAGGATTCAAAGGTGTCTCCCTCATAAACGATTGGCGCGCGGGCACTTGCTGCACACCCTTGCATCAGACCAGTTTCGAACGATCGTGCCACAGGCTCGATGCCCGCACAATTGGCCATTTGGCCAATGGTCGGCGTGTCGTGCCGCCATTACAATGCGCCGATGAGCAAATCCAGACACGTTTCCGAAACCCCTGCCACGCAGTTTCTGCGCCGCCACAAGGTCGAGTTCGGCGAGCATCCGTACGACTATGTCGACCACGGCGGCACGGGCGAATCGGCACGGCAGCTTGGCGTCGACGAGCATCATGTGGTGAAGACGCTGGTGATGGAAGACGAGCACGCCAAGCCGCTGATCGTGCTGATGCACGGCGACCGCACGGTGTCGACCAAGAATCTCGCGCGGCAGATCGGCGCGAAACGCGTCGAGCCGTGCAAGCCGGACGTTGCGAGCCGGCATTCGGGTTACATGATCGGCGGCACGTCGCCGTTCGGCACGAAGAAGGCAATGCCCGTGTATGTGGAATCGACTATCCTCGCGCTCGACAAGATTTTTATTAACGGCGGGCGGCGCGGTTTTCTGGTCAGCATTGCGCCGAATGTGATGACGTCGCTGCTGGCCGCGAAGCCGGTGGAATGCGCGATCGTCGAATGATGTGTGCGGCTGTGGAAGCGCGTTGAGGGTTCGGTAGAATACGCGCCGTTGCTGCGCTGGCGCGTCTTGCGCATGCGGCGCATGGAGACCAGCGTCGCCTGGTACGCTTTCCGACACTGATAAGAGTTTCAACATGGAAAACCTGATTGTCGCCGTCGTGGCTTATCTGATCGGCTCGGTGTCGTTTGCCGTGGTCGTCAGCGCAGCGATGGGACTGGCCGACCCGCGCTCGTACGGCTCGAAGAACCCCGGCGCGACCAATGTGCTGCGCAGCGGCAACAGGAAAGCCGCGATCCTCACGCTGATCGGCGATGCCTTCAAGGGCTGGCTGGCCGTCTGGCTGACGGGG
The DNA here is from genome assembly GCF_017104715.1 of Burkholderia sp. Ac-20365. GTDB lineage: Bacteria > Pseudomonadota > Gammaproteobacteria > Burkholderiales > Burkholderiaceae > Paraburkholderia. The sequence continues at coordinate 647,131 of NZ_JAAGPI010000002.1, forward strand.
CATTTCTCGGCCAATTTCGGACTCGACGATACGTCCGTCGCGATTGCCGCGATCGCCGTGTTTATCGGCCACCTGTATCCGGTTTTCTTCCGCTTCAAGGGCGGCAAGGGCGTCGCAACGGCGGCGGGCGTGCTGCTCGCGATCAATCCGATCCTCGGGCTCGCAACGCTGGCCACCTGGCTGATCGTCGCGTTCTTCACCCGTTATTCGTCGCTGGCGGCGCTGTGCGCGGCGATCTTCGCGCCGCTGTTCGACGGCTTTCTGTTCGGCGCGAACGTGATTGCCGTGGCGATCGTCGCAATGAGCGCGCTGCTGATCTGGCGTCACCGCGCGAATATCGCGAAACTGGTGGCGGGGCAGGAAAGCCGTATCGGCGACAAGAAAAAAGCGGCTGCTTCGAACAAGCAGTAAGCCTGCTGCCGGCAGCGCGGCGGGATCATGTGCCGCCGCACGTGCGGCGCATGACAGCGGACATCAATCGCGGAAGTTGTTGAAATCGAGCGGCGTGTCGGTCACGTCCTTGCGCAACATGGCGATCACGCTTTGCAGGTCGTCGCGCTTGGTGCCGGTCACGCGCACGGCGTCGCCCTGAATGCTCGCCTGGACCTTGATCTTGCTGTCCTTCACGAGCTTGACGATTTTCTTCGCCAGATCGCCGGACACACCCTTCTTCACGGTGACGACCTGCTTGACCTTGTCGCCGCCGATCTTCTCGATCTTGCCGTAGTCGAGGAAGCGCACGTCCACGTTGCGCTTCGCCATTTTGGACACCAGCACGTCCTTTACCTGGCCGAGCTTGAATTCATCGTCGGCGAACGCGGTCAGTTCGCGTTCCTTCTGCTCGACGCGGGCGTCCGAGCCCTTGAAGTCGAAGCGCGTCGAGATTTCCTTGTTGGATTGCTCGATGGCGTTCTTCACTTCGATCATGTTGGCTTCGCAGACGACGTCAAACGATGGCATTGCTTTCTCCCATTTGTTTCGGAGCGTGGCGGCGCGCAAGGCTGCGCGCGACGCACTCGCTATAATCACGGACCGGTGTCATTTTACCGACGCCTTTCCCTTTTGCCCAAACCTCGCGCGGCTTGCATCCTTTCTCGCGGGTCATATCGGGCGCTTGCCAGAACATCTGATGTCCCAGTCCGCTCCGCTGTCGTTTATCGCCGATTTCCCGCTCAAGCCGCACAACACGTTCGGTTTCGATGTGCGCGCGCGGCTTGCATGCCCTATCGAAAGCGAGGCGCAGCTGCCCGGCGCCGTACGCGATCCGCGTGCCGCGGGCCTGAAGCGGCTGGTGCTGGGTGGCGGCAGCAATGTCGTGTTGACGGGCGATTTCGACGGTCTCGTGCTCCTGATCGGCTTGCGCGGACGCAAGCTGGTTCGCGAGGACGACGACGCGTGGTACGTCGAAGCGGCCGCGGGCGAGAACTGGCACGAGTTCGTGTCGTGGACGCTCGCCGAGGGCATGCCCGGCCTCGAAAATCTCGCGCTGATTCCGGGCACGGTGGGCGCGGCGCCGATCCAGAACATCGGCGCGTACGGGCTGGAGATGTGCGAGCGTTTCGCGTCGCTGCGCGCCATCGAGCTGGCAACCGGCGAAACCGTCGAACTCGACGCCGATGCTTGCCGGTTCGGCTATCGCGACAGCTACTTCAAGCAGGAAGGGCGCGAGCGCTTCGTGATCGTATCGGTGACGTTCAGGTTGCCGAAAGCCTGGGTGCCGCGCGCCGGCTATGCGGACATTGCGCGCGAACTGGCTGCCGTCGGCCTGGGCGATACGACGCCGACGCCCCAAGCGATTTTCGATGCCGTCGTCGCTGTTCGACGCGCCAAGCTGCCCGATCCGATGGCGCTTGGTAACGCGGGGAGTTTCTTCAAGAATCCTGTGGTCGATGCGACGCAGTTCGATGCGTTGCTCGCGAAAGAGCCGGAGATCGTGTCGTATCGTCAGGCGGATGGACGCGTGAAGCTTGCCGCCGGCTGGCTGATCGACAAGTGCGGCTGGAAAGGCCGAGCGTTGGGCGCGGCGGGCGTGCATGAGCGGCAGGCGCTGGTGCTGGTGAATCGCGGCGGCGCGAGCGGGGCGGAAGTGCTCGCGCTCGCCAAGGCGATCCAGCACGATGTCGCGCAGCGCTTTGGCGTGGAGCTGGAGGCCGAGCCTGTCTGTCTGTGAATGTGAAGCGAACGTGTCCTGATGAAAAAAACGCCGGCTTGAAGCCGGCGTTTTCATTTGATCTGGCTGCAGTGAAGCTCAGTGATTTAACTTGCCGAGCAGCAGGAATTCCATCAGCGCCTTCTGCACGTGCAGACGGTTTTCCGCTTCGTCCCACACGACGCTCTGCGGCCCATCGATCACTTCCGCGCTCACTTCTTCGCCACGATGCGCGGGCAGGCAGTGCATGAAGAGGGCGTCCTTGTTCGCACGCGACATCATGTCGGCATCGACGCACCAGTCCGCGAACGCCTTCTTGCGCGCTTCGTTTTCGGCCTCGAAGCCCATGCTGGTCCAGACGTCCGTGGTGACGAGGTCCGCGCCCTTGCAGGCTTCGTTCGGATCGTCGAATTCTTCGTAGAACGGCGCGCTTTCGTCCGCGACCAGCGCGCGGTCGAGCTTGTAGCCCGGCGGCGTGGACAGCCGCAGCTTGAAGCCGAGAATCTGCGCGGCTTCGATCCACGTGTACAGCATGTTGTTCGCGTCGCCGACCCACGCGACCGTCTTGCCGCGAATCGGCCCGCGATGCTCGTAATACGTGAAGATGTCGGCCAGCACCTGGCACGGGTGATACTCGTTCGTCAGACCGTTGATGACAGGCACGCGCGAGTTTTCCGCAAAGCGCTGGATGATGTCCTGGCCGAACGTGCGGATCATGATGATGTCGACCATCCGCGAGATGACCTGCGCTGCGTCTTCGATCGGCTCGCCGCGGCCGAGTTGGGTATCGCGCGTGCTCATGAAGACGGCGTGACCGCCGAGCTGGAAGATGCCCGCTTCGAACGACAGGCGCGTGCGCGTCGAGTTTTTCTCGAAGATCATCGCGAGCGTGCGGTCGTGCAGCGGATGATACGTCTCGTAGTTCTTGAACTTGCGCTTCAGGATGCGCGCGCGCTCGAGCACGTACTCGTAGTCTTCCAGCGAGAAATCGTTGAACTGCAGATAGTGGCGGATTTTCTTGGCGGTCATAAAACAAATACGGCGGATTCACCCGGGCGAAGTTGCCGGACTGGGCCGCCGTTGTTTGTGGTAACTCAGTCCAGCATAAAGGATTTTGAATGTTTTGACGAGTCGGCCAAAAGCTATGTCCCACTTATCGGAACCTGCAAAGGACTGTTCCAGGACGCTTGTGTGCAGTGCGGAAGAACCCTCGCTGCGCTATAATCTCAAAGTTTTCTCAAAGCCCGGCGGGCAGGCTTTACGCTTGCAGGACACGGCTTTCGCGCAATCGCTGGCGCATGCAGTTTCGCCGCGACGTGCGCCACATGGCTGCTGCCCAAGGCGCCCTCGCTGGCTTGCCACGGCAGGCGAACGGCATACTACGGCTGGTTCGCAGGGTCGCGAGACGTGTTCACACAGCGTTTTCAGGCAACATCCTTCGCGGGCTCTTTACTGGCAGATCGCCGGGCAGTTACACAGGGTTTCGTACATGGCCGACACACCCCCAACCGAATATTTCATTCAAGGCATCACGTCGAGCGGGCGCAAGTTTCGTCCGAGCGACTGGTCGGAGCGGCTGGCGGGCGTGATGTCGTGTTACGGTCCGGGCGCGAAGGGGCCGAATGCCCGTCTTCAGTATTCCCATTACGTTCGCCCTACGCTGATCGGCGACGTCAAGGTGGTGATTCTCGATTCGCGCTTGCGGGATATCGAGCCGATGGCTTTTGATTTCGTGATGAACTTCGCGAAAGACAACGATCTGCTCGTCACCGAGGCCTGCGAGCTTCCGCCTGAACACGAGGCGCGCAAGGCGCCGTAAGGTGTGAGCGTAGAGAAGCAGACAATGGAACCCGCATCGGCGGGTTTTTTTGTGTCCGCGTGCGTAGCAGATGCGAGCGCAAACAAAAAAGCCCGCAAAAGCGGGCTTTCATGACGCAGCGGAAACAGGAAGCAGCCCGCGCGAGCGAGCTGCCGGATTCGTGAAATTACTGCGCTGCGGGCGCTTGCAGACCCTTGATGGCTGCAGCGAGGCGGCTCTTATGGCGAGCTGCCTTGTTCTTGTGAACGATTTTCTTGTCGGCAATGATGTCCAGCGTCTTCGCCGATGCCTTGAAGATTTCAGCGGCTTGCGCTGCGTCGCCGGCTTCGATTGCCTTGCGGACAGCCTTGACAGCCGTGCGGTACTTCGAGCGCAGCGCCGAGTTGTGCGAATTTGCCTTGGCGGCTTGGCGGGCGCGCTTGCGTGCTTGTGCGGTGTTAGCCATGACGGTTCCTTATCCTGTTCCTGTTTCCAGTGCCTGCTTTCAAGTGAAGGGCAGGCGCTGCTTTAGATCGAACCCCTGAGAGCGATTGCCCAAGGGCGCAAATAGACAAACGAAACTACGTGGAATCCCGCTCATTCTGACCCGGGTTGAGTGAGGCAGAAAGGTTTGCGAGCTTCGAAACCGGCGATTATAGCAACAAAATCAGATACGTGGCAACCGCGCGGTGTGACGGTGTTGCCGGCGGACTCGTAAAGCGGTTGGCTGCTGTCACCGTTTTGCCTCGAGCGCGGCAATGCGCGGGCAGGGCATCCCAACGCGCGAGGGCGCGTCGAGCAAGAAGTTTCCTCACAAATTCGCCTGCAAATCGAACGTCTTTGCTGCAAATCGGTCCCAAACGCTTCGAATTGCCACGAATCGTGCCTCTGACATGCTGAGCGCCCTGGGCGCACCCGTATAATAAGCGCCCCATGAATCTATTCCGAGCCCTGCTGACGGTCAGCGGCTTCACGTTGCTTTCGCGCGTGACCGGACTGGCCCGCGAAACCCTGATTGCCCGCGCTTTCGGCGCGAGTCAATACACCGACGCGTTCTACGTCGCGTTCCGCATCCCGAACCTGCTGCGCCGCATTTCCGCGGAAGGCGCGTTCTCGCAGGCCTTCGTGCCGATCCTTGCCGAGTTCAAGAATCAGCAGGGCCACGACGCGACCAAGGCGCTCGTCGATGCCACGTCGACCGTGCTCGCGTGGGCGCTTGCCGTGCTGTCGCTGCTCGGTGTGGCGGGCGCGACGTGGGTCGTGCTGGTGGTCGCTTCCGGCCTGCGCAGCGACGGCCAGGCGTTCACGCTCGCCGTGTCGATGACGCGGATCATGTTCCCTTACATCGTGTTCATCTCGCTGACGTCGCTGGCGTCGGGCGTGCTGAATACGTACAAGAACTTCTCGTTGCCCGCGTTCGCGCCCGTGCTGCTGAACGTCGCGTTCATCATCGCAGCCGTGTTCGTCGCGCCGCTGATGAAAGTGCCCGTGTTCGCGCTCGCGTGGGCCGTGATTGCGGGCGGTATCGCGCAGTTCATCGTGCAGCTGCCGGGGCTGAAGAAGATCGACATGATCCCGCGCATCGGGCTCAATCCGCTCAAGGCGCTCGCGCATCGCGGCGTGAAGCGCGTGCTCGCGAAGATGGTGCCGGCGATGTTCGCTGTCTCCGTTGCGCAGATCAGCCTGATCATCAACACGAATATCGCATCGCACATCGGGCCGGGTGCCGTGTCGTGGATCAACTACGCCGACCGTCTGATGGAGTTCCCGACCGCGCTCCTCGGTGTCGCGCTTGGCACGATCCTGCTGCCGAGCCTGTCGAAGGCGCACGTCGACGCCGACGCGCACGAATACTCGGCGCTGCTCGACTGGGGCTTGCGCGTGACATTCCTGCTCGCCGCGCCGAGCGCTATCGCATTGTTCTTCTTCGCCGAACCGCTGACGGCCACGCTGTTCCACTATGGCAAGTTCGATGGCAATGCTGTGGTGATGGTGGGGCGCGCGCTTGCTGCGTACGGCATCGGCCTGATCGGCATCATCCTGATCAAGATTCTTGCGCCCGGCTTCTATGCGAAGCAGGACATCAAGACGCCTGTGAAGATCGGCGTCTTCGTGCTGGTGATGACCCAGGTGAGCAACTATGTGTTCGTGCCGATTTTCTCGCACGCAGGCCTGACGCTGTCGATCGGGCTGGGTGCCTGCGTGAACGCGTTGTGCCTGTTCATCGGCTTGCGGCGGCGCGGCATCTATATGCCGTCGTCGGGCTGGGCGGTGTTTTTCGTGCAGCTGATTGGCGCGTGTCTCGTGCTCGCCGGCGTGATGCACTGGTTCGCGACCAGCTTCGACTGGATCGGCATGCACGCCGAGCCGGTGCGGCGCATGGTGCTGCTTGCCGCGTCACTCGTGCTGTTCGCGGCGCTATATTTCGGTATGCTCTGGCTGATGGGCTTCAAATACGCGTATTTCAGAAGGCGAGCGAAGTGATCACGATGACCCGGGTTCTCGACTATTTCAGCGCGCTCGTCGCCGAGGACGATGGGCTTCCGCTCACGGAAGCGGCGCTTTCGCTCGCGCAGGACGCTTATCCCGATCTCGATCTTCAAGCGGTGCTCGCGGAGATCGACGAGCTTACGCTACGCGTCAAACGACGCATTCCGGACGACGCCGACATCCAGCAGCGCGTCGGCATTCTGAATCGCTACTTCTTCCGCGAACTCGGTTTCGCGGCGAACGTCAACGATTACTACGACCCGGACAACAGCCATCTGAACATGGTGCTCAAGCGTCGGCGCGGCATTCCGATTTCGCTGGCCGTGCTGTATCTGGAGATGGCGTCGCAGGTCGATATTCCTGTGCGCGGCGTAGCGTTTCCGGGGCATTTTCTGCTGCGCATCACATTGCCCGAAGGCGACGCGATGATCGATCCGACCACGGGGCATCCGCTGACGGAAGCAGAAATGGTCGAGATGCTCGAGCCTTACGTGGCGAAAGCGGGTGAATCGGTGAGCCGCGCGCTGCGCATGTTGCTGCAACCGGCCACGCGCCGCGAGATCATCGCGCGCATGCTGCGCAACCTGAAGGCAACGTATCTCCAAACCGAACGCTGGCAGCGGATGCTCGCGGTGCAGCAGCGGCTTGTGATTCTGCTGCCGGACAGCATCGAGGAAGTGCGCGATCGGGGCTTTGCGTATGCGCGGCTCGATTATTTGCGGCCGGCGCTTGAAGACCTTGAACGCTATCTGGGCGATCGCCCGGATGCTGAAGATGCGACCGTCGTCGAATCGCAATTGCACGAATTGCGGCAGCGCACGCAGCACAACGATCGCGATTGATCGGCTGCTCCAGACCGCTGCTTTAAAAAGAAACGCCTGCGTAAAACACTACGCAGGCGTTTTTATTTGGGCGTCGTCGTTTAGTACAACGCGAGGCGCGAGCGGTTACTTCGGCTGCATGCGGATCGCGCCGTCCAGACGGATCACTTCGCCGTTGAGCATCGGGTTATCGAAGATCTGCTTGACGAGCATGGCGTACTCATCCGGTTTGCCGAGGCGCGGCGGGAACGGCACCATCGCGCCGAGCGCGTCCTGAACTTCCTGCGGCATGCCGAGCAGCATCGGCGTTTCGAAGATGCCGGGCGCAATCGTCATCACGCGAATGGCGTTGCGCGAGAGATCACGCGCGATCGGCAGGGTCATGCCCGCGACGCCTGCTTTCGATGCCGCATAAGCCGCTTGCCCGATCTGCCCGTCGAACGCGGCGACAGATGCCGTATTGACGATCACGCCGCGCTCGCCGAGCGCATTCGGTTCGAGCTTCGACATTTCGGCGGCAGCGAGGCGAATCATGTTGAACGTGCCGACGAGATTGATCGACACCGTGCGTGCAAACGAGTGCAGCGGATGCGGTCCGTCCTTGCCGACTGTTTTCATCGCTGGCGCGACGCCCGCGCAATTGACGAGGCCGCGCAGTGCGCCGAGTTTCGTTGCCGCTTCGACGGCGAGCGCGCCATCGTCTTCGCGGCTCACGTCGCATTTGACAAACACGCCGCCGAGTTCCTGCGCGAGCGCTGTGCCTGTTTCCTGGTTCAGGTCCGCGAGCACGACCTTGCCGCCGTTTTGCGCGAAGAGTCGCGCTGTTGCCGCGCCGAGGCCGGATGCGCCGCCTGTGACCAGGAACACGTTGTTCTTGATGTCCATGTCTTCTCCTTGATTGGATGCGTGAATCGCGGGATTTGGAATTGTTGTCGCTGGATGATTTTAACGGCTGGGCGTTAAAGTGCGTGGGTGGGGAGTTGGTTTGGTTTTGCTTGGTTTGGTTTGGTTTGGTTTGGTTTGCTTTTCGCTGGCATCCGCGTTGTGATGTACCCCTTCAGGCGTTGCCCCTGTGCGGGGCGGCACTTACTTTCTTTGCCGCCGCAAAGAAAGTAAGCAAAGAAAGCGGGCTAACACCGCCCGTGCTTGACCATCGCCTGAGGGCCCCCAACAGTTCCTCCGCTTCACACGGCAATCTGCCAATCGTTGCCCGTTGCCAGCGCTTCGGCTAAGCGCCTCACCCGCTTCAATCACCCGTAGCGCAGCCAGAGGCAGCGAACGGTCACGGCCGCCCAGGTGGCAAACTGTGTGTAGGTCGCAGTACTTCACACGTCAGCGTTCCTTCGACACCGATCGTGTTTTTCAGTCCGGAGTGAAGCGCGTACGCAGCGAAAGCCTACACACAGTTTGCCGCGAGAGAACGTGGGAGATGCGATCGCGCATGTGGCGACGGGGGAGTGTGAAGCGGGTGAGGCGCTCAATAAGAGCGCTGGCAGCGGGCATCGAGAAGAATGCTGTCGCGGACAGGACGGGGCCGTTGGGGGCCCGTGGGCAACTACAAGAACTGGCGGTGTTCAGCGGCTTTCTTTTGCCTACTTTTCTTTGCCGCGGCAAAGAAAAGTAGGTGCCGCCCCGCACAGGGGCGACGCTTGAAGGGGTACATCACAACGCGGATGCCAGCGAAAACACAAGCACACCACCCCAGCGTCGCAAGACAAACAAAAACCTACTTACTTCAGCGCCTCAAACACACGCGCGCGGATTTCATCGACAGAACCGAGGCCAGAGATCCGGCGATACTGCGGCGCCTTCAACGTCGTCGTCGCATCGCCATTCTGTGCCCAACCGTTGTAGTAATCGATCAGCGGCTTGGTCTGCGAGACATACACGTCGAGACGCTTCTTGACGGTCTCTTCCTTGTCGTCGTCGCGCTGGATCAGCGGCTCACCCGTGACATCGTCAACGCCCTCAACCTTCGGCGGATTGAACTTCACGTGATACGTACGCCCCGAAGCCGGGTGCATGCGACGCCCGCTCATACGCGTGATGATCTCGTCGAACGGCACGTCGATCTCCAGCACGTAGTCGATCGCAACGCCAGCCTGCTTCATCGCTTCCGCTTGCGGAATGGTGCGCGGGAAGCCGTCGAACAAATAGCCGTTCTCGCAGTCGCAATCTTGCAGACGTTCCTTCACGAGGTTGATGATGAGTTCATCCGTGACGAGTTCGCCCGCATCCATGTAGCGCTTCGCTTCGAGGCCGAGCGGTGTGCCGGCCTTCACAGCGGCGCGCAACATGTCGCCCGTCGAGATTTGCGGAATGCCGAACTTCTCCTTGATGAAGTTCGCCTGGGTGCCCTTGCCCGCGCCAGGAGCGCCCAACAGGATCAAACGCATTTGATATCTCCAGATCTATGTCAATTCTGTTTGGCGTGCCGCGAGTCATTGAATGCATGACGCGGTCGACGCTCTTGATTCTTTGTTGCCGCTGTTGATACCGGGCAGCTTTTCACTACCGGCTTCGCGCTGCACGCACTACGCGGCGCTGCGAAACAAACGGCACAACATGCGGATTAAAAACGGGCGAATGGTGATATCGATCAATGCGCATCGATATCGGATGAATCGCGCGAACGATCGATTATGCCATGGCTTTTTACGCTGACGACCCGAAAAACGCCTGTACGCGGGCCAGATCGTCCGGTGTGTCGACACCCGGCAGCGGCGCGTCGTGCGTGACGAGCACCGCAATGTGCTCGCCATGCCACATCGCGCGCAGCTGTTCGAGCGCTTCGGCCTGCTCGATAGGGGAGATCGACAGACTCGGGTAAGTACGGAGGAACTTCGCGCGATACGCGTACAGCCCGATATGCCGGTAGACGGCAGCGGGTGCAGGCGGGGCGGGCATCTGCGCGACATTCGGCCAGTGGGGCTGGTACGCGTCGCGGACCCATGGAATCGGCGCGCGCGAGAAGTACAGCGCGACACCGCGTGCATCGAGCACGACCTTGACGACGTTCGGATTGAACACTTCCGCCGGTTCGTGGATCGGATGCGCGGCCGTTGCGATCGCCGCGCCTTGCGTTGCCGCGAGGTGCGACGCTACGCCGCGCACCAGCGCGGGATCGATCAGCGGCTCATCGCCCTGCACGTTGACGACGATCGTCTCGTCGCTCCAGCCGTAATGCGCCGCCACTTCAGCGAGACGGTCGGTGCCCGACGGATGATCGGCGCGCGTCATCATCGCGTCGATGCCATGCGCGCGCGCGACGTCGTACACGGACTGCGCGTCGGTCGCCACCAGCACCTGCTGCGCGCCCGATTCGAGCGCGCGTTCCGCGACGCGCACGACCATCGGCTTGCCGCCGATATCGGCGAGCGGCTTGTTCGGCAGACGCGTCGAAGCGAGGCGCGCCGGGACGACGGCGATAAAGGGCGGAGTGGACTGGGTCTGGTTCATCGGAAGCGTGACGTCAAGCCTTGCGAGGGCCGAGAAAAATGCGCCGCCTGGACGGCGGCGCAGTGTGCGAATTCAGTGAGAGCATGCGCGCAACGAGAGATTCGATGCGACGCTCAGACGCTCAGGCAACCGAGCCCGGGTTCAGGTCGACGGGCGTGCCTTCGACCGTTTGCCGCGCTTCGTCGACCAGCATCACGGGGATGCCGTCGCGGATCGGATACGCGAGCTTGTCTGCATTGCAGATCAGTTCCTGCGCGGCGCGGTCGTAGCTGAGCGGGCCCTTGCAGATCGGGCAAACGAGAATTTCAAGCAGGCGAGCGTCCACGGACTTTCTCCACAACGAGTGCAATGAGGCGATGATCGAGCGTGGCTTCGACGGGAACGACCCAGAGCCGCGCATCATGCCAGGACCCTAATTTTACCGCATCCTTTTCGGTGATCAGGATCGCGTCGGCGTCCACGTCGACGAACGGATTCGTGCTGAATGCGTAATGATCGGGCAGTGCGCGCGTCTGCGGCGAAAGGCCGGCCGCACGCAGCGTCGCGAAGAATCGCTCGGGCGCGCCGATGCCCGCCGCCGCGAGCACGCGCTCGCCGGCGAACTGCGCGAGCGGGCGGCGCAGACGCGGATTGTCGAGATGCCACGCGTCGCCGGGTGCGAGTTCCAGCGCGAACGTGTTCGGCCACGGCGGCAGCGTGCGCTCGTACGGATTGTTGATCAGCGTCGCGTCGCGTTTGCGCGACAAGGGCTCGCGCAACGGGCCGGCGGGCAGCAGGAAGCCGTTGCCGCCCAGCCGGTGATCGAACACGACGATTTCCGCATCGCGTTCCAGACGATAGTGCTGCAGGCCGTCGTCGCTGACGATCACATCGACATCGCGGTGCGTTTTGCACAGCGCTTCAGCCGCCGCGACGCGATCCGGGCACACGAACACGGGCGCACCCGTGCGACGCGCGATCAGGAGCGGCTCGTCGCCCGCCTGCGATGCCTTCGACGTCGGCGTGACGAGCGTGGGCAGCGTGATCTTCGCGCCATAGCCACGCGACACGACGCCGGGCGTGAAGCCCGCGCTGCGCAGCGCCTGCACCAGCGCGATCACCGTCGGCGTCTTGCCCGTGCCGCCGACGGTCACGTTGCCGACCACCACCACGGGCACGCGAATGCGCACCGACCTCAGCCAGCCGGCCTTGAAGGCCGCGCGGCGCGCGAGCGCGACCGCGCCGAACACGCACGCGAGCGGCGTCATCGCCCACGCGAGCGGGCCGCGCTGCTGCCACTCGCGCGCGATGCGCGCTTCGAGGCTGGACGCGCGATCGCTCATCGGCAGGCGGCCGGCTTGCGCGGCGCGTCAGACAGGATGGACAGGGCGGACATCAGCAGGCATCTCCGGGCGGTCGGTTGCACCGACGGTTGAAAGACCACGCAAACCACGAAAGCGGACGACGGCGAAACGGCAAAAGGACGACGGGAATAGCGAAACTGCATGGCGAAATTCTATTGGCGCAAACGCGCTTGCCGTGACCGACAGATTCCGCCAGAACCCGGCACTCTAGCGCGCGGGCGGCGTCGGCTGCAAGTCGGAAAGGCTTCCACGCACGGCCGATGCTTTATCCATAGCCTGTGGATAACTTTGTGGAGAACGTGCCTTGCAATTTGTCGGAAAGGCCGTCGCACAAGCATCTGCTCGGTAAAGGGGAACTTTTATCGAGTAAAAAATGTTTAAAAATCAATTGGTTAGATGGTATTAAGTGGGCTCTGGGGCCGTTTTGAGACAGGATTCCAGCGCTCTCCCGACATGTGGACACTTTTAACAATCCGGCGAAAGACGTTTAGAACGCACTGGACCTGGCTGGCCGATCGGTCTATCGTCTGTGCGGCTTCTCAACACCATTCCTCGCATGAATTCCGAAAGTCCTTTCTCGTCGCCGGCCGGTGCGGGCGGCGATGCCGTCGTTCCCGTCTCGGTGCTCAACCGAGCGATCGGCACGATGCTCGAACGCTCGTTTCCGCTCGTCTGGGTGTCCGGCGAAGTGTCGAATTTCACGCGTGCCGCGAGCGGCCACTGGTACTTCTCGATCAAGGACGCGCAGGCGCAGATGCGCTGCGTGATGTTCCGCGGTCGCGCGCAACACGCTGAGTTCACGCCGCGCGAAGGCGACAAGATCGAGGTGCGCGCGCTTGTCACGATGTACGAGCCGCGCGGCGAGCTTCAGCTGAATGTCGAAGCCGTGCGTCGTACGGGCCAAGGCAGGCTGTATGAAGCGTTTCTGCGCCTGAAGGCGCAACTCGAAGCCGAAGGCCTGTTCGACCCCGATCGCAAGCGCGCGCTGCCCGCGCATCCGCGCGCAATCGGCATCGTCACGTCGTTGCAGGCCGCCGCGTTGCGCGACGTGCTGACCACGCTCGCGCGCCGCGCGCCGCATATTCCCGTGATCGTGTATCCCGCGCCCGTGCAGGGCGCGGGCGTCAGCGCGAAGCTGGCCGCGATGGTCGAGGCGGCCAACCGGCGGCGCGAAGTAGACGTGCTGATCGTGTGCCGCGGCGGCGGTTCGATCGAAGATCTATGGGCGTTCAACGAAGAAGTGCTGGCGCGTGCGATTGCCGCGAGCGAGGTGCCCGTGGTGAGCGGCGTGGGTCACGAAACCGACTTCACGATCGCCGATTTCGCCGCCGATGTCCGTGCGCCCACGCCGACGGGCGCCGCCGAGCTCGTCAGCCCGCAGCGCGTGCTGTTGCTGCGCGAGCTCGATCATCGGCATGCGACGCTTGCGCGCGGCTTCGGCCGGATGATGGAGCGGCGCGCGCAGCAACTCGACTGGCTCGCGCGCCGGCTCGTGTCGCCGGCCGAAAGGCTCGCGCGGCAACGCACGCATTTGCAGCAACTGAGCGTGCGGCTTGCGTCGGCGGGTGCGCGGCCTGTGCGCGACGCGCGCGCACGTTTTGCGCTCGTGCAGATGCGCTGGCAGCGCTGGCGGCCGGATATCTCGCCGCATCGTTCGCAGGTCAACGGCCTTGCCGAGCGGCTCGAGCGCGCATTGTTGCGTCAACATGAACGACACATTGCGCGCGTGGAAACGCTTGCTGCGCGGCTCGAGGTGCTGAGTCCGCAGCGCACGCTCGAACGTGGCTACGCGGCGTTGCTCGACGCCCAGAACGGACGCGCGGTGCGCGCGCCGTCGGCATTGAAACCGGGCCGCCGCATGACCGTTCACCTTGCGGAAGGCTCGGCGGATATCGCGCTGTCGGATGTTCAGCCGCGTCTTACGGATGGCTTCTAACAGGGATCCGTCACAGTAGTTTTGACCTTCGTATGACGGCTTTGAAGGCGCTGCGCGAGCATTAATTACGCTGCCCGCGCAGCGCCTTTTTGCAATGAACGCCATAAAGGGCTTGCGTTTGCGGGGTTATTCCAAGTCGCCTACAATCGAGTGCTCCCGCAGCGTTATCCGCAGACTCCCCATAAACAGATACAGATACAAAGGAATAGCACCATGGAACATACGCTCCCGCCGCTGCCGTTCGCGAAGAACGCCCTCGTTCCGAACATGTCGGAAGAGACGCTTGAGTTTCACTACGGCAAGCACCATCAGACCTATGTGACCAACCTGAACAATCTGATCAAGGGCACCGAGTTCGAGAACCTGTCGCTGGAAGAAATCGTCAAGAAGTCGTCGGGCGGTATCTTCAACAACTCCGCGCAAATCTGGAATCACACGTTCTTCTGGAACAGCCTGTCGCCGCAAGGTGGCGGTGCACCGAAGGGCGCGCTCGCTGACGCGATCAACGCGAAGTGGGGTTCTTTCGACAAGTTCAAGGAAGAATTCACGAAGACGGCAGTCGGCACGTTCGGCTCGGGCTGGGCATGGCTCGTGAAGAAGGCAGACGGCACGCTGGATCTGGTGTCGACCAGCAACGCTGCTACGCCGCTGACCACGGACGCAAAGCCGCTGCTGACGATCGACGTGTGGGAACACGCGTACTACATCGACTACCGCAATGCACGTCCGAAGTTCGTCGAAGCATTCTGGAACATCGCAAACTGGGACTTCGCGGAAAAGAACTTCGCGTAAGTCTTTGCCTGAGCCGGTAAGTGTTTGAAATAACCGGCCAGTGCTGATGAAAGAAAAGCCCTCATTGATGAGGGCTTTTTCTTTTTCTGGCTCCGATTCGCGGCGCCACCCGTTTTCATTGTGCGGATGTCAGAGCATATTGATTCGCTATCCGAATTAATCGACGCATCATCAATGATGGTCACACCCGCGCGTTCTGATCGGCGCAAGAGCGTGCACACCTATCGCCACCCGTTCGGGGTGGTCTCGTCCGTTGCCCGCCAGGGCTTACTACGATCAAGAGGCCTTCTGCCGCCTCGACATATATCGCGACTATCACGACACGGCTGGTATCGGCCGCCGGGTCGCATTTCAACGGAGACAGATGAGCGATGGGCGTTCTGAATGGAATCAGGGTGCTGGAATTCGAGGCGATCGGACCCGGGCCCTTTGGCGCGATGCTGCTCGCCGACATGGGCGCAGACGTGCTGCGTATTGACCGGCCTGCCGCGCCCGAGGACCTCGGACCGAAAACCAACGGCAAGCGAATCGATATCACGGGGCGCGGGCGTCGCTCGGTCACGCTCGACCTGAAGCAACCCGAGTCCGCCGCGGCTGCACTCGAACTGATGGCGCGCGCGGATGTTGTGATCGAAGGTTATCGGCCGGGAACGATGGAGCGGCTCGGACTCGGGCCCGACGAGGCTTTCGCGCGCAACCCGAAGCTCGTCTACGGGCGCATGACGGGCTGGGGCCAAACTGGCCCGCTCGCGGCGCGCGCCGGTCACGATCTGAACTACATCGCGCTGTCGGGCGTGTTGTCCGGCATCGGACGCGCGGAAGGCGCACCCATCGTGCCGCTGAACCTCGTCGGCGATTACGGCGGCGGTGGCATGCTGCTCGCGCTCGGCGTCGTGTCGGCGCTGCTCGGCGTGCAACGCGGCGGATCAGGGCAGGTGGTCGATGCAGCGATGACGGAAGGCGCCGCCCAACTCGGCGCGGTGATCTGGGGGCTGCTCGCTTCGGGCAACTGGCGTGAGCAACGCGCGAGCAATCTGCTAGACGGCGGTGCGCCGTGGTACGACAGCTACCGCACGCGCGACGGTCACTATATGGCCGTCGGTGCCGTCGAGGCGCGCTTTTACGCGCAACTGCTCGACAAGCTGGGCCTCAGCGATGCAGCTCTGCCGAAGCAGCACGATCGCAACGGCTGGCCTGTGCTGCGGGAAGCTTTCACGGCGGCATTCGCGGCCCGCACGCGCGACGAATGGTGCACAGAATTCGAAGGCAGCGACGCATGCGTTGCGCCTGTGCTCGGCTTTTCCGAGGCACCCGATCACGCACAGCATCGCGCGCGCGGCAGCTTCGTCGAAGTGGCGGGCGTCGTGCAGCCCGCGCCCGCGCCGCGCTTTTCCGCCACGCCATCACACATCAACGGACCTGCGCCGCAGCGCGGGCAGGGCGGGTTCCATGCGTTGCGCGACTGGGGCTTCGACGCGGATGCCATAGAACGGATGGTGGCGCGCGGTCTCGGCTTCCAGTGCGAAGTCCCGGCAGGTTAATCGAACGACAGGAGGCAACAGATGAAAGCACTCGTCGCGGTCAAGCGCGTGGTGGACTTCAACGTCAAAGTGCGCGTGAAGTCCGATGGTTCGGGCGTCGATCTCGCCAACGTCAAGATGAGCATCAACCCCTTCGACGAGATTGCTATCGAAGAAGCCGTGCGACTCAAGGAGCGCGGTGTCGTCACCGAGGTCGTTGCGGTGTCGTGTGGCGTGTCCGCATGCCAGGAAACGCTGCGCACGGCCATGGCGATCGGCGCGGATCGCGGCATTCTCGTCGAGACGGATGCGGAGCTGGAACCGCTTGCCGTCGCGAAGCTGCTTAACGTGCTGGTCGACCGGGAAAAGCCGCAACTCGTGCTGTTCGGCAAGCAGGCCATCGACAACGACTGCAACCAGACAGGGCAGATGCTCGCCGCGCTCGCGGGGCGGCCGCAGGCAACGTGTGCGAGCAAGGTCGAGATCGCCGATGACTTCGCTATCGTGACGCGCGAAATCGATGGCGGGCTGGAGACCGTGAGTCTCGCGCTGCCCGCCGTAGTGACTGCCGATTTGCGGCTCAACGAGCCGCGCTACGCGACACTGCCGAACATCATGAAGGCCAAGAAGAAGCCACTCGATACCGTGACGCCCGCGCAACTCGGTGTGGACATCGCACCGCGCCTGACGGTGCTTAGTACCAGCGAGCCGGCGCAACGCGGCGCGGGTGTGAAAGTGCCCGATGTCGCCGCGCTCGTCGCGAAACTGAAAACGGAAGCCAAGGTACTGTGAGGAGAAAAATATGAATGAACGCACAGGCGTGCTGGTGGTTGCCGAGCACGACAACGTATCGATCCGGAGTGCGACGCTGAGCGCCGTGACGGCGGCACTGCAATGCGGTGCCGACGTGCACGTGCTGGTTGCGGGGCATGGCGTGCAGGATGCGGCGAACGCGGCGGCGCGCATCGCGGGCGTCTCGCTCGTGCTGGTCGCCGACGCGCCCTCGCTCGCGCAAGGTCTCGCAGAAAACCTCGGCGCGCAGGTGACGCAAATCGCAGCGAGTTACAGCCATATCCTGTTTCCCGCGACGAGCATGGGCAAGAGCGTTGCCCCGCGGGTTGCCGCGTTGCTCGACGTCGCGCAGATTTCGGACATCGTGCGCGTGGTGAGTGCCGATACCTTCGAGCGCCCTATATACGCGGGAAATGCGATCGTAGCGGTGCGCTCTGACGACCCCGTCAAGGTCGTGACCGTGCGCGCCATTAGCTTCGATGCCGCATCGTCGGAAGGTAGCACTGCGCAGATTGAAATCGTCGATGCTGTGGGTGACAGCGGGCTGTCGACCTTTATCGGGCGGCAGGTTGCGAAGAGCGAGCGGCCTGAGCTTGCGGATGCGCAGATCATCGTGAGCGGCGGCCGCGCGCTCGGCAGCAGCGAGCGTTTCAACGAAGTGCTGACACCGCTCGCGGACCGGCTTGGCGCAGCGCTTGGCGCGAGTCGCGCTGCCGTCGATGCGGGCTTCGCGCCGAATGACTGGCAGGTCGGCCAGACGGGCAAGATCGTAGCGCCGCAGCTTTATATCGCGTGTGGGATTTCAGGCGCGATTCAGCATGTCGCGGGCATGAAGGATTCGAAGGTGATCGTGGCGATCAACAAGGATCCGGAAGCGCCTATTTTTAGCATCGCCGATTATGGGCTGGAAGCGGATTTGTTTGAGGCGGTGCCGGAGATGGTTTTGGCATTGTAGGGGATGGTGTTTTTTGGTCTTTTCGCTGGCATCCGTGATATGTCGCGATGCTTCACGTGTTGCCCCTGTGCGGGGCGGTATCGCGCTGGGTTGTCTTGCGACGCTGGGGTGGTTTGCTTTTGTTGTCGCTTTTGCTGGCATCCGCGATTTGTCTTGCCTGCTTCAGGCGTCGCCCCTGTGCGGGGCGGCACCTACTTTTCTTTGCCGCGGCAAAGAAAAGTAGGCAAAAGAAAGCCGCTGAACACCGCCAGTTCTTGTAGTTGCCCACGGGCCCCCAACGGCCCCGTCCTGTACGTGACAGCGTTCTTCTCGACACCCGCTGCCAACGCTCCTATTGAACGCCTCACCCGCTTCACGCCCCCGCGTCGCCGCATGCGCGATCAAATCGCCCGCGTTCTATAGCGGCAAACTGTGTGTAGGATTTCGCACCATACACGCATCACTCCGGACTGGAAGCAAGGTCGGTGTCGTAAGAGCGATGACGTGTGAACCACTACGGCCTACACACAGTTTGCCACCTGGGCGGCACATACCGTTCGCTGTCGCTGGCTGCGCTATGGGTGATTGAAGTGGGTGAGGCGGCGATTCGAAGCGCTGGCAACGGGCGGGGACTGAGAGGTTGCTGTGTGAAGCGGAGGAACTGTTGGGGGCCCTCAGGCGGAGGTCAAGGACGGGCGGTGTTAGCCCGCTTTCTTTGCTCACTTTCTTTGCGGCGGCAAAGAAAGTAAGTGCCGCCCCGCACAGGGGCAACGCCTGAAGCAAGAAGGCATATCGCGGATGCCAGCGAAAGCAAAACCAAAACCAAAACCAAAACCAAAACCAAAACCAAAACCAAAACCAAAACCAAACCAAACCAAACCAAAAAAAGGCGCCCCCACAGCAGAGACGCCCCCAAAAGCCCGCCCCGCCCGCGCGAGCAGGGCGAACCTCCACGCAACACCGTTATTGAAGATTCCCAGCGACAGCAATCGTCTGCCCGGTGATGTAATTCGACTCCGGCGAGCAGAACAGATAAACACCGCCAGCCGCTTCTTCCGGCGTACCGCCACGACCGAGCGGGTTCCGCTGTGCATGCGACTTCAGCATGTCAGGATTCAGCCCGACGCGGATATCGCGTCCATCGATATTGACCGTCGCACCCGCATGCGCATCCGCCGACGTCATCCGCGTATGGATCAGGCCAAACGCCACACAATTCACGTTGACATTGAAGCGGCCCCATTCACGTGCCAGTGCACGCGTCATACCAATCACGCCAGCCTTAGCCGATGAATAGTTCATCTGGCCAGCATTCCCATTCAGTGCCGACACCGACGAGATGTTCACGATCTTCCGATACACCTCGCGCCCCGCTTCCTTATCGGCAGCATGCAGCGCTTTCACATGGGGATACGCGGCGCGCAGAATGCGAAATGGTGCCGTCATATGACAATCGATGATCGCGTACCACTGTTCGTCGCTCATCTTCTGAATCACGTCGTCCCACGTATAGCCGGCGTTGTTGACGATAATGTCGATGCCCTTGAACGCCTTCAGCGCGGTACCGACGAAGCGATCCGCAAAATCCGGCGCAGTCACGTTGCCGACGCACGCCACAGCCTCCACGCCCATCTTCTTCAACGTTTCGACTGTTTCGTGCGCCGGATCGGCGTCCAGGTCGTTGACGACGATGCGCGCGCCTTCGCTCGCGAACTTCTCGACGATCGCGCGGCCAATGCCGCGTCCCGAGCCCGTCACAAGGGCGACCTTGCCGTCAAGCTTTCCCATTTGCTGTTCTCCTGTGTATGTGTAATTGCGTCGCGCGTTGCATCAAAGCGCAACCACAGCTTCGCCGACCACGCGCGGCTCGCCGTACTGGTTGGCTGTCTGGATCTCGAGCTTCACGCGCCGTTCGCCGTCCGCTTCGAACTTGTCGACGACTCGGCCCGTGCACGTCACCTGATGCCCCAGGTGCGTAATGCCGACGAAGCGCACGCCGAACTCTCGCAATTGCCGCTGATCGACCCAGCGCGTGAGTAGCCGCCCGAGATACGCCATCGACAGCATCCCGTGCGCGAATACGTCGGGCATGCCCGCCTTGCGCGCAAAGTCGGTGTCGATATGCACCTGGTTGTGATCGCCCGACGCGCCAGCGAAGAGCGCGAGCGTCGTGCGGTTGATGGGTTCGAGCGTGAGCGGCGGCAAGGTGTCTCCGATCTTCACGCTGTCGAATGTCAGGGTGCTCATGAGCGTTCTCCGTTAGCCGTTGCGTTGGACGAGCACGCTGCGCAGATCGGCAATGTGCTCGCCGTTCTGCTTCGTCACACGTGTTTCGCGCACGACGAATTCGAGCGCGCCGTTCTTCTTGTCGTAGATATCGGCGATGCGGCTTTCAAAGCGCAACACGTCGCCCGCATACGCGAGGCGGTGATACGTGAACGACTGCTCACCGTGCAGAATGCGCGACAGCTGGATGCCAAGCTCGTCGCGCCAGCCGGTATCCGGCTGCTGGAGTTCCAGCGAAAACAGATAGGTGGGCGGCAAGGGCAGGGCGGAATGTCCCGCGTCATGCGCGGCCGATTCGTCGAAATAGATATGGCTGGTTTCACCCGTCGCCTTCGCGAAGAAGCGCAACTGTCCCGCTTCGGCGACCGCACGAAACACCGGCAACACCTTGCCGATGAATTTTTTATCGATCATGTCGGATGCTCCGTGAACGCGGCCTTTAACGCACGGCCTTGTAGACGGTCACGACGCATGCGCCGCCCAGACCGACGTTGTGTGCGAGCGCAACGCGCGCGCCCTCGACCTGGCGCGCTTCCGCCTTGCCGCGCAGCTGCTGCGTAAGCTCGAAACACTGCGCGAGACCCGTTGCGCCCAACGGATGCCCCTTGGACAGCAGGCCGCCCGACGGATTGACGACCCATTTGCCGCCATACGTGTTGTCGTCGTCGCTGACGATCTTCGCGCCTTCGCCTTCGGCGCACAGGCCGAGACCTTCATAAGTCAGCAGTTCGTTTTGCGCGAAGCAGTCGTGCAGTTCGATCACATCGATGTCTTCCGGGCCGATGCCTGCCTGTTCGTAGGCGCTCTTCGCCGCCGTGCGCGTCATGTCGAACCCGACCACGCGGATCATGTCGCGCGAATCGTACGTGCTCGGCAGATCGGTCGTGAGCGCCTGGCCGGCGATCGTCACGTCGGTGCGCAGCCCGTGCTTGCGCGCGAATTCTTCGGACACGATGATCGCGGCGGCCGCGCCGCAGGTGGGCGGGCAGGCCATCAGACGCGTCAGCACGCCTTCCCACAGCATTGGCGCGGCCAGCACGTCTTCCGTCGACACGACGTTGCGGAACACGGCAAGCGGATTGCGCGCTGCGTGCTGGCTCGCCTTCGCGCGAATCTTCGCGAATGTTTCGAGCTTCGTGCCGTACTTCTTCATATGCGCCTGGCCGGCGCCCGCGAACTGGCGGATCGCGTT
Source organism: Burkholderia sp. Ac-20365 (assembly GCF_017104715.1). Taxonomy (GTDB): domain Bacteria; phylum Pseudomonadota; class Gammaproteobacteria; order Burkholderiales; family Burkholderiaceae; genus Paraburkholderia. The sequence goes on from NZ_JAAGPI010000002.1 coordinate 668,643, forward strand.
GCTCAATCCTTCCGGACGCCCGACGAGCTGATCCGTCATATCGAGCGCACGTTCTAGCGCGCTCGGCCGGTCGGTCCACACCGACTTGAGCGCGCCCGGTCCCATGAATTCGAAACCGACGGCGAGCGCGCACTCGACGGCGCCGCTCGCCACGGCCTGGCGCGCGAGAAACAGCGCCGACGAGCCCGTCGCGCAGTTGTTGTTCACGTTGATGACGGGGATGCCTGTCATGCCGACGTGATAGAGCGCTTTCTGGCCGCAGGTCGAGTCGCCGTACACATAGCCTGCGAAGGCCTGCTGCACGTCGGCATAGCTGACGCCCGCGTCGGCTAGCGCATCGCGTACGGCAGTTGCGCCCATCACGTCATAGGGTTCGCTGGTGCCAGGCTTTTTGAACGGAATCATGCCGACGCCGGCAACGAAGACATTGCGGTTCATGTCACTGCTCCTTGTGAATGCTGAATGGGATGATCTGTCGATGCAGGTGGATCACAGCTTGCGGGAGATGAGGTCGCGCATGACCTCGCTCGTGCCGCCGTAGATGCGCGTCACGCGCGCATCGGCGAACGCGCGCGCGACCGGGTACTCGAGCATGTAGCCGTAGCCGCCGTGCAGCTGCACCATGTCGTCGAGCGCCTTGCCGAGCGCTTCCGTCGCGAACAGCTTGGCGATGGCCGCTTCTTCCAGCGTGAGCCGGCGGCTCACGTGTTCGGCGAGATAGTGGTCGACGAGCAGGCGTACGGCGGTGGCTTGCGCCTTGATGTCGGCGAGTTTGAATTTGGTGTTCTGGAAGTCCCACACGGTCTGGTTGAACGCGCGGCGGTCCTTCACGTAGTTGATCGTGTGCTCGAGACACGCTTCGAGCTTCGCGGCCGCGCCGATTGCAATCGACAGGCGTTCCTGCGGCAGTTCGGCCATCAGATACGCAAAGCCCTTGCCTTCTTCGCCAAGCAGGTTCGAGACCGGCACGCGCACGTTGTCGAAGAAAAGTTCTGCCGTGTCCTGCGCGTGCTGGCCGACCTTGTCGAGCTTGCGGCCGCGCCGGAAACCTTCGCGATCCGCTTCGACGACGATCAGGCTCACGCCCTTCGAGCCCGCGGACGGATCGGTCTTGCAGACCATGACGATGAGATCGGCATTCAGGCCGTTGCTGATGAACGTTTTGCTGCCGTTGATCACGTACTCGTCGCCGTCGCGGATGGCCGTGGTGCGGATCGCTTTCAGATCACTACCCGTGCCCGGTTCGGTCATGCCGATCGCAAGAATGGCTTCGCCCGAGCAGACCTTTGGCAGCCAGCGCTGCTTTTGCTCCTCGTTGCCGATTCGGGCGATGTACGGCGCGATGATGTCCGAGTGCACGGAAAAACCGAGGCCGCTGACACCCGAACGATTGACCTCTTCGTTGAGTACGGCGGCGTGACCGAAGTCGCCGCCACCGCCGCCGTATTCCGTCGGCAGCGTGAGACACAGCAAACCTTCGCGGCCAGCCTTGAGCCACGTCTCGCGGTCGACCTTGCCTGCCTTGTCCCACTCGGCCTGCTTCGGCACGCATTCGCGTTCGAGAAAGCGCCGCGCGCTCGTGCGCAGCATTTCATGGTCGTCGCGGAAGACGGTTCTGTTAATTTGCATGACTAAATATTCCTGTTCGAATGAAGGCGTGGCCTTTTTGCGGGTCGCTGTTACGCGTGGGCGATGTGCGCGATGTGTTGCGTCTGGAAAAGCTGTTCGACCAGATGCGCGCGGCGTGCGCGCGTCACCGACTGGTTGACGTAGCCCTTGTCGGCGATTTCATTGGCGTCGATGGATGGCGGCTCTGCCATCAGCATCAGGCGCTCGATGCGCAGGCTCGAGCCATTGCCCGGCTGCGTGCGCAAACGCGCGCTCAACGCATCGACGACGACGGGATGCCGCACCAGCGCGTCAGCATCGAGCGACGCGAGTTCGGGTGCGAGCTTGCGGCATGCGGCGACATTGGGCCAGGCAAGCGCAGCGAGATATTCGCGATCGTGCCCGCAGATCACGGCATCCGTCAGAAGCGGCGAGCAGCGCTCAAGCAGCGCGAGGCGCACGGCGCCCGTGCGCACCCAGGTGCCGTTGGTCAGCTTGAAGTCTTCGACGACGCGACCGGCAAACAGCATCCCTTGCGATGGGTCTTCACTGTTCACGAGGCGCACGGCGTCGCCGAGCCGGAAGAAGCCGTCTTCATCGAACGCGGCCGCCGTCAGTTCCGGATGCGCGATATAGCCGCTGAACACCTGCGGACCGCGCATGCGGATCTCGTAGCGCCCGTCGTTGCCGTCGAGCGGCACGAGCTTCACTTCGGCGCCCGGCACGGGCGTGCCGATATTGCCGTTTTCTGCGTCCGCGCGGCCGCAATAGGTGCCCATCCCGCTCGTCTCCGTGCAGGCGAGGCCGGTGCAGAACGCGATCCGCTGACCCATGGTCTGCTCGGCCACGCGCTGGATGCGCTGCCAGACGTCGCCGGGCAGGCTCGCGCCGCCGTAGCCGAAGTAGTGAACCTTGGCAAACAGCTTGCGTGCGAATTCCGGGTCGCGTTCGAGTTCGCCCGCGAGCACGCTCCATGCGGAGGGCACGCTGGTGAAGATGGTCGGCGACACGTCGTGCAGATTGCGCACCGTGCGCTCGATCATGCCGGGCAGCGGCCTGCCGTCGTCGATATGATGGGCCGCGCCGAACTGGATCGAGCGGCCGAGGTTGAGTACGCCGCCAAGGCCGTGATGCCACGGCAGCCAGTCGAGGAACGCCGGTTCGCTGTCGCGCAGCCAGCCGAGATTGTCCGCATAGTACGCAGCGACCGCGCGGAAATTGCCGTATGTCAGCGCGACGCCTTTGGGCGCGCCCGTCGAACCGGAGGTGAACAGCACACGTGCGGTGTCGCCTGAGCGGATTGCTGCGTGGGCGGCTGCTACCTTCGCGATCTGTTGCGGCGTGAGGTCTGTCGCGCTCAGGCCGGCCCATGCAATGGTCCCTGCGCGCGCGCCTTGCACGGTGATGACCGGCGTCGTCGCCATTGTGCCCAGCGCAGCGAGCGCGCGTTCGTACGGGCCCGTGTCCTGGACGAACAGCGCGGCAGGCGGCACAAGCGCCGCGACGCCGAGCAGGCGCGCGAAGTCCTTGCTGACGGTCGAGTAAGCGGGCGATACGGGCGCGGTAGGCACGCCGACATATTCAGCCGCAAGCAGCAGCACGGCCTGTTCGATCGAATTGCCCGATAGCAGCATCAACGGCCGCTGCTGGTTCAGGCCGAGATCCAGCAGTGCCGCGCCGACGGTCTGCACCTGCCGCCACAGATCGGCCCAATTGAGCGAACGCCATTCGCCGTTCGCGTCGCGCTCGCGGAAGGCGGGTGCATTGCCGCGCGTTGCGGCCCACGCAGGAATGAAATCCGCGAAGCCTGTTTCCGTGATATCGGGCGGCGGCGTGGCGGAACGGAGTATCAGCGTGCCGTCCGGGCGGCGTTCGACCAGCGTGCGCCGCTCGGGGATGCGAACGGGACGGTAGGACGCTGCCGCAGGTTGAGCGGGGGTGGCCGTCATCATGACGTCGTGTCTCCTATATCGACCGGAGCTGGCGCGTTCGCGGCTCGCTCAGGTCCCATGCAACCTGGTTGCTGGTTCGCGTGACGCGTGCTGCGCGTCCGCGTTTTGTATGGAAGGCGGCGGACGCATCGACGCGCCAGCGCACCTGTATCCAAGAATAGTGGCATACGCCAGACGCAAAACCACCCGAGCCGGGTGGCGAGAGGCAAAGGTGTGCAGACCGTGCGCGATAACGCGCGTGACGCAGAAAGGCTGTCCCCACGACGATGCAGGCGCGCTTTGCGCGATGTCATTGCGTGCCTCGCGGCAACAGGTGAACACTTACGGCCTTTGCGTGCCGACAGCCGGTTCGTCGTCAAGCAAAGCTTCGCTATGGCGCTTGCGCATGAAGCGCACGACTTCCCCATCGGCCCGCCACGCGTAACAGCTATCGACCGTCTGCGCGATATGCGCAGCGGCGTCGTCGCCGACCGGACGTGCGCCCATGAGTGTTTGCAGCGCGGTCGTCGCGAGCGGGCCGAGCAGCTCCGTCAGATGCGTGCAGCCGCGCGTCCCACCTAGGCGCTCTTTCACCTGCTTCCTGAATCCCGCAGCGATCCGCATGCCCGCGAGGCTCGCATAGGCCGCGTTGATATCCGCGCAGTAGGGCGATGGACCGGTATCCGTCGACGCGCTCGCATGCAGGATCAAGCCCGTCCTGTCGATGGTGAGGGTGATACGCAGATCGTGAATCGGCGCGCCGGATGGCACCTGCTTGAAGAGCAGGTGAATCGTCTCGGACTTGAGGTCCTGCAGGTGCGCTTCGATGTCGAACAGACCGTCGCTGCGCTCATACCCGCGACAGACGACGTGGCGCGTATGCAGCAGACGCCGGGTGGGCTCGCTCATGGTGATGGCCTCGCAGCGAAAAATGAAGGGATGGCGATGCATCCAGCGTAGACGGCGGTGTCGCACCGGCTGCCACCTCGTTCGGGTGGTGGCGCTCGGGTCGGGGTATTCCCGTTCCCACTCGATTTGGGTGGGCGGCACGTGCGCGCGGGCCTGCAACCATGATTGCGCGACAAGCCATTGAACGAACTATCGATTCGGTCTGCCAGGCACTACGGCAGGCTTCGGCGCGAGATTGCAAAAAACTGGTCCGCGAGTTGCGGAGGCAAAGTGAGGAGACAGTGCATGCGTTTGATCAGTAAAGGGTTGCTCGGCGCCACCCTGGCGTTGGCCGCGGGGGGCGCCGCCGCACAGTCGAGCGTCACGCTCTACGGCGTGGTCGACGTGTTCGGGCAGTACCTGAATAGCGGCGCGGGGACCAAAAGCGGACCGGGCTCGGCCTATGTGCCCGGCTACCATTCGTTTTCGGAGCGCAGCGGCGGCTCGGCGGGCTCGCAGTTCGGCCTGAGAGGCGTCGAAGACCTCGGCGGGGGACTGAAGGCGGCGTTCACCGTAGAAAACGGTTTCAACGCCAACAACGGCGCATTCTTCGCCGATACGACCACGCTTTTCTACCGTCAGGCGTGGGTCGGCCTCAAGCACGACAACTACGGCCAGCTGACATTCGGCCGCCAGTACCAGCCGAGCTTCTGGGCGGTCTATCCAACCGATCCGTTCCGCGGCAACGAGGTGCTGTCGCCGATCGCGGCCGCCGACCTCGCGGGCGCACGCGACCGTGCGACGCTCGCGACGCAGTACGTGTCGGGTCGCCAGAGCAACTCGGTCATGTATCAGTCGCCGGAAATGTGGGGCATGAAGCTGTACGCGATGTACGCGTTCCCCGTCACGGTCACGCAGCCGATTCCGTCGACTTCCGGCAACATGTTCGATCTCGCGCTGACCTACCAGGGCGCCGGCCTGTACGCGGCGCTCGCATACCAGTTCCAGCACGGCGGACAGGAGACAGTGTCGCTCGGCCAGACGGCTGCCGGAACGCCGCTGCCGGCGAGCACGTTCAATCTCGTGTCGACGGAACACTACACGGGCGCGCTGGGTTACCGCTTCGGCATCGTCAACGTGCAGTTCAACTATGCGTACAACAAGGTCAAGACGCCTGCGAACAACCAGATCGTGACGGTGCCGGGTGTCGGTCCCGTGGGCGCGCTGTCGTCGCTCGTGCATCCGTACAGCATCATGGAACTGGGCACGACGATCCAGGCAACCGCCGCCGATGTGATCGAAATCGCCGGCATCTATCGCAGCGTGCGGGGCGTGGACGACAACACGCTCGGCATCCAGATCGGCGCGGATCACAACCTGTCGAAGCGCACCAGCGTCTATGTACGCGCGGGCTACATGAAGAACAACGGTATCGCGAACATGAGCTGGCCGGGTGTATCGGCGGCGGACGGCTCGAAGCAGATTCTCGGCGTGGCGGGCATGACGCACCGGTTCTGACAGCAGCGCGCGGCGAAAGCGCAAACTCAAACGGGAGATGACCTGGCAGGTCATCTCCCGTTTTGCTATCAGCCTGCACCGACTACATCGTCACCGATTTGCATTCGAGATATTCCGCGATGCCTTCCGCGCCATATTCGCGCCCGTTGCCCGACGTCTTGTAGCCGCCGAACGGCACCGTCACATCGAGCATCGCGCCGTTGATGCGCACGGAGCCCGCACGCAGCTTTGCGGCAACGCGACGCGCGCGGTCTGGATCGTCCGATGCGACATACGCGGCCAGGCCGTAGTCGCTGTCGTTGGCAATGGCGATCGCTTCGGCTTCGTCTTCGTAAGGCAGCACGCATAGCACCGGGCCGAAGATCTCTTCGCGTGCGATCTTCATGTGATTGTGCACGTCGGCGAACACGGTCGGCTTCGTGTAGAAACCTTGTGTGAGACCTTTAGGTCGCCCCAACCCGCCCGTCGCGAGACGCGCACCTTCCTCGATACCCAAGCCGATCATGCGCTGCACCTTGTCGAACTGCGCGCGGTTTGCGAGCGGTCCCATCTTCGTCGCTTCGTTCGACGGATCGCCGACGGGAATCGCATTCGCGACCGCGGCGGCTATCGTCACGGCTTCCTCGTAACGCGCCCGCGGCACCAGCATGCGCGTCGGCGCGACGCAGGTCTGCCCGGAGTTCGCCATGCATTGCGCGACGCCTATGGCGACGGCCATCTGCAGATCGGCGTCGTCGAGAATCAGCAGCGGCGACTTGCCGCCCAGTTCCTGCGCAACGCGCTTGACGGTCGGCGCGGCGCTGATGGCCACTTCGACGCCCGCGCGCGTCGAGCCCGTAATCGACACCATGTCGACGTGCGGATGCGAAGACAGCCGCGCGCCGACCTCGCGCCCTTCGCCGAAGATCATGTTGAATACGCCGGGCGGCGTGCCCGCTTCGTGCACGATCGTTGCGAAGATCATCGCGTCCAGTGGAGCGAATTCGGATGGCTTGAGCACCACCGTGCAGCCGGCCGCGAGCGCCGGCGCGACCTTCGCGACGATCTGGTTCAGCGGCCAGTTCCACGGCGTGATCAGCGCGGCGACGCCGATCGCTTCGCGACGCACGATGCTCTTGCCGCGCGTGTCCTCGAACGGGAAGTGGCGCAGTGTGTCGATGGTCGCCTGCAGATGCGCGATACCGATAGGCGCCTGCAAGCTCTTGCACAGCGAGATCGGCGCGCCGATTTCCTCGCACACAGCCTGCGCAAGCTCGCCGATGCGCTCGCGATAGCAGGCTGCAATGCGTTCGAGCAGCGCGATGCGGGATTCGCGCGAACTCTCGGACCACGCTGGAAACGCGGCCCGTGCCGCGGCGACGGCGCGGTCGGCATCGTGTGCGCTGCCGAGCGTGAGCTGACCGATCGGAAGTTCCGTCGCTGGGCTGACGATGTCCATCGTCTTGCCGCCTTCAATGGGCTCGACCCAGCCGCCGTTGATATAAAACCTGTTGAGCGTTTTCATCGTTTGTTGTCCATGCGAGGGTTCAAACCGGGCGATCGCCGATGATCGTCGCGCGCATCATGTGGCGCACGGCGGGGAAGTAGTCCTGCACCGCGTAGTGCTGGCACGAGCGGTTGTCCCAGAACGCGATCGTGTTCGGCTTCCAGCGCAGCCGCACCTGGTACTCGGGCGCCTGGGCCTGGCGGAACAGATACTGCAGCAGTTCCATTTCCGCGAGCTTGAAGTCGAAGCCGAAGCGATAGCGCGGCACCGTCTGATGGCCATAGTTCGCGATATGCGTCGTGAACGCTTCGTTCACGTAGAGGATCTTTTCGCCTGTCTCGGGATGCGACCGCACGACCGGGTGAAGCGCCGGTGGATATTTCTTGCGCATCTCGTCGTGCTGCTCCTCGGGCACGACGATGCCGAACAGCGGCAGAAACTCGTGCGCTGCTTTCAGCTTGCCGATCAGCGACTTGATCTCGTCGGGCAGGTTCTCGTACGCGGCGACCATGTTGATCCAGATCGTGTCGCCGCCCACTTCAGGGCACTGCACGCAGCGCAGGATCGAACCCATCGACGGCACATCGCGCCACGATACGTCGCTGTGATAGAGGTTTTCGCGGCCGCGCTTCGTTTCGTTGCGGCCGAGGATCACGAGTTCGGGATGATCCGGGTGATGCGCAAAGGTGGGATGGATTTCCAGCGCACCGAAGCGGCGCGCGAACGCTACATGCTGTGCAGGCGTGATGTCCTGATCGCGAAAGAAGATGACCTTGTGCTTTACGACGGCGCGGCGTAGCGCCAGATACGTGGCGTCGTCGAGCGGTTCGCGCAGGTCGATGCCGCTGATTTCAGCGCCGATGGCCGGTGTGCATCGTTCGACGTCGAACGGCCAGCTTTCTCGGGTCGCTTCGATGTGGCCCGGTCTGGAAGCGTCGACAGGTGCTTGCATGGGTTGTCTCCTTGCCTGGTATGGGAAGCGGGCGGCCGTGCCGCGCGCATGAAGTTCGGGCGAAAAATTGTCGGGCCGCGGCGTGCTCGATCGGTCGCTGGGCGGGGTTCGTTTCATCTCGTTCCGGTGCGACGAGACGAGAGACGCAGCCGAGCTATTGATCCCGCGTCCGCCGCATGAGCGCGGCAGACGCATGGCGGCGCGTCACGCGGAGACGGGCACGATTCGGGCGCTCAGCACGCGGTTCGAACGTTCGGGGTGAAGCCAGCGCAGTGCAGCGAGCGCCGCGACGAAGAGCAGCGCCGCGCCAATCACGAAGCCGCTCTCGTAGGCATGACTGGCCGGGTGGCCGGCGTTCTGGACGATGCGGCCCATGACGGCGGGCGCCACGGCGGCGCCGAGGCTCGCGATAGCCGTGTAGATCGCGACGATGGCGCCGCGCTGGCTTTCGGGGACGACTTCGGCGAGCAGGGCGGGTGCGAGCGGGAAGCAGAGCGTGGGCAGCGCGCCCGCGAGCGCAAACAGCAGCGTTTTACCGACGGGCGGCAGATCGAGCACGGCGACCGCGATGAAGAGCGCGCCCGCCGCCATCGCCATCACGCTCAGCAATTGCGCGCGCGCGAAGCGCGTCGTTGCGCCGCGCGCCAGCATGCGCTCGGATAGCCAGCTCAGGCCGATATTGACGGGCGATGCGACGCCGATCACCACGGCAATCCAGCGGCCCGCATCGATGCCATCGAAGCCGAGTCCCTTTTCGAGGTAGCTCGGCAGCCATGTCAGGTTCTGACCGAGCATCCAGTACGCGGAGAAGCCCAGCAGGAAGATCGACAGGATGGAGGGGTCGGTGAGGATGGTGCGGTAGGGAAGCCGGGCGGTTGCTGTAGTTGCGTGTGCATCCTCGCGCGCTGCCCGGGTCGCCGCTGCCGCTGCGTTCGGGCCGCGTTCCCGGCGTTCGCGCGACATGGCGAGCCACGCCACGCTCCACAGCAGACCGATCGCGCACAGCGCGAAGAAGTTCATCCGCCATCCCCATGTGCGTGTGACGAGCGGGATCAGCAGACCGGCGAGCAGCAGCCCGAGCGCGGCACCCTGGCTGACGATGGCAATCGGCAGGCTGCGCTTGTGGTCGGGGAACCATGTGCAGATCGCGTGGACGGAGGTCGAGAACGCGGGGCCTTCGGCGGCGCCGAGTATCACGCGGCAGACGAGGATCGCGACTGCGCTGCCGGCGAGCGCTTGCGGCACCTGAATAACCGCCCAGCTCACGCCCATCGCGAGCAACAGCCAGCGCGCCGGCACGCGATTCGACGCGAAGCCGACGACGATCGTCGACACCGAGAACAGCCAGAAGAAACTGCCGGCGACCAGTCCGAATTGTGCCGGCGACAGATGCAGTTCGGCCATCAGCGGCACGGCGACCATGCCGAGCACGACCTTGTCGAGAAAATTGACGGTGTAGAGACCGGTGAGCATCAGCGTCAGGGTCCAGGCCGCGCGCGGCGGCAGGGCGGTCGGATGGTTCATGAGCCACCCCGGATGCAGGTCTGCCAGATGAGCATGTCGTCTCCTTGCTTTGTCATGCGTGCCGGCGCGTTCGGGAAAGACGGCGGCAGCGTATCGACGGCCACAGTACGGCGGGCGTTGCTCGCCCGGTACCACCCGGATCAGGTGGGCAAGGGAAAGCCCTTGGCGCCAGCTATGAGTTCATCAGGAGCGAAGAGGACGGAACACGTGCGCACATCAACGCGCAGAACTGTTTCCACATGCATGACATGCGACATCAAGGATCCGACACAGAACATCGCGTGGGTGACGCCCGAGGGTGGCGGCGGTCCGAGCTATCCGAACATGTGACGCGCACTGTGTCGCGCCAAAAGAAAAACGCCGCTCGAATGAGCGGCGTTTTCAAATGAAGTGTCGTTCACTCCACGTCGGTCGTCGATTCCGTCTTGCGAGGACGGCGGCTGCGCGCCGCCGATTTGCGCGACGGCTTCTTCTTTGCCGCGGGTGCTTCCGACGCCGCATGTTCCGTTTCAGGTGAAGACAGCGGGGATTCAGACGCAGCGACGTGTTCGACGACATGCGGCACGTCGGCGGGCTGCGACGCCCCCGTTTCTGCCGTCACCGGTTCCGAGCGTTCCGTCTTCGCTTTCTTCGCCTTCTTTGCAGCAGGCTTGCGCGTGCCGCGTCCCTTGCGTCGCGTATCGCTCTTGCCGTTCTCTGCATGTCCTGTCGATGCAGCTTCGACTGCGTCTTCGGCCGGCAGGTCCGTTTCGACAGCCGCTTCTTCGACACTGACGATCTCAGCGGCAGCAGGCATCGCCGCCCATTCGTCGCCTGTATCACGCGGGGTCGACACTTCGGCTGGCGGCGCGGACTCGACCGTTGCAGCAACAGCCGACGATCCGCTGCGATACACGAACGTGCCCGACTTTTCGTCGCGGCCCACTTCGAGCAGCCCGCGCGACTGCGCCTCTTCGAGCAGATTGCCGAACGCGCGGAAACCGTAGTACGTCTCGTTGAAATCGGGCTTGCGGCGCTTGATCGCGTTCTTCAACACCGATGCCCAGATCTTGCCGCTGTCGCCTCGCTCGGAAGCGAGCGCGTCGAAGGTCTGCACCGCGAGATCGACGGCCTTGGTCTTGCGCGTTTCGAGGTCTTCCTTGCGCTTCTCGCCATCGGGCGCGCGCCTGGACGCCTGCTGTGCCGCCTGTTGCGCGGCCTTCGCGTTGTCGCGCTTCGCAGCGGCGCGCTGGTTCTCGCGCACGAGGTCGTCGTAGAAGATGAATTCGTCGCAGTTGGCGGTCAGCAGATCCGATGTGGAGCGCTGTACGCCCACGCCGATCACCTGCTTAGCGTTCTCGCGCAACTTCGACACGAGCGGCGAGAAATCCGAATCGCCGCTGATGATGACGAACGTATTGACGTGCGACTTCGTATAGCAAAGGTCGAGCGCGTCGACGACGAGGCGGATGTCGGCGGAATTCTTGCCGGACTGACGCACATGCGGAATTTCGATCAGCTCGAAGTTCGCTTCGTGCATCGCGGCCTTGAAGCCCTTGTAGCGGTCCCAGTCGCAGTACGCTTTCTTCACGACGATGCTGCCTTTGAGCAGCAGCCGCTCGAGCACGAGCTTGATGTCGAATTTTTCGTATTTCGCATCGCGCACGCCGAGCGCGACGTTCTCGAAATCACAGAACAGCGCCATGCTGACGGTATCCTGGGATGACGCCATATGCTTCTCCAATGAAGTGCAGGCTCGATCGTCTCACACAACGCGGCGTCGATCGAGCATTTGCACGGTGATTGACTTCAATGCGCTATGCGCCGCCAAACGTCCCGCTTTCTGCCACCGCGCTGACGAATTCCTCCGTCGACCGCACGAAGCCCATGCGTGGAAAGATATGCTCGACCGGAAAGCCATGACTTTCGCCCGACAGGCCTGACATCGCGTCTTCGATGAAGATCAGTTCGTAACCTTGATCGAACGCCGCGCGTGCCGTGGATTCAACACCGAAGTTGGTCGCGATACCCGTCAGCGCAATCGTGCGGATGTGGCGGCGCCGCAATTGCTGTTCCAGATCGGTGCCGAAAAATGCGCCCCACTGGCGCTTCGTCACGACGAGATCGCCGGCTTGCAGATTGCATTCGGGCACGAGATCGGACGCTTGCGGCGGCGGGGCAGGCGCGTCGCGCGGACGCAGCGGCGCGTCGGCGGGCAAGGACAGCAGTTGCGCGACATCGACGCGCACGAACACGACCGTGCCGCCCGCTGCGCGCAATGCATCGGCGGCGCGCACGGAACGCGCGACGACGTCGGCGGCGGAATGCGGCGCCAGTTGGCGCCCCACATTGCTGTGCTGCAGATCGATCAGCACGATGGCGGTGCTGCGCGGATCGATGGAAAGTGCTTGCGTCATGTGTCACCTATATGTGAGGATGCCCTCATGTCATGATAAGCGAAAAACATGAGTCTCGCCTCAGATAATCCAAAAGTACGGCGCGTGCCCCAGCAGGAGCGCGCAGCAAAGCGCGTCGATGCGCTGCTCGACGCCGCAGGCGAAGTGATCGCCGAGCGCGGTTTCGACGCCGCGACGATGACCGCGATCGCCGAGCGCGCGGGCGCGTCGATCGGCGCTGTTTACCAGTATTTCCCGAATAAGGATGCGCTTGTTTTCGCGCTGCGTACACGCTACGGCGACGAAATGGACGCGCAATGGAGCGCGCTGGGCGAAGCGGCGCAGGATTGGGACGTCGACGAACTGGTCGAACGCATCTTCGCGCTGATGATCGATTTTATGGCGGCGCGGCCCGCGTATCTGCCGCTGCTGTCGGTGTCGCTGAATTTCCGGCGCGATGCGGCTGCGCGCAACCGCTTGCGCGGCCGCTTCGCCGAGCTGTTTCAGCGCCACAGTCCGGCGCTGTCGGACGACGACGCGTACCGCGTCGCCGAAGTCGCGCTGCAGGTCGTGAAGAGCCTGAATCCGCTGTACGCGGCTGCCAAACCGAAAGATCGCAAGGCGCTGGTCGAAGAGTACAAGCTGGTCGTTTCGTCGTATCTTGCCGCGCGCCTGCGCTGAGACGTCTGAGGAAAGCTACATTGCGTGGCGCGAGGGTTCGACGAAGGTCGGCTCGCGTTTTGTCAGCACGTCGTCGACAAGTCCGTATGCTTTCGCCGCGTCGGCTGACATGAAGTTGTCACGATCGGTGTCCTTCTCGATCTGCGCGATGCTCTTGCTGGTTCTTTCCGCGAGCACGCTGTTCAACCGTTCGCGCAGATACAGCACTTCCTTCGCCTGAATCTCGATGTCGGACGCCGTGCCCTGGCCGCCGCCCGAAGGCTGATGAATCATGATGCGCGCGTTCGGCAAAGCGAAGCGCTTGCCCGGCGCGCCTGCCGCGAGCAGAAACGTGCCCATGCTGGCCGCGAATCCGGTGCAGAGCGTCGATACATCGGGCTTGATGAACTGCATCGTGTCGTAGATCGCGAGCCCGTCGTACACCGAGCCGCCCGGCGAGTTGATGTAAAAGGAAATATCCTTGTCAGGGTTCTCCGATTCCAGAAACAGCAACTGCGCGACGATCAGACTCGCCGACTGATCGTTGACGGGGCCGACCAGAAACACGATCCGCTCGCGCAACAGGCGCGAATAGATGTCATAGGCGCGCTCGCCGCGGCTCGATTGTTCGATGACGGTCGGCACGAGATTGAAGCCGGAAGCGGCGGGGGAAGTGAATTGTCGATGCATGCGTTCCTCGCGGATTGACTGAAAGGCCCGCGGAAGCGGGTTTCAGTCGCATGACGCGAAGGCTCGACCGTGCGTGACAAGAGAATTTTTGCGTCGACGTGTCACATTGCGCGCGGCTGGCGCGTCTAGCCGACAACAACGCCACAGGAGCGGCCCGCATGGAACAGATGGACAGAGAGAAGTCGGCGGATTTCGAGTCGATGCGCGCGAGGCTCTTTGCGCTCGCGTACCGGATGCTCGGCAGCCGCGCGGAAGCAGAAGATGTCGTACAGGACGCCTGGCTCAAATACCACGCCGCCGACGCCAGCGAGCTGCGCTCGTCAGCCGCGTGGCTCACGACGATCACGACTCGTCTTGCGATCGACCGCCTGCGTCATCTGCAGATCGAGCGCACGACGCGCGCGGGCGGCTGGATGCCGGAACCGTGGATCGAAGGGCTCGCGCCATCGCCGGAAGATCTGGCGTTGCAGGCCGTGCAGATGTCGTACGGCGTGATGCTGCTGCTCGAGCGACTCAAGCCTGAAGAACGCGCGGCATTCGTGCTGCATGAAGCCTTCGATTGCGACTACGCGGAGATCGCAAAAATCCTCGCCAAATCGCCCGCGAACTGCCGGCAGATGGTGCATCGCGCGAAAGAGCGTCTGCAGCGCGAAGGCGTCCCCGCAAAACGCGCCGATCCCGCCGCGCATGCGCGCATCGTCGAGCGCTTGCGGGCGGCGATGGAAGCGCAGGATCGCGTGGGACTGGTGCGGCTCTTCTGCGACGTACCGAGCGTGATCAGCGATGCGCCCGAAACCGTCGATGCCGTCGCGACGGCCGAACAGGCGGCAACCACGCTGTCGATGCGCGGCCGTGGCGACGAGATGGAAACGGTGACGATGAACGGCATGCGCGCCGTGGCGCTGATGCGCGACGGCGACATCGACGCGCTGCTGGATATTTCGATTGGCGAGGACGAGCGTATCGTCGCGTTGCGGATCGTGACAGGCGCGATACGGCTCGCGCCCGCGACGCGCGTGTTCGGACGCGCAGCCGTGCTGCAACTGCTGCGGCCCGTCAGCAGCCAGGCCTGCATCAGTTACGATGCGCGGCCACTTCCCAGTTGATATCGACGCATAGCACCTGCATCCCGCGCGAGGTTTCCGCGGCGATCGACGCGGTCACGCACAGGTGCGCCTCGTTGATCGACAGATAGGGCGGCGTCAGATGCACCTGACCCGGCGCGCGCACCGCCTGGATGAAATACGGACGGCGTTCCCAGCTTGCGCCTTCCGAGTGCAGCAGCGGCCGGAAGCGCTTTGCGCGCTGCGATGCGCGGCCCGGCGGCAGCACGTTGTCGCCGATCTGACGGCCCGAGCCGTCGAGCAGAAAGCAGCGCGCCGTCTCGCGCAGTTCGAGCAGCGGCGCGGTCGCGTCCGCCATCGTTTCGCCTTCGACAAGGCGCGCGCTCGCGCTTTCAAGCGCCGTGACGAATGGCGCGAGCCGCTCGGACTGCGCGCGCTCGCGTGCCGCCACGCGCTCGCGCAACGCCGCCGACAATTGATCCATCAGACTCACCGTCGCCTGACGGCCAACGGGTTCCACGCTCGGCGCGGCGAAGAACGTGCCTTGCACGAAGTCGACATTGCATTCGAGCGCGATCAGCGCGTCGCGCTCGGTGGCGAGGCCGCCCATCAGCACGAGTTGTCCCGATTCGTGCAGCATCGACACGATGCCCGGCAGCACCCGCTCGATATGCGAGTGCTCGCTAGCCTGCGCAAGGATGCAGCGGTCGAGCGTGACGATATCGGGCCGCAGATTCCACACGCGGTCGATGTTCGAATGCTTCGCGCCGAAACCGTCCAGCGCGATCAGGAAGCCGGACTTGCGCAGCGCGTCGATGATTTCGGCGAAGCGGGTCGTTTCGCCGCCTGCCTGCTCGGACACTTCGAGCACCACGCGCTGCGGCGGCAGGCCGAGCGCTTTGAGTCCCGCAAGCAGCGCGTCGCCGTAGCTCGTGTCCATCAGCGCGGCGGGGTGCAGGCTCAGGAAAAGCCACTCGTCGTGGCTGTCGAATGCGTTGAAGTTGCCCAGATGCAGCGATTCGGCGAGCCGCCCGAGTTCGAGCAGATCGCCGCGCCGCGCGGCCTGTGTGAAGACTTCGGCGGATGGCACCTGCTTGCTGTTCTCGTCGTGCGCGCGCAGCGAAGCGTGATAACCGATCGCGCGACGGTGCGAAACCGAGAAAACCGGCTGAAACACGCTGAAAACCGTGTAGCCGCCATACCGGACGGTGCGGCGCGAGCCTTCATCGCCTGCTATGGGGCGCGGAGGCTGGAAGCCGGGAGGATCGAGTTCGATCATGCTCATCGTGTCGGTCATCGGTTGAGAAGCGAGGCAAGCCGCGCGCAAATGCGCGAAAAATACAAGTTTACAGGATAGGCCAGCAAGAAACATGCGCACGACAAAACGCCGCGGGCGCGCGCTTCACGATGCGCTGATCGCGCGGTGCTAACGGCGCTTTGCTCTGCTGCGCCTGCGATTGTGCGCCGGGAACGCCGGCGTTGTCATGCGCGTCGCGCGCGGAGCGCACATCGATGGTGCGGCGCGCGCCCCGTTAAGGTTCCGCCTCGGAGGCACTGCATGCTCGATGGCTCAGGTGCGTTCCGACGGATCGGCGCGTCGCGTCGGCTGCCGGATATCCGCCGACAGCTGCGCGAAGATCCACGAGGTCGCCGCCGTAATCAGCCCGACACACAGGAACGTCGCGTGGAAGGCGGGCAGTGAATTGGCCGCGGTGACTTTCGGGATCAGGCCCGTGAAGGTCGTCAGCAATGCGCCCGCGACGGTGACGCCGAGGCTCATCGCCAGCATCTGCACGAGCGAAAACAGGCTGTTGCCGCTGCTCGCGCCACCCGTGCCGAGGTCTTTGAGCGTCAGCGTGTTCATCGCGGTGAACTGCATCGAGTTGACGCCGCCGAAGAACGCCAGCTGCACGAGCCGCAGCCACAGCGGCTGATGCTCGCTGGTGAGCGAGAAGCTCGCCATCGCGAGGCCGACGAGCACGGTGTTCGACACGAGCACGCGCCGGTAGCCGTACTTCATGATGAGCCGCGTGACGAGGCGTTTCGACGTCATGCCGGCGGCGGCGACGGGGAGCATCATCAGGCCGGCTTCGAACGCGCTGTAGCCGAGGCTCACCTGCAGCAGCAGCGGAATCAGATACGGCATCGCGCCGCTGCCGATCCGCGCGAACAGGTTGCCGAGCAGGCCGACGCTGAACGTGTGGATCTTGAACAGATCGAGCGAGAAGATCGGGTTGGGGGCACGCGTTGCATGCAATCCGTAGGCAACGAAACAGCCAAGCGAAAGAATCAGCAGCATCAGCATGGTCGCCTGCTGGATCGAGAATTCGGTGCGGCCGTCGAGCGCCATCGAGATCGACACCATGCCGAGCACCAGCAGCAGATAGCCCTTCATGTCGAACCTCGCGGTGTCCGGGTTGCGGCTGTCGGGCATGAAGATAAACGTCGCGATCACACCGACGATGCCGACGGGCACGTTGATCAGGAAGATCCAGTGCCACGACGCGATCTTCACCAGCCAGCCGCCGAGAGTAGGCCCGATCAGCGGTCCGATCAGCCCTGGAATCGCGACGAACGACAGCGCAGGCAGATAGCGTTCGGCGGGAAACACGCGCAGCACGGCAAGGCGTCCGACGGGCAGCAGCATTGCGCCGCCCACGCCTTGCAGCACGCGGAAAATCACCAGTTGCGTGAGCGTTTGCGCGTTCGCGCATAGCAGCGAGCCGACTGTGAACACGAGGATCGCGCTCATGAACACGCGCCGCGTGCCGAGCTTGTCGGCGAGCCAGCCGGAGACGGGAATCATCACGGCCATCGTCAGCGAATACGCGATCACGACCGATTGCATGCGCAACGGCAGTTCGCCGAGGCTTTTCGCCATCGCGGGGAGCGCGGTATTGACGATGGTCGAATCGAGCGTCTGCATGAAGAAGCCCGTCGCGACGATCCACAGCATCACCGTCAGCGAGCGGGCAGTGGGCGCGGTTTTCGCGGTGCGGTCGCTGGCGGCGGCAGAGGCGGATTCGGTCGATTCGGACATGTAGCAGAGGCAGGGCGGCTGGGCGGGGAGACGTCATTCTAAGGAAAAAGCGGGATGGACGGCGTCCCAGCCTGCACGGGCAGCAATCGTTGCGCCCGGCGCGTGCATCACGCTTTCAACCTTGCAGCCGCCTCGAAAAACGCCCTTGCACGCGGATCATTTGCAAACGCGGCGTTGATGCGTATCCACGGGCTCGGCTCCGTGTTCGGGCGGAAGTAGCTGCCGGGCGCGACCGTCACGCCGAGCGGCGCGCCGCATTCGACGAGACGCTCCGCATTCTCGACATGCGGCACGCGCGCCCACACGAACTTGCCGCCCAACGGATTCTCGAACACCTGCCAGCCGTTCATTTCCAGCGTCTGCACGGTCGCGCCGAGCGCATCGCGCATGCGCCGCCGCAGCCGGTCCAGATGCTTGCGATACATTCCGCGTTCGAGCAGCGCGACGGTCACGGCTTCCGCGAAGCGCGAGCCGCCGATGCTCGTCAGCATCTTGATGTCGGCGAGATCCTTGATGGTCGCGTGGTCCGCGATCACATAGCCGATGCGCAGCGACGACGACAGCGTCTTCGACAGCCCGCCGATGTAGATCACATGTTCCAGTTGATCGAGCGTCGCGAGGCGGTCGGTGAGATCGATCTGGAAGTCCGCATAGATGTCGTCTTCGAGAATCTTGAAGTTGTGCTCGCGTGCGAGCTGCAACAGGCGAAACGCGACGGGCGGCGCGACGGTCGTGCCCGTCGGGTTGTGAAAAACGGAGTTGACGAAAAACAGCTTCGGCCGATGCTGCTGCAATTGCGCCTGCAAGACATCGAGATCGGGACCGCTGCGCGTACGCGGAATGCCGATCAGATTCACGCCGTGCAGCTTCAGCAGGCCGTTGAAATTGTAGTAGCCGGGATCTTCGACGAAGATCGTGTCGCCGGGCTTGAGCAGGTAGCGCATCAGCAGATCCATCGCCTGGCTTGCGCCGATCGTGATCAGGATCTGCGACGCTTCCGCTTCGATGCCGAGCTGCGCGACGCGCTGCTGCAGATGTTCGCGCAAGGTCGCGTTGCCGAGCGGCGTCGCGTAATCGATCATGCTCGCGCCGTCGGTGCGCGACACGTGGCGGATCGCCTGCGCGAGGCTGTCCATGTCGCGCCACGCCTCGGGAATAAAGCCGCTGCCGAGCTTCAGCGATTCGCCCGGATGATTGAACTGCTGCAGGATATGCGTCGATTCATCTTCGGCACGGCGCGGGTCGGACGCGCCCTGGCCGCTCATCGAGCCGCGATGCCGCTCGGCCACGTAGAAACCGGAGCCGGGCCGCGAATCCAGATAGCCGAGCGATACCAGCCGGTCGTAAGCCTCGATCACGGGGAAGCGGCTGATGTCGTTATCGGTGGCGAACTGGCGGATCGACGGCAGCTTCGCGCCGGGATGCGCAGTGCGCGAACGGATCCATTCCTGTACGCCGCTCACGATCTGCTCGGTGAGCGGCACGCCGTTGTCGCGGTTCAGTTCGATGTCGAGTTTCATCGCGTCTATTCCTTCCTGCTTTCTTCGCGTGCTTCGGTTCTGGCAGCCGCCTGTCGCGGCTGTCACGGTCGAAGTACCGGCAACTGTCAGGTTTTCTGACTGTACAGTTCTTTTGAAACTGTTCAGGACTGTGCATGTGACAGTCATCATCGCACGTCAATAATGGATGCAAGCGAAAAAGCACTTCAAGGAGCACTGCGATGCGTGAAATCCGTACTTTCGAACTCGAACACGGCGAGCCGGCCAGCGCGTGGCGGGTCGCGCAGCCGCTGGCCGTGAACGTGCTGGCAGGTGAACTCTGGCTGACCGTCGAAGGCGACGCCGAAGACTACTGGCTTGCCGCCGGCGAATCGTTTGAACTGAAGCGCGGCGCAGTGGCGTGGCTCAGCGCGGGGCGCGATGGCGTGCGGCTCTCGCTGACGGTCACGAGCGGTGCGGCCGACACGGTGCGCGTCGAGCGCCGGCGCACGCCGCGCTGGATGTGGATGCCGCGCTGGCTGGTCACGGCCTGAAGCACCTGACCGCGTTGTCGAATCAGTCGATTTCGTACGCGCCGATGTATCGGGCGCGTGGACGGATCAGGCGGCCGTCGGCTGTCTGTTCCATTGCGTGCGCGATCCAGCCCGTCACGCGGCCTACAGCGAACAATGTGAAAGCTGCGCCGACGGGCAGGCCGAGCACCCGCTCGATGGCCGCGAGCGCGTAATCGACAGTCGGCTCGGCGCCCGTCGTGTCGCGCACGGCACGCGCGAGACGCTGCACGTCGGCGAGCGGCGAACGGGCCGGCGCGCAGTCATCGAGCAGTTCGAGCAGGAGCCGCGCACGCGGATCGCCATCCGGATACAGCGGATGACCGAAGCCCGAGATCACCGCGCCTGGCGCGCCCAGTTCGTGATGCGCGAGCCGTGTCGCCAGATAGCGGTCGAGATCGGCGGCGCGCGCAGCTTCGTCGAGCAACGCGGCCACCCGAGCCGTTTCCCCTCCATGCCTCGGCCCCGATAGCGCGGCCAGCCCGCCCGCGACGGCGCCGAACAGATGCGTGCCTGTCGACGTGATGCAGCGCACCGTGAAGGTCGACGCGTTCAGTTCGTGATCGGCGCACGCGACCAGCGCGGCCCTCAACAGATTGATCTGCGCGCGGTTGCGCACACTCCAGGCGCTGGCAAGCTGTTTATGCAGCGGTTCGTTCGACGGAGACGCCGACGTCATCGCGCTCGCCAGCAGCCGGATCAGCGCGCATGCATTGTCGAGTTGCGCGTCCCGGCCGAGCGCCCAGACACGCGGTAGCTGCGCGGCGGCGGCAGGCAACAGCACGAGCGCGCGATCGAGCGGCGCGCTGTCGCTCCACAGCTTGAGCCATGCCGACCATTGCGCAGCCGCGATCGGCGCGGCGGGCGCTTCGGCGATGCGCCGCGCGCTGCATTCCCACAACAACGCCGCGACGTCTTCCAGCGTGGCCGTGCGCGCAAGTTCAGTTGCATCGCGCCCGCGATACAGCAGCTTGCCGTGCGCGATCAGCGTGATCGACGATTCGAGCACGGGCACGCCCCAATCCAGCACTTTCTGCGCGACCTTGCCCGCGCGCTTGCCGTCTTCCTTGCGGCGCGCGAGCCGGCGAACTTCGTCGGTGTCATAAAGCCGCCGCTTGCTGTTCGCATCCGGCACGGAGCGCAGCATGCCGCGGCTCACATACGCGTAGAGCGTCGTGACACTGATGCCGAGCATCGCGGCGGCTTCGTCGGCGGACAGATAGCGGGGCGTGGACATATGGAAGGCGGAAAGCCAAAGAAACGAATATATATTGATTATATTAATCAAGATTGATCATGACGAAGCGCAAAACTAGACTGGATTACGTCGATTTTCTTCTGGAAGCCAGCCCATCATGACGCCCCAGCTCGCGCTCGATCATCTGTGGTCCGTTGCCGGTTGCGATCCGGCCTTGCTCGAACATGTATCGATCGACGGCAACGATCCTGCGTTGCCTTCGGTGTTTCGTGTCGGCACGCTCGCGAGTGCGTCGATCGCGGCGATGGCGCTTGCGGCCGCCGACTGCTTCCGGCTGCGCACGGGCCGCATGCAACGTGTCGACGTGAACGTGCGGCGCGCGCTGATTGCGTTTCGCAGCGAGCGTTATCTGCGCGTGAACGATGGCTTGCCTGCGGAATTGCGCCATCCCGTCACCGGCTTCTACGCGACACGCGACGGCCGCTGGATCCAGTTGCATACGAACTTTGCACATCATCTGCAGGGCGTGCTGAAGGTGCTCGGTTGCGATGGCGATCCGGGCGCGGTCGCTGAAGCGATACGCCGCTGGGACGGCGCGCAACTCGATCAGACGCTTGCCGACGCCGGACTGTGCGCTGCGCTAATCCGCTCGCCGCGCGAATGGGCCGCGCTCGATCAGGCGAAGGCGATCGCGAATCTGCCGCTGCTGGAAATCGAGCGGATAGGCGATGCGCCGCCCGAAGCGCCGGGACGTGGCGACGCGCTGAGGCCGTTGTCGGGCACGCGCGTGCTCGATCTGTCACGCATCATCGCGGGTCCCGTTGCAGGACGCGCGCTCGCGCAACATGGCGCTGACGTGCTGCTGATCAACGGGCCGCATCTGCCGAACATCGCGCCGCTCGTCATCGACAACGGGCGCGGCAAGCGCTCCGCGACACTCGATCTGCGCAACGCCACGGCCCGCGAGCAATTGCAGGCGCTGGCCGCGCAAGCGGATGTATTTCTGCAGGCGTACCGTCCCGGCTCGCTCGCCACGCGCGGTTTCGATCCCGATACGCTCGCGCGGCTGCGTCCCGGCATCGTGTGCGTGTCGATTTCAGCGTATGGGCATGCAGGACCGTGGGCGATGCGGCGCGGCTTCGATAGCCTCGTGCAGTCGGCAAGCGGGATCGCGTACACGGAGAGCCGTGCGGCGGGTGTCGATGGGCCGAAGCATCTGCCGTGTCAGGCGCTCGATCACGCGACAGGCTATCTCGCTGCATTCGGCGCGATGGTCGCGCTCGCGCGCCGTGCGCAGGAAGGCGGCAGCTGGCATGTGCGGTTATCGCTGGCGCAGACGGGCCGCTGGCTGCAATCGATGGGACAGATCGAAGACGGCTGGCGCGTGCCGGATGTCAAATTCGACGACGTGCAGGACGGTCTGCATCAGGTCGATTCGCCGTTCGGCCGCGTGACGGCGGCGGCGCCCGCCGAACGGATGTCGGAGACGCACGCGTTCTATGCACGGCCGCCCGTGCCGATCGGCACCGACGCGCCGCGCTGGGAAGACTGAGCCGCCCGCCTGCTTGCTACTTGCGCAGCTCGGCGACGAAGTCGTAGTAGTCGTTGCGGCAGTAGGTATCGGTGAGTTCGATCGCGCGCTGATCGGCCGTATAGCCGACGCGCGTGATCAGCAGCAGCGCGTCGTTCGGCGCGATGCTCATCTGCTGCGCGATCTCGTCGCTCGCGTTGACCGCGCGGAAGTGCTGCAACGCACGCACGATGGTCAGCCCGCGTTGCTCCAGATACGTGTACAGCGAATCGCCGATCGCCTGCGGGTCGGGGATGATCGAAGCCGGAAACGTGGAGTTTTCGACGGCCATCACGATGCCGTCCGCCAGACGCAGACGCCGCAGACGCGTCACGGCGGCAGCAGGCGATAGCCCGAGCTGGATCACTTCATCGCGATTGGCGGGCACGATCTCGCGCGAGAGCCACTGCGAACTCGGCGTGAAGCCGCGTCGGCGCAGCATTTCACTGAAGCTCGACAGACGCGACAGCGGATCTTCATAGCGCGGCGTGATGAAGCTGCCTGCGCCCTGTGAGCGGCGAATCAAACCCTGTTCGACCAGCAGCGCGATCGCCTTGCGCGCCGTGATGCGCGACACGCCGAGCGCATCCGACAACACGCGCTCCGATGGAAGCGCTTCGCCTGCGTTCCAGCGGTTCTCGTGGATCGCGGTGCCGAGCTTGCGGGCGAGCTGGAGATACAGCGGCGTATCGTTTTCCGGGTCCGGGCGCAGATCGCGCCAACGGTCTTCCGAGGCTGGGTTCATGTGACGGACGCAAGGAGGGCAAGCGGCAATTCTAAGACATCGGCGCGCCGCGTTATAGCGGGGTTTTGCCGGGACGCCAATGCGTGCCGCGACGAAGCGCTACACTCGTTGCCTTGGCCGCTGCGATGCGGCGCATCTTCACGACACCATCTGCGAGGACGCAATCATGACGAACGACATCGCCAGCGTGACGCTGCCGGACGGCGAACGCATTCCGAAGCTGGGGCAGGGCACGTGGGAGATGGGCGAGCATCCGTCGCGCCGCAAGGCTGAAATCGAAGCGCTGCGCGGTGGCATCGAACTCGGCATGACGCTGATCGATACAGCGGAGATGTACGGCGAAGGTGCGACGGAATCGTTGCTCGGCGAAGCGTTGCACGGCGTGCGCGACGATGTGTTTCTCGTCAGCAAGGTGTATCCGCATAACGCGAGCAAACGCGGCGTGCAGCATGCGTGCGAGCAGTCGTTGAAGCGTCTGAAGACCGATCGCATCGATATGTATCTGCTGCACTGGCGCGGTTCGGTGCCGCTCGAAGAAACGGTGGCGGCCTTCGAGGCATTGCGCCGCGACGGCAAGATACGGCACTGGGGCGTGAGCAACTTCGATGTCGACGATATGGAAGAACTCGTCGATGTACCGCACGGCGATGCATGCGCGACGAATCAGATTCTCTACAACGTCGCGCGGCGCGGGCCGGAATACGATCTGCTGCCGTGGCTTGCGGGCCGCAAGATGCCCGCGATGGCGTACAGCCCCGTCGATCACGCGCGCCTGCCGAAGCGCTCGCCACTCGACGATATCGCCGCCGCGCATGGTGCCTCAGTGATTCAGATCGCGTTGGCGTGGGTGCTGCGCCAGCCCAACGTATTCGCGATTCCTAAGTCAGGACGCATCGAACACGTGCGCGACAACCGCCGCGCGCTCGACCTGCAGCTTTCCGCCGACGATCTTGCCGCGATCGACGCGCATTTTCGTCCGCCGCGCAGCAAGCGGCCGCTCGAAATGCTGTGAGCGGGCGGCGCGCTTGTCATGCGCGCCGTATTAGCGGATCAGTCGCACGCGTGATGCATGTGCACGGAGCCGAGCACGGCCACTTCCGCGGGCGTGCGCTTGAGCGAATCCGCGCTGACCTGGCTCGCGTCCTGCACGAATTCGTCGACGATCGTCGAGACGGGCACGTCACGCAGGCACAAGGACACGCGCTGCGTTTCCTTCGCCGCGAGCGACGTGCGCTGGCTCAGGAACAGCACGCCGTACTGATAGCCGTGGATGATGCCGCGTATCGCGCCGACACACTGGCCGTGCGCAACGTTATCGG
This sequence comes from Burkholderia sp. Ac-20365, assembly GCF_017104715.1. Taxonomy (GTDB): domain Bacteria; phylum Pseudomonadota; class Gammaproteobacteria; order Burkholderiales; family Burkholderiaceae; genus Paraburkholderia. Next base: position 693,261 of record NZ_JAAGPI010000002.1, read on the forward strand.
CCTTCTGCTGGCAGGATTGCGCGAGCGACCACGCGGAAAAGGTGGGATCGACGGGAGGCGATGCCTGGCTTTGCGCCGCGTTCGCTGCAGTGTTTGGCGTTGCAGTCTGCGCCCAAGCCAGCGACGCACCGCCGGCCAGGCAAACCATCAGCAAGCCCGAAGCGATGCGTGCAACGGGGCGGGGGAGGTGTCGTTGCATGTAAGAAGCCTCATATCGAAGGTTGAATTGATATGAGGCGAGGAGGGCGGTTTGGTTCCGACGCATTTTTCTTCGCTGCTTGCCCGGACCGCTCTCGTTGTTCCTGTTCGTGTTCGTAAATGTGCCGGCTCGTTTTGCCCGGTCGATTCTGTCGATATCGTTCGTCGATGCGCCCGGCCCTGGCGGTGACGTCCGACCGGGGGATCGAAACGTCACCGCCTGCGCTGGCCCGGAAGCGTCTGCGCTACGTGGTTGTCGTCGAGTGAGGACGGCGCGGGGGGCGCCGTCCATGCGCTCTCAGTGTCCGTTGCCACCGCCGTGACCGCCGCCCGAGCCGGCGCCACCGCCATAGCCGCCACCTTTACCGAAACCACCGGCACCGAAGCCACCTCCAAAGCCGCCGCCGAAACCACCACCGAAACCGCCGCCAAAGCCGCCACCGGGACCACCGCTGGGACCGCCGGCGCTGCCACCGCCACAGCCGCAGCCGCCACTGCCAGCGCCGCCGTTAC